>DAOMMM010000003.1:11866-227814 GCA_035423825.1 Methylophilus sp. | reverse complement strand
TCCCCAAGCTAGTTATTTGAATAAATAAACCCTCCTTGTGAGGGTTTATTTGTTTTTTAGACTTGATTGCGTCGTACTAGTGAGTGGGCGCTGAATGGATTCCAATTCGCTGAATTTATTGATATAATTCGATTTTAGATAAAAAGGGCAGTATGCCCTTTTTTTATTTCCGCAAAATGCGTAATTCACTTGGAGAGTAGGCGTGCAGGATTTGCAGGCACTTGTAGATAAAACAGTTACACAACTTGGCTATGAGTTGGTAGATCTTGAGGTGTCAAATCGAGGTAAGTTGTTACGTGTTTTTATAGACAAGTTGAATCCGAAAGATACTAAGGATAGCGTTACGATTGATGATTGTGTGTTAGTGAGCAATCAACTTGGTAATGTGCTGACTGTCGATCATGATATTGACTATGACAGGTTAGAGATCTCGTCTGCTGGGATGGATCGTGTGCTGAGAAAACAAGCACATTTCGCGCGTTTTACTGGAGAGCGTGCCCAAATTAAACTGCGTGTGCCTGTAAAACAGGAAAGTGGAGAGCCTAGGAAGAATTTTTTGGGTATTTTGCGTGGAGTGGAATCGGATATGGTATTGCTAGATTTGGATGGCAAGATAGAAAAAATTGCTATCAGCAATATTGAAAAGGCAAGATTAAGTCCACAGTTTTAAGAGATTGAATTTACAGTTGGAGAGATGTGATGAGTCGTGAAATTTTATTGTTGGTGGATGCGCTTGCTCATGAGAAAAACGTGAGCAAGGATGTAATTTTTACAGCATTGGAGTTGGCTTTAGCATCGGCGACCAAGAAAAATCACGAAGAAGGCGCAGATATCCGCGTAGAGATTGATAGAGAGACTGGTGATTACAAAACATTCCGTCGTTGGCAATACGTTGAATATGACTTGCTTGAAAACTCAGCATACCAGTTCGATGAGGAGGACCCACGTGCTGAAGGCCGTAAAATAGGCGATTACTATGAAGAGCCGCTGGAGTCTATCTCCTTTGGTCGTATTGGTGCACAAGTGGCAAAACAGGTTATATTGCAAAAAGTTAGAGAAGCGGAACGTGAGCAGATATTGCAGGACTTCTTGGCAAGAGATGAAAAGCTCGTTACCGGTGTCATTAAGCGCATGGAAAAAGGTAATGCCATCATTGAAGTTGGACGCTTGGAGTGCATATTGCCACGAGAATCCATGATTCCTAAAGAGAATTTGCGTGTTGGTGATCGTGTCCGTGCCTATTTGTCACGTATCGATCGTGGTGGCAGAGGTCCTCAGTTGGTGTTGTCGCGCACCGCGCCAGAATTCCTGATTCGTTTATTTGAACTAGAAGTGCCAGAAATCGAAGAAGGTTTGCTAGAGATTCGGTCTGCGGCGCGTGACCCCGGGCTGCGCTCTAAGATTGCTGTCAAGACCAACGATCAACGCTTGGACCCGGTGGGTACTTGTGTTGGTATGCGTGGCTCACGTGTTCAAGCTGTTACCAGCGAACTGGCTGGCGAACGTGTGGACATAGTTTTGTGGAGCATGGAGCCAGCACAGTTTGTCATCAATGCCATGGCGCCTGCAGAGGTCTCCAGTATTGTTGTAGATGAAGATGCACACAGCATGGATGTAGTTGTTGATGAAGACCAACTCGCGTTGGCAATTGGTCGAAGTGGTCAGAACGTACGTCTCGCATCTGAGCTAACAGGCTGGACGTTGAATATATTGACTGAGCAAGAGGCAGCGCAAAAAAATCAAGATGAATATGCTAATGTCAGTCAGCTGTTCATGCAAAAACTGGATGTGGATGAAGAAGTCGCAGATATCTTGGTTCAGGAAGGTTTCAGTACACTTGAAGAGATTGCTTATGTTCCTTTAGCTGAGATGGCAGAGATTGAGGCTTTTGACGAAGAGACTATCAATGAATTGCGTGCTCGCGCACGTGCCGCCTTATTGACTGAAGCAATCGCTAAAGAAGAGAAGGTTGAAGAAGCGGCAGAGGACTTGTTGGCAATGAAAGGTATGGATGATGCCACAGCACACTTGCTGGCATCCAAAGGCATTTCAAAAGTCGATGATTTGGCAGAACTTGCAGTAGATGAATTGGTAGAATTGACCAATATGGATGAAGAACGTGCAAAAGCCTTGATTATGACAGCACGTGAACCTTGGTTCAGCAAGTCGAACTAAGGCAAGGCAAATAGGATACTGGAGCAGTAAATGGCACAATCAACCGTCGCACAATTCGCAACCGAGCTGGGGTTACCCACAGCTTTGTTGCTGGAGCAGCTTAAAAGTGCTGGAGTGAATAAATCGAACCCAGAAGATAAGCTTGAAGAGGCTGATAAAACAGCTCTGCTGGATTATTTGCGTAAAGAACACGGCGCAGCTACACCTAAAAATAAGATTACGCTGACACGCAAGCAAAGTACAGAAATCAAAAAAACAGATAGTACAGGACGTGCGAGAACAATACAGGTTGAGGTACGTAAGAAACGTGTACTGGTGCGTCGTGATGATGCGTTAGAGACTGTTCCTGAGTCTGCTGAAGTACAAGAAGACGCACATGTACAAGAGCAGATGCCAGTGGAGCCAGAGTTTACCAAAGATGAGGTTGACGTGCTTGCGGAGCAAGAGCAGGTGGCTGCTGTGGTTGAGTCGACAGTTGCGGTCCAGCCGATAGAGCCTGCCCCAGCTAAAAGAATGGTGCTAAGTGCAGAGCAAGTTGCTATACGCGAACAAGAGGCAAAACGTGCCGCCACATTGGCAGCCATGCAGGCTGAAGACCTACGCCGCAAACAAGAGCTAGAAGCGCGTCGTCAAGCTGACGAGGAGGCTAGAAAAGCTGCTGAAGCAGAGAAGAAAGTCAGCAAACTGTCTGAAGGTACTCTGCATAAACCTACAAAAGAGGCAAGTGCGCAACCTGAAAACAAGGATGCCAAAAAAGGTAAAAGCACGGGCGGTAATCGTGACTGGAACGAAAATGAGAATCGTAAACGTGGTCTTAAGACACGAGGAGACACAGGCATAAGTCAGGCTTGGCGCGCACCTAAGGCAAAACATAAGCATAAAGAAGATGAACCGGAACACGCATTTAATGCGCCAACTGAACCGATTATCCATGAAATTGCAGTGCCAGAAACGATCAGCGTGGCAGACCTTGCACATAAAATGTCTATCAAAGCCAGCGAGGTAATCAAGGCTTTGATGAAGATGGGTATGATGGTTACGATCAACCAGGTACTTGACCAAGAGACTGCCATTATCGTTGTAGAAGAGATGGGTCATAAAGCTCAAGCGGCAGCGGCAAACGACCCGGAAGCATTTCTGGAGGAAGCGGACCATGTAGAGCCGATTCTGGAGCCACGTCCGCCCGTTGTCACGGTGATGGGCCACGTTGACCATGGTAAAACCAGCTTGCTCGACTATATTCGCCGTACACGTGTGGCATCTGGTGAAGCTGGCGGGATTACCCAGCATATCGGTGCCTATCATGTAGAAACCCCGCGAGGCATGGTAACTTTCCTGGATACCCCTGGCCATGAAGCGTTTACGGCTATGCGTGCTCGCGGTGCCAAGGCTACCGATGTGGTGATTCTCGTGGTGTCAGCCGATGACGGCGTGATGCCGCAAACCATTGAGGCGATCCATCATGCGAAAGCTGGTAATGTACCTTTAGTGGTGGCTATCAACAAGATCGATAAGCCGGAAGCTCAGCCTGAGCGTGTCAAGATGGAATTGGTGAATCATGAAGTCGTACCGGAAGAATTTGGTGGTGACACCATGTTCCGTGAAGTTTCGGCCAAGACTGGTAAAGGTATCGATGAGTTGCTGGAAGCGGTGCTTTTGCAGGCAGAAGTCTTGGAGCTAAAGGCACCGCGTAATACGCCAGCCAAAGGCTTGGTAATTGAAGGCAGATTAGACAAAGGCCGCGGTTCCGTATCCACCATACTCGTGCAATCTGGCGTACTTCGTCGAGGCGATATGCTATTGGCGGGAACGACATACGGCCGTGTACGTGCCATGTTGGATGAAAACGGCAAGGAAGTTAAAGAAGCAGGCCCTTCTATTCCTGTCGAAGTATTGGGTCTTGCAGAAGTGCCAAATGCGGGCGAAGAGGTTATCGTATTAAACGATGAGCGCAAAGCCCGTGAAATCGCATTGTTCCGCCAAGGTAAGTTCCGTGATGTGAAACTGGCTAAACAACAAGCTGCTAAACTTGAAAATATGTTCGAGCAAATGGCAGAAGGTGAAGTGCAAACCTTGGGTTTGATCATCAAGTCCGATGTACAAGGCTCTTACGAAGCTTTGTCCACTTCCCTGCAAAAGCTTTCTACCAGCGAAGTCAAAGTGAACGTGATTCACACAGGCGTGGGAGCTATCAGTGAGTCTGATGTGAACTTGGCAATTGCCTCTAAAGCGGTATTGATTGGCTTTAACGTCCGTGCCGATGCAGGCGCGCGCAAGCTGATAGAAACCAATGATGTGGATGTACGTTATTACAACATCATTTACGAAGCTGTGGATGAGGTAAAGGCAGCATTGAGCGGTATGCTGGCGCCCGAACAAAAAGAAAACCTGATAGGTATGGTCGAAATACGCGAAGTATTCCGCATCAGCAAAGTTGGTACAGTAGCCGGTTGTTATGTGCAGGATGGTATGGTGAAACGCAATTCTAAAGTGCGTGTATTGCGTGACAACGTGATCATCCACACAGGCGAGTTGGATTCTCTGAAACGTTTCAAAGACGACGTCAAAGAAGTTAAAGCCAATTTCGAATGTGGCCTGTCACTTAAAAACTTCAATGATCTGGAAGTGGGCGATTTGCTGGAAATCTATGAAGTTGTCGAAGTGGCGCGTACGCTTTAATGGCAAAAGAGTTTTCCAGAAGCAACCGCATCGCTGAGCAAATCCGCCGGGAGTTGGCGGATTTGTTGCAGTTCGAGGTGAAAGATCCTCGCATTGGTCTGGTAACCATTACCGATGTGGAGGTGGCGGGCGACATGGCGCATGCCAAAGTGTTCTATGTCACCGATCATTACAGCGATGCCACGCAAAAAGGCCTGGAGAAGTCGGCGGGTTTTTTGCGTACCCAACTGGCGCGCCGCATGATGTTGCGTACCATTCCCCAATTGCATTTCTCATACGATCAATCTATCGATAACGGCTCCAAGATGGACGCG
The DNA here is from genome assembly GCA_035423825.1 of Methylophilus sp. Classification (GTDB taxonomy): domain Bacteria; phylum Pseudomonadota; class Gammaproteobacteria; order Burkholderiales; family Methylophilaceae; genus Methylophilus. The sequence goes on along the minus strand of DAOMMM010000003.1, from coordinate 222,646 downwards.
CTGATAGCGCAGGCGTTGAAGGATGCGCCCCCGTCAGAGGAATAAGCCTGGAATCGTCATGAACGCCGTTATCGACACCATACTGAACCATCGTACTTACCGCGATTTTGAGCTCAATATCGTGATTCCTGACAATGAGCTGGATGCGATTCTTGCCTGTGCACAACAAGCGCCTTCGTGGATGAACGGGCAGCATTACAGCATCATTCATGTTGAAGATGTACAACTGCGTGAAAAGATCGTGACGCTGCAGCCACGTAATCCACAAATTGGCACTTGCAGCGTTTTTCTGGTGTTTGTGGCCGATCTTTATCGCGCAAAACTGGCCAGCGAAGCATGTGACGGTAGTTTCGCCGCTGTCGGTACACCGGATACTATGCTTACCATGACAGTGGATGCTTCGCTTGCTGCCCAAAATGCGCTTATTGCGGCCGGGAGCTTGGGCTATGGGGTTTGCCCCGTTGGCGGTTTACGGTTGATTGCGCCGGAGTTGGTAGATTTGCTCGACTTGCCGCCATACACGTTCCCATTGTTTGGTTTATGCATAGGTAAACCGAATGTGGATATGCGTGTCAAACCGCGTCTGCCAAAATCTGCCGTAGTGCACAAAAACCGTTATCAAACACAAACGCTGGCGCAATATTTGGCGCAGTATGAACAAGCCATGCTGGATTTCAATGAGCCGCGCGAGAAGCTGCCATTCCGTCAAAAGATTTCCAATTACTATCAGCAATCGTTCGCGCCCAAAAACACTGCACTCTTAAGACGGCAAGGTTTTCTGACTACTTTTGAAGACGAGTGATCTCGTGCAAATCAAACGCGTAAGACGACCGATCAACGGCGTGTTGTTATTGGACAAGCCGCTGGGTTATTCATCCAATCAAGCGGTACAAAAAATCAAATGGCTTTATCAGGCAGCCAAAGCCGGGCACACCGGTACACTGGATCCGCTTGCGACTGGGCTTTTGCCAATATGTTTGGGCGAAGCGACCAAGTTCGCACAAGTATTGACAGATGCAGACAAAACTTACATTGCGACAATCAAGTTAGGCGTCACTACCACGACTGCTGACGCTGAAGGTGAAGTGGTTTCTGTAAAGCCGGTGCGTGTGTCACCCGACCAGTTTGATGCTGTTTGTCGACAGTACATTGGTGAAATCAGCCAGGTTCCACCTATGCATTCCGCCCTCAAAGTGGATGGAAAACCGATGTACGAATACGCAAGGGCAGGGCAGGAGGTTGAGCGAAAGCCGCGTCAGGTCAAGATTCATGCGATTGAGCGGCTAATGTTTGATTGTGATGTGACACAGATTGAAGTTACTTGCAGCAAAGGAACCTATATACGCACTTTGGCGGAAGACATTGGCAATTCACTTGGATGTGGGGCGCACCTGGCTGGTCTCCGACGTACTGCCACAGCTGGATATTCAATCAGCCAAGCAGTTACTATCGAGGCGCTGGAAGGCATGGATTTTGCTGCGCGTGATGCGTGTCTGCTCTCGGTAGATTCTGCCATTGCCGATCTGGCTAAAGTGACGCTGGATATGGATGCGGCATATTATCTGCTGCAAGGCCAGGCAGTGTGGGTGTCGGGCCAAATACCGGTTGGCGATTTGCGGCTATATGATGCGAACGGCAGATTTCTCGGTTTGGGATATCGTCTGAGCAACGGGAGAATCGCGCCAAAACGGTTGCTGGTGTTATAAATGCTAACCGAAAAAACCAATAAAAACAAAGAATAATTTTTGTTCTGTGAAGATATTATGCTAAAATGCGCAGTTCATTGTAAATCGAATGCATTTGCGGTTTGAAATGGTTTCTGACTGCGCTTGCATTGACGCTAACTAAAGGAAGAAAGATGGCTATTACAGCACAAGATTCAGCAAAAATCGTTGCAGAGTTTCAACGCGCACCAAAAGACACAGGTAGTCCGGAAGTTCAAGTCGCTTTGTTGACACATCGTATCGCATACCTGACCGAGCACTTCAAAACCAACAAAAAAGACAATCACTCCCGTCGTGGTTTGTTGGCATTGGTAAGCCAACGTCGTCGTTTGCTGGATTATTTGAAACGTAAAGACGTAAGCCGTTACCAAACGCTGATTGAGCGTTTGGGTCTGCGTAAATAATTTATAAGAGTGGTTATTATCAATCCGCTTTTATAATGAAGTAAAAAGCCGATAGCATATTGCGTCGGCTTTTTTTATTGTGGGTTGCTACTGGGTAGTGAGTTGCAGCCAATTGAGAAAGAGAGAAAACTATGTTTAATATTACAAAGAAAAGCATGCAGTATGGTGCGCATACCCTAACATTGGAGACCGGAGAGATTGCTCGCCAGGCCGATGGCGCCGTGATGGTGAGTTATGGCGACACAGTGGTGTTGGTGGCGGTAACAGGTAAAACAGAAGTCAAAGAAGGCCAGGACTTTTTCCCGCTGACTGTTGATTATCAAGAAAAGACCTATGCTGCGGGCAAGATTCCTGGCGGCTTCTTTAAGCGTGAAGGTCGCCCTAGCGAAAAGGAAACACTAACCTCCCGCTTGATTGACCGCCCGTTACGCCCACTTTTCCCTGAGGCGTTTTACAACGAAGTGCAAGTGGTGGCGACTGTAATGTCATCCGATCCTGAGATTGATGCGGACATTCCGTCTATCATCGGCGCATCTGCTGCTTTGGCCATATCTGGTATTCCATTTTACGGTCCATTGGGTGCGGCTCGTGTTGGTTACATCAATGGTGAGTATGTACTTAATCCGACAGCAAGTCAGTTGGAAGAGTCCGAGCTTGATTTGGTCGTGGCTGCAACTGACGGTGCCGTAATGATGGTGGAATCAGAAGCTAAAGAGCTTTCCGAGGAAGTAATGCTGGGTTCCGTGGTGTTTGGTCATGAAGAAATCAAAAAAGTGGTAGCGCTGATCAATGAATTTGCTGCTGAGGCCGGAAAAGACGCTTGGGACTGGACTCCGCCAGAGCCAGATACTGCATTGATTGAGAAAGTTGCTAAATTGGCTGAGGCTGATGTGGCTGCGGCGTTCAAAATCAAATCCAAAGGTGAGCGTTCTGCTAAATTGGATGAAATCAGAAGCCGTGTAATGGCAGAGTTGATTACAGAAGAAACTTCTACGCTGGAAGCCAACAAGATCAAAGACGAGTTCTTTAAGCTGGAAGCCAAGACAGTTCGCAGCCAGATTCTGAATGGTGAGCCACGTATCGATGGCCGCGATACACGTACAGTGCGTCCTATCACCATCCGCACAGGCGTATTGCCACGCACACATGGCTCCGCATTGTTTACTCGCGGCGAAACGCAGGCATTGGTGGTGGCCACACTCGGCACTGGTCGAGATGAGCAGATCATTGATGCGTTGCAGGGTGAATACAATGAGCGTTTCATGCTGCATTACAACATGCCTCCGTATGCAACTGGCGAAACTGGTCGCGTAGGCACGCCAAAACGCCGTGAAGTTGGCCATGGCAACTTGGCCAAGCGCGGCTTGTTGGCTGCTTTGCCAAGCAAGGAAGAGTTCGACTACACTGTTCGTGTGGTATCCGAGATCACTGAATCCAATGGTTCCAGCTCGATGGCTTCTGTATGTGGCGGTTGTTTGGCGCTGATGGATGCCGGCGTGCCGATGAAGGCACATGTTGCTGGCGTGGCGATGGGCCTGATCAAGGAAGGTAACCGCGTTGCTGTGCTGACCGACATCTTGGGTGACGAGGATCACTTGGGTGACATGGACTTTAAAGTGGCGGGTACCGATAATGGCGTGACTGCATTGCAAATGGACATCAAGATCACTGGTATTACCGCCCAGATCATGCAGGTGGCCCTGGCACAAGCCAAAGAAGGCCGCACTCACATTCTGGGCTTGATGAAACAGGCGATGGCAAATGCAAACACCGAGATGTCCGAATTCGCGCCGCGCATCATTACCATGAAAATCAATCCGGACAAGATTCGTGACGTGATTGGCAAGGGTGGTGCCGTGATTCAGGCGTTGACCAAAGAAACCAATACGACGATTGATATCGACGATGATGGTACCGTGAAGATCGCATGTACCAGCGCAGAAGCCGGTGCTGAAGCGAAACGCCGCATCGAAGAGATCACCGCGGAAGTGGAAATCGGCCAAGTATATGAAGGCCCAGTGGTCAAACTCCTGGATTTCGGGGCGGTGGTTTCCCTGTTGCCAGGCAAGGATGGTCTGGTGCATATCTCACAAATCGCACATGAGCGTGTTAAAGCCGTTAGCGACTATGTGAAAGAAGGCGATATCGTACGCGTGAAGGTGGTAGAGATGGATGACAAAGGCAAAGTGCGTTTGAGCATGAAGGCCTTGATCGACCCGCCAGCGAAAGAAGAAAAAGCGCCAGCAGAAGCTGACGAGTAATCTTCGTAGTTGTGATTAAAAACGCCTCAATCGAGGCGTTTTTTCATTATGCGTGAAGATGTTCTGAAAGGCGCTTCCTGATTGGTTTGCAGGGCGATGGTTTTAGTAATGAATACGCGTGCGATAAAAAAGCGGCATTAAATGCCGCTTTCTTGGTAACTGCTGACTCGTTTTTGGCTTCGGCCACTTCGCTTAGCATCCCCCTGAAAAACTCGGGCGACTTAGTTTGCACCGAAAGCAAGTAGCCAACTATTTGGCTACTTGCTTTTCACGCATTTCGTCGAGCGTTTTGCAGTCGATGCATAAAGTGGCGGTAGGGCGCGCTTCCAAGCGTTTAAGACCAATCTCGACACCGCAGCTTTCACAATAACCATACTCATCGTTATCGATGTTGCGAAGGGTCTCGTCAATCTTTTTAATCAGCTTCCGTTCGCGGTCGCGGTTACGTAGCTCCAGTGCCATGTCGGACTCTTGGCTGGCGCGGTCGTTCGGGTCAGCAAACATGGTGACTTCATCCTGCATCGTATGCACGGTGCGGTCGATATCTTGACTAAGCTCAGCTTTCCAGTCGTTCAGAATCTTGCGGAAATGGTTGAGTTGGTTGCTGTTCATATACTCCTCATCAGGCTTGGCCACATAAGGAGTAAAGGTTTTGTTGAGTGTTTCTGGCATACGACTACTTAAAAATTAAAAAATGTATATTTCTTTATAAAAAACTACAAAAGTGCGATGCAAAATCGTATCGAGCATACGCCCATTAACGTTGGATTGCAATGTCTATTTTTCTTCGGTGATTTCTAATGCCAGCAGCGTGTTTTCCATCAGCGTAGCAACCGTCATCGGACCAACGCCGCCGGGCACGGGGGTGATATAGCTGGCCCGCTCTTTGGCAATATCAAATTCCACGTCACCCGTGATTTTTCCATCCGGTAAGCGGTTGATGCCGATGTCCACGACGATTGCGCCTGGTTTGATCCAGTTCCCCTGCACAAGGCCAGGTTTGCCGGCGGCAGCCACGATCAAATCTGCATGGCGTATCTTGTCCGCCAAATTCTTAGTATGACGATGGCAACTGGTGACCGTGCAGCCAGCCAGCAACAGCTCCAGTGCCATCGGGCGGCCAACATGATTGGAAACACCCACTACCACGGCGTCCAGACCCATCAGGTCTATGCCGGAAGTTTTAAGCATTCTAATCACGCCGTATGGTGTGCAAGAGCGCAGAGTTGGCTGGCGCACAGCCAATCTTCCGATATTATATGGATGGAAGCCATCTACATCTTTATCGGCGCTGATACGTTCAATCAGGTTCTCTTCATTGATGTGTTTAGGCAAAGGCGATTGCACCAAAATGCCGTCCACAGTCGGGTCAGTATTCAGTTCGTCCACCAAATCCATTAGCGCAGCTTCTGTAGTCTCTGCTGGCAGGTCGTAAGCAATCGAGCGGACGCCAACTTTGTCACACGCCATACGTTTGTTACGCACATAAATCGCAGATGCAGGATCTGCGCCAACCAGAATCACGGCGAGGCAGGGCGCACGCTTCCCGCTTTGTACCCGTGCTTCCACTCGCAGTTTAATGTCTTGCAGCAGGTTCTCCGCGATGGCCTTGCCATTGATAATTTGTGCAGTCATGCTAATTTTTATGCTCGATTAAAAAAACTTTGCTATTTTAGCATATTCGAATTGACCTAAAGACCGCTTTGCGCTATATTGCTGCCTCTTCGGCGTGTAGCGTAGTCTGGTAGCGCGCCTGCTTTGGGAGCAGGATGTCGGGAGTTCGAATCTCTCCACGCCGACCATCTTTTCTAGCCTTACCGACAATCTGCCCGTAGCTCAATCGGATAGAGCACCAGCCTTCTAAGCTGGGGGTTACAGGTTCGATTCCTGTCGGGCAGGCCAAGTTGTAAGTCTCTATGGTGGCTGTAGCTCAGCTGGTAGAGCCCTGGATTGTGATTCCAGTTGTCGTGGGTTCGAGCCCCATCAGCCACCCCATTTATCCAACTACTCAATGTTCATTTGTACATTATCCCTACCCAGTTGTTTTGCCCTGTAAAGTGCAACATCTGCCCGATGAATTAGGGATTTCAAAGTGTCGCTTTTGTTCAGGGAGGTGATACCGATACTTGTGGTGAGATGTCCTATGTCAGAATAGTAAGTGGTTTTTATGATGTGACGAATTGATTCGCCTAGTTTCTGCGCTTGAGTGAGCGTCGTTTTAGGCGCAATGACAATAAACTCCTCGCCCCCCCAACGCACGGCGACATCGCTACTGCGTATCGATTTGTTTAAAGTTTGTGCCAGTTCTTTTAAAACGTTATCACCAACGTTATGTCCGTAGCGGTCATTGATAGATTTGAAATGATCAATATCCATCAGAATGATAGAGAGGTGGGTTTGATAGCGCAGTGATTGGTTTCTTTCAAACTCAAACAGTTCTTCAAATTTATAGCGGTTACATAACCCTGTTAACTGGTCGGTGGATGATAAGGCTTTCAAAGACTGTTTTTCATTAAGAAGTGCTTCATTGGCCAGTTGCAGCTCTTTTGTTCGCTGTTGTATCTCTTGTTCCAAATGGGCATTCAGGTCTAACAGGCGTTGCTTTTGTTCATCTTTAATATTTTCATAATTATCCAGAATGAAAAATAACGCGATTAAATACAGACCTAAGGTAAGTACATCGATGTACGAGTAATCCGCGTTGGAATGGAGAAATAAATGCCCTGATATAACAGATAAAAGAATCAGTGTTAGCCAATAAAACCCAATCCTTCGACCTTTTAAGAAAAAGGCTGAAGCAGATAATAAAAAGAATAATGAAGATCGTGTTGAGTTATAGGGAGCGAGCAGATAGATTGCAAAGAAAAGCACATACGAAAGCATCAAGGCAAGTGTACTTAACAGCTCAAGTTTATCTTTGTTTTTGCGCAGATAATAAAGCAATGCAAGGCTTAGTCCTGAGAATCCAAAGTCGATCATACCCATCAATGGGCTTATCTGCCACCGAATGAATCCCATGCCAAATGCAACGATGCACGCAAATAAAAAGACGTTATTGAGGAATGTAACCTTGTGTCTAATCTCCTGCTCATTTTTTGAGAAGGACGCATCACGCAGCAAGAATTGGTTAAGAAGCTTTTTCATGTTAAATGAATATAGCAATGATTGTACCAACTCGATTTATTACTTTTAGGCCATTTAGAGATGTAATACAAGCTGAAAAATATAAATAAAGTAATATTTTTTAACGCTAATGTTGAAATTGTGACAGTTGGCAGTTATCGGTCAGTCCAATCATTCTATTCATTCGAAGGGTCAGCAAATTCGAGAATTACCACAGGTTTCATCCTTATTTTTTCTTAAGGTGTTCGCCTCATTATTTTATACTTCCAATCATTAGCTTAGGATGGGCGTTGGTGCTACTATTCGCCGAAGAATCATAGAAAATCCATCTTTTGGCTATTTGGGGCATAAATGCAATTACACGATAGCTATAGAAAATCCTTAAAACCGGTCTTGATGACGCTGTTAGTATTGGCGGTCATTGAGCTCATCGTCTGGTTGACTCCGGCACTTCATCCGAGTGAAGGGTTTTCCGGTTATGTCCCTATCCACACCATTCTAGAAACAGCAGCTATCATCGTGTCGGCTATGGTGTTTGCTGCCGGATGGAGTGTGCCCAAGGAAAACAGCTCCAGCAGTTCCCTTTTGCTTGCTATTGTTTTCTTCGGTGTTGGTATGCTGGATCTGTTGCATATGCTTTCCTACGAGGGAATGCCAGATTTCATTACCCCCAACAATCCCGAAAAAGCGATTTATTTTTGGCTGCTGGCTCGTGTGCTCTCTGCTATTGGTTTGTTGATGCTAGCTTGGTCTCCATGTGGGAACAATCTCTTAATCAGGAGGCGTTGGTTTGGTTTGGTCGCGATGTTTGTATTGCTCGTGGCTGCCAGTGTCATTGGTTTTAACTATCCTGATTTGATTCCTCGCACGTTTGTGCCGGGCCGGGGGCTGACCGGCTTCAAGGTGTGGATGGAATATTTCATTATTGCATTATTTATTGCTTCCGCGTTTGGATTTTTGATGAAGATGCGAAGTCATCAGCCTTGTGATGTGCAGGGTCTGTTTGTTGCGGTAAGCGTGATGGCATTGAGCGAGTTGTTTTTTACGTTATATGCCAGTGTCACCGACATACTCAATCTTTTAGGGCATGTCTATAAAGTCATCGCTTACGGGTTCATTTACAAAAGCGTTTTCTTGAACGGTTTTAGGCAGCCGTACCTAGAATTGAACAGTTCAAGAAACTTATTGCAGATGGTGATTGACCATTTGCCATTACGGGTATTCTGGAAGGATCGTGAATCCAGATACTTGGGGTGTAATGTCATTTTTGCAAATTATGCTGGCGAAGCTGATCCTAAAAACGTCGTTGGCAAGAATGATAAGCAGTTTCCATGGCACGAGCAGGCAGATTTATATCTGCGCTGACGACTTGCAGGTAATTAGTTCCGGTGTTCCCAAGTTAAATATCGAAGAGCCACAGACAACCCCTGATGGCAGGCGAATCTGGCTAAATACCTCCAAAGTTCCTATGGTGGGGCCTACTAACAGAGAGGTTGTGGGTGTTTTGGGTGTTTATGAAGATATCACTAATCAAAAACGCCTTGAAGACGAACTGCGTCTGGCTTATGGCGCTGTCGAGCACGGGTACGATCTTTTAAACAAGTTTTCCCAGCGCTTGCCTGGAGTTATTTACCAATTTAGGCAATATCCGGACGGTAGATGCTGTTTTCCTTACGCCAGTGAAGGTATCAACGTTATCTATGAGGTAACACCAGAACAGGTAAGGGAGGATGCTTCGACTGTTTTTGCAATCCTGCATCCCGAGGATTACGATCGTATTGTCGCTTCCATTCAGGAATCAGCCCAAACTTTAAAATTATGGCAGTGTGAATACCGCGTGGTATTGCCTATACAAGGCATCCGCTGGAGACTAGGGGAGGCCTCTCCTGAAAGGCTGGAAGATGGGAGTGTGCTCTGGCATGGTTTCATTTATGACATCACGCAACGCAAGCAAGCTGAGGAGTTGGGCTGGTTCAATGCCAATTTCGATTATTTGACAGGCTTGCCCAACCGGCGCATGTTTCAGGACAGGCTTGCGCAAGAAATCAAAAAGTCTCATCGTACTGGCTTGCTATTAGCCTTGCTGTTTATTGATTTGGACAATTTCAAGGAAATCAATGACACACTCGGGCACGCAAAAGGGGATATGCTGTTGTCTGAAGCGGCTGATCGCCTGACATCATGTGTGCGCGACTCGGATACAGTCGCGCGTTTTGGTGGTGATGAATTCACAATCATTTTGAGTGATTTGCATGATTCGGATGACATTACGCGTGTCGCGATGTTGATACTGCAAAAGATTGCAGAGCCGTTTAATCTGGATGGTGAAATTGTCTATATGACCGGGAGCATTGGGGTCACTTGCTATCCTGATGACGGAACGGATATCGAAGTGCTCCTTAAAAACGCTGATCAGGCCATGTACGCTGCTAAAGCTGCTGGACGGAACGGCTATAGCTATTTTACCCCATCAATGCAGATGATAGCACAATCGCGGATGAAGCTAGCCAATGACTTGCGAGCCGCGCTTAAAGGCGATCAGCTTTGGGTAGCATACCAGCCAATCATTGACCTGAAATCCAAGAAAATCGTTAAAGCAGAGGCCTTGGTGCGATGGCGACATCCTCAGCTAGGGATGGTCAGTCCTGCTGAATTCATTCCTGTTGCTGAACATACTGGGTTAATCAATAGTATCGGGGAGTTTGTGTTTCATGAGGCAACATCAAAAGTCGAAAAATGGCAGCAATTGTATGACAAAGAGTTTCAGATCAGCGTCAATGTCTCGCCTGTCCAGTTTGGCGACAAAAGCGGTAACTATAAACCTTGGTATCAACAATTGAACCAACTGGGTTTGAGCGGAAAAAGTATCGTGGTGGAAATCACCGAAGGGCTACTGCTGGAAGCCAATGACCGGATTAAAGATAAGTTACTGGAATTCCGTGACGCCGGGATTCAGGTGGCTATCGATGACTTTGGAACTGGTTATTCATCATTGTCTTATCTGAGGAAATTCGATATCGACTACATCAAGATTGATCAATCTTTTGTGCGGGGCATGACAACGAATGCTGGCGATGTGGCGCTGTGTGAAGCCATGATAGTGATGGCGCATAAGTTGGACATGATGGTGATTGCCGAAGGGGTGGAGACGATTGAACAGCGGGAATTGCTGGCAGGTATCAGTTGCGATTTCGGGCAAGGTTACCTTTTCTCTAAACCTTTGCCAGCGAATGAGTTTGAACAACTGCTATTGCAAACTTGATTAATTACCAAAAAGCCCTTTCAATTTATCTACGGCCTTACCTGCTTTAAGCCCTAGACCTGTACCAGCAGGCCCCAACACGGCTGTGCCAGCGACTGCTCCGGCGATGGCTGCTTTAGTGGGGAATACTTTCGGGTCTTCTAATGTGCCGGAGATTTCCAGCGGGATTGCAGCAATCGAGACACTTTTTTTCACTTCTACTTCCACTTCGCCATTTAGGCTTTTGTTCGGGTTGATTTTTACCTCACCATTGGCCGCCATTAGTCCGGATTCTATATTCAGATTGCGGAATCGATAGGTTTTTCCAGAGATATCCAGATCACCAGAGAATGCATCGAATTTGGTTTCTCCGCCTTTACCCTGACCTACCAGCATCATCGGTGCCTTTGCCAAATCAAAACCATATAACACACCATTCTTCACATTGAATTGAAAGTTTGCTTGCAGGTTATCTATCAATTGCTTAACCTCCTTCGCGCTAGCACTAAACGGCCCGTTACTGGATAATTGCCCACTGACACGGCTGGATTTGCTCATCAGTTTTATTGGCTCATGTACGGCAAGATTGTCCAGTTTCATCATTCCATTCAATTTGTAGGTTTTTCCCCAAGCTAGGTTGGCATGGCCGCTTAGTTTGCCGCCATAAAGAGCTGCATGAATGTTTGAAATATCTAATTTGTTGCTGGACAGCACCATATTTACGTCCAGTTTATCAATCAGTAAAGGGGCTCCCGCGGGTAATGTCCATGCTTTAGCGTTAAAAGTGATTATTTGTCGATTTTCCTCGGGAGTTAAATCAAATTTGAGTTTGCCATCCAAGCTTTCAATGCTGGCCGTTTTTGGCATGTTTTCCTTGTTTAGATCTATCACCGCATTTATCTCGGGCAATTGCATGTCAGGCCAGAGGATTTTGGCTTCGCTGATGCGAATCTTGTGCACGTTTATGGTTGTCTTGCTGCTGGTATCTTTAGGTTGTTTAGATAGCGCGGCAATGATATCTAGCGCGGCTTTTTTGATAATGGGGTTTTCGAATCGTATACTCGAAATGGCTTTGGTTTCCGAAAACATACTGGTTAGGGCAGGTAGAACAGTAAGGCGTGCAACACGGAATTCCTCATTTCTACCCACAATCAAATCGCTTGCAATCAGTCGTGGTGTTGGCAGTATGGCCACTTGCAGTGAGCCGATGTGTACTGGCACCCCCAATGCTCTTGCTGCCAATGATTCTGCTTGTTTGGTGTAAGCACTCATCGGAATCATCCACGGAATGACAAGCAGCACAATGATGATTACACCAGCCCAGATTAATTTTCGCTTCCAGTTCTGCATTTTCATTCCTGACGTTATGCGGCTATTTCGCCTGGTGATTGATACCAAGCAGCATACGGGTTATAGTACCTTTATAACTATAAAAAATGCAAAAAAGAGAAGGATGCAACCTATGGCGCAAACACTCCCTGTGTTAATGATTATCGATGACGACCCGTTAATTACGGATACTTTGCATTTTGTGTTAAGCAAGCATTTTGAAGTGTGTGTGGCAGATTCGCGAGCACAAGCCAAAAGTTTGCTGCGTCAGTTGGATGAACCACCAGCACTGGCGTTGGTGGACTTGGGCCTTCCTCCGATGCAGCATAAGCCTGACGAAGGTTTCAAAATGATAGGCGAACTGCTTGCACATTCTCCCAGCATGAAAATCCATGTGCTTTCTGGGCAAAGCGATGATGTGAATGTCAAACATGCGCTTGCGCTAGGGGCGTTGGATTTTATTCCCAAGCCTTGTGACGTCGAAAAACTCAAAGAGCTGCTGGTCAATTCTCTCAAGGTTCAAAGTGTTGAGAAGACCGAGAAGCCTGAAGACAAGAATGGCGGTATGATAGGAGAGAGTCTGCCGATGCAGACGCTTATTACACAGATTCGGCAGTTTGCCGATTCACCCTTCCCCGTGCTGATTGAAGGGGAGTCTGGAAGTGGTAAGGAGCGTGTAGCAGGTAATTTCCATCGTTTCAGCAAACGCAACAAACAACCCTATTTATCTGTTAACTGTGCAGCTATTTCTCCTATGCTGGCTGAATCCATCTTGTTTGGTCATGCCAAGGGAGCGTTTACCGGTGCAGCCAATGCCAGCGCAGGTTATTTTGAGGATGTCGGGGAGGGAACGCTGTTTTTGGACGAAATTGGTGAACTGCCATTGGATATGCAAGCCAAGCTTTTGCGTGTGTTGGAGAATGGTGAATATGCCAGAGTGGGGGAAACCCAGATTCGTAAAAGCAAGGCACGTATCGTAGCAGCCACTAATCGCGATTTGCGGGCCGAAGTGCGCGCAGGTAATTTTCGCGCGGACTTGTATCACCGCCTGAGTGTGTTCGCTGTTAGGGTGCCGCCCTTGCGAGAGTTGAATGGTGATAGTCTGGTCTTGCTGGAACATTTTACGGATTTTTATGCACGTGAAACGGGCCAAAAACCGTTCAAGCTAGATGAAAAGGCGCAAAGGCGCTGGCAGGATTATCATTTCCCTGGCAACGTGCGTGAATTGCGGAACATCATCATCAGGTTGATTGCCAAGTATTCTGGTCAAGTGGTGAATGAGCAGCAGTTGGCTGCAGAATTTGATCTGTCACGCCAGAACGAAGTGGATGGGGTACCCATGGCGTTCAACGGGGATCTGTCCAGTTATGCCTTGCAGCACTTGCAAAACCAGGCCAATGTCAACCTTGATCAGGTTTTAAAGTCTTGGGAAAAAGCATATGTGGATGCCGCGATGCGTACCACGCATGGCAATCTTAGCCAAGCCGCCAAATTGTTGGGGATTAACCGTACGACACTTTACAGTCGGATTCAGTTGCAAGAAGAAAAATAACTTAAGGGATGTATTACAACCATTTTGGCTTGAAAGAGCCCCCTTTCAAAATCACACCCAATACTGAGGTATTCTTTACTGGCAGCAACCGTGGCGCGGTATTGGATGCCTTGATGTATGCGATTGGTAATGGGGAGGGCATCATTAAGGTGGTTGGTGAGGTTGGCAGTGGCAAAACGATGCTGTGCCGTATGCTGCAAACCATGCTACCAAAACATATTGAAAGCATTTATCTGGCCAACCCTAGCGTTGCACCGGAAGACGTGTTGCACGCGATAGCGTTTGAGTTACAACTCAGGCTACCTAAAAATGCAGACAGGCTGAAGGTGATGCAGAAGTTGCAGGAATATCTGCTCAAGCGCCATGCGGCTGGCAAACAAGTAGTGATATTCGTTGAAGAGGCACAAGGGATGCCGTTAGCTACGCTTGAGGAGATTCGCCTGCTTTCCAATTTGGAGACCAAGCACGAAAAACTGCTACAAATTGTATTATTTGGTCAGCCCGAGCTTGATGCCAACCTGAACCAGACACACATCCGTCAATTGCGCGAACGTATCACCCACAGCTTTAATCTGGCGCCGTTACAACCTAGTGAAGTCGGCGAATATTTGATGTTTCGCTTGCGGGCAGCCGGATATTTTGGCCCGCCTTTGTTTAATAATGCTGCTATTAAAAAGCTTTCGCAGGCTGCTCAAGGGTTGGTGCGACGAGTCAATATCTTGGCGGATAAAGCTTTGCTGGCGGCTTTTGCAGACAATGTGTATCTAGTGACCCCTAAGCATGTGCAGGCAGCTATTTCGGATAGTGAGTTCAGCCTGGAAAGAGGTAAGCTTTCAAATTCACCAAAGCGTATCTGGCTATGGATTCTGCTGTTAAGTTTGGGATTGGCGTCAGGTCTAGGCATTGCATATTTTCTGGATCAGGAAAACGCCTTGTCAAGCACCCACCAAGCCGTCGTTACAGCGCCTGCTATTAAACCTCAGGCACCAGCCCAACCTGATGCTGTGGCAGTGAACTCAACTCCGGCAGTTCCGTCGCCACCGCAAATTCAGCAGCAGGTGGATATTTTAAACAGTCGTCTAAATATCACAGATAGTTGGCTGACTAATCAACCACCAACCACTGTCACCATACAGTTGTTTGGCGCAAATGATGAAACGCAGCTTAAATATGCTTTGTCACAGCTAGCTAGCAAGGTGGAATCAGATAAGATTTATGTTTACAGAACGCGGGTAAACAACCAAGCTGGATTCAACGTCATTTATGGTGGTTTTCCTGATCGGGCAGAGGCTGTACGTGTCCTTGAGACTTTGCCAGAAGAGCTTAAAAAAAACCGTCCGCAGCTACGCACTGTAGCCGGAGTATTGGAAGAAATTGCACAAACGAGATGATTTTGACAAAACTATTGAAACTTCAATAAGTTAGTATTGCATTTTAAAGCTAATTATGCGATAAATCTTTTTGAGGGGATTAAATCAGAGGAAAGTACGTCGTGCAGATAAAAGAAAAGAATACGTTCTTGCCTAAAAAACCATTTTTTGGTCTGTTTGCAGTGGTGGTTTTGGCTATATTTCTGACTAGCTGTGCCCACAGGTCAAAGGTAAAGCCTTCGGTAGGGCATATCGACGGAAAACCTAACGCCAATATGACTGCAACGAGCAACGCTCAAGCAGCGCCTATTCCCAAGCCTGTTAAAAGTAGCCCTCAACTACCGCCTCCCAAACCAACAAGCAAAGCACAAACTTACAGTGTAGTGGTCAACGAAGTGCCTGTTAAGGAAATACTGTTCGCATTGGCGCGTGAGAGTAAGCTCAACATAGATATTCATCCTGCGATACAGGGCAGAGCTACGCTGAATGCGGTGGATCAGACGTTGCCAGCAATTCTAGAACGCCTAGCAAAGCAGGTGGATCTGACCTACCACATGGAAGGAAATGTTCTCTACATTACTCCGGATTTACCAGTCTTGAGGACCTATAAAGTAGATTACGTCAATATGAATCGCGATACCAAAGGCTTTATAGGTGCGGCCGCAGAGATATCCAGCACAGGGCAAAGTGCTAGTACAGGGACTGGAGGCCAGAGCAGCACTATCAGTACATCAGGTAACGGTGCAAATAATAGTTCGCGTACTGCGGTTAATAGTGAGTCCAAAAACCATTTGTGGGAGTCTTTGGTACAAAACATCAAGGATCTGCTGGCTGAAACGGATAAAGAAGTGATCGTTTCAAGAATCGGTACCGAGGCCGATTTGGATGCGCCTATTGCGACATCAGAAAAAGGCACAAGTAACGAAAGCACAAATGAGCAGGTCAAGCGTGCCAGCGAGGCGCGCGATAAGGCGAAATCCGAATACAAAACCCTATTGGCGGCCAATGTCATTGCCAATGCCGAGACAGGCGTGATTAGCGTACGTGCGACTAATCGTCAGCATGAGAAAGTGCAAGAATTCATTGATAAGGTGATGAGCAGTGCAAAAAGGCAGGTGCTTATTGAGGCGACGATAGTCGAAGTCCAGCTGAATGACAGCTTTCAGGCAGGGATAGACTGGACACGTCTGAATAACCCGGGTAATAGTGGTTTTGTCTTTGGACAGACATTGGGTTCAAAAGGGTTTACTTTCAACCCCAGTACAGGGGCTATTAGCGCAGGGGAAGAAAACGCATTGGGAGCAACAACGACTGCGGGATTTGTTGCAGGGTATCTAAATCCAATCAGCCGTCTTGGCAACATTGCAGCGTCAGTGACATTGCTTAAGCAATTCGGGGATACGAAAGTGCTCTCCAGCCCGAAATTGATGGTGCTGAACAATCAAACTGCAGTGCTTAAGGTGGTGAACAATCTAGTGTATTTCACAGTCCAGGCACAACAATCACAGGCGGCCGTTGGTGGTGGTGTACTTTCAACGATTACCACGACCCCCAATACGGTGCCTGTTGGTGTTGTAATGAGCGTGACTCCGCAAATCAACGACACTGGCAAGGTGAATATCAATGTGCGGCCTACCATCTCCCGTGTGGTAGGTTTTGTGCGTGATCCCAATCCACAGCTGGTGGCGATTCCAAGCAACATCCCGCAAATCCAGGTACGTGAGATGGAGTCATTGTTGCAAATTGATAGTGGCAGTACTGCCGTCTTGGGTGGCTTGATGCAGGACGAGATATTCAAGAATACCGATAAGGTGCCTGGCTTGTCTGAAGTGCCGGGAGTTGGCAAGGTATTTACAGGCCGCAACGATGCAAACCGCAAAACAGAGCTTGTGATCTTCCTGCGTCCAACTGTGATCAGCAGTCCAAGCCTGGAAAGTGATGAGTTGCAGAGCTATAAGCGTTATCTGCCAGAGCAACAATTGCAAAATGTGCTGGAAGAAGCAGAATAGACTGGTGAGTCAGACGTACCATGAGCTTACTGATCAAGGCGTTGGACAAGGCTGAAAAGGCCCAGGCAGACAAGGCGAAGAAAACGCAGTCAAAACGCCGCCCAAAGGTGCTGAAAACCGATTTCGGCAGTACTGGGCAGTTTCAGGCCATGAGCCTTGCCGAGCCAAATGCCGATTTGATGAATGGGTCTGAAGATTCATCTTTAATGGCAAGCCCTGTATTTTCCGCGGCTCAAGATATGAGCCTAACAGAAACGGTTCCCCCTAATCCAACGCCCGTTACTTCGGCGTCGCCAAGCTCAGCTTTTCATCCTGACAGAGCAGCAAACATATTCGCTGCCAAACGCATCGAGCCATCACACCAAAATGCCAAACTTGCGATGTTGGGAGGTCTTGCTTTGCTAGTATTGCTCGGGATAGTTTGGTACGTGTATCAGGCTACTAGAGTCTCCGAACCAGCGACTCAAACTCGCCTTATCCCTCCCGTGGTCCAGCAGCAGAGTGCAGTAGTCTCTGAAGCTAGTGGCGGTAATGATTCTACTGAGATAAACGCCTCCAGTCGGACTGAGACTATTTCAGAAACAGATAAGGTCGAGCCAGAAAGGCTTACGGTGGAAGATGCCCCAGCGGTCAGGCCATCTAGAGAAAGAGCTAAAAATCCAGATAGCGAAGTGTTCGATATCAAACAGCCGGTTCTCCAGGTAGAAAAAACAACAGCAAAAACAAATAATGACATCACGGCACCAGCGGTAGCATCACGCAGCGTATCGGTTAGTGTAAGCAAAAACAAATCCGACCTAGCGGTGAATCCGGCATTGATGCGGGCATATGAGGCTTATAACGCTGGCAATGATAACGAAGCACAAACTCTATATAAGCAAGTGTTACAGCGTGATATTCGCAATGTAGATGCACTGCTGGGTCTAGGGGCCATTGCCGCTAGGCAGGGGCGAGATGCGGACGCGGATGGCTGGTATCGCAAAGTATTGGAACTCGAGCCTCGCAATCAGATAGCGCAAGCTGCAATTATGGGTAATCAGGATACAGGTCAAAATAGCGAGAGTCGCTTAAAAGTAATGATAGAGAAATCTCCGAACGATGCTGATTTGCATGCAAAACTTGGTCATTTTTATGCAGACCAAAACCAATGGGCAGCTGCACAGCAAGCTTATTTCGAGGCGAACAGACTTAACCCGAATGCGGAAAACGCATTTAACTTGGCGGTGAGTCTGGACCAGATGGGCAAATCGAAATTGGCTTTGCCTTATTATCAAAGAGCGTTAGAAACAATCAACAACAATAGCGGCATTGATAAAGGCGCACTGGAAGCGCGTATCCAGGCGATTCAGTAACGATGGCAGAACAAAGACGTAAATTACGCTTGGGCGAATTAATGGTGCAGCAGGGCCTGATCAGTCAGGATCAGTTGCGTATCGCGCTCATTGAGCATCATCAGAACAATATCCCGTTGGGGCGTCAGCTTGTAAGGCTAGGCTTTGTTTCCGAAACAATGGTGCGCGATATGTTGGCGCATACCATTGGGCAGGAAAGTGTGGATTTGGCCAACGTGGTGGCTGATGCTGATGCATTGAGTATGGTACCGGAGGATTTTGCCAGACGTTACCATTTACTGCCGGTAGCATATGAAGATGCCAGCAAGACCATGACGGTCGCAATGGCTGATATGTTCAATGTCGTTGCACTGGATCAGTTGCGCGCGATGCTGGGTGGGCAGATACAGCTTAAGCCAGTGTTGGCAGGCGAAGCGCAATTAGAAGAATATATTGACCAGTTTTATGGCTATGAACTTTCTGTAGATGGCATTCTGCGCGAGATTGAAACAGGAGAGATCGATTATCAAAGCCTCACCGCAGACGGCGAAGAGTACACACAGCCTGTAGTACGGCTAGTGGGTGCCTTGTTGATGGATGCCGTCAAACGCGGTGCATCAGATATTCACTTTGAGCCGGAATTTGCATTTCTACGAATAAGGTACCGCATTGACGGAGTTTTGCAGCAGATTCGCAGTCTGCACAAAAGCTACTGGCCAGGCATCGCAGTACGCTTGAAAGTGATAAGCGGCATGGATATCGCCGAAACGCGCTCTCCTCAGGACGGGCGGTTGAATATGAATCTGTGCGGACGTCCGATTGACTTTAGGGTATCCACACATCCAACTATCCATGGCGAAAACATCGTATTGCGTGTGCTCGACCGTGAAAAATCTATCATTCCGCTGGAGCGCATGGGCTTGCGTGGCAGTACGCTGGATCAGTTGAAGCTAATGATGACGCGACCAGAAGGGATTTTAGTCGTCACTGGGCCAACAGGTAGCGGTAAAACGACGACTTTGTATTCACTGCTATCATATAGAAATACGGAAGCGGTCAATATCATGACCTTGGAAGATCCGGTGGAATATCCTGTCACGCTGATGCGTCAGACCTCTGTAGCCGAGGTCAATAAAGTGGATTTTGCCAATGGTATCCGGTCTATCATGCGTCAAGATCCGGATATTATTCTGGTGGGTGAGGTACGAGATGAAGACACTGCGACCATGGCATTTCGGGCTGCTATGACGGGTCATCAGGTGTTTACTACCTTGCATACGAATTCGGCATTGGGTACCTTCCCCCGTTTGCTGGATATCGGCATCTCTCCGGATATCATGGCAGGCAATATCATCGGTGTGGTGGCCCAGCGGCTGGTACGCGTACTTTGTCCACACTGCAAAGAGCCTACTAAGCCAACCGTCGAGGAGCGCAACATACTGGGCGTCAAGCGAAATGAGGCAATCCAGATATTTAAGCCCAAGGGTTGCAAACGTTGTAGCCAAACTGGTTATCGTGGCCGTATGGCAATTATTGAACTGTTGCGTATCGATAGTGATATGGACGCACTGATAGCGCGGCGTGCTCCTTTGGATGAATTGCGCAAGCTGGCTCTGGCAAAAGGGTTCAATACTCTGGCTGATGATGGGGCTCGCAGGATTTTGGAAGGATATACCAGTATCGAAGAGGTGATGCGCGTCATTGATTTGACAGCGCGTCTCAGCCAATAGCATGAGCGGTGAATAGGTTAGCAAGGTGGCGACTTTTAACTACAGAGCTGTTGATAAGGCTGGCCGCTACGCACAAGGGCAGATAGATGCGCTGAATGAAGTGGATTTAGAGATTCGCCTTGAACGGATGGGCTTGGATCTGATTACATTCCGGGCAACGGAGAAGTCTAAAACCGCTTTTCTGAAAAGCAAAGTGACCAACCGTGATCTGGTGATGTTCTGTTTTCAGTTGGAACAACTAACCAGCGCCGGTGTGCCTATCCTGGAAGGGCTTAACGATCTACGTGAAAGTTCGACGAATCCATATTTACAGAAAGTCTTAGGCGCTTTGGTAGCGGAGGTTGAAGCCGGTAAGATGCTTTCAGAAGCGATGTCAGAACATCCGGACGTATTCAATGAAGTGTTTGTGAATCTTGTGGCAGCAGGTGAGCAGACTGGCCAACTGCCTGTTGTCTTTGATAACCTGAGTAACACTCTGAAATGGCAGGATGAACTGTTTGCACAGACGAAACGTTTGCTTGCCTATCCAGTATTTGTGCTGGTGGTGGTGTTGGCGGCTGTGGCGTTTTTAATGATCTATCTGGTGCCAGAGATGGTGAAGTTTTTAAACAGCCTAGGGCAGGAACTGCCACTTAAGACCAAAGTGCTGATTTGGCTGTCTGATGCCGTGGTGAATTATTGGTGGCTGATGATAACGCTGCCGCTGGTGCTGGCTGCAGGCCTTACTATGTTAATTAAACAAAGTCCTGAAGCTAGGTACAAGTTTGACTATGTCAAGTTGAAGTTGCCATTGACGGGCGAAATATTGCAGAAAGTTATCATGGCACGATTTGCCCGTTATTTTGCGTTGATGTATCAAACAGGTATTCCCATCATGCAGGCAATTAAGACCTGCGAGAACATTGTGGGAAATCGCGTGATTGCTGATGCGCTGAGCCGCGTACATACGCAAATTAACTCTGGTGACAGCATGAGCGAGAGCTTTCATAATGCTGGCCTGTTCCCACCTTTGGTTGTTCGTATGATCAAGGTTGGGGAAAGTACTGGCGCGCTGGACAAAGCTTTATTGAATGTAAGTTACTTTTATGACCGTGATGTGAATGAGCAGATGCAGAAACTGTTAAAGTTGTTAGAGCCTGCGCTTACCGTCGTTTTGGGGTTGATACTGGCGTTCATCATGATGTCGGTGCTGGGCCCTGTTTATGATTCGTTCAGTAAGATGAAACTCTGATGCTAACTAGCAAACATAAAATCGTTTTGTGTGCGACCAATACTAGCCTGACGGTAGGGGTGTGGCAGGGCAGCAAGCTGCAGCAACATGTGGTGTTTCAAAATACTGATCAGGATCATACGGCGTTTAGCCAGTATTTGTCGCAACATCCTGACGTGGACCTGTATTTGCTCGTGGATGCGATAGAAGAGGATTATCGGCTAGAGACCATGCCACATACCGCAGGTAATGCCAGACGTGAAATGATTGAGCGGAAGCTGAATCAGTTTAATCGCAATAGCCAATTCCGAGCTGCACATTTCATTAATCGTGCCGAAGACAAGCGGCGTGATGACAATTTCCTGTTTATCGCGCTCAACAATTCCGATTTTTTGCAAGGCTGGTTAAATGTTATCCGCAGTAATCAAGCTCCGCTGGTCGGCGTGTATATGCTGTCGATGCTCAGCCAGGTGATAGTACGGCAAATGAAACTGCTGGCACCGAACATTTTGCTTTGTGAGCGATTGAGTTCTGGCCTGAGGCAAACTTATCTGCACAATGGTCGCTTACGCATGAGTCGCTCGGTGCCAATGGCGGCGGTCAAGCAGAATCAGTGGGCTTATTTCTATCTGGTTGAACTGGAAAAGACTCGTCTGTATTTGTTGAGCCAACGTCTAATTGCAGCAGACACGGCATTGCAAATGGTACTGCCGGCGCTAGACGCCAAGGTGGACGAGGTCGCTAAGAGCATTAGCCAAGATCAAGGCATCGGTTGCAAAACCGTAGATATTTTGACGTTTGCTAAGAACATTGGTCTTGATCCAGACTTGGTTAAAGTGCATCCTGAGCTTGTACAAATGCAGCTGCTTGCCAGTGGCAACGTGCCGGACAATCTGGCACCGGTGGAGCTTACAAAAGCCCACAGTTTGAACAAGCTGAGGAGTGGTATCCTGCTTGCTACGCTGCTGGCTGTTCTTGGCGGTTTGGCACTTGTGGCCTATTATGTCTGGTCGGGCTATCATCAGAAAAACCAATTAGCGGCCTTGGTGGCCGAGACGCAGCAACAGCAAAGTCTCTATGATGAGGTTGCGAAAAACTTCCCCACAACGCCTATTCCAAGCGACCAATTGAAAATAGCGGCAGATTTGGCCCAAAGCATCAAAAAGAATGACCGCACACCACGCGAGCTGATGCAGGTACTCAGTGTCGCTATAACGGAGCTACCCGAAATCAGTCTTAACAGAATCCGCTGGGTACAAAGCCCGCAAGTTGAGTTTAAGGACGAGCAAGATGTCGCAGCATCGTTGCCAGAATCTGATTCAGTGGTTGGAGAAGGCACGAAATTGCTGCAGATTGGATTTGTTAATGCAGAGATCAAAGGCTTTAACGGTGATTATCGTGCGGCACTAAATACACTGAGCCAGCTAGTGGTGCGATTACGTGAGGATAAAAAAGTTGATCAGGTCGTGATTCTGCAAGAGCCGATTAACGTGAGTTCTTTGTCAGACCTGTCAGGTAGCACTACTGATGAGAACACTGCGGAGCGTACCCCAGCGATTTTTAAATTAAAAATCATACTCAAGCCAGACGACCTGGCCACGGAAACAGGAGGCAAGCAATGACGCTCACTCCGCACGATTGGCGCAGGTTGCGCTTTCCTATCATCGGACTAGGTTTGGCCTTGGTCTTGATAGGCATATTGGTCAGCTTTGCGGATCGCTATCGGATTGAACATGAATCGGCGATGCAGGCTCAGCAGAATCTACTGAATCAGGCGCGCCAGAAGTACCAGTCTTCTGGTATGGAAAGAGATGCCATCGTCCAATATTTGCCGATATACAATCAATTGCTTGCCGACGGTTTTATTGGTGAGGAACGTCGAATCGAATGGATAGAGATATTGCGCCAAATCCATGCGCAACATAAGCTATTCAGTATTGATTATAAAATCAGTCTGCAAGAAAATTACAGTCCGGCTTTTTTAGGTAACCTGGGTAACTTCACTTTGCATCGATCCGTGATGCGGCTGGATCTGGAAATGCTGCATGAGGGAGATCTGCTGACTTTGCTGGATGAGTTGCGAGCCCAGCCAACACCGTTCATTGTGCGTGATTGCGAAATGAAGCAGATATCTGGAATGCCAATTAACCCGAACAATTTTAAAGCTAATCTGAAAGCTACTTGTGAGATAGATTGGCTCACCCTGCGCGATCCACAACTTTCTGCGACAAAATGAGAATCTATCTAACATTTTCGATATTTTTGTGGGCATGCCTCACGAGCATGCCCAGCAATGCTGCGGAGCCGATAGGGCGTTTGTTTACTACTGCAGGTGAACGCAGTCATCTGGAGTATCTGCGTAAAACCAGAAAGAACATTTCCGCAAAAACCGAGCAGCCAGTAGAGACTGCCATAGTTACGCCAGAGGTTACACAAATATCTTTGCCAGAAGCAGTTAATCTGCAAGGGTACGTGAAACGCAATGATGGCAAATCGAGCACAGTGTGGGTGAATGGTCAGGCGCTACAGGAAAACTCTACTAATAAAGAAGTGGCTGTGGGTAGTCTGCCCGAAAACAGTAATCGAATCCCTATCAGAATCAAAGGGGATGGCAGGTATATTGGCTTAAAAGCAGGACAGGTGTACGACCCGGCAACCAATCGTGTGCGTGAAGCCAGAAACCATGCGGCGCAAGGAGATTCGGGAAGAATCGATGATGAAAGTCGCAAGTAGACAGGCTGGTTTAGCCCTTCTTATCTTTATCTTCATTATCGCCTTCATTGCAACTGGCTATTTTCTAAGCTCCCTAGATCCGGTTGAGGCGCGTAATGAGCGCAATAAAAAAACTGCTGAGGCCTTGATGGAGGCCAAGACGGCGTTGCTTGCGTATGCAGCTAGTCAAAATCTCAGCCCGGGAACATGTACGACAAATTGTCCAAGGCCGGGAGATCTCCCGTGTCCAGATATGAACAATGATGGTGATGCAGAGAATGCTTGCGGCAGTTCGGGCGGCACGACTGGTCAAGCACTGCGCCTAGGTCGCTTGCCCTGGAGGACGCTTGGCTTGTCCGATCTCAGGGATGGTGACGGTGAACGCTTGTGGTATGCAGTTTCCAGCCGTTACAAAAACAATTCTCGCTATCGCCCGTTAAATAGTGAAACCGTTGCAACGATCACGTTGCGTGATAGTTCTGGGAATGTTTTATTTAACGGCGTCAATAACGGGTTGGCTGCTGTATTGATTGCTCCGGGTCCAGTGCTTGTACGAGAGGATGGTATTTCACAGCTCAGGGATGTTGCCAATCAAAATGTGGTTTCAAATTATTTGGATAAAGCGCTGGGAGAGGATAATCAAAACTTTATCGATAGTAATGTGAATGGTTTCATTACGGGGCCGATAAAAGATATTAATGGCACGGTCATCGTGAATGACCAAATATTAACTATCACCAGAGATGAGATGAATCAGTCTATAGAAAAAAGAGTAATAGCTGAAGTGAAGAATGCGCTCGTCAGCTTTTATTATGGCCCCGGCGTCTCAACCTATCCAAGGCCTGCAAATTTTATCGATACTACTTGTCTTGGTAACTCGACCATCATCTCTCCCAATTGCGGCGAGAGCGGCGCTTTGACACAAGGGCGCATTCCGGCAAACCCAGCAACGCCTTGGGGTGCGACTTCGATATTGCGTGGCACCAGCTCAAATAACTGGTTTCAATTAAACAGTTGGAGGGAAGTGATATATTATGCTGTTTCTCCGCTTTGCGTCACAGGCACTGTAAGTTGTCCGGCCGGAGGTGATTTGACGTTAAATAATGCATTAGTTGCTCCGACGAATAACAAACAATTCATCATCATAGCGGCAGGTAAACGTATCGGCACTCAGGTGCGCAGTACGAGCGTGGACAAATCCAATGAGAACAACTATCTTGAGGGTGAGAACTTGTCGCCTCTGGATGATGTATATACAAGGGCCATGCCTTTAACGACTACCTTCAACGATCAAGTGATAAGCGTGCCATGATGAGTTTAATGAGTAAAATCAGAGGGTTTACCTTGGTGGAAATGGCTATCGTGTTGGTGATAGTCGGGTTGCTGGTGGCCGCATTCCTGACGCCATTGACCAGCCAGCTCGAACAGACCAGATTGATAGAGGCGCGACGTGATTTGCAGGAGATTAAGGGTGGATTGCTCGGTTTTGCGGTAATCAATTTAAGGTTGCCATGCCCAGATACATCGGGTGATGGGGTAGAGGATGCATGTTCTGATACAAGCAATGTTAATTCAACAGGAGGCAATCTGCCTTGGGTAACGCTTGGTGTAAAGTCGGCGGACCCTTGGGGAAGGCCTTACCAGTATCGCGTGAATAATGCGTTTGGCACTACTTTTAGCCTGAGCACAGCTGGAACCGGTGCAGGCATACTTCGTGTTTGTCTTGATTACAGTTGTACGGCGCTAGAAGCGAATAATGTTCCGGCAGTCATTTATTCTTCCGGAAACAATGGTGGAACCCAGCCGCCACTGGGTAATGACGAGCTTGAGAATACAGCTGTAGCGGGGGCTACATTCGACCGTACTTTCGTCAATCATGAGTATGCTCCGCCCGCAGCGGCCAATGGTGAGTTTGATGATATGGTGATTTGGATATCGCCGAACGTGCTTTTTAATCAGATGATATCAGCAGGTCGGCTGCCATAATGAACGACAACCAGCTGCTAAGGTATAGCCGGCATATCCTTTTGCCGCAGGTGGATTATGCCGGGCAAGAGAAAATCACCCAAAGCCATGCACTGATAGTAGGCGCCGGAGGCCTGGGTGCCCCTGTAGCCTTGTATTTGGCGGCTTCTGGCGTGGGTGAATTGACGATTTGTGATTTCGACAATGTCGATCTGACGAATCTGCAGCGGCAGGTGATCCATACCACAAATGCCATCGGGTTCAACAAGGCGTTATCTGCTCAGCAGACTATTCATCAAATCAATCCCGAAGTGTTGGTGCACGTTGTGCAGAAAAGATCCACGGAAGCTGAAATGACGGCGCTGGCTGCAAAAGCCGATGTGATCATTGATTGTTCGGATAACTTTGCCACGCGCTATGCACTGAATCGTATTTGCTTCAGGCTGAAGAAACCGTTGGTTTCTGGTGCAGCGGTGCGTTTCGAGGGGCAAGTGACGGTGTACGATTTTAGGCATCCTGAAACACCTTGCTATCACTGTTTATTCCCGGATGGCGGTGAGGATCAGGAACTACGTTGTGCTGATAATGGCGTTTTCTCACCGCTGGTGGGTATGATAGGCACCACTCAGGCAGCAGAGGCATTGAAGCTATTGATGGGAATTGGCGAAACGCTTTGTGGCAGGCTGCTGTTGCTGGACGCTCTCTCGATGGAATGGCGCGAGATCAAGCTGAAAAAAGACCCAAACTGTAACGTTTGTGCTTAAATCTTTCCGGGGATGCTCTGATAGCCGCATCCATATTGGCTTCCAGAGCATCATTTTTCCCTCGGGAGAAGTAGACGTTATTTTCTTAGTTATTTTCCGCCAACCAGGTTCTTCACTGCGCTGACCAGATCGCCTGGTACCACCACGATTTTGCTGTTATTGGATTCTGCCATTTTCTCCATCGAGTGGATATAGCGATCGCCCAACAGGAATGTGGCTGAAGTATTGTTCTCTTTGACCGCTTCACTGATCAGTTTGATGGATTCTGCAGAGGCCTTGGCCGCAACCATTTGCGCTTCCGCATCTTTACGGGCTGCTTCCAGGCGTGCTTCTGCATTCAGGATAAGCGATTGCTTTTCGCCCTCAGCACGGGTCACTACGGCTACCCGTTCACGCTCGGCGCTGGCCTGTTGTTCCATCGCGTGCTGCATGTTGGCAGAGGGTTTTATGTCCTGAATCTCGACGCTTTTGACCGTTAAGCCCCAATCCAGCGCTTCATCAGCGATAGCCGTCTTGAGCTCGGCCTTGATGCGGTCGCGCGATGTGAGCGCGTGGTTCAGGTCCATGCCGCCGATAATCGAGCGCAGGCTGGTCTGCACCATGTTGCGCATCGCTTCGCGGAAGTTCTCGATACCATAGACAGAGCGTTCGATGTTGCTGACTTTGATGAAAGCGACTGCGTTGGCCAGAATTACCGCATTGTCGCGGGTAATCACTTCCTGTTCAGGCACATCCAGAATGATATCCTTGGTGGTGACCTTGTAACTGACCTTGCTGAAGATTGGATTGATGATGTGCAAGCCGGGCGACAGCACCCCGGCAAACTTCCCTAAGCGTTCCACCACCCATTCCTCACCCTGAGGCACTATGCGTATGCCTTTGAACATGGCGATTGCCACTAAAAATATCAGAATCAAACTAAATTCGGTCATGATCTTTTCCTTGTTGAAGTATTGTTGTTAATTTTAAACAGAATGGATGCGTAACGAATTGCCTTCGACCGCGACTACTTTTGCATGGGCGCCAGATGCGATGGGATGGTCAGAGACAGCCGGCCATTCACGGCTACCCATCAAGCCCTGCGTAAACTGTATCTTGCCGACTTTTTCCTTGTCGCATGCTTCAATCACTATGCCTACACGGCCAATTTCTTCGCCTTGCGCCTGACCAATTCTTGAGCTGGAGTCAGCTTTTTTATAGTGTAGCTTCCAAATCGCAAGCGAACTGATGGACAGGGCGGCGAACATGGCAAATTGAATACTGTGAGGGATGCCTGGGAACATGGCCATGGCAACTGCGACGCATAGCGCTGAAACACCGAACCAGAAAATGTAGAACGTGCCAGATGCCATTTCCATAGCTAGCAACACTAAACCAATTGCACCCCAAATCCACATCGCATCAATCATGATAGCTCCTATCGCAAAGATGAGGTATCTTAGCACTAATTAATGCCGTAACTCCATCAGGCAACCTGCAGGCGGCTGTTGCAGTAAAAGCGGCAAAAAAAGAGTACACTAACATTAATAAACGATAACGAACAATGCATGGCTAACGTATATAAACTTACCCTGCCACATGATCGAGCAGAACGCTTGCAGTACATGCGGCGTATGTTTCCGCAAGCGACAGGCGCATTTCTAAGTGAAAAATGGCATGGCGGACGCGGGGAGGCGATCAAACGCCTTAATACCTTCGATGCTAGGGCTTATGGCCGTAACCGTAACTTTCTCAACGGTGCGGTCAGCCACTTGTCCCCTTATTTCCGGCATGGATGCCTCACGCTGAAAGAAGCTTCAGACAATCTGCGTAGCCGGTTCGGCAGTGACGCCATAGAAATTGTCGGACAATTGGCGTGGCGGGATTATTGGCGACGTGTGTGGTATTTGCGTGGGGACAGTATTTTCAGCGATATCGAGCCGGCAAAAGTTCCATTGGGCGACAAGCTGATGCCAGACTTTATCCGGCAGGGCATCACCGGTGTGCCGTGTATGGATGGGATCATCCGCGATTTGCTGCATGAAGGCTATGTGCATAACCATGCGCGCTTATGGTTCGCGGCTTATGTGATCCATTGGCTAAAAGTGGATTGGCGCGAAGCTGCTGATTGGTTTGAAAGTTTTGCGTTGGATGGTGATAAAGCGTCGAACCACCTGTCGTGGCAATGGGTCGCTTCGTTGTTCAGCTCTAAACCCTATTATTTCAACAAAGAGAATCTGGCACGTTTCAGTGGTGAGAAATATTGTGCGAATTGCAAAATCAAATGCCCATTCGATGCGAGTTACGAAGTGCTAAATGAAAGGCTCTTTGGGCAGGCGAAAGATACGCCGGCCAAGGTCTCTCGTATCATGCCCCCACCTAAAGCGCCTATCTCGGCGCATCAGGCGGTAGCCGTGTTTGTACATGATGAAATGTTGTCTGCCGCTAATCCATTGCTGCATAAGCCCATCCCAAAGATATTCGTATTTGATGACCGGATGTATGGCAAGTGGCCGCTCAAGCGCTTGCAGTTTGTGGCGGATTGCCTGAATGAAATGCCTAACGTTGAAGTGTGGCAAGGGGATACTTATAGCGTATTGAACGAGCGCGGTATCGGGCAAGTCGTGTCGCAGGATACTCCGAATAGACAATTCAAGTTGCTGTTAGAAACCTTTAATCCGCTTTGGCAGCCAGAAGCAAAATTTATTCACTCAGATATTAGCGAAAAAAGGTTAATGCGTTACTCCAGATATTGGGAAAAGGCAGGCCAGGAACTTTTTGGCCCGGATTTTAAGCAACCCAACTAGCAGGCAATACCATCTGACAATAAGAAAGGGCCGGTATGGGATTCATCTTTCTCGGAATCATCTTTGTTGTGGCGATATATGCAGTCATGACCTACAACAGCCTGATTGAAATCAAGAATAATGTTGATAAGGCTTGGTCGAATATTGACGTGTTGCTGAAACAGCGGCACGAGGAAATTCCAAAGCTGGTGGCAGTATGTAAAGAGTATATGAAGTTCGAACAGGAGACGCTGGAAAAGGTAATACAGGCCCGCTCACGTGTGATGGAAGCCAGCACTGCACATAACACGGCTGCGCTGGGTCAGGCCGAGTCAGCACTGCGTCAAAGTCTTGGCGGGCTGTTTGCCTTGGCAGAATCCTATCCGGATTTAAAATCCAACGAGCAGTTCATGCATTTGCAGCAACGTATCTCAGGATTGGAGAACACAATCGCCGACCGTCGTGAGTTCTATAACGATAGCGTCAATATCAATAACGTGCGCATCGCACAATTCCCGGATGCCATCATCGCCAATCTCTTTGGCTTCAAGCGTAGCGAACTGCTCAAGTTCTCCGCAGGCGAAACTGCGGATGTCGATCTAGGCAAACTATTCGAGAGCAAGTAAGTCGGGCGACACCCCTATGTTAGGCACTTTCTGGATGCAGAAGCCTCAGGACATCTTTGCTTTTAGCCTGCATTTGCTGCTCATTTACGTAGGCTTCAAAGCACAAAACCCAGCAGTGTGGCGCTTGGTTTTCTATGGTATGGCCGCAATCAGTTTCTTTATCTGGATTTACAGTAACAAGCGTATGTTCGCTGTCAGTAATGTGGCAACTTCCAAAATCGGCACTGCGGCGCAAGGTTATGTTGAGCTGTTTGGCAAAATCAGCAGTAATCGTGCTAACTGGGTGACCAGCCCTACAACCGGCATGGCATGCGTGTGGTATCGATACATCATCGAGCAAAAGAACGGTGATGAATGGCGCATCATCGATAGTGGTGAGAGTTCCATGACATTTGAAATTGAAGATGATAGCGGTGTATGTGTCATCGATCCGGAAGGTGCAGAACTGCTTGCCTGTGATAAAACCGTCAAAAGGGAATCTGACCGGCGTATCACCGAATATCGGTTAACGAAGGCTGTGTATGTTTTAGGAGAGTTCTCTACATTGGGGGGTGAGCACCATCGGCTGGATATCAAGAGCGATGTGGCAAAGTTGCTGGCCGAATGGAAACTTGACCAACCCCAGCTCAAAGCCCGCTTTGATAAGAACCGTGATGGGGAGATAGACTTGGAAGAATGGGAAGAGGCGCGAAAGGCCGCCTTGCATGAGGTTCGGCGACAACATGCGGATATTCGTCAAAACACCCCGGTTGTGCACGTCATGCGCAAGCCTAGGGACAAGCGGCCTTATATCTTATCCTCACAAAGCCCAGACTCGCTGCGTCACAGGTTGCGCTGGCAGGGAGCCTTGCATCTCTTGATAGCCTTTGCAGCCGGGTTTGCTGGGCTGAGTATTCGCTAGTCTTGTCAAAAATAGCGCAGCCCCAGGCAGAGGCTACGCCAGCCAAGCCTGCTATGATAAAATCGCAGGCTATGTCAAATGCAACTACACCACCCACCGCTAACGAAAATTTAGCAAAATCCTTTGATCCCAAAACCATTGAAAACAAATGGTATACATTTTGGGAGGGCAAGGGCTACTATGCTGCCGGTTTTGATCCACAGGCAAAAGAGAACTTCTGCATTCTTTTACCGCCGCCTAACGTCACAGGCACTCTACACATGGGGCATGGTTTCAACCAGACCCTGATGGATGCGCTCACACGCTATCACCGCATGCGTGGTGATAATACCTTGTGGCAGCCTGGTACCGATCATGCCGGCATTGCGACGCAAATCGTGGTGGAGCGTCAATTGGATGCGCAAGGTGTAAGTCGCCATGACTTGGGCCGTGAGAGATTCCTCGAAAAAGTGTGGGAATGGAAGGAATATTCTGGCGGCACCATCACTAAGCAGATGCGCCGCTTAGGGACATCGCCAGACTGGTCGCGCGAGCGCTTCACCATGGATGCTGGCCTTAATAAAGTGGTGACTGAGACTTTTGTTCGTTTGTATAACGAAGGGCTGATCTATCGCGGCAAACGCCTCGTGAATTGGGATGTGAAGCTCGGCACGGCGGTTTCTGACCTGGAAGTAGTGCAGGAAGAAGAAGACGGCTTCATGTGGCACATCAACTATCCGCTGGTGGATGGTTCCGGCCATTTGACGGTGGCAACCACGCGCCCGGAAACCATGCTGGGCGATGTGGCGGTGATGGTGCATCCGGAAGATGCGCGCTACCAGCACCTGATTGGTAAAGCTGTCAAATTGCCGTTGTGCGACCGCGAGATTCCTATTGTTGCGGATGATTATGTGGATCTGGAATTTGGTACCGGTGTGGTCAAAGTGACGCCAGCACATGACTTCAATGATTATGCAGTGGGTCAGCGGCATAACCTGGACATGATTAGTGTCATTGATTTGCAGGGTTATGTGAATGAAAACGCGCCTAGTCAATATCAAGGTTTAGAACGATTTGCGGCGCGTAAGCAGGTAGTTGCTGATTTAGAGGCTCAAGGCTATCTGGTCAAGACCGAAAAACACAAGCTGAAAGTGCCGCGTGGCGACCGCACAGGCGTGGTAATCGAGCCGATGCTCACAGATCAATGGTTTGTGGCGATGAGCAAGGCGGGTAAACATGGCAAATCTATCACGGAACAGGCGCTTGAGGTCGTAGCCAACGGTGAAATCAAGTTCTACCCTGAGAACTGGGTGAATACTTACAATCAATGGCTGAACAATATCCAAGATTGGTGCATCTCCCGCCAATTATGGTGGGGACACCAGATTCCGGCCTGGTACGGCGACAGCGGTCAGGTGTATGTGGCGCATGACGAAGTCGAAGCGCGCGATATGGCGGCTAAAGAAGGCTATGCCGGCAGCTTGAAGCGTGATGAGGACGTACTCGACACTTGGTATTCCTCTGCATTGTGGCCGTTCTCCACACTGGACTGGACGGGTGATGACTCCATTGACGCGCAAAACCAGGCTTTGCAGCAGTATCTGCCTTCCAGCGTACTGGTGACGGGTTTTGACATCATATTCTTCTGGGTGGCGCGTATGGTGATGATGACTAAGCACATCACCGGCAGGATACCGTTTAAACATGTCTATGTGCATGGCCTGATACGCGATGCCGAAGGCCAGAAGATGTCCAAGTCCAAGGGCAACGTGCTTGATCCTATTGATTTGATTGACGGCATAGGCCTGGATGAGCTGATTAAAAAACGTACTACAGGCTTGATGAATCCGAAACAGGCCGAGCAAATCGAAAAACGTACACGCAAAGAATATCCAGAAGGTATCCCTGCATTTGGTACTGACGCGTTGCGCTTTACTTTTGCTTCGCTGGCTTCTCCAGGCCGTGACATCAAATTCGATATGCAGCGCTGTGAGGGATATCGCAATTTTTGCAACAAACTTTGGAATGCCACACGCTTTGTGTTAATGAACACCGAAGGTAAGGACAACGGCTTTGATGCGGCAAGTTGTGGTGAAGGCGGGCGCAAGTTCAGCCAGGCAGACAAATGGATTGTCAGCCTGCTGCAGCGCACGGAAGCAGAGATAGAGCGTGCGTTTACGGACTATCGTTTCGATTTGGCAGCCAAAGCGATATATGAATTTGTTTGGGACGAGTATTGCGATTGGTATCTGGAGCTGGCAAAAGTCCAGTTGCAGAATGGTAGTGAGGCGGAACAACGCGCGACACGCCGCACTCTATTGCGTGTGCTTGAGACGGTGCTTCGATTGGCGCATCCTGTCGTTCCATTCATTACCGAAGAGTTGTGGCAAACAGTCGCGCCAATGACGAAACTCAAGGACAAATCGCGTGGTTCGGAAAGTATCATGTTGCAGGCTTATCCACAATCTGACACGGAGAAGCTGGATGAAACCGCAGAGAGATGGGTGAGCTTGCTTAAGCAGGCTGTAGATGCTTGCCGTAGCTTGCGTGGAGAGATGGGTATTTCGCCAGCCGCTAAAGTGCCGCTGATTGCTGCAGGTAATGCCGAACAATTGGCAGCCTATGCGCCTTACCTTAAATCACTAGCCAAACTGGAGAGTGTAGATGTTGTGGCTGAATTGCCTGAGGCTGATGCACCAGTGATGCTCGCTGGCGACTTCAAGCTGATGCTGAAAGTGGAAATCGATGTTGCAGCCGAAAAAGAGCGTTTAGGCAAGGAAATCGCACGCTTGCAAGGTGAAATCGCCAAAGCTGAAGCTAAGCTGGGTAATGAGAGCTTTGTCGCCCGCGCGCCAGCTGCTGTTGTTGAACAGGAAAAAGCACGTTTGGCAGACTTTACCGCGAGTTTGGAAAAGCTGGATATACAGCTGACTAAACTGAAATAGGGTTCAAGCGGATATGAGCGCAAATAGCGAATATCAAGAAGAAGTCATGTGTACCTGCAGCGGTACCACTCGAAAGGATATTCAGGGCTGGTTTGAACAAGGGTTGGATCTTGAAGCGATTTCCAGAAAGTCGGGAGCTCTTTCGGGTTGCGGTGGCTGCGAGTGGGATATCTCCCAATTTCTTAAAACACTTCGAGAAAACAGCAGCAATCAAGCGTGATTAAAAAAGCACCCCAAGGTGCTTTTTTAATCTGTACGTTTTTTGATAAAGAACGTAAAAAGGCCGGTTTGTTCATCTAGCTGTAGTAACTCATGCCCGGTTTGCTTGCAAAATGCTTGAAAGTCTTTCACGGAACCGGGGTCTGTTGCCATGACCTTCAATACCTGACCACCTGTAATCTCGCTCAATCCCTTTTTGCAACGCAAGATAGGCAAGGGGCAGTTCAAGTTACGTGCATCTAATTCTTTATCGAATTCCATAATCATTCCAGTTTACGGTTTTTGAGATGTTAACGCATAACCGGCCTGACCCCAAGCGAGAATGCCGCCTGTCAAGTTGTGCACATTTTCAAACCCTTTGCTGACAAGAAAGTCAGCAGCATGTGCAGAGCGGACCCCGCTGTGGCAGTAAAAGACGATAGGCAAGGTTGTTGGCAGGCTTTTGTATTTTAAAGGCAACAAATGCAAAGGCAGATGTGCCGAACCCGCAATCACGCCTCTGGCTACTTCATCAGCATTGCGTACGTCCACTAACGTGATTTTTGATTGCGCCAGCAAATCAGCTAGCTCGCTTGCCTTGATGTTAGAAAATTGATATTGCTGTGGCATAAATAGACTACCCGATGAAATATTTATTCTTATTAGGTTTGCTTGATACAAGCAAGGCGCGCATCTGATAAAAAGGTGTTGGTAAGAGAACCCCTGAAAATTTGAAGTCTAAGCTGCAATCAAAATCTTGTATGTGCAGAAACAATCATCCCTGCTCTCACTATTATACCCCGTAGAACTTAAACATTTTTTAATTTTAAAAGTTCATATCTGCACTTGACGCAATCTTTGTTAGTACTTGATGACATAACACTGAAAATTTAATTAATCAGTTAATTAGAACATTATATTGATTAATATATATTTAATTTATATTTTAAATTCCTTTACCATCATCTCCACTAATTCATGTTGATCAAATTAACTGACTAACTGTATTAAAAATTGGAAATATGGATATGGATAAGCTGATTGAAATTGAAGGAAGGATGATTTTGGTTTCGTCTAAAAAAATTGAAATCAATGGAAGAGTGGTGGTCACGCAAGGGGATATAAAAATATTGAATTCAAGAGATGGTCTTCACAACCGGTCCACAACTCGTTCTATCGATAAACAAAAGTTGGAAGCGATATTTATGACTATGGAATAGCTCAGCTTTGTTGTCGCGGTTCGACTTGCTCGATTAAATCTAACGGGAATTATGAAGGTGACGCTGTCATCGTTGTGACATTTTCTAGTTATCCCACTGTAAATTAAAAGTATTTTCACACTTGTAGTTTTATATAAGAAGCAAGCACTTAGTGTGTTCGCTTCGATGAAAAGGAATATGTAAATGGATCAATTAGTGCTATTTATATCGGGCATCACATTGGCACCTCCGCTATTCATGGCTGTATGTGTATTGCTAGCTCATATCAGACCATTGGATGCCAGTAAACTATGGCGTGATTTTTCAATACTTAGTGTCGCTGCGTTGCTAAGTGCTTTTATCTCTCTTTTTCTGCATATTGCGAATTCAAACATGTCTGGCCAAGCCTTAATGTCATTAGGGCTTAAAACATCACAATTACAGGCTTGGGTAACAGTACTGGTGATCTTGTTAGGCATAGTAATTGGTATATTTTCGGCACGCTATCTACAAGGTGAGCCAAGGCAGGCGAACTATATCGCAGCTTTTTCTGGCGTTCTTGCAGCAGTCAATATTCTATTGCTGGCAGACCATTGGGTCATTTTAGTCTGTGCTTGGGCGTTAATTGGTGTAGCGCTCCAACATTTATTATGCTTTTATCCAGAGCGCCCCTTTGCAACACTGGCAGCGCACAAAAAACAAATCGCAGATCGCGTTGCTGATGCATTACTTATTACGGCAGCTGGCCTTGCTTGGTTGGAAGTGGGCAACGGATCACTTACAGCAATGTTTCAACAACTTTCTCATGCTGGGATATCGATGAGCTTGCACCTGAGCGCATTGTGCTTGGTGTTGGCGGTTGTGATTCGCACAGCACTATTTCCGGTGCATGGCTGGCTGGTTCAGGTCATGGAGGCGCCTACCCCTGTATCTGCCTTGCTTCATGCTGGAGTTGTTAACCTTGCTGGATTCGTATTGATTCGTTTTGCCCCGCTACTAGAAGCTGCTCATTATGCGAGATGGCTTCTAGTAGTATTCGGACTAGTCACTGCTGTGCTGGCAGGGCTCGTTATGCTCACCCGTGTCAGTGTAAAGGTGCGGCTTGCCTGGTCTACCGTTGCACAGATGGGTTTCATGATTCTCGAGTGCGGTCTGGGGCTATATACCTTGGCTTTCATGCACTTGATAGGTCATTCCCTGTATAAAGCACATGCGTTTTTATCAGCGTCTAGTATCGTGCAACAGAATAAGATAGAACAAATGCGTGACAAAAATGCAGCATCCACTGTCAGCCTTGTCTTAGCACCATTCATTGCATTAGCTATTATATTGGCAATACAAGAATATGTGATGGAGTTGACGTGGCCATGGTGGTGGAGCGCTATCCTAGCATTGGCTTGGGCTCCAATTTTGTGGGCAGCTTCTCGTAATCACAGAGCTATCAGCCGCAACCTTTTAACAGCTGCTTTCATGATTGCCAGTCTAACAATCCTGGCAGCACTGATTCACAACTTGCCATTAGGTACTTTCGACATGGTTGATACACAAGCTGGCGTTTTCGCCTTGCTTGGCATGACGGTCATGTACCTTTTATTGGTTGCCCTGCAACTTTACCCGGCAAATATGGGAGTTTTCCAGCGCTGGAGTTATGCAGGCTTTTATGTGGATGAGGCTTACACTCGTTTGGCACTGAAATTATGGCCGATAGATTGGGTTTCAGCAGACAAACCTCATCAGTCTGTGATGACAGATCGCCAAGCAATTTAACGTTCAAGGAGATTTTTATGGATGGTGGACTGTTGATTTCAGGTTTCCCGGGCAGTTGCTCCGCGTCAATGGTATCAATTCAAGAACGCATCGACATAGCTTGTTCACAGGCTTGCCAGGCTATTGCGCCTAGTTGGCCGCTTGATCGCTCCATAGCGGTGAATCCTTACTGGCAGCGCGTCAATCATCCTTTGCGGCGTGTTGCAGCTCGTATGGCAGTGCTTGGCAATATCAGCCTATTCCCCTCGCGCGGATATCTGAAGCAGGCTGGGGAGGCTGGTCGCATAATGCTGTCCGATCTGAGTTACGCACTCAAGAATATTCCAGCCGCGCAGGCCGCTTCGATAAATGAAGTTGAATGTCTGCAGGCATTGCAAAAACCGCTACACCTGCCGCAATTGCCGTTGTTGATTGACGTGCTGGATGATGATCAATATAAGCACAGCAGGCTATCATGGAGACAGGCTATCACTCACCAAGTCAGTCAGACTTGTGCCGCGTATTTTGATACCGATCAAGCCGACTGGAAGCCAGACTGCAAACAGGGGTTATATGCCTTCTGGAGGGAGACGCTGACACACGACCACGGAATCGGCATCTTAATGGGGCTGCCTAATTTAGGCGAACATCTTCATGCTTTACCGGCGACAGCGAGGGATGCTGAATGTTGGGTGCTTGAAAGGCTAGGACTGCCAGAGTCTGTTTGGGCAGATTATCTTGAGGCGGTACTCTTGACGGTAAACGGGTGGGCATCCTGGTGTGCTTATCTTGGCTGGCAGGCACACTTGCAGGGGAAAACCGATCCGCATCTGCGTGAGTTGCTAGCGATACGCCTTGCCTGGGGTGCCATTCTGCTGAAATGCAAGGATGACGCTACGGCCTGCAACGCATTCGCAGCGTTACAGGAAGAATGGAGCCATGCAGCTGAGACTCTACAGCGCGCTGAGCAGATGCTGATCATCGATGAAGTCTGGCAGCTTGCACTGGAAGCAGGTTATCAGCGCCAGCTTGCAGGGTCTTTATGCAAAGTGGAAATTAACAAACAGAATAACTTGCCAGAGGTACAGGCAGCATTCTGCATCGACGTACGTAGCGAGCGCATGCGGCGGGCACTTGAGCAGTCCCACCCAAATCTGCAAACAATAGGTTTCGCTGGTTTCTTTGGTTTGCCGGTTGCCTATTCACCTGTGGGTACCGGATTAAAGAGACCACAACTGCCTGGATTGCTCGCGCCAACGATGGAGGTAACTGAACATGTTTGCCATTCAGGCTGCGAAGAGAGCACTTCGCATGCAATGACAAAAGCAGTTGGTGAGGCAAGAAAATTTCATTTTAACCATTCTGCACAATGGGAGTCAGGGACTCGTTGGCCTAGCGCGGCTTTCTCGTTCGTAGAGGCTGCAGGCATAGGCTATCTGAGTAAGCTAATGCAATGGGTCAGTCCATCGCGCGGACCAAGGCAAAATATTGACCACGCAGGGATTCCTAAGCGTTATCGTGATGCTGTCAGACCTGTGCTTGCCATTTCGGATATTGCCAGTAAGGCGAATGTTGCTGCACAGGTAATCTGCGCACTGGGTTTGGAAAAAAAGATTGCCCCATTAGTGCTCTTGGTAGGGCATGGTAGCCAGACAGCAAACAATGCGCACGCAGCATCTTTAGATTGTGGGGCTTGCTGTGGGCAGACCGGAGAGGTCAATGCACGAGCACTGGCAACCCTGCTCAACGATGATTCAACTAGGCTAGGCTTGCAGGAGAAAGGTATTTTTATACCCGCTGATACAGTTTTTTTAGCAGGATTACACAATACGACTACTGATGAAATAGAAGTTTTTGATCTTGATCTTCTTCCTGACCATGCGCTTAACTTGTGGGAAAAGTTAACTCCTGCACTTGTTGCTGCTGGCAATCTGGTGCGTAGGGAGAGAGCGCCAAGCTTGGGCATTGATTCATCGATTGGTGATCAGGATTTACTCACTCTGATGCGAAAACGCGCCAATGACGGTGCTCAAACCCGTCCAGAGTGGGGCCTGGCTGGAAGCGCGGCTTTTATCATAGCTCCTCGATATCGGACGAAAAACAAATTCCTGCAAGGACGTGTTTTTTTGCACGATTACGATGCCACACAAGATGCTGACGGTAGCCTTTTGGAGCTTTTAATGACCGCCCCAATGCTGGTTACACACTGGATTAACTGGCAATACCATTCATCTACTAGTGACCCTTTACACATGGGTTG
The DNA here is from genome assembly GCA_035423825.1 of Methylophilus sp. GTDB lineage: Bacteria > Pseudomonadota > Gammaproteobacteria > Burkholderiales > Methylophilaceae > Methylophilus. The sequence continues at coordinate 183,302 of DAOMMM010000003.1, read as the reverse complement.
CGGCAATAAGGTTTTGCACAATGTTGTTGGAGGGCATATCGGCGTGTTTGAAGGAAATGGCGGCGATTTGCGCATTGGATTGTCAAAACAGTCCATCCATGATGGTGAGCAATGGGTACATGAGCCATTGCGGCTAACTGTAGTGATTGACGCATCGGAGTCCGTAATTGAGCGCATTATCAGTAAGCACGAGGTAGTGAGGCAGTTGGTTGAGAATGGCTGGTTGCATTTATGGCGTTATGCCGGCGATGATTTGGTGCAATATTCCAAGGGTAGGTGGCATTTCCTTGAGTTATGTTAGTGGTCATCAGGGATATGCACCTAACTAAATTTTTACAAGGATCGGCTTCTGAAAAATCAGATGATTTACTCAATCACCACCTTTATGCAGGATTTAAATAATGGGCCAATAGCGCTACTAACACGCCATAGAAAGGAAATGCTACTGGCTTCGGTTTTTCAAGAAGGGATTGGATGTCATCTTGTTCATACCGACGTGGTAGACACAGATACCCTTGGTAGCTTTACACGTGAAATTCCACGACAAGGAACTCAGCGAGAGGCTGCACGTAAAAAAGCCGAGCTAGGCGCCAAATTAACAGGCTGCAGATTTGGTATAGGCAGTGAGGGAGCCTTTGTTACAGATCCATGGACTGGAATGATGCCATGGAATTTGGAGATGGTTCTATTGCTGGATACATGGAGTGGACTTGAAATCGTCGGGATTGCTGAAGGGCCAGGCATGAGTTTGCAGCGTGAAGTCAAAAATTGGTCTTCTCTCGAAGAATTTGCTGCACAGGCAGGATTTCCAGATCATCATCTGGTTATGAGGCCAGATAATGCGCATCAACTTGTGCTGGCTAAAGGGATTGATAATCCGGATTGTTTGAGAGCCGCCTTTGAAGATGCGCTATCTCGCAGTGTCACTCAGCAAGTATTTGTTGAAAACGATCTCAGGGCACATTGCAATCCAATGAGACAGGCGATGATTGTAAAAGCAGCACAAAACTTGGTTGAACGCCTACATTCAAGTTGTCCAGAATGTAATTTGCCAGATTTTTGGATGACAGCACTGTTGGACAAAAAAGTTTGCAGCGTGTGTAGGTCAGCAACAAAAGTAGCTAAATATGAAAAGTGGAGTTGTAGACACTGTTCTTACAGCGAGAAGCGAAAACGGGGTACTGAAGAATTTGCAGATCCAGTAAATTGCGAATACTGTAACCCTTGATACCTAATCATGATGTGCGAATCATTCTAGATGAAATAAAAAAGCCCACATCTCTGTGAGCTTTATGAGTGTTGGTGGCCAGGGGCGGAATCGAACCGTCGACACGCGGATTTTCAAGGGGAAACAAGGGTTCACACCATTGAGAAGCCATACGCAATCATTAATAAAATCATTGGGTTAGCCGCAGTCGCCCGCAGTCAATCGCAATGATGGCCAAGTCGTAGTGTCAGAAAAATGCCAGAAACTACGACCTTGAAATCATTGTAGCATCTTTTCAAAAAAGTCATATTTTCATTTTCATCAACCCGAGTCGGATACACTAAATTGTTATGCCTGGATGGTGACTATACTTGGTTCCTATCTAATGAAAGTATGACGAAAATGAATCAAGAAGTATTGTCCGAATTACTCAGTAAAGCCGACCTTTGCAAAATGCTATCCATTTCACCCCGTGGTCTGGAGTATTTGGTGAAGAGAAACGAGTTTCCACCGCCTGTGCGGATTGGTAAATTCGTTTATTGGAGCAGACAGGCGATCAACAAATGGCAGCGGCGGATGTTTTCAGAGCAAGAGGCCTGGGAGCCAAAATTTAATTCTTAAATGCAGCTTTGTGTCTACGAATACCGGCTGGGCTATTGTGGATTAAGAATTTATCAAATACTGCTGAACCACTGTGCAATGGCTTTCACTTAACGAGCATTGACAGTCCCCTTCGCCTGCTTTAAATTGTGTTGAAGATTCGCATTTAGCGGACAGTCACAAAGAAGCTATTTGATGCCGCGATGCAAACTGTTTTAGGGACAGGAGGCGGCTTTGGTACAGCAGGGCGGTAATTCAGACCAAACTTCTGAGAAAGATTTTCTGATCAAGCCTCCGGCTGTTTCCTTGCCCAAAGGTGGCGGTGCAATCAAAGGTATTGGCGAGAAATTTACTGCCAATCCAGTAACCGGTTCAGGCTCTCTCGCTATCCCCATCGCCATTTCTCCTGGCCGGTCAGGCTTTGGGCCACAATTGTCCCTATCTTACGATTCAGGGGCAGGCAATGGCCCATTTGGCCTGGGCTGGAGCCTTTCTCAACCATCAATTGCCCGCAAGACCGATAAGGGGTTGCCGCGCTACCGTGATGATGAGGAGTCGGACGTTTTCATTCTTTCAGGGGCCGAAGATTTGGTACCCAGTGAAGAGCCCGTTCAAAACGTTGAAGTTTACGGTAAGCATTACCAGATTGCGATTTATCGACCTCGCGTCGAGGGACTGTTTGCACGCATCGAGCGCTGGGCTGAAGCAAGCAGTTTTGAGAATGTATTCTGGCGCAGCATCAGTCGTGACAACGTCACTACATGGTATGGTCGTAGTGCAGAAAGCCGGATTGCGGATCCGGCTGACAGATCGCGCATTTACCAATGGCTGATTTGCCAAAGCCATGACGACAAAGGCAATGTGATTGATTACCGCTATGCTGGGGATAACCTGGGAGAACTTGACCGAGAGAGTGTCTGGGAATCGAACCGAGCTTCAGAGCAGCACCTAGCCTATCGCTACCCGAAAGAAATCTACTATGGGAACAAGACGTCCTATTTCCCTGATTTGGCAGCTGCCGGTAACTGGCTTGTACTTCCCGAAGAAGATTATCTGTTTCGGGTAGTTTTTGATTATGGCGACCCAGCCGCCAACCCTCCCTACACCCCTGGCTCACCCAGCTCTGTGCTCGGTACTAGGCCGTTTGAACGCAGTGACGTTTTTTCAAGCCATCGGGCCGGGTTCGATATTCGTTGCCACCGCTTGTGTCGGCGCGTGCTGATGTACCATTGTTTCGAGGAACTTGCGCCTGAGCCTGTACTGGTGCACGCAACGGAATTCGACTATTACCATCCGGATGCTACATTGCTCAATAATCCGGAGGCTGGGGGTTATACCTGTTTGCGCGCAGCGACACACCGCAGCTATGAGCGTGTGAATGATCACTACCATGATCGTGCGCTTCCACCCGTTGAGTTTGAATATAGCCAGGCTAAAGTTGACAGCACTGCTCGGTTAATTGCTGCAGAACAGCTTGCAAATCTGCCTGTGGGAACCCAGGGACCGGGTTATCAGTGGGTCGATCTTGATGGTGAAGGGCTGAGCGGTGTATTGAGCGAACAAGAGGGTGCCTGGTATTACAGGCCCAATCGCGGCAACGGACAGTTTGGGCCGCAAAAACTGATTTCTCCCATGCCGGCATTAGCCATGGGGCAAGGCAGCAGGCATCAGTTTCTTGATCTGGCGGGTGATGGAGAGATTGATGTTGTCGATTTCAGCGGACCCGTGCCCGGTTTTCACGAGCGAGACACTGATGAAGGCTGGAAGCGTCACATCCCTTTTGCCAGCTTGCCCAACATCAACTGGAATGATGCCAATCTGCGTTTTGTCGATCTAACCGGCGACGGGCATGCCGATGCGTTGATCACCGAAGATGAGGTTTTTACTTGGTACCCTTCACTTGCTGAAGATGGGTTTGCTTCGGCAGAACGAAACAGACAATCTCCCGATGAAAATGCCGGACCCCGCCTGGTTTTTTCTGAAGTTGACCAAACTATTTTTTTGGCCGATATGTGTGGGGATGGCCTGACCGATCTGGTTCGTATTCGCAATGGAGAGATTTGCTACTGGCCCAATCTGGGGTATGGCCGTTTTGGACGCAAGGTTACACTAGGAAACTCGCCCCTGTTTGATCATGTGGATCTGTTTGATCCAAAACGTATCCGCCTGGCAGATATTGATGGTAGCGGCCCGGTGGACATCATTTATCTGGGGAGGAATGGCGCACAGCTTTATTACAACCGTTCCGGCAACAGCCTGAGTGATTCGCTGGAGGTCACATTGCCAATTGCCACAGAAAACATTGCCGCGGTACAAGTGGCAGATCTGCTGGGCAATGGCACGGCCTGTCTGGTGTGGAACTCTCATCTTCTTGCAGATGCTACTGCCCCAGTACGCTATATTGATCTGATGGGCGGCCAGAAACCGCATCTTCTGACGCAGGTAAAAAATAATCTTGGCGGCAAAACACAAATTGAATATACCCCGTCCACTCGTTTCTATTTGGACGATCTGGCCAAGGGTAGTCCTTGGATCACGCGTTTACCATTTCCCGTGCATTGTGTCAGCAAAGTCATCACGAGCGACAAGTGGCGCAAAACCACATTCGCCACTAGCTACAGCTATCATCATGGCTATTTCGATGGCATGGAACGTGAGTTTCGTGGGTTCGGCCGTATAGAGCAAACCGATATTGAGACCTATGACGACCCGGCGGTTGATCAGGCCCCTGTCAAAACGGTCACCTGGTATCACACTGGCGCAGTACTGGACAGGCAACGCATCCTGAATCAGTTTGCCAAGGAGTATTTTCCGGCCCGATATGCAGACCGGTTGAACGATCCCGGAGACGCCAATCCTTTTGCGGAACATGGTCTGCCTGAACCGGAATTGCCCGTCGATTTGACTGCAGATGAATGGCGGGAAGCCTTGCGGTCATGCAAAGGCATGGTGCTGCGGCAGGAAATTTATGAGCTTGACCCCGCTACGCGACAGGAAGTACGGTTGTATAGCACAGCAACGCATAATTGCCGTATCCAGCGCTTGCAGGCGCGCAATGCAAACCGCCATGCCATTTTTCTGGTTACCGAAAGTGAAGCCGTCAGTTATCAATACGAACTGTCTGTTTTCGGCGCAGACAAACTGAAGCCAGATCCGCGCATGGCGCACACCATCAATCTGCGGCACGACGAATATGGCAACCCATTGCAGACTGTCTTAATAGGCTATCCGCGCTGGAGAGCCGGAGATTACGGCAATCTGCCATCTTCTGCGCTTATTGGTGCGGTTCAGGCCGAGAAGCACGTTGCCTACAATGAAATGGTCTATACCGAGGATGCCAGACTGGATCGGCGCGGCCAGCCTTTCTCCAACAACTCAACTCACCCCTTGCGGCATCATCGGTTGCGGCTGCCATGCGAGACACAGACATTTGAACTGGCAGGTATCCCGAGGTCAGAGAGTTTTTACTACACGCCCGCGGATTTTGCTCAAGTAGAGCTGAGTACGCGTTATGGTGTCTTGCCGGGTGCGCCTTCAAATCCGCATCCTGTTGTATTCAAGCAATACCACGAGAATCTGTCTGCTACAGGAAGTGCCAAGCGTCTCGTCGAGCATACGCGCAGCCTGTACTTTGATGATGCAAGCGATACAGCACCGCCTGTCAATCCGCTCGATTTTGGCAAGCTCGGGCCGCGCAGCCTGAAGTATGAAGATTACAAGCTGGCGCTTACCAGTGATCTTCTTGATCACGTATTTGCAGATAAACTGGAATGGGTGGCTGAGGCAGCATCTGGAGGCAATCCTGCAAAAACCTGTCTTGATTTGCTTCAGAATGGGAAAGTTTCAGGATATGTGACTGGTACGCATCAAGCTCTTTCCGGTACGGCGAACCAATACTGGATGCGCTCAGGGATTGCAGGGTTTGCGAGTGATGCTCATGAACATTTCTTTTTGCCGGAGAGCTACACCGACCCATTCAACAACACTACCACGCTTGCTTATGACCCATTGGATCTTTACATTCGTGCAAGTCAGGACGCCCTAGGCAATAAAACAGAAATAGCCCGGTTTGATTACCGACTGCTGGCACCAGTTGAAATGGTTGACATCAATGGCAATCACACCGAGGTGGCATTCGACACGCTGGGTTTGCCAATCGCTCTTGCGACGAAAGGCAAGAAAATTGGCAGCCAATGGCAAGGGGATTCGCTTGAAGAGTTCACTTCCGATATTCAGCTTCGTAACCCAAGTCCGCAACAAGTACAAGCGTTTTGTACTGCGACAAAAGTCGATAGAAGCAATGGAGCACAGGCGCGAGTCTGGCTAGCAAAAGCGGGCAGCCGCTTTGTCTATCATTTTGGTGAAATCTATGATTCCAATGGAAATTCCCAATGGGAACAGCGCATGCCCGGGGCGTGCGCTATTGTGCGAGAACAGCATCAACTGGCGGATACTCCTTTACAAGTCTCGCTCGAATGTTCTGATGGTCACGGTAATGTGCTGATGAAAAAAGTGCAGGCCGAGCCAGACCCGCAAAGCGGATTGCCACGCTGGATCGTCAATGGGCTGACCATACTCAACAACAAAGGTAAACCTGTTCGCCAATACGAACCAGCTTTCAGCGATCGCTTCGGTTGTGAGCTACCTCAGGCGAATGGAGTTTCTACCATCATGCATTACGATGCTGCTGGCCGTGCCATGCGTACGGATATGCCTGATGGAACATTTAGCAAGGTTGAGTTTTCACCATGGCATGTTAAAACATTCGATGCCAATGATACTGTGCTGGAAAGCGAATGGTACAAACGCAACAATCGCAGTTCGTTGGATCCTCATCAGCCATATCCGCAAATGATTCCGGGCCTGGGCACGCCGCCCGATGCAGAGCAAAGAACCGGTTGGCTGGCAGCCCAGCATGCCAATACACCTGCAATGACAGTACTAGACAGTATTGGGCGAGAAGTGATTTCCATTGCCCATAATCGCACACCAAATGCTAACGGTGCATGGCTAGATGAATATCACACCACTTACAGCAAGCTCGATGCCGAAGGAAAACCCTTATGGATACGTGATGCACTTGGTCACTTGGTGATGCAATACATTAACCCACCACGCGCCAACAATGCGGTTGGCGAAGAGCTGCCTGCCAACGCTGTGCCTTGCTACGACATCGCTGGCAACCTGCTCTTCCAACACAGCATGGATGCAGGAGATAAATGGACAATCAACGATGCGGCAGGCAAACCCATGTTTGCTTGGGATGTGTACAAAGCAAATGATACTGCGACTGAAGAAAAGCGTCTTTATTCAACAGACTATGACGCATTACATCGCCCTATTGCGCTCAACCTCAAAATCAACAATGCACCAGTACAAATCATTGAAAAATTTGATTATCAAGATGCGCAACCAAATCCTACAAATAACCTTAACGGTCAAATGACGCATCATTATGATGCAAGTGGTTTAATTGAAACTGTCAGGCTGGACTTTAAGGGCAGCCCTTTAGAAGTACGCAGAGAATTGGTGGCTGACCCTGAATCTATCTCCACAAATTGGCAAGGTAATTTGCAAGCCAAGTTATCAACCGAAATTTTTATTCAAATCACCGAGTACGATGCGCTTAAACGCATGACCAAACTGTTTAATTGGCATCAGGCTGGCAAACCCGTTGCCGTTTACATCCCAACCTATAGTGAACGTGGAACATTAAAAAGTGAACGGCTGATTGTAGGCGCCACTAAGGATAATTCTGATAAGGGCTATAACGGTGGTAAAGACAACGCCGCTATTCAAGAGATCAGCTACGATGCAAAAGGCCAGCGGCAATATCTTAAGATGGGCAAAGATGTGATTACCACTTACGCCTACGATTCGGAAACCTATCGCCTTGTCAATTTACGTTCCACCAGAAGTATTAGCGAGCCTTGTTCAGCAGCCAATACTAGCCCAATGTTTGTGGACGACCATATTATTCAGGATTTGCACTACTGGTACGACCCTGTAGGAAACATTACTGAAATCACTGACCGTGCAATGAAAACAGTGTACTTTAGCAATCAAAAAGTCGAACCCATCAACAGCTACGAATACGATGCTTTATATCGTTTAATTAACGCAACAGGACGAGAAAATGGTGCGGCATCAGGTGCGCCAGTGCGTAAAGAAGATGATCCACTGACTAAAGATTTTCCCTGCATTGCGGATAATGCTTTTCGCAATTACATCCAACATTACCAATATGATCGTGTTGGCAACATTAAGCAAATGCGACATGAAGCAGGCACATTGGGTAGCTGGACGCGAAATTATCAATATGCCTTCGAAGACTCCACCCAACCCGCCAGCAACCGCTTGTGGCGTACATGGCAAGGCAGTGGCGATTTCAACGGTACCAGTGCTAATAACCGAGTGACTTACGAGTACGATAGCCATGGCAGCATGCTCAATCTGGCCAATACCCCAGATGAATTCAAAATGCAGTGGGATCATCGTGACATGATTAGCAGTATTAATCTGGGTAGCGGCTTTGCCCATTACCAATACGATGCTGGCAAACAACGTACTCGCAAGTACATCACCAAAAACAACGGTAACATCATTGAGGAGCGTATTTATTTGGGGGGGGTGGAACTTTATCGAAAATATGAGGCAAACAATCCCCAACCAGTTGAAGAAATAGAAACTCTGCATTTGTTTGATGGCGAGCGACGGCTATTGATGGTGGATCAGGTTCTGGAGACGGATAACGCCAATTTGGGCAAACGCACCTTATACCGCTATACCCTGAGTAACCATTTGGGTTCTTCGACGGTGGAGCTAGATGAACAAGCCGGGTTGATTTCTTATGAGGAATATCATCCTTATGGCACCAGCGCTTATCGTGGTGGCAGAAACGTCGAAGAGGTTAACCTGAAACGCTATCGCTATACAGGCATGGAGCGTGATGAAGAGAGTGGGTTGAGCTATCACTCGGCGAGGTATTACTTGCCATGGCTGGGAAGGTGGGGGAGTGCAGATCCTATAGGAGTTGAAGATGATTTTAATATTTATCTAGTTTTTCGTGCGAACCCTCTTTTTTTTCGAGACATAAATGGATGTGAACCTGTCAATTTTGTAGAGTATGCAAATAACGTGCAGGAGGGGCTTCAAAGGATTAAAGAGTTAGGAGTAAATGCAGGAAAAGAATATGGGCTGGCTCAAGATCCAGGTACAGGTAAGCTTTTGGTTTTAGAGGGAGGGCAAGGGTCAATGAATTTCGGATCGAACTTAATCCCACTAGGGCATACCCATACGGGAACAGACCTAACAAACCCACCATCGACAGCTGATTTAGACTTATTCGTGGGTCGAGGTGTTAGGGAGCATTGGATTTTCGGTAAAAAAGATGAGTGGGCGAGATTGCGATATGATGCACAGAATGGTTCTTGGGAAATGACTAGATCTAGCGGAATGGTCATGGTGAGATCCACGATTAGCAGAGACCCTAACTTCAACCCAAACGATACCAACATTGCAAATAGAATTAGAGGTTGGATTTATGGCGCAGAAGAGCCCGCCCCTCCAAAAGTTTCAAATGTAACTCGTGCGGTTGAAACAATAAAAAAAGAAAGCTCAATAGTTCGGAACTTAGAAACAGTAACATCAGAATCAATTTCATTGGTAGATAAAGGAAAGTATTATCTATCAGAGGCTGGAGTTTTTTTTGCAAAAGTAGGCAAGGCGGTAATGCTAGTCTTTGCGGTTGGAGGAGCATTAAAAGCTACGTCTGAATATGATGACGCACAAGAGCCTGAAACGATAACTACACGGAGTACAGATGCCCCTGGTTCTGATCTCGCAGGAGTTTTTATCTTAACGTTAGCAGCTGGTCTAATTGATAATGCCGGTGCAATGGCAAAAACAACATTTGGTGATTGGGATTATATAGACTACATGACAAAAACAACACTTAGTACCGGCATGTCGCCGCTACAGAGAGACTTGCTCAATTGGTTAAAAAAATAGAATGAACTTGTAACTTTAAGATTAAGAATATAGCAATAAGTTTAAGGAGCGCGTCATGCAAAAAATTATCGCCATCATTAAGCAAAATGAAACAGGATTGACGGTTGCCAATTTGCAGGATGCGCTCTTTGCCATGGTGAAGCATGGCTATATTAGCCCGATGCCAGCGGGGGAGCGACCAACAGAGAAAGACTTGCAGAAGCTCGCTGAGAAGCTGAAAGATGAGCAAGCGCAGTCTGTATATGGTGAAATTACCACACAGCTCGTGTTTTATTTTCAGTTGCAAAATGGCTTGGGAGATAGCCTGAAAGGACAGACCGTAGATGAAAAAACGGCAGATATGATTAATAGGTTTCTTGCAGAGTTAGGTCTGTTGGATCAGCCTGGCATTTTCACCATTCGCGGTGCCGTTAAGGATAGTAATGACAAGCCTCAGCCTGATTTAACTGTTATTGCTTTTGATAAGGACTTACGCAAAGAGCAAGCGCTTGGTCAGTCACTCACCGATGCACAGGGTAATTACCGTGTTGAATATACCGCTAAAGATTTCGCCATTGCTGAAGGTGTCGCTGACAAGCCTGATTTATTGGTTCGCGTCTATAGCGACAAAGATAAAACAACGCTGATTGCTGAAAGCGAGACACGCTTTAACGCGGGCAGAGACGAAGTCTTTGATTTCACGATTGTTGCGCAAAGCATCTCAGAATGGGAGCGAATTACCAGTGCAGTGTTGCCTCTATTAGAGAACCAAAGAGAGGATGGGAAATCTTTACCCCCAAATGAATTAACATCAACAGACATTGATTTTATTGTTGCAAATACAGGGTTAGACCGTGAGCAGTTAAGGTTGTGGGTATTGGCTTTTAGTGTTGCGTTATCCACGCTTAAACAAGGTTCTCCTAACGTTGAAACTGCAATGATGAGGACGCATGTAAGCCCAACTCATCCAAGCATGGATCCTACTAAGATCTCACCAATTTACGTAATTTTTTATGGCTGGTTTAGAGATGGTCAACCACAAAACTGGGTTGATTTAATCAAAATTTCAGTAGACCAGTTGATGGCATCATTAAAACACGCGGTAACGCAGAATTACATTCCTGAGCTTGATGAAAAGCAATTAATCGGCATTGAAGCTTTTATCAAGCAGCTAAAACTTAGGCAGGTAATTAAACCTGCAACTGAGGGAGAGCCTGCTAGTTTTGGCGATGTCCTAAATACTATGAAAGCGGATTGGGTAAAGGGCAAGCTTGAACATATTGTTGATCTCACAACAATAACAAGCCATAAGTCTGAAGACTTTGTAGAGCAAGCGGTGTCAGCAGGGTTAAATAATGCTCAAGCATTGCAATTGCGCCAAACTCTTTATCTTGGGGAGATAACTCAAAATAACATACCTCTAATGAGAGCGTTGCAGCCGAAGGTTGCAGATGACAAGCAAGGTTCACTGAAAGGGTTGGCATCATTAACACCGAATGATTGGCTTAATCTTACATATGAGAATGGTGTTGGCTCAATAGGCCTTATCAGCCATGCAAGATATGCAGAAAACTTGCAAGACTCCATTGAAAAGCTAATGCCCCATGAAGTATTAAAAGCCAAGCTAGATGCTGACAGCATCAAGTTTTTACCACTCAATTTTGCCAATGTAAAAACGGTATTAGCCAAGCATAAAGACTTTGATATTGTTAACAGTAATATTGATCAATTTGCCGAGGATAACAAGATTGATTCTAAAACCACCTCGGCATTAGTCAAGTTGCAGCATCTTAAACGACTGCATGCTAGCTGGGATGAGGTGTCTGTTTTAGTAAATACGAAGATAGACGATGCAGAAGAAATCACTAACTTTGGCAAGGATCAGTTTAAGGATATATTAAAAGATCATTTGCCCGAACAGCGTCTGGATGAAATATATCGTCAAGCCAGCGTGTTAAAGGCTACAAGTATAGGGCTGGTAGGGCATATGTTCCCTGTGTTGTATGGGGTAAGCCCCGCTGTGATGGCCGACAAAAGCCTTAAATCACATAAATCTCAAATTGATAGCAACCCAACCTTGCGTAAGATTTTTGGGGCATTAGATCAGTGTGCATGTGATCCATGCTTAAGTGTCCTTAGCCCCGCTGCCTATTTGGCGGACTTGCTTAAATTCATTGATGGTAGCCCCAGTGCACGTACAGAACTTGAAAGGCGCCGCCCTGATATTTTTGATCTCGAGCTATCCTGTGACAACACCAAGATTGAGTTACCACAAATTGATCTGGCAATCGAAATTCTAGAGAATGCAATCGCATTGCCTTTTAATGTCGTTTGGCCTTCACATACTGACATAAAGTCAGAGCTATCCAACGGTAAGCCTATTGGAAACAACACTCTTAAGGCTTTACAAGAAACATCAAAAGAAAAATTAACAAATCTTGTTGCAAAGGAGAGCGCCCCCTATAGCAACACCTTATCTAGTCCAGGAAAGGCAAATTGGACAGTCGATGACCAATATCGCACTTGGTCTATTGAGTCTCTTGAAGAAACACTGGTTTTTAAAAAGTTAGCTCAAACCATAGCTCTAGACATCAAAAAAATGGTTAATGCAGACCCAGTCTCAGAATTAAATTCCGGGAACATCCCTGCGGGATTGGAGGGTGAGGTAGGAGCTATACTGGGTGACGTCATTGGATTAAAGCTTCCATTGGGCCAATCTGATATTGATAAAATCGAGATCATCCCGCTAGACCCGGCGTCAAAAAACAACCTCAAGAAATGGAAAATCAATTTTTCATTAGAGGGTGAAATCTATATTGACCTTCAAGATAACTCATTAACAATTTCTCGGTTGGATGGTCTGGATTATAAAAAAAGTACCACTTTAAATTTACTGACGGAATTCAAGGCTGATTTAGATAACAACCAAATCACCTCTCTTTTTATAGACTATCTGAACAATATTACTAGAGCCAAGAAATATAAAATAAATGAATTTAGAGTTACAACAAAAGATTTAAATTTATGGGGCTTTAAGTATTCAGGTTCTATTGGCCTAGAATACCAGCCCGCCGAGATTAATATTACAGGCTTGGCTTATCAATCTACAGCTGCTGATCGGGATTTATTCGCGAAACCACAAAACACCAATCCTTTAGCATACAAGACAATAGCTGCTGAAGATGCATGTTTCCCATGGTCTCTTCCCTACAACCAAGCATTGAATGAAACGCGTGAAACACTAAATGCAGCAGGCGTGACAAGATTAAGTTTGTTAGAAAGTACAACGCCATATGAAAAGCAATATTCTTCTATGGAAATTGCAAAAGAAAGATTAGGGCTTTCAACTGCCGAACTTGCATTAATTACCACTTCACAACTGAAGATCAATAATGAAGCAAATGACAAATTCTTTAAGGTTTGGGGTTTGCAAGCCATCAAAACAGCTCAAAAAATCAAAGATACCTTTTCCGACGAGTTGATTGAAAAGCCTGCTTTTGGGGATGAAGGGCTGTTAACCCAAGTTTCGATATTGCTGCAACAGTCTGGTCTAAGTTTTGCTGAGTTTGGTCGCTTGTTGGAAAGTGAGTTTATCAACCCAGGCGCCCTAATTAGCATTACCGAAGCTTCAAGTGCAAACTGTAGGCCATCTGAGATGCGCTTGAATAAAACTAGCGAAAATGAGCTGGCTCCATTTTTAGATAGGCTTCACCGTTTTGTCAGATTATGGCGAGTAGTTGGTTGGCAAATCTGGGAGCTGGACTTGGCGATGCAAGCTGAAGGTATTGGCAAGCAAAATCTGGATGATGCAGCTATTACTCAAATTGCCAATTTAAATCTGCTTAAGGAAAGACTGCATTTGCCAGTTGATGTACTGGTGGCAATGATTGCTGGTTTTGGCGATAAACGCTATCGCCAACTAATCAAAAATGAAATAAGAGAAATTGCGCCGCTATACGATCGGCTGTTTCAGAACCGTCAATTATTCGACCCGCCAAATCCTGGTTTGGCATTTGCGGCATCATTATCCGCTATGGATGAGCCATTAACAGAGCTGATAGCTGCTTCTGTCGGGCTAAGAAAAACTGAACTCGTTTTTATGTTGGATTCAAATGCAATTGATTTGCCACGTACCATTTTAAATGGCACGCAAGCAGCAAAAAATGAGTTGCTTCAGCAAGTATTCCGCAATGTTACATTAGCCAAAGCGCTGGGCTTGTCTCTGCATGATTATGAATCGGCATGGCAGCTATTTCCTTCGAATCATTTTGAATCTCCAGCAACCTTACTTAATTTTCTGAATGAACAAAGTTTTGTTAAAAACAGTGGCTTTGAGTGGGGTGAACTAGGGTATTTGTTGTTAGATTCAACCTTAAACCCAAGCGTTACAGCGCTGGAACTTACCACTGAGCGCGCAGATAACATACTGACTGTGTTACAAGATGAGCTTAAACAGCTACTTCCACTAGAATCAGAAGCTCTTTTGCTGGAACAACGTGCGGAGATTGTTGTTAAACATTTGGTTTTGGCTACCTCGTTAGAACCTAGTTTAGTAAAAGGCTTGATAGAAAACTACTTGTATTCTGAGGAAACTACTTCTGAATCTGCGATGCAGTATTTAACGTCTGATTTATTTATTAATTCAGATGATGTAAACAAATCCAGCGCTTATGTGATTCTTGAAAGGTTATACAAAGTTGCATTACTCAATAGGAAATGGGGATCCAGATTATCAGAGTTCGCATGGACAACGGCCGAAATGGCACAAAGTTATGTTTTTGCAGGACTGGTTTTTAATACACTACAACTTGTAGAAATGACATCGCAAGATGAGGTAAACAATTGGAAGCAAAGCACGACTCTTTTCCAATTGGCACACTCTTCGCCAGAAATGACTGCGCTTATAGCCAATTATTTAAATGCTTATCAATCCACCGTAATTGTAGATGATAAAAAATCCGAGGCGCTTCTGGCTTTAGCAACCTCATTTGGTTTATCTGAAGCCACAGTTGAAGCATGCGTGTCGAAATTAGGTATGGCCGATGACCAATATCTTGATCCATTGTGTTTTAGTAATTTAATCGGTCTATTAAGAACTGTGCATCAATTAGGTATTGATGACATAAGTTTGGCTAATTTAGTGACAGATACCGCATTTGATGCAAGTGCAGAATTGGCAGGGAAATTACTTAAAACTCGTTTCGGAGACTCAGGCTGGCAAAAAGGGTTACGCAAAATTAACGATGCACTGCGCTTGCAGAAAAGAGATCGACTTGTCGACTTTTTGCTGGCAAGAGAAGGTCTTTCTGATAGCGATGCACTTTACAAACACTACCTGATCGACTTTGAGATGTCGCCTTGCATGAATACTACGCGCATGCTGCAAAGTACGGCTGCGGTGCAGCTATTTGTGCAGCGTTGCTTGTTCAATTTAGAGCAATCCAAAGTGACGCTAAATCCAATCGATAGAAAACGCTGGGAATGGGCACAAAATTATCGTGTTTGGGAGGCTAATCGCAAGGTATTTTTATATCCAGAGAATTGGCTGTTCCCAGAGGTAAGGGATGATAAAACAGAAACGTTCAAAGCGTTTGAGAGTGCATTGGCGCAGAGTGAGCCATCGCATGAGAATGCGGTGGCTTCACTTAAGCAATATCTTGATGATTTGGTGGAAATTGGACAAATCAGCGTTGTGGCGATGTATAACCATGAGGAAAAAGAAAAAGACGGACAGGGATTGCGCAATACTTTATATCTGTTTGGCAGAGTGCCCAATGAGGCACATTCTCTTTTTTGGTGTAAGGCTATAAATTATGGTACACCGGCTGAAAATTGGACCGGATGGGCGCGGGTTGATGCAGAAGTTAATAGTGAATATGTCATTCCTTTTATTTATGAGGGTGACTTGATTGTTGCATGGCCTAATATTAAAACCTATAAGGAGAGTGGAAACGAAATAGACGAGTTTTTTGAAATATCCATGAGTTGGGCAAGAAAGACTTCTAGGGGATGGTTAAAACATAAAACAAGCCCTACAAAGTTGCCCGCTAAAATTGAAAAGCCCGTGGATAAGACAATTAAAGAAACCTTTGTCTTTTTGTTGAATGATATTGAATCGCAAAATAGTACTCATGATTTACAAAAAAGTGTGCGAATTGATATTTTTGCGCTTACTCCAATAGGGCCTCCGCCTGAATGGAAGCCACCTTCAAGTTCGGCAAAACTCGTACCTACTGCTTCAAATAATATCAGCAAGGTTTTTTGGTCGCTGGATTATCTTGTGCAGGGTTGCAATGTTACGTATACAGAACCGAGAGTACATGGGTATGCAGTTCAACGCAATCAATATCAATTAATGATTGCTGGGGTTAAAAAAGAGACGTTAGCAGATACGATCAGAATTTCTGAGGGCGGTGGCGGTAGATTGGATTTAGTGGGAAAGGTTTTTGATGATATTAATAAAATTATTGATGACTTTGCTAATACACTAACTTCAGATGCTGCTGCGGCCTTGACAGCTTTGGTTTTTGCACAAAGAGCAGCAATTGTGTTGGCGCTTTTAAATCCACCGATAGCTTATTTGCTAATAATTGCGATTCCGAACATTATTGCTTTAGCTTTCCCTAACTTGGCAAAACTCATTGCAGATTATCTGAATGAGCCAGTTTATCGAGTAACAGGTGATTTAGAAGATTGGCATTATCTTAATCAGGATGAAATTGCTATCCCCACAAATCGAATGATTGCTTATGGACAAGGTAACGAGTCCAAAAGAATTGGTATTAAAGCGTTTGGATTTGACAATAAGGAGCCAATCCCTATTGATAACAATTTTAATTTACCAAATGGAGTCGATGCAGGTAAGGCTTTTAGAATCGATTTGAGCATTTTGTTTACAGTAACAAAAAATAATCAATATAAAAAACCAGCTGTACCTCTTCACATGAAGTCTGTCGGGTCTTTTAGGTTTCAGTCGGGAATTGATGACAATTGGGAAGCGGCTCGTTTCAAAAATAACCAAGCTCAGGTCATTGATCCATTAAGAAACACAATATTTCTTGCAAATGGGTATCAAGAAAATGGGCCTGAGGTTTGTGGGTTTTTAAACCCTAGCTACCCGGAAAAAATGTGGGTATTACCTGCACAACAGCCTCACACAGAATCGGCACTTGAAACTTGGTATGTGGAAGAGGGTAATAATAAATTAATTATAAGAACCGAGGAAAGGGCATTCGTTAATCAATTGCATCCAATAAGTTATACGGAGTCACTGCAATATAAAACGTTGGAATCAGTTTCGTTGGATTCGCTATTTGATTACCCAATAGCTACTAAAGCTGGACATGTTTGGTTTGGAGCAGAATCGATAAATCTTTGGATAAGTACAAGAAGGTTTTTCAATGACCCCAGGGACAATCCGGATTTGGGTTTCGATTTAACAAATCCGAATGCGAATTATAATTGGGAAGTATTTTATCATTTACCAATAGCGGCTGCAGTTCACTTGTCACGTCAACATCGGTTTGAAGACGCAAGGCAATGGTTTCATTTTATTTTCGATCCAACTACAAGTGATAGTGTTCAAGGTGCTCAACGATTCTGGAGATTTTTACCATTTAGATCATCGCAGGAGTCTGCGAATATAACCGAACTTTTGGAAGCCCTTGCCGGGAAGGCAGGTGCTAATAGTCTTGAGCAGAGCGTGAAGAGTCAAGTCGCAGCTTGGATGGAAGACCCATTCAATCCATTTGCAGTCGCACGATTACGAAATAGTGCATTTGAATGGTCTGCGGTAATTTCATACATCAAGAATCTTACAGACTGGGCAGACCAGCTTTTTAGAAGGGATACTCGTGAGTCTATTAATGAAGCTACCTTACTTTACATTATGGCTGCGGAGATTTTAGGGCCTAGACCTGAAAAGATTCGTTCATGCAAGAACATCAATTTACCTATGAGTTATAAAGAATTGAGAGCACAGAAAGGTGAATTGGATGAATTCTCGAATGTATGGCTTGCTTTATCCGATTCCCCTTTGGTTAAAGCCTGGATTCAGTTCTTAGAATGGCTTGCCCAACATGGAATTAATCCCAATTTAACTTGGGAACAACTTAACCAGCTTTCATCAATTGGTTCGTTATATTTTAATGTGCCGCCTAACGAAAAACTCCCAGAGTTATGGGATATGGTGGATGACAGGCTATTCAAAATAAGAAATTGTCAGAATATCAATGGGGTAAGGCGCAGCCTGCCTTTGTATGAACCACCAATCGATCCGGAATTACTTATTCGTGCTAAGGCGGCAGGGCTGGACTTGTCTGAAGTATTGGAGAATCGCTTTGCTCCATTGCCACAATATCGTTTTCAGGTGTTATTACAAAAAGCTAATGAATTTTGTAATGAGGTAAAAAACCTAGGTAATTCAATACTTTCGGCAACTGAGAAAAAAGAAGCTGAGCATCTTGCTTTGCTCAGATCCAGTCAAGAAATTGATATGCTGAAACTGATTGAATCGGTCAAACAGGAGCAAATAAAAGAAGCAGAAGCAAATATCGACGTTCTAAATAAAACAAGAAATAATGCTTTAGAACGGTTCGTATTTTTGCAAAGGCAACTGGGTAAGAATGAATTGACCTTTGATGCAAATGGCTCACCTATCGTTGAACAGTCGCTTATTACACGAGTGCAAGAGACAGGAACTCCAAATGATACGCGGTCTCTTTCATTGATTAATAGTGAAGTTGATCAACTTTGGAAAATGCAAGCTGCGCATGATTTTGGAATGATTTCCAGCATACTAAAAATAGCTGGGGGAGCTGCGCATACGGTTGGAGCTGTAGCAGAACCAACTGGAACTACATATAGAGTTGCCAACGCAATTGGTAATGGCCTTTCGACCGTTGCCGATGGAATAGGTATGATCTCTTCAATAAATAGTTATCTTGAACGTCGCTCAAGTATTATTGGCGGTTGGCAACGCCGTCGTGACGAGTGGGTTCAGCAATCTAAAATGACCGCTGAAGAGATCCGTCAAATTGATAAGCAGATTGTCGCACTTGAAATTCGTAAGTCTATTGCCGAAAAAGAATTAGATAATCATCGTAAACAAATTGAAAATGCACAGAACATTGACGAATACATGCGGCAAATGAAATTTGCCAACGAATCAATGTATGGATGGATGGAAAGTCAGATTTCTGGTTTGTATTTCTCTGCATATCAAATGGCAAACGATCTAGCTAAGAAAGCTGAACGAGCTTATCAATTTGAGCTGGGTGAGCCAACATCCAATTTTGTACAATATGGACATTGGGACAGCTTGCGCAAAGGATTATTGTCAGGCGAAAGACTTAGCCAGAATCTTCGCCGGATGGAAACTGCCTATTTCGAGCGCAATAAACGAGAGCTTGAAATTACTAAGCACATTTCATTGCGGCAATTAGATCCGCTGGCACTCATATCATTAAGGGATGCTGCAGAGTGTGAATTTCATATCCCAGAAATCTTGTTTGATCTTGATTTTCCTGGACATTATTTCCGCAGAATAAAAAGCGTGAGTATTTCAGTGCCTTGCGTGGTAGGGCCTTACACTAGTGTAAATGGAACGCTTACATTGTTGTCTAGCAAGCTTCGTGTAAAACCCAATTACTCCAATGAGGATAGCTTACAGGCATCGTACCTGCCAATACAATCAATTGCCACAAGTGGGGCTCAAAATGATTCGGGAGTATTCGAACTTAACTTCCGTGACGAGCGATACTTGCCATTCGAAGGAGGAGGGGTAATATCGCGCTGGAGTTTTAGATTGCCTAAAGAATTTAGGCAATTTGATTACAACACAATTAGTGATGTGATATTGCATATTCGTTATACAGCGCGAGATGGGGGTGGGCAGTTGCAAAACGAGGTGACCCAATCAATCGGAGCACTCATGTCGTCCTCATCTGAAGAATTAAGATTTCCCGTACTTCTAAACTGTAGCTCTGACTTTTCATCAGAATGGGCTAAAGCTAAAGCAAATTCAAAGGAAAAATTAGAAGTTCCGATCAAGCTAGATTTGCTGCCTTACTGGATGCGTGCCGCTGGACTGGTTGTGCGTGGGCTAAGATATAGATTGTCATCGAAACAGAAGCCGGAAGCTGAATTTAAGGATTTACAGGTTAAATCTGGTGATAATTTAATTGATTTTGAAGTTCTTGAGAAAGATGGGGAGAAGGTTGCTGATTTAGGGCTAGTGCCTGACGATGCTAACAATATGATTGTATTGCTGTTGGTTGGGAAATAATTTGGAAAAAGTGAATTTTGTACCATCACGATATTTCGCTGGCTATAAGCTCAGCCTGTTTTAGAACTGTATCTGTAGCCAGTTCTGACATATCTGGGGGGTAACCAAACTGGCGAAGGGTTCGTTTAATGATAACTTTAAGCTTTGCGCGAACGCTTTCCTTAATAGTCCAATCAATCGAAGCATTTTCGCGGACTCGTTGCAACAATACGACAGCAAGCTCACGCAACTTGTCTTGCTGCATCAGCTCGCGGGCGCTATCGTTATTGGCGACCGCTGTATAAAACGCAAACTCCAATGGGTTGAGCTTCATGCGTTCAGCTTCATTGTCACCATGCACAATTTCTTTGCTGATTTTAATCAGCTCATCCATCAACTCAGCGGCAGTAAGAATTTTGTTCTGATATTTTTTTATCGCTGATTGCAGCATTTCCATCAAGCTTCGGCTTTGTACCAGGTTAGTCTTTTCACGGACTTTGATTTCATCATTCAGCAGTTTTTTCAGCACTTCCAGCGCAATATTTTTGTGCTCATGGTTCTTCAGTTCCATCAAGAACTCGTTACTTAAGATTGAGATGTCTGGTTTTTTAATCCCTGCCGCGTCAAATACATCAATCACCTGCTCGCTGACTAGCGCTTGGTCGATCACTTGGCGGATGGTGGTTTCAATCTCTTCATTGGTTTTGCCTTCACCTGTCCCATCAAATTTGGCTAAGCGTGCGGCCCATTTCTTTCCATCAAGGTAAGGTTTAGCCATGGTGCACCTCCTGGGCGGAAGCAGCGGTTTTTGCAGCACCGGAGTAGTGATGGGTAAAACAGAATACAAATAGCATATATGACTCCTAAGGTTAGGATCATGTATAGCTACCGGTTCGGTGTTCGATCGAAAACAGCTTTTTTGACGCATTGCTGCGCAGTCAAACGCAAGCAATGGCGGCCCTTGGCAGGGTGATACTGACAGAAAAGTGTCAGAAATCGCTCAAAAAAGTGCTAAAAAACCAAGAAAAAAGGGCTTCAAAAACAACAAAAAACCCTTTAAAATCAATAACTTGGTGGCCAGGGGCGGAATCGAACCGTCGACACGCGGATTTTCAATCCGCTGCTCTACCAACTGAGCTACCTGGCCATCACTGCTTAATCAAGCAAGTCGCGCATTATAGCAAATAATCTTGACGCGTTACATAGAAAATTCTATTTCTGAGGAGATTTGCTTATGGGCAGGATTGAAATCAAATAAAATATTAAACAGCTTGCGTATGTTGAGAGCATGATGGCATTCAGGATATTTTCGATATGACTTAGTCTGTACATGTCACATGAATAGCTAATATTTGTAAGGAGAAGATATGAATTTGTTTAGTAAATGTATTTTGATAGCACTCTTGCTTTTATCTCTAGCTGGGTGCAGCGATGACACGAAAAAAGCAGTAGATAATGCCAAGCAGGAAGCGACAGAAGCGGTCGATGCCACAAAAGATGCCGCAAAATCCGCAATCTCTGACGCAAAGGAAGAGATGAAGGAAGAGGTCAATGAAGCGAAAGAGGAAGTTGAATCTGAGATAGACGAAGCTAAGCAAGAAATCAAGGAAGAAGTCGAAGAGGCTAAACAGGCCGTTCATGATGCTACCAAGCCTTAGGGATGTTTTTTGATCGCCCGCGTGATGACTTTCGCGGGTTTTTTTATTTAAGAAAATATATGCTGGATTTTCAGATTACCCCGCTGAACAGGGATTTAAGTGCGGCCTTGCGTAACAAGATTGACCAGAAAACCAAACCGCTTGGGGCATTGGGCGAACTGGAGTCTATAGCGCATCAAATTGGCTTGATCCAGTCTACATTATCCCCAAAGATTCTATCCCCGCACTTGGTCGTTTTTGCGGCGGATCATGGTATCGCGGCGGAAGGCGTTAGCCCATACCCTCAGGCAGTCACAGCGCAGATGGTACATAACTTTGCTGCTGGCGGAGCAGCTATCAATGTATATGCGAACTTGAACGGCTGGCAGCTATCCATCGTGGATGCTGGCGTGAATGCGGAATTCGACGATGTGCCCAATTTAATCTCAGCCAAAGTTGCAAAGGGTACGAAAAACATGCTGTGTCAGGCAGCGATGACTGAGACGGAGTGTAAGCAAGCAATCCTAGCTGGCGCCGAGATCGTCAGAAGTCTAGTCAAGGAAGGCTGCAATACATTTGCTTTTGGCGAGATGGGCATCGCTAACACTTCTTCGGCCAGCTGTTTGATGAGTATCTTTGGAGGCTTCCCGTTAGAGGTTTGTGTTGGCCGTGGTACGGGTCTGGATGATGCTGGGCTTGAGAGAAAGAAACAGCTGCTGTTGCAGGTTTTACAGCGGCATGCTTTGGATGCATCGGATGATCCGTTGCGGATACTTGCATCGGTTGGAGGCTTTGAGATTGCCATGATGGTAGGCGCTATGCTGACTGCAGCAGAGAATAAATGCCTGATTGTGTTAGATGGATTTATCACCACTGCTGCTTTGATTTGTGCAAAGGCGATTAACATGAATATACAGGACTATTGTGTTTTTGCGCATTGCTCGGGGGAACATGGACACCGTAAGCTGCTGGAACACCTGCATGCTAAACCGCTACTGGATTTAGGATTGCGTTTAGGTGAGGGAACTGGCGCAGCATTGGCTTTACCATTGCTGCAGGCGGCAGTGAATTTCCTGAATGAAATGGCGAGTTTTGAAAGTGCTGGGGTCAGCCAAAAATGCTAAAGAAAGAATGGCGTTATTTTTTGCTGGCCTTAGGCTTTTTTACGCGTATTCCCGTGCCGAAATTCGAAGATTTCCATAACGATGAGCTGAATCAATCAGCAAAATATTTTCCGTTGATAGGTATTTTAGTCGGTTTGGCAGGCGCGCTCATTTTTTTTGTGGCGGGTATGGTTTTTCCTCAAAGTGTGGCAGTTTTAATCAGTACTGCAAGCACTATTTGGCTTACTGGCGCCTTTCATGAAGACGGCTTGGCAGATAGTATAGATGGCTTCGGCGGTGGATACGAACGAGAGCAAGTGTTTACTATCATGCAGGATTCTCGCTTGGGGACCTACGGTGCGCTGGCTTTATTTCTAGCATTGATTGGCAAAATTCAAATACTGAGTCATCTGCATCCTGCCTTTGTGCCATTGGTGTTGGTCGTTGGTCATGCCCTTAGTAGACTAGCGGCAGTCTGGGTAATGGCCACGGCAACTTATGTAAAGCCGAATGGCAAAGCCAAACCTTTGGCTACACAAATCAGTGGTACTCATGTGTTGGTCGCAAATCTTTTTGGCATATTGCCGATGCTGGTGATGCTGACGTTGCTAGTGATTTTTCAGCATCCCGCATGGGCCATAATCAAACTAGCTTTGTTCAGTATCTTGCCTGTGATACTCGCGTGGTCCTGGTGGAGGGCCAAACTATTGAAGCGCTTGGGTGGTTATACAGGGGATACCTTGGGAGCTACCCAGCAAATCACTGAGCTGGTGTTTTATCTTGGCGTATTAGCTTGGAGCGCAAAGCTGTGAAACTGATGCTGATTCGGCATACGGCGCTGCAGGTGCCAGCGGGGGTTTGTTATGGGCAAAGTGACGTGGATGTAGCGGTGAGTTTTGCAGACGAATTGCAAAGAGTGCAAGGCAAACTTTCTGATTATGTGTTTGATAAGGTCTACAGTAGCCCCTTGCAGCGTTGTGCCAAACTGGCACTGGCATTGAACAAAGGTGAGCCAATAATTGACAGCCGGCTGGCTGAGCTGGATTTTGGCGATTGGGAAATGCAGGCTTGGGATGATATTCCGCGGGATATCTTTGATGTGTGGGCGCACAATTATGCGCATATTGCTCCGCCCAACGGTGAGACGTTCAGTCAAATGCAAGCACGTGTGCTTGATTTTTTAATGGATGCACAGCATCGCCATCTTGGGCAAGAAATCGCAATCGTGACGCATGGAGGTGTGATTCGTGCCTTGATAGCGCATGTGATGAACATGCCGCTCAAGGGACTGTTCCGGTTTCATATCGACCATGGCAGCATCACGCAGTTGGAATTTGCGGATAGCTTACCTAAGATCCATTTTGTGAACCGCTAGATTTCATTGTTTAAACGCTGGCCTGCAGCCCAGTCCCCATGCGCCTTCCAGACGAGCCATCAAGCCAATGAACGCGTGCGAGGATGTTTATCCGGCTTTGACTCGAACAGTGTGGCCAAGGCACTCCACCACTTGCCCTGCACGTATCTTGGCTGTCTTGCGCAGCTCAATCTGGCCATCGACCTCCACCATACCATCGGCTACCATGGCTTTGCCTTGTCCGCCGCTATCGGCGATGCCAGTGAGTTTCAGCAAATCGCATAGTGCGATGTGCTCACCTTTTAAAATGAATTCCATCGTTATCCCTTGAGTTTGATTGGCAGCCCAGCTGCGATGAATGAGACCGTGTCCGCGATTTTGGCAATGGCTTGATTCAGGCGTCCTTGCTCATCTTGAAAATGCCGGTTGATGGCACCCAGCGGCACGATGCCCATGCCGACTTCGTTGCTGACCAGAATGATCGTGCCTGGCATGCTTGGCAGGGTATGCAACAGAGCATCTCGCTCAGAGCCCCAATTCACGCCTTCGGCTGGGGCACATTCCGGGCAGATGCATTGCGCAAGCCATAGTGTCAGGCAATCTACGATGACGCATCGGTTCTTGCTGCATGCATTCTCTAGAGTGGCTGCCAAGGCATGTGGCGTCTCGATGGTTTGCCAGTGGGCTGGGCGATGTTGTTGATGCTGAGTGACCCTAGCCTTAAACTCATCATCATACACTTGTGCGGTGGCGATATACGTAACAGGCAGGCCGCCTCTAACTGCCAATTGTTCGGCATAGGCACTTTTGCCCGAGCGAGCGCCGCCAAGAATCAGGTGGATTGCCATTTCAATAAAAAAGCCGCCAGAAAACAGGCGGCTTGATATGCAAAAAAGCGCATTATAACGATGCTGGTTTAAGCAGCTTGAAGTTGTTGCGTGCCAACGCTACGGCGAGACATGTTAACGCACTATAGGCTACATTCACCAGCATCCAGTCTGGCAGGTAGTTCCAGCCATATTGCATAGTGTGTAGAACTCCATCGTTCGGGAAGCGACCTGAGTACAGGTAGTAGGTTTGCGTGGAAATGACAAACGCGATGAAGCTTGTGATTGCGCTGATGCTGATGAATGGCTTGATGGCGAATGCATCATGCTGTTTGCCAAGCCAGAGACCGCCCAGCCACATGCCTGCGTAGCTTGGAATCAGGCCCCAGTAGCCGTTGGTCAGGCAAAAACCTTGCGCTGGATCAAGCGCGGCAGCACCGAAGTCGATTGCCGCTCCTAAGACGAAGAATGCCGCAAACCAGCCCCACCGCTTGAGCAGGATGCCACCAAGCAGAAAGAGCACCAAGCTGGCATCCGGCAGGCTGAATGTGGTAAGCGTATGACTGCCCCGCGTCAGCAGCATGAGAAATGCCAAGCACGCTGCAACAAATAAAGATTTTTTCATTTCCATTTTCTCCAATGCAATAGTTTAATCATAGCATTATTGAGGCTCGTAGCGAATATTGACGAACAAGTTCGCGCCGGGCGTATTGTAAGCAAATCCTGTTGTAGCCGGGTTTCCATCCAGTGCAAGCCGGTAGTTTTTATTGAATATATTGTTCGCACGTGCTTGAACTGTCCAATCCGCATTTATTTTGTATTGGCCTGTTAAGTTGTAAAGAGTGTAGCCTCCCATGCGGAACTCGTTTGCACTATCGTTATAACGGGCAGAAGAAGAAATTGCTTCGGCTCCCAAGCGCCAATCTTGCCATGTGTATGTGAGATTTAGTTTGCCATGGCGGTTAGCGCGGCGGACTAGTAAATTACCCGTTTCTTCGTCCCGTGGCGACTGAATGTCTGCACTGCCATTCAGTTCCCAGTTCCCCCAGCGCTGGCTGCCGGCTATCGTCATGCCCTGAATTTCCGCTTTGTTGACGTTGAAGGGTACGAAAGTTAATGCATCCAGCGCAATCAGGTTTCTGATGTTGTTTTCGTATACTGTTGCAGATGCGCTCGAATCATTATCTTGATAACGTAAGCTTGCTTCTACGTTATCCGATTTTTCCGGCTTCAAATCTGGGTTGCTGGTGGGAAAGCCAAAGAAGTCAGGGTAGTATAAATCGTTGAAAGTAGGCGCTTTGAATGCACTGCCATAGCTGGCGGTAATGCGCCAATGATCGTTAAAACTAAATCCGTAACCTACCCCACCCGTGAAATTATTGCCAAAGCTGGAGCTGTGATCTTCGCGCGCGGTTGCATGCAAGCTGTGTGCGCCTAAATTCGCCAAATATCCAATCACATAACCTTCATTTGTACGTTTTTTACTTTTGTAATCGACGGTCGAGTTCACTTTCTCTTCCAGTTTATCGTACATTAAAGTCAATGTGCCGACCGGCAAGCTGAAGTCATTTTGCCAGCTTATCTGGTTTTGCTTGGTTCTGAACAAGCTTCTGCTATCGCTCACAAAGGGGCCAAGTGCCGCATAGTTGACTATTTCATCAAAGCCTTGGCCTACGCGAAGCGTGGATTTCCAATGATCTAAAATTTTGTTTTTGGCAAATAGGGAATAGCTATGCTGTTCTAAGTCGGCATAGTCAGAAAAACTGGGGTCAAACGCCGGGGAAACTGGATCAATATTAAAGCGGTTGTCAAAGCGTGTTTTGCCCTTGCTATGTAGCAGATTAAGCCCTAATTCGTGGCCTTCTGCAATTTGGTGCGATAAACTGCCTGTGACCGATAAATTTCGATATCCGTCATTGTCATTTAAATTGGGATTGCTTGTATCCAGCGCAGAAAAGCCGTCTGTCGTGTTGGCTGAAACACCAAATGCAAACGCTGTATCACGCAATTTGCCGCGCACCCCAGCCTCGGCAATCGTGGTGTCATATGTGCCATAACCGGCGCTAGCGTAGAATTTAGGTTTGTCGGTGCCTTTTTTGGTAAAGATTTGAATCACCCCGCCGATTGCATCTTGACCATATAAACTGGTTGCAGGTCCACGCAGAATCTCGATTCTCTCGATTTGATTCAGCGGTAAATTCTCAAAAGTGGTGGTGCCAAGCGTGGCTGATTGCAGGCGTACGCCATCAATCAGCACTACGACGTGGCTAGTGTTAGTGCCTCTCATAAAAATGCCAGAAGCTTTGCCTGCGCCACCAGTGTTGCTGATTTCAATACCCGGTTGTTTCTGCAAAAGCTCTACCAGCGTGGTTTGTCCCCCATGTTGAATTTCCTCGGCTTCAATGATGGTGATATCCGCAATCACGGCTTCGCGCGGTTGAGGTATGCGAGTTGCAGTAACGACGACATCATTTAATTCAATATCTGCTGAGTAAGCGGGTGTTGCTAGGGCAAGTGCGATTGCGCTGGTGATAAATTTAAGTTTCATTTTTCATTTCCCTGAATAACGTGCGACCCCGCACGTTGATTTTTTTTAACCAGATTAGGCAAGGAAATTGAAAAGCGGATACCGGAAGCTAGCAAAATACGAGGCAGCCGATTCAGCTTCACCGTCACCCCGCGGCAATTCTAGCGTCTAAGGTTGTAAGGCCGGTCTCCGGGCTCGCAATAATCTGATTCATCGCCTTCCCGAGCTTTACTCAGTGGCATATGGATGAACCCACACTTGCTTACCGTTGCGGGGGCAGCACAGGCATTGTTTAAGTAATCACGCACCTGTTTCCCAGTTTCACCCTTCAGCGAGAATCGCATCTGGGCACCTGACAACTGAGGGCATTATAGCGCTCTCTATTGCTTTTTCGGAATCATATTTTGCAACAAACATGTTCGATACATGCTAATTCACTTTGAATAGTGCACGTTAGCTATTGACTTTGTTGAATTTTTTAAATTATAGTGCCTGCATGGATGCCGACATTAAAGCTCTGGAAGAGAAAATCAGCAAATTGGTTGGACTTTGCGCGTCCTTGCGCAATGAAAATCAGGATTTGCGTAGCCAGCTGGATTTAGCGCGTGCTGGAACTGACAAGCTGAAAAATAACATGCAACTTGCAAGTGATAAGCTTGAGTTGTTGTTGGGCTGTTTGCCACAAGATGGAGAATCGCCATGACGACCAAACCGGTAGATGTCAAGATCATGGGGCGTGACTTTACTGTGTCATGCAGCGATGAGGAATTGCAAAGCCTATTGGATGCTGTCGATTATCTTAATAAAAAAATGAGCGAGATTCGTGACACTGGTAAAGTCGTGGGTGTCGAGCGTATAGCCATCATGGCTGCATTGAACATGTCGCATGAGCTATTGAATACCAAAGCAGGGGACGTTGACATTGGCAATTATAAGCGTAGGATAAACGCAATGCAGAATCAGATTGATGAAGCAATTGCGGCACAGAACAAGTTGTTGTAGGGCTTAGTTTCAGTTCATATCATAGTCATTTCGCGTTGTATCATTCATGCAGTTTTCTGCGGTGTTGCTTGAGTCAAAAATTCCTTGAACTAGTCTCTGTTATAGGTTTCGGCTCATCAGGTGCGGTGTGCGCGCTCTAAGTTGGGAAGCCTTTTAAGGCGCCCTTGGCGAGTGTACCTAAAGTACTTTAGGCTGTTACCACCTGAACTTTTTTGGTTCAGGATATACGGCTCAGGCAACACCCCAGCAAATTAATCTTGTTGAAATTTAGCTGATACTGCGTTATTTTCGCTCCTCGTACTTGTATGTACTGTGTTCGCTCAAAAGCCTTGTCTCAGCTTCATTTGAACAGGATTTGTTGAGCCTGTTTTTCTTATAAGCTGAACTTTATGCGCTACTGGCTGATGAAATCCGAACCTGCCGATGTCTCCATTGACGATTTGGCGAGCATGCCGAATCAAACCGTAGATTGGTATGGCGTACGAAATTATCAGGCACGTAATTTCATGCGCGACCAGATGAAGATCGGGGATGGTGTCTTGTTCTATCATTCCAATTGCGATGAGCCAGGTATCGTGGGGATTTGCGAGGTCTGTGCACTGGCTTATCCGGATCGTTTCCAGTTCGTGAAGGGCCACAAACATTACGACCCGAAATCCACGCCTGAGAGTCCACGTTGGCTGAATGTGGATGTGAAGCTGGTGCGCAAGACCCGCAATCTCACCTTGAAAGAGATGCGAGAAATTCCAGAGCTCGCCAATATGCGCATCTTGCAGCGTGGTAATCGCTTATCCATTACGCCAGTCGACCCCAAAGAATGGGAATTTATCCTCAATAGATTGCAATAAAAAAGCCCGCATCTGCGGGCTTTTTTGTCTGACTGAACCTATTTCAGCTTGGTATCCAAGCTGCCCATTGCGCGTGGGTAAGTCACTACGCCCCAAGGCATTTTCTCAATTTTCACTTCCTTGATAGGCTCGAGTTTTTCTGCGTCGATCAATACCAGCGCATCGGATTTACCACAAGCTAGCATGATTTGCTTGTCGTCGGGAGTAAAACTGAAATGCCAGCAACGGTTGCCGCTAGGGATCTCTTTTACTTTGGCGTAAGTCTTTGCGTCATACACTTCCAGCATTTTCGATTTGTTGGTGGCGACATAGATGTATTTACCGGCTGCATCATATGCCACACCATATGGCGTCACACCAGTATCCACAGTACGCAGCACTTTGAAGTTTTTGTTGAGTACCATGAACTTGTTACCGTATTCCAGGGTGGCGATGTAGGTCTTGCCATCTGGTGATACCTTGATACCACGCGGGCGGTCACCGTAATTGTGCGTCTCAATTTTTTTTATCAGCTTGCCGGTTTTGATGTTATGCACAGTAATGGTGTTGTCGGCTTCGTTGGTAATGATTAGCAACTTACCATCTTTACTGAACTCGATACCCTCAGTTTCCGGCCCACCGACAATTTCACGTACCTTTTTGCCTTTCACTAAATCAATGATGCCGATGCGAGCAGGTTCTTTATCGTCATCATCTTCCTCAGCTTCCGCCGCCTTAGCGGCATCCGAACCAGGTACAGGAGGTGGCCCGCCTTTTGCGCTTGGTTCATAGCTGACAAAAGCCAGATTTCCTTTTACGCGAACGAATTCCGGATTTTTGCCGACGGCGATTTGCTTAACTACTTCGTTTGTGGCTGTGTCGATGACAGAAACACTGCCATTCTCACGTGTCGCCACTATCAGGAATTTACCATCATCGGTAACGCCGAGCCCGCGCGGACCCTCAGCCTTCACGTCTATCGTGCCTGTTGGAGTCATGCTGGCAAGATCAACTACAGTAACTCCGCCATCCTGGCTGGTGACGTAGGCTTTGCCGGCATCCGCCAATGCGTTCCCTATAAATAGCGCACTCAGCGAGATCGCGAGCATGGTTTTCTTGAAATTCATATGTTTCTCCAATGTTAGCTGCCCCTATTGGGCAGGGTTTTTTGTGATAGGTTCATGACTTGAGGCTATTATCCAAGCAAAAAATGTTCTTGCGCAGTATGTGCGGTATTTTTAATGAAAACAATGAGATATACCTCATGATAATCTCGCATGGTTTTATATAGCCAGTAGACTGGCTGAAAATAGCCAATCAGCCCAAAAACAACTGGTAAGCAGGGTTGTTCGTCTCCTCCCAATAGGGGTAGCCCAGCCGTTGTAGGAAAGCCCGGAACTCGTCGTTTTCCTCAGGGGGTACCTGCATGCCCACCAGCACACGGCCAAAGTCTGCGCCATGGTTGCGGTAATGAAACAGGCTGATATTCCAGTCGTGTTCCATGGTATCCAGAAACTTCATCAACGCACCGGGTTTTTCCGGAAACTCAAAACGGTACACCACCTCATGCTGTGCCTGCGGCGCGTGACCGCCGACTAAATGACGTAAATGCAGCTTGGCCATCTCGTTATCGGTCATATCCAGTGCAGGCAGGCCATGCGTCAGCAATTCCTGAATGAATGCTGCCCGTTCCGTTGGGTCTTGCATCGCGATACCTACAAAGATATGCGCCTCTTTCGGGTCAGAGTAGCGATAGTTGAATTCAGTGATGTTGCGGTTACCAAGCAAGCGGCAGAACGTTTTGAAAGTGCCGGGTTTTTCCGGAATCGTCACCGCCAGCACCGCTTCTCGCTTTTCGCCTACCTCGGCGCGCTCGGCCACGAAGCGCAGACGGTCGAAGTTCATGTTAGCGCCGCTAGCTATGGCAATCAGTGTTTTGCCGTGCAGGTTTTCTCTTTCGACATAAGCTTTCAAGCCAGCTAACGAAAGCGCGCCAGCAGGCTCTAGAATCGAACGTGTGTCCTCAAACACATCTTTGATGGCTGCACAGATCGCATCGTTGTCCACTACGATCATCTCGTCCACATACTGCTGGCATAGCCTGAAAGTATGCTCGCCCACTTGTTTTACCGCTGCGCCATCTGCAAACAGGCCTACCTGCTCCAGTATCACGCGCTCACCCTTTTTCAGCGATTCGGTCATGGCTTCGGCATCTTTGGCTTCCACGCCAATCAGCTTGATCTCTGGCCGTACTGCTTTGACGTAGGCCGCAACGCCTGCCAGCAAACCTCCGCCGCCAACGCAGCAGAAAATCGCTTCTATCGGCCCTGCATGTTCGTCCAGAATCTCCTTGCCTATAGTGCCCTGGCCGGCAATCACATCCGGGTCGTCATATGGGTGAACGAACGTCAGCCCTTGTTTTTTTTCCAGCTCCAATGCATGTACATAAGCATCGCTGTAGCTGTCGCCAAACAGCACTACCTCAGCGCCACGTGCTTTCACCGCATTGATTTTGATTTGCGGCGTTGTCGTCGGCATCACGATTACCGCTTTGCACCCTAGCTTTTGTGCACTCAGAGCAACGCCTTGTGCATGGTTGCCTGCAGATGCGGCAATGACGCCGCGTTTCAGGGCATCGGAGGAAAGGTGCGCCATTTTGTTGTAGGCGCCGCGCAACTTGAACGAGAACACCGGTTGCATGTCCTCGCGTTTCAGCAACACCTGATTATCCAAGCGAGCCGACAGATTTGGCTGCAATTCCAATGGTGTTATTTTGGCAACCGCGTAAACTTGCGATTGCTCGATTTTTTCTTTGTAGTTAATCGTCATGCGATATTTTGAATAGCCTTGTTTTTAAACTAATGGCGGCGGTGTATAGTTACGCTTTTACTGATTATAAAGACTTTTAGGGAAATAGCATCGTGGCATACACACAAGACGAATTAAAGCAACAAGTCGCCAAAGCAGCGGTTGAATATGTGAAAGAAGGCATCATTGGCGTGGGAACCGGTTCTACCGCAAACTATTTCATCGAGGAACTCGCCAAGGTCAAGCACAAGATCGAAGGCGCAGTTGCCAGTTCCGAGGCGACCGCGCAGCGTTTGCGTAACCACGGTATCAAAGTGTTCGATATGAACGAGATCCATAGTCTGGATATCTACGTGGATGGAGCCGACGAGATTACGCCTGAGATGCACATGCTCAAAGGCGGCGGCGGCGCACTGACACGCGAGAAAATCGTGGCGGCCGTGGCTAAGACCTTCATCTGTATTTGCGATGAGAGCAAATATGTGTCCGTGCTGGGCAAATTCCCGTTGCCGGTGGAAGTGCTGCCAATGGCGCGTAGTCAAGTCGCTCGCGCACTGGTGAAAATGGGCGGTCGCCCGGTCTTGCGCGATTTCACTACCGATAATGGCAATGTCATTCTGGATGTGCATGATCTGACAATTACCGACCCGGTTAAGACAGAAGCGGAGATCAACCAGATCGTCGGTGTGGTGACCAATGGCTTGTTCGCCGCGCGCCCAGCCAATATCTTGCTATTGGCGACCAACGAAGGCGTGAAAACCATCACCAAAAAATGATGTCGGCTGTTAATCTATCCAAAAACCCGCACATGCTGCGGGTTTTTTCATTGCGTTTTGCGATGCTTTGGAAGGTACATCCAGATTGGATTGCAGGGCAGATGTTTTGATAATGAATGCGCGCGTGCGAGGGTCTTAATCCTTTGCGCTGACTGGTAGGGACGATGGCGTATCTTTCCACAAGAACTCGCCTTCTTTGACAAAATGTCTTTCGTTATCCTTTTTGATGCGCCAGTTGGCTCTATCGACCACGTTGGATAACTCCCTACAGGCTGGAGTGTCACCGCTGCATTTAATGGCGGTATCGATATAGATATGGTCTGCTGAACCAACATCAAAGTAGCGCTTAATAACGGATGGATGTGCCGCATGGCCTGGCTGCGTGAATGCCCACTCGATCATGCCGGGCTTATCGCTGGGGCGCTCATTGAATATCTTCCAGGTTTCCTGTATTTCCCAGCCTTTGGGTGGAGTGCTATGGACATTCAAGTCCGAGCGTTGCTCAAGCGCTAATAGCGCAGCAGCCGCAGACGCGTAGGGGATATTGAAGGTATATTGGGAATTGACTGCGGTGCTGGCTGGTTTGGATTTGCGTTTTGTTTTCAGCTTCTTGGCCGCCAGTGTTTCACTTGTGATCGCCAGCATCAACAGCAGGCATAAAAAACTTGCTGTCGAACTTCGCGCAATCATGAAATATTTCATTTGGTTGGTGGAACGTATCCACTGGCGACATCGGCTCCTTCGCCAAAGAAGTATTTTTCAGTCTGCTCCGCCAGATATTTGCGCGCGCTAGGGTCAGCCAGACTGAGCCGGTTCTCGTTCACTAGCATGGTTTGCTGTTTCAGCCAGCCAGCCCAGGCTTCCTTGCTCACATTCATGTAGATTTTTTTGCCAAGTTCGCCTGGGTATGGCGGAAAGTCCATGCCTTCGGCTTCCTTACCCAATTTTACACATCGCACCATTCTTGCCATTGTTGAATCCTTACTTTCAAAATCATGATGATAACGCATTGCTTTATGACGGGCGAGGGGGCATGTTAAACTCTTGCGCTGTGAAGTTGCGAGAACAATGATGGAAGAAAGCGAATTTAAAAGCAAGAACGGGTTACAGCGGATCGCCAAGGCGTTAGGCTATTCTCTCGATGGCTTGAAGACGGCATATCAGAGCGAAGCGGCAGTACGCCAGGAAACCTGGCTGATGATGTTACTTATCCCTTTGGGGTTTTACCTCGGCCATAACAACATCGAGCGTATCCTCCTAGTGGGCTCGACTCTGCTGGTGTTCATCGTCGAGCTACTAAACTCTGCCGTGGAAGCGGCGGTGGATCACACCTCACTGGAAAGGCACCCCTTTGCCAAGCGTGCTAAAGATATCGGCAGCGCAGCGGTAATGATGGGCATACTGCTGTTTGGTCTGGTGTGGGGAATGATTCTGTTTGCTTAAACTAAAAAGGCGCTTTGCAGCGCCTTTTTAATTTTGAGCATTAAAAGTCTGCTCTTGCGCCTACCAAAAGTGAGCGCTCACCTGCGGGGGAGATGTCTTTCAGGAAAGATGCATGCTCGCGAATCTCTTCGTTTAACAAGTTGTTGGCCTTGGCAAACAATTCGACATGAAACTGGCTGATCGGCAGCTTATAAGCCAAGGACGCGCTTACATCGGTGTAGGCGCTGGTGTCCAGTTCATTCGCAGCAGTCTTGTTTTGCTTGAAGGCATGCAGCGCATCCACCCTGGCGCTAAAGTTACCTAGCTGATAGCGTAACCCCGCTCCCAACCGCAGTGGGGCGATGCGTGGCAAGTATTCGCCATTCGACTTGTCGCGAGCATGCACGTAATCTCCACGTACTGTCAAATCCAGGTTGTTGGTCAGGCCGAATTTTCCGTCGAATTCCACCCCTTTGAACTCCGCACGAACCGGCCGGAATTCCGCAATTGGCAACAAATCAATCGGGTCAACATTTCCGGTATCGAACAAGCCGATAAAGTTGCTGAACCGCGTGTAATAAGCACCAACATTGAAGCTATTGCGGTTGTCACGCCAGCGTAGTTGCGCATCCACCCCATTGGAGCGCTCCTTCTTCAGACTGCTGTCACCGATTTCAAATTGTCCTGTGGCAACGTGCGCGCCGTTAGCATACAGCTCGAAGTAGCTGGGCGCACGCTCATTGTGGGAGAGATTCCCTGCCAGGGACCAATTGGTATCTAACACGTACAAGCCGCCCAGCGCAAAGCTATTAGGGTTAAAGCTATTGTCCTGGCCCGCGCCAAAGGTGGAACTATCTTTGGAATCCACTGAAGTGTGCCCCAGGCGGGCGCCGAATGTGAGCTTGTGTTTGTCGATAGGTAGTTCTTCGTAAACATACACAGCATGGTTTTGTGTATTCACACTGGGTACAAAGGCCTCTGCACCCACCGCTTCGAAATTGGTGTTGCTGAATTGAAAGCCCAGAACCCCATTAAGCCCAAGTATCGGGCTATGACCCGCTTCCAGACTGCCTTCCAGCCCCCGGTTCTTGAAGGTGGTACCTACTTCGGCGCCTTCCAGTTCCTTATGCTCGTAATCCGTGTGCGCCATGCGGAACTTCATACGGTGGATGGCGGTACCAAGATCTGAGAATTCCGTTGCAAAGTCCCAACGGTCACTTTTCATGTCGATACGCACATCCTCTTCCGCTACGGTACCGTAGTTGCGGTTATCGTGAGCATAGGATAAGCCGACATAACCGTTTTCAAACGTCAGCGCTGCACCCAGGGCTCCGCCATTGGCATCGGCATCGCTATTGATGAGCTTGCCACGGTTCTCGCGGGGCGTACCATCAGCTTCTGCCTTGCGGCGCGATACCGCAAAGCCCGGGATATCCAGGTCGCTGGTTTTACG
Source organism: Methylophilus sp. (assembly GCA_035423825.1). Lineage (GTDB taxonomy): Bacteria > Pseudomonadota > Gammaproteobacteria > Burkholderiales > Methylophilaceae > Methylophilus. Next base: position 147,506 of record DAOMMM010000003.1, on the reverse strand, counting down.
GGTGTAGGCATCGGCGTGAATGGCGAATTTGCCGTTCCCTACATCCACTACCGCGGCACCGTTACGCGTACTGTCAGGGCCGCCAAAACGTGCTTCCGTACGGCCAGTGATGCCTTCAAGCTGTTCTTTGGGGATGCGGTGATCAATCGCATTCACCACGCCCCCCATCGCGCTACCGCCATAGAGCAGGGCTGCCGGGCCACGCACTACGTCGATCTGTTCGATGATCAACGGATCAACGCCAACGGCATGGTCAAAACTCAGGCTGGATGCGTCCAGCACGCCGATGCTATTCTGCATGATTCTTACACGCTCAGCATCTAGCCCCCGAATCACCGGACGGGAAGAGTTGGGGCCAAAGCTAGTGGCAGAAACGCCGGGTAGTCCGTTCAGCGTTTCGCCTAATGTGGCCGCACGCCGCAGGTTAAGTTCCTTGCCGTTGAGTACGGAAACCGGAACCACCAGTTCATCAGAGGCGACACCTAATGGGTTGCCGGTGACGGGGATGTTTTGTAAATCAATTTTGCTGGCATCATCTGCCCACGCGGTGTGCGCAAGCAATGCAGTAATAGCCCATGCGATGGGCTTCATTTTGTTCATCATGATTGGTTACCTCAAAAATAGCAGTTAGCCGGCAGCAATCGCCGGCACGATTAAGCTGATCAACTCGAGGTGTAAGGTGGGCCGCGTGCGCTATATAGCGCATTGAGTGTGAATCCCGGCTTGGCAACGTATGGTGTCGCCAGCTCGAAATTCGAAGTGTTTAAGGGGGTGGTGAAACTATGACTAGCAACTCCGTGTGCGCCTTGCGCAAAGGCGATACACAGTGCGCATGCTGTGTCCGTGCTGGTACTCTTATCCGGTTGCGACTGTTGCGGCGGATTGTTAAGGTGGCTGATTTCGTGCGTGGCAATGCCTGCCTGCACGAAGGCAAACACCAATACCAGCCAAATATGTACCCAGAAACGCCGTAACATGCTGATTATCTTAACACTTCCAGCTTCAATGGCAAAGGGGCGCCCAGCCATCTAGCCAGTTTGGTATGCGCTTCCAGCTCGTTGGTTTGTACCGGATGAATCAGTACGGTCAAACCTTGTCTCAGACTATCGATAGTCTGGATCGCTACTTCAAGATCGGCAATCGGGATATGGATCTCGAACATCGGTTTTGGGTGTGGGCCAATAGGCATCGATATCAAGCGCCCTAAATAGGTCAATTGCGGAATCGCGCGCGCAATGTTTCCCCGTACCTTGGCAGCCAGTTCCGCTTGCTCGAGGGTGAAGTAGATATGAGCATGGTAGGGATGCATGATGTTTGGAGTTATAGACAAAAAAGCCAAGTGAAGCTCACCTGGCTTTTTTGAATTAATTACTTGGTATTTCACGAGAATAAATACGTAACTGCAAATCACGGTTTTAAACCATTTAAATTTACATAATTCGAATAATTATGATGATAAATACGTAACTTATAATCTTTAAATAAGATTACTTGTTAAAAAGTAATAATAAATACGTAACTCTTAAAATTGTCAGATTGAAATCGAAAAAATGCAATAATTGTGAAAAAAAAGGAGGATATGTATGTTCAATATAAATTTCTTAAATGTTCCGTGAGATCATTTCAGGAAACCCTCAGGTCTTTTGTTTTTATTTTAAATAGTTCCCAAAATGCTTTGTGCATTTTTCTTTCGCCTTTTTCCCATTTGGCCCACACTCTATAAGTTGTATATAGAAGCTCTCCAGCTTTTTTTTGAGTTATTCCAGCCGCTTTTCGAGCGGCTAGAATTTCATGAGGTTTTGGGGCGTTATTCCCATCTTCCATCGTCAAATTCAATTCCTTTGTACCTCATAATCGCCCTGCTAAGATTTTTTAAACAGGTCATGTTTATTACATACTCATTGTTTCCGTTCCAATTTGGGAGATTTTCCAGCTCCTCGATTTCTTCATTTGTTAAATTTTTTATTAAATGTTTAACAGGGATTGAGCTTCCATCTTCTAACCTGCTATTGTTTGGAATGGAGTAATTAGAAATGCATAGTTCACTTTTCTTTTTTAAAGAGTCCCACATGATACGCTGACCACCAATTCTCAAGCCTACTCTGCCTGCTAGTGCTGACATTATTTTTTCAGCCAACTCTTTTCCTTGCTTCCCATCTAAACTTCGATTTGAATGATTCATTTAATGCTCCAACCCCTGATACCCCGAGGCGCGGTCTGTGAAGAGTTCCACAGATAATATTATACACCCATTGGGTGGGTTTTCAAGCCTTGGCATATCTCATTTTCTGGCTAGAAATTGCTGGCAGAGCAGTATGTTGTATTTGTTTTTGGTAATCACAAAGATATTATTTAATCTTTATGGATGACTTTGAAAATCGAGTAATCAAAAGGCAGTTAAATCCGCAAAGCGGACATATAGCATGATTGAAACAAGATTAAGAAATCTCTCTACCATAAGGACTAAAGCTTACTTTATAGTAGAGAGATTATCAGGCCGCATTTACTAGTTTCAGATTGAAGATACCTTTCGATTAAAGCAAGTTAATGTCCAGTATGTCCATTAGGCTTTCTGACTGTCACTTCGACTCCCCCCGTTGTATCTGAGGGCGCTGTTCGGCTAACTGGTGGTAAATCATTTGAAACCTCTTGTGCAACTGTGCCCTTCGGATGTTTATAGAATCCAGGGTCTTTATAGTCATTGCGTGCCAGACCATCACGTACTTTAACGGTGGTAAACATGCCTCCCATTTCAACTGCACCAAATTGGTCTTTGCCTGCCATCATCGGTAATGTGTTATCTGGTAGAGGCATATCCATCATCTCCGCCATATCGGTCATTTCAGACATACCCGTTTCACCCATAGGCATGTAATCTGGAACCAGATTGCCAATTTTCTTCATGAGATCGTTTTGCTTTACCCCTAGTAAGGTTGGCACGTCATGTCCCATGGCATTCATAGTGTGATGGCTCTTATGACAATGGAATGCCCAATCACCAGGTTCATTTGCAATAAATTCCACAGCACGCATCTGTCCCACTGCAACATCTGTTGTGACTTCAGGCCAACGTGCAGATGCCGGAACCCAACCACCGTCCGTACCAGTCACTTCAAACTCGTGCCCATGTAGGTGAATTGGATGATTGGTCATCGTAAGATTGCCAACCCGAATGCGCACGCGGTCATTTTTACGTACGACAATTGGGTCAATGCCCGGAAAGGCACGGCTGTTCCATGTCCACAAATTAAAGTCGAGCATGGTATTAACTTTAGGTGTGTAGCTGCCGGGGTCAATATCATAGGCATTCAACAGAAAGATAAAATCGCGGTCTACCGGCATAAACTTTGGGTTCTTAGGATGTGTCACCCAGCTTCCCATCATGCCCATGGCCATCTGTAGCATTTCATCGGCATGCGGGTGATACATAAATGTGCCTGGACGTTTGGCTTCAAACTCATACATAAAAGTTTTGCCAGGCTCAATGGGCGGCTGACTCAGGCCACTGACTCCATCCATACCGCTAGGCAAGCGCTGACCATGCCAGTGAATACTGGTTTTTTCTGGTAGGCGATTAGTGACATAAATTCTGACTTTATCACCCTCAACCACTTCAATGGTTGGGCCGGGGCTTTGGCCGTTATAGCCCCACAAATGTGCTTTCATGCCTTGTGCAATTTCACGCACTACAGGTTCAGCTACTAAATGAAACTCTTTAACGCCCTTATTCATACGCCAAGGCAAACTCCAGCCATTTAACGTGACCACTGGGTTGTAGGGTCTGCCAGTATTGGGGTGCAGTGGAGCTTGGGTGTTAGCCACCTCGGCCGATACAATTTCAGGGATTGCGGCCATTGCTACTTTGCTGACAGAGGTTGCGGCAACGCCTGCTAATCCGAGACCAGCTAGTTTAAAAAAGCCACGGCGATTTAAGTTTGGTAAATTCATCATTACTGTCCTTCCATAGGGGTGGTGCCAATTAGTGTCATTTGCAACTTGCTATCGGCCATCCAAAATTCACGTAAAGCCTCAATATAGTTTTTTACACTGGCCACTTGTGCTCTCGCGTCACCAAACAATTCAAACGGACTGGTGAGCATGCCGTTATAGCGAAGCTGATTTTCACTTAAGATTCTCTTGCGTATCGGCACGATTTCATCACGCAAATGTTTGGTGACATCGTAGTTAGTGCGGTAAGTGTTATAAGCTTCGCGAATCTCAGATTGCGCATTAATGGCTACTTGTGCAGTCTCATTGACTGCTTGCATGTAGATGGCCTCAGCTTTAGCTACTCGAGCAGTGCCCCAATCAAACAGAGGGATTTCAAATCCTATCTCCAAGCCTTTTTTGTATGGGTCACCTCGTCTACCTTCAAGCACACGTGCTGGACCGATTTCAAGCACATTGATAAAGCGCGTGGTTTTAGTAAGGCCTAATTGCTTGGCCAGAGCATCAGTTTCCAACCGCATTGCTTGTAAATCCAGACGGTTTTCAAATGCTGCTTTCTCAAATGGCTGTAGGTCTTCCACTGATTTTGGTAAATCGGGCAAGCGTTCTACTATACTTATTTGCTCAGAAGAGACACTCAACAATCTTGAGAGGGTTTCATATGCCTTGACTTGTTTGTTTCTAGCGTTTGCATAGTCCAGTGCCGCATCTGCATAAAAGCTTTGCTCTCTGGCCTGCTCTAACTTATTCCAATTGCCTGCTTTATACATGCGTCTAGCCAGCTCAGCGCTAGCTTCAGCACTTTCTCTCACTTGTTCGCTGTACTTTACTAACTCAGTTGCAGCAACTGCATCAAAGTAAGCTAAACGCGTATGGTTGGCTAACTTCAGAACATCCAATGCCGTTTCCTTCTGTACTTGTTCAAAACGGCGCTTTTCAATTTCCACAGCTTTAGGCATGGTAATCAAAGAAAAGACATTGAAAGTAAATGCCTGCTCAATTTTGTAATCGCCATTATTCTTGGTGTAAAGCATGGAGAATCGAGGGTTAGGCAATCTGCCAGCTTGCACAAGGTCAGCCTCTGAAATACCCAGTTCATAGTAAGAAGCCTGCAATCGCTTATTATTGAGCAAGGCGATTTGTACCGCAGATTCAACATCTAATTTGTGTTCAAGCAAAGCGTTTACTTGGTCATTAATTTTGCTTTGTTCTTCTTTCGTCTTAGGCCAAGCAATTTTCTGCTTGATATGCTGTTGCGTGGTTTGCTGCACGCTACCAAAACCACCATCTTTAGAAAATGTAGCGCATCCGCCTAACAATAAGCTGGCACTTACCAAGACAGCGATTGTGCGATATTGCACAGGGAATTGATTAATGTTCATGAGATTCACCTTGCGTAGCGTCATGTTGATGGTCTGTATGTTCATATGATGTGGCAACTCCATCAGCGTGTTCAGTAGCCTTCGCGCTACTATGCTGATGATTATGCCCTGCAACCTCACTAGCTGGTAGTGACAACACCCCAATCCCGTGACGGTATACTACTTCGCCACCCAACCACGCGGTAGTTGCGATTGCACCGGACAATACAAACAGAAGCGCCAATGTTGGCAAGGACATGAGTTGGTTTAAGCGTGATTTCCAGGCATCTATACCTGCAAGCACAACTAGTCCCAATGCTGTTGGAATAGCCCATTTTCGATGTAGTAGCATGGCGGCATGCCCGGCATCATCGTGATTCATGCCCGAGTTAAATGCCAGCCAACCTATGATAACTGCAACAACAGCACTCAATGCAGAAAGCCACAACGTAAAATGTCCAGCAGCAGCCAATAATGGAACAGCACTATGCTTACGAAGTATGCGTGCACTTAGGCCAAACAATAATGAAATCAGCGTTAACGCGATCGGAAAATGCACAATCGCAGGATGCATATTTGGGATAATGCTGAAGCCTGTGCTGACTGGCAGAGTGGTTGACGCTGATGTTTCTGTCGTTTTTGTATCCATGCTAGGCATTGGCTTAGTCATGCCATGGCCTTGCATGCCACTGCCCGAATCGTGCGAATGCGGAGCAGCCTCTGGGTCATTTGGTTCTAAGGTTTTGCTTGGCTGAGCCATAGTTGCCATTTGGCTATGATCCATTTTCCCCATGGAGCTAACACTTGCTCCATGCTGATGTTCCATGGAGGTCATTTTGGAATGATCCATTTCGGACATTTCGGGCTCTGACTTTTCGCTGGGGCTGGCTGTAGATTTCTCGCCCGACATCTCATGTTTCATGTGTGAATGGCCCATTTTTGCCATCTCATGATCCATTTTGCTGTTTGTGGCGCTATCCATTTTTACATCATTGTGGGTCATCATGCCATGGTTCATACTGCTGTGATCCATGCCAGATTCAGCGCTTTTCGATTCAACAGATGTCATGTCATGTTGCATGCCTTGCATTTGATGGCCAGAATGTCCACCACTCTCTGATGATTGAGTGATAGTTTTCCAATCAGTTAAGGTGTCTTTGCTAGTTGCGCGATAATCTTCGAACGCTGATTGATAAGGAACTTCACCTGCAACATTTGCAGTCTCTTCAAGCGCATAGACTGCGGTTGTGCCAAACAGTAACGCGGTAAATAGCCACATTACATGTAAGCGAAAAATCACGGACCATGGCCGTTGGGTATGTATGTATTTCATAGAAACCTCTCATTTAGTTTTTCCAAATTAATAACTTCGGAAAATGATTCTTTGCAAACTAGCTGCTTAAGAATACCGGTGAATGAACGAATAGAGGCAATTACAAACTGTCACTATTCGACAAATCAATCTAAATAAGAGTAAATCTTGGGGGTCGCTCTAAACCAGAAGGGATAAAGCCTGTGAAAAGAAGTGTGTTGTAACTGAACCTAGCCTCGCCAGCATTTAATTGCTGAAATAAGCTAGATGAGGTCGTTTGGAATGTAAATCCAGAACAACAGCTTGTACATTTAGCGCAGTGAGCACAGGCATGTTTACTATTATCCGTGCTCTGAGATTCGTGATCGCTACTGTCAACTGAGTCATGTGAATGCTGATTAGCCATATCGTGTCCGCTGTGTTGGTCATGATGGTGATCATTTGCAACACTCTGGCTATGATGATTGGGTGATTGCTCACAGTTCATCATGGCAATTGATGCAAACCCCTGAACAGGGATTGCAACTGCAATAAGCCAAATAGCAAAAATTTTAATGAATTTTCTCACGGGTTAATTATTACATATCTAATTTATAAATGCCTAGGCCTAGCACCTTGAGTTGTGATGGGCGGCTAATAGCACCGCCCATTCATCTTCCTATGTCATACCGTTGTTGCTTATTTCATATGGTGGTCACAAGGCATGGATGATGATTTTACTTTATGCTCTTCCATCATTTGTGCCATTAAACTATCCATAATCTTTTGATGCTCAATAAACCACTCATCACGCTCTTTTTCTGACATGCCAGCTTTAGGTTTCATCTCTCTGCATGCTGCCATATTGTCGTGTAACATCTGTGCATGTTCAGCAAGTAGTTTCTGTTGCTCAGCACCTTTGGAAGCCTTGGCTTCTTCAAGCTTTTGTTTAGTGATTTGAACATTCTGAATCAACTTTTCTTGAAAAGCATCACGACCAGCTAAAGCACCAGTAGAGGCAAAGCCTAGGCATGCAATCAATGTGGTGGTAATAATTGTGTTCATCATTTTGTTGCTCATGGTAATTCTCCTAATTTTGGTTTTCACCCTAAACGGTGAATAATTTTTTTCTCTATAAACCATTGCGTGACCTCGTGTACTTCTGAATCGATACAATGTTTTTGATAGAACTTTAGTTGTAAAGGTGGATTTTTATAACCACCTTGGATGCGAGATGATCTAGCGCAATACAGTCAGCAATACTAAATCCGTATTAATTACAGAAACGCAGACCACCAGCATTAAGAGAGTGATTGCTTCGGAGGATGTAACAAAGGAGGAGAAAGGTGTTGATAAAACGATATGGTTAAATTTGGAAAGACTGTGATGCAGCTGTCAATAAAGACAATATTATTTGCATTGGGCAATTGAAATAAACTTATATGACAAATCGAGCAATTCATGTTCGAACAGTCTTTGCTGTTTACATCAATACAATTGTTACTAGTCTTTAAATGACAATCAGTGGGCATTTCCATGACTTTAGCATCGTTTGCTAGATGGTCTGCTTTGATGCTGTTAGTTGGTAAAGGCGAGTCAATACATGTGGGCATCGTTGCAGCAGCAATTCCCTTAAGAGGAATGCTAACGGCAAGTGCTATAAAAACTATAAATTTGACCCAATATTTCATTTGTGTTGTCTAGCTCGTGTTATATACCAATTAAGTTGTTAGTACATACTTGTAATATAAAGCTTCCAACACTTGTAAGGTCAAGCGCTTTATTCAATTATTTTAATTTAACCTACAGAAGTTACTTATCTTGAGCCAACTCGTCTAATATTGGGCAGTCTGGACGCTCATCACCATGGCAACAACTTACTAATCGCGTTAACTCAGACTTCATAGCGTTCAATTCTTGTATCTTTTGATTGAGCATTTCGATATGTTCCGTTGCCAATTGTTTGACTTTACTGCTAGGACGGTTCATGTCGCGCCAGAGGCTTAGCAAATCTGCGATTTGCTTAATTGAAAATCCTAAATCGCGTGAGTGCCTTATAAAGCGAAGCATATGCACATCTTGGTGATTATAGGTTCTGTACCCAGAAAGGGTTCTGGAAGCCGCTGGTAATAGCCCAACTTCTTCATAATGACGAATCATTTTAGCGGATATGCCGGAAGCTTTTGCTGCTTGTCCAATATTGTATAGTTCACTATGCATACAACATCCTTAGGTTTCGACTTGGTTAGAAGGCCGCCATTTGCTCAGCATCAGTGCATTGGTGACGACGCTAACCGAACTGAACGCCATCGCAGCACCGGCAATCACCGGGCTGAGCAAGCCCATAGCTGCCAAAGGTATCCCGATTAAATTATATATAAACGCCCAAAACAGGTTTTGTTTAATCTTAATGTAGGTTCTACGTGAAATATCAATCGTATCTGCCACCAAACTTGGGTCGGAGCGCATCAATGTAATGTCTGCTGTGTGCATGGCAACATCTGTCCCTGAAGACATAGCAAAGCTCACATTTGCTGCTGCCAGTGCAGGTGCATCATTAATGCCATCACCCACCATCGCTATCACGGCATCTTTCTGGTTCAGTGAAACAATACTCGTTGCCTTTGACTCAGGAGTTTGTTCCGCCAATACTTTATCGATACCAATCATTTCTGCAACACGCGCCGCACTCATACTGTTATCGCCAGTTAATAACAGTGTTTGAATACCTTTCTGATGCAATGCCAGTATGGCTTGATTTGAAGTCGCCTTGATTTGATCCCCAAAAGCCAATACCCCCAATAATGTAGGTGATGCAACACCATTACTTTGCGCCACCCAAGATACGGTATTACCAGCATTTTTATAACCAGACGCTACCACATTGAGCGGGTCAATCGATACACCTAGCTCATCCATCCAGCGTTGATTGCCCACATAAATTATGTTGTTATCCACTTTTCCATGCAAACCACGACCGGCTATGTCTTGCACATCGGTGGCGATTGCCGGAGCTTTGCCCACCGCCTGTAATTGGCTCAAAACTGCTTTAGCAAGAGGGTGCAAGCTATTCTGTTCAACACTAGCGGCTAGGGCCAATAATGTTTCGTCGTTGCCATCTACTGATTTGAAAGCAAGCAAGGTAGGCTTGCCCTCTGTCAGCGTTCCTGTTTTATCGAATACTACTTGGGTAATGCTATGCGCAAGCTCTAACGCATGAGCATCTTTGATTAAGATTCCATGACGTGCAGCTACTCCAGTACCTGCCATAATGGCGGTTGGCGTTGCTAAGCCGAGTGCACAAGGACAAGCAATCACTAATACAGCTACTGCATTTAAAATTGCTTGCTCCCAATTGGCAGAATACAAGCCCCACGCCAACAGTGTTATCAACGCAATGACAATAACAACCGGCACAAATACCGCACTTACTTTATCCACTAAGCGCTGAATTTCTGGCTTTGCTGTTTGCGCGTCTTCTACCAGCCGAATGATGCGTGATAATGTACTTTCAGTTCCAATCGCTATTGTTTTCACCAAAAGCATGCCATCAATATTTACCGCCCCACCAATCACTTTATTTCCCACTACTTTATTCACAGGTTCGCTTTCACCTGTCATCAGGGATTCGTCAATATGGCTATTGCCTTCAATAATGATGGCATCCACAGGGATGCGTTCGCCTGGGCGAACCACCACCACATCGTCAATCACTACCTCGTGAATTGGAATGTCGATTTCCTGATCTAATTTCTTTACTCTAGCGGTCTCAGGTCTTAACTGCTGTAAAGCGCGTATCGCCTCGGTAGTTTGTCGTTTTGCACGTTTCTCCAGCCATTTTCCCAGCAGCACTAGCGTAATTACAACGCTTGAAGCTTCAAAATAGAGGTGACCATGGCCCTGTGTCATCATGTATATCGACAGTAGGTAAGCAGCAGAAGTGCCGATGGCAACTAGTAGATCCATATTGCCAGTTTTATTTTTGATAGCTTTCCATGCAGATGTATAAAACCCTGCACCCAGATAAAATTGCACAGGCGTTGCAAGTAGCCACTGCACCCACCCTGGCAAATTCCAATGTACCCCCGCCAAGCTAAGAAGCATGGGGATAATGAGTGGAAGGCTTAATAGTGTTGCAAAGACAATCTTAATGCCTTGTGCTGACGACTCTTCATGATGATTGTCTTCAGCGTGGTGCGTAAGTAATTTGGCACCGTAACCAGCATCAACCACTGCATTCAATAGCACCTCTGCTTGATAGGGCACTCCCTCTTTTAACTCTACATGGGCTTTCTCTGTTGCCAAATTGACTTCAGCTGATTGAACTGCAGGCACTTTGCGCAAAGCATTTTCTACGGCAGTTACACAAGATGCGCAACTCATACCACTAATCGCAATATCTAATCCATGATCAGTATCTTTCATTTTTGCCTCCTACTTGAATCATTATGAGCCATCTTAAAGATTCCCACCATTGGAAGGTCAAGCGATATTTTTAAATAACTAAAACTGCTTGACCTTACCATCGTTGTAAGGTCTAGAGTGAAACTCTAACGATTAACAAGGAGTACCAAATGTATACTTTTATTGTGCCTAGAATGAGCTGTGGTGGGTGTGTAAACACTATTAAGAGAGCTATTTTACAAGCTGATGAGGATGCTGCTGTTGAGGTGGATTTATCTACAAAAAAAGTGCGCGTTCAGACAGGGAACTCTGAAGAGTCAATTATTAAAGCCATGTCTGATGCAGGATATAAGCCGTCGTAAAGAACAAATTGTATTGAACAGCTGAGTTGTAACTAAACTCAAATCAAAATGGCTTTAAGTCTGCTTTGTCCCCATATCTGTAGAATCCCCATAGCGGACATAAGCTGCAACTATTTTTGAAAGTGCTACTGAAAAACTAGTTCAATTCTAATCTAGAATTTCTTTCATTCTGATATACTAATTTTTAATGATTAAATTCTTTCTAAAATTCTTGATCTTAGTTTTCCTCATGGAATCTACATGGGCAGTAGCAGCACAATACTGTTCCCATGAACTTGGATTGAAGGCTTCCCATTTAGGACACCATTCAAAACAGGTGAATGGCAAAAAGACTCAAGCTGAAATATCCACTATTGGTACAGCTGACCAGTCACAACCTGATGCAGACAATGATTGTGCTTATTGTCATCTGGGCGCAATGAAATCTATGGTCTCAATCTTGTCACTACCATCTGTAGTGGCAGAGCGTCCGTCCCTGACTACTATAAGTTATTCTTATCCAGACGTAACTCCGCGTCATCCTGAACGACCCAATTGGCATTCCGCTGTTTAATTCAGCGGGACGTCATAGTCATACCTCGTAATTTATCTAGCGTTAAGATTAAGTCACTTCGTCTCGCTGAATTCATCCGTTTATTTTGGAGAATTCAATGCGTACCTTTTATATATTTACCATTTTTCTTGTTGCTCTTTCATCAGTATCAAAGGCTAATGAGAGCGCTCTAAGTTCGGGCCTTATAGAGCCTACAGGCATGGTCACACTTACTGACGTGCTCAACATTGCATTAAGTGCCAATCCAGAGCTTGCCGTCGCTTTGCGTGAACGTGAGGCAGTAGATGGCATAAGGGTGCAAGCTGCCACAAGACTTAATCCGTCAATATCAACCTCTGTTCAAGATACACGTCGCGAGAATCGTCAGATTTATCTGCAGCTCAATCAAGAAATTGAGTTGGGCAATAAACGTGAAGCGAGAATGGACGCTGCCGATGCGACTTATAAAAAAGCTAACGCAGAACTAGATAGCAAGAAGGCAGAAATACATGCCAATGTAGTTAGCGCATTTTATGAACTACTGGCAGCACAAGAACGATTGAAATTATCCCAATCATCCCTTGAGGTCGCAAATCAAGCGTTAGACGCATCAGCAAAACGTGTTAAAGCGGGTAAAAGCTCACCGGTTGAAGAGACCAAATCAAAAATTGCTCAATCCAGTGCAAAGATAGAACTTAGTCAGGCGACTAGCCAATTGAATAGCGCACGTAAGCGCTTGAGTGCCTTATGGGGCAGTTCTAACCCGGTATATGAGTATGCTAAAGGGGATGTAGAAAACATTCCTGCAATCGCTAGCTTAAATGATTTATCAAGCGCACTGGAAAATGCACCGGCAATCACTATTGCAAAGCTGGAAATCAACGCACGCGATGGTATCACTAAAGTTGAGCGTAGTAAGGCTACACCGAATATCACGCTTAGCGCAGGGGTTGTAAACAATCAGGAACTTGGCGGAATCAATCAAGCGTTGCTAGGATTGAGTGTTCCAATTCCGGTGTTCGATCGTAATCAGGGTCATGTCCAGGAAGCAGTCAGCCGCCAATATAAAGCCCAAGATGAGTTGGTGGCTTTGAAAGCGCAATTAGAAGCTAATCTCGCTTTTCAATATGAGCGCTTGAATGCAGCGCGACAAACTTCCGAATCCATCCGTAGCGAAATACTGCCAGGTTCGCAAAGTGCCTTTGACGCTGCCACAAAAGGATTTCAGGCAGGTAAATTTAATTTTCTGGATGTGCTGGATGCGCAAAGAACATGGTTCCAAGCTAAATCGCAATACATTCAATCATTGATTGATGCACACCAGGCAGTCGCGGAAATCGAACGTATTTTAGGTGATGGAGTAATCCATCATCAGGCTCAGGAGTAAACAATGCAAAAGAATAAACAAACAACCGCCATTATTGCGGTGATCATCGTAGGGCTTATTTTAGCGGTACTGATATTGAACACCGAAAAGCCCAAACCTACTGATGAGGAACATGAGCATACTGGTGAGGTTATGTCCGGTGAAAATACTTCCGAAGCTGCACCACATGATGACCATGAGCATGCGGCACAAGCGCAGGAAATATTGAAAGGGCCGCATGGCGGCAAGCTCTTCACAAAAGACGGCTATGGTTTGGAAGTCACTATCTATGAACAAAATGTTGCGCCTGAATTCCGGATATATACCTATCAGAATGGCAAACCACTAGACCCTGAAACTTCAGATGTTTCTATTGAGCTGCAACGCTTGGGTAGCAAAGCTCAGCTATTCAACTTTGTTAGAGAAAATGACTATCTCAAAGGAAATGCGACCGTAGAAGAGCCTCACTCTTTTGAAGCTAAGGTTACAGCCAAACATGACAACAAAACCTTTCAATTTGCTTACGACCAAGTAGAAGGCCGAGTCCAGATGACAGACAAGCAACTCACTTTGAATAGTATTGAAGTGCTAACCGCTGGCCCAGCCAGCATTAAATCGGTCCTGAATTTGCAAGGTGAGATCAAACTGAATGCCGATAAAAGCGTGCATGTCGTGTCGCGCGTGGGCGGCATTGTGGAATCAGTCACTGTAAATGCAGGTGACAAGGTCAAAAAAGGCCAGGTGTTAGCGAGCTTATCCAGTCAGGAGATTGCTGACCTGCGTAGCGATTTATTGGCTGCACAAAAGCGGGTTGGCTTAGCTAAGTCCACTTATGTCCGAGAAAAACAACTGTGGGAAGAAAAGATTTCCGCCCAACAAGATTATTTAAAGGCCGAGCATGATTTACGTGAGGCAGAAATCAACGCTCAACGCATACACCAAAAGCTTTATGCACTTGGTGCTTCCGGAAGCAACAAAGGCTTAACACAGTATCAAATCCGCTCTCCGATTGATGGGGTTGTGACCAATAAAAAAATCAGCCAAGGCCAAGTAGTGAGTGAAGTTGATAGCTTGTATGAGATATCAGACTTATCCACTGTATGGGCAGAAATGACGATTTACGCCAAAGATATTGGCACAGTAAAAGTCGGACAAAAAGTGACCATTAGGGCGACTGCTTTTGAAGCTGAAACGACCGGAACTATTTCTTATGTAGGTGCATTAGTGGGTGAGCAATCTCGCACGGCCATGGCACGAGTTGTTATCAATAATGCTAATCAAACGTGGCTACCTGGCCTACCCGTCAACATTGAGCTTGTTTCGGATGAAGTAAAAGTGCCTTTAGCGGTATCCGTAGAAGGTATACAAACCTTACGTGATTGGTCGGTTGTGTTTGGTCGTTACGGTGAATACTTTGAAGCCAGACCTTTAACTTTAGGCCGCCGTGATGACAAATACGTCGAAGTATTATCAGGCATTCAGGTCGGTGATCGCTATGCTGCGGGTAACAGCTTCTTGATTAAAGCGGATATCGGTAAAGCAGGAGCAAGTCATGACCATTGATGCTTTCCAATGCTTACTGAAGGAGCGGGCTCATGTTTGAACGACTGATTAAGTTTTCCATCGATCAGCGCTGGCTGATGATGCTCATCGCTTTAGGCATTTCCATTGCCGGTGTCTTGAGTTACCAGAACTTGCCGATTGATGCAGTACCGGACATTACCAATATCCAAGTGCAGATCAATACGGCGGCCCCTGGCTATGCACCTTTAGAAACCGAGCAGAGGATTACTTACCCAATTGAAACGGTCATGGCTGGAATGCCTAGGCTTGAAGAGACGCGCTCTATCTCACGTTATGGCCTGTCGCAAGTGACTGTGGTGTTTAAAGAAGGTACCGACATTTATTTTGCACGCCAACTTGTAAATGAACGGATTCAGCAAGCCAAAGAAAACTTACCTACCGGCATAGTTCCGCAGATGGGGCCGACATCCACGGGGTTGGGTGAGATATTCATGTGGACCGTGGAATCCAAAGAAGGCGCGCTGAAAGTCGATGGGACGCCATACACGCCTATGGATTTGCGCGAGATTCAGGACTGGATCATCAAACCACAATTACGCAATGTGCCAGGTGTTAACGAAATCAATACTGTTGGTGGTTACGTCAAACAATACCAAGTGGCGCCATACACCGATCGCTTGGTCGCGAGAGGTCTGTTTTTAACCAACTTAGTTGCTGCACTGGAAAATAACAATGCAAATATGGGCGCGGGCTACATCGAAAAGTCCGGTGAACAATACCTGATCCGTGTGCCTGGGCAAGTCAGCAATATTGAGGACATCAGCAATATCGTAGTAGATACTCAAGCAGGTGTGCCGGTGCGCATTAAAGACGTGGCCGATGTGTTGGTAAGCGCTGAGCCTCGCAACGGGGCAGCAACTGAAAACGGTCATGAAGTGGTATTAGGAACGGTGTTCATGCTGACTGGTGAAAACAGTCGTGCCGTATCAGCCGCGGTAGAAGAGCGTCTTCAGGAAATCAATAAAACACTGCCCGCCGGAATCACTGCCAAGACCGTTTATGACCGGACTATTTTGATCGATAAAGCCATCAATACGGTTAAGACCAATCTGCTTGAAGGTGCCTTATTAGTCATTGCCGTGCTCTTTGTGTTCTTGGGGAACGTACGGGCTGCGATTATCACCATGCTCGTGATCCCTTTGGCGATGCTTTTCACATTCACGGGGATGGCAGCCGGTAAAGTCAGTGCCAATCTCATGAGCTTAGGCGCTTTAGACTTTGGCATCATCATTGATGGTGCAGTCGTGATTGTAGAGAATTGCATGCGCCGTTTAGCCCATGCGCAAAGTAAATTAGGAAGACCACTCACGCAGGCAGAACGGTTTGCGGAGGTATTTACTGCGGCCCAAGAAGCCAGGAAACCTTTGATCTATGGCCAGCTTATTATTATGGCCGTATATCTACCAATCTTTGCCCTAACAGGTGTTGAGGGCAAGATGTTCCATCCTATGGCGTTCACTGTAGTTATTGCGTTAATTGGCGCGATGATCTTGTCAGTCACCTTCATTCCAGCCGCGGTTGCATTATTCATCACCGGCAAGGTGGAAGAGAAAGAGCAAACCTTTATTGCTTGGACTAAAAGGCATTATTTACCAATATTGCGTTGGACTATGTTCAATAAAGCACTTGTTATGACGCTGGTAGTGGTGTCTGTAGTCTTGAGTGGTTTGCTTGCCAGTCGCTTGGGCAGCGAATTCATACCGAGTCTGAATGAGGGTGATATAGCCTTACATGCGTTGCGCATTCCTGGTACCAGCTTGACCCAGGCTGTGGAGATGCAAAAGGAATTAGAACATACGGTTAAAGGCTTCCCCCAGGTAGACAATATATTCTCTAAAATTGGACTAGCTGAAATTGCTACTGACCCTATGCCACCTAGCGTTGCTGATAATTACATCATGCTCAAGCCAAGATCAGAATGGCCTGATCCTGATTTAAGTAAAAATGATCTTATTGAGCAGATGCAGGAAGCGGTAGCGCATGTACCTGGTAATAACTATGAGTTCACTCAGCCTATCCAAATGCGCTTCAATGAACTTATTTCAGGCGTACGCAGTGATGTTGCCGTAAAAGTATTTGGTGATGACATGGAAGTGATGAATAGCACGGCTGAAGACATCTCCCAAGTGCTTGCTTCAATAGAAGGCGGTGAAGATATCAAGGTTGAACAGACTACTGGGCTGCCTATACTCACGGTCAATATTGATCGCCAAAAAATCGCCAGATTGGGGGTCAATGTCGCAGATGTGCAGGAAGCGGTTGAAATCGGCATGAATGGCCGTGAGACAGGAACTTTGTTTGAGGGAGACAAGCGCTTCGATATTGTAGTCCGCCTGCCTGAAGCAACTAGAGTGGATATTGAAGCCTTCAAGCGACTACCCATCAAAGTTGCAAGCGATCAGGCCAAACCGGTGTATCTGCAGTTAGGCGAAGTGGCGAGCATCGATGTTGCACCTGGCGCCAATCAATTCAGCCGCGAGAACGGTAAGCGCAATGTCGTCATTACCGCCAACGTACGTGACCGTGATATTGGCTCATATGTCGCAGAGGCTAGACAGCGTATTGAGCAAGAAGTCAAAATACCGTCAGGGTATTGGGTGAGTTGGGGCGGTACTTTCGAGCAATTGCAATCTGCCACCAATCGCCTGAAAATCGTAGTACCGCTAGCTTTGCTATTGGTATTCGTCTTGCTATACGCCATGTTCAATAACTTCAAAGATGGGCTTATCGTATTTACAGGCATACCTTTCGCACTGACGGGTGGAGTATTAATGCTTTGGCTTCGTGATATTCCACTATCCATATCTGCCGGCGTAGGCTTCATTGCATTATCTGGAGTGGCTGTCTTAAATGGTTTGGTGATGATCAGCTTTATCCGGCAATTGCTGGCAGAGGGTAAGGCATTGGATATTGCAATTGAAGAAGGCAGTTTAAGCCGTCTTAGACCTATTTTGATTACAGCCTTAGTAGCATCGCTAGGTTTTATCCCAATGGCGATTGCAACAGGTACGGGCGCTGAGGTGCAGCGGCCTTTAGCGACAGTGGTGATTGGTGGAATCTGGTCCTCTACATTACTGACATTGCTTGTGCTACCGTTGTTTTATCGTTGGATACATCAACAAAGTAAACCATTTTGGAGTGGTAAATATGGCTAAAGATTGCTGTGATAGTGGTTGCAGTACTAATCAACTGATTACCCCGAGATATCGCAAAATACTTTGGATAGCATTGATCATTAATCTTGCGATGTTCGTAGTAGAAATAGTAAGTGGTTGGAATGCCAACTCGGTATCGTTATTGGCAGACGCAATCGATTTCTTTGGTGATGCTATGAATTATGGTATTTCATTAGCAGTGTTGTCCATGAGCTTGATGTGGCGTGCGCGTGCCGCGTTATTCAAAGGCTTTACTATGGGCGCATTTGGAATATTTGTATTGGCGAGCGCTGTATGGTCTTATATGAATGGACAAGTACCAGAACCTTACACCATGGGTGCTATTGGACTGCTCGCACTTATCGCCAATGTCAGCGTGGCAGTAATGTTATATGCCTATCGGGAAGGTGATGCGAACATGCGATCCGTTTGGTTATGTAGCCGAAACGATGCCATCGGCAATGTGGCAGTCATGATTGCAGCATTGGGAGTATTCGGCAGCGGAAGTGCATGGCCAGATTTATTAGTAGCAGCTATTATGGCAAGCTTGGGATTGTCAGCTGCAGTACAAGTTATTAAAAAAGCTATGAGTGAAATATTGACTAATAAATAGTCCGTATGGACTGAAATTATAGCAAGCCCATGGACCTAGTTAAAGGATAGGACCTATTCTTTGAGTGTCCGATATGGGCGGATTGCTGAAATCAGAAAAACTAAACTGAACGGCAGCTTTGTCCCCAAGTTACGCGTTCGTAACTTAAAGAGATTAAATCGCTTTCTTAAAGTTTGCACCAACTCTTAAAATTGAAGATAGTTTTTTAATGTTTACATTTTTCCTTAAAATTACTTCTTCTAATTTCGCGCCTCCCATGAAATCAGATAAAGCTTTTGAAGTTTCCCGATTTAAACCACCAAGAGCAGGTAAATTTGATTTTGCTAGTTTAAATCTTACTGCTTTTATTGAAATGTTAAATTCATCAGCAATATTAGAATACTCGCCTCTATTTCTATAATAACTGTCAATTAAGGCGTCAGTATCAATTTTTGATTTTGCGTTGGTTGGGCAAACCTTTACCACTTCATTATCTAGATTAAAAATTGAGCTATCTGCATGAGGAAGTAAAACTGAGATGGCTAGGATTAAGCTAAATAGACTAGTGGAATTGTGAGATAAAAAAATACCATCAATACTTTGCAAATAAACATTTTTAACCTTCTTATTAAAATCAGGGAAGTGTGAATTCAACCATTCATGAGGAACATTTTCTTTTATAAAATCCGATAATAGAGGTCGCCTTCCTTCTTTAAATCTTCGAATATTTAGATTTTTTGTCGCACTTACAAGTAAATGCAAAACTGCATGAATGTTGATGCAGTTTTGTATCAACACATAATCCTCAATCAGTTCCGTATATTTTTTTATTACAGGATGATCCAATGTGTTATCTTTGTAATTTGGACAGGATATTTTAGCTTTTTTTAGGATGTCTGAAGGCATCATGTAAAAGGCATTGTTATCTTGAGCCATGTGAAGATAAGTCTGGTGTTTGGTACAGGTATCAACCCCATGGATTTGATGCCCGCGCCTCCAATAACTAACACCCAAATAATCAATATCCTCTTTCACGCATTCTCTACAAAACACAACATTATTTTTAGCAAGTTTATAGCCAACAGATTTTGCTAGATTTATATGATGATTATCTAGACCATTCCAATGTACTGATCGCAGCAATGGAACAAGTGTGTGATCTCTTACAATTTGTGTTGGTGGCGATGAAAGTAAATCACTCATTTGATAAATGAGCGGGTATTGATAGTCTTTATTAAAATTGTTAATAAAAATGTTTTTGACTTGAGATTTTGCGCACGTGTAATCTGGGAACCCGTTTTTCAAACCGAATCTACCAAAATATCCAAGCAACAGCTCATCGGGCATTAAGGTTGGAAGGATAATTCCTAATTTACCAAGTGTCCCATCTGATTTATGGACGTTTACTCTTTGGATATTAGACTCTAACTCAATCATTCATAATGCCTTATTAAGCAAAATTAATTGTTCTAGTATCCAACTACGAGTTTTTGGTAACTTTTCCAATCTTGGTTTAAATTCAAGCTTTGGTAACCTTCGTAAAAATGCCTGTGGCTTTTTTCTTTCCCATGATTCAAGTTGCGGCTGACCAATTGTTTGCAAAATATTCAGGCAAATTTGATCTCTTGCTTCCCAATCAACTCGCGGCACTGGATGAATGGGTGTTCTTTTTGTCCTTTTTTTATTTAATTTTACTAAGAAATTGCTTAGCCAATCTGGGTCGTGTAAAGATAACCATTTATATTCTTTATTGAAATTTATTTTCAGATCAGATGCTGTGACTGAATTATTCAACAATAAATAATCAGTGAAAAATCTACGGCGTTCGTCACGAACTCTTATATTTTTTCCCAATTTCCATGTTTTCCAAACCCCGGGGTTTTCCGCACAAATCCGGTCAATTGTAGATTTTGAAAGTTGTGAGCTTTTCACTATCTCAACAATTGATTTACCTTCATTCAGCATAGCCAAAACTGCATTCACTGTTTCCTGGGTTAGAAATTTTGGTCTTTTCTTTATTAAGGTTAGACCTTGCTTGTTGATTTGACGCATTACTGTTCCAATAACAAGCCCTTTCTCACTACAAAGGCTTGATAAAGACTCTCCCGCATCATATCGACTCACTATTTCATTAAGATCATTATTGACGGTACTTTCTAAAGATAAGGATGAAGTAAATTTGTCTTCACGAAAGTCTAGTTGAAACTGGCTTTCCCACTGATATGTAGATGCAAATAGCTCCCATGAGCCAAACAAAAAATCAATCACTAGAATGTGTTCTAGAGTGTGGTGATTTCCGCGAGGCTTACGTAGTAATTTTAGAAAGTTTGCTATTTTATGAGTGCTAAGAATCTCGCCAAAAGGTTGAACAGATTGTATCGAAGAGTAATATTTTTGAATTTTACCCAAAAATTCACTTGCCCTAATTAAGCCTCTCCTAGTTAAAAAACCGTTTTCCTTCAAGCCATGGCGGTAGGTATGTTGCAGCTGCAAATCATTGAAACTTGAGGGGAGTTTCAGTTGTAGAATTTTTTCTGATAATACGGACAATCTTACAAGGATTGTTTTGCCATTCTCTGGCAATAAAATTTGATGTGAATGCTGGTCATTTGGAAGCACAAGCAAAGACCTTCCGCGCCCATCTTCACGTGATAATTGATATTGAAGTACTTCACCATGCTTAGTGCACAAATAACTTGAAGGTAGCTGATGAACTCTGTGCCAATATGCAACGCCATACAACGCTATGTCATTTAAATAACATTCCGGACAAAATTTAAGAGGTGAATAATTATTGAGATTGCTCGGAGGTAACCCAAGGTGAAACTTGAGTGTTTCAACACTGCTACCAGACATTAAGCGAACACTCGTATCCCAGTAAATTTCACTTTTAAAAGATGTGTAATAAGGAAGTATTGTGTGATTACGTGCGATATCAATCTCATTACCAAAATTGTGTGCAGTTCGTTGACAAAAATATGAAAGATTAGACGGAAAATCAGTTCGCAAGCCACTACTTAAATTCCCGGTAAGTGCTTTACTCAAGGCATTTGCATTTGTTGTTCCATTCTGGAGTTGCATTAACCCCATCCATGAATAGAACGTCATGTCATCTTGAAATGAGGTAAAAGTAAGTTGCTCACTCATAACTTGGCACTCACTTCATATCTTTCAAGGAATCAAGAGCTTGGAGATGCTGGTTTACTAGACCGTTTTTTCTAATGTCATCTTCACTTAATTGACTGAATAGCTGTTGTTTTTTCTTTTCAGCATTTCTGCGTTTTGTATTCTCGCGTTTTAGTTTAGTGGCTTCACTCGTGCGTCGATCATTTTCTTTATTGAGAGTTTCAGCATTTGTTGATGAATGCTTAATATTGATACCAATGTTTGATTCATCGACACTATGTTGCCATTGATTTTTATAAAATTCCCAATCAACATCGGGATACCTTGCTAAGATGGTCCAGTTTTTATTTGTAAACCCATCAGCTAGCGGTCGCAACTCTTTAAATGAATATGAATGATATGCATCCAAAACATCTTGAGCCGAAATTAAATTTTTTCCAGAAAATAAGGCGTTAATTTGAGTAAAACACCATAGTGTTAACGCTATTCTTGCGATTCCTCCGCTGCACATTTTTAGAACATGCCTACATTCATCTATATCTATAGGTGGGTTGTCTAGTACATAAAAATTAATTATTCCATCTGATATGGCTACCCATTCATTTTCAGCGCCAATTTCTCCCAATGCACCGCATGGAGGAAAATGAGAAATCGGCGTTAAATATAATCTTGATTTATCTTGACTGAACGTGATCCAGTCGAATGCTTTTTCATTCCCTACGAGGACAATAGGTATTCCAGTATTCATCATCTGCAAGAGAAACATTTGCATCAACTCAGCTTGACCAGACTCTACTAAATTTCTAATTTGCCCTTCATCAATAAACAAAATACCGGTGAAATGTGCAATGAGTCTGCCTATTGTTGCTAAAGAGAGTTTCTCTACGGATTTGTAGGATTTTGGGAGAGTAGTTGCGTAGTCTGTACCAAGGACCTTGTCCATCTCACTTAGAATGCCAATCAAAAACCCCCCGCGACTCCCATCGTGTGACATCTGCACAACCAAATATACAAGTTGCTTCAAGAAGACCCAACCACATACTTCATTTTTTACGTGATCAATCGTTTGGGGTAGGGTTGAGCAAAAACGCTGGTAGGTGACTGTTTTTCCAGTCCCAGTAGGGCCCTTAAGAATGTTGACCGATATACCTTGAGTCGGACATTTATAAATATTTTCACCAGACTGAGCATTTTTGAGGGCATCAAAGTAAATTTTTCGATTGGCAGCAATACTAGGATTTCTTGCGCGAAGGCCTCCCATTAACATCCCATACCATGTGAGGGATGATTTTAAAGAGAGTGTCGATGGTTCAAGAGGAGTTTTCTCTCCGTTCAATAATGCTAGTTTTTCAGTGAAATCAAGTTTTGTAACGTCAATATATTCAAGCGGATTAAATGCAATTGCATCAGCCATTTCAGATGCATCTTTAATAGAAGGTAGATAGTTTAAAAGTGGATTATCTTGGTAATACCATGAATTTGTGTTGGTGACAGCTGACATTTTGTTATGCTCTCCTTTTCAAGATTGCGTCCATTAATACATTTCGAGGCTTAATTGCAATGTCTACAGGAGGTCTGTCATTCACTAGTTTGTTTGAAGAAGCAGTTACATCTTTTGGGTCAATGTCATCATCAGTTTGTAACTTTTGATTTGTTATAGGTGGAATCATTTCAGGCATTTGTATCGGCATGCCATACATCATCATTTCTTTTTCTTTATTTCTATTTTCAGATTTGTTACGTTTTAACGAAGATTTTGATGGCGGCTTTTTAAGGCTAGAAATTGCTTCTGCATATGCCTTATTCGCTTCATCCTTGGTTTGCTCTTGCCCTGCATCCATATCACTAAGCGCTTGTGTGCGCGACTCTTGAATGCCAAAAGAATAAAGAGCATTGTCCTTCATCAAATGCATGATGTCTGGCAAACTGCATTCATGAAGTAAGTCAACGTCCTTGCTAACTGCTGTTAACTTAATCAGCTCACCAATAAGAATGTTTTTATAGAAAATTTGTGTGGGCTGATAGGGATTAAGCAGAAAGAAATCATCATGGCTTTCTGCACCAACACGAGCTCTCCTAGTCTTTGCATTTACGACCTTTTCAACGATTAAGGGATGATTTGAAATATAGCGAATTGGCTCAATGAAAACTCTTTTGTCGCCAGTGTCGTCTCGTAAGAGTTTTACGCCGCTTTGCGTAAATGTGCCTTTAATGGGAACCATCAATTTGATACGTGCTTCATCTTCACTCAGCAGACTAGTGTGACATTTTCCTTGATTGATTTTCCAACGGGTCAGGTTGGCGCGCGTCAGTTGAATCCCTTTATCTAGTAGTTCTCGCCTCATTTCAAGTGTTGGCGTAATGTCTAGTTCAATTGTGTTATGAAGATAGATTGCACGTGCAGTTTCTCTGATTGCTTCAATTGGGGTGTGCCTTGCGAGCACAGTTGCATGCTCTTCACCGCGTTCGTGCTTTTGACCATAAGTTGTGCCATATAGATTATGATCAACAAGTCGATGTAAAATGTGATGGGTGGTCTCTACTGGAGAGTTCAGGTCAGAGCGTGCAACATTAACAAACTTTAACCCAGTACCAATTGAATGAACTTTCTTGAAGTTTTCTTCAGAACGAGCATCTGTATTATCAGCGAGCACGGTCCCAAAACGCATGGGTATCCAATTTTCTGGCTCTTGATCATGAAGTCCTAGCCAATTTAGCCATTCTGCTTTGTCTGTCATAGCATGCAAAAATGTTAAACCAACAGTGTTTGCGCTAGGCGCTTCAAGACCTAAATAGAAGCCAGGGATGTAGTTGTATAAGCAATCAACTAGCAAAATTCTATGAGCTGAGCCAATTTTATCTAGTCTATTTATTACACTGACAAGTTCAAGATCAATGCTGGTTGAATCAATGGCGCCACGCTGACCAACTGAAATCACGTCGTCAGATGAAGTTCCAAAAAGTGGACGACCAAGACGATTTAGGTTGAGTTTAGAAAATTGTTTTTTCCAGCTTTCATCCCCGGGTGAGCGCTTTTGGCCCCAAAAAGTAAATTGAGATTCAGATGGCCTCTCGTTTATAGACTTGTGCTTGTAGTGATTTTTTCCTGTTTCATCAATCGATATATCTGAATAAAACTCACGCAACATTTGCCGATAGGCCTTTTTGATGGTTTTATTTCTGATATAAAAATTCCTCCAACAATATCCACAGATATCTTTTGCCTCCTCGGTCATGACGAAACCTTCTTGGTTTGCGATATTATTTTTTGTTGCAATGTTTGTTCGTCCCAGTTTTGATTTTTGTTCTCGCTCCTTGCCTCGCCCTCCTTGGGATGCAGAGAACGGCGTAAGTGCCCCGATACAGCAACCCCCAGCAAAAAATTGATATAAAGTCTCTGAAATTTGCTTTTTTAACCTTTCAAAGCTGATAGTTTTATTGTCTAGCTCGATTGCTAACACAGCTATTTTTTCCTGACGAATTTGAGGGTCCAATAGCAAGACTTGATCTTCGACGTTTTGAACTAGTGGCTTGATTAACTCAAATCTCTCATTCCGCTTTTGCCTTGCTGAGCTTATAGTTTGACCTGGGCGTAAATATTTTCTATCTAATTCTTCATCTGTGGCGAGTTCGTCTGGACGGGGAGTGACGCCATTTTTATGTAAAACCAAATGATGGCCTTTGATTTCATCCTTAACCTTATTCAAATCAATGTTGAAGGGTGCTGAAAAATACTGCCTTGTCTTAGTTTCACCTTTAACTTTAGATGTCGACTGTTGAGGATGAATTTTGATAACCGTCAGGTGATCATTATGAACATGCAGCACTCTGACCAAGTCGGATAAAACTTCACTTTTCTCTCTAGGATCAATAGCCATGCCTGAAATGATGTTAATTGTCATCTGATTTCTCCAGACAGGGTCTTTCTGAGTGACTGAATTAACTTCCTTCCACCTTTAATAGCTGGCAATGAATCCTTGATGTGTTTGGATAGATCACAATCGATTAACTGATTCCAGAGAATATAATTTTTGATATAGCTAGCTACACCGGCTTGGCACTTAAAGTCTTTAATCAATCTTTCACGTATAGAACTTAGTGGCTCGTCTTGAAGCAGGTGGTGATGCTTATTTAGAAATGAGTCTAGCAAATTATTCCAAGGATGATTTTTTGGTAAGTCAGCCGCTGGCGCTAGCATCTCTAAGTTGGAAAAAATCGGTCCAGGGAAGAGGCTACGATCACCAACAAAATAATTGATCCCCAATTGTTGCGCGTATCTTCTTTCTCCCTCAAGTTTTTCAACTCCTCTATTAAAAGGGTCTACATAAAGATATTGTTCTGTCATTAAGGGCTTAACTGAAATAAAACATGTCGAGCGCTTAATGTCATCTATCCACGGCATAAACGCGCACAAGTCTATACTCCAAATATATGGGATGTTTGTGCCTATAAAATTACCGTGTTTAATCCCGGTATCTTTGCAAATCTCAAGCATGCCAATAGAGCTTGTTAGTTGATAGTCAAGCTCAGGAAACCTTGAAAATTCTGGATGATTGGATGGCCAAGGCCACAGTGGGAATTGTTCGCGAATATGACAGCCGACCCAGCTGAACAATAATGCTAGCAACCATTCAGAGTGACTAAAAAAATGGCATTGGCGATTAAAGTTAGGCAGGGCCTTTAAGACCTGAACGGAAACTGGGGATGCGTTCCAACGTTTAATGGATAGAGCCGGTTTGTAATTTTCACCAAATCCTACCCCTAAGCCGCCTTCAATCGCAGTCCTTACGCTTTCCCATGTGACTTTTGGTCTAGGCATAATTTAGCCTCCACGCCTCGGAGGTTTGTTTAAACTTCATGTTTTGCCTTTTGTGAAGAGTTGCAACTCACGCTTTAAAGACAAAGCAATGCCGTTGCATACACTCAGTTGCGAGAATTTAGGGTGAACAAAGCCCTTGACTCTTCACAAAATGATTGGCAGAATACAATTAAAGTGAAAGTATTAACCTGTTAGCGCAGGTGCTTCAAATGCAAAGAGCCGACTTAATTGTTCGGCTTTTTTGTTTTTAGCTATCTAATCTAGATTCCTCCTTGTGATCTCATCAAACACACTCGTAGTTGCTTTTTAATTTTTCAAGCAATTTTTGTTGTTCTTGTGAAGCGGCAGCTTTGATTCCCAATGCTATTGCAATACGATGGGTTTCTCCTCTGCGACATTTCGCATCCCCATTTAAAACCCTGTAAACAAGCGCGGACTGAAAACCATTTTCACGTGCCCATTTCGCCACGGAAATTCCACCACTTTCAAATAAACTACGCACATCGTTACAGGTTAACATTGTAAAATCACAAAAGTATAAACATATTTATATTATTATAAGTATATTTAAATAATTTTCAATATATTGGTATAATTTATTTAAATTAATTGTTGATTATTAATATGAGCACATTCGAAACAAAATCAATCTCAACTTTTCCCGAACGATTGCTTATAGAAAGAAAGCGCATGGGTCTTAGCCAAGAAGAGTTTGGTAAACTAGGTAATATTTCCAAAACGGCGCAATACCTTTATGAGTCAGCTAGGAACTGGCCAACTCTGGAGTATTTAGAAGCTTTGCGCATGCGTGGTGTTGATGTTACATATATTGCTTCTGGTGTTCGCTCAACGCAACAGACGGTTGATTGGCCAATACTCAAGAATGCATTTTTGCTAGTACACCATTCTCTTGCAAAGAACCAGGAAGTGAGTTTTACACCAGAACAACTTTTTGAAGCATTTAAAGCTGTAGTTGAAGGTGCAGCTGGTACAACTCGCGCTGACTTGTTAACAAAACATAAAGACGAAAAGCCAACCCATGTCTAAGTCAGACGAATATTTAAAAGCTTTTCTGGAAATAGTAGATGAAGCTTCAAAATCAGCTAAACAAAAAAGTGATCTGGGTTTAAATCTGATAGATGATGTTGCTGGAAGATTTGATGAATTTCTGGTAAACCAGCATTTTGATTTGCAAATTAAAAAGATGACTCTCAAAGGAATATTAAAGGCAATATTTTCATTGCCACGCACCCTTGATTTCGGTCCCGAGCCTTGTCCAAAAGTAAAACAATTTATTGACTATCTAGAACAAAATAACTTACTTAAACGAAATGAAATAAGATTGCTGAATATTTATCAAATGTTGAGATTTGAAGAAAATGGCTCATGTAAGATTTTGATGCCTAGTCGATTCGATTTTAAAAAAGCAAACGTTTTATTAGCTGTCACTTTTCTGATATCTGTAATTGCTGGATTTTACGTATGGCATGATGCTGAAATACTAAATAAAAATTTTATGGTAATTTACACAATCGGAACTTTGCTTGGTTACTTATTTAGAGGGGCATATGATCTGGCTTGGGGGCGTGAAAATTTAGCTAGCTATATTAAAACACGATATCCATGGTTTGTTCTTGAGCAGTAAACATGTGCTAAAAGTTTTTAAGTGTTTAGGTAATAAGTCGCTTTAGTATCTAAATTGTCTTTTATGTCACGCCAATTTGGCATAACCTGTTCAAGCAGGCGATAAAATCTATCGCTATGATTATGTTCCGCAAGATGGCAAAGTTCATGCAACAGAACATACTCAATACTTGTCTTGTTTGCTTTGATGAGATGTGGGTTTAATAGAATTTCGCCTTTTGGAGAGCAGCTTCCCCACTGAGTCGCCATTCGTTTGATTTTAATTTTAGGTTTTGAAGTTGCCCATGGTGTTTTTTTTAACAATTCTTCTAGCAGAGTGTTAAAAACCTCTAGCGCCTTTATTTTGTACCAAGCAAGCAATAGATTTTTCACCTTTTCTGATGAGTAGCTCTTTACGTTAACGTGTATTTGTCCACGATAAAGCTTTATAAACTCATTATGTGAATCGTCTATATTAACCTTTAGTAAATAGCGCCGACCCAAATAAAAATGTGACTCACCACTAGAGTAGGTTCTTTCAAGCGTATGTTTTTCTTGTGACTTAAATTCGGCCACCTTATTTGATATCCACTTTGCACGTTTAATCAAAGCAGCGTCTATCTCACCCATACCTGCTGAGTTTGGCGCTGTCACAATGACACTGGCATCTGGCTGAACCAAAATCACAATCTTACTTGCCTTTAAATCTTTGCGCTTAAGTTTGAATTGTATTTGCTCGTCACCATATCTTAAGGAGCAATATTTATCCTGAAACATCATTTTCTTAAGCTTTGTTCAGGCCAACGCGTGTAATCTGCACAATCAAATCCACCATCGACTTAGCTTGATCCATTCCAGCCCCAACTTTTTTACATTCTTTAAATAAAATCGGTAGCAGATTTTTGCGAATTTCAGTTTCAATATTTTGAGGATTGATTGAGTATTCTGCGACGGCTTTATTGACCAATGCCTCAACTGTAAAGGCAAGCTCTACCCAAGTCATTTGATTATCTTGATTTAGAGTAGCAAGGGTTTCTGGTAAATATTTTTTGAAAACACCATAGTAAGCTTGTGCATATTTATTACCAGTGAGCTTATTAGGTATGTCATCAAGTTCGCGAGCATCCACTTTTTCTTCAAAACTTCTGAATAATAAATACTGCTTAAGAGGATGATTAAATAGTGCCTCTGCCTCTTCAATCGCTTTTTTGAGTAGACTCGAAAAAACCTCTTGTGCATATGGGTCATCACGTAAGTCTTGCTCTATTTTTTTAGCAATACGCGTTTTAATAATATCTGTTTCATTACGTGTTTTTTCATCAGACCAATTTTCTGGCTTTTGTGATGTACCCATTTTCCCAACTTCATACACTCCAGTCGGCTGTCTAATCTCAATGCCAACGACATGCCTATCCATCAATTTTTTTATCTGTAGCGAATAGGTATCATAGTCAACACGCTCCCCAGCATCCTGCTGAGCAATTTGACGCAAAGATGAAAGTTGCTTCAAAGTTTCTTTATAGTGTTTACGCGTATCTTCAGAAAAGCTTTTGTCTTCAAAAAAACTGGCCGATTGTAATGCAACCTTTAAGCATGATGAAAATGCAGTAAGCCGTTCATAAAATGTATCTCTCACTTTAATGTTGATATCGACTAACTTCCCGTCTATCTCTTCCATTTTAGGTACTAAGACTTGTCTTAGTTGTTCAATATCCGCTTTATTCTTAACGTTCTTAAACGTATCCCATAATGCATCATAAAGACTTGGGAGTTTTTTATACTCAGTACTCATTTGACTATATAAGCCAATTAAGTCATCAATATCAAAGCCACCCTGGGTACGGTTTGCTAATTTCTGATACTTGGCAATCGTTGTATCAAGCTCACCTAAAATGCCACGGTAATCAATCAATAAACCAAACTTCTTGAGTGGGTGAAGTCGATTCACACGGGCAATTGCTTGAATCAAATTATGTTCTTTGAGGGGTTTATCAATATATAGAACTGCATTTTTAGGCTCGTCAAAACCAGTCAGTAACTTATCAACAACAATGATTAACTTGAGGTTATCGTCATTTTCAAATCGTTCGATAATAGATTTTGTATAAACTCCCTCATCCTGATTACCAACATTTTCTTTCCACCATTTTGTTACCTCTGGTGCTGATGAATCATCCACCGAAGTGTTACCCTCTCTGGTATCAGGAGCCGACATCACCACGGCACTTTCAATTAGCCCACACTCATCTAAATATTGTTTATATTTAATTGCTGCGGACTTACTTTCACAAGCAAGTTGTCCTTTAAGTCCATCGTCGATATTTTTATAGAAGTGTGATGAAATATCATAAGCAATCAGTTTGATACGATCATCCGCAGCGTAAATTTGACCCTTACTAGCGAATTTTCGTTTTAAGTCAGATTGTTGATTATCAGTTAGACCTTCAGTAATTCTATTAAACCACGCATCAATCGCTTCACTGTTTACATCAAGTTCAGGAACACGCTCCTCATATAATAATGGAGTTACTGCACCATCATCGACAGCACGCTGCATGGTATAAGCATGCACTATTGAGCCAAATTTATTGGTGGTTTTATCGTCTTTAAGCAAAGGGGTGCCAGTAAAAGCCACGAATGCGGCCTTGGGCATCGCTTGTTTCATTCTGACATGCGTTTCACCACCTTGGGTGCGATGTCCTTCATCCACCAATACGATTAAATCAGGGCTATCGTTATAACATTCTTCTAATTTAGTGGCTGTGCCGAATTTATTAACGATGGAGAAAACAATACGCTCATTTCCTTTGCTAATTTGCTCAGCAAGGCGCTTTCCTGAAGTTGCCATCGCAGATGATTTATCTTTTTTGCTGGACAACTCGCCACTATTTGAAAACGTTCTACTTAACTGTGTTTCCAAATCTACACGGTCAGTCACAATGATTAAACGACAGTTTTTAAGTGATTCATGCAGAATGAGCGCTTTGGATAAAAACACCATGGTAAAAGATTTACCTGAGCCCGTTGTATGCCAAATCACACCACCTTGACGAGCCCCTTTGACATCTTTTTTGTTTACCCTTTCAATCAGTCGTTTGATACCAAATACCTGTTGGTGTCTTGCAACAACTTTGCCAGATTTTTTATCAAACAAAACAAAATAACGAATAAACTCGATTAATCGTTCAGGGCTTAGTAGGCTAATTAAAAGTCTGTCTTGGTTTGTGACTGCAAGTTCACCGCCGCCAATCAGCTGATTAAACCAATTCAGAGCCGATGCATCTCTGCAACCAAATATAGATTGTTTTTGCTCAATATTAAGAGGCTTGTTTTTAATCTCAGCAAAATGACTTTCATTAAAGTCTTCTTCTTTCCAAACCGCCCAAAATTTTTCAGGCGTACCTTGCGTGCCATATTTGGCATCAGTTCCGTTAATTGAAACAAGCAACTGCGTATAAGCAAATAAATTAGGTACTTCATCCTGACGTTGATTTCTTAAATGTTGTGAGATACCAGCATCTACCGTTGGCCCTTTGCCTGCATTACCATCAGGGCGTTTTGCTTCAATGATGACAAGCGGCAATCCATTTACAAAACAGACGATATCTGGCCGGCGGTTATCAACGCCATTGGTTCTGAGTACACTGAACTCTTCTGTAAAAACAAAAGAGTTATTATTAAAGTCTGCCCAATCTATCAGCTGAATTGTTGGCGTAACTTTTTTACCGTTCACGTCCTCAGATACTGATATTCCATATAAAAGATGGTTATAGATACGCTCATTAGCTAGCGTTAATCCCTCATTAAGCGCAGGGGTAGAGAGCTCTTGAATGATATTGTCGATGGATTTTTGGGATAAGGGATACGCATTACCTGCAAATTCAAAACGTCTCTTTTTAAGCTCATCCCTTAAAACATCTTTTAATACGAGTTCCCCTGTTTTATTTTGTCTTAGGTTGATTGTGGTTTCAGGGTTAATAAACTTCCAGCCTAAATTTGCCAGCAATGTGAGTGCGGGAATTTTGGCACTAAATTCTTCTTGAAATTTAGGGGTAATCTGCATCACTTACTCCATATCGGGTGGGTTTGCCAATTCGCTGGAAAGCCCATTGCGAGCTGCCATTTTGGTTGAATTGCTATTGGCAATAACAGTTGATTCATTTTTGCCACCCAATCCTTGCCGTTACCACTTGCTGAGAGCAACTCTTTTAATATCAATAAAATATAAAAGATACGGTCATTTCTTGGGGTAATTGGTCTTGACCAATTAGGGTCTTTGATTGCATCTGGGCTAATAGATAACTCTCGGTTCCATAGGCGGCTGTGGTGCGCGCAGACATTACGAACATAAGTAATGGCATGCATCCAATCTGTTAGACGTTTATGAGGAACATTGAAGTATGCAGCAATGGGTAGCTTGTCGCTGTTATCTAGCCCTCTATATAGCCTAGATAAACTACCAATACTGATCACCTCTGTCAGCATCCACAAAGGTACAACGGGGAAACCATCATATTTCTGCTGAAAATGACTTATAAACTTGTCGTTTGAACGAACCACCTCAGTTTGGGCGTCGTTCAACCAGTCAGCATGTCTAAACTTTGCGTGAAAGTTATTTGGATTTGTATGGCCGAATGGACCATATTTTAATGAAAAATGATAAGTGACTTGAGTACGAACAGCCACCTCAATACGCTCAATCGCATCTAATAACAATAAGCGTAATTCGCGATCAAACTCGTAGAGCTGAATTACCTCGTCAAACGTGCTCCCTTGGAAATAAGTATCGAGTAGAGCACCATTAGGGTCGCGTGTTCTAAATGGATACAAATAGCCGCTTAACCGATAATAGCCAATAGAGTTTAAAACTTGAATGGCAAAAGCATGATCCGCAACAATTAGCCCACGTGCTAGCAATAAATTTAATTGTGCTTGGGTATCAATTGCAGGTTTTGAGAAAGGGATGGTCATGAATACTCACCACCCCCTACAGGCAATAAAAAACCGCCAAGGTTGCGCATTGTTAAGAGGCGTGGCGGTTGTGTTGAAGGTAATTATGCATTTAGCATTTGCTAAAGTCAAGATTCGAAACGTTTTAGTTGTTATTTGACACACAGTCAATCTCACTTCTTAATCGTTTCAACAAGTTTTGATAATGGTTCAATTAAGCCCGACAAATTTTCTTTAATATCTTCTAGAGGATGGCTAGAGCCTTTTGTGCTATCTAAAACTTCAGCTGGATTCTTCGCTACAGTATCAATCGAGCCACCGAGTAATTTTTGCAGCATTTCTTGGCTTGCTGGATTTTCCTTATAAAGCTCTAACACTTGAGATTTATAACCTTCAAAACTACGCGAAACTACTGCCTTATGTGCATATTCCTGCTCTAATCTGAAGTACTGATTGGTTTTCTTGGCTAGATAATATGCCAACCAAACAAATGGGCCTGTAAATAAAACACGCCTTAAAAGCTCAATATATACATTATCAGAAGTAAACATCCACTCTTTAAAGCATGGCACATAGGGCAAAACAATTGCAGCCACTAAAGCGATGATTGAATAGAAAAAGTATTTCTCACTTTTGTTTTTTAGAGTTTCAGTTTGAATTCTTGAGGTTTCAAACGCACTTGCCAAACTAGCATTCGTTGCACTTTTCAACAAACCTTCAATTTCAGCTTCCTTAGCGATTTTATATTTATCAAACTCTTCTATATAGTCAGCAATTTTCGCCTTCTCATAAGCAATATGCCCCTCGAAGGATTTATGCAGCTCATCCACCAACTCTTTTTTTGACTTGGTTTTCACTTCTTTTTCTAAACCGGCCTCATTTTTGGTGGTTGTTACCGCGCCAGTAATATACTCAGCAATAAATTTTTGCATTTTGGCTTGATTAGCCAACATTTCTTGATTTAGTTCATGAATCTGCTGTTTGATAGATTCATTTTCGCTATCACCATCGAGCAGTTCTACCTTGTACTCTAAAATTTCATCTCGATACTCAGTTGATTCTTTATTGGCGGCTTCAATTTTCTCTAGATAGCCATCGTCATCCAAAATCTTGGTGTAAGCATCATCTATTTCAGCAAGCTTACTTTTGTACGAATCCTCTTCCTCACCAAAGCATTGTTGATAAAACTCTTCGATTTGAGTTTTATATTCCTCAACTTCAGAATTCACTGTTTTAATATTAGCGGCAGTTTTAACTGTTTCATTAAAAGCTGTGGTGGCTTGTTTGCGATTCGTCAGAGAATTGCGAATAATCTTATCTAACCGATGATTGATGTAGCCAAATGCATGCAATAACTTAAATATTTCAAAAGCACTTGTCACACATGCATTAAAGTAACTTTGATTAGGGTAGCTTGGAATATGTTGCTGGATAGTATCTAGCTGAACTTCAATTTCAGCGGTAAGGGCAGACACTTCGCTAACAGAAAATTCACTTTTCAAAATCTCAAAACAGCGTGTAAGAAGATTTTTCAAACCCATCAGGTTTGTGGATTTAAAAACCAGAGCAGGGTTGGTATCTGCCGCCCAAGGTTGAATTATTGGTTCCAGTGCTTTTATTTTTGCATGTATTGCATTTGGCATTTTACCCCTCCAGTTTTACGCGTTTTTTTCCTGTTAAAAGTTGCTGCATCAATGCTTTTTTTTCTTCCTTGAGATATGTGATTTTTTGTTTTAATGAATTAACTTCATCCTCTGCCACTTTAATTGCTTTACCTATTAAAATTTGTTCTTGGTAAGTTGGGTACGTAATTTTTATGCTTCTAAATCCATCTTGAGAAATGACGTATCGCTGTCCGCTACCATCAGCCAACATATACGCCTGCTTTCTAAACTCTGTCGTTGTGAAAATATAAGCTTTAAAATTTAGATCCCAATTTTCATGCAATCTAAATCTAACAACATGATAGCTATAACAACAGTCATTTATGTCTTCTGCCGCTACAGCTGGAATGCCCACTTCATCTCGTGTTTCTGAAGATGGAGTGAAGAAAACATCCCCTTTTTCTACACCGCAAGATAAAATCTTTGCATCAGGAGCAGTCACCCAATGATTAAGCTCTTTTGAGTAAATGAAACTTCTATTAAAAACATCAGTGAAGTTTAATAAACGAACAGGCTTTTCGCCCTCTAGAATATTTTTATCAACACCTGCACTTTTTATTTCACCAATCTGACCAAGGGTTGTGGTTGACCACTTTTGATTAAAGCCAGGAAACCGCTTTTTACCCGACAGCAATTGCTGCATTAAAGCTTGTTTTTGCTTTTGGCTGTTTTCGAGTAGTTTTTCTGTGGTTGCAATTGCTTTATCCCAAGTGGAAAGAATTTGGGCAATTTTCTTTTGTTCTGGTAATGGAGGTAAATTAATAAGTATTTCCCCACAATCTGGTACACGCATATGTGCAACTGTTCCACCATTACTAAAGTCATCTATTTGTTTTTGACAAAAATCACCTTGAAGGGAGTAAAAAAGAAAATAGTTATCTGATTTGATAGAGTCAGCGCGATACATCATTGTTCTTTGACCAAGAAATACACCGTTATTTTCTTCAAGAACTCCAACTTCACCAACAGGTGCTTCACGAGTAAAAATTAAGTCACCTACTTGCGGTTGTCCTCGCCTAACCCAATTTAAATAGGTTTCTTCAGTTACGTATCTAACATCACTCAAATCCACTCGACCATTACGCACATTAGTTGTGCGAATCATTTTATATGGAGTTTTATAATTAACAGTAGGTGCAGTTTTATTGACGCAATCTATGATTGATTTGCACGTCTCTTTAATTGGAACTCTTCTCCACCCATCAGGCACCATATCCCAACTCCTCAAAATATTTAGCCATTTCAATTTCTAAATCTGCCAATTGGCCTTTCAGTTGTTCGCGCTCTTTGCGCACCGACACCAAATCAATTTCTTCTTCTTCCTCAAAGGTATCTACATAGCGTGGAATATTCAGGTTGTAGTCATTTTCTTTTATTTCATCCAACGTTGCTAAATAGGCATATTTGTCCACATTGGCTCTGGCTTTATAGGTGGCAATGATTTTTTGAATGTCTGCCTCACCCAACTGGTTTTGGTTTTTGCCAGATTTAAACTCTCGGCTGGCATCTATAAACAGCACCTTATTATCTGACTTTTGTTTTTTAAATATCAAAATGGCAGCAGGGATACCCGTGCCGTAAAACAGCTTTTCAGGTAGGCCAATCACAGCATCCAGTAAGTTTTCGTCTACTAGCTTTTGACGGATGACACCTTCGCTACTGCCTCTAAACAGCACGCCATGCGGCACAATCACACCCATGCGCCCTGTTTTGGGTTTTAAGGTTTCTACCATGTGTGAGATAAAGGCATAGTCACCTTTCGTTTTTGGGGGAACACCCCTGCGGAAACGGTGAAATACATCATGTGCAGCATCTTCATGCCCCCATTTTTCAAGGCTGAAGGGTGGGTTTGCGGTAACAATATCAAAATGCATCAAGCCACCGTTATTATCAAGCAGTTTTGGGTTGCGGATAGTGTCGCCCCATTCAATGCGATGATTGTCTTCACCATGCAGAAACATGTTCATTTTGGCAAGTGACCAAGTTGAGCCAATCGCTTCTTGTCCAAACAGCGCGTATTTTTTGGAATTGAATTTATCTTGTATTTTGCGACCGCATTTCATCAGCAATGAGCCTGAGCCGCATGCCGGGTCACAGATGGTGTCACCTTCTTGTGGGTCGAGAAGTTCTGCAATCAAGTCAGACACTTCAGGCGGGGTGTAAAATTCGCCAGCTTTTTGGCCGCCACTCGCTGCAAAGTTTTTAATTAAAAATTCATAGCCGTTGCCAATGACATCCAACGTGCCAACACGCGAAGGCCTTAAATCTAGTTCCGGTTTGGCAAAGTCTTCTAGCAGATGACGCAAGATGGTGTTTTTCTGTTTTTCTTCACCCAGATTATCAGTGTTAAAGCTAATGTCCTGAAATACAGATTTTGAAGAATCACGCAGCTTGTTGCCATTTGCTTCTTCTATGGCATGTAAGGCTTTATCAATACGCTCACCATTACCTGGTTCATGTCTATGAGCAAATAACACATAAAAACTTGATTCCGGAGGTAACACAAAGCGCTCATTTTTCATGAGTTCATGAATAAGCTCTGGTTCATCTCCGTGTTCTTTCTGGTAAGTATCATAATGGTCTTGCCATACATCTGAAATGTATTTGAGGAAGAGCATAGTGAGCACAAAGTCTTTGTAGGTGTCTGCACTAATCGTACCTCTAAAGGTGTCACATGCAGCCCAAAGTGCTTTGTTAATGGTGTCTTGACTGGTTGTTTCTATGGCCATATTGAACTCGCTTTATTGTTACTTATTTAAAATATTAATAGCGATACTATTCATAATAGTCTCGCCATTGCTAATGAGTTTTTGGCAAATTTCCTTTTCTCGCTCAAAGATTTCCGCCATGTGAATTATTTTGTGCTGTGCCTCGAGCGTAGGTACTGCAATTTCAACTTCTTCTAGTGAACTTCTTCTAATGCTCTTTGTGATCGACCCCTCTGATTCACGCTGAAAATATTTTTGTAGTGGCGCTTGGTTAAGTTGCCAAACGACAAATTTTGGTAAAACTTTTTTATGATTGATGCGAATAACGTAGAAGTAGGGTGCAGCCAGCATTTGAGGTGGGCAGTTATCTACAAACGATGCAATATTGCGAGTGCTTCTGGCAGCAAACAATATGTCTCCGTCACTTAGCCAGTCTGGTTGTTTTTTTGTTTCAAGCGAAACTTGAGTAGGTGAAACCCAATTAATCTTGCCGTTATCATCAAGGTCTTTCATCTGAACAACCCTAATCCCTGAATTATCGGACACAGGCATACTGCCCCTAAAGGGGTGACCAGTGGAAATTGAAGCAATCCATTTGAGGTTTATTTTTTCTGCATCATTCATAATTATGCATAATAGTGGGAGTTTTTCAGTTAGTCAATATTTATTTTGCATAATCTTTGATTAAGCATTCTAATTTGGTAACAAAAAGCCCTAAATTTTGCTTTTAGGGCTTTTTCGAGTTACGTATTTATTATTTCTAAATTTTCAAAAGTTACGTATTTATTATTCAAGTTACGTATTTATTCTCGTGAAATAACTTGGGTAGTTAACCTGCGTAGTTGGCACTGGCGAAATCCCAGTTAGCCAGGCTTGCCAGAAAAGTCTCGACGAATTTTGGACGTGCGTTTCGGTAGTCGATGTAATAGGCATGTTCCCATACGTCGATGGTCAGCAAGGCTTTGTCACCTGTAGTGAGCGGTGTGCCGGCTGGGCCCATGTTGACGATATCTACGCTGCCGTCAGCTTTTTTCACCAGCCATGTCCAGCCGGAGCCGAAGTTGCCGACTGCTGAAGCCTGGAATGCTTTTTTGAACTCGTCAAAGCTGCCCCATTTTTTGTTGATTGCATCTGCCAGTGCGCCGGTTGGTGCGCCTCCACCGTTTGGTTTCATGCAGTTCCAGAAAAAGGTGTGGTTCCATACTTGTGCGGAGTTGTTATAGATGCCGCCGGCAGATTTCTTGATGATGTCTTCCAGGCTGGCGTTCTCGAACTCTGTGCCTTTGATCAGGTTGTTGAGGTTGGTCACGTAGGCTTGGTGGTGCTTGCCGTAGTGATATTCAAAGGTTTCTTCTGAGATGTGCGGTACCAAAGCGTTTTTGGCATAAGGTAATGCGGGTAAGGTATGTTCCATGATAATTCCTTTATTGTATTAACAAAATTCAGCAATGCATTTTGCCATATTCTGCGGTAGATAAAAACCTTGAGCGATTTATGGGTTTATCTTTTTTCTGGCGCGCGGGTGTGCTGCGTCATAGACTTTTGTAAGGTGTTGATAGTCAAGATGCGTATATACCTGTGTGGTACTGATGTTGGCATGGCCCAACATCTCCTGCACAGCGCGCAAGTCGCCACTGGATTGCAGTACATGGCTGGCAAAGCTGTGGCGCAGCATATGCGGATGCACCGATGAGTTGATGCCTTGCTTGATGGCCCAATCCTTTAGCCGGTATTGTACAGTGCGGCTGTTGATGCGCTTGCCTTGCTTACTGATGAACACGGCTTTTTCATCCCGGTTAGCGCCGAGCAGATTTGAGCGGGCTGCAAGCCAAGTCCTGATTGCTTCTGCGGCATGGCTACCCAATGGCACGATGCGTGTCTTATTGCCCTTGCCAGTAACAATAACAGTGCCTTCACCAAAATCCAGCGCATCCATGTTGAGGTTGACCAGCTCGCTCAAGCGCAGGCCAGAGGAATAGAATAGCTCTAGCATCGCATGGTCGCGCAGACTCAGGATATCGTCATCTTCGATATCGACCAGCTTGGTCGCCTGTTCTATCGAAAGCGCTTGAGGAAGTGAGCGGGGTGATTTTGGTGCACGTAAGCCAATGACTGGGTTTTGTGTGTAGCCTTCGCGCTGTACTAGAAAATCAAAGAAGCCTCGCCAGCTGGAAAGCATGCGGGCAATACTTTTGCCACTTAAGCCTTTGCCATGCAGGCTGGCGATGAAGCGACGGATATGCGTGTTGTTGAGCTGGTTTAATCTCAATGCGCCGCGCAATTGTTCGAGTTGTGCGATATCGCGAGCGTAATTCTTGCGTGTGTGGGCGCTTAGCCCACGCTCGTAACTTAAAAAATCGAGATAGGCTTGAATCGCATTCATTTGTGCATTGTAGGTGCGGGGTTTATTCGGTGGTAGGCACCAGATAACGCGAAAGCGCTGCGCCAATATGATCGCCCAGCTTCTGCAGGAAATCGGTGCCCATGCCTACGTAGAAGCGCTCAGCATTGTCGCTGGAAAGTGCCAGGAATCCGAATACCTGTTCATTCGAACGCAAGGGGAAAACTGCGATGGAAGCTGCTGGCTCCAAGAACCAGTTGTCAATGTCGATGCTGGGAATGCCGCCGCAGTAGACGTTGTGGATTTCCAGAACCCAACTCTTAGTAGTCTCCGGAATTGGCTCGAATACCAGACTTTTTCGGTCTGCGTCATCTAATGGAGATATCCAGATGCGCAGGTAAGTGTCCGTGATGTTGAATTCTTCGGGCAGATAATGACTGACCAGTTGTTCAGCAGCGTCAAAATTTCTGGCTTGCTGTAGCAAAACACTGAATGCATGGATTTTGCCGGCAATCTTGTCATTCTCTTGCGCATTGAGTACCAATTCGGCAAAGCGTTCTTCCAGTGCATTGATTTTGTCGCGCTGTGCCAGTTGTTGCCGTTCTGCTAGCGAGATTGTGCCGCTGCCATGAGGGCTGGGCAGATGAATGTCTGCCAGAAAAGAGGCGTTTTCCTCGAAAAACTCTGGATGTTGTTTCAAATAATCTTTAATTTCTTCTTGCATGCTAAACCTCGATCTCCCCTTCGAATACAATCTCTGCCGGGCCTGTCATCAATACGGGATTGCTGCCGCCCGCCCAGGCGATGCTCAAATCACCGCCGCGCGTGTGTACCAATACCGGTGATTGTAACTCACCCAGACGGATCCCTGACACTACCGCTGCACAGGCCCCTGTGCCACAAGCCAGAGTTTCGCCGCTGCCACGCTCGTATACGCGTAGTTTGATCTCGTGCGGGTTGAGCACCTGCATGAAGCCGGCATTGACGTGCTCCGGGAATCGCTCGTGTGATTCTATCTGTGGCCCGATAGTTGCTACATCATGCTTTTCGACATCCTTAACTAGAGTCACAGCATGAGGGTTGCCCATTGATAAGACTGAGATTTTGATGGGCTGTGTTTTAAGTGCCAGCAGATATTGCATTGCTTCGGTTTCGGCAACGAAGGGCACCTGATTTGGTGCGAAGCGAGGCGCGCCCATGTTAACTGTGACTTGGTTATCATTCTGCAAGGATAAGGTAATCACGCCGCTTGCAGTCTCTACGTTAATGGAACGTTTATCGGTCAGGCCTTTTTCTGACACAAATTTGACGAAACAGCGCGCCCCATTGCCACATTGCTGCACCTCGCCGCCGTCAGCGTTGAATATGCGATAACGAAAATCTACCCCGGACTGCTGTGCTTTTTCGACCATCAGTAATTGGTCGCAACCCACGCCAAAATAGCGATTAGCGATGAGTTTGATTTGTTTGGCAGATAGCTGTATGGGTTTCGTGTAGGCATCTATGACAACGAAGTCATTACCTGCGCCCTGCATTTTGGTGAACTTTAATCGCATGATTGTGTTTCCTTAGACGGGATTCTAGCAACTTTTAGGCGTTTCTGTGGTTTAAGTGTAGAATGCGCGTTCTGCGCGAAGCTGGCTTTAGCCTTTAGTCAGCCTCTTTTTTTATCAACCTTTCAAGGCACAATATGAACGAATACCTCTTTACCTCAGAATCGGTGTCCGAAGGACATCCGGATAAACTTGCCGATCAAGTATCCGATAGCATCTTGGATGCGATCTTGCAGCAAGACCCAACCGCGCGCGTGGCAGCCGAAACCTTGGCCAATACTGGCCTGATCGTGTTAGCCGGCGAGATCACGACGACCGCGAACGTGGATTACATCAAGGTGGCGCGTGATGCCATCAAACGCATTGGTTACGATAACAC
The DNA here is from genome assembly GCA_035423825.1 of Methylophilus sp. Taxonomy (GTDB): domain Bacteria; phylum Pseudomonadota; class Gammaproteobacteria; order Burkholderiales; family Methylophilaceae; genus Methylophilus. The sequence continues at coordinate 105,748 of DAOMMM010000003.1, read as the reverse complement.
CGAATATGGCATCGACTACAAAGGTTGCGCCGTGCTGGTGGCATATGACAAACAATCGCCTGATATCGCCCAGGGCGTCGATAATGCAAATGACGATCCGTTAGACCAAGGTGCAGGCGACCAAGGGTTGATGTTTGGCTATGCTGTGAATGAAACCCCGCAATTGATGCCGTTGCCTATCTGGCTGAGCCACCGGCTGATGGAACGCCAGGCACAGTTGCGCAAGGATGGCCGCCTGCCTTGGCTCCGCCCAGATGCCAAGGCTCAGGTGACTGTGAAGTATGTAGATGGTAAACCTTATGCGCTAGATACCGTACTGATTTCCACCCAGCATGCACCCGAAATGACCCTAGAAGCCATTCGGGAAGCGGTGATTGAAGAGATCATCAAACCTGTTTTGCCAAAAGAGCTGATTAAAGGTGACATCAAGTATCTGGTCAACCCTACCGGGCGTTTTGTGATCGGTGGCCCACAGGGTGATTGTGGTCTGACCGGTCGCAAGATCATCGTGGATACTTATGGCGGGGCAGCGCCACATGGAGGTGGTGCCTTCTCAGGCAAGGATCCTTCGAAAGTAGACCGCAGTGCAGCTTACGCAGGCCGTTATGTCGCAAAAAACATCGTCGCTGCTGGTTTGGCAGAGAAATGTATGGTGCAGGTTAGCTACGCGATTGGGGTGGCTCGCCCGACATCTATCATGGTGCAAACCTACGGAACTGGCAAAATATCGGACGAGAAATTGACCCAGTTAGTCAATGAGCATTTCGATTTGCGACCTAAGGGAATCGTCAAGATGCTTGATCTATTGCGCCCAATCTACACCAAGACGGCAGCTTATGGTCACTTCGGTCGTGATGAGCCAGAGTTCACTTGGGAAGGCGTCGACAAGGCAGCTGCTTTGCGCTCTGCAGCCGGTTTATAACCAAAACTTTAAAAGCATCAATCAGTAAAAAGGGGGTAATTACCCCCTTTTTCTTTTGCATCACTTGCCAATGTTTTTTAGCAAAATATCGAGAATATGTTGAAAACTATCCCAGTTCACCAAGTTCGCATGGGCATGTTCATCCATTCGCTGAAAGGCTCATGGATAGATCATCCATTTTGGAAGAAAGCTTTTAAGCTTGAGGATGCGGATGACTTGAACAAACTGCATTCCAGCGGTGTGAGAGAAGTTGTTATCGATACCTCTAAAGGTCTGGATGTGGCAACAGAGAAGCCTATAGAAATCGCTGAAGCACTGATCGCAGAAACAAGACCAGCAGCATTAAAACACAGTAAACATACATCCATTGATGAAGAGCGGGTGCATGCTAAGCGCATTATTGAGGGCACCAAGCAGGCGGTGGCATCCATGTTCGACGATGTGCGCATGGGTAAGGCAATCAATGCAGAGGCAGCATCCCCTCTGGTCGAGGAAATTTCCGCATCGTTGGCACGCAATGAAGGTGCGCTGATTAGCTTGGTCAGGTTAAAGGCGTCAGATGACTATACTTACATGCACAGCGTAGCCGTGTGTGCGCTGATGATCTCACTAGCGCGTGAGCTAAGATTGCATGAAACAGAAGTGCGTCAGGCCGGATTAGGCGGGTTGCTACATGATATTGGCAAGGCCTTAATTCCCATCGAGGTGCTTAGCAAGCCTGGTGCCTTAACGGAAGAAGAATTCAAAATAGTCAGGCTTCATCCCGAGCGAGGTCATGCCTTGCTGCAACAGGGTCAGATTACTGACGAAGTCATTTTGGATATTTGTCTGCATCATCATGAAAAAATGGATGGTACAGGTTATCCCTTCAAGCTGGGGGGCGATCAGATTAGTTTGTTTGCCAAGATGGGTGCTGTTTGCGATGTGTATGATGCAATCACTTCCAATCGACCATACAAGGCTGGCTGGGAGCCGGGAGTATCTCTGCATAGAATGGCTCAGTGGGGGAACCATTTTGACCAGAAGGTTTTCCAGGCTTTTGTTAAATGTGTGGGCATTTATCCAATCGGCTCAATTGTCATGCTCAAATCAGGGCGTTTAGGTTTGGTGATAGACCAAAGCCCCAAAAGCCTGCTTACCCCTATCGTGAGGGTGTTTTTCTCGACGAAATCCAAGACGCACATTCCGATGGAGGTGCTGGATTTATCGAGGCCAGGATCGAAAGATAGTATCTTAGGTCATGAGGATCCAATCAAATGGGGTATCACGGATATCAACGCACTCTGGAATCAGAACGACTTGTGGTGATTGTGATATATTAAATTTTGTAACTGATTGAATTTTTGTAATTTTATCCATTCATAGTACAATATATCAATATTCCGAGGAACGCTGCAAGAGATTTCTCCTAGGCTCGGAAACTGTATTAACGGCGTTCATTCTCATTAACCGTGCCTGATGCGGGAAATGGATGAACGCAGGATTATAGTAGCAGCGGTGTCGTTTTCATCCTTTTCTTCCTCAGTCACATATTCAATGTAAATTGGAGTGAATACTGTGACAGATACCAAAGACTATATCGTAGCTGACATCAACCTGGCGGGTTTTGGCCGGAAGGAGATTGCTATCGCGGAAACCGAAATGCCTGGCCTGATGGCGATTCGTGAAGAATACGCATTGACCAAACCGCTCAAAGGTGCCCGCATCACCGGATCATTGCATATGACCATTCAAACAGCGGTGTTGATTGAGACCCTGAAAGACTTGGGCGCAGAAGTGCGTTGGGCATCATGTAACATCTTCTCAACACAAGACCATGCTGCTGCTGCGATAGCCGCTGGTGGTACGGCAGTGTTTGCGGTCAAAGGTGAAACATTGGCAGAATACTGGGACTATACACACCGAATCTTTGAATGGCCTGATGGCGGCTACAGCAATATGATTTTGGATGATGGTGGTGATGCGACCCTGTTGCTGCATTTGGGTTCACGTGCGGAAAAAGATGCAAGTTTGCTCAGCCATCCAGCCAGCGAGGAGGAGGTTTGCTTGTTCAACTCCATCAAGGCGAAATTGAAGACCGACCCGACTTGGTATTCGACACGCTTAGCGAAAATCAAAGGTGTGACAGAAGAAACCACGACAGGGGTACATCGTTTGTACCAAATGCATAAAGAGGGCAAGTTGGCTTTTCCGGCCATCAATGTGAACGACTCCGTGACCAAATCCAAATTTGACAATTTGTATGGTTGCCGTGAGAGTCTGGTAGATGCGATCAAGCGTGCTACCGATGTGATGATTGCCGGCAAGATTGCAGTTGTGTGCGGTTATGGTGACGTGGGTAAAGGCTCTGCACAGGCATTGCGCGCACTTTCCGCCCAGGTCTGGGTGACCGAGATCGATCCAATCTGCGCGCTGCAGGCTGCTATGGAAGGTTACCGCGTAGTCACAATGGATTACGCAGCAGAGCATGCGGATATTTTTGTCACAGCTACAGGTAATTACCATGTCATTACTCATGACCATATGGTAAAAATGAAAGATCAGGCTATTGTGTGCAACATTGGCCATTTTGATAATGAGATTGATGTCGCATCCCTTGAGAAATACGAATGGGACGAGATCAAACCTCAGGTTGACCACGTTATTTTCCCGAATGGCAAGAAAATCATTCTGCTGGCAAAAGGCCGCTTGGTAAACTTGGGTTGCGGTACTGGTCATCCATCTTATGTGATGAGCTCTAGCTTCGCTAACCAGACTATTGCACAAATCGAACTTTATACAGAAACGGACAAATATCCGGTTGGCGTTTATACTTTACCAAAGCATCTGGATGAAAAAGTAGCCATGTTGCAGTTGAAGAAATTGAATGCTCAGCTGACACGTTTGACCGAACAGCAAGCGGCTTACATTGGTGTCGACAAGAACGGTCCTTACAAGGCTGACCATTATCGTTATTAATAGGAAAGGGAACGGGCATGATAAAGTTGATTGCAGCTTGGATTGTGAATGCACTGGCCTTGCTTGCAGTGGCTTATTTCGTGCCCGGAATCCACGTGAATGGTTTTGTAACTGCGCTTATCGCAGCTATAGTGATTGGTTTAGCCAACATACTTATCAAACCAATCTTAACGATATTGACCTTACCTATTACCATTTTGACATTAGGGTTGTTTATTTTTGTCATCAATGGTGTTCTGTTCTGGGGTGTCGGTCATTTCTTGCAAGGTTTTGAAGTGGCTACCCTAAAGGCCGGTATTATAGGCGCACTGGCTTACAGTGTGATTTCATGGGTCCTTGCGGCCATTGTAATTGATAAAGACTAATGAAAAAATTACCTATCAGTTTTGAGTTCTTTCCACCTAAGACGCCGGAAGGTATCGCCAACTTGCGAGAGACGCGAGTACAACTTGCTAAGTACGGTCCCGAATTCTTTTCGGTAACTTTTGGTGCTGGAGGTTCGACACGTGACCGTACCATGGAGACCGTGTTTGATATCCAGGCAGAAGGCCATTCTGCAGCGCCACATATCTCCTGTATCTCGTCTACTAAGGAGGAGATAGCCGAGTTGCTCAAAGCATATCAAACTAAAGGGATTGATCGCTTGGTGACTTTGCGGGGCGACATACCATCTGGCGAAGTGGCAATCGGGGATTTTAAATTTGCGAGTGAATTGGTGGCGTTCATACGCCAGCAAACCGGCAATCATTTCCAGATTGAGGTGGCTGCATATCCTGAGTTTCACCCAGAAGCGGAATCACCTTCGGCGGATGTGGGGAATTTGAAGCGGAAATTTGATGCCGGCGCGAACCGCGCAATCACACAGTATTTTTATAATGTGGATGCATATTTCCGGTTTGTGGAGCTGTGTGTTCAGCATGGCATTACTCAGCCGATTATTCCCGGCATTATGCCTATCTACAACATCACGCAGTTGGCACGTTTTTCCAACATATGTGGCGCCGAAATCCCACGTTGGTTGAGAATGCGCCTCGAAGCTTATGGCGATGACTTGGCGTCTTTGCGGACTTTTGGGGTAGATGTCGTAAGCGAGTTATGCGAAGCGCTGCGAGACTGGGGAGTGCCAGGCTTGCATTTCTATACGCTAAACCAATCAGGCCTGATCAGTAAGATCATGGATAATCTTGATTAGGATAAGATTTGGTCAATGCAATGTTTGTCCGCGTGGATTGAACAGCGCATCTTCGACGAATAGATAATCCTTTTCACGCCCTTGGTTCCATAGCGCCATCATAGTGATCCAGCGAGTCTCTTCTATCGTAATCTCGGGTTCATGCAAAGCCATGGCGCGGTCTACGATAAGATCACGCTCCATATCATTGATGACATTCGCTTGATGCATAAAAGTGATGAAACTGATGCTTTCAGCATCCAAGCGCATCAGTTCTTGCGGGCTGAAGACTCTAAGAGACTGGCTGGATAACGTGTATTCGGATCTGTTATGAGAGAGCCTATTCTTCATTTCCTGAAACCAGTCGAATGCGCCCAGAATGTCTTTCTGCTCAAATCCTGCGGCGGAAAGTTCCTGCTCCAAAATAGAATTTTCAGGAGTACTATGGTGAGCGAAATAATTCTCAAACATAAACACTAGCACTTCGAACATAATTTCCCCCAATCTAGCTCGCTATTATAGAAATAATGGTGTTTAGTATTGTTGTAATCATTCAGGTTAGTCGCTGGTATTGGCCGCCAGTGATTGCTGCCACTTTACCTTCAAGTTCCAGCATCATAAGCATGGATGAAAGCTCCTGTGACGTCAATCCTGTTTTAACCAGCAATGTCTCAAAATGGATAATTTCATGACCCATGTTTTCCAAAATAGTAATGTATTTTGTATCCAAGTTTGCATTGACTAGCTCATTTGGGTCAGACCCAAGCGGGTCATTAGCAGCTTGGTTTCCCAGGCTGTTTGGAATCGAAAGCTCATCCAAGATGTCTTGCACATTTTCAACCAGCTTCGCGCCCTGTTTGATCAGTTGATGGCAGCCCTTGGTCAAAGGGGAATGAATCGAGCCTGGGATGGCAAATACCTCACGCCCCTGCTCGCCGGCAAGCCGTGCGGTGATTAGGGATCCACTATCCATGTTAGCTTCTACTACTAGGCACCCCAAGCTCAGTCCGCTGATGATACGGTTACGTCGCGGAAAATTCTGCGCTTTGGATGGAGTTCCCAGCGGAAATTCCGAGAGAATCAATCCGCGCTCTGCGATTTTATGTGCCAGTTCACGATGTCGCGATGGATACACGATATCTAAACCAGTACCTACGACAGCAATGGTCGCACCATTTGCCTTTAGTGATCCGCGATGCGCCGCGGCGTCGATACCCAATGCCATGCCACTGACAACGCATAATCCATGTTGACATAAGCTTTCAGAGAAAGCTTCTGCATTCCTTTCGCCCTGAGGGGAGGCGTGGCGGCTGCCAACAATTGCGATACAAGGCTGTTGGAGCAGTTTTATGTTGCCTAATGCATACAGGACCGCTGGTGGGGAGTTGATTTCCAATAGCTGTATAGGGTAGGCTGAGTCAGCAAGCGTAATGAGGTGGGCTTGATCCTTTTTTAGCCACGATAGGGCCTGGTTTACACAATCTTCTGGGGCTCCTTGTTGAATGGCAATAGCCATATCGGCATCTACCATCTCACGCAATTGGCTGATGGGCGCGTTTAGCACATGTGAAGGAGAACCGAACTTGGAAAGTAGTTGGCAGATGCTGGCACTGCCTAGCCCCGGTATTAGACTTAGACGTAGCCACTGCACGGCTTCGTCTAAGTTGCTCATAGTTTCAGCCATTACGGCGTATTGACGGAATCCAGAGTGTAGACTGCATCACTAGCATTCATAATCAAGGCATAGGAGACCCGATCGAATGCCCTAAAAACCATCAAAAGCCCTACGCGTTCATTTGGCAATTTCACGATATCGCCGTTCTTAATCTCATCTTCAGTAAGAAGTTTTGCATCTTTCTTAGCTTTGAATTCTGGATCTCTCACGCTGCGGCCATGGCGGCTAATCGCTAACACATGCCCTTCTTCGAGCCCATCGTTTTTGCCGCGATTGATGGACACCACGGTATTCGGGCCGCCTTCGGCAACACCACCATATATGCGGATGATGCGACCATTGATCTCGCTATCTGGCGCGTGAGGCAGGAAACTGTTCTTGAATTCATCCGGTGCAACGACAATACGGTCTCGCGCAAAGATTTCCTCTTTTGCACGGATAATATCGGCACTCGCAGGTGATCCGTAGCGAGTTACATTCAAGTCACCGAGATATACCGCTTCGGTACCTAGTAGTTCGTTAGTGTCAGGATCTAGCAGTTTCTCACCATTCCGGTAGATACTCCAGTGAGCTCCGTCACCTTCGTTAATGCTACTCACATAGACGCGTGTTCCTGGGCTTAGCACGACACGGTTGTCCTGACCAGCGATGATGTGTGGCGCACGATCCAATTGGTCGTTCTCTATTAGCAGAGGTTGGCTCAGGAACGGAGAGATAATGTTCGGGGAAATCGTATAAATCGCTTCTTTTTCAAGAGGTTCTACAACTGCGCCAGGTTGCAAAGTAACCGTTTCGCGGAGCAGTTTGAGTTGTGGGCTACCACTACTGGTGTCTAGTACTACGACATCGCCAGGATAAATTCGATGAGGGTTTTTGATTTCGGCACGATTCATGCGCCAGACTTTTGGCCATTGCCATGGGTCTTTAAGGAATTTACCGGAGATGCCCCATAGCGTGTCACCTTTGACGACGGTATAGCGTTCAGGATGGTTTTTTTGTAGTGCGATATCTTCTGCCGTGGCATTCAGGCTCAAGCACGCAAGGATAAGCAACGGTATAATACGAAAATTCATGTATTGACCTCGGTCAAAAGGGCGGAAAATCCGCGAAATTGCATTAAATCTATCATGTAATTCGTTCAACAATCAAGCATTTTTGGTATTTGATGCATGTAAACAAATAGCTTGTTGGCTTGAAACGACAATCTTGAAAAAATTATATTTAACCCTACATTAAAAACCATGGTGAAATATGGCCCTGCTTAATATTTTGAATTACCCAGACCCGCGATTGCATACAGCCGCGAAACCGGTCGTGGAAGTGAATGACGAGATACGCCAGTTGGTAAGTGATATGGCGGAAACCATGTATGCTGCCCCCGGTATTGGGTTGGCGGCAACTCAGGTGGATAGGCATATCCAGCTCATTGTGATCGATCTGAGCAAAGAGCAGAATGCTTTACGCGTATTTATTAATCCCAAAATTGTCTCTAAACATGGCCAACAGGTGTATGAAGAAGGTTGTCTTTCCGTACCGGGTGTATATGAAGAAGTAACACGCGCTGAAAATATCACGGTGGAAGCTTTGGATGAGTATGGCAAAAAGTTCAGACTTGATGCAGATGGATTGCTAGCAGTGTGTATCCAGCATGAGATGGACCATCTGTTGGGCAAGGTTTTTGTGGAATATCTTTCTCCACTGAAGCGTAATCGCATCAAGACTAAGATGGTGAAGCACTTGCGAGAGAAAGCCCGCGCACTTTAAAAATCAAGAATTAAAGCCAACTTAACAAATGAAGATTATTTTTGCCGGAACCCCGGACTTTGCTGTGCCTGCCCTAGAAGCCTTGCTGGATGCTGGGTTTGAGGTGGCGATGGTGCTCACGCAGCCTGATAGGCCTGCGGGGCGCGGTATGAAGTTACAGGCTAGCCCGGTCAAACAACTGGCGCTGCTGCACAACTTGTATGTTTTTCAGCCAGTATCGCTCAAGCCTGCCGAGGTGCAGGCGCAGATTGCAGCGATGCAAGCGGATGTGATGATTGTGGCGGCATATGGACTCATCATTCCGACGATCGTGCTAAAGATGCCCAAGCTTGGGTGCTATAACATTCATGCTTCATTATTGCCTCGCTGGCGCGGCGCTGCGCCTATCCACCGATCTCTCCTTGCAGGAGACGCGGAAACAGGAGTGACTATTATGGAAGTGGTGCCCGCTCTGGATGCTGGTGCAATGGTTAGCAAGGCAGTATTGCCCATCCGCGCTACTGACACCACTCAAACGCTGCATAATGCCCTTGCCGAGATGGGTGCTGACTTGATGGTGAAGGCCATGCATGATTTGCAGGTCAACGGCACATTGCCAGCGGAGCCGCAAGATGAGAGCTTGGTGACCTATGCGCACAAGCTGGAAAAAAGCGAATGTCCGATAAGCTGGACGAAAAGTGCTACAGAGATTTCGCGTCAGGTTAGGGCGTTCAATCCGTTTCCGGTGGCTACAGCGTGTTTTAAAGGCGAGACCTGTCGTATCTGGTTTGCAACCGATCATAATGAAAGGGTAGATGCAAAACCTGGCGAGATTGTCGGCTTGGGAGCAAGTGTGCATGTGGCATGCGGGCAAGGTGTTTTACAGATTCATGAATTTCAGATGCCTGGCGGAAAACGTCAAACCGCTGCGCAATTTATTCAGGGTCAGCATGTCAAACTAGGTGACTCATTTTCATGACGCCAATCATATGACGGCTTGAACTTCCATTTATATGGCCGCATATAACTTGAGCAAGTTTTTACAGGAGATTCAAATGTTTGGAAATTGGATAAAAACCTTTGCCTTGATGGCAGCGATTACCGCACTGTTTATGGCGGTAGGCGTTGCATTGGGTGGTCAGAGTGGCATGGTGATGGCGCTGGTGTTAGCTGGGGCAATGAACTTCTATGCATACTGGTTTTCGGACAAAGCTGTGCTAAAAATGTATGGCGCTGTGGAAATCAACCCGGAAAACAATTACGGTAATGGCCAGTTCCGCAAGTACTACGATATGGTGAAAGAACTTGCCCAAAATGCACAGTTGCCAATGCCTAAAGTATACGTCATCAATGAAAGTCAGCCCAATGCCTTCGCTACGGGCCGCAATCCCGAACATGCTGCAGTCGCTGCTACTGTTGGCATCATGCAGATTCTGGATGATCGCCAGTTGCGCGGTGTGATGGCGCACGAGCTGGCCCATGTGAAAAACCGCGATACGCTCATTTCCACAATCTCTGCGACTGTGGCAGGTGCTATTTCTTCACTGGCGCAGTTTGGCATGATGTTCGGTGGTGGTCATCGCGATGGCGAGGACAGGCCAAATCCTGTCATTGGCTTGCTGGTGATGTTCCTAGCGCCGATGGCAGCAGGTTTGATTCAGATGGCCATCTCTCGTGCACGTGAATACGAAGCAGACAGAATGGGCGCGGAGATCAGCAAGGATCCGAAAGCGTTGGCTGGTGCTCTGGAGAAGATTCATAACTACGCGCATCAGATTCCGAATATGACAGCCGAGGCGCACCCCGAAACAGGCCAAATGATGATTATCAATCCGTTGTCTGGTGGCAGTCTGCGCGGCTTGTTCAGCACCCACCCACAGACGGAAGAGCGAATCAGAAGATTGATGGCGATGGCGGTTAACTATTAATATCAACTAAAATAGGGTTTTTAACGAAAAACCCTATTTTGCATATCTCTCAACTTATTGCGGCACAGGCCGTAAGCGGTGTTCTTAATGGACACAATCTCTCACTGACTTTGCCGCAAGCGCTCAGGCAGTTTCCCAAGGCTACGCCACAGCAAAAATCAGTCGCACAGGATCTAAGCTACAACGCGCTGCGGTTCTATGCCGAGGCAGCGGCGTATTTAAAGGCGCTCACCGAAAAACCCATTTCCGATGAGATTATCCGAAACTTGCTTATCGTTGCTTTGGTGCAGTTGCTGCATGGCTTGGACGATGATTTCACAGTGGTGAATCAGGCTGTCACCGCTGCCGGTCAAAATAAGAAGCCGTGGGCAAAGAGCTTAGTGAATGCAGTGCTGCGTAATTTTTTGCGGCAAAAGCAAAGCCTTGTGCCTAAAATTCTGGCCAATGAATCAGCTAGATATAATTATCCGAAGTGGTGGATCAACAAGCTCAAAGGCCAATATCCAAGCCAATGGAAGGATATCCTGGAAACCGGTAACCAGCATCCGCCGATGACTTTGAGAATCAATGTCCGCAAAACCAACCTTGCAGATTATATGCGCCTGCTGGGTGATAACGGGATTGCGGCTACGCACCTGGGTTCCGAGGCGATCATGCTGGAAAAGCCGCTGCCGGTGGAGAAGATTCCCGGCTTTGCGGAAGGTTATGTGAGCGTGCAGGATTACGGTGCGCAACTTGCGGCGCATTTGTTGAAATTACCCAAAGGTGCGAAAGTATTAGACGCTTGCGCCGCACCAGGCGGCAAGACGTGCCATCTGCTGGAATTGTACGATGTCCAGATGACGTCCATGGACGCTGACGCGAATCGTCTGCAGCGTGTTGGAGAAAACCTCAGACGCTTAGGCCTGCAGGCTGAGCTGAAGGTAGGGCGGGCAGAGAAGGCACATGAATACTGGCCTGCAGACTATTTCGATCTCATCCTCGCCGATGTGCCGTGCTCAGCATCCGGAATCGTGCGTCGCCATGTCGATATGAAATGGCTGCGCAGAGACTCGGATATTTTGTTATTTGCGCAACAACAATCGGCAATTTTGCAACAATTGTGGCAAATTTTGGCAAAAGGCGGTAAATTACTCTATGTGACGTGCTCGGTATTTGATGAGGAGAATCGAGCGCAAATTGAGGATTTTTTGCAAAAGACACCCGATGCGACTTTGCAGCCTTTTACGCTAGATGACAAGAACAATAACTTTCATATCAGGAATGGTCAGCTTATCCCGAGCAAGCAGCACGATGGTCTTTTTTATGCGCTGCTGCAAAAGGCTGCGTCCAATTAATTTTTCGCTAAATCAACTTGTTAAAATTTCCGCGCTCATATTGATGTTTAGCGTGTGGAGTGTTGCAAGTTTCGCAGCGTCCAGCAGCCTGAATGTCAAAAACGCAGATTTGCGTTTGGATGGCGACAGCTATAGCCTGGATGCGGATGTGGACATCAATTTTGACGAAGATGTAGAAGAGGCCATCAATAAAGGGGTAGTGCTGCACTTTATTGTGGAGTTCCAAGTCGTTAGTCCACGCAAATATTGGTTCGACGACGAGATTGTGACCAAGACTCAGAGCACAACATTAAGCTACCACGCCTTGACAAGGCAGTACTTGCTCAAGCGGGATGGACACCAGCAATCCTATGATACCTTGCTTGAGGCCAAGCTAGAGCTAGCAGAGATAAGGGATTGGAAAGTGCTGGAGAAGTCCCAGATAGAAAAAGGTGAGGCCTATCGTGCCGCTTTGTTGATGCGGCTCGATCAGACCAAACTACCTAAAGCGATTCAGGTGGATGCCATCGGATCGGAAGCCTGGGCACTAATCTCGCAGAAATATGAGTGGAAGCCTAAGGAGCTGAACAAGTAGGGCGCGGGGCATGAGATATATTTTTATTGTAAGCGTGGTTCTTGGTGCGGCGTTATTGTACCTGCTTTCTATCGCCAGCGCCGATTCGGCTGTCTCCGGTAGTTATTACAAGATATTGTTGTATCTCAATATTGGCCTGTCTGTTGTGTTGCTGGGCCTGATTGTGAACCAGCTATTGCAGCTATATAAAAAGATCAACGATCGTGTCATGGGTAGTCGTCTGAATCTGCGTTTAGTGGCCGCCTTTGCACTCATGGCTATCGTGCCGGGCTTGATCGTATATTTGGTTTCGGTCAATTTTCTGACGCGTTCGATCGAATCCTGGTTTAACGTCAAAGTTGAATCCGCACTTGATGGTGGGTTGAGTTTGGGTCAACGCGCTCTGGATATCATGTTGGCAGATGCTGAAGAAAAGGCTGAGAATATCGCGACTAACCTTGCGTTGCAGCCGGAGCGGTCCCAGTACAGTTTACTGAACGATTTGCGCGAGAAATCAGGCATCCAGGACGCAGTTTTGTTGAGCAAGGAAGGGCGCATTCTGTCGGTATCCAGTAGTGACCCCAGCAGTTTTCTGCCAGAACTGCCCAGCGTCTCGCAGCTTCGTCATGCTAGGGCACATGTCTATGGGAAGATCGAGCCGCTTCCAGGTAAAGGTTTATATCTGCGCATTCTGGCACCTGTGGTGATGCAGGATCTGACTGGCGAAACCCGCATCCTGCAGTTGTTGCAGCCGGTGCCAAAGGCCTTGTCCAACACGGCGGAGGCGGTGCAGGACGTCTATCGCGACTATCAGGAATTATCTTACAGTCGGGATTCGTTAAGGGACGTATTCAAGTTGACGCTGACGCTGGTGCTGCTCTTGTCGATGTTGTCTGCATTGGCAGTCGCGTTCGTACTGAGTCGCCGACTATCCCAGCCACTCACGGTACTTGCCGAGGGTACACGGGCGATTGCTAACGGAGATTTTAGTACTGTATTGCCTGAACATGGCAAAGACGAACTAGGCGTGCTGGTCAAGTCATTCAACAGCATGACGCGCCAGCTGGAAGACGCAACGCGTGCCTCAGAGAGCAACCGTGCCCGCTTAGAGGCGGCACGTGGTTATCTGGAAACGATACTAGCGCATCTATCATCTGGCGTGCTGGCGATTAACGCGCAGGGCGAGTTGCGCACCTATAATCTGGCGGCCAATACCATCTTGGGATGCGAGCTTTCAGCTTGCATGAACCAGCCTTATCAGAAGATTGCTGAAATTCAGCCAGTTCTGGTGCCGTTTATAGAAGCGTTAGGAAGCCATTTTGAATCTACAAGGGCTGTATCAGATGAAAAATCGGAATATACGCAGCAACTTGAAATCTTCAAGCCACAAGGCAAGCAGTTATTGCTACTGCGCGCTACACGATTACCCGAAACCTCAGGCCATGGTTTTGTCGTGGTGTTTGACGATGTGACTACGATTGCGCAGGCGCAGCGTGATGCTGCATGGGGCGAGGTGGCGAGACGCCTTGCGCATGAGATCAAGAATCCGCTCACACCGATTCAATTATCCGCAGAGCGCTTGCAGCATAAATTGGGTGACAAACTGGGTGCAGATGATGCGCAGGTGCTCAAGCGTGCGACGGATACGATCGTGAATCAGGTGGGTGCGATGAAGACGATGGTGAACGAGTTCAGCGAATATGCGCGGGCACCATCAGCCAATTTTGTAAAGTTGAACATCAATCGTTTGATTCAAGACGTCTCAGCGCTTTATGAAAGCTCGCAGGTTCGGATTGTGTTTGATTTAATGCCAGGCATGCCAGATACTATGGGTGACGCGACCATGCTGAGACAGGTGATACACAACCTGATGCAGAACGCTCAGGATGCACTGCAAAATGTGGCAGAACCAAACATTGTGGTCAGTACCAGTTATAACGAATCAATGATTAAACTGGTCGTACAGGATAATGGCCAAGGATTTCCACCAGATTTGCTGACTAGTGCATTCGAACCTTATGTGACGACCAAATCCCATGGTACCGGACTAGGGTTGGCGATCGTCAAGAAAATCATTGAAGAACATCAGGGGCAAATTAAAATAGAAAACAACCCGACACAAGGCGCAAGCATTACAATACATCTGCCAATCACTCAACAGACAGATGGTAAAGCAAGAGCCATAAAACCTGGCATGACAAGGGCAATTTAGTACAAGGAAAGTAGCATCATGGCATCACGAAATATTCTTGTAGTTGATGATGAGATCGGTATTCGCGAGTTATTAAGCGATATCCTGACCGACGAAGGGCATCGCATCTCGCTGGCAGAGAATGCGCAGAGCGCCCGGGATCATCGTCTCAAGCAGCGTCCGGACCTAGTACTACTGGATATCTGGATGCCGGATTGTGATGGGGTGAGTTTGCTGAAGGAGTGGGGTAACGCCGGCTTGCTGACCATGCCCGTGGTGATGATGTCCGGTCATGGGACGATTGATACTGCGGTAGAGGCTACCAAGATTGGTGCCTTTGATTTCCTGGAAAAACCCATCGCATTGCAAAAGCTTTTGAAAACCGTGAATGCCGCGCTCAAGCATGCAGAGCATCTGCCTAAGACAGAGCTCAATCTGGCAAGCTTGGGCAAAAGTCACGTAATCAACGAGCTGAAGCAACGTTTGGAGCAGATTTCGCTTACCAAGAACGCTTTGCTGTTGTTGGGGAAAAAGGGCGGCAGCGTTGAGCTGTGTGCTCGGTTTTTACATATGCCAGGGACACTATGGCTGAGTTTGGCAGAATATGACAAGCTGGCAAGCGCGCCGCTGGAGCTTTTGGAACAGGCGCGTGATGGTGTGATCTTTGTGGAAGAAGTCACTGCGCTGAACAAGACGGAACAGAAAGGTTTGCTGCTCTTGCTCTCCAAGGCTGATAAATACGGAACCCGCATCATATGCGGTACTACTTATGCCTTGCCTCAGCTTGCAGAGAATGCGCAATTTGACAACGCCTTGTTGCAGGCATTGTCCGCCAGCACCATCAAAGTGCCTGCGTTGAACGACCACCGTGAGGACGTACCGGACTTGGCTGTCTCCATGGCAAGCCTAATGGCAGAAAAGACAGGCGCCGCCTACAAGAGTTTTGATGTCGCTGCTTTGAATGCGCTGCGCAATGCCGAATGGCCGGGGGATGTGGCTTCATTGGAATCGGTGGTGCAAAACCTGCTGTTGACCAGCCTGGGCGAGAAGATAATGCTGGAGGACGTTAACCGGGTGTTGGAACAGTTCAACGATGCGCCGGTAGAACAGCAAACGCAGGTCACACCGCAAGTCGTGCAGCTCACGCAACCTTTGCGGGAGGCTAGGGATGAGTTTGAGCGTTATTATTTCCAGCATCACATGAAGCTGGTCAACAATAACATGAGCAAGCTGGCAGAGATCTCTGGTCTGGAGCGTACGCACCTGTATCGTAAGCTCAAGCAGTTGGGCATCAATATCAAAGGCTGATTTTTAGTGAAAATAATGCCCTGGAATCGCATCCAGACTGAATTTTAGGGCAGGTATTTGGCTAATGACTCTAGAATATGGCTTTTAGAGAGGGCTTTGCAGCGTAAGTACGACGGGGGTATGGTCGCTTGGACGCTCCAGTTTGCGAGGCGCCTTGTCAATCTCGCAACTTATACATTTCTCTTTTAACGCATCACTTACTAGAATGTGGTCTATACGCAGGCCCATATTGCGGCGAAATGCTGCCATACGGTAATCCCACCAGCTGAATTGTCCGGCATCCTGATTGAATAGGCGAAAGCTGTCATGCAGTCCTAAACCCAGCAGCTTTCGGAAAGCCGCACGTTCAGGTTCACTCACTAGTACCTGTCCTTGCCAAGCTGCTGGGTCGTGGCAGTCGCGGTCTTCCGGCGCGATGTTGTAATCCCCTAGCAGCGTTAGTTTCGGGTGCTTCATCAGCTCCTGCCCTAGCCATTGATGAAGCGCCTCCAGCCAGCGCAGCTTGTACTGGAACTTGTCAGAATCCAGCGACTGGCCATTGACTACATAAGCGCAGACTACGCGGACGCCGTTCACGTTTGCGCTAATCAAACGCTTTTGTTCGTCTGGGAAATTCGGGTTGTCAAATTGTACATTCTCGATGGGGTGAGGACTCAGGATGGCCACGCCGTTATAGGTCTTTTGTCCATTATGTACGGCATTGTAACCAGCCTCTTTTAAAGCAGTGTAAGGAAATTTCGCGTCTTCCTGCTTGGTTTCCTGCAAACATACCACATCAGGCTTGTTAACATTAAGCCAGTCCAGCAAGTGTGGCAGGCGCACATTCAATGAGTTGACGTTCCACGTTACTAACTTGAAAGTGGCCGGATTCATGCAGTGCCAGACATGCCGTTGTGTCTTAATAGGGCGTCTATGCTAGGCTCGCGACCTCTGAACGCGACAAACGATTCCATAGCTGGGCGTGAACCGCCTTTGGCGAGTACTTCTTCTTTGAATAGCCTGCCAGCCTCTTCGGAGAGTACGCCAAGTTCTTCGAACATGCTGTAAGCATCGGCGGAAAGCACCTCGGCCCATTTATAACTATAGTAGCCCGCTGCGTAACCGCCGGCAAAGATATGTGAAAAGCTGTTGGGAAAGCGGTTCCATATGGGTGGGCGCACCACCGCAACTTCATCACGTACTTGCTCGATCAGGTCCAGCGCTGTGAGTTTCCCATTTGGGTCGAAGCTGCTGTGCAGACGCATGTCAAACAGGGCAAATTCAATCTGTCGCACGGTTTGCATGCCAGCCTGGAAGTTTTTGGCGGCTACCATCTTATCGAACAGTTCGCGAGGCAGTTGTTCGCCAGTGTCTGCATGTGCGGTCATGTGGCGCAACACCTCCCATTCCCAGCAGAAGTTTTCCATGAACTGGCTGGGAAGCTCGACAGCATCCCATTCTACGCCTTTGATGCCGGACACGCTGTATTCATCCACTTCTGTGAGCATGTGGTGCAGGCCGTGGCCGAACTCATGAAAGAGAGTGATGACTTCGTCGTGGGTGAACAGAGCCGGCTTGCTGCCTACAGGTGCAGAGAAGTTGCAGGTTAGGAAAGCGGCAGGCAGTTCGATACCGCCATCTTTTTTGCGGCGCGTAATGCACTCGTCCATCCATGCGCCTCCGCGTTTGCCGTTGCGGGCGTAAAGGTCGAGATAAAAATACGCGATGGTTTTACCATCCGCGTTGCTGATTTCATAAAAGCTGGCATCCGGATGCCATGTAGGCGCATTGGCTTTGCGCATTCGCATGCCAAAAATGGCTTCTACTACCCGGAACAAACCAGCTAGTACTTTGTTTTCAGGGAAATACTGCTTCACTTCCTGATCGGAGAATGCATATTTTTCCTCGCGCAACTTCTCACTCACGTAGGCCACATCCCAGGCTTGCATGTCATCAATGCCTAATTTTTTCGCGTAGGCGGTCAACTCAGCCATATCTCGCTGGGCATAAGGTTTTGCCCGCTTGGCCAGCGTATCCAGAAACTCCATCACCTGCTGTGGCGTATCTGCCATTTTGGTGGCCAGAGATAGTTCGGCGTAGTTGTTGAAGCCAAGCAGGCGAGCTTCTTCCTGCTTGAGCTTGAGTATCTCTGCGATCAAATTGGTATTGTCCCACTGCGGCCTGCTGAATTCGGAGGCGCGGGTTGCGTAGGCGCGATAAAGCGTTTCGCGTAGGGGTCGACTATCTGCATATTGCAGAACAGGCATGTAGGAAGGAAAGTGTAAAGTAAACAACCATCCTTCTTTGCCTGCTGTCTTGGCTGCGTCTGCAGCAGCCTGTAATACGTCTTCTGGTATTCCTGCCAGTTCAGCTTTGTCTATAACGATGTGCTCGAAATCATTGGTATTGTCCAAGATATTTTCTTCGAACTTGCTGCCAATTTTCGATAATTGTTCGGCTATTTCCTTAAAACGGGCTTTTTTGTCCTTAGGTAGTTCGGCGCCACCCAGCTTGAAGTCGCGCACTTCGTTATTGACGATTTTCTGCTGTGTGGGGGTGAATGTAGCAAAATCTGGATTGGTTTGAATTTCTTTGAATTTCGCATACAGGCGTTCATCTTGCGATAAATCGCTATAAAAATCGGTTAATTTCGCTAAATTTGTGTTGTATGCCTCACGTAGTTCTGGAGTATTTACGACTGAATTCATGTGACCAACCTGACTCCATGCGCGGGAGAGTTTTTCTTCAAAATTTTCCATTTTGAGGGCAAAGTTTTGCCAAGTTGGACTCTCAGTGCTGCTAGCAAGCTGCTCAACCAAAGCGCGTCCCTCAGCCAGCAGTATATCGATTGCCGGACTGACATGCTCTGGTTTGATTTGATCAAACTGTGGAAGCCCTGAGAAATTTAACAGCGGGTTTGACACAAAAATTCCTAACAATTAGTTGATTAATCTTAAACAGAATGGGTAACGATATTGCTTGCCTTTGCTAGTTGAAATGCCAGCAATGATGCAAAATAATATATTGGCTAGCCATACCAATGGCACCAACGCTAAACCTACCAAAAGCCAAATCAAGGCTTTCGCTACAAACATTGCAATCAGCACAGTAATCTGGAAATTCAGTGCTTCTCTAGATTGACTTGCTAGATAAGGGTTCTCGTCTTTCTTCAATATCCAGACCACAAGTGCCGGAATAAAGAAAAACACCGTACCTGCCAAGTGGGTGACCGTGGCAATGTTTTTATCATCATTGTTTGGTGTGGGGATAATGTCTGCCATAACTAGCTCCAAAATTATTGATTGATTTTGCTGACTAATAGTTCCACTTTTTCTGCGTCGTCGGTGGCAAGCACCTTACGAGCAATTGTGCTTAACTTGGTTGTATCGCTTTTCAATATTTGCTGTTTGACACTCAAAATATTGCTGGAGTGCATAGAAAACTGGCGCAGCCCCATGCCAAGTAACAACTTTGTCAGCCTGGTCTCCCCAGCAATCTCGCCGCAAACAGAAATCGGTTTGCCATATTTGCTGCCTGCCTGAAACGTCAACGCCAGCAACTGCAGTACAGCAGGGTGCAATGGGCTGTATAGATGTGCAACAGCATCATCGGTGCGGTCAATAGCTAGGGTGTATTGAATCAGATCGTTTGTACCGATGGAAAGGAAATCTAATTCCTTAGCAAAAGCCGTTGCATTGATTGCTGCAGCAGGCACTTCAATCATGCCGCCAATTTTAATATGTTCGTCGAAAGGAATGTTTTGTTTGCGAAGTGACTGCTTGGCACGCTCGAGCAGCATCTTGCTCTGGCGCAACTCAGAGATGGTTGCCAGCATCGGAATCAAAATTTTGATGTTGCCATAATGACTGGCGCGCAGCAACGCACGTAACTGTGTATGGAAGATTTGCGGTTCTGCAAGGCAAAGACGCACTGCACGTAAACCTAGCGCAGGGTTAGCGCAATCGCTATCCAAATCAGTGTTCATTTGTTTGTCTGCACCTAAGTCCAGCGTACGAATCGTTACTGGCATGCCTTGCATCGTTTCGGCAACTTGTTTGTAAGCAGTATACTGGGTTTCTTCATCTGGCATATCTCGCCGGTTCATGAACAGAAACTCGGTACGATAAAGACCAATCCCTGTCGCGCCGCTGGCTTTCACTGCATCCACGTCTTCCGGCACTTCGATGTTGGCGAATAAATCGATGACAGTGCCGTCAAGAGTGACTGCTTTGGTGGATTTGATGCGCTTGAGTTTCTGCTGTTCTAGCTCGAACTGGTCCTGCCGCAGTTCGTATTCTGCCAACACCTCTTTGCCGGGATTGACAATCACCACACCCAAGCTGCCGTCGACAATGATTAACTCGCCATCATTGATCAAATCACGTGCTTTTTGGAGTGCGACGATAGAAGGAATATTCAGGCTACGAGCCAGAATTGCGGTGTGCGAGGTGACGCCACCCACATCTGTGATAAAGGCGGCAAAATGATGTTGCTTGAACAAGATTGCATCGGCAGGGGAGATGTCGTGGGCAACCAGTATCATGTTGCTTTCCTGAGCGGTCTCATCTTGCGGGGTATGGCTAGGATGCCCAAGCAATACTTTGATCACTCTCTCAACCACTTGAATCACATCTTGTTTGCGCTCTCTAAGATATTCATCCTCGATAGCTTCGAACTGCTCCACGATGTCGTCCATCTGCTGTTTGATGGCCCACTCTGCATTGCATAGCTCGGTCTGGATGATGTTTTTAGGGGCTTGAGATAGCGACTTGTCCATCAACATGGCTAGGTGTGTCTGGATGAAAGAGGCCATTTCTGTAGGAGCGTTCTCAGGTAGTTGTCTACCAATGTTTTCCAGACTGTCTTTGACGCTGGCGATTGCTCTATCAAAGCGCGCGATTTCCTGTTCTATCTGATGAGGTTTTAGCTGGTAATGTACTACCTCCAGTAGAGCATTGGAGACGAGGTGCGCCCGTCCAATCGCGATGCCGTGAGAGACGCCTATCCCGTGAATGCTAAAACTCACTGGATGTGACAAGATTACTCACCCTCACCAAAATAATCATTGATCAATGCTTTTAATGCATCCATGGCAGCTTGTTCGTCTGGCCCGTTTGTTTCGAGTTCAATGACAGTACCTTTTGCAGCTGCGAGCATCATCACCCCCATGATGCTTTTTGCATTGACACGCCTGCCGTTACGGGAAACCCATATGTCACTCGAGTACTGGCTAGCTACCTGGGTGAGTTTGGTGGATGCACGCGCATGCAGGCCAAGTTTGTTGATGATTTCAATGTTCTCTTTCAGCATGGTTTCAACTTTCGCGATGGTTGCAACCAGAGACAGTGAAGCTGACGACACCGTCACGCCCGCCGCTGACGGCTTTGGAGACAACCTTGGATAAAGGTTCTTTCTGATATGTCATGACACGAACCAGCATGGGTAAATTCACGCCTGCCACGCCTGCGACTCTCCCTGACTCTAGCAGCTTGGTGACTAGATTGCATGGCGAGGCGCCGTAGATGTCTGACAGGATGATCACGCCATCACCGCTATCCAATTCATTTACTAAGGTTCTGGCTTTAGGCAGCAGATCCAGCGGGTCATCATTTGTATGCACCGCTAGGTAGCTTAACTGCGGTGGTTGTTTGCCAAGCACATGGCGCGCGCACTCAATCAGGCTATTTCCCAGCTCTCCGTGCGCAATAATCAAAATGCCAATCATTATCTGATTTTTCCAATCCTTAACTTAACTAATCGTTTAATTCACGATGACGAATTAATACCTGATGTTGCTGCGCCTTAAAATAGGTGCTGAGTGATTCTACAAAATATACCGAACGATGTTGTCCGCCTGTGCATCCAATCGCTACGGTCAAGTAACTGCGATGATCTCTTACAAAGCCAGGCAGCCATTTCTCAATGAGATGCTTGATATCATCTAGCATTTCATTAGCCTCAGGGGTGTTTTGCAGGAACTTTTGTACGGCAGTATCTTTGCCAGTCAGCGGACGCAAGACGGGATCATAATGTGGGTTAGGCAGACTGCGTATGTCGAAAACAAAGTCCGCATCCAAAGGGATGCCATGTTTAAACCCGAAGGAGGTGAATAACAAGGTCAAACCATGATGCGGCGCTTCGACGAGCGCACGTATATGCCGACGCAGCGCATTGGGGCCAAGATTGCTGGTATCGATGTGATGTCCGAGTTCTACCATGTTGCCCAGTAGTTCACGTTCTTGCTGGATGCTTTCTGCAAGCGTCGTTGTCTCGCTGCTTAAAGGGTGTTTGCGACGTGTTTCGGAGAAGCGTTTAACCAGCGTGTCAGTATTTGAATCCAGAAAAATCAGGTCAACTTGATTGCCATCGGAACGCAGCATTTCAATTGCATTGGGTAATGCCTCCAGAGCGGCGCTACGGCCATCTATGCTGATTGCTACTTTGTTCTGCTCGGTAGCGTCCAAGTGATGAGAAATCTGTGGCAATAAAGTAGCAGGCAGATTATCTATACAATAAAATCCGCTATCTTCCAAAGCGCGCAGAGCCACACTCTTGCCGGAGCCTGATAAGCCAGTTACGATAATAATTCGCATCATTTAACTTGGTCTGCTAACAATAATAGTCTGTAATCTGTTTTTCTTTACTTGGTAAATCGACCTGTTTTAGCTGGGTTTACTTTCTCTTAACATCAACAGTTTTTGTCGTTTTGTGAACTGTTTGGTACTATTTTCGCCGCGCATGAGCAAAATATGGTTTCGTACCGCCACTTCGACCAATACGGCGATATTGCGTCCTGCAGCAATCGGTATGACTACCTTGCTAATTATTACATCCAGGACTTTTTCCGTGAGGGCCTTGGTGTTCATGCGATCCAGTTCCATCGGCTTGAGCAGGTCTGCCATCCTAAGGTCTATAATCAAATCCAGAGGTTTGGTGGGTTTGAC
Organism: Methylophilus sp.; assembly: GCA_035423825.1. GTDB lineage: Bacteria > Pseudomonadota > Gammaproteobacteria > Burkholderiales > Methylophilaceae > Methylophilus. The sequence goes on along the minus strand of DAOMMM010000003.1, from coordinate 83,039 downwards.
CGCATTGTCACCAAATAAAGCCCTTATGTTCAAGATACCAAGCCCACGTACTTCCAAAAAATCCTGCAGCAAAGATGGACAGCGGCCTTCAATCCGTTCAGGTGAAATGCGAAAAAAGTCTACAATATCATCAGCGATCAACCGATGGCCGCGTGATATCAATTCTAGCGCAAGTTCACTCTTACCAATCGCTGATTTGCCTCGAATCAACACTCCAAACCCTTGAACCTCCATGAAAACCCCGTGCATGCTGGTCGATTCCGCTAATGATGTCGCCAGGAAATGGCTAAGAAAATCCATCAGTTGGGGGCTTTGCAACGGTGAGCTTAATAACGGGGTTTGGTGTTTGTTCGCTGCCTCAATCAGCGCCTGTGGGGCCTTTTCGCCATTGGCGATTACAACCGCTGCAAGCTCGTTCGCATACAGATTCGTGATTGCTTGCTGTAGGGCAATGATGCTAAGACCTCGCAAGTAATCCATCTCTGCACAGCCCAGCACTTGTACGCGGTTAGGATGAACAAAATTTAGATGGCCAATTAAAGCCAGTGATGGTTTTGTTACGGCTTCAGAGGTGAGAATCTTTTGGCCGCCATCAAGCCCGGCAACCCATTTGAGTTTGAGCTTGAGGCGGGTTTGTTTGAATAGCTCATTGACTGTAATCTGAGCCATATTTCCTTTGGGTTAGTTGGGGGCTTGGTGTTTTACCGCGCCATTGGTTTTATGATGATTACCGTGTTTTTCTTTATGTTTCAGGACTTGACGATCAAGTTTGTCTGTCAACATATCGATTGCGCTGTACATGTTTTCATCGGTGCATTCTGCATGCAAATCATTGCCTGGCACGTGCAAGGTTGCCTCCACCTTTTGGGCGAATTTCTCAACACTCATGGTGACTTTCATATCAATCACATGATCAAAGTGATTGCTTATGCGAGAGAGCTTGCTGTGCAAATAATCGCGTAACGCAGGGGTAATTTCCAGATGATGTCCAGTGAGTTGCAAATTCATAACGTGCTCCTTTTCTTCGATTGTTTTGCCAATTCTAAGTTGCGCAAAACAATTTCAGTGTACACTTTTGGCATAAGGTTGCAACTAGGTAAGCTGGTAAATTGCAAATAACATCTAAAAGGTGTAAACGAAATTAGAGAGATTTGCGCAGATTAGCCGGCGGGATATTCAGGGATTCACGATATTTGGCGATAGTGCGGCGCGCCACGACAATCCCTTGCTTGGCCAGGATGTCGGTGATCTGATTGTCGGATAGAGGTTTTCTTGAATTTTCCTCTGCTACCATTTGTTTAATGAGTGCGCGAATCGCGGTCGCGGAGCATGCGCCTCCAGTATCGGTGGCAACATGGCTGCCAAAAAAGTATTTCAGCTCATAAACGCCGCGTGGAGTAAGCATGTACTTATGCGTGGTGACGCGTGAAATGGTAGACTCGTGCAGTTCGAGCTCATCGGCGATTTCGCGAAGTACCAATGGCCGCATTGCGATTTCACCGTGTTCAAAGAAATTACGTTGTCTGTCTACAATCGCTTGACTGACACGCAAAATCGTAGAAAAGCGCTGCTGGATATTCTTGATCATCCATTTTGCTTCTTGCATCTGGCTTTGGAGATATTGGCTGGAGCTTTCACGGTTGCGTTTCAAGATGTCTGCATACAGCTGATTGATGCGCAGTTTGGGAATCACCTGGTCATTCAAACTGGCTATCCAGATACCTTTGATTTTACGAACAACGACCTCATGCTGGATGAAATGATCTGACCCCAGTTGCGCGAAGTCGCTGCCAGGACGAGGGTTCTGTTGCCGGATTAGATTCTGTGCACCTTTTAATGTGGCTTCATCACAATTCAAGAGCTTGCGTAATTTCACAAAGTCTTTGTTGGCCAGCTGAGCTAAATGTGACTCAACGATAACTTTGGCAGCGTTTAGGAATTCTGTTTCTGGGGGTAATGCATTTAACTGCAACAGCAAGCATTCCTGCAGATTTCTGGCACCCACGCCTGCCGGATCTAGATGTTGTAAGTGCTTTAAAGCTGTTTCCAATTCAAGCAAATCTACTTCAAGCTCTGGTGGGAGAGACTCTACGATTTCTTCCAGTGAAGCCTCAAGATATCCATCTTCGTTCAAGCTATCAATCAGCAGCAACATTAGATTCTGATCTCTCTCTGAGAGCTGCATCAGTTTCAGTTGACCCAATAGGTGCTCCCGTAGGCTGATCGTGCCGGTTTCCTGGCTGGTGAATTCACTGTCGTCATCGTCGGTGGCCTGTCTTACTCCTTCCCAGCTACTGCTGTCATACTCTTCGTAATCTTCATTGAATTCATCCGTACTGAATTCTTCACTGGAAAGCTGAGTCTCTTCAGGTACATCAGCCGAAGGCTGGAAGTTTGACTCGTCGTCGAAGTCATGAGTGCTAAATGCTTCGGTATCAGTATTTGGTTCCTCGTCCGAGCCCACGCTGTCGATTGATGATTCCTTAGTATCTGGAACCTCTTCGGCATCCTCTCCTTCAACTAATTCCAGTAGAGGGTTTTCTTGCAAAATCAGTTCTAGCTCCTGATTCAACTCGAGTGACGACAACTGCAGCAAACGGATGGATTGCTGCAGTTGTGGCGTCAGGGCCAGATTTTGTGAAAGGCGGAGTTGCAGGTTCTGTTTCATGGTTATAGCCTAAAGTCTTTGCCTAGATATACCTCTCGAACCGCTTCATTGTTGACAATCTCTGATGGAGGGCCAGATGCAAATACAGTGCCGTCGTTCACAATGTATGCTCGGTCACAGATACCAAGTGTTTCGCGTACGTTGTGGTCTGTGATGAGCACGCCAATATTGCGTGTCGACAGATAGCGGATAATTTTTTGAATATCTAGCACTGCAATCGGGTCGATACCTGCAAAAGGTTCATCTAGCAATATGAAGTTCGGATTAGTGGCCAAGCAGCGCGCGATTTCAACACGCCGACGCTCACCGCCTGACAGGCTGATGGCCATACTGTTGCGAATGTGTACAATGTGCAGCTCCTGCAATAATGACTCCAATTGTTCATGTTGTTGCGCTTCAGTCAGCTTTTGTAATTCCAGTATGGCAAGAATATTCTCTTCCACGGTAAGTTTGCGGAATATCGATGGTTCTTGCGGCAGATAAGACAAGCCCATCTGCGCGCGGCTGTGGATGGGCATGCGGCTGAGATCTTTATCGTTAAGCAGTATTCGCCCTGAATCTATGGATACCAATCCCACCATCATGTAGAAACTTGTGGTTTTACCAGCCCCGTTGGGACCTAACAAGCCAACCACTTCACCGCTGTTAATTTCCAGTGAAATATCCTGAACGACTGTCCTTCCCTTGTATGCTTTACGCAGATGTTCTACTTTTAAGATACTCATATTGACATTCACATACTCGATTTTTTGGCTATGGCTTATTCTGGCGTGGATTCCAGTTGGTTGCTGAGTCTGAGTTTCCGCTGGATGATTTGGGGTGCCGCAGATGTTTTAGCAGGCGGCTCCTCTGCTGGTTTAGCTTTGTTCTTGGGTTGGATGATCGCTTTTACGCGGCCGCTGCCTGGAGTGCTTTCGGATTTTTGGCCGCCTATGACTTCGGCATACTCTGCATTCGCGTCATAGCTGATGTAGTCACCATGCACAATGTCCTCGCCACGTTTTACCCAAGCTTTAGTGTAAAGCTGCACTTTATCCATACGTCCATCGTATTCGATACGTTGCGCGCTGCCTTCCATATATTCGTTCTTGCCTTCGCGTTTTTGTCTGAATGTAGTTGGGTTGCCGGTAGAGGTGCTGTGCTGGAATCCATCTTTATCTTCGCGAACAACCAGTTTATCTGCCCTAATAACCAGAGTGCCTTGAGTTAGAATCACATTCCCGGAATAAGTACTGGTTTTTTTAGCATCGTTAACAATCACGCTATCGGCTTCGAGCTCGATCGGCTTATCGCGGTCAGCCGCTTCTGCCATTACATGGCCAGAAAGACTGGCTCCAAGTAATAGCAGGCTTATGCGTAACAGATTTTTCATAGGTACTCCGCGAATCATTTGATTGGTTTTCTAACAGCCTTGTTTTTTTGGGCAGGCATTGTTTTTCCCTTGGGCCTCTCGTAATGCACTTTTACTCGTTTGAGTAATTTTACAGTCTGATTTTTCTTATCGTAAATCATCCCAGTGGCATGGATAACCGTTTTCGGTGCTTGCTTGATAATTACCGGGCTACTGGTTTGTGCGATATCCTGGTTAGGCAGAATGATCAGCTTCTCAGTAAGCACCTGCATCTCACCTTTACCCTCCCAAGCCTGACGCACCACTTTGACATTGTCCACTAGCTCAATCTCTTCACCATCGCTAGAGACATAGCCGCGCAATCCTTGAATCTGGGTATAGGGCTTATCCCTGGCGAATTGTGTAAAGCGCGGACGCTGTAATACGGTACTGTCATCATCCGGATAGTGCACCATTTCGGTGGCAGCGAGAACATAGCGAAGTTGGCCCGTTTTGTCAGTTTGTGTCGTGACAAAATTTTTCATTGTGTAATCTGGGTCGTGCCGGTTGCGACCATCGATTCTAGGGCTTTGCTGCTCGACGGATTGGCTAACCCAGTAGGTGATCAGCGCAAGCAGCCCAGCTAGAATCAAAGGGAACACAATGGCTGAACGCTGTAACATCTCAAGTATCAAGGCAATTTAAAAAATGGTGCAATCACTGCGTCAAAGGTGCCTTGAGCCTGCATAATTAGTTCGCAAACCTCACGCAGAGCGCCACGACCTGCAGGTGCATGGGTGACATAATGCGCAATCGGTTTAATCAACCGGTGGCCGGTGGGCACTGTCAAGGCTAGTCCGCAGCGCAGCATCGGAGGAGCATCCACGATATCGTCACCCATGAATGCAACTTCTTCGGGTTTTAAATCCATTTTTTCAATCAGGTCATTAAATGCTTCTAGCTTATTTTCCACACCCTGATAAAAATGGAATACCCCTGTATTTTCAGCGCGTTTAACGACTACATTACTGGTGCGACCGGTGATGATGGCCATCTCAACGCCACTTTGCTTAAGCAGTTTCATGCCCAGCCCATCCAAACTGTGAAAGAACTTATATTCTTGTCCATCATCGCCGATGCCCAAACCACCATCAGTCATGACCCCATCCACATCAAAAATCACTAGCTTAATTTTCTTGGCGCGCGCCAGCACAGCTTCATTCATGCCTTAAATAACTTTCGCTCTTAGTAAATCGTTGATATTGAACGCGCCTATCAGCATACCTTCAGTATTGGTTACCAGCAGTGCATTCACTTTTTTATCTTCCATTAGTTCTACGGCTTCTACAGCAAGCTGCTGCGATTGAATCGTGTGAGGGTTGCTATGCATTACATCACCAATGCAGGCTTTGCTGGCATCTAACCCATCAGTGAACGCGCGGCGTAGATCGCCATCAGTAAAAATGCCAATCGGATGGAACTGGCTATCTACGATAGCGGTAAAACCCATGCCTTTGTTTGTCATCTCGGCGATTGCAGAATTAAGTGGTACATCTGGTTTCACAGTAGGCACTTGTGCCCCAGTACGCATGATGTCTTTGATGCGCGTTAACAAACGCCGGCCAAGTTTGCCCCCTGGATGGCTGCGTGCGAAGTCAGCTGCTGTGAAATCGCGTTGTTCCAGTACGCATACTGCTAACGCATCGCCAAGAGCGAGCGCTGCGGTGCTACTGGCTGTGGGCGACAGGCCGAGCGGGCAAGCTTCTTGGGCGACTTCTGCATTCAAGTGAATATGCGCTTCTCTTGCCAAAGTAGAGTTGGATGCGCCCGTGATGCTGATGACTTTAGCACCAAGCCGAATAATGGTTGGAAGAATGTTTAGAATCTCATCCGATTCGCCGGAGTTGGAGAGTGCAATCACGACGTCATCCTGTGTGATCATGCCTAAATCACCGTGGCTAGCCTCGGCCGGGTGCATGAAAAAGGCGGGAGTGCCGGTACTTGCGAGTGTGGCAGCGATCTTGCCGCCAATATGACCGGATTTTCCCATTCCGGTCACCACTATTCGACCTTTACAGTTTAAAATCAGCTTAACGGCTGCTTCAAATTGTTCGTCCAGTCTGGTAGCAAGTGTCTGGATTTCCTTCGCTTCGATGGAAAGTACCTGACGTGCCAGTTCGAGAATGCTGGTTTTCGATTCTCGTAAGTCTGTGGATTGCAGTAATGTAGGAGCCATATGGCGCAAGTATAAAAGGGAAATTAGCCAGAATAAAGTAAAATAAACTAAAATTCGGCGAAGTAGGCACAAATTTTGCCCTGCCAGAAATTAAAACCAACATTTTTTGATTTATGTTTAACTCATTAACTAGCGTCTTGCTTCTGTTGACCAGTTCCGTGCTGGCTGTGGCGCTATTCCGTGTATTGCGCATGCCTGCCATGCTAGCCTATTTTGCGGTAGGCGTCCTCATGGGGCCATTCGCACTGAATGTGCTGCCCAATGAAGATTCCAGTCGCCACGTGGCAGAGTTTGGTATCGTGTTTCTGATGTTCAGCATTGGCCTCGAGTTCAGCTTGCCCAAATTGTATGCGATGCGCAAGACACTGTTTGGCCTGGGTGGTGCGCAGGTTCTGATTACGCTGTCTGCTGTGATGCTTGCCTGCTGGGCTGCCGGTTTGAGCCTCCCGACAGCCTTTGTGATAGGTGGTGCGCTGACAATGTCCTCCACTGCTATCGTGTCCAAGATATTGATGGAGCGTGTGGACTTGAACTCGCGCCATGGCCGTTTGAGCATCGGTATCTTGCTGTTTCAGGATTTGGCGGTGATTCCGATTTTGGTGTTGATTCCGGCAATGGCAGCATTTAATGAAAATATCGGCACCACCCTTGCCTTGTCTCTCGTCAAAGCCGCTGTATTGCTAGGATTGCTATTCAAGTTTGGTAAGAATGCTCTAGATTCCTGGTTTGGGCTAGTGGCACGCCAGCGCTCCAGAGAGTTGTTCGTGATGAACGTACTTATGGTAACTTTGCTGCTGTCTTTTGCAACTAAAGTCGCCGGTCTCTCCTATGCGCTTGGTGCCTTTGTCGCCGGCATGTTGATTTCTGAAACGCGTTATCGCTATCAAGTGGAATCCGACATTGCACCCTTCCGCGATATTCTCTTAGGCTTGTTTTTTATAAGTGTAGGGATGCTGCTTAATGTCGAATACCTGGTCAGTCATATTGGCTTGGTGTTGGCGCTATTGCTTAATTTTGTTGTGTTTAAACTGGTCGTTGTGTCGATATTGACACGCGCTTTTGGTTTCGAGACAGGCGTGGGTATTCGCACAGGAATCATTTTGGCTCAGGCAGGGGAGTTCGGTTTTGTGATTTTGGCCTTGGGTTTGCAACAGGGACTGATAGGTGGGGAAGTGCTACAACTGGTACTTGCGGCCAGTCTTCTCAGCATGGTGGTCGCGCCATTCATCATTCAATACAATGGTCGTATCGCGCGCAAGTTGGTTAAAAGTTATACACGTAACAGCAGTCAAAAAGTGGATGCTATCGAAGATGCAAGCAAGGAACTGACCGGGCATGTCATCATCGCAGGTTATGGCAGGAGCGGCCAATATCTGGGGCGTTTCTTGCGTGAGGAGAATATTCCATTTATGGCGCTGGATATCGACCCAGCCAGAGTGCATGATGCTGCCGCAGCGGGTGAGCATGTCATGTTTGGTGACGCTGGCCGCCGCGTGGTATTGGCTGCTGCAGGCGCAGAGCGCGCCAAGGCGCTGGTGGTGAGCTACTCAGATATGCGCGCCAGCATGAAGGTGGTGCACACTGCGCAGGAGGCCTATCCGAAACTGCCGGTAATCGTGCGCACATACGACGATGCCGATATCGATGCCTTCCGCGATGCAGGTGCAACCGAAGTGGTGCCGGAAGTGCTGGAAGGCAGTCTGATGCTGGCCAGTCATGCGCTGGTGTTATTGGGCGTGCCACTTAATAGGGTGGTTAAACGTATCCGCTTGTTTCGTGAAGAGCGCTACAAGATGTTCAAAGGTTTTTTCCGTGGCATGACGGATGCAGAGGCAGATGCGGGTAACGCAAAGCAGCTTCGCTTGCATTCGGTAGAAATCGGTGCCAATTCTTATGTGAAGGGTTTGCGGCTCGACCATGTCGATTTCGCCAAGCTGAATGTAGAGCCACATTTCCTGCGCCGTCCCAATATGCTAGAGGATATACCGCCGCGTCCGGATATCGTATTAGCTGAAGGGGATGTCCTGGTACTGCTTGGAAGCTCACAGAACTTGGTGGAAGCTGAGAATTATCTGATTTACGGCAAATGAGGCAGAAACATATCATCGTCGTAGGCGGCGGCATAGTTGGCTGTACAACTGCACTCAGGCTGTCGGAATCTGGCTTCCGCGTTACAGTGGTCGAGCGTAATATCATCGCTGCGCAAACTTCGGGTGAGTCTTCCTGGGCAGGGGCCGGCATTGCTTTCCCGTTATTGCCGTGGATGTATCGTGACGAAGTGAACGAATTGGCATTGGCAGGGGCAGCGCTCTATCCGCAACTATGTCAACAGCTGCTGCAAGAGACGGGTATCGACCCAGAACTGACGCTTTGCGGCATGCAAATCAAGCCGCCTTATGATAGTACAAAGGCCAAAGCTTGGTGTGACAAGCATCAGATTGAATATACGCAAGTCGGTGAAGACTTACTCTTGCCGGAAGTATATCAAATCCGTAATCCGCGCTTATTGCAGGCGCTCAAACAATCATTGATTCTGCACGGCGTGACACTGCTGGAGCAGACACAGCTAAGCCCGATTCAAGAGAATGCAGAGCTGACCGAGTGGCCAACTAAACCAGGCCAGCTGTTGCACGCGGACGCCTATGTTGTTACGTCTGGCGCATGGAGCTTTGAGCTGCTCAAAGATACCGCCCTTCAGCTCAATATAAAGCCCATGCGTGGGCAGATATTGCTATATGAGATGCCGCAAAACACTTTGTCGCATATCGTATATCAAGACGGTTTCTATCTGGTGCAGCGGCGCGATGGGTTTTTGCTGGCGGGCAGTACGCTGGAGGATGTCGGCTTTGACACTGGTGTGACGGAATCTGCCCGACAGCAGATGCAAGCCAAAGCTGAAGCGATTCTCCCTGCCCTGAAAGGTGCCCCGATTCACAAGCATTGGAGCGGGTTACGCCCAGGCACGCCAGAAAATCTGCCGACCATTGCTCGTCACCCCACGATAGGCAACTTGTATCTGAATACTGGCCATTTCCGCTATGGCGTCACCATGGCGCCGGAAAGCGCCAGAAGAATAACGGAGTTAATCGCAGCGGATTTTCATTAGCAAAACATCGGTCTGGAGCCCTTATCCTGCTTTACTCTCAGGGCAATGATTTTGATAATGAACGCGCGCATACGTAGCTAAATGGGCAGTCTGGTCTCTGAGCCAGGTTCTTCTACTTTGTCTTCCAAGTGTTGCAAGCCCATTTTGTCTATATCATCGAGGCTCATGATGGGCGCATACATGATGTCGTGGATATCGGTGGTTCGCTGCCATCCAAAACGCATTTCGCCGATTGAGCGTTTCATCATTTTATACAGGCGTGATTTTGATACTTCATCGAATACGGGTACGCTGTTGACGTAGTTGACCATGCGTTGCAGCGAAATGACAGAAGTGCTGTATGCCTTGTTGTGAGAGGCGAAGACAAATCGTAGGTTCCCGGAGCTGAGGTTGATGTCACGGGTAGTGAGGATCAGAAAGTAGGTTTTATCAGAGCGGTTACCAAAATTTCTGATGATAGGCTGAGATTTTTCAATGATATCTTCTGCAATCAGTTGGTTGGTGCCAGGTAGTTTGTTTACATAAAGATTGCCTAGCCTCACTGAGGATTTGACCCAAAGCTGCATATCTTCCGACATCAAGGTGGCAATTTCTGCTGCCTTATCTTCCGGAAAGTCATCCATAGGTACGATGTAGACATCGACAAAGTCTGGGTTGCTGACACCATACGATATTGAGCTGAGTAGTAATGCAATTATCAAAAGAAGCGTGCGCATTTTATTATCAATCCCGTTTTATTGTTGTTGGGAAATATTTTAACAAGGCAGGCTATCTGCCGGAAATCCAATATCCACTCTTACCCCCATGTTTTTCCAGTAACATGATTTCACTTATGACCATGCCCCTATCTACCGCTTTGCACATATCGTAGATGGTCAGTAAACCCACGCTGACGGCTGTGAGCGCCTCCATCTCTACACCGGTTTGGCCGATAGTTTCTGTGGTGGCGGTGCAGGTGATGCTTGTCGTCGCTTCGTCAATCTCAAACGTTATGGTGACTTTAGTGAGTGCAATCGGGTGGCAGAGTGGAATCAAATCGGAGGTTTTTTTGCTGGCCTGAATCGCTGCGATACGCGCTACGCCAAGCACATCGCCTTTTTTAGCGTCTCCTAGCCGGATTAGTTTGAGTGTATCTGGCAGCATGCGGATGCTGCCTTGCGCAATCGCGATACGTTTGGTCGCGGATTTTTCGCTCACATCTACCATGTGCGCCTGGCCGCTGGCATCAAAATGTGTGAGGGTGTTCATCTTGTAACTTTCTATTCACAAATTAATCTAAACTAATATGCAAACAGATTATCATAGACAGCATGAAATTTAAGCCAATTTTAATTGCCGTTTTACTGGCATCGAATCTCGTGCTGGCAGAAAGTCTGGATACAAGCCTGCCCGATTTGGGGGATGTATCGCAGACCGTGCTGTCAGCCCAAGAAGAACAGCGTATCGCAGTGCAGATATTGCGCGAAGTCGCAGTGAGCGATGAGGTCGTGCAGGACGTGGAGGTGACGGATTATCTACAGGCGCTTGGCAACAAGTTGGCAGCCAGTGGCCCGGATAAGAATCAAAGATTCACCTTTTTTGTCGTTCAGGATAATTCCATCAATGCGTTTGCCATGCCTGGCGGCGTGATAGGCGTACATACGGGCTTGTTTCTGGCAGCTAACAGCGAGAGTGAATTGGCGAGTGTGCTTGGGCACGAAATCGGCCACGTCACGCAGCACCATCTGGCGCGTATGCTGGCTGCGCAAAAAGCGGATATGTTCAAAAATCTGGGTTCGTTCGCATTGGCCTTGCTGATGTCGCGCGCTAACCCGCAACTAGCCAGCGGTGCAATGACGGCTGCCTCTGCGGCTACAGTACAACGCCAGTTGGACTATACGCGTGAACATGAGCGTGAGGCCGATCGCGTCGGGCTGAGCATCCTGGATAATGCAGGGTTTGATACCCGTGCAATGCCAGCGTTTTTTAATACGATGCAGCGCGGCACGCGTTTTTCAGAAGGTGCTGCCCCTAGCTTTTTGCGTACGCATCCACTGACCGCCGAACGTATCGCGGACGTCAGCAATCGGGTGGAAAAGACACCCTACAGGCAAGTTTCGAGCAGTCTGGAGTTTCATTTGGTGCGTGCAAAACTGCGCGCTGCTTTGGGATTAGCCCAGGGAGCTGTCGAGCAATTTCAGGACAATCTCAAAGAAGGGCGATACGCCAATGAAGCTGCGGAACATTATGGTTTGGCCTTGGCCTTGTTGAGAAAGAATGATTTGGCTGGCGCAACTAAAGAAGTCGAGTGGTTGAACAAGAATGCGCAAAGAAATGCATATTTCGATAGCTTGGCGGCCCGTGTCGAGGTGGCCAGAAACAGTCCCAAGGCAGCCGCAGCCATCTATGCAAAGGGCTTGAGTGCTTATCCAGCGCATCGCTCGTTGATCTATGGGTACGCAGAACATTATCTTGCTACCAATCAGCCGGACAAAGCCATCAAGTTGGTGCAGGAAAAGCAAGGCTTCTATCCTGATGATGCATATTTATATGATTTGCTGGCTAAGGCCTACGCAGCAAAGGGTAAAGAGCTATTGCGCTTTCAGGCACAGGGAGAGTCATACTATCGCAAATATAACCTGCAAAAGGCGATTGAACAGATGGATATCGCGGTAAAGTCCAAGGACGGGAATTTTTATGAGCATTCGATCGTGGAGGCGCGCTTGAAAGAGTTGCGACGATTGCAAAATAACGAAGATAAGGCGGTATAAATGCTGCGCAGAGACTTCATTAAGCTGTCCGGTTTCGTGGTTTCATTACTCATGTTGCCATTCAGCGCAATAGCGGGAGTATGGAACAAGCTGGCTTTCGAGGCTACTGAACGTAACATCGCCGAGGCTGCATTGGGTGTGAACGCCGAGATTGCAAGCAAAGCCATTGACATCGTTGCGCCAGACCGTGCAGAAAATGGTGCGATTGTGCAGGTGGAAGTCACCAGCAGGATTCCAGACACCACTGGAATCGCGATTTTTGTGGAAAAGAATCCGACAGCTTTGATTGGTAATTATGTGTTGACTGCCAATATACACGCCAAAATCATCACCCGTATCAAAATGGCAGAAACTTCGGATATTAAAATCGTGGTACAAGCAGGTGGCAAATATTACAGCGCAAGCAAATCAGTGCAAGTGATGGAAAATGGCTGCGGGGGGGGTGGGAGCGCGGATGACAAGTTTGATCCCAGTATTAAAATGCGCGCCAAGCTGGTAGCTGATATGGTTGAAGTGAAAGCTATTATGATTCACCCAATGCATACTGGGCATGCCAAAGATGATTTTGGTCAATTGATTCCGGCTGACTTCATTCAACTGGTAGATGTGAAACTCAACGAAAAGCCTGTCCTACAGATCCAGTGGGGTACAGGCATTGCCAAAAACCCTTATTTGACGTTTTATCTCAAAGATGCCAAATCAGGCGATAGAATCAGCCTGACGTGGCATGACAATCATGGTCGCACCGCCAGTGGCGAAACGATTGTGAATGGTTAGTGAGGCAATAGATATTCTTTATTTGGTTTTGCAGGTATTGATACCTAACAGTGCATAGGCTGGGCAAAAGTTGATTAGGCCGGTTGCCAGAGGCACAATGCCTATCCATGCCCACACAGGGCCCCCTGCCAAAAGCACCCAAGCAAGCAAGGCAGCCCCAACCAAAATGCGCAAGATTTTATCGATACCGCCCACGTTGACTTTCATTTCAGACTCCTTTTAGAAATTAGTATGCGATTTTTATTATACATTTTCATATAATGATACCAGTGACTAAAGTTACCGTGGCTTACGGGTTTAAATGCGAATTGATAAAATAAATAAATCAATTTAATAATAATAATAAAATTTACAATCTATTGAAGCTTGCTTAGAATGCACTACTTGAATTTCGGTTTACAGGCCTAAACTACAAATAGGCTATTGAAAAGCTGACTAAGTCTGCAGAAACATAAATTAATTTTTTTATTAATAACAGGAGAAAGCAATGTCTTTAATTAATACACAAGTACAACCTTTTAAAGCTCAGGCATTTCACAACGGTAAATTCATTGAAGTTACCGAGGCCAGCTTGAAAGGTAAATGGTCAGTGCTGATTTTTATGCCGGCGGCTTTCACTTTTAACTGCCCAACCGAAGTGGAAGATGCAGCGGACAATTACGCTGAATTCCAAAAGGCAGGCGCAGAAGTTTACATCGTGACCACCGACACACACTTCTCTCACAAAGTATGGCATGAAACATCTCCAGCAGTGGGTAAAGCCAAGTTCCCATTGGTTGGTGACCCAACTCACCAATTAACACGTGCATTTGACGTGCATATCGACGAGGAAGGTTTGGCGCTGCGTGGCACTTTCATCATCAATCCAGAAGGCGTGATCAAGACCCTTGAAGTGCATGACAATGCGATTGCACGCGATGTGAAAGAAACCTTGCGTAAGCTGAAAGCTGCACAATTTGTAGCTAGCCATCCTGGTCAAGTTTGCCCTGCCAAATGGCAAGAGGGTGCAAAAACATTGACACCTTCTCTGGACTTGGTTGGTAAGATCTAAATCTGAGCTTCTTGGGTTAGAGCATAAAAGCCTCTTGCCAAAAGCGAGGGGCTTTTTTAACCGTCAAAATCGGCAGAATATTTTAAGGAACAACATAATGGCATTAGATCAGAATATCAAAGCGCAACTTGCCGCATACATGGAAAGATTGGTACAACCGATTGACCTGGTAGCAAATTTGGATGCAAGTACGGCTTCACAAGAGCTGCGGGAATTGCTTGAAGAAGTGGCAGCTACCAGTGCAAAGATCACCTTGAAAGAAGGTAATGACATTAATGCAAGGAAACCTAGCTTTGGTGTAGCAAAACAAGGCGAGGATCCTCGAGTCGTGTTTGCAGGTATTCCAATGGGCCATGAGTTCAGCTCGCTGATTTTGGCTTTGTTGCAGGTAAGCGGCTATCAACCAAAAATCGAGCAAGAGAAGATTGACCAGATTAGAAATTTGCAAGGAAGTTATAAGTTCGAGACTTATATCTCCTTGAGTTGTCATAATTGCCCAGAGGTTGTGCAGTCGTTGAACATGATGGCAGCACTGAATCCGAACATCAAGCACACCATGATAGATGGTGCTTTGTATCAGGACGAAGTGAATGCCAAGGAAATCATGTCGGTGCCGACGATTTACCTGGACGGCGAACTGTTTGGCGCAGGCAGGATGGGTGTGGATGAGATTTTGCCCAAGTTGGATAGTAGTGTGATTGCAGCCGAGGCAGATAAACTCAACGCGAAAGAACCGTTCGATATTCTGGTGGTTGGCGGCGGCCCTGCTGGAGCATCGGCAGCTATCTACGCAGCTCGCAAAGGTTTGCGCACTGGCATCGTTGCAGAGCGCTTTGGCGGTCAAGTGATGGATACCATGGGAATCGAGAATTTCATCTCGGTAAAGGCGACAGAAGGCCCGCAGCTTGTCGCGGCACTAGAGGAGCATGTCAAAGACTACGAGGTTGAAGTTATGCCACTGCAGCGAGCCGCATCTATCGTTCGTCATGACTTGGTGGAAGTGACGCTTGAGAACGGTGCTACATTGAAAGCCAAAGCGGTGATTGCCGCTACAGGCGCGCGCTGGAGAGAACTGAATGTGCCGGGTGAGAAGCAATACAAAGGTAAAGGTGTTGCCTATTGCCCGCATTGTGATGGTCCGTTGTTCAAAGGTAAACCAGTTGCGGTAGTTGGTGGTGGTAACTCAGGCGTAGAGGCTGCGATTGATTTGGCAGGCTTTGTCGATCATGTGTATCTGCTTCAAATCAATGAACATTTGACCGCGGATGCTGTGTTGCAGAAAAAACTGAACACGCTGAACAATGTCACGGTGCTGACCAATGCCAAGACACAGGAAGTGTTAGGCGATGGCCACAAAGTGACAGGGCTGAAATATCACGATATCGCTGCTCAGCAAGATAAAGAAAT
Organism: Methylophilus sp.; assembly: GCA_035423825.1. Classification (GTDB taxonomy): domain Bacteria; phylum Pseudomonadota; class Gammaproteobacteria; order Burkholderiales; family Methylophilaceae; genus Methylophilus. The sequence goes on along the minus strand of DAOMMM010000003.1, from coordinate 67,714 downwards.
CAAACTGGATGGTATCTTTATCCAGATTGGGCTGGTGCCGAACACAGATTGGCTGAGAGGCGTAGTTGAGCTAAGCAAGTTCGGTGAAGTTGTCGTGGATAACCATGGCGCAACCAATGTGCCGGGGATTTTTGCGGCGGGCGACGTTACCACGGTGCCTTACAAGCAAATCATCATCGCGATGGGAGAAGGGGCAAAAGCCTCTTTAGGTGCGTTCGACTATCTGATCCGTCAGTAAAAGTATTTCTGATAAGGTGAATACGGCAGCTTTCTTTTTTAGCTGCCGTTATTTTTTACTAAGACTTAAACTGACCGCCTCAGCCACTTTAATACCATCAACTGCTGCGGACAATATGCCGCCCGCGTAACCGGCACCTTCACCACATGGATATAGCCCCTTTGTGTTGATGCTCTGCAAAGAGTCATCATTACGTTTGATGCGTATCGGTGACGAAGTGCGCGTTTCTACCCCAGTCAGTACGCCGTCCGGTAAATCGAACCCCTTGATTTGACTTGCAAAGGCTGGAATCGCCTCTCGTATTGCTGTAATCGCAAATTCGGGTAAAGCCTCTGCCAGATTCGTCAAGTGCACGCCAGGTTTGTAAGAAGGCATCACCTCGCCAAATTGGGTGCTGGGGCGATTGGTCAGGAAATCGCCAATCAATTGACCAGGCGCATTGTAATTACTCCCACCTAGTACAAAGGCATTGGCTTCCAGCTTGCGCTGCAGTTCCATGCCTGCCAGTGGATGACCAGGATAGTCTTTCTCAGGCTCGATTCCCACCACAATACCCGCATTGGCGTTGCGTTCATTACGGCTGTATTGACTCATACCGTTGGTGACGACCCGGTTCTCTTCCGAGGTAGCGGCGACAACTGTACCTCCGGGGCACATGCAGAAGCTATATACGCTGCGGCCATTGCTGGCATGGTGTACCAGCTTGTAATCTGCAGCACCAAGTTTCTCGAGGATTTCAGGGCTATAGCTTTTTCCATAACGCGCTTTGTCGATCAGAGACTGTGGATGTTCGATGCGGAAACCAATGGAGAAAGGCTTTGCTTCAATGTAGATGCCTTTGTTGCATAGCATTTCAAAAGTGTCACGGGCGCTATGGCCGACTGCCAAAACAAGATGATGTGTCGGGATGAATTCACCAGTTTGCAGTTGTACGCCTTGTACGTGATTGTTTTTGAGTTCTATATCCGTTACGCGACTTTCAAAACGAATCTCGCCACCTAGTTCGATAATCGTCTTGCGCATTTCTTCTACCATTCCCACCAGCCGAAATGTACCGATGTGTGGATGGCTGACATACAGAATCTCTGCCGGGGCGCCAGCTTTTACAAATTCCTGCAGTACCTTGCGGCCATAGTGTTTCGGATCTTTGATCTGACTATACAGTTTGCCATCTGAGAACGTACCAGCGCCGCCTTCGCCAAATTGCACGTTTGATTCCGGATTGAGTATGTTCTTGCGCCATAGCCCCCATGTATCCTGTGTGCGCTTGCGTACCTCTTTGCCACGTTCCAGCACGATAGGCTTGAACCCAGCTTGCGCCAGAATTAGCGCGGAGAAGATGCCGGCCGGACCAAAGCCTACTATGACAGGCCGTTCTTGAATGTCAGCATTATTATTGGCGACAAAGTGGTAACTGGTATCCGGAGCGGGTTTGATGTGTGGGTCATTCTTGAACTTGGCCAAAATTTTGGCTTCATTCCTGACCGACACATCCAAGTTATAGACATACAAGATCGCATGAGATTTGCGTGCGTCCACACCGCGCTTGAATATGTCAAAACTTAGTAGGTCACCTTCGGGAATCTGCAGCCGCTTAAGAATCGCAGCCTTGATTTGGTTATCCTGATGCTTGAGGGTGTCTGCGAGTTCAATTGGCAGTTTGATTTCGGTGAGTCTAAGCATCAGATTTCCAGATTTAGTTGCAGCAATTTTTTCAGCATCGGCACGGTAACCGGTTTTTTCTCCGTGAGTGACCATTCATCCAACGCATCCAGCACGGTCATCAATGTAGGCAAGTCTCGGCGCAGGTAACGGAGGCAGTAATCAATCACTTCTGCAGGCAGTTTCATGCCACGTTCCTTAGCGTGTGTGGTGAGTGCTTCGGCCTTTTCTCCATCGGTGAGCGGGTGCAGTTGATAAACCAATCCCCAAGCCAAACGCGTGGCAAGATCGTCGCGTAAGCCCATCTGGCTCGGAGCATATCTTCCAGCGGTTATCAGCATGCCGCCGCATTCCTTCAGTGTGTTAAAGGTGTTGAACAGGTCGATTTGCGCGTCGTTGCCGAGTAGATGCACATCGTCTGCAACCCTTACCCCATGTGCTTTGCAGGCCGATAATAAATGACTCTTGCCGCTGCCGGGCTCTCCCCATAGATAAATAAACCGTGTTTCCTTGCCAGCTAAAGCGGTACGTATCGAGGAAATGGCTTCTGCGTTCTTGCCGATGACAAAGTTATCCAGCGATGGCGCAGAAAACGGCTGGATGTCTAACAGTAATTGTTTCATACGGTTTGCGATTAACCGAGGTAGGTATCGCTATTCAGGTAGCTTCTTTTGGTATGACGCAATCCTACGGCAATTGCGGCACTGACAGGCAAAGCCAGCAGTACGCCAGTGAATCCGAAGAGCTGCCCGCCTGCCAGCAGGGCGAGTATCACCAGCACTGGATGCAGGCCGATACGATCGCCCACCAGCAATGGGGTCAGTATCATGCTTTCTACTACCTGCCCAATGCCAAATACCAGCAGCACCGGTACGACTTGTGACAAGGAGGTGAACTGCAGCAAAGCCAGCAAAACCGCCATGGCAAAAGCCAATGCAAACCCAAGATAAGGCACAAAGCTCAGCAGGCCAGCAATCAGCCCGATTGAAAGAGCCATGTCGAGTCCGACCAGCCACAGGCCAACGCTGTAGAACACGCACAGCGCAGCCATGACAGAGAGTTGGCCACGCAGGAACTCTGCGACAACAGCATCAACCTCGTGCGCAACGCTGGTGGTTTTGCCAATCCATTCCCTTGGGATAAGTTCACCGATATTGGCTACCAATACATCCCAGTCTCGCAGTAAGTAAAACAGCACAACAGGCAACAGAAAGAGGTTGGCCAGAATGCCAATGAATGCCAGGCCTTGGGTCCCTGCGGTCTTCAGCACTTCGCCCAGGACGTCCCCGGTGGTTTTCCAGTTTTTGGTGATGATGTCTTGTATATGTGCGCTATCGATGGAAAAACTGATGCCGAACTTGGATTGCAGCCAAGGTTCGGTATGTGATCGGATGTGTTCAATCAATCCTGGCAGGCGTTCTGCAATCAGAACGGACTGTTTTTGCAGCAAAGGCACCAGAATCAGGAACAAGCCAATGATGGCAATCAAGATGCCTGACATCACCACTACCGTGGCGGATGTTCTGCCAAGGCTAAACTTATTCACGCCAGAGGTGCTGAGCCTGTCTACAAGCGGATCGCAGATGTAGGCAATGACGGCAGCTGCCAGAAACGGGGTAAGGATAGGTTTGAGCAAATACAGCAGGTACAAGAAGAGGGCGAATAATATCCACCAGCGATAATCGCTCATGAAATGCTTCAGGCCGAATTCGGTCGCTTTGTTTTTTGGTTGATTAGCCATAGTGAGTTAAAATATCGCTTTAGCAAATTATACTGAAACTGTCGCGCTCATGCCGAAAATTAAGCGCGGCAATCCAAGTCGAATCGAGAACCATTTTGAGTACAGACACAAATCAACAAACTTCTATTTCTTATCGTGACGCTGGGGTAGACATCGAAGCTGGCGACGCTTTGGTGGAACGTATCAAGCCATTTGCCAAGCGCACCATGCGTCCTGAAGTGTTGGGCGGTATCGGTGGATTTGGCTCATTGTTCGAAGTTCCGAAAAAATTCAAAGAGCCGATCCTGGTCTCTGGGACGGATGGTGTTGGCACCAAGCTCAAACTGGCGTTCCAGTTAAATAAGCATGATACGGTCGGTATCGACCTGGTAGCCATGAGTGTCAACGACATTCTGGTGCAAGGTGCCGAGCCATTGTTCTTCCTGGATTATTTTGCTTGCGGCAAGCTGGAAGTAGGCACTGCGGCTGATGTGATCAAAGGTATTGCATTGGGTTGTGAGCAAGCTGGCTGTGCGCTCGTAGGCGGCGAAACCGCGGAGATGCCAGGCATGTACCCTGCTGGCGAATATGATCTGGCGGGCTTTGCGGTCGGTGCAGTGGATAGATCCAAAATTATCGATGGTTCCACCATTCAAGCGGGTGATGTCGTGCTGGGCTTGGCGTCCAGCGGAGCGCATTCCAATGGCTACTCACTGGTTCGCAAGTTGATTGAAAAGTCTGGTATCGACATGGAATCAGATTTCCATGGCAGAAAATTCAAGGACGTGGTGATGGCGCCCACCAGAATCTATGTCAAATCCATGCTGAAACTGATTGAGACGCTGCCTGTAAAAGGCATGGCGCACATCACAGGTGGCGGCATCACCGAGAATATCCCGCGTGTGTTGCCAGAAGGCCTGACCGCTGAGGTTCGCAAAGATAGCTGGACATTACCGCCGCTGTTCCAATGGCTGCAAGCACAAGGCAATATCGAACATCTGGAGTTGTACCGTACCTTCAACTGCGGTATTGGCATGGCAATCGTGCTGGATAAAGCGCATGTGGCGCAAGCCAAATCTCTGCTGGAAGCAGCAGGTGAAACCGTGTATGAGATTGGCCAAGTGCGTGCGCAGCGAGCGGGCGAGGCGGCTACGGTAGTTATCTAGGCGGTTTGTAGTCTAAATCTTCTCGCTGAGCGTTTATCATTCTTTTGCAGAGGAAACGCATGCGGTTCAAGTATCTTTTACTGATTTATATTCTGGGGCTGTGGTGTGGCTTGGCACAAGCGCAGCCAAAGCAAATCCATCTGGAATATGAAGTCAAACGTGATGGCAAGCCATTTGCCACGGTCAAAGAAGATTTTACTCAGGACGGAAAGACGTATCAGATTCAGTCGGTCACTAAAGGGGTCGGTATCTACGCCTTGTTTGGTGAGCGTGTGCTCACTAGCGCCGGAGATGTCACCAATGAAGGCCTAAGGCCAAAACGTTTCGAGCTGAAACAGGGCGATAACCCTAAAAAGACACTGATTGCAGATTTTGACTGGACCCAGAACCAACTGAATATGCAAGTGAAAGGAAAGCTCAAGACCGAGCCGCTACAGCCGGGAACGCAAGACTTGGTCAGCTATCCATATCAGTTCATGTTCAGGCCGCCACAGAAAGGGGCGGTGAATGTGACGCTGACGACAGGCAAAAAACTGAATACCTATCAGTATCAAGCAGAAGAGGTTGCCCCTCAAACACTGGCTGGTCAGTCTGTGAACATTCTGCAGCTGGATACCATGAAAGGCAATGATGCGGATAGGAAACAGCTCTGGCTGGCTACCAATCTACACTACCTGCTGATGCGCTACCAACAGCATGAAGATGGCGCACTGTTAGAGCAAGTCATTACCAAAATCAGCATTCAGTAAACCTAAACAATCAACTCACGATACAATTAAGCCATGTGGCAAACATTGCAATCATGGTTGGATGAACCCGGCACGCGGCGATTAGGCTGGGCGATTCTCCTTTCAATGCTGTTGCATATATGGTTGTTTGGGGGGCATCTCCTTGCGCTGCCCAGCATGAAGAAAGAAATGCATCTTATCGAAGCACGCTTGCAGATGCCCAAGATAGTTCTGCCCAAGGCGGAAGAGGCTTTGCTTGAGGAATTGCCCGAGCCCACAAAGCCTGAGCCTGTGAAAACTGAAGAACAAACAGCCCAGCCGCCCGAGCCTGTCACAGAACCAGTCAGCGAGCCGGAAAATCCGTTGCCAGAACTGCCGTCCCCAGTTGTCGAGCCGTCTATGAATCATGAGCCTCAGCCGCAAGCGCAGGCAGAAGCTGTCGCGGAGCCAGTCCAGCAGACTGATGCAGGCTTGGTAATCAACGAAAACGCCTATCGTTATGTGGAGACTTATTTTGACGTCAGCACCAAGATAGGTGGCCGTGCAGAAGGCAAAGCCAAGATGATTTATGATTTAATGGATGAGAAGCGCTACAAGATCACCAGCTTGACCGAAGCTGACGGGCTGGTGGCAATATTTATCAGCGACCTGGTACAGGAAAGTGAAGGCGAGCTGACAAAAACCGGCCTGCAGCCCCAGCGTTATTTATATCAATATGGAAAAAAGGACGACAAAACCTATCTGGCGACTTTTGACTGGGCCAGCAAGACCCTGCTGCTCAAATCCTCAAAAGGCGAGAAGACAGAGCCTTTGGTGGAAGGCGCGCAGGACTTGCTGAGCTTCATGTACCAGTTTATGTTCGTGCCGCCATTGGAGACCATGCAGATTCCCATCACCAACGGCAAAAAGCTCAGGATCTATGACTACCAGTTCGATGGTGAGGAACTGCTGACGGGTGAACTGGGCGAAGTGAATACTTTGCATATTTCGCGAGGCGGGCAGGACCCGGAAGAGAGATTCGAACTCTGGCTTGCGCCAAGTTACCAGAATATCCCGATTAAAATCCGAAAAACCGAAAAAGACGGTAAAGTGTATGAAATGACGGCGACACGCATCAATACCAATCGTCCGGTACTCAGCAATTAACGAACAAGCAATTAAAGAAGAAAGCAATGAACGCAAATTTATTACGCCTGACGGCAATCCTGCTCAATGATTTACTCGCCTTTTCCGGCCCGGCCGATGCAAAAATGGGCGATTTCTTTCGCAGCCATCGGGAGCTGGGTACCAAAGACCGTGCCTTTGTCGCGGAGACTGTATATGGCGTATTGCGCCGTTTGCGCTTTCTGACTGCGGTAACTACAGCTAGCGATGATGAGCAGGCAGACGCCCGCAAACTGGTGCTGGCATATTTGCTGCGCATTCAGGGCAAAAGCATTCGCGAGCTGGAACCTGTGCTGAACGAGCAGCAAAAGGAATGGGCGCATGCCATCAAAGCCAAGAGCACCGAAAATCTGTCGCTGGCGGTGCAGGCCGATGTGCGTGACTGGTTCTGGAACAAGCTGCTTGCACAGTATGGTGAGGAGCAAGCACTCACTATCTGCCGCAGCATGTTCGATCAGGCCAGTCTGGATTTGCGCGTCAACACCATTAAAGCCAGCCGTGAAGACGTGCTAAGCCGGATGCAGGCCGAGAACACCGTCAAAGACAACGTGATTACCGCTACGCCTTATTCCCCGGTGGGCATCCGCATGGCAGCACGCCTTAATATCGGCAAGCACATCTTGTTCACCGAAGGCAAAATCGAGGTGCAGGACGAAGGCAGCCAGTTGCTCAGTTATCTGGTGGCGCCCAAGCGCGGGCAAATGGTGGCGGATTTCTGTGCCGGTGCAGGCGGCAAATCGCTGGCCATCGGCGCGCTCATGAAAAACACCGGGCGCATTTACGCATTCGATGTGTCGGAAAAACGGCTGCATAATCTGGGGCAGCGCCTCAAACGTAGCGGCCTATCCAATCTGCACGCGCAAGTCATCAGCAGCGAAAATGACCCGAAACTCAAGCGCCTCAATGGCAAGTTCGACCGAGTGCTGGTGGATGCGCCATGCAGCGGACTGGGCACCTTGAGAAGAAACCCGGATTTGAAATGGCGGCAGACCGAGCAAGACGTGCAGGAACTCAATGTCAAACAAACGTCCATACTGGCGCGTGCCGCCAAGCTCACTAAAGCAGGGGGGCGGCTGATTTACGCGACTTGTAGTTTATTAAAAGATGAAAACGAAGCGGTTGCCGAAGCATTCTTGCAAGCGCACCCTGATTTCAAGCTTGTGCCCGCCAATGAGATCCTCGCGCAGCAAAACATCGCGCTGGATACTGGCGATTATCTAAAACTGCTGCCACATCTGCACGGCACGGATGGTTTTTTTGCGGCAGTGTTTGAGAAAACAGCTTAACCTATAGATACCGTTGGACATAAGGGGCGCGCTTTGGCGCGTCCCGCCTGATGGATGGGTTAGACGCCACGCGGGTAGTGGCGGCGAAGGTCATCTTTTGGGACTTTCTTTTCTGCTACAAGGTCGCGATATCGTTTTGCTCTCGCAAGTGTCATGAGTAGGTGTTCTCCATCTTCATCCATGATGAATTGTTCATAAGCCGTTTGTGAATCGGTGTAGTGCAGCTCAACGCAGTTCATCACGCCACGAAGTGCGGCAAGAGCGACTTCAATCTCCGTTCGCGACGGCCCAGATAGTGGCGTTGCTCGAGCAGCGAGCTTTGTCGCAAGGTCGCTGTGAGCAATCCACTTGTTGCGTCGGTCTCTCAGACTGACGCAGGAATTCTCGAACTGCTCTAAGAGGGGCTCTAGTTTGGAGGTAAGCACGGCTTCTCCGGCCGATGAGAGATCTGCCTGCAGTCTTCTTAGGGTCAAGTTCTTCTTTGCGCCTGTTCCGGCAGGATCGCCAATCTTGCTCAAAGCGAGTTGCACATCGTGCAGTAGAAGCTGCTGAAGAATCCATGTGACTGTGCCAGCCGATTCATTGAGAAGATCTACCCGCTCCTTGCTAGTGCCGAAGAGTTGACGGTATATGATCCAGCGACCGTGGAGCCAAACCACGTCGGAATGAAGTTCAGTCCATAATTTCTGGATGGGTTTTGGGAAACGCGTATCGAGAGGTTGTACCATCATGCGGCGTCTAACGTATATGAGTTTGCTTAAATATCCGGTGAATTTTGATGTGACCATAATAATGTTACGATGCTTATTCTTGCAACTTGATTCTGAAATTCGCCATGACCAAGCCTAGTTTGAACACCCAAATCCTTATCGCCGCTGTGCTCGGCATCGGTTTAGGTCTGCTATTTTCAGGTAAGCCAGAAGGCGCGCCTTTATTGGCTCCCAGCCTGTATGTGGCAGGCTTGGCAGGCACGCTGTTTATCGATTTGCTCAAGATGATTCTTATTCCGCTGGTGTTTTGCAGCATCGCAGTGGGTATTGCCAATCTGCAGCAACATCATCAGATGAACCGTGTCTGGATAAGTACCTTGCTGTTCTTTGTGTCTTCCATGACCATTGCGATAGTCATCGCCTTGCTGGCAGGCAATTTTTTCAAGCCGGGCGCTGGCTTGCATCTGGCAATGTTTGAGCATGCCATGCAGGATTTTTCTGCCAAACAGGTGTCGATCAGCGAGTTTTTTGCGCAGTTTCTGCACGGGCTGTTCGTTAATCCATTTCAGGCATTAGCCAATGGCAATGTTCTGGCGGTGGTGATTTTTGCGCTCTTTCTAGGCGTGGCATTGGTGTTAGGTGGTGAGCGTTATCTGGGCGTACGCAAATTGATGCAGGAGTTGCTGGATATTACTTTGCGCATGGTGGGCTGGGTGATGCTGCTTGCTCCGCTGGGCGTTGCGGCGCTGCTGTTCAAGCTGGCGGCGACTCAGGATGTAGTTATGCTGCAAAGCCTGGTCAAATTTGTCAGCGTGGTGGTTGGCACTTTGTTGTTGCATGGCGTAGTGATCCTTCCACTGGTTCTATATCTTTTTACCAAACAAAGTCCGTTATGGCTCTGGCGCGGCGCACGTGATGCTCTGGTGACGGCATTTGCAACCAGTTCCAGTGCGGCTACATTGCCGGTAACTTTGCGCTGCGTGACAGAGAATCTGCAAGTGAAGCCTGAGATAGGCGGGTTCGTTATCCCGTTGGGGGCAACCATCAATATGGACGGTACAGCGCTCTATGAAGCGGCCGCGGCATTGTTTGTGGCAAATTTAGTAGGAATAGACCTAAATTTTGTGCAGCAACTTATCGTGTTCATGACTGCAATGTTGGCTTCGATAGGCGCACCAGGTATCCCCAGTGCGGGAATGGTGACGATGGTGATGGTGCTGCAAAGTGTTGGCTTGCCTGCGGAGGCGATTGCGATTTTGCTGCCGGTAGACCGATTGCTGGACACGATTCGTACCACGGTGAATGTGGAAGGCGATATGGTGGGCAGTCTGGTGGTGCAAAAGCTGGTTGGCGAGCGCGCTTAGCGTTCAGGCTTCCTCAATCAAACAGCCTCCCGCGCGTTCATTATCAAAATCATTGCCCTGCAGGGCAATCCCCATGCGGATTTCAGGCTGATGATGTGCGTAATGAAGAAATAGGCTAGTGCGTTTTGTTTGAGAGCCTGCCAATGACCAGCGAATACGCCGCTGGTACTACCACCAAGGTGAGCAGGGTAGAGGAGATCATGCCGCCAATCACGGCGATGGCCAGCGGGCCATTGGTCTCGGCGCCGGCGCCCAAGCCCAATGCAGCGGGCAACAGTGCAAGGATGATGGTCAAAGAAGTCATCAGCACCGGGCGCAGCCTGACTGGACAGGCTTCTTTCAAGGCCTCATTCACGCTGGCACCTTTGTCACGCAGCTGGTTGGTCAGGTCCACCAGCAGAATCGAATTCTTGGCGACCAGGCCAATCAGTAACACCAAGCCAATCATCGAATAGATGTTGAGTGAGTTGCCGCTGATCCAAAGCGCAAAGACCCCGCCGATAATCGCCAACGGCTGCGCCAGCATCACGATGGCAGGCTGCAGGAACGAGTTGAACTGGCTGGCAAGCACCATATACAGCAACACCAACGCCAGAATGAAAATAAAACTGGTGTTTTTGATGGTCTTTTTCATTTCCAGCGCTTGGCCTGTCAACCCCACCGTATAGCCGGCAGGCAAAATTTCCTGGCTGATCTTTTCGATGGTGCTTGTGGCGTCGCCAAGCGGCATGGTCGGGTTGGCGTAAAAATTGGCGGCATATTGCAAATCATAACGCCCAATCACGGCAGCACCCAGCTCCTGCTTGAATTGGACCACGGAATCGAGTCGCGTCAGTTCTCCGCTTTTCGTGCGCAGGTAAATCTTGCTCAAGTCTGCGATTTGCGTAAAGTCTTTGTCCGCCGCCTTGAGGCGGATTTTGTAACGCTGACCATCGCTGACTGCATCGTTATACTCTGCGACATCCAACCCGCCCGTGTAGATGGTGATGGCATTAGCGATATCGCTGGAAGTGATGCCAAGGCTGGCCGCCCTGACACGGTCGATATTGATCACATATTGCGGCAGGTCCAGTTGCAGATCGATGTCCACTTTGCCCATGCCAGGGATATCGTTCAGCTTGCTTTGCAACGCAGATGCAAGTTCGCCCACTTTTTGCAGGTTAGGGCCGACAAGATTGAATTGCAGTTTTTCGGAGCGCTGACCGCGAATGATGGAAACAGCACTGATGGATGCTTTTACGCCCGGAACCTGGTCGAACTCCTCTCGCAATGTCTTAATGAGTGCCTGCTGTTTCATGTTGCGCTCACTTCTGGGTTTCAGGTTCACAAACATCATGCCTTGGTTGACTTGGCCCTGGCTACCCATGCCGATGGCGGTAAAGTGAGTGGAGATTTGGTCGCGATGTTTATCAAGTACTTGCTCCAGCAAGACTAACCGGGAATCTGTGTAGGCGAGGTTGGACCCTAAAGGGGTTTTGAAACTGACCATGAAGCGGCCTTCATCCACTTCCGGCACAAAGTCCTTGTCCACATGCTTAAAGAAAAAGATGCTCGATAACACAATCAGGAAGGTAACTATCAGTACCAGCCAGCGGTGATTCAATACAGCGCCTAGCAATGAGCCGTAGGCGCTATCCATGCGCTTGAAGAAACGCCCAAGAGCGAGGTATATCCTGTTCTGGTCTGGCTGGACCTTGAGATAGTGCGCGCAAAGCATCGGCGTCAGTGTCAAGGAAACCAGCAGGGAGACCAATACGCCAAAAGTCACCACAACCGCAAACGATTTAAAGAACTTGCCTATCATGCCTTCCATAAAAATCACCGGCGCAAAGATACACACCAGGGCTGCGGTAGAGGCTAGCACGGCAAACACCACTTCGCGGCTGCCGTTGACGGTGGCCTGCATACGAAAAGCTGCCACCGATTTTTTGTCTGCCATGTTGGCAGGCAGCGGATTGCCCGCTTCGCCCGACATGTGTCGTAAAATGCTTTCACGCACCACGATCGCATCATCCACCACTACGCCAATCAGCAGCAGCAAGGCTAGCAAGGTCATGCTGTTGAAGGTGTAGCCAGAGAAATACATCACCGCGATTGCGCCAAACAGCGAGACTGGAATTTCCAGGCAAATCATCAAAGTCGAACTCAGAGAACGCATGAAGATCAGCACTATCAACGCAGCAAAGAAAGTACCTTCAACCAGGTGGTCCTTGAGGGTTTGCACCATGCCACGGATAAACTCTGAGTCATCCGTGGAAATGTCCAGCGTCAGGCCGGGAGGCAGATTGGGCCGGATTTCCGTATCGAGTTTCTCTTTGACCCTGTCGATGATTTCAACAGTGTTGGAATTGGATATCTTGACGATGCCCAGGCCAATGGTAGGCTTTCCGTTGAAGTGTGCTATCTGGCGGTTGTCAGTCAAGCCATCTTCAATATGGGCAATGTCTTTGAGCTTGACCGGTGCGCTGGTCTTGTAACTTACCACAAGCTCGGAAAGCGACTTCAAGTCGTGAAATTCGAGATCTAGCTTGAGCAGTTTTTCAGCGTGGTTGCCGACCAGGAAGCCACCTGGAAGCTGGATATGTTCTTTCTGAAACGCCGTTGTTAAATCATTGGCGGTGATATTGTGGGCTGCCATACGATCAGGGAGCAAATTGACACGAATGGTACGGTCACGCCGCCCCCCAAGTCTGACTTCACCAACGCCGTTGATATTCTCCAGCTTTTTCTTGATGACATTCTGCGCATACAAATTGAGCTGCTGTATGGTGCGGTCTCCATGCAATGTCAGCCACATGATAGGTTGTGCATTCGTTTCCAGCTTTTGTACTACAGGGGGATCAGCTGCATCTGGTAACCTTCTAACAACCTGATTGACTTTGGATTGCACTTCGTTGAAAGCTACGTCGATGTTCTTTTCGAGCGCGAAAGTAATGGTTACATTGGAAAAGCCTGGCGATGATGAAGATTGAATGTGTTCAATGCCAGGTGTGCTGTTGACTGCGGACTCCACGATACTGGTAACGCTGGTATCCATGATTTCGGGATTGGCGCCACGCAAAGAGGTTGATACCGAAATGATTGGCAGTTCCACATTCGGCATCCTGTCAATGCCGATGCGCTGGTAGCTAATGATGCCAAACAGCACCAGCACTGCCGATATCATCCATGCCAGTACATGGCGCTTGATCGATAGTTCTGGCAGGCTCATGATCCGCCTTTTATTGTCGAGCTGATTTTGACTTGTGCTTTATCGGTCAGGTATGCGGCACCATCCACCGCTATTTTTTGCCCATCCTGCAATCCGCTCAGTATCTCTATCAATCCGTTCTTCTCAGCTCCGGTCTTGACGATTTTCTGTTCCGCCACGTTGTTTTGAATCACATAGACAACCTCACCGGCAGGGCGTAGCACCACGCTCTGTTCAGGTACCGTGATAACCCCTTCTTTTTTGCTTAGCACGATCTGGGCATTGACGCTTGCCCCGGCTTGCCAGTCGGGTTGGTTATCAATGTCCGCAATCACATCCACGGAGCGGCTGTCAGATAACACCAAGGGTTTGATCTCTTTCACTTTTGTGGTCACCCCAGAGCTGGAGGTGGGTGTTGTCAGCCGGACAGGCTGACCGGGCCTGATTTGCGCTGCGATGTTTTCTGGCACAGGGATATGCGCACGAAGCTTTTGGTTGCCAATGATTTGCAAGATGGGATCCCCCGCACGGACATATTCACCGCTATCGACGATTTTCCTTTCAACAATGCCTTCATTCGGCGCATAGATTCTCGTTTTGCTGCTGTTGTGGTTGATGCTATCTACTCGCGCTTTTGCCCCTGCAAGTTGTTCTTTTAACACTTTTTCCTGTGCCAGATCATTATCTACAGCTGTTTGGGATATGAACTTTTTGTCTACGAGCGCGCGATTTCGTGCGACTGTTTTGGCCTGATTGGAGAGTAGCGCTTCAATGCGTGCTACCTCGGCAAGGGCTTCATTGCGCTGTACGAGGTAGTCGCCTGCGTCGAGTGTAACAACAAGTTGCCCTTTTTTAACTCTGTCTCCAACCCCCACATGCACTTTCAATACCTTGGCCGGTACTTCGGAGGCCAAAGTTGGGTCAATCAACCCTTCGATACTGCCTATCGCGTCTTCGGTAATTTCGATTGACTGGCGCTGTACTTGCGCAACAGTGACCAGTGGCAGATTAGGGCCTTTTTGTTGAGTGTTGTCTGTGGCCTTGTCACAGCCGGAGACTAGCTGCACAAAAATGAAAATGAAAAAAAAGTGTGATTGTTTCATTTGTTATGTTGTGGTTTTTATGGCCTTAATCTTCCCCCAGTCAAAAAAAGGGCCAGGGTCAGTTTTACGATTTGGGGCAATATCCGAGTGTCCTGCTATAGCACGAATCGGATAAACCGCATTTAAGCCGTTAATCAAGCGGTTCAGCGTCACATATTGTGCAAGCTCAAAAGAGTCTTCATCACTGCCTTCCAGCTCAATTCCGACCGAAAAGTCGTTACAACGTTCCCTTCCATGCCAAATTGATTGACCAGCATGCCAGGCGCGTTCCAGGCACGATACAAATTGTATCAGTTTGCCGTCCCGACGAATCAGGAAATGTGAAGAGACTTTTAAATGATGGATTTCTTGATAGTAGGTATGCGCTTTTGGGTCGAGCTGATTGGTGAATAATTCCACGATACCGTTACCGCCGTATTGTTTGGGTGGCAGGCTGATGTTATGAATGACGATCAGGGAAATATCCGTTGCAGGTCGTGCGTCATGATTAGGTGATGGGATATACACCCCTTCGCAGGCAAATCCATATGGGGTGATAGCGATAGGGGATTCGTTCATTATTAGATTTATACTACTTTCTTGCGGTTATCCGATAAAATAGCCGCTATTGTCAGTTATATAGTTAAGGCTTCTCTATGATTTTCGTCACGCTTCTCCTCATGCTCATTGTAATTCTAATTGCAGCGGAAGTGTTTACCAATGCTCTTGAGCATCTGGGCGAAAGGATCGGTATTTCCGAAGGGGTGACCGGATCACTCTTTGCCGCAGTAGGTACTGCCTTACCTGAGACCTCGGTGCCATTGCTAGCATTGCTGGCGGGGACATCCAACACTGAAACGAATGAAGAAATCGGTGTTGGTGCAATTTTGGGTGCTCCCCTGATGCTGTCCACTCTATCCTTATTTTTGATGGCACTTTCTGTTTGGAAACGTCGTGGTGCGCATGGGCATTTGCGCCCAGAAAGAACTGGCTTGACACGTGACTTGAACTTTTTCATTGCAGCATTCGCCTTTGCCACAGTGGCGCTGTTCATTCCTCACACTCAGATTGCGGTCCGGTATGCGCTTGGTTTCGCGATGGTGATGATCTATTTTATCTATGTGATGCTAACCATACGTGCCTCGAAGAGTTTGGTGGAGGAAGGGCATGCTACCGAAGCTGATGGAGATATGTTCCTGTGCAAGCTTGGGTTGCCAGACAATATGCTGATTATCGTGGTTCAGTTGCTGCTGGGCTTGGGGTTGCTGATTGCTGGGGCAAAAGGGTTTATTCATGGTGTTGAAGAGGCGGCAGATATTTTGGGTATTTCAGCCTTGCTGCTGTCATTGCTGATCATTCCTATTGCGACTGAGTTGCCAGAGAAGGTCAACAGCATTTTGTGGATACGTAAAGGCAAGGATACGCTAGCGTTCGGTAATATTACTGGTGCGATGGTGTTTCAGGGAACCCTGCTGCCAGCAATCGGCATCATGCTGACGCCTTGGGAACCTCGAACAGAGGTTCTGGCTGGTGTAATAGTGACCATGCTGGCAGCACTGTGGCTACGTTTTGCGGTTTATCGTGGCGATATGCGCGTAAAGCAACTGTTCCTGAATGGCTTGCTCTACGTGACCTACTTATGGATTGTCTTGGCTTGAGATTTAAGCCAGCTCTTCTATAAATAGAAGATTTTTAATTTTCCTCTTGTTCATCATCCAGGTCTGCATCATCCTCCTTGGACAGCCCAAGTTTGGATAATCGGTAGCGCAATGTTCTGAAGCTAACGCCAAGCAGTTTTGCAGCGGCGGTCTTGTTGTTGTTGGTTTTGGCCAGCGCTTTCATGATCGCACGTTTTTCAATATCTTCCAGATAGTCCGAAAGATTAAGTTCTGAGGTTTTGCTTGGGTCAAATTCGGTAACTAGGCCTTCATCTGGCTTAGTTTCCTGATCCAGAAATAAATCGTCAGCGCGAATTAATGTACCGTCACATAATGCCAGCGCACGTTCAAGCATGTTTTCCAGTTCACGTACATTGCCTGGGAAAGGCAGCTTGGCAATGAGTTTGGTCGCACTTTCATCCAGTGAAGGCATGGGGATGGATTGTGCGTCACAAAGTTTTTTGAGCAGCTTGTCGGTGAGTTCTGGAATGTCTTCAGCCCTTTCTCTGAGTGATGGCATTTTGAGTTGTATTACATTTAATCGGTAGTACAGGTCTTGCCGAAACAGCCCGTCTTCCATCATTTTCCCTAAGTTTTTATGGGTGGCGCTGATAATTCTGACATCGACGGGCTCTTCTGAGGTTCCACCAACGGCGCGCACTTTTTTCTCTTGAATGGCGCGTAGCAATTTGACTTGCATGGCGAGAGGCAAATCGGCAACTTCATCCAGAAACAAAGTGCCACCATTAGCCGCCTGAAACAAGCCTTGCGTATCCTGTGTAGCACCGGTAAATGCGCCTTTCTTGTAACCAAAAAACTCACTTTCCATGAGGTTTTCTGGAATGGCGCCACAGTTGACTGCGACAAAGGCTTTTTCATGGCGAGGGCTGTTTTTGTGTATTAATCTGGCGGCTAGTTCCTTGCCGCTACCGGATTCGCCACTGATATAAACAGGGGCTTGGCTGCGCGCGAGCTTTTCAATCATCAGTCGTACCTGTGCCATGACTGGTGAGTTTCCAATCAGGTCAACCGTATTTTTTGCACTTTTGTTGTCCGCACTTGCAAGTTTGAGCGCAGACTCTACCAAAGGCCGAAGCTGTTTTAGAGAAATAGGCTTGGTAAGGTAGTCGAACGCGCCAGCTTTTAGGGCAGAAACTGCATTTTCTGCACTGCCGTAGGCAGTAATGACGGCCACTGGCAATCCGATGTAATTAGCTCCGATATGCTGCACTAGTTCGAGCCCCAAACCATCGGGTAAGCGCATATCAGTTAAGCATAAATCATAATGGTGATTCGATAGTAATTCCTTGGCTTCCAGCAAGTTGCTGGCGCTATCAGCCTGAATATCCATTCGTTCCAGGGTCAGTACGACCAATTCGCGGATATCCGTTTCGTCGTCAACCACTAAACATCTGAATTGTTGTGCCATATCTTAAGTTATGCCTTTTTAAGATGGATAAAAAACTGTGTGCCAGATTCCGAACTTTTGAATTGCAGTTTCGCACCGTTCGCATCGGCTAATTCACGTGCGATATAAAGGCCTAGGCCAGTGCCAGATTTTTCTGTTGTAAAGAATGGCTCAAATAAATGGTTACGGATATTCTCGGGAATGCCTGGACCGTCATCGCTGATCTCTATTGAAATCGTCTGTAATTTAGGTGTGCCATAAATACGTAATTTTAGACTTCCTGATTGCTGTTTTGAATGGCGCCAGCCATTTTTACACAGATTCCAAAGAATTTGGTTCAAGTGTCGGCGGTCGAACGCAATCAAGTTGTTGTCGGATTCATTTTGCAGTTCAAAGCACCCGTCTGGAATTTTTTCGACAGCACAGAATTGATGGTAAAAGTCACTTACAAAGTTTTCAAGGACTATAGTTTCTTGATTGGTGCGATCTCGCCGGTTTAACTCGAGTACGTCCTTGATGATCTGATCCAGCCTTTGTACGTTGTCTGCGATGATTTGCAACATCCGTTTGGTAGAAGGACTTGCTTCTTCATCTTCTTGCAGTAGTTGGTTGGCGTGACTGATGGCACTGAGTGGATTGCGAATCTCATGGGCAATATTGGCGGTTAGTCTCCCAAGGGCTGCGAGTTTGAGCTGATGGGCCTGGGTTTGCATTTGCGACCAGTCCTCTACGAAAATGATAGCCCCATCGCGTCTGGATTCGCCAGTAGCCAGGAATCTGAGCCGCAACTCTTTTGATTGGTGGCTTAGCTTTAATATATTCGACGCTGGGTCATCATGCTTGTTGCTTGATTGCCATTCGCGCAGCATATCGCATACTTCGGGTGAAAGGGTATACAAAGTTTTGCCGCGCGGAAAGGTGTCATCTAAGCCAAGTAATGCCTGAGCCTGTGAATTCAGGTGTTGAACCCCAAGCAATTTGTCAATCACCAAGACACCGTCTTGCATTTCGTGGGTAATCAGCGCATTGATTTGTGCTAGATTTTGGACATCCATCGAGCGCTGTGAAGCTATCTCTTCGCTGTGCTGCATGCGCTTTGCCAAACTGTGTGCCAGCCAAGCCGTGGCAAAACAACTCAAGCTCAGTAATACTGCGCCTGTATAACTTTTGTCGAGCGCATGTAATACAATTGCACTATATGTTTGTTGGAACAAAATCCCGATAGTCGCAATCGCCGCATAGAATAAGGCTAGGCGACCATCCGAAATTAGTCCTGCACTGGCAACTGCGATGACAAGCAACACGCCTACTCCGAGTTGCTCTGGCTGCAAGTGCATCAGCATGACGATAAAGAAAACGTCCAAAAGCATTTGCAACGTCAGGCTAGTTTCAAGTTTGGGCTTCTCAAGCCAAGTCAGCGTAGCTGAAACAATACTGAAAAGAAAATAACTCAGTGTGACCGTTTCGGCAAAATCTAGCGTGGCTTTCCCGGACGGAGATGATTGTATGGCACCTTGGGTGATTAGAAACAGTGAAGCGATTAAAACACGATAAGCGTTGTAAAGCTTGAGACTCCGCCAGCGTGTAAATGTGATTTTGTCCGCTGGATTAAGTAAGCCTTCATTTGTCATATGGAGCGTTCTGAGAGGATTCGGGATGGCAATTCGGGTTTGAACAATAGTATTGTCCATGAATAACAGTGCTCTCGCTCTCTGGCACATGGATGCCACAATTGCTGCATTGAATCAATTTCTGTTGTTGACTAGGTGTTTTGTTTTTTGTGGACCATGTGGCGGCTATTTGCTTGACGACATAGTACATTGCTAAAAATAGGATAACGAGCAATATTATTCGTGCCATAATGAAGCCTAATCTAGATTGCAGTCAATCAATTGAACTTGATAGAGTAATTGTAACCAAAAGCATGGCTTAGAACAAAACTCAAAGCTGATATACTCGCAATAGAGTTGATTTAAAAACTATAAATTAACATGGCAAGCTCTCAAGAACTATCTGACTTTTTGCGTAATATCGAGAGGCGTGCTTTCAAGCAAACGGTTTATGCCGTTCGTGATGAGCATGTCGCGCTAGATATTGTGCAGGATGCCATGCTGAAGATATCTGAAAAGTATGCCGATAAGCCGGTGGAAGAATATCCAATGCTGTTTCAGCGTATCCTGCAGAACACGATGCGTGATTATTGGCGGCGTCAGAAGGTGCGCAATTTGTGGACTTCGTTATTTTCATCATTCAGCAGTGGAGATGATGAGGATGAGCGAGACCCACTTGAAACGATTGATGTCGAAGATGCTTCAAAAGACCCTATGGCGCAGCTGGAACGCGGCCAAACTATGCAACTAATTGAAAGAGCGCTTGAAAAGCTACCGACTCGTCAACGAGAAGCGTTTATTCTGCGTTACTGGGAAGATATGGATGTTGCTGAGACTGCCTCAATCATGGGCTGCTCAGAAGGGAGTGTCAAGACGCATTGTTCGCGTGCTGTTCATACCCTTGCAGTCGTTCTGCAAAAACAAGGCTTGGGTATGAAGGCAATCACGCAGTTAGGAGTAGAGTCGTGACAGACAATACAAATCAAACAAATACCGAATCGATGGAAGTGGATGCCAAACTGCTTGCCAAGGTGCTTGACATGCGCGCTAACAGGCTAAGTATGCGCACGCTGAAACAACTTGAAGATGCGCGTATGCGAGCAGTAAGGTTGCACGAGCAAAAAACTGCAGGCATCGTTAATACTGGCACTGGTACATTGGGACGATTATTTTATTGGGCTGAGCATCATCGCACTTTCGTCACAGGCATGATATTGACTATACTGGTAGCCAGTTTGATAGTCATACAACTAAATAGCTATAAAGTTGATACGGATGCCATGCTGCTCGGTTCAGAATTGCCTCCGGAAGCGTTTGTCGACAGAGGCTTTGAGCCGTCGTTAAATCAGCGCGTCAACTTTGATGAGCCTGAGCAAGTCACTTCGATTAAAGTGTAATATATTTGGCTAAGAAGATATCCTTGGAACTTGATTTGGTGTGTTAATGGGAAATAAAAAACTAGTGGGCAAATTTTTCTTGGCCATCTTTTTGCTGGCAGGATATGCGAATGCGGAGACATCTGCTGAACTGGTACATTATGCAAAAGCTGATATTGGCTCCATTGCCAATACACAAAATGAAAACGGCGGGTCCATGCAAACATGGGCACAGCTGACTGATGAGCAGCGCAAGGTTTTGGCTCCATTAGGAAGCGAGTGGGATACCTTGCGTCCTTGGCAGCGGGAGAAGATGTTAGATATTGCGAGGGACTATCCAAAAATGGACCCTCAAAAGCAGCAGCGGATTCAGAAACGCCTTAATTCATGGAGTAGGATGACTCCTTATGAGCGTGAGAATGCGCGCAAGAGATACCAGCAGTTTCATGCTCTGAGCCCAGAAAAAAAAGATGAACTGCGCAAAAAATGGGCAGAGCATCAAAAACTACCTGATGCGGAACGTGAAAAATTGCGTCAGGATTATGATCCCGATCTAGACTAACTGCACCCGCCTAAAGCGGGTTTTTCATTTTATGAAGCACTCCCCATTTCTATTGCGACCAACCTTATTACGTTTATTAGCGGTGGCTATTTATGAGAGCCTGATTCTGGTAGCGATTTGGGTGTTAGGTACAGCCGTTTTTTTATCAATTAACGGAGTGAGTGGAAGCGAGATGTCTCGCTGGTCGTTACGAATTTTTCTCTGGGCACTCTCGGGTTTTTATTTTGTCTGGTGTTGGATCAAGTCTGGTCAAACGCTGGCGGCCCAGACCTGGAAGGTAAAATTGGTCAATGCACAATCAGCTCCGCTGAGCTTAAATCATGCTATCTTGAGATATGTCCTGGCGACTGTATCTTTACTGGTGTTTGGATTAGGCTTTTTATGGGCTGTGTTTGATAAAGACCATTTGTTTTTCCATGACAGGCTACTGAATACGCACTTCGAGCGAAGATGGTGATTTAGCGCCTTTCAATCACCAGTAGCATGATTAACCCGGTAATCAGGAATAATAAAGTCGGTATGATCGCACTCATCAATGGTGGCCAATCATTAAGTACGCCGATGTGAATGAAAATCCTGTTCATGATTTGATAAACAATCCCCAACAAAATTCCTATGAATATTTTGAAACTGGTGCCACCCGCCCGTTGTTGAAGAAAGCCAAAAGGCATCGCTAGTATAACCATCACGACACATGCAATTGGATAAATCATCTTGATCCACAGTGCAACTTCATATCGTGTGGATTTTTGCTTATTGGTTTTTAAGTGATTAATGAATGAATATAGATTCCAGGCTGACATTTTTTCAGGTGCCACCAACAGCACATTCAACAGCTCTGGCCGAATGAGTGACTTCCAAGTTGCTTTGTTGAAGAATTGTGTCTTGACACTATTTTCTTCAATTCTCTTGGCATAGTTGAACTGGGTTTGTGTAACCTCTGTCAGCCCCCATTTCTCATCTACGTATAAACCTTGTTTGGCATTGCTGATGCTTCTCAATCTGAAGTTTTCGTCAAATTCATAAATATGGATACCCATCAGACTAGCGTCAGGTAATACGTTTTCGATATTGACGAAACTTTTACTATCTTTGACCCATAGACCAGATTCAAAATCTTGTGCGATTACAGACTCGGTGGCTTTGATGCGAAGCCTTTGCGCCATCTTTTCACTAATGGGGGTAATGAGCTCACCCACTAAAAAAGTCATCAAAGTAAATAATAAGCCAATTTTGACAAGTGCATGGCCGATATGCAGAACAGACATACCGCTGACCCGCATCACGACTAATTCTGAGTTGCGTCCAAAAGTGCCCAAACTCATCATCATCCCCACCAGTACAGCCACGGGAACGACATCATAAATATGCCCAGGAACGCTAAGCAAGACAAAAACAAGCATTTTACTAATCCCGTAATTACCTCGCCCAAGGCTATCCAATTCCTGGATTAAATCAAAAAACGAGAACATCGCCAGTAAGCCCAGCATGATCATAATGATGTTGACGGTCGCTTCTTGCCAGAAATAACGGCTAAGTATGTTCATTTTGCCCCCCGCATTTTTCTGAAGACAGGCAAAATAAGACCGAAAACTTGCGGTATCAGAGGTAGCAGGTGATTGCGGCGGTAGAACATGTAGGCAGCTAGTGCGATGAAAAATAGATGTATTGGCCATAGGCCCAACCATACATGGATTTTCCCTTGTGAAATCCAAGCCTCAAAAATACTGAGCAAGTTGTAGTAAATGATACATATCAATATGGCAAACATCATATTCAGCGAACGCCCCGCTCGTGGATCCACATAGCTTAGTGGGATTGCAAGAAAAGCCATTACTAATGTCGCAATAGGCAGAGCGAAACGCCATTGCAGTTCTGCTTTATCTGTATCGCTGTTGCTAGCCAGCAGCTGTTTCGTGGATTTCGCATTCGCGCTGCTTTGCCCGTGTACTACTTCTTTGGTCTCAACTCGAATTGCGTAGCGTTCAAATTCGGTGGTTGATACTTCAGCTGAGCTTGGTTTGGTTTCATAGCGGCGACCTTTTTCCAGAACGATGAAGCTATCGCCATTTTTCGCTTTCTCCCGCCTACCTTGGTTTGCAACGATGACGCCTGTTTTATTATGTTGTATGGATTGAACAAAGATATTTTTTACTACATTCCCGAGCTCATCAAAACTTTCGATAAAATAAACCCGCTCACCTCGGTTAGATTCTTTAAATACACCCGGACTTAGCGATGCAAGTTCGTCGCGGCTTTTTAAATGCGCTTGGTATTCTTCGACTTTGTCAGTAGCCCAAGGGGTGATGAAAGCACTGAGAATGCTGATAAGTATCGCCACTGGTAGGGTGAATCTGAGAACAGGCTTGATCCAGGCAGTGACGCTTAATCCAGAGCTGAACCAGATTGCCATCTCAGAATCACGGTGCATGCGAGATAGCGTCATGAGTACCGCTAAAAAAACGGTGACAGAGAATATCAGAGGTAAGAATTTAATCATGCTGAATCCCAACAATGTGGTGATTGCATCATTAGGAATCCACCCTTTAGCAGCAATACGAACCAGATAGCCAGCACGCTGCGCAACCACGATACCGACGAGTATCATGAAAGTGGCGCCAGCAGTGGCAATCAACTCACTAGTTAAGGACTTGTTAAATATTTTCACGAAAATTTTCTAACAAAAATTATTCGATATTTTGGCTTTTAAATCATGTAAAAACGCTGGATAATAGCTTCAACAATGCTGTAATCAAGCGCATATTGAAAAAATGAAAGATTAGGACATGGAATTTAGCATAAAAACTGGAAATCCTGAAAAACAACGTAGTGATTGCCTGGTTGTTGGTGTGTTTGAAGGTAAAAAACTGACATCTGCTGCGTTGGCACTAGATAAAGTGAGTGGCAATGCAATTACGATGGCACTCAAAGCTGGGGACATCACAGGCAAGTCAGGTAGCACGCTGATACTGCGTTCCTTGAATGGGGTGAACAGTCCGCGTGTAGTCTTGGTCGGCTTGGGAAAGTACTCAGAGTATGGAGAACGCCAGTTCAGACAGGCTATTCGTGCTGCATTTAAAGCGATACCGGAGGTAGTTTCAAACGCGTCGGTCTTTTTGTCCGAGGTTGAGATTAAAAAATCAAATGCGCAGCGCTTAGCTGCTGGCGCGGTAGAATGCATACTGGATACAGCATATCGTGTTAACTCGCTCAAATCCAAGCCTGCTAAGGCGGCTGCCCTCAAGCATGTCGATGTTTTTGTCGCAAAGAGCGATGCAAAATTAGCTGCAGCTGGTATCGAGCAAGGTCTGGCCATAGCAGCAGGTGTTTCCTTAGCCAAGAATCTGGGTAATCTACCACCAAACATTTGTACGCCCACTTATCTGGGTGAGCAAGCGAAGCAGCTTGCTGAAGACTATGGTTTTAAAGTCGAAGTGCTGGATAAGGATAAAATCGAAAAACTCGGTATGGGCTCATTTCTTGGGGTGGCGCAGGGCAGTCAAGAGCCCCCTAGATTGATTGTGTTGCAGCATAACAAAGGTAAGTCCAAACAAAAACCGATAGTTCTGGTTGGTAAAGGCATCACGTTTGATACTGGCGGGATTTCACTGAAGCCCGGCGCAGACATGGACGAGATGAAATATGACATGTGCGGCGCTGCGAGTGTGTTAGGGACGTTCAAAGCGATTGGTGAGCTAGATCTTCCCCTTAATGTGGTTGGTATCGTGCCTACTTGTGAGAATATGCCAAGTGGTAATGCAATCAAACCAGGTGATATCTTGACTAGCATGTCTGGACAAACGATCGAGGTGCTGAATACCGATGCGGAAGGCCGATTGATTCTGTGTGATGCATTGACTTATGCTGAACGTTTTGAACCAAGTGCGGTGGTAGATATCGCGACTCTCACAGGCGCGTGCGTGATTGCTTTGGGACATCATCCCAGCGGATTGTTCAGCAATCAGGAAGCTCTTGCTAAGGAGCTTATTGCTGCAGGTGAGATGTCTCATGACCGTGCTTGGCATATGCCACTTTGGGATGATTATCAGAATCAACTGGACAGTAATTTTGCAGATATGGCCAATATCGGCGGCCGTGCAGCAGGTAGCATTACGGCGGCATGCTTTTTGTCACGGTTTACCAAAAAATATCACTGGGCACATCTGGATATCGCCGGGACAGCGTGGAAATCAGGTAAAGAAAAAGGAGGTACCGGCCGCCCTGTTCCTTTATTGACGACCTTTTTATTGCAACGCGCTGCTAAAGTTTCAAAATAAATTGTGACGAGTGTCGATTTTCATTTTAATGTGACAGACAAGGCTGGTTTGCTATCGGTCTTGGTGCAGCGCGCGCTGCAACGTGAACAGCAAGTAATGATTACCGTGCCGGATGAGCGGGCTGCAACTGACCTAAGTAGAGCGTTGTGGCAGCATGTGCAAACTAGCTTTTTACCTCATGCTTTGATAGGCCAAGATGTTGTGGCGCCAGTATTGATTCACTGGGGTAACGCTGCCATGCAGTATGATGAAATACTGATTAATCTTGCTTTTCAGCAGCCATCCGGGTTCAGCAGATTCAAGCAATTGGTGGAATTGGTGGGGCTGGATGAGCAAGAAAAGGTGGCTGCACGGCAACGTTATAAGTTTTACCGTGATAGAGGATATTCGATCAATCATTTTGATCAAGCGATGAGTGAGTAGAGGTTAATTTGGCTGAAAATAAGATTCCGTTACTAACTGAGGTTTATCAACCCAAAGTTAAGCCGGTTACAAAAGACAAAGCGGCGGATCCGACATTAGGGATTACCCCTGAGTTGATCGAACGTGTCACGGCACATGTTCGCCCCCGTCTGGAGGCAGAGATTACCACCGCAGTGTTGGAAACTATTCGCTATGAATTGAAGAAAAATATAACTACTGATTTTCGCCCGGAACTGGATAGGATCCAACTCGAGATAGAAAATAATACTCGCGATTTTATTGATAGAACCAAAGCAGATCTTAAAACAGAGCTACCGAGAATGTATCAGTCCAGTGCCGAGCTTGTACATAAAGATCTGCTGGAGAAGTTTGTCGCACTTGAGCAGAAGGGCTTGGAAGGATTTGACGAGCAAATATCCGAGAGAATCGGTGCCGCAACTCATCAAGCTACATCACAGGTTAGCTTGGAACTGCAAACCTTGAAGGATGAATTACAAGGCATGCTTTCACGTCAGCTGACTGAAGAAATTGGCCAGTTTAAATCGAATGCTCAGTCCGAATCACAGACGCAATTGGCAGAGACATTTTCAGAGCTTTTAGCGGTGGCCCATGAAAAGACAGAACAAGCAATTGTACAGTTAGCGGAAACCCAGTTAGAGTCGTTGCAAACCCATTTGACTGACGTAGCTAATAAAGGTGCGGAGCAAGCTCAAGAGCAGATATCTCAGCGCCTGGCGGCCTCCGAAACGACTATTACTGAAAGGCTCTCCTCGGCAGAGCAGAAAATTGCTGAGCGTTTAGCAGCTTCTGAACAGACTTTGGAGCAACGTCTTGCGGCAGCAGAGCAAGCATTTGCGCAGCAGCTTGACGAAGCGGAGGCAAACATAGCACGCCAATTGCTAAGTGGTCAGGAAACCGCAATATCCACACATCAAAATAGCCTAAAAGAGTTGTTAGAAGAGCAATTTCAGACGATTCAGATAGCCGCGACATCGGATTTGGAAACGCAATTACAGACATTCAAGGATCAAGCAATTTCTGATCATTCCTCGTTGCTGAGAGAAGCGTTGAATTTACATCTGGCAGAAATTAGTCAGCAAGCTGAGCAAAATTTATCACTATCCTTGGAAGCTGCAAAAAACAAGGCACTCGAGCAAATGAAGCAGCAGCTTAATTCTGCTGCTGAGAATCTTTATTCCGAAGCTGCCAATCAGGTACGGGCCAAGTTTGCCGAGGAGATGACTGTGATGACGACTAGTGCGCGTAATGATTTTATGTCTCAAGTCAACGGTGATTTGCCAGCTGTTCAGGCGGTATTATTGGAGAACATCGAACGCTTGCTGAACGAGAAGCTACCTGCAATGGAACATAATCTGCGCAGCGAACTGACGGAAGAAATACGAGTGCTGTTGCAGCAGGTGAAATTTGTTCTTTCGTAAATAATAGTCGATCAGCTAAGTTACGTTTCAATCAATTCAGCATAGCCTTCAGCGCTTAGTAAGTCATTTGTTTCGTCAGGCTGTGTTGCCCTCAATCTAAATATCCAGGCTTTGTAAGGCTTGTCATTTAGCGCTTCCGGCGCGCTCACTAAGTCTTCGTTTATCTCGGTAACGATACCACTCAATGGTGCGTGCAAGTCAGAACCGGTTTTAACAGACTCTACCAAACCACATGCAGCATCTTTGACCAGTTTTGATCCGACTTGCGGAGGCTGCAGAAACACAATGTCGCCTAATAAATCCTGTGCATAGTCAGTGATACCTGCTTCCCAAAGGTCATTTTCGATATGTCTGGCCCATAGATGCAAAGGGGAGTAACGTAATTCTGGTGGCAATTTCATAATGTTTTCATATGCAGTGTTTCTGCTACCATTTTCGCATAATCTGAACAATCCATGTGTCAAAAATCTCACATAATCAAAAAAACCTAATGCATATTTTATAAAAACGACGTAACTTGATGACAAATATCATTTTTTTATATATCATCAAACCGTCAAAAGCTTGATTAGGTAAAGACACAATGCTTAAAATATTTTTCAGAAATACCGCGGTTTTATGTGTGGCATTATCATTGTCGATATTGCCTGCAGAATTATTGGCCGCCGGTAGCAAGTCATCTAAACGCGTTCACGCAAGCTACAAGCTAAGCAAAAAAGGTAGTGTGCTGAAGACTAAATATCGAGCTTCTGGTAGAGGTGGTCTTCAAAAGGCAAAAGTTCGCCTACGCAATCAGAGAATCTGGCAGGCCCAGCGTGCAGAAATGTTAGGCGAAAACTATGATGGTAGTAGCTATTTGCAGTTGGCTTCTTCTAAGGCTTTGGTAATCAATCAAAAGACCGGTGAAGTGATATATGCAAAAAACACCAACACTGCTAGTCCTATTGCTTCTATCACCAAACTGATGACCGCGATGGTGATGCTGGATGCTGGATTGTCACTGGATGATACACTTTATGTTTCACAAGAGGACGTGGATTACCTGAAAGGATCCAGCTCGCGATTGCCAGTGGGTACTTCATTGACTCGTGGCGACATGTTGCAGCTGGCTTTGATGGCTTCAGAGAATCGTGCGGCTTCTGCGATGGCGCGTAATTATCCAGGTGGCAAAGACGCGTTCATTAAAGCTATGAACACCAAGGCGCAAGCAATCGGTATGGTAAATACCCATTTCGCAGATCCAACAGGTTTGGATAGTGGCAATGTTTCCACTGCTGAAGATCTAGCCAAAATGGTGCAAGCAGCTTACCAGTATCCAGAAATCCGCATGTCGACAACAAGTCCATCGCACGAAGTTTACATGCAAGGTAGAACCTACCCAGTCAATTTCAACAACACCAACGGTCTGGTACGTGCGGGAGAATGGGAAATAGGGCTTTCCAAAACAGGTTACATCTCCGAGGCTGGTCGTTGCCTGGTCATGCAGGCGCAAGTGGCGGGTGAGCCATTAATTATGGTGTTCCTGGATTCCAATGGCAAGTTGTCGCGTATTGGCGATGCTAATCGTGTGCGTAAATGGGTGGAATACAATAAAGACTATAAGCCAACGACAACGGGTCAGAGCGAACAAGTCGCAATTGGTAATGTATCGTAAAATCAACTTTACATTTGGATATAAAAAAAGCGACTGGATGTCGCTTTTTTTATATCCAAATACAGTTATTTTTTTCTTGTTTTAGTTACCTTTTTGCTGGATCTTTTAGAAGTTGCCTTTTTAGGGCTTTCCTTGGCAGCTTTTTCAGCAAGCAAACTTAATGCGTCTTCCAGACTTAATGATTCTGGCGTGACACTTTTGGGTAAAGTAGCGCGAATCCCGTCATGCTGAACATAAGGCCCATAGCGACCAGAAAATACCTCAACCCTGCCTTCGCCGCTTGGGTGGGAGCCGAGGTCTGCCAAAGGGGCTGGACCGCTGTTAGCTTGCGCAATCAATGCCACGGCTTCGTCTAATGTAATATCGAACACACTTTTGGTTTTGGGTATGGACTTGAATTTCCCATCATGATTGACGTAGGGCCCAAAGCGTCCGATATTGGCGACGACTTTCTTGCCGGTTTCCGGATGTGTCCCCAAGTCGCGCGGCAGGGAAAGCAGACGTAAAGCGATTTCCAGATTGACAGTAGAAATAGGTATTTCCTTGGGGATGCTGGCGCGCTTCGGCTTTTTCTTGCTGCCAGCTTCCGCCTCACCCACTTGCAAATAAGGGCCATAAGGGCCATTCAGCAGTTGGATATCCTTGCCGGTCTCAGTATCTTTTCCAATTAGCACAGGTTCATTGCCAACAGGAGCATCTTCACCCGCAATGCGGCGTGTATAGTCACACTTGGGTGTGGCGTTGTAGCCGGTGCAACCAATGAAACTGCCAAAGCGGCTCAATTGTTTCTGTAATGGCCGGCCGCATTTTGGACAAAGCTCATCCAAAATCTCATTGCCGGGGCGATCCACATTTGCTTTTGCTTGAATCGTCTGGTTGAAGTCTTGCCAGAACTCATCCATCAAAGGCACCCAGTCACGTTCTCCCTCAGCGACACTGTCCAATGCGTTTTCCAAATTGGCGGTGAAATCATAATCCACATAACGCGTGAAATGTTCTGTCAGGAATTTATTCACGACACGACCAACGTCGGTAGGCACAAACCGCTTTTTGTCTAGCGTGACATATTCTCTATCTTGCAGGGTGCTGATGATACTGGCATAAGTGGATGGACGGCCGATGCCGTATTCCTCTAGTGCTTTCACCAGACTGGCTTCTGAGTATCTCGGTGGAGGTTCAGTGAAATGTTGTTCGCCGAATATTTTCTCGACATTGAGCACTTCGCCGGTTTCCAGATAAGGTAGCTTGCTTTCACCTTCTTCTTCCTCGTCATCCAATCCTTCCATATAAACGGCGATAAATCCCGGGAATATCAAGGTTTGTCCTGATGCGCGAAATAGGTTGGCTTCGGACCCTACACTTAGATCAACGCTGACCGCATCAAATTTTGCCTGTGCCATCTGACAAGCCAGAGTACGCTTCCATATCATTTCGTAGAGCTTGAATTGCTCATCATTCAGGAATGCGCGCACACTGGAAGGGGTGCGAAAAATATCTGTCGGTCGAATCGCTTCATGCGCTTCCTGGGCATTCTTCGCTTTCGTCTTGTACATGATGGGGGACTTTGGCAAGTACGCTGCCTCAAAGTTTTTCTTCACATACTCACGTATCTGCATGACGGCTTCTGCAGCCAAGCTAAACGAATCGGTACGCATGTAGGTAATCAAACCTACAGTACCGCTGCCTACATCGATACCTTCATATAATTGCTGTGCGATGCGCATCGTACGGCTGGTAGTGAAACCCAGCTTTCTCACAGCCTCTTGCTGCAGGGTAGAGGTGGTGAACGGTGCGGCTGGGCTGCGATTGCGTTGTTTCTTCTCAACCCGGGTGACGGTAGTTTTGCCTGCACTTGCCACCAGCAACTTGCCGACGATTTCGGCCTGCTGGTCATGATTCGTCACACTGAATTGTTCAATTTTCTTACCATCGAGTTGTATCAGTTTCGCATCAAAACCATGTTGCTGCTTGAGCGCGTTCATGTGGATAGTCCAGTACTCCTGACTATTGAACGCTTCGATCTCCAGTTCACGTTCTACAATCAACCGCAAGGCAGGGCTTTGCACTCGGCCAGCGGAAAGGCCACGGCGGATTTTTTTCCATAATAATGGTGATAAATTGAAACCTACCAGATAATCCAGTGCACGACGCGCTTGCTGTGCGTTGACCAAGTCCATGGAGATGTCACGCGGATGCTCGATCGCATGCTTGACGGCATTTTGCGTAATCTCGTTGAACTCGACACGCTTGAGCAGTTTGTCTTTGAGTAGTTTTTTTGCCTTCAATATCTCGGCAATATGCCAGGAAATGGCTTCGCCCTCGCGGTCTGGGTCGGTTGCAAGATAAATTGCATCACTAGATTTGACGGCTTTGGCAATAGCATCGACATGTTTGCTGTTGCGGTCGATGACTTCATACTTCATCGCAAAATGGTTGGTCGGATCGACGGCACCGTTCTTGGGGATTAGGTCGCGGACATGGCCATATGAAGCTAATACTTCGAAATCCTTTCCGAGGTATTTTTTAAGCGTCTTGGCCTTGGATGGCGATTCAACTATCAGTAATTTGGACAATCTAAAACCGTTTTTTCGTTTGCTTGAAGGGCATCATAACAATCAGTCACAAGTTGTGACAACTGGAACTTGTGTTTTTTTGCTATTTCAGGCTGTTTTTAGTTCCCTGCGTGTAAACTCGATACGTTTACCGTCATTGCTGGAGATGCTGAGTGCAGTGTCTTCTTTTGCAATATCGCCAAATAAAGGATCTTCATCTTCCGGTTTTGCCTGACTCAAGTTCTTAAAATCATACAGGTCAAAATCGGCCAGATGTGAAGGTTCTACATTCCCAATTGCGCGGAAAATATTGTTGATGCGGCCAGGTTGCTCCAACTCCCATGCGTTTAGCATTTCCTTTACCTTTTGGCGCTGTAGGTTTTCCTGGCTTCCACATAAATCACATGGAATGATTGGGAACTGCATGCCACGTGCATAGGCGGCAATATCTTTTTCGGCGCAGTAGGCAAGCGGTCGTATTACCATGAACTCGCCCCGGTTGGTACTGAGCTTAGGCGGCATGGCTTTCATCTTTGCACCGAAGAACATATTCAGGAAAAGTGTCTGCACGATGTCGTCACGGTGATGCCCCAGCGCGATCTTGGTTGCCCCAAGCTGGTGTGCTGTGGTGTAGATAATACCGCGGCGCAGCCGTGAACATAGGCTGCAGGTAGTTTTTCCTTCCGGGATTTTTTCCTTGACGATGGAATAAGTGTCCGCCTCTACGATTCTGTAATCGACACCTAATTCTTCAAAATAGCGCGGCAGTACATCGGCTGGGAAGCCAGGCTGCTTCTGGTCCAGATTCATTGCGACGATTTTAAAATTAATAGGCGCCCGTTCTTGCAAAGCCAGCAGTATCATCAGCATGGCATGGCTATCTTTGCCCCCGCTCATGCATACCAAAACGGTGTCACCATCCTCAATCATGTTGTAATCACCAATAGCTTTGCCAACAGAGCTAATCAGGCTATTGCGCAGTTTCAGGAAGTTTTGACTGACATTGTCGGGGTAATGCTTCATAAAATAATTAAAAAATATTGATGTTATAAATTCAGGCTGCGACCGCCATCCACAGCAAGTATATGACCGGTAACGAAAGGAGCATCGGCAATCAGGAATTTGACAGCTTTGGCGATATCCTCCGGGCTGCCGATTCTTTTGAGTAATGTCTGGTTGATGACACGTTGGCGATACACTTCATCGAATTGCGGGTTGTTTTCAGGCCATTGTACAGGGCCAGGGGCAACAGCGTTTACACGCACTTCGGGACTGAGTTCGTGAGCCAGAGATTTCGTAAGCGTCACCAAGCCGGCTTTTGCAACGCTGTAGACAATATAGCCTTTTTTGGGCCGCTCGATATGCATATCCGTGATGTTGATGATGTTGCCGTGATTTTTGCGTAATTCATGCGCAGCGGACTGCGCCAAAAACATGGGGGCCTTCAGATTGCTACCCATCAAGTTCTGCCAGTTATCCTCATTGATATTGCCTAATTCAGTGGGAAAGTAGGTGCTGGCATTGTTGATGAGCCCATCCATGCGGCCAAAGTGAGTGATGGTTTCGTATATCAGATTGGGCAGAGCGGCAGTGTTGAGCAAATCACCTTGAATAATCGCGACACTATTGGCTCTCTGCAGGTTCAACTCAGCTTGTAATGCGCGTGCTTCGTCTTGCGACTTGTTATAGTGAATCATCAGATTGGCACCATGACTGTGCAGTTCGCGGCTGATGGCAGCGCCGACGCGTTTCGCGCCGCCAGTAATCAGCATGACTTTATTTGCTAGGCTATGATTCAAGGGTATTCTCACTTTTCGATTATTATAGAGGCTTATGGCCGCATTACCTATTCCTACTACAGCGCAGCTTGAACACGGCGAACTACTGAAGACGCTGATTCGTCAAAAGATTCATGATGCCGGAGGCTGGGTTTCGTTTGCAGACTTCATGCATTTGGCGCTTTATACGCCAGCATTAGGTTATTACAGCGGCGGCGCTCAAAAGTTCGGTTTAGCAGGCGATTTCGTCACCGCGCCTGAGATATCTCCTTTGTTTGCGCAAACAATTGCCCGTCAGGCAATGCAAGTTATGCATATATGTGATGGAGATATCCTTGAAATAGGGGCTGGTACGGGCAGGCTGGCGAAGGAGCTATTGCTGGAATTACAATTATTGGAGTCACTTCCACAGCGATATCTGATTCTAGAAGTGAGCGATCACTTACGTCATATTCAGCAAGAGGTGATCGAGAAGCATTTGCCGATCGAGCTCCAGCAGAGAGTCGTTTGGTTGAACGATTTGCCAGAAAACTTCAATGGTTTGATGTTGGGTAACGAGGTGCTGGATGCGATACCCGTACACCTAGTGCACAAAACGGTTGAAGGTTGGTTTGAGCGCGGAGTTGGGTTTGATGGCGAATTTGTTTGGCTGGATGTGCCTTTGACTCGTCCGGAGCTGGTAAAGCATCTGCCACAGGATTTACCAAATGGCTATTTGACGGAAGTTTGTCCCGCTGCATCCGGATTGATACATAGTCTGGCAGATAGTCTGCAGCAAGGTGCGATTCTGTTGGTGGATTACGGCTTTTCCGCGCATGAGTATTATCACCCGCAGCGTAGCCAAGGTACGCTTATGTGTCATTTCCAGCATCACGCGCATCCCAACCCTTTGATACACGTTGGTTTGCAGGATGTGACTGCACATGTCGATTTCACCCAAATAGCACTGGCTGGAAAAGCTCATGGGGTAAGCC
The DNA here is from genome assembly GCA_035423825.1 of Methylophilus sp. Classification (GTDB taxonomy): domain Bacteria; phylum Pseudomonadota; class Gammaproteobacteria; order Burkholderiales; family Methylophilaceae; genus Methylophilus. The sequence goes on along the minus strand of DAOMMM010000003.1, from coordinate 33,693 downwards.
TCTCAGGCTATGCCACCCAGGCACAGTTTTTAATGAATTGCGGCATTCTGGATATTCTGGCGCAGCACTCGCCCGATTCGCCGCAGTTTATGCAGCTGGCTGCGGCCGCGCAAAAATATCTTTCCCCCGCAGAGATGGGCGATCTGTTCAAAGTGATTGCTTTCGCCAAGAATATGGACGAACCGCTGATTGGTTTTGCACAGGGTGATAAATCGCATACCTTGTAACGTATAATGCGCGCCATGATCGAATTTGAACATTCCGAACCACAACATCGCCGCATTCGCAGCTTCGTGCTGCGTCAAGGCCGTTTAACCAAAGGCCAGGAGCGCGCGCTGGAAACCGGTTGGCCGAAATTTGGCGTGGAATATGCCTCACAGGGCATCGATTTAGACAAGATTTTTGGCAGAAAAGACAGTAAAAAGATTCTCGAAATTGGCTTTGGTATGGGTGATGCCACTGCCAAAATCGCACAAACATTGCCTGGCTGTGATTTTCTGGCAGTTGAGGTTCATACTCCCGGGGTTGGTAGCCTGCTTAAGTTCACTGAAGAATTGGCGCTTACCAACATTCGTATCATTCAGCACGATGCGGTCGAAGTGCTTCAGCACATGATTCCCGATAACAGCCTGGATGGCGTGCATATCTTCTTTCCTGACCCTTGGCATAAGAAGCGTCATCACAAGCGCCGACTGATTCAGGCGGAATTCGTAAAACTGCTATGCCAAAAGCTCAAGCAGGGAGGCTATATCCACGTGGCGACCGACTGGCAAGAATATGCAGAATGGGTGCTGGAAGTGTTGCGCGTAGAACCGCAACTTAAAAATACCGCTCAGGATTACGCGGAAAAGCCGAGTTATCGTCCGCTCACCAAATTCGAAAATCGTGGCTTAAGGCTAGGTCACGGTGTCTGGGATATGGTTTTTTTGCGGGGATAAATAAAAAACTGCTACAACAAAAATCAAGTCATAGCTAAGAAAACAGCTAAATCATTTTTGCGCTTGAAGAGGCAGGTATCCTATGTGGCATCATCAATCACAGCAGCACATATTTTCCGAGTTAGAAGTTTCGCCCGAACATGGTCTCAATGAAGCTGAGGCTACGCGTCGGCTTACACAATATGGACACAATAGCTTGCCGCAACAGCATGCGCACCCCGCATGGCTTCGCTTCTTGCTGCAATTTCATAACGTATTGATTTATGTACTACTTGGCTCGGCTCTGGTGACTGCCTTGCTGGGTCACATTGTAGATACTGCGGTAATTATTGCCGTGGTGCTAGCTAATGCCGTCATTGGTTTCATTCAGGAAGGCAAGGCCGAGGCCGCCATGAATGCGATTCGCCACATGCTGGCCTTGCAGGCACGAGTGCTGCGAGAGGGTAAGCATATGACGATTCCCAGTGATTTGCTGGTGCCGGGGGATATTGTGCTGTTAGAGGCTGGAGATAAAGTCGCGGCGGATTTGCGCTTGATAGAAACGCATAATATGAGCGCCGAAGAAGCTATCTTGACAGGTGAATCGGTGCCTGTGGAAAAGGATACTGCCATCAGCCCGGAAAATGCCGTGCTTGGAGACCAAAGCGGCATGGCTTTTTCTGGCACACTCATTACCACCGGTAGCGGCCGTGGCGTGGTGGTAGCAACAGGCACGAACACCGAAATAGGTCGTATTAGCGGCATGTTGTCTGAAGTGGAAATGCTGGAAACGCCGTTGACCCAGCAGATGGGCCGCTTCGCGCGTTGGCTCACGGGGTTGATTCTGGGGATTGCCGCTTTATTGCTGGTGTATGGTAATTTTGTCGCCCACCTGCCGTTCGCCGAGCTTTTTATGGCGGGGGTCGGTTTGTCGGTTGCGGCGATTCCAGAAGGCTTGCCCGCGGTGCTGACCATTACATTGGCTGTTGCCGTGCAGGCAATGGCGAGAAAGCAGGTGATTGTGCGCCGCTTGCCAGCGATTGAAACATTAGGTTCTGTTTCTGTCATCTGTACGGACAAAACCGGTACATTGACCCGCAATGAAATGATGGTTGCCTCGCTTGTGACGGCAGAAGGCCGATTTGCGGTGAGCGGCAACGGTTATGTGCCAGAAGGGAAGTTACAGGCGCTGGATAATGCTGGTTTGCCTGTAAAGCTTGCTGATTTTGGGCGAACCTCTGCGTTGTGCAACGATGCTGCGCTTGTCGAGAAGGATGGTATATGGCAGGTGCAAGGTGACCCGATGGAAGGAGCTTTATTAGCTTTTGCAGCTAAAGCTGGCTTTGATTTACAGCAGGATAAGCTGCAATGGGCGCGTACTGACTTGATACCTTTTGATGCCAAAACCCGCTATATGGCGGTGCTTTGCCATAATCATGCTCGCGAGGCGTTTGTTTTTGTCAAAGGAGCGCCTGAGCGTGTACTGGAGATGTGTGATACTCAATTCAGTGCCAGCGGCGAGACCGAGCCACTTGACTGCCTACGCTGGATACATGAAGCGAGCGCGATTGCCGCACAGGGTCAACGCGTACTGGCTTTGGCGATCAGGCCCATGCCATCACAGCATACCGTTCTGGCATATGCGGATGCCGAAAATCAACTTAGTTTGCTGGGCCTAGTCGGTTTGATAGATCCGCCGCGCCCAGAAGTGACTGGTTCAATTCAGGATTGTTACACCGCGGGCATACAAGTGAAAATGATTACCGGAGATCATGCTGGCACAGCAGCAGCGATTGCGGCACAAATCGGGCTGAAGAATCCAGAGCAAGTTCTCACTGGGACGCAAATCGATGCTATGTCTGACGCAGAGTTAACATATGCCATTTTGGATACCAACGTGTTTGCCCGCACCAACCCAGAACATAAGTTGCGTTTGGTGATGGCTTTGCAGGCGCAGGGCATGACCGTGGCGATGACGGGCGATGGCGTCAACGATGCTCCTGCGCTCAAACGAGCGGATGCAGGTGTAGCGATGGGGTGCAAGGGTAGCGAGGCCGCCAAGGAAGCTGCCGAGATTGTACTAGTGGACGATCATTTTGCTTCTATTGTCGCTGCGGTACGTGAAGGACGTACTGCTTACGATAATATCAAAAAAGTCATCAGCTGGACCTTGCCTACAAACGCCGGTGAAGCCATGACCATCATTGTGGCTTTACTGCTGGGTATTACTCTACCAATCACAGCAGTGCAAATCCTTTGGGTTAACCTAATCACTGCAATCACGCTGGGGCTTGTCCTGGCATTCGAGCCGACTGAGGCGCATACGATGCAGCGTCTGCCCAGAAAACGGAGTGAGCCTCTGCTGGACGGGGCGTTAGCATGGCATATCGTGCTGGTGGCGATGCTTTTCTTGGTGGGCGTATTCGGTATATACGAGCACGCCATGCAGCAAGGATACTCGTTAGATTTGGCGCGCACGATGGCAGTGAATACGCTAGTCGTGATGGAGATTTTTCACTTGCTGTTTATTCGCAATTTGTATGCAACATCACTGACCTGGCGCTCTGTTCGGGGCACGCCTGTCGTGTGGGGTACGATTATTATCGTAATCCTTGCCCAGCTTGCATTCACTTATCTGCCGTTATTTCAGCGGATATTTGACACCTTATCTATACCCTTAGCAGATGGTTTGCTTATAGTTGGGGTCGGTGTCACTCTATTCGTAATTGTTGAACTAGAGAAGCGGCTGCGTTTATACGTGGCTAATCGATTTTAGAGAAATCAAATAGCCAGGCGCCAATAACTTTTTCGGCTTCGTCCACCCCTTGTTTCTTAAGGCTGCTGAACAATTGTACCGTGCAGTTGCCCCAATTAGTTTCTAGTTCTTTGCGTACTTTCATCAGTGTCTGGTTTGCCTCATTACGAGAGAGCTTGTCAGACTTTGTCAGTAACACGTGTACAGGTTTGCCCGTTGGTTTAAACCAGTCCAGCATCTGCCTGTCTAGCGGGGTGAGCGGGTGGCGGCTATCCATCACCAGGACCAGCCCTTTTAAGGAGATGCGCTCACTTAGATAGGTGGAAAGCACTTGCTGCCAGTGGGCGCGTAAAGCTTCGGGCACTTTGGCGTAGCCATAGCCGGGCAGGTCTACCAGGTGTCTGTCATTGCCGAGCGTGAAAAAGTTGATAAGTTGTGTACGGCCGGGTTGCTTGGAAACAAAAGCCAGGCGGTTGTGGTTAGCCAATGTGTTCAACGCGCTGGATTTTCCTGCATTGGATCGGCCTGCAAAGGCGACTTCCACCCCGGTGGCAGGCGGCAAATCCCGCAGGTGGTGAGCGGAAGCTAGGAATTGGGCATTTTGAAACAATGGCATGTTAGGGGTTTGTCACTTTTTGCGATAGGTCAAGGCATGCATCCTATCACGAAGCGTTCAAATTTGATAAAATGCGGCAAGTTTAAATGCTTGAAAATATTGGAGTTAATATGCGCTTAAGTTTGGTGGCGGTTTTGGTGTTGAATTTAATGGTGTCGCAAGCGTTTGCGGCGGATAAAACAGAAGACAAAGCTGCGGCGGCACCTGCAAAGGCAGAGGAAAAGGTGGCAGCGCCTACTGCCCCGGCTGCGGAGCCAAGTGCGGCAGAGAAGACCGTACAGACAGTATGTGCGGCTTGCCATGCTGCGGATGGCAATAGCGTGATGGCGGCTAATCCAAAACTGGCTGGCCAGCACCCTGAATACCTGCTCAAGCAGCTAAAGAACTTTAAAGAAGGCACACGCGCAAATGCGGTGATGAGTGGTATGGTGGCTAACTTGACTGAGGACGACATGAAAGGACTGGCAGCCTACTTTGCAGCACAACGCCCTACTTTAGGCAAGGCGAAGAGTAATGGAAAAGGCTCCTTGGGCGAAAAGATCTATCGCGGCGGCATCCTGGCGACCAATGTGCCGGCATGTGCAGCATGTCATGGTCCTACCGGTTCTGGTATCCCGAAACAATTCCCGCGCGTGGCAGGTCAGCATGCCGACTATACCTTGCAGCAGTTGAGGACTTTCCGTACCGGTGAGCGAGCCAATGCGCCGATGATGCAGGCGATTGCCGTTAAAATGACGGATCAGGAAATGCAGGCTGTGGCTGACTATATTCAAGGCTTGAGATAATTCAAGGTCACGAAAAGGGCGGCAGTAGCCGCCTTTTTTTGCAACCTATCATACTGTTTTGTCGTCTTAATTCCAGTTGTAAATGTTTAGGGCAACATCTTTGAAGCCACCTATCACTTTTTCCCAACGTCTATATGAGCTGCTCAGCTCGATGCGTTTTGCCGTGAGTCTTCTCACAATCATTGCTATTGCATCTATCATTGGTACCGTGCTCAAACAGAACGAGCCATATGAAAATTACATCATCAAGTTCGGCCAATTCTGGTTTGAGATGTTCAATAAGCTAGGATTGTATGATGTGTACCATTCCAGCTGGTTTTTACTGATTTTGCTATTTCTCGTGATTTCGACCAGCCTGTGCATCTGGCGTAATACGCCAAATATGCTGAGAGAATGGCGTACTTTCAAAGAGCATGCCCAAGAGAAGTCGTTGCGGGCGTTCAGTCATCAGTCGAGCATCGCTAACCCAAACCCCTCTGGTGATGTGCAGCAAAAAATCAGTCAGTATCTGATTGGGCAGGGCTATGCCTTTAAAGTGCAGCCACAAGAAAGCGGTGATACGCTGATTGCCGCGAAGATGGGTACCCATCAGCGGTTGGGTTATATCCTAACGCATGCGGCTATCGTCATTATCTGTTTTGGTGGTTTGCTGGATGGTAACCTGCCCTTCAAAGTACAAGAGCTGTTGGGTAATAAGCGCATAGAAGTGCTGGATATCCCGGCAAGTCAGGTGCCGGAGATCAGTCGCCTCAAAGAGAGCAATTTATCTTACCGAGCCAACATGACTTTGCCTGAAGGCGCTAGTAGCAATGTTGCGTTTCTTCGGGTGCGGGATGGCTACCTGTTACAGGAGTTGCCGTTTCGTGTCGCATTGCTAGATTTTCGCATACAGCACTATCCGACGGGTCAGCCCAAATCCTTTGAAAGTGATGTGGAGATTATCGATCCAGAATTGAAAGCGCCTTTGCGCCAAACCATCCGCGTCAACCATCCGCTAATCTATAAGGGTGTCGCCATCTATCAGTCTGATTTTCAGGATGGTGGTTCAGGTTTGGATTTCAAGGTCTGGAATCTGTCCCAAGCTGAAGCCAGTTCTGTCGACTTAAAAGGGCAGGTATTCAAAAAAGGCACTTTGGGTGAAGGTGCCGGCAAGCTGACTGTAGAATTCAACGAGTTCCGCAAATTCAACATCATCAACCTATCGCCAGATGGCAAAGGCAAACCACAGAATGTTGGGCCGAATACCACCTACAAGCTACGTAATGCCAGCGGTCAGGCACGCGAATTCGTCACCTACATGCAGCCATTGAATATCGACGGTAAGGCTTATTTTGTGTTTGGCGTGCGCGATACTGTCCAGGACGATTTCAAATACCTGCGTATTCCCGCTGGTCCGGATATGGAATTGGAAGGTTTTATGCGTTTTCGCGCTGTGATGTTGAATCCGGAATACTATCCGCAGATTGCGCGAAGATTGGGTGATGCGGCGATGACCAAGGATAGCCAGCTACGCCAGCAGTTTGAGCAGGGTGCACAGCAGCTCTTGAAAGCTTTTGCAGAAGGCGGGTACACCAAGCTGGCTAAAACGATCGAGGCTGCCGTGCCCGAGGCGCAGCGTGATAAAGCAGCTGAAGCTTATGTGAAGATGCTGCATGCCGCAGCCTATACCGCGTACAATATTTCCCAGAAACAAGCTGGCAAGCGGGAACTGGCCACCACACAAGAGAATCAGATCATGCTGCAGGACAGCCTGAATGCGATGAACGATATGATGTTCTATGGTACGCCATATCTCCTGCAATTGCGCGATTTCCAGCAGCTAGAGGCAAGTGGTTTCCAGCTTACCAAATCACCAGGCCAGTTCTGGGTTTATTTAGGGTCGGTGTTGCTGGTGCTAGGTGTGTTCGCGATGTTCTATATCAGGGAACGACGCCTCTGGTTGCTCATCAAAGCCAATGAGGTGCTGGTGGCAATGAGTTCCAACCGCAAGAACATGGATTTTGAACGAGAGTTTAATCGGACGCAGCAGCAGTTGAGACAGCTGCTGACATAAGGAAACGACATGAACACGAATGCTTTGGATTTTCAGACTAAATCAATTTGGCAGACACTCAGGGTGGCTGATTGGATTTATGCATTGATCCTAATGGCTGGGGCGATATTTGCGTTTCAGAAATATAGCCAATACATGGATGCCTATGAAAAGGGTTTTCTGTTTGCAGCAGCTGCCACCTTCAGCTATTTGGGATGGCGCTGGAAGGCGATTGCCAAACTTGTACTGGGAGTCGGAGCATTAAGCCTGTTGGCCATTAGTCAATATCAGGGCGATCTGGGCCGCACGAGCCAAGCCTTCCTGCTCAAGTTCTTCCTGGGTAGTCAGACGGCTATTATGTGGATGAATGTGCTTTTCGTGCTGGCGATGCTGACCTACTGGTTTGCCATGTTCAGGCGTAGCATGTTTGTGGGCAAAGTCGCATCCAGCCTTACTTGGGCGGCAGTTCTGTTCGGGTTTGTCGGCTTGATGGTACGCTGGTATGAGTCCTATTTGATCGCTCCGGATGTTGGTCATATCCCCATCAGCAACCTCTATGAAGTATTCATCCTTTTTTGCCTGATCACTGCCTCGCTGTATCTGTATTATGAACAACAGTTTAAAGCCAGTCAGCTTGGCGGATTTGTATTACTGATCATCAATGCCGGTGTTGGTTTTATCCTGTGGTACACGTTCGACCGCAACGCTCACGAAATCCAACCGCTGGTGCCCGCGCTGCAAAGTTACTGGATGAAGATACATGTGCCGGCCAATTTCATCGGCTATGGTGCCTTCTCAATGGCAGCTATGGTAGCTGCAGCATATTTGCTTGCGCAAAAAGGCGTTATGGCCAAGTACTTGCCCGGTCTGGACGTGCTGGATGATGTGATTTACAAGTCGATTGCTGTTGGTTTTGCTTTTTTTACGATCGCGACGATTTTGGGCGCGATGTGGGCAGCAGAAGCCTGGGGCGGCTACTGGAGTTGGGATCCTAAGGAGACGTGGGCGTTGATCGTGTGGCTTAACTATGCTGCTTGGTTGCATCTGCGCATGGTTAAAGGTCTTCGTGGTCCAGTGCTGGCATGGTGGGCGCTGGTTGGTTTGCTGGTCACGATGTTCGCCTTCCTAGGCGTGAACATGTTCCTCAGTGGCTTGCATTCCTACGGTACGCTTTAAACCCCGTGTTTTATTCATAGAATTTCATTATTAATGAGCTTGCCCTGATAGCCGCATCCAGATTGGCTTGCAGGGCGGTTAATTTTTTAATGAATGTGTGCGTGAGCGTTAATCTGTTTCTGCTCTTTTGGGTGCCAAGTTGACTCTAAAGCGCACGTCTCCGTTGATGTTGTTTACCAGGCTTAGCTCGTAGCCTGCCTGCTGTGCGTCCTTGCCGGCATGGTATAACCCAACACCCAGGCCATTGTGCGAGGCGATGTGCTTCTTGAATAAGTCATTGGCTACAGCAGCATCCATGGCCTTGCCGCTGTCAGTCACTTCGATGCGGCAGCCGTTGATCTCATCATTTAGCACGGTCACCTTGATGGTGGTGCCTGGCTGATACTTGGCTTTTTCCAGTGCGTTGCTGATCAGATTGTCCAGAATGCTGTCCAGGACTTCGACCTTGATCTCTTGTCGAGGCAGTTCATCCGCTACAAACTCTACATTGGATTCCCGATGGCGCAACTGTAGGTCTTTCCACCAGGCAGAGATTTTCTCTAGCTTCAGTTTTTCCTCGCTCGGCGCTTTAAGTTTATCCAGCGTTGAGGCGATGCGCTGATTCAGCATGGGTAATTGACGACGAATCAGCCGCAACAGCGCTTCCTGATCCTTTTCGTCGGATTGCTCGGCAGCGGCTACCAATGTACCGGTAGATTGAAGGATGTTCTTGATGTCGTGCGTGAGGCGGCTACCCGTTTCATAAAACGCCTGCATATAGGCATTCTGGCGCAATGTCTCTTCGCGTCGTTTGGCGAGATAGAATTCCCCCATGATTTGGGTGAGCAGTTTTACGTGCATATACAAAGCTGGGGATATCTCCCAGCGTGTATTTAACGACATATGAAAATCCTTGAAATTGAACTGCGCTATGTGGTCGGTGCTTTCGCCTATTTTGCCAGCAGCCTCGTCGGTCATCCAGGAAACGCCTGCTACCCATGGCAGTGACTGCATCTCACGCATGGCAGCCTCTAAAAAGCCTCTTGGGCTGGTTTCGATATCGCCCAGCGCGGCAATGTTGCGTACCCAGCGTTCAAACGGCATGCCGACGCTAGTCAGGTAACGTGACATTATTAGCTCGACCCCGGAAAAATGTGTGGTCGGTTTCCATAGCAGGTTCAGTGCGATCAGACCAAAGCCAAGCCCGAACATGGTAATGAAGATGACCTGCAGATAGTGCACGTTCTGAATGGTGCCTACCGCGTAGCTGGAAAGTACCAGAATGAATGCCAGCAGAGTCAGCAGCATCGTGTAAAAGAAATCGAGGATAGGGAGTTGTTCGTGGCTACGGGCAGGATGCGCTATAAAGAAGATGGCGATAGGCAACAGCGGTAGTAAGTAGAATGCGGCGTAACGGCTAGCTTCCAGCTCGGTTCGTGTATCAAGCAGTTTGGGAACCACCCATAACAACAGCATCGAAAGCAGATAAACCGCTGCCATTAAATGTACCATACGATTGTTTTTGGCATCATCCGAAAAGATACGCCCCCCTAATAAGCCAAACAAAATGGAGAGCCAGATGGCGGTTAGCCACCAGTTGATGAGGAAGAAAGCAACCAAACCCAAGCCTAGGACCATGGCGGTGGCTGATTTGGAAATCTTCTGGTTTTGTCCCCAGACGGGTTGCCACATTAGGAATAAGCCATAATGACATAAAAAATAGCTACGGCTGAGGTGGTTGCTGATATCTTCACCCCAAACCAAGAAAGCATGTAGGCTTAGCATCATTAATGCGAGGATGCGGTTGGAATGCCTGGTCAGGAATAGCTGCAGGTTTATTTGCTTAAACATGGCGTCAAACGGTCTCCCAAGCCAATGTGTCAAAATAATGTCATTAGTGATGAAAATTCGTCGTTATTTCATAAAGCAGTTATTGCGTCATTTGGCTATACTCCGCTACCTGACTTGTTTTCTGCCGCTGGCATGACAATTGCATGTTTTTCGCCGTATGGTGAGAAAACTTGATGTCACCACAATTTTTTGGTTAAGGATACCATAATGAAGAAACAAACAGGTTTTACGTTAATCGAGCTTGCTATCGTGCTGGTGATTATCGGCTTATTGCTGGGCGGTGTCTTGCGTGGTCAGGAACTGATCAACAGCGCCAAAGTGAAAAATATGGTAACCGAGCTGAAAAACATGCAAGTTTACATCTACACTTATCAGGATAAATTCAAAGCGTTGCCAGGTGATGATAAAGCTGCAACGACGCATGTGGGTGCAACCAACAACGGCGACGGTGATGGTGAGATTGATGGCGCTTGGAGCGCGACTGCAGGCGAATCTTTCAATTTCTGGCAGCATGTTCGTTTAGCTAATGTAGCAACTGGCTCAACCACTCTAACAGATGCGACTTACTTGCCAACAAATAACGAAGGTGGTCCTGTGGGCATACAATCCAAACCGCAGAATACGATTACAGGTCTTACTGGGTCCTACGCTGTCTGTACAGGTGGTATCTTGGGTAAACTGGCAAAACAGATTGATTCACAAATCGACGATGGCGATACCACCAAAGGTTCTGTAATGGTGGCTAGTTCAGTAGACGGTTCAACTGCTGCGGCAGCAGTCGCAACAACAGCAGCTAATTTTGATTCGACTAAATACGTCTTGTGTATGGCGTTCTAATTCGGTATGCAGTTTTAAAAGCCCGCAAAAGCGGGCTTTTTGTTTTAGTGCAATCTGTTTGCTTTTGCTTGTGGGGTGTTTTGATTTAGAATAGACCGAATTTTTAATTATCTTATCCCATGACCCAAAACATCGTCGAAATCGACAATCTGTCGTTTGGCTACAAAGGCCGACTGTTGCATAAAGGTATCAACATGGCTTTCCCAAGGGGGAAGGTAGTGGCTATTATGGGTGGCAGCGGCAGCGGGAAAACCACGCTCTTGCGGTTGATTGGCGGCCAGATCAAGCCCAATAAAGGCGAGGTCCGTGTAGATGGGCAAGTTGTTCATCAGCAAAGCCGAGAAGGCATTTATCAACTCCGCCGTAAGATGGGCATGCTCTTCCAGCATGGTGCCTTATTTACCGATTTGTCAGTGTTCGAGAATGTCGCGTTCCCGATGCGAGAGCATACGGATTTGCCTGAGAGCATGATACGTGACCTGGTGCTGATGAAACTACATGCGGTGGGTTTGCGCGGGGCACATAAGCTGATGCCGACTGAACTTTCTGGCGGGATGGCAAGGCGTGTCGCGCTGGCGCGGGCAATAGCGTTGGATCCGGAAATTATTATGTATGACGAGCCCTTTGCCGGGCTGGATCCAATTTCCATGGGAGTGATCTGCGATTTGATCCGTACTTTGAACGATGCTTTGGGAGCTACATCAATTATTGTTTCTCATGATGTTAAAGAAACTTTCTTGATTGCGGACTATGTTTACTTCGTTGCGGATGGCAAGGTGGCTGCAGAAGGCACGCCAGAAGATTTACAGATTTCTAGCTTGCCATTTGTGCATCAATTTGTGCATGGCGAAAAAGACGGCCCAGTACCATTCCATTATTCTGCGGGCGATTACAAGCAGGATTTGCTGGGCTCCCAGGTGTGAGAAGTATGAGTATTTTGATGAAATTGATTCGTACCTTACAGAATATCGGGCATCGTTTCGTTGACCGTATCTGGCGACTAGGGGCAGGTGGCCGTTTGTTCTGGCTGACTTTGGCTTCTAGTGGAGAGAGTTTGAAGCGTCCATGGCTGGTGATACGAGAAGTTTATTTTACGGGCGTGCTGTCGCTTATCATTATCCTGGTGTCGGCTTTTTTTGTCGGCATGGTGTTGGGTCTGCAAGGCTACAATACCTTACAGCGGTATGGGTCATCTGAAGCTATCGGCGTGTTGGTTGCTTTGGCGTTAGTGCGTGAATTGGGCCCTGTGGTAACAGCGCTTTTATTTGCGGGTCGTGCAGGAACGGCTATCACTGCAGAGATTGGCTTGATGAAAGCGACCGAGCAGCTTTCAGCCATGGAAATGATGGCAGTCAGTCCGGTTTCGCGTGTCATTGCACCCCGTTTTTGGGCGGGCGTAATCTCTATGCCGATTCTGGCAACTTTGTTCTCCATGGTTGGCATCCTGGGTGGCTATATGGTGGCTGTACCCCTAATTGGAGTGGATGCGGGTGCGTTCTGGTCGCAAATGCAAGCCAACGTAGATTGGCGCGATGATATTGTGAATGGCTTGATTAAAAGCGTTGTATTTGGGGTGGCATGCACCATCATAGCCTTGTTTGAAGGTTATGATGCCCCACCAACTGCAGAGGGTGTCAGTCGCGCTACCACGCGCACGGTTGTCACTTCATCTTTGGCAGTGCTGGGATTAGATTTTGTGCTGACATCCTTTATGATTACGGTTTAGTGGGGGTAGGTAAAAGATGGAAAGAACAACGATAGATTTATGGGTGGGAATTTTTGTGGCGCTGGGTGTGGCCGCTCTTCTTGGTTTAGCCATGAAGGTGGGGAATCTAACAACCAGCGACATTGGCGAGACTTATACGGTGACAGCCAATTTTGAAAATATTGGCGGCTTGAAACCACGTGCCCCAGTTAAAAGTGCTGGCGTTGTCGTTGGTCGCGTCTCCAGCATCAAGTTCGATTCGAGTTTGTTTGAAGCTGTGGTAAGCCTAAGCATAGATAAACGCTATCAATTTCCTAATGACACGTTTGCTAATATATACACGGCAGGTCTGCTGGGTGAACAGTATATAGCCTTGGAGCCAGGTGGGGATGAGGTCAATTTAAAAAATGGTGATAAAATCGCACAAACTCAGGATGCGGTTGTCTTAGAGAAAATGATCAGCCAATTCTTGTATAACAAAGCAGCTGAAACAAAAGAAGTTACACCTGCACCATCAACCGAAAAGGAGGATGATGCGTTAGGGTCCAATCCGCTGGATAAATTGACTGCACCAGCAAAGTGACTGACTTAATTTTTTGATTAGGAAATATGATGAAACGTTTTTTGTTGGCTTTTGGCTTGCTATTGGTTAGCACATTGGCATTTGCCACTGAAGGGCCTGACGAACTGGTTAAACGTACTGCAGAGGATGTGCTGGAAGTAGTTAAGAACGATAAGGAAATCCAGGCTGGAAATCAGGAGCGCATATTCGCTTTGGCAGAAGAAAAAATCCTTCCCAATTTCAATTTCGAGCGCGTATCACGCTTGGTGCTTGGCAAGAATTGGACTAAAGCCACGCCTGAACAGAAAACGGCCTTTCAATCCGAGTTCCGTACTTTGTTGTTGCGTACTTATGCAACAGCATTATCTAAATACCGTGACCAAACGATCGAATATAAGCCTTTCCGTATGCAAGAAGATGCGAACACTGCGTCTGTGAAGACTATGATCTTGCAGCCTGGTGGTCAACCGATTGCTGTGGACTATACCTTGGCTAAACAGTCGGATTCCTGGAAGGTGTATGACATTGTGATTGAGGGTGTCAGTCTTGTAACTAATTACCGTGGCCAGTTTGCGCAAGAAATACGTCAAAATGGTTTGGATAGTCTTATTAAGAAGTTGGCAGAAAAGAATGCTGCTGCAAAAGTTCAACAAGCTAAATCAGCCACATGACGCAAATCGTACAATCTGGTGATCGATGGAACGTTCAGGGGGATTTGATTGTCGATACGGTTAACTCCTTGTTGCAGGCTAGCCAAAGTCTCGTGTTAGGAGTGAATACTGTGGCTGATTTCAAAGACGTAAATGAGATTGATACAGCTGCGATTAGCTTGATTCTTGAATGGAAGCGTCGAGCAAATCGTGAAAATAAAGAGCTAAGCTTAGTGAACTTGCCTGAAAATCTTAAAAGTCTGGTTGCGTTGTATGGTGTATCAGATATCATGACTTAGTGCGAGTATATTAGTGAAAATTTGCCCCATTCTTCTGGATGGGGTTTTGTTTTTTATTAGATAGGTAATTTCCTAGTGATTCCTGCAGTTAATATCGAGAGTGTTGAAAAGCGCTTTGGTACTTTGCATGCGCTAAAAGGCGTAGACTTGACTATTGAGCAGGGCGAGTTTTTTGGTCTGCTTGGTCCTAACGGTGCCGGGAAGTCTACCCTGATTAATCTTATGGCGGGCCTACTTAAACCTACGCATGGTCAAATCAAAGTGGTTGGGTATGATGTGCAGACTCAATACCAACAATCTCGTCAAAACTTAGGTGTGGTGCCGCAGGAGTTGGTGTTCGACCCCTTTTTCAATGTGCGTGAGATGCTGCGTTTCCAGGCGGGTTATTTTGGACGCGGACCAGAAAATGATATTTGGGTCGATGAAGTAATCGAGTCGCTTGGCTTGGCAGATAAGGCACACACAAACATGCGTCGACTTTCCGGAGGTATGAAGCGGCGCGCCCTGATTGCGCAGGCCCTAGCACATAAGCCCCCGGTGATTGTGCTGGATGAGCCGACTGCAGGCGTGGATGTGGAGTTGCGCCAAATGCTTTGGGATTTTATCAAGAAGCTAAATCGTGATGGCCATACCATTATTCTTACCACGCATTATCTTGAGGAAGCAGAAGCGTTGTGTGGGCGTGTTGCCATGATGAAAGCGGGCGAGATTGTGGCGCTTGACACAACGCAGAACCTTCTCAAGCAGTTTGCTGGAAAAAATTTGCGATTGAAGTTGGACGACACTTTGCCCGCCAGTTTACTTCCTATGCTGAAGCAGGGCGAGGACGGAATATTTACACTCGCCCTTAACGAGCTTGGCCAGGTGGAATATGCATTGAGTGAGTTGCGAAAAGCGAATGTGGACATACAAGATATGCAGTTGCTAGAAGCGGATCTAGAAGATGTATTTCTTTCCATGGTCGGGAAAGGGTCGGATATATGATTTCGCCTAAATATCGTGGTATCTGGACATTGTTCAAAAAGGAAGTGTTACGCTTTTGGCGCGTTTCTTTTCAGACGCTTGCTTCGCCTGTCTTGACAGCTTTGCTATATCTTCTGATATTTAGCCATGTGTTAGAAGACAGGGTGCATGTATACAAAGATGTGCCCTACACGGCATTTCTTATCCCAGGGCTGATGATGATGTCCATGTTGCAGAATGCATTTGCTAATACTTCATCCAGCCTCATTCAGTCCAAGGTGATGGGCAACTTGGTGTTTATCTTACTAACGCCACTGAGTTACTTACAACTTTTTATCGCTTTTCTTGGAGCGTCAGTTATACGTGGTTTGGCGGTGGGCTTGGCTATCTATATGGTTTCGATCTGGTTTGTCGATCTGCCAATTATGCATCTAGGTTGGATACTGGTCTTTGCTTTGGCTGGCTGCGCGCTACTGGGAACTTTTGGGGTGATTGCGGGTATTTGGGCGGAAAAATTCGATCAAATGGCAGCTTTTCAAAACTTTGTTATTATGCCACTGACCTTTTTGTCAGGCGTGTTCTACTCCATTCATTCTTTGCCTGCTTTTTGGCAAACCGTATCAAAGTTCAATCCGTTTTTTTACATGATAGATGGGTTCCGCTATGGTTTTTTTGGAAAAAGCGATATCTCGCCCTGGGTAAGCATTCTAGTCGTAGTCGCATTCTTGGCATTGCTAACATGGTTGACTCTAAAAATGTTAAAATCTGGCTATAAATTAAGGGGTTAATTTGCTAAGCGCAAAACAAGTGGAAAGTTATATCACACAACACTTAGCATGTGACGTGATAGAGGTGAGAGGCGATGATGGCACGCACTTTGAAGCGTTAATCGTGAGCCCAGCATTTGAAGGTAAGCGCATGGTGCAGCAACATCAATTGGTCTATGCCGCATTGGGTGACAGAATGCGTGCAGAGATTCATGCATTAAGCATGAAGACATACAGTCCTTCACAGTGGCAACAGCTGAATACTAAATAATGGAAATTAAAATGGATACGCAAGCAATTATTAGAGAAACCGTTACCAGCAACCCAGTAGTGTTATATATGAAAGGTAGCCCTAAATTCCCGCAATGTGGCTTTTCCAGCTTGGCGGCGCAGATTCTTAACGCTTGTGGCGCCGAGTTTGTCGCCATTGATGTGTTGCAGGATATGGATATTCGTGAAGGTATCAAACAATATGCCAATTGGCCGACCATTCCACAGTTGTATGTAAAAGGCGAGTTTATTGGAGGCGCAGACATCATGCGCGCGATGTACGATAGTGGCGAATTACAAGCGTTGCTGCAAAGCGCCAAGTAAGGAAAAGTAATTGGATAAATTGGTCATTCAAGGTGGCAAGCGCCTGCAGGGCGAAGTTACGATATCTGGAGCGAAGAATGCAGCCTTGCCTATATTATGCGCTGGGTTGCTGGCAGAAACCCCATTGACGCTAACAGGCGTGCCTGAATTGCGTGATGTCGCTTCGACGCTCAAGTTGTTGGATACCATGGGCGTCAAGGTGCAACGCGAGGGTGATCAAGTCATTCTTGATGCGAGTGATGTTGCGTCATTCGAAGCCACTTACGAAATGGTGAAAACCATGCGTGCTTCTATTCTCGTGTTGGGACCTTTGTTGGCACGCTTTGGAACGGCGCGTGTTTCCTTGCCTGGCGGCTGTGCGATTGGCTCGCGTCCGGTAGATTTGCATATCAAAGGCTTGCAGGCCATGGGGGCTGCCATTCATATCACGCACGGGTATATTCAGGCAAGTACCTTGCATTTGCCTAACCGTCGTTTGCAAGGCGCTAAATACTATATGGATTTGGTGACCGTGACCGGGACAGAGAACCTGATGATGGCGGCTGCTTTAGCGGAGGGTACAACCATACTGGAGAATGCTGCCAAAGAGCCAGAGGTGGTGGATTTGGCTGAGTGTCTGATTAAGATGGGTGCCAAAATCAAGGGGGCCGGCACGGACACTATCACGATTGAAGGAGTGGAACGATTGACAGGCGCTACGCATCATATCGTATGTGATCGCATTGAGGCGGGTACTTATATGGTGGCCGCTGCGATGACAGGTGGAAATGTGACTTTGAAGAATGCGCGTGCCGATTTGCTGGAAGCAGTGATTGAAAAACTGCGTGACGCTGGCGCTGCTATTGACCATACAGCCGACACGATTACAGTGAAAGCCAATGGTAAGCTCAAGGCTGTGAATATCCGCACTGCGCCGCATCCGGCGTTTCCTACCGATATGCAAGCGCAATTCATGGCACTCAATACTGTCGCTGATGGCGTGGCTACCGTAGTTGAAACCATTTTCGAGAATCGCTTCATGCATGTGCAGGAATTGCAGCGTATGGGCGCTAATATCGAAGTGGAAGGTAATACCGCGGTGGTAAAAGGGGTTGCGGAGCTGGAAGGCGCCAACGTGATGGCGACGGATTTACGCGCATCTGCTGGACTCGTACTGGCTGGCCTGGTGGGTCAAGGTGAAACTGTCATTGACCGTATCTATCACCTCGATCGTGGTTACGAGAGGTTGGATGAGAAGCTAACAGCGCTGGGTGCTCTGGTTAGCCGAACTCACTAAGCGAAACGGAAAAGCTGGAACGAGCAGACAAAATGATCACTATCGCATTAAGTAAAGGCCGGATTTTTGAGGAGACTACCCCGCTGCTTGCTGCGGCAGGGATTCGTTCACTGGAAGACCCTGAGACTTCTCGTAAACTGATACTGCCAACCAATCGAGCGGATGTCCGTTTGATTATCGTGCGTGCGACAGATGTGCCGACCTATGTGCAGTATGGTGCAGCTGACATGGGTATCGCCGGCAAGGATGTGCTTGATGAGCACGGGGGGGAAGGTTTATATCAGCCGCTAGACCTGCAAATCGCTAAATGTAAGATGATGGTGGCGGTACGAAATGATTTTGACTACGAGGCGAGCATTCGTCAGGGTGCTCGGCTCAAGGTGGTCACAAAGTATGTAAAGACAGCACGCGAGCATTTTGCTGCCAAAGGCATGCATGTAGACCTTATCAAGCTCTACGGTTCGATGGAGCTTGGGCCATTGGTCGGCCTGGCGGATGCAATCGTGGATTTGGTAAGCACAGGTGGTACGCTACGTGCGAATAATCTCAAAGCTGTGGAGGAGATTGGTGCTATCAGTTCTCGATTGATCATTAACCAGGCCTCTTTGAAGCTCAATCGCACACAGCTACAACCTATTATTGATGACATTGCCCAGGCTGTGAAAAGCTAAGAAAACTATGAAAGTTAGACGTATAAGTTCAACCCAACCTGATTTTGACGCGAATCTCAAGGCGCTGTTGGCTTTTGAGACTGCTCAGGACGATGGCATTGATGCTGTTGTTGCCAATATCCTCAAGGATGTGAAAATTCGCGGCGACGCGGCGGTGCTTGAATATACCAATCGCTTTGACAAAACTAATGCCAGCTCGATAGCTGCGTTGGAAATATCCAAAACAGAACTGCAAGAAGCGCTGAATGGTTTGGATAAGGTTAAGAGGGAAGCGTTGCAGGCAGCTGCGGAGCGTGTGCGTAGCTATCATGAAAAGCAGCTGATGCAATCGTGGAGTTATACTGAAAGCGATGGCACTATGCTCGGTCAGCAAGTGACAGCCTTGGACAGAGTGGGCTTGTACGTGCCAGGCGGCAAAGCGGCATATCCTTCATCAGTCTTGATGAATGCGATACCAGCCAAGGTTGCTGGTGTGCAAGAGTTGATCATGGTAGTGCCAACTCCTAACGGGGAGAAAAACGCACTAGTGTTGGCCGCTGCGGCTGTTTGTGATGTGGATAGGGTGTTTTGTATTGGTGGGGCACAAGCTGTAGGGGCGTTGGCTTATGGTACGCAAACTATTCCGCAAGTCGATAAAATCGTCGGGCCCGGTAATGCTTATGTTGCCGCCGCCAAACGTCGTGTATTCGGCGTTGTTGGCATCGATATGGTGGCTGGTCCTTCTGAGATTCTGGTGATTTGTGATGGGGAGACCAATCCTGATTGGATTGCCATGGATCTGTTCAGTCAGGCAGAGCATGACGAACTGGCACAGGCAATTTTACTTAGCCCTGATGCCGCCTTCCTAGATAAGGTTGAAACCAGCATGCGTAAGCTGGTGCAGGAAATGCCACGCAAGGATATCATCAATACCTCGATTACAGACCGAGGTGCACTGATTGAGGTGAAAAATTTGGATGAAGCAGTGCAGATTTGTAATTACATCGCGCCAGAGCACTTGGAGTTGTCAGTTGCAGACCCGGTGACCTTGAGTAAGAAAATCAAACATGCGGGTGCTATTTTTATGGGGCGCGATACTTGTGAAGCTTTGGGAGACTACTGTGCCGGACCTAATCACGTGCTCCCAACCAGTCGCACGGCACGCTTCTCCAGTCCATTGGGCGTCTATGACTTCCAGAAACGTTCCAGTCTGATTATGGTATCGCCACAAGGCGCACAGGCACTGGGTCGTGTGGCATCTACACTTGCCCACGGTGAAGGTTTGCAAGCGCATGCCAAAAGTGCGGAATATCGTCTCAAATGAGCAAGTTCTGGAGTGATATCGTACATAAGCTGACGCCTTATGTGCCCGGAGAGCAGCCGAAGATTCAGAATCTCGTCAAGCTTAATACGAACGAGAACCCATATGGCCCAAGCCCTCAAGTGATTGCAGCTTTGCAGGCGGTAGCAAACGATAGTTTGCGACTTTATCCTGACCCGGATTCAAGTAAGCTCAAAGGTGCGATTGCGGATTATTATGGTTTGCAACCGAACCAAGTGTTTGTCGGGAACGGTTCTGATGAGGTGCTGGCGCATGTGTTCTCTGCGCTGCTTAAGCATGATAAGCCACTACTGTTCCCAGACATCACGTACAGTTTCTACCCAGTGTATTGTGGTTTGTATGGAATCGATTTTGAGCTCGTGCCGTTAACCGAGAATTTCGAGATTGATTTAAATGATTATGCTAAACCTAATGGTGGCGTTATCTTCCCAAATCCTAATGCGCCGACTGGCATTCCCATGGCTTTGGATAGCGTAGAAAAATTGCTGCAGACAAACACCGAGAGTGTAGTGGTGATAGATGAAGCTTATGTGGATTTTGGAACCGATAGCGCGGTAGGATTAATCAGTCATTACCCCAATTTGCTGGTAGTGCAGACATTTTCTAAAGCGCGATCTTTGGCTGGGTTGCGGGTTGGCTTCGCAATCGGAAATTCTGAGTTGATTGAGGCATTGGTTCGCGTAAAAGACAGTTTCAACTCTTACCCTTTAGATCGCTTTGCCGAAGCCGGTGCTATCGCAGCTTTGCAAGATAAGGCATATTTCGAACAAACAAGGCAACAAGTCATCGCGTCCAAGGCTACGTTGATAAAGGAAATGCAGCATATGGGTTTTAATGTGTTGCCTTCAGGGGCTAACTTCATTTTTGCTAGCCACCCACAACATGATGCCGCCGAATTAGCGCTCAAGCTACGTGAGCAAAGTATTATTGTCCGACATTTCAAGCAGCCGGAGCGTATTGCCCAATATTTGCGTGTCACGATTGGTGACGAGGCGCAAACGCGTCAATTGATTGAAACTCTTAAAGCATTGGTCTAAGTCAGACCTATTCTAGAAATACCAGCGAAAACCGACCAAAATTTCAACAAATAGTTGAAATTGTTTATTAAATGCGGTTATGATGCCGGAATGTATGCGATTTGCGTTTTGCGTTTTTTGCCAACGCTGTTGCGGTACGAAATTTATAACTTTTTAAACGAATATTGATCAAGTTCGGAGGAAGAAGCATATGGCATTAACTCAAATGGCACTAGACTCATTGGATTTTGACGCAACAGTTGCCTTGGCAACTAAAGTTGCACCACACGTAGATATCTTGGAAATCGGTACCCCATGTATCAAGCATAATGGTATCGAACTGCTGAAAACATTGCGTGCAAAATTCCCAAACAACAAAATCCTGGTTGACCTGAAAACCATGGATGCTGGCTTCTATGAAGCAGAACCATTCTATAAAGCTGGTGCAGATATCTGTACGGTATTGGGGACTGCAGATATCGGCACAATCAAAGGTGTAATCGACGCAGCTAACAAATATGGCAAAAAAGCGCAAATCGACCTGATCAATGTAGCAGACAAGAAAGCGCGTACATTGGAAGTAGCTAAATTGGGCGCGCATATCATCGGTGTACATACCGGTTTGGATCAGCAAGCTGCAGGTCAAACACCATTTGCTGACTTGGCAATGGTAGCTGGCTTGAACACTGGTGTGGATATCTCCGTAGCTGGCGGCGTTAAAGCTGCAACAGCTGCTCAAGTACGTGACGCTGGTGCTACCATCATCGTTGCAGGGGCTGCAATCTATGGTGCTGCTGACCCAGCTGCTGCTGCAAAAGAAATCACCGATATCGCTCACGCTGGCGGCGCTGCTGCAGGTGGAATGGGCAAGTGGTTGCCATGGGCATTGATTGCAGGCGCAGTATTACTGGGCTTGTTCTTGCTGAAAGGTGGTAACACCGACCAAGCAGCAACAGACACAGGCGCTGCTGTTGAGCAAGCTGTAGAAGCTGCACCTGCTGAAGCTGCACCTGCTGAAGCTGCACCTGCTGAAGCTGCACCTGCTGAAGCTGCAC
>DAOMMM010000003.1:0-11766 GCA_035423825.1 Methylophilus sp. | reverse complement strand
GAAGCTGCACCTGCTGAAGCTGCACCTGCTGAAGCTGCACCTGCTGAAGCTGCACCTGCTGAAGCTAAATAATAGCTTTTAGGCATGTTGAAGACTGAAAGCCGACCCATAAGGTCGGCTTTTTTGTTTGTTTTTTACGCGCCAATTGCAGATTGAGTTAAAATTCAGCTTCTTATACATGAATGACATCAGATAGCATCATGCGCCAAGCAGAAGTTACGCGTAATACGCTCGAAACCCAAATCGTAGTGAACATCAATTTAGATGGCAACGGAAAGTCTCAGTTTGAGACAGGCTTGGGCTTTCTAGATCACATGCTTGATCAAGTCGCGCGTCATGGAATGATGGATATTTCCGTGCAGGCTAAGGGCGATCTGCACATAGATGCCCATCATACCGTGGAGGATATTGGCATCACTTTGGGTCAGGCTTTCAGCAAGGCTTTGGGTGACAAAAAAGGTATTAACCGTTACGGGCATGCTTATGTGCCTTTGGATGAGGCGCTAAGTCGCGTGGTGTTGGATTGTTCAGGTCGTCCAGGGTTGGATTTCAATTGTGAGTTTACTCGGGCCTCAATCGGTGAGTTTGAAGTGGATTTGGTGCACGAGTTCTTTCAGGGTTTTGTAAACCATGCGAATATCACTTTGCATATCGATAATCTGAAAGGTCATAATTCGCACCATCAGGCCGAAACAATATTTAAGGCGTTTGGTCGCGCCTTGCGCATGGCAGTGACTTTTGATGCACGCATGCAAGGGATGACCCCATCAACTAAGGGTAGTCTATAAAGCTTCTCGTATGAAAACTGTTGATATTGCCGTTGTTGATTATGGCATGGGGAATTTGCGTTCGGTTTCCAAGGCGTTGGAGCACGTTGCGCCAGAGCTGAACGTGGTGGTGACTAGCGATGCAGAAATCATTCACAGCGCTGGACGTGTGGTGTTTCCAGGCCAAGGAGCCATGCCGGATTGTATCCGTGAATTGGATGCGCGCGGTTTACGTGAAGCGGTTTCCGAAGCAACTCAAAACAAACCATTCTTAGGAATATGTATTGGTTTGCAAATGCTGTTTGAGCACTCTGAAGAAGGCAACGCGACTGGCCTGGGCTTGGTCCCAGGACAAGTAAAAAGATTTACCCAGCATGTAGGTAAGCAGGGTGAAAAATTGAAGATTCCACACATGGGCTGGAATCATGTACATCAAACAAGACCCCATCCTTTATGGGCAGATATCCAGAGTGGCGAACGTTTTTACTATGTACACAGCTATTATGTGGTGCCTGCGGATGAAACGCTAACAACAGGCTACAGCGAGTATCCAGACCGCTTTACAGGTGCGATTGGTATGGATAATCTGTTTGCTGTACAGTTCCACCCAGAGAAAAGTGCATCGGCAGGTTTGCAACTCCTGCGCAATTTTGTACACTGGAAACCATAATTCTAAGTTGAATGTTTTTGATTTAATTGAATAAAAGCAATATGTTAATTATTCCAGCAATTGATTTAAAAGACGGGCACTGTGTGCGTCTTAAACAAGGTTTAATGGAAGAGTCTACGGTGTTCTCTGAAGACCCGGCAGCAATGGCGCGGCATTGGGTCGACCAAGGCGGAAAGCGTCTGCATCTGGTGGATTTGAATGGGGCTTTTGCTGGAAAACCAGTTAACGAAGGCGCTATCAAATCTATCGTGGCAGCGGTTGGCGGCGACATTCCAATCCAGTTGGGTGGTGGTATTCGTGACCTAGATACCATAGAGCGTTATCTGGATGATGGTATAAGCTATGTCATTATTGGGACTGCTGCAGTTAAGAACCCCGGTTTCCTGCATGAGGCCTGTTATGCGTTCCCAGGGCAAATTATGGTGGGCCTGGACGCCAAGGATGGCAAGGTTGCGGTAGATGGGTGGTCCAAGCTGACGGGACATGATGTGATAGATTTGGCGAAGAAATTTCAGGATTACGGCGTCGAAAGCGTCGTTTACACTGATATTGGACGTGATGGAATGCTGTCAGGAGTTAACATTGAGGCTACTGTCGCTTTGGCACAAGCGTTGACAATACCTGTAATCGCCTCTGGAGGTATTACTAACCTAGATGATGTGCGCAAGTTATGTGCGGTCGAGTCAGAAGGGGTGATGGGGGCGATTACGGGACGTGCAATATACGAAGGCACGCTGGATTTTGCAGCCGCACAGAAATTGGCCGATGAGTTGAGCGGCGCTTAACGCAATGCTAGCCAAGCGTATTATTCCTTGTCTTGACGTTACTGCTGGCCGAGTCGTTAAGGGTGTTAATTTTCTAGAGTTGCGTGATGCAGGCGACCCAGTGGAGATTGCCCAGCGCTATAACGAGCAAGGCGCCGATGAACTTTGTTTTTTGGATATTACTGCCAGTTCGGATAACCGTGATTTGATATTGCACATCATTGAAGATGTCGCTAGCCAAGTGTTTATTCCGCTCACGGTGGGCGGTGGAGTCCGTCAAGTGGAAGACGTCCGGCGCTTGCTGAATGCAGGTGCGGACAAGGTTAGCATCAACACCACAGCCGTGCTGAATCCGCAGGTAGTGGCTGATGCTACGGCCAGGTTTGGCTCACAATGCATTGTAGTCGCCATTGATGCTAAAAAGGTGGATAATCAGCCATTCGAATGGGAAGTATTTACCCATGGCGGGCGCAATCCAACTGGCCTGGATGCTGTGAAGTGGGCGGAAAAAATGGTCGAGCTTGGCGCTGGGGAATTGTTGGTGACCAGTATGGATAGGGATGGTACCAAGATTGGTTTTAACAACGAGCTGAATAAAGCGATTAGCGATGCCGTCGACGTACCTTTGATTGCCAGCGGCGGCGTGGGTAACTTGCAGCATCTCGTGGATGGTATCAAGCTGGGCGGCGCGGATGCTGTGCTGGCAGCCAGTATTTTCCACTATGGCGAGTATACGGTTCAGCAAGCAAAAGAGTATATGCGGCAGCAAGGCATAGAAGTCAGATTATGAGTTGGCTAGAGGAAGTTCATTGGGATGCGAACGGCTTGTTGCCGGTGATTGCCCAGGACCATAAGACTGGCAAAGTGTTGATGTTTGCTTGGATGAATCGTGAGGCGCTGCAACTGACAGCAGAAACCATGCAGGCTGTATATTGGTCGCGCAGCCGCAACAAACTATGGCGTAAAGGCGAGGAATCCGGTCATACGCAAAAGGTACACGAGATACGTCTGGACTGTGATGAAGATGTGCTGTTGCTGAGCGTGGAGCAAATCGGTGGGATTGCTTGCCATACGGGGCGAGAAAGCTGTTTTTTCAAGTTGTTGGATGATGGCAAATGGGAAACGGTGGAGCCAATCATCAAGAATCCAGAAGACATTTATAAACCTATTGCTTGAATTAAACAGCCCATGAGCGACATTCTAGATAAATTAGCAGAAGTGCTGGAGCAGCGTAAATCCGCAGATCCCAGTTCTTCATATGTGGCGAAACTATACTCAAAAGGGATGGACAGCATCCTGAAAAAAGTTGGTGAAGAGGCTACCGAGACAATATTGGCAGCTAAAGGCGGGAAAAAAGAGGAGATTATTTATGAGACTGCAGACTTGTGGTTCCATACAATAGTGATGCTTGCTCAAGCTGGCTTGAAGCCCCAAGATATCCTTGATGAATTGGCGCGTCGTGAAGGCATTTCCGGGATTGTAGAAAAGAATTCTCGACCAAAAAATTGAGAATTTTTTAAGCTGAAAAGAAAGTTGGGCAGAACATGAATGCGGATTGTATCTTTTGCAAAATCTTAAGTGGCGCGATCCCATGCAAGAAAATCTACGAGGATGATGAGTTCATCGCGTTTCATGACATCAAGCCTGCAGCCAAAGTACACTTTTTGATTGTTCCAAAATTACATGTCGAATCGCTGAAAGATTGTGATGCGACGCATCAGGACCTGTTGGGAAAGGCGCTGTTATTGGCGCCTAAATTGGCAGCTGAGCAAGGTCTTGCTGGATTCAAAACGTTGATAAACACTGGCCGGGAAGGTGGGCAGGAAGTTTTTCATATTCATATACACGTTATCGGCAATCCCTAGAAGCCGTATCGATAAAGGAGTTTGAGCATGGGTATTGGAGCATGGTGGCATTGGTTGATTGTGTTGTTGATTGTCGTACTTGTTTTCGGCACTAAAAATCTACCTAAAATGTTTGGCGATGTAGGTAAGGGTGTCAAGGAGTTCAAGAAAGCCATGAAAGACGAAGATGGCAATGTGGTTGAAGGCGAAGTGACCGATAAAACCAAACAATAACGCAAAAGTTGTTTGACGTTTCATTTTCAGAGCTGCTGGTCATCGCAGTAGTAGCGTTGCTAGTGGTGGGTCCGGAAAAGTTGCCCAAGGTGGCGCGCACTGCAGGGGCGATTATTGGCCGTTTGCAGCGTTATATGGTGCAAGTGAAAGAGGAGGTGAATCGCGAAGCACGGTTTGCCGAATTACAGCAGCTTCAACAAGAGATACACCAGAGCACACAAGGCATCACACGGGCTGTCGAGCATGAAATAGATGCCCTGGAAGCCAGTATCCATGCGCCTTCTGGGCCATCAGAATCAAAGGCTGCAAAATCCAAAGTGGTAAAGTCTAAAGCGCCTGACTCAGATGCCACTAAGAAAAAATCTATCAAGCCTACTGCCAGACCAAGAAGCAGAAGTAAAAAGTCAATCCCATGACCCCCACCGAATCGTTCATCTCACACCTGATTGAGCTTAGGAATCGGCTACTTAAGATAGTGCTGGGTTTCGTGGTGGTATTCATCGCCCTTTTTCCGTTTGCGAATAAGGTTTATGCACTTTTGGCGGCGCCCATGCTGACTAAATTACCTGCAGGAGGACAAATGATTGCGACAGCAGTGACGACGCCTTTTTTTGTGCCGATGAAGGTGACGATGCTGGTGGCTTTCGTGCTGTCGCTGCCGTTCACTCTGTATCAGATATGGGCGTTTGTCGCGCCGGGTTTGTACGCGCATGAGAAGAAACTGATGCTGCCAGTCATTATCGCTGCTTGCTTATTGTTTCTGACCGGCATGTCGTTCGCTTATTTCGCGGTGTTCCCGGTTGTCTTTGGTTTCATCGTGAATAGCGCACCCCAAGGCGTAGCTGTGATGACGGACATTGCGGAGTATCTGGATTTTGTCATCACACTATTTATGGCGTTCGGTTTGGCGTTTCAGGTGCCGATCGCGGTCATCCTGACTGTCCGTTTTGGCTGGTTAAGCATTGCGCAGCTTAGGGAGGCGCGCAGTTACGTGATTGTGGGGGCTTTTGTACTTGGGGCCATTTTTACGCCGCCAGACATTATTTCACAATTCATGCTGGCGATACCGCTTTGGTTGTTGTATGAGGCGGGCGTTGCGGTTGCCGGCTTCGTGGAAAAAAAGCCACGCAAAATCCATATGGATAGCTAATCTCGGTAGCTATCTTTCCACTGTCATCGGTTTTGGGCGTCTGCCGATAATCACATCGATATTTTTATTGATACCATCGCGCACGATACTGAGCGTCACCTTTTCATTGGGTTTTAAGGCAGCAATCAGGTTTAACATGTTTTCGGCGTCTGCGACAGGTTTTCCACCAATTTGAGTCAAAATGTCTCCTGCTTTCAAGCCGGCTCTGTCAGCAGGGCTATCGCGCAATACGCCTGCGATGAGGGCGCCTTGAGATTCCTTCAATTTGAAAGACTCTGCCAGTTCATCGGTGACATCTTGCGCTTCGATTCCTACCCAGCCACGAACTACACTGCCGTTGACGACTATCTGCTCCATGACTTGTTTGGCCAAGCTGGCTGGGATGGCAAAGCCAATCCCCATGCTACCACCGCTGCGTGAATAAATGGCGCTATTGATACCTACTAGGTTGCCATCGGAGTCTATCAATGCACCCCCAGAGTTGCCTGGATTGATACTGGCATCCGTCTGTATGAAGTTCTCGTATGTATTTATGCCTAGATGACTACGACCCAAGGCGCTGACAATTCCTTGCGTTACAGTTTGGCCTACGCCAAAAGGATTTCCAATTGCGAGCACTACATCACCGACGGCCAGCTTGTCATTCGCGGCAAATGTAATCGAAGGAAGTTTGTCTGCATCGATGCGTAGTACTGCCAAATCAGTTTCCGGATCTGTACCAACCACAGTAGCAACAAGCTTGCGGCCGTCACCCAGCGCAACTTCGATCTGATCGGCGGTAGCAACCACGTGGTTGTTGGTCAAGATTAGTCCTTGTTCGCTTACAATTACGCCGCTACCGAGACTGTTTTCGGGCTCTTCATCGAGATTTTCCTGAGGGTCTCCAAAAAAATGCCGATAAACCGGATCATCCATGTACGGCTGACGATTGTTTGATGTGGGTTTGGTCGATGTGAATATGTTGACTACAGCAGGCATGGCTTTTTTGACAGCGTTGCTGAAGCCGCTCTTGGGCGCTGATGCTACAGATGCTACTTCTGGCGTTGCCTGCTTGATGACGATCGGTGTTTGCGTGGCCTCGAGAAATTGTGGATAAAACAGTCGAAGTACAAACAAAAGACCTAAGCAGGCTGTGACAGATTGTGCAAAAATAAGCCAGATTTTTCGCATTGCGTTATTTCAAGATTTATCAAAAATTGAATGTAGGAAATAGTATAGGTGAAAACCCATGGAATTAGCGGAACTTAATCAATATTTAACGCAAGTTCTTCAGCCGGAAAAATTTAGTGACTATTGTCCGAATGGTCTGCAGGTTGAGGGTCGAAAAGAGATCAAGCATATTGTGACAGGCGTGACAGCCAGTATGGCATTATTGGAAGCAGCAAATCAGTTGGGTGCAGATGCTGTCTTGGTGCATCATGGCTATTTCTGGAGAGGGGAGCGTCAGCAAATCATTGGTCTGAAGCAACGTAGAATCAAGTTCTTATTGCAGCATGACATCAATTTGTTTGCTTATCATCTGCCATTGGATGCACACCCGGAGCTAGGCAATAATGTCATGTTGGGTAAATTACTTGGGTTGCCAATAACAGGTTATCTGGATGATAAAGGTATGCTGCCTTTTTGCACGTTAGAGAAAGCAACAAGTCTGCAGGTTATATCTGATGGAGTTTCCGAAGTGCTTGGGCGTAAGCCACAAACGATTGGTGATATGGGCAAGATTGCACGATCGATTGCTTGGTGCACGGGGGCGGCGCAGCAATATATAGAGCAGGCAATCGAGCACAATATCGATGTATTTATCAGTGGGGAGATATCAGAACAAACCGTTCATTTGGCGCGTGAGTCGGGTACTGCATACATAGCTGCTGGACATCACGCTACTGAACGCTATGGGATTCGGGCATTGGGTGAGTATTTAGCAGGCAGCTTGGGGTTGCGACATACGTTTATAGATATTGACAATCCTATTTAGTCGATATAAATCAATTGCTTATTATAATAAATTTGTTTTTTAAGTATCTGTTGCTGTATAATCCAACACTTTAATACCATCATAAATTTTGCCTCAAAAGGGCAGTTTTAGAGGAAGCTATGTCAGACAAGCCTAATGACAAAAAACCACGCAAGCCGCGTGCGGCGGCCAATAAAGCCGATTCGGAAATTTCCAAACCTGCGCCAGCAACATCTACGCTTTCTTTCGACACTAGTACGGTTGACGTCGAGAAGCGTAAATTCATTACCATCGCTACGGCATGTGTCGGTGCGGCGGGCGCGCTGGGTATCATGGTGCCGCCTTTGGTGGGTAGTATGGCTCCAAGTGAGCGTGCGAAGGCCGCAGGCGCCCCCGTGGAGGTGGATATCAGCAAGCTGGAGCCAGGTACGTTTACTACAGTGGAATGGCGCGGCAAACCTGTCTGGGTGATTCATCGGACGGATGAACAAACTGCAGAGTTGGCTAAATTGAATGGGGAGTTGTCTGATCCTGAAAGCGATGTGAGTTCTCAGCAGCCGGCATATTGTAAAAATGCTAGCCGTGGTATCAAGCCGAATATCTCGGTGGTTGTCGGAATCTGTACCCATTTGGGTTGTTCGCCAACATCTAAGTTGCAAAAGGGTGGTGATATGGGTGAGGCATGGAAGGGTGGTTTCTTCTGTCCTTGCCATGGGTCCAAGTTTGACTTGGCAGGGCGCGTGTTCAAAGGCTCTCCGGCGCCGACCAATCTCGTGGTGCCGCCGCATCAATACTTGACTGATAACACCATTCTGATTGGCGTTGACAAGGCGGAGGCTTAATCATGGCAGAAAAACAAATGAGTGAAACCAAGGGTTTGATGGGCTGGATTGATGCACGCTTTCCACTGACCAGCTCGATTAAGAATCACCTCACGGAATATTACGCGCCGAAAAATTTTAATTTTTGGTATTACTTCGGGTCGCTTGCTTTGCTGGTATTGGTGATGCAGATATTGACCGGTATTTTTTTAACGATGCACTACAAGCCAAGTGCAGCAGAGGCGTTTGCCTCGGTTGAATATATCATGCGTGATGTTTGGGGTGGTAACTATATCCGTTATATGCACTCCACCGGAGCTTCGATGTTCTTCGTCGTGGTGTATCTACATATGTTTCGCGGATTGATCTATGGTTCTTACCGTAATCCTCGGGAGTTGATTTGGTTGTTTGGCGTGGCTATCTTCTTATGTTTGATGGGAGAGGCTTTCTTTGGTTATTTGCTTCCATGGGGCCAAATGTCTTATTGGGGTGCGCAAGTGATTGTGAATCTGTTTAGCGCTATCCCTTTTATTGGGCCGGACTTTGCTGAGTGGTTGCGTGGCGACTATCTGATTTCTGACGCCACCTTGAATCGCTTCTTTGCTTTTCATGTGATTGCATTGCCTTTTGTTCTGGCTGGCTTGGTGCTAGTTCATTTGGTGGCTTTGCATGAAGTAGGAAGTAATAATCCTGATGGTGTGGAAATTAAGAAAAACAAGGACCCTGAAACCGGTATACCCTTGGATGGGATTCCATTTCATCCCTATTACACGGTAAAGGACATTGTCGGCGTTGTAGCGTTCTTTATTGTGTTTGCCGCAATCATATTCTTTGCTCCGGATATGGGAGGGTATTTCTTGGAGGCTAATAACTTTGTGCCGGCAGATCCGTTGGTGACCCCTGCTCATATCGCTCCAGTTTGGTATTTTACCCCTTTCTATTCTATTTTACGGGCGGTGCCGCCAATCTTTAACTCGCAATTTCCTGGTGTGGCCATGATGGGCTTGTCAGTGGTGGCGTTTGCTTTCTTGCCTTGGCTTGATAAAAGTCCAGTGGCATCAATACGCTATCGCGGCAGTTTGTATAAAAAATGGCTGGCAGCATTCGTTGTGAGTTTTGTAGTATTAGGTTATCTAGGTACGGTGCCATCTAATGTTTGGGGGCAGTTTGGCTCATGGATGGGTGGGGCTGACCGTGCTACCGTGGTTGCGCGTATCTGTACGGTTATTTATTTTGCATTCTTCATCCTGATGCCCTGGTACACGGCAAAAGATAAAACCAGGCCTGTGCCAGAAAGGGTGACTAACTAAGATGAAAAACATGAAGAAACTTTTGATAGTGCTTGCACTGTTGCCAGCGACAATTTTTGCAAATGAGGCAAAAATTGATGTATCTGCACCAATCGATATGAGTAACCATGAGTCTTTACAACGCGGAGCTAAGATATTCGTGAACTATTGCCTCAGTTGCCATAGCGCAAATTACATGCGCTATAACCGTCTGCAAGATATAGGCTTGACGGAAAAGCAAATCAAAGACAACTTGGTTTTTGCTGGTGAAAAGGTAGGCGAAACCATGCAAGTCGGGATGAGCCAAAAGGATGGCAAGAAATGGTTCGGCGCTGCACCGCCAGATTTGTCTGTAGAAGTCCGTGCGCGTGGTGCGGATTGGGTTTATGCCTATCTGCGGGGTTTTTATAGAGATGATACACGTCCTTCAGGCTGGAATAACACAGTTTTCGATAAAGTGGCTATGCCGCATGTGCTGTATGAATTGCAGGGTGTGCAAGAACTGAATCATGAGACTCATCAGCTGGAGTTGGTGAAGGCTGGGAGGATGAATCTGCAAGAGTACGACGCTTTTGTTGGGGATTTGACTAATTACATGGCTTACATGGCCGAGCCTAAGCAGCAGAACCGCAAGCATACCGGTATTCTGGTACTGTTGTTTTTGGGGGTGCTGTTTGTGTTTGCTAAAAAACTTAAAAACGAATATTGGAAAGATATCAAGTGATCCCCATATGGTGATCACTTGAGGAGATTAGGAAATGATGAAACTTTATTCGGGAACAGTTGACCCGTATAGCCACCGTTGCAGAATCGTTTTATACGAGAAAGGCATGGATTTTGAGGTGATAGATGTAGACCTCGCAAACAAGCCTGAAGATTTGGCTGTTTTGAATCCCTACAACGCAGTACCAGTATTGGTCGAGCGTGATTTGGTGCTGAGTGAGGCCAATATCATCAATGAGTATATTGATGAAAGATTCCCCCATCCACAACTGATGCCGGCTGATCCGGTGATGCGTGCCCGTGCGCGTTTGTACCTGTTTGGATTTGAAAGAGATTTGTTCAGTCACATAAAAGATATTGAAAGTGGTGATGAGCAAAAAGCTGACAAAGCTAGGAAGGTGATTGCTGATAACCTAAGTATGTTGGTGCCAATTTTTGGTAAACAAAAATATCTAATGGGAGACGAGTATTCCATGCTTGATGTGGCAATTACTCCATTGCTTTGGCGCTTGGGGCATTATGGGATTGAGTTGCCGAATCAAGCGGCTCCTCTTTTGAAATATGCGGAACGTCTATTTTCTCGCCCGTTATATGCCGATGCAATGACCCCGTCTGAAAAAGCTATGCGCAAGTAAGCTGTAAGGGCATGGATAAACTCATACCGACTAAACCATATTTGCTGCGGGCTATTCACGAATGGTGTGTGGATAATGGTTTGACCCCCCATATGTTGGTGGCAGTAAGTGGCCAGACCCGGGTGCCGATGGCTTATGTTAAGAATGGCGAGATAGTATTGAATTTAAGTTACACTGCCACGAAAGATTTGCATATGGATAACGATGCAATCGTTTTTTCTGCACGATTTGGTGGTGTTTCTCAGAATCTCTACGTGCCAGTTTCGGCAGTTAAGGGGATCTTCGCTAGAGAAAATGGGCAAGGTATGTTTTTTGATGTGGGTGAAGCGGAGCTCGAAATTCAGACTAAGTCGGATGAAGTGGATAAAGTGGTGTCGCAAGACAACAAAAAGAAGCCAACTTTAACAATAGTAAAATAGATATTTTTAAAAAATCTATTTATAAATTTACGGAAAAAGTGATATAGTCACGCCTCACGTTTTTAACGTTCTAAAGCCGGGTTAGCTCAGTTGGTAGAGCAGCGCACTTGTAATGCGAAGGTCATCAGTTCGATTCCGATACCCGGCACCATATTCTTCATTTAAGTAGCGTCAACTTTCGATACAAGCTAATTTATTGTGCTAGTTTTGACAATTTGATGCTAATTAATTGACAGTAGATTCAAAAATACGCATAATCGCGGGTTCGGTTAGGAGAGGTGGCCGAGTGGTTAAAGGCGACGGACTGTAAATCCGTTCTCTCTGAGTACGCTGGTTCGAATCCAGCCCTCTCCACCACAATGAAAAGATAAGCGTTACTTGGCAACTGTATGAGCCTGATGGTGTGGGTCAATGTTTTGTGGGTTTTAGGTAAGCCGCAGTGCGGGTGTAGCTCAGTTGGTAGAGCACTTGCCTTCCAAGCAAGATGTCGCGAGTT
>DAOMMM010000002.1:78137-334496 GCA_035423825.1 Methylophilus sp. | reverse complement strand
GCACCTTAACCACAAATACCCACACTTATCAGTCGTTTTAACTTGTTAAAGAACAGTGCTCGTTTTTGAGCGAAGCGCGCATTATACAGAGCTTTTCGGGCTGGTCAAGATTTAATTAAAAGATTTTTTTAATTACTTCTGACATCTGCATTTCTGCGTTTGCTTTTGCTTGAATCTCAAGCGAGCCGCGCATTTTACAGAGGCTATCGGTTTGGTCAAGGCGTATTTTTAGATTTTTACAATTTAATTACAAATTACTGTATAAAATCAGGTTGGTTATTTAGTATCGAGGTGAGTTTGATAGTGAGGGGCCGTCATGAATAAGCAAAATTATCGTGGTTCCCCCTGGTATTGCACACTTGCTGTGATTAGAAATGGACGTGCTGGGGCTGTCTTGGAGTTTTAGCTAACGTAGCCAGCGTAGAAAATGGTGCAACCCTTTAAAAACTTCCTGCGACACTGAATTCTTAGCGCAGCGAAGAATGAGGCGTAATACGCGCGCGTTCATTATTCAAAACGATGCTCTGCAAGGCAAGCGGGGCGCGCCTTGCAGGCCGATGAAAATTGCAATGAATAGGGGATTAAGCCAGGGTGATTTTGGCGAACTTGCGTTTGCCAACCTGGGCGACCACGGTGGCGCCTTTATGAAGCTGCAGGTTTTTGTCTTCGACCTTTTCGCTATCGAGTTTGACGCCGCCTTGCTGCACGGCACGCATGGCTTCACTGGTGCTTTCCACCAGCCCCGCCTGTTTGAGCATCTGCGCGATGCCGATGCTTGCGCCTTCTATCTTGAGTTCGATTTCAGGCACATCATCAGGGATGCCGCCTTTGGCGCGTGTTTGAAAATCCTGCAGCGCTTTTTCGGCATCGGCTTGGCTATGGAAGCGCGCGACGATTTCCTGCGCGAAGCGCACTTTGATATTGCGCGGGTTTTCGCCCGCCGCCACCTGGGCTTTCCAGCCAGCGATGGTTTCCAGGCTCTCAAAAGACAGCAGCTCGATATAGCGCCACATTAGCTCGTCTGATACCGACATGAGTTTGGCGAAAATGATCTCCGGCGGCTCGTTGATGCCAATATAGTTATTGAGCGACTTGGACATCTTGTTGACGCCGTCCAGACCTTCCAGCAAGGGCATCATCAGTACGCATTGCTGCGGCTGGCCATGTTGTTTTTGCAGCTCACGCCCCATCAGCAGGTTGAATTTCTGGTCGGTACCGCCCAGCTCGACATCGGACTTGAGCGCGACGGAATCGTAACCCTGCAATAGCGGATACAAAAACTCATGGATGGCGATAGGCTGATTGCCCTTAAAGCGTTTGGTGAAATCATCCCGCTCCAGCATGCGTGCCACCGTATAGCTCGCTGCGAGCTTGAGCATGCCAGCAGCGCCCAGCTCGGTGAGCCATTTGGAGTTGAACACGATCTCGGTCTTGTCTTTATCCAGAATCTTGAACACCTGGGTAGCGTAAGACTTGGCGTTCTCCTGCACCTGGCTTTCAGTCAGCGGCGGGCGTGTGGCGCTTTTGCCGGTGGGGTCGCCAATCATGCCGGTAAAATCACCAATCAAGAACAAAACATGATGGCCAAGGTCTTGAAATTGACGAAGCTTATTAATCAGCACGGTATGGCCCAAGTGTAAATCCGGTGCGGTAGGGTCAAACCCGGCTTTGATGCGCAAGGGCTTGCCTGTTTTAGCACTTTCCTCAAGCTTTTCTATAAGTTCGGATTCGATTAAAAGCTCATCCGCTCCGCGTTTGATAATGGCCAGGGCTTGTTTTGTAAGCGTGTTCACTGTGAGTTCCAGCTGTCGATTAATACACTTTAAGAATACTTATTTTTACCGTTAATTCTGATAGTATGAATTTTTACCCTTAACCAACGATTTTTTAAACCAATGCAAAGAGATAAGCTGCGTATTTTATCGCAAAATCTGTTGCTGACCCTACGCAAATCGAAAATGCGCTGGGCTTTTGTCGCCTTGCTGCCTTTATTTGCTATCCTCGCCGCATTTGGCACAGCGCCAGATGAGCCCAATCCTGCCAATATAAAAGTCAAAACGATCGTGCAAGAAGTCACGCTGCCTTTGCCTGTGAAACCGGTAAGTTTGGATGAAGAATTCTGGCAGATGGACCAGGTGCGCAATGACGATACCTTGGCAAGCTTGTTCAGGCGCATGACGATTCGTGACGAAGATGCCATCCGGTTCCTGACGATCAGCCCCGAAGCACGCGCCATCAATACCGCTTTGATTCCCGGCCATAATATTGAGATAAAAACCAATCTGGAAGGTAAGCTGCTGCATCTGGAATATGAGGTAGATAAAGAGAATATTCTAGTCGCAGGGCTAACACCTCTGGGCTATCAAGTCACCACGCAAAAGCTACTGCTGCAAAGACACGAAATGCTCAGTTCAGCCAGAATAGTGGATAATCTCTTCAGCGCTACCGATGAAGCAGGAATACCTGACTCGATCGTGCTGCAGATTGCCGAGATTTTCTCCGGAGATATCGATTTCATGGAAGACCTACGCCCTGGCGATACGTTGAATGTGGTCTACGAAGCTTTTTACAACGCCGGCGAATTGATGAAAGTCGGCAACATACTCGCTGTTGAATACATTAATGACAGCAAAAAATATACGGCTATTCGCTTTGGCGATGCCGAAGGCAAATATGCGTACTACACGCTGGACGGCAAAAGCCTGCATAAATCGTTTTTACGCTCTCCAGTAGAGTTCACCCGCATTTCATCCAACTTTAACAAGGGGCGTTTCCATCCTATTTTGCATCGCTTTAGAGCACACCAGGGTACGGATTTTGCGGCTCCCATTGGCACTCGCGTCAAGGCTGCCGGCGATGGCGAGGTAAATTTCATTGGTCGTAAGGGAGGATATGGCAATGTAGTCGCCATCAAGCATGACAACGGCATCAGCACAGTATATGGGCACTTGTCCAGATTCGAGAGTGGTCTGCGCAAAGGCCAAAGAGTCACGCAAAGCGATATCATTGGCTATGTAGGCATGACTGGACTGGCTACTGGGCCACACCTGCACTATGAATTCTTGCAAAACGGTGTGCGCAAGGATCCGCTGAAGGTCGCACTGCCAGTCAACATCCCGATTGACGCCAAACTCAAACCAGCGTTTGACAAGACCAGTCGTCAATATCAGGCACAGCTCAGCATGCTCAATCAACGGCAAATGGCCAGCAAAGAATAAATCATGTCTAATTTGTTTATCGGCATTATGTCCGGAACCAGCATGGATGGCGTAGATACAGCTTTGGTGGAAATTAAGGACCATCATAGCCAGTTGCTAGGCACGCGTTTCCTACCATACCCTTCCAGTTTGAAGATGAATCTGCTTGCTTTGCAGCATCCGATGGAGAACGAGCTGGAAGCTGCTGCCAAAATCGCCAATCAGCTGTCTGAGCTTTACGCAGAAAGCGTCCGGCAATTATTAGAAAAGACCGGCATGCAAGCCTATCAAATCGCTGCTATCGGCAATCATGGGCAGACGATACGCCATCGTCCTGACCAGGGTTTCACGCTGCAGATTGGCAATAATGCCCTGCTGGCTGAGCTTACCGATATCACGGTGGTTGGAGATTTCCGCAGTCGTGATGTAGCAGCGGGTGGCCAAGGTGCGCCACTGGTACCAGCGTTTCACCAGGCCATGTTTGCAGATGCGAAAAAAAACAGGGCTATTATCAATATCGGCGGGATTGCGAA
Source organism: Methylophilus sp. (assembly GCA_035423825.1). Classification (GTDB taxonomy): domain Bacteria; phylum Pseudomonadota; class Gammaproteobacteria; order Burkholderiales; family Methylophilaceae; genus Methylophilus. The sequence continues at coordinate 330,766 of DAOMMM010000002.1, read as the reverse complement.
TATCACCTATCTCGCCAAAAACCAGGTAATGATGGGTTTCGATTCCGGACCGGGCAACATGCTGATGGATGCATGGACTAGTCTGCATCTCGGCAAGCCATATGATGAAGCAGGCAGCTGGGCCGCCACCGGCGTCATTCTGGAAACCATGCTGGATGATATGCTGGCAGAACCCTATTTCACTATGCTTCCGCCCAAAAGCACGGGTCGCGACCTGTTCAACGAGCACTGGCTAAAGCAACATCTGCCCTACACACAGCCGCGCTCTGAGGACGTAGCACGCACGCTGGTTGCTCTGACTGCCCACTCAATCTTTCATGCCATGAACAAAGCATGTGACAAAGTCGATGAAATCTATTTATGTGGCGGTGGTGCGCATAACGACCTGTTGGTAAAGGATTTAAAAAACCTGTTTGGTGAAAATATCACCATTGCCAAAACAGATGTCCTGGGGGTAGATGCAGACTGGGTCGAAGCCATGTGCTTCGCCTGGCTGGCAAAACAGAGTTTGGAACATAACCCAGCCAACCTGCCTCTTGTAACTGGTGCAAAAGGACTGCGCATATTAGGCGCGATATATCCTCGCTAGACAAAAACTGCTTTTGCATCCATCAGTGCATTGCATTAAGATAGTATCCACCTAGCTTTCGCCTAGAGATAAATAACAAAAAATGCCTATCTCCTGGAATTTTTCACTGATAATTCTATCAGTCACTGTTGCCGTCATCGGCTCGTTCACTGCCCTTACCCATGCGCAGCGCATGCGCGAAAGTCGCGGCAAGCCTGTGCTGGCATGGATGGCCGCAGGTGCGATGACATTAGGTTTAGCTATCTGGTCCATGCACTTCATTGGCATGATTGCATTTCATTTGCCGATACCCCTCAATTTTGACCTGAAGCTTACTCTTCTCTCAGCATTCCCTGCCATCTTGGCCAGTTTTCTGGGATTTTCTGTGTTGCGGGACGAGGTGATTCCTATGAAAAAGGTATTTTTATCAAGCATCTTCATGGGTCTTGGCATCACAGCGATGCATTACAGCGGAATGTCAGCCCTAAAGCTGTTCCCAGCAATCAGTTATCACCTTGACAGTTTGATGCTATCTGTCGCAATTGCGATGATTGCCTCTTGGAGTGCGTTGATGTTGATGTACAAAGGTGAACAATTAAAACTGGCCCCACTAACACGATTCTCGATTGGCAGTATCGTAATGGGGCTGGCCATTTCCGGCATGCACTATACGGCCATGCAAGGCATGGACATCGCACCAAACAGCATTTGCCAGGCGAAAGGTACACCTTTGGACAAGAACATCCTGGTTTTTGTAGTAGGGTTTATCTCGTTAGTTTGGTTCGGTGGCGGCAATATCGCTGCAATCTTCGATCGGCGTATTGCACACCAAAACGCCGATGCCCTGCAAAAATTGAAACAAGTACATGTTGAGTTGGAGCGTGCAGCAGATGCCAAGGCTCTGGAAATGACGCGTGAGTTACGCAACAGCGAAGCCAAAATGCGCGCGGTGATCGATGCCGCGCTGGATTGCATCATCACTATCGATGCACATGGCCATGTCCTCGAATTTAATCCAGCGGCGGAGATTACTTTTGGCCATACCCGCATAGAAGTGCTGGGTAAAGATCTATCGGATGTGATTATTCCACCTCAATATAGGGCCAAACACCGCGAAGGCCTTGCGCGCATGCGCAAGCATGGCTCTCCTACCTTGATGGGCAAACGCATAGAGCTTACTGCATTACGAGCCAATGGCGATGAATTTCCTGTTGAGCTGACTTTGTCCAAGTTCATGCAGGACGGGAAGCCTATCTTTACCGGCTTTTTGCGCGACATCACCGAACAAAAAAAAGCCGAAGCCAATATCCACAATCTGGCCTTTTATGACCCTTTGACCAAACTACCCAATCGGCGGCTACTGCAGGACAGGCTAGAACATGCAATTACGGCCAGTTCACGTCACCATCATTTCGCCGCTATTCTATTCATAGACCTGGATAACTTCAAAACACTAAACGATACTCGTGGCCATAACACCGGGGATTTGCTGCTGAATGAGGTTGCAACTAGATTAACTGCTCAGGTACGCATCGAAGATACTGTCGCCAGACTGGGCGGTGATGAGTTTGTCGTCTTGCTGGAAGGATTGGGTGCGAGTGCAACTCGCGCAGCCATCAACGCCGAGACCATCGCAGAAAAAATCCGGGAGAGCCTTAACGCGCCTTATGCACTGCAAGGAACGGAACATCGAAGCTCACCCAGCATTGGGATCACGCTGTTTCACAATCAGGAATTCAACGTCGAAGAATTGTTGAAGCGCGCTGATGCCGCTATGTATCAAGCCAAGCGGGCGGGCCGCAACACCATCCGCTTTTTCGACCCAGAAATGCAAAACGCGCTGGAAGCCCGCATGGCCATGGAAAACGATTTGCGTCTTGCAATCAAACTCCAGCAGTTCGAACTACATTACCAGCCTTTGGTAAACCATCAGCGCGAGGTCTTTGGTGTCGAGGCGCTACTGCGCTGGAGACACCCTGCACGTGGCTTGATTCTTCCCTCGCAATTCATTCCACTTGCAGAAGAGACTAATCTGATCATACCACTCGGACGTTGGGTGCTTGAGAGTGCTTGCAGACAGCTAAAAGCATGGGAGCAAGATCCGATAACCGCAACACTGCAAATGGCAGTCAACATCAGTGCGCGCCAGTTCCGCCAGCTTGATTTTGTGCAGGAAATATTGTCCATCATCGAGAAAACTAGTGCCTCTCCCAGTAAATTAAAGCTGGAGCTTACCGAGAGCTTGGTGTTGGACAATGTCACCGATTCCATAGACAAGATGCACACTCTGCGCAACAAAGGCATCCATTTCTCGCTGGATGACTTCGGCACAGGCTATTCATCATTGATCTACCTGAAGAAACTGCCACTCTCTCAATTGAAGATCGATCGCAGCTTTATCAATGACATCCACACACAAGACGATGTCATCGTCAAAACCATCATCGGGATGGCGAAATCCCTTGGGATGGACGTGCTTGCTGAAGGTGTCGAAACCAATGCGCAATTCGACTTCCTGGCAAACAATGGCTGCCTGATGTATCAAGGCCTGCTGTTTGGTGCGCCAGTACCGCTGAACATACTGGAAGCAAATCTCAGAAGCGCTGCTTAGCTGTCTGTCTCACTACGGTTATACAGCGTATGAGACATCGCTTATAATATCTTTAAAATATATTCGAGCAACAGCATGAAACCGACCAAAGCCACCATCACTTTTGACAACAACGGGCCTGCCATTGAACTGCCTATCCTTTCAGGTACGATGGGCAATGATGTCATCGATATCCGCAGTTTGAGCAAGCATGGGTTGTTCACTTATGATCCCGGCTTCATGTCGACCGCGGCTTGCCAGTCCAACATCACGTTCATCGATGGTGAAAAAGGTCTGCTGTATTACCGCGGCTATCCAATCGAGCAACTGGCAGAACATTGTGACTTTCTGGAAGTGGCCTACCTGTTGATGCATGGCGAATTGCCAAATGCGACCGAAAAACAGCAATTCACTGGAATGATTACTGGTAGTACCATGCTGCACGACCAACTCACTAACATCTTCCGGGGTTTCAGACGTGATGCGCACCCAATGGCCGTCATGGTGGGTGTGGTAGGCTCTCTCTCTGCTTTCTATTTCGACTCCATGGATATTCGCGACGAGAAGCACCGCGAGATCTCCGCGCATCGCTTGTTGGCCAAAGTACCAACGATTGCCGCCTGGAGCTACAAATATAATCTGGGGCAACCCTTCATGTATCCGCAGAACCATTTGAGCTACGCGGAAAACTTCATGCATATGATGTTTGCCACCCCATGCGAGAAATATGAAGCCAACCCGGTGCTAGCCAAGGCTTTCGAGCGCATCCTCATCCTTCACGCCGACCATGAACAGAACGCCTCCACCAGCACCGTCCGTCTGGTAGGTTCCAGCGGTGCCAACCCTTTCGCCTGTATCGCTGCAGGCATCGCCTCGCTGTGGGGCCCTGCGCACGGTGGTGCCAACGAAGCCACATTGAAGATGCTGGAAGAGATTGGTGATGTCTCGCGCATCGGCGAGTTCATCAAACGTGCCAAGGATAAATCAGACAACTTCCGCCTGATGGGTTTTGGACATCGCGTTTATCGCAACATGGATCCGCGCGCTGCCATCATGCGCAAAACCTGCCACGAGGTATTGGAAGTGCTTGGCCTTGAGGGCGACCCGATGTTCAAGCTAGCAATGGAATTGGAAAAAATCGCTCTTGAAGATGAATACTTCGTTAGCCGCAAACTTTATCCGAACGTGGATTTCTACAGTGGCATCGTCATGCGCGCGATGGGCATCCCGAACAGTATGTTCACGGCCATCTTTGCACTTGCGCGCACCGCAGGATGGATAGCGCAATGGAGCGAAATGCATAGCGACCCGGAACAAAAGATTGGCCGCCCACGCCAGCTTTACACGGGCTCTGAAAGGCGCGAGTTTTTGCCGCTCGAGAAGCGTAAATAAGTCCATCGCGAATTTTTATCAAAACTCCTGCCCTGCGAGCCAATCTGTAAGCCAATTCCAGAGCGTCTGACCCACCTAACAAAAAAGCCAAGCAAATGCTCGGCTTTTTTACACCGCTTGGTAACTTAAACGGAGAAGGATGAACCGCAACCGCAAGTCGTTGTCGCGTTTGGGTTACGAATGACGAATTGCGAACCTTGCAAGCTATCTGTGTAGTCGATCTCCGCACCCATCAGGTATTGCAGACTCATCGGGTCGATGAGTAGAATCACGCCATCTTTATCCACCTGGGTATCGTCTTCGTTCACTTCTTCTTCAAAGGTAAAGCCATACTGAAAACCGGAACAGCCACCACCACTGACGAACACGCGCAGTTTCAAATCTGGCGTACCTTCTTCTTCGATCAGTTCTTTCACTTTCTTGGCCGCATTCTCTGTGAAGATCAGCGGGCTTGGCATTTCAATGTCTGCAACAGAAGTTGCTGTATTCATATATTCACTCCTTTATAAATCAATTAGACTAAAATTTTATTAGTTTGTTCGGATTAACGATTATCATCAACAATGCCATCACCAATGTAGATCAGTTTTCCTTCAATCACCGCGCCTGTATGCATCTCCAGTGATTTGTAATACAGATCGCCCACGATACGCGCTTTTGTCTGAAGTTCGATGAACTCGCTTGCGTGCACCGGCCCGGTGATCTTGCCATTGATGACGATCTTAGCGGCATTCACTTCACCTTCGATGCTACCGGCTTCACTCAAAATCAATGTGCTCAAGCTGCCGTTGGCTTGTATGACATTACCTTTAATTGCGCCATCCACACGCAATCCGCCGGAATATTGCATATTGCCTTCGATACGGGTATCCGCACCAACCAAGGTATCGATGCGATTATCGATCTTATTCGCTCTTTTAAAAAACATAGCTCTCCTCAGGTGGATGGCAGCTTATCTGCCTTTTTTACGTTCCACCATGTTCTTGTAAAACATCAAGTCTTCCTTGATTTTCAAGTTCTCATCATGAACGCTTGCAAGCTCTTTGGCAAGGTTGTTATTGGTCGCCAATTCCACTTGCAATTCTCGCTGAACGCCAACGAGTTTAACCTCGAGCGCTTTATTATCCTGCGTAAGCTGCTGCAGTTTCTGACGTATAGAATCGCTCTCGCTATCATGCATGAACCAATAAGTGATGCCAGCGCCCAGTAACACAAAACCCACAGACAATGCGGCCTGAAAATACCATGGCCGGTGCGTGCGTATGGTCACCCGCTTGGCAGATAATGTGTGCCCAAAATGGCGACGGATTCTACGGCGGACAGGTTTCATCGTTATGGCAACAGCGGTACGACTTCTAGGCCGGCATGTTCGTTCAGTCCAAACATGATGTTCATGTTTTGCACCGCCTGACCTGCGGCACCTTTGACCAGATTATCCTGCGTGACCAGCAAGGTGATATAGCCATTGGCCTGCGGATGCAGTGCGATGCGCAAACTGTTGGAACCGCGCACGGAACGCGTTTCCGGCAAACTGCCAGCCGGCAGTACATCCACAAAACGCTCATGCTGATAGCGCTTTTCATACAAGGCCTGCAAATCCACCCCTTGGGCTTTTGCGCCCAACTTCACATAAATGGTCGATAGCATGCCACGTATCATCGGGATCAAGTGCGGCACGAAAATGAACTGCAAATCGCTGCCGGATAATTGCGTCAATTGCGCATGAATTTCCGGATGATGCCGATGTCCAGCGACACCATAGGCTTTCATGTTGTCACTGGCTTCAGCAAACAACGTGGCGATCTCGGCTTTTCTGCCCGCGCCGGAAACCCCGGATTTGGAATCGGAGATAATCGGCACTGAGAAATCCACCAAGCCTTGTTCCAGCAATGGCGCAAGGCCGAGCAGTACCGTTGTCGGATAGCAACCTGGATTGCCAATCACTTTCGCGGTTCTGATTTTGTCGCGATACAGTTCTGCAATACCGTACACCGCGTCCTTCAGCACATCCGGACAGTTATGCGGCATCTTGTACCATTTTTCGAATACTGCGGTATCCTGCAAACGGAAATCTGCTGCCAGATCGATCACTTTAACGCCTGCGGCAAGCAATGCTTGCGCCTGACTCATAGCCACGCCATGCGGTGTCGCAAAAAACACCACATCACATTCTGTCAAATCGGTTTGTGCAGGATCGCTAAATGCCACATCCACCAAACCGCGCAGACTGGGGAACATCTCTGCGACTGGCATGCCAGCCTCGCCACGTGAGGTCACAGCCACAATCTTCGCATTCGGATGAATCGCCAACAAACGCAGCAACTCGACACCGGTATAACCGGTACCGCCTACGATACCAATCTTTAATTTTTCTGTAGCCATGTTTGAACCAACATATTCAAAAACATAAGACTTGGCATGTTACCACGCCAACAACAACTTGCATAAATGCAAAAAGGCCGCCGTAGCGACCTTTTGCAAACCATGACGCCGATTAGCGTTTGGAGAATTGTTTACGGCGACGTGCTTTGCGCAGACCAACTTTTTTACGCTCAACTTCACGTGCATCGCGAGTTACATAGCCAGCATTGGACAGTGCAGATTTCAATGCTGCATCGTAATCGATCAATGCACGGGTGATACCGTGGCGCACTGCCCCAGCTTGACCAGACTCACCGCCGCCTACTACGTTCACCATGATGTCGAAGCTGGCTGTGTTGTTAGTCAGTTCCAATGGCTGACGCACGATCATACGTGATGTTACGCGAGAGAAGAACTCGTCAACAGGTTTATCGTTAACGATGATGTTACCTTTGCCGGATTTCAAGAACACGCGTGCCACAGAGCTTTTGCGGCGGCCGGTACCGTAGTTGTATTTACCAATCATTATTTATCCCTATCCTGGTATTCTTTAGATGGTCAGCGTTTGTGGCTGTTGTGCGGCATGCTCATGCTTATCGCCTGCATACACTTTCATTTTTTTGATCATTGCATAGCCCAGCGGACCTTTTGGCAACATGCCTTTCACAGCTTTTTCCAGCGCACGGCCTGGGAAGCGGTCTTGCATCTTGCTAAAGTTGGTGGTGCTGATACCGCCTGGATAACCGGAGTGGCGATGATATTGTTTATCGAGTGCTTTGTTACCGGTCACTTTGATTTTGTCGGCATTAATCACCACGATGTAATCACCTGTATCTACGTGTGGCGTGTAGATGGCTTTATGTTTTCCACGCAGACGATGTGCTACCGCACTGGCCAAACGACCCAGTACCAGATCTGTAGCATCAATCACGAACCAGTCGCGTTTTACTTCGTGCGTTTTTGCTGAAAAGGTTTTCATATTAAAACTACCTGTGTAAAGCCGACAACTCGGCCTATAAAAATCAAGAGGGCGGATTATATGTCGTGCAAGCAGAGTTTGTCAAATGCTTAAAACACTGAATTTGCTAAAAAATGAGAGGCGTGAAGAATTGAGCCCCCCAAAATTCATTATTGATATTATTTTACTCCATCCAACTTGAGTTGGCACAGCTTTTGCTGGATGCTTGATATCTTAACAGTACGATAATGAAAAGCGTGGTGAAACATGCAATACAACAATATTAAATTGAAATGGGCAGTCGTATTACTCGCGAACACCTTTGCGCACAGCACAGCTTTTGCTCTCGGCTTGGGCGATATTGAGGTGAAGTCGCATCTTGGCCAGCCGCTCAAGGCACAGATCAAGGTATTCAGCGCTGCTGATGTCAAAGGGGATGTCGGTTGCTTTAACCTGAGTAGTGAGAATACAAGCTATCTTGGTGGCACTCATTTAAAGCTACGGCAGATCAATGCTGATGAAGCTGTTTTAACCGTCACGAGCACACAAGCTGTAAACGAACCCATTGTGAATCTGTCACTTATCACCACTTGTGATTCTGAAGTGCGGCGCGATTATGTAGTGTTGTTGGATCCTCCCTTATCAAACGAACAGGAGTATGCGGCAGATGCTGAAGAGACACAGACTGCCATAGGTAATGACAGCCCGGATGTGCCACTAGTCAGAGCGAAAGCTCACCCACAAACCATTGGTAAAACCGCGTCCATAACTACTAATAATCATAATAAAAACAAATCATTAGTCAAAAGAAGCCGTCATGGGAAAAACCAGAACATCATCATTGCCAACAACACTGGCGGCATGACAACAACCATTGAGTCAAAGACAGTACGTCCGACATTAAGCATCTCTGGCGGTAGCCATCAGGATTTGTCCGCCGCTAACATTAACCTGCGCATGGACAGACAATTGGTGATGCGTCCCAACGCTGCTGACCCAGCTCCAGCAGCCGATCCAGAGATGATGGATGAACTCACTGCAATGAATAACCGGCTGAAACATTTGCAGACACAGATATCACAGCTGCAGGAAAATAACCTGAAATTAGCACAAGATAATGCCGAAAAAAGCAAGGCATTGTCCAGCAACCGAAGCGAGTTGACCCAATTCAAGCAATTTGGCTTCGGGCTGGGTGCGATATTGTTATTGTTAAGTGGTCATCTTGCGTTGGACTGGTGGCGCCGCAGAAAAGCACATCTGACGGTACTAGACCGCATCATGCAGGAGAAACAGGATGATGTGATGAATGATGAAGATCTGTTCGAGATAGATGAACCACGTCAGAAAATCAGCAGTGCTGCCGAAAATTCTACGCCTGAGATCGAAGATTTCGGGATTGCTGAAGAACCAGAAGACCCATTTGTGGTGGAAGACGACCCTAATATGACCGTGCTCGATCATGCAGACCTGTTCCTGTCACATGGCCGAACTGAATTGGCGATCCAGCTATTACAGAACCATTTGCTGGAACACCCAAAACAATCGGTCACTATCTGGCTGTTCCTGCTTGACCTGCTGGCCAAAAACAACCTCCAGGCGTTGTACGAGCAAACCGCCATGGATTGCAAAGACCATTTCAACATCAATATCCCAAATATCGATACCAAACCAGCCGCAACCGCTCATACACTCGAGGCGTACCCGCATCTTAGCGCTGGCTTGCAGGCAGTATGGGGCACACCAGCTGCCATCACTTTCCTGGATGACCTGATATACAACAATCGTCTCGAGCCTCGCGTCGGATTCGACAAGCAGCTGATTGAAGAATTGCTGGCGCTAAGATTGGTCGCGCAGGAAAGAGCCAATCTGGCAGAGGTAATCATGCTGGATGAAAAGAAATTGGTGTTGAAAGAACGCAAAGAAGCTTTGCTGTCGGCAAAAAAAGCGGAGAAGTTACAACAGCTGGATGAGATTGCTAAAGCGAGTGAAGAAGCCAGACAGGCTGATTTGGCCAAAGAGCAGGAAACCAATTTTGAATTTGGCTTAATTGAATGGAAGTAAAGGATCAGCCCAAGTAAAACTGGGCTGCAAAACCTGCGCAAATCACCGCGCCTATCCAGGTGTTTTGCAGGAATGCCTTGAAGCAATTCGCCTTTACACGGTTTTTGATCAGCGCATACTGCCAACCTACCAGCGCTGCAGCTGTGGCTAAACCTGACCAATAACCGTAACCATAACGTAAAGCGTATCCCAGATAACCAAGAATCCCCAGCATGATGGCATAGCATGTCATTACAGCCAGCACATCATGTTTTCCGAAAAAGATCGCCGATGATTTGATGCCAATCTTCAGATCATCATCCCTATCCACCATAGCATATTCAGTATCATAGGCAATGGCCCATAACACATTGGCGGCCAACAGATACCAGGCAGCAGGAGGAATATAGTCAGTGATCGCCGCGTACGCCATTGGTATGCCAAAACCGAATGCGATTCCCAAATAAGCTTGTGGAACCGCCAGGAACCGTTTGGTGTATGGATAAGTCGCCGCCAGGAACAAGGCCGCAAATGACAACAGTATGGTGGTTTTATTTAAAAACAGCACCAGCATGAATGCCAGCAGGCATAAGCACGCGGCTAACCCATAAGCTTCTTTGACGCTTACCTCACCAGTAGCAAGCGGGCGTGTTTTTGTGCGCTCTACCAAACCATCGAATTTGTGGTCAGCGATATCGTTCAGCACGCAACCAGCACTGCGCATCAGTACTACGCCCGTGATAAAAATCATCACGATAGCCCAGTGCGGGTAGCCACGCCCGGCCATCAGCAACGCCCACAAGGTCGGCCACAACAACAGCAAAATACCTATCGGCTTATCAAGCCGCATCAGTCGTTCGTAAGCGTTGAGTTTTCTAGTAAGTACTGCCTGAGTCATGCCGCGAGTATATGTGGCAAAAATACTTCCGTCACTAAAATTCTTGCACATCCGAGTTTGAATACAGACCGTCGCGCCCAAAGAGCAGCGCCCTTGATTTGAGCATGCTCTGAAACCCGCATGGATATTGGGCTGCAGGGCGACAGCTTCTTATATTCGAGTGGCGTACGTTTAACTCGCGGGTTAGCAAATAATGCAGCTCCCAATGGCCGGTTACCCAATTTTCCCAAACCGCGCCATTGGCCATTCAGACTGTTTCCTGGAAGCACGCTGTGTGCGAACACCACAGGCTGTCCACTACCTATCAGCAATACCTCACGAATCAAAGCATACTCATTGCGTTTGAGACCCAGCATACTCACTTCATCCCGCAAAGGTCTAGCATATCGCAATACGACAGGCTGTACTGTAAAATCCGCGTACCTCGCCCTGAGCCGAGCTGTCAACGAACCTGTATCTATCAGCCAGCGCTTGATCTCTGGGTTACAGATAGGTCGCTTTTGCCAACCATGCCGACTTTGTTGTTCTGGAAAGATTTTCATACCTTGATCAACTCTGCACCCTGGCTCAACCATCTTTGCAAATGCGCTTCTACGGCATGCGGTGAGGTTTTCAGCAGCTCATCTGCGATATTCTTGGCGGCTTGCAACAAATCCGCGTCTCGTTCCAGATCAGCAATTTTAAGCATGGGCACGCCGCTTTGGCGAGTACCCAGAAACTCGCCTGGGCCGCGGAGTTTCAAATCTTCCTGCGCGATGATGAAACCATCCGTGTTTTCATAGATGACTTTCAGGCGAGCTCTGGCCGTTTCCGAAAGCGGCGTTTGATAGAGCAGGATGCACGCACTTTTATTGGCACCCCGCCCCACCCGGCCACGCAGCTGGTGCAGCTGGCTCAGGCCAAAGCGTTCTGCGTGCTCGATAATCATCAGGCTGGCATTCGGCACATCCACACCCACTTCGATTACCGTAGTCGCCACCAGCAAGTGAATCTCGTTACGCGTAAATGCATCCATTACCGCCTGCTTTTCTGCCGGCTTGAGGCGACCATGCACCAGCGCAATTTTCAAGTCCGGAAATATCGCCTGCATATGCGCATAAGTATCTTGCGCGGTTTGCAATTGCAGCAACTCACTCTCTTCGATCAGTGGGCAGACCCAGTATGCCTGGCTACCCTGCAGACAAGCTTCCCGTACCCTTGCCAACACTTCGTCACGGCGTTCGTCAGAAACAAGTTTGGTAATAATCGGGGTGCGTCCTGCTGGCAATTCATCGATCACGGAAACATCCAGATCCGCGAAATAGCTCATGGATAGCGTACGCGGAATCGGCGTTGCGGACATCATGAGCTGATGCGGCTCCGGTTGTCCTTTCTGGCGCAATGCCAATCGCTGTTGCACACCAAAACGATGCTGTTCATCGATGATAGCCAGCCCTAATCTGGCAAAACTCACATGCTCCTGAAACAAAGCATGCGTACCGATAACCATTTGCGCAGCACCGCTGGAAGCCGCATCCAGACTGGCTTGGCGGGCTGCCTTGTTTTGACTGCCAGTGAGCCATGCTATGCGGATACCTAAAGGGCCCAGCCAATGATTCAGTTTTCTGTAGTGTTGCTCCGCCAGTATCTCTGTCGGCGCCATCAGCGCAGCCTGCCAACCCGCTTCGATAGCCTGCAGTGCCGCTATGGTTGCGACTATCGTCTTGCCACTGCCGACATCCCCTTGCAACAATCGCTGCATCGGATGTGATTGGCCAAGGTCTCTGCTTATCTCCGCCACGACTTTTTGTTGTGCCTTAGTCAGCGCAAACGGCAAATCCGTTAGCAACTTGCCGACCAGATGCTCAGAGGGTTTAAGTATCGGTGCATCACTCGCACGGCGCTTGGCATAATGCCTACGCATGGAAAGCTGCTGCGCCAGTAACTCATCGAAAGCCAGACGGCGCCACTCAGCACTAGCATGATTTTCCAGCTGCGCCAAATCCGCATCCGGAGGAGGATTGTGCAAAGTGAGAACGCTGTGTTTGAAATCAGGCAATCGAAGTGGCTGATAGACCCTGTTCGGTAATGTCTCATCCAACAACTCCAACTGAAGCACCCGGCCGATTGCAGCGCGGATATTCGGCTGGCTCAACCCCGCGGTAGTCGGATAAACTGGGGTTAACAGCTCGTTCACTGGCGTGTTTTCACGCACGGACTTGCACTGCGGATGCACCATCTCATAGCCGAAGAAACCATGCCGCACCTCGCCATAAGCACGTATCTGCTTACCAACACTCAAACTGGCCACCTGACTGGGATAAAAATGCAGGAAACGCAAATTAATCTCGCCCCCACTATCCTGCAAGCGCACGATTAGCGCCTTACGAGGCTTGTAAGTCACCTCAGCATGCACCACTTCACCTTCAATCTGCGCAGATTCGCCTAGCCGTAAATCACTTATAGGCGTGATTCGGGTCTCGTCGACATAACGAAGCGGCAAATGCAACAGCAGGCTTTGCGGAGTGGTCAGTCCGAGTTTCCTTAAGCTGGCAAGTTGCGGCTTGGTCAGCCCTTTGATGTCAGCTAGCGTGGTCAATTGCCTATTACGCTAGCACCATGACAGCATCTGCTTCAACCAAAGCACCCCTTGGCAAACTAGCCACGCCTACTGCAGCACGTGCAGGATAAGGCTGCGCAAAGTATTCGGCCATGATAGTATTCACTAAGACAAAGTGGCCCAAATCAGTAAGAAAGATATTGATTTTGACGATATCGCCCATATCACCGCCAGCCGCTCTGCATACGGCTTTTAGGTTCTTGAACACACGATGTACCTGCGCATCGATTCCCTCCGCCAATTGCATGGAAGCAGGATCCAAACCAATCTGGCCTGAAAGATATACCGTATCATCGACTTTGACGGCTTGTGAATAGGTACCGATTGCAGCGGGCGCATCGTTGGTCTGGATGATGGTTTTAGTCATGGGTTACCTAATTTAAAATTGAAGTTGCAGAGAATTATTATAATTTGGCCTTGCCTTCGGCCAAGCCGCCTTTGACACGGTTGATTCTAACTACATCCTGAATCTTGCGCAGGTTGCGGATCAATTCTGCCAAATGAACCCGATTGCGCACCTGAACAGTGAAATTCAAATTGCAATATTGGCTTCCTTCGGAATCTTCCATGCTGACGCTGTCAATATTGGAATCTGCTTCGGCGATACCAGCAGCCACTTTTGCCAGTACGCCACGCTCGTCGATTGCAACAATACGCAGATTGACCTTGAACAGACGCTTGTTGTCGGCATCCCACTCCACGTCAAGCCATTTGTCTGGGTCCAGCCTGAATTTCCGAATTGCCGGACAGTCGTGGGTATGAATCACCAAACCTTTATCCTTATTGATGAAACCTAGAATCGGGTCACCAGGGATTGGACGGCAACATTGCGCAAACTGTACTGCCATACCCTCTGAGCCACGAATCGTAATGGTATCCAGCGATTTGAGCGTTTTGGGGCCTGCAGCATCAGACGCATCTACAAAACCCTGCGTCAGCTGATGTGCCACCATCACGCTCATGCGTTTACCCAGGCCAATATCCGTCAAGATTTCTTTCTTGTCTTTTGCACCATAATCACGCAGCACCTTTTGCCATTGTTTGTCATCCACATCTGCAGGCTCCACATGCAAGGCCCGTAATGCGATATTGAGCATACGTTCACCTAGTTGTGCGGATTCAGAGACTTGCAGAGATTTCAGATAATGCCGGATATGCGACCTGGCCTTTCCGGTTACGACATAGTTCAGCCAAGCTGGGTTAGGCTTGGCTAAAGGCGCAGTGATGATTTCGACATGATCGCCGTTACGCATCTCGGTACGCAGTGGCACCAGTTCATGGTTGATCTTCACGGCCACACAGCTGTTACCCACATCGGTATGGACTGCATAGGCGAAATCCACTGCTGTGGCTCCTTTGGGCAACGCAAGGATATTGCCTTTGGGTGTAAACACATAGACCTCATCAGGAAACAAGTCGACTTTGAAATGCTCCAGAAATTCGTGGCTATCATCACTCTCGGTTTGAATCTCCACTAGTCGTTGCAACCATTGATGCGTCTGTTGCTGCAATGCGGTCAAGTGAGCGTCTTCCGTTTTATACAGCCAATGTGCCGCTACACCTGCATCCGCGATATTGTGCATCTCAGTACTGCGAATTTGCACCTCTATTGGCGTGCCGTAAGGGCCAAACAAAGTGGTATGCAACGACTGATAGCCATTTGCTTTAGGAATGGCAATATAGTCTTTGAATCGGCCGGGAATAGGCTTGTACAGGCCATGTAGTACACCCAGAACCAAGTAGCAGGTCGGTTTGTCTTTGACCAATATACGAAAGCCGTAAATGTCATTCACCTGCGCCAGCTTGATATGCTTGCCGCTCATTTTACGGTAAATACTGTAAAGATGTTTTTCACGTCCTTCAACGTCAGCATCCACTCCGGATTCTTTCAGCCTGGCCTCGATAGCTGTCAGGATTTTACTGATAACCTCTTTACGATTGCCTCGGGCCGCCATCACTGCTTTGGCAATCACTCGATAGCGGAAAGGATGTAGATATTTGAAGCTTAGATCTTCCAACTCACGGAAAATCGGATTAAGACCCAGACGATTCGCGATAGGCGCGTAAATCTCCAGCGTTTCGTTGGCGATGCGCTTTTGTTTTTCCGGGCGCATCGCTTCTAACGTTTGCATGTTATGCAACCTATCCGCCAGCTTCACAAGAATCACCCGCACATCCTGGCTCATCGCCAGCAGCATCTTGCGAAAGTTCTCTGCCTGCGCTTGTGTAGCGCTTTGCAGCTCGATTTTGTCCAGCTTGGTGACGCCATCCACTAAGTCGGCGACTTGTTTGCCGAACCTTTCGCTGATTTCTGAAGATGGTACACCGGTATCCTCTACCACGTCATGTAACAACGCGGCCAACAGGGTCGGCACATCCAAATGCAACTTAGCCAATATGCCGGCGACTGCGATAGGATGGGTAATATAGGGTTCGCCGGTTTTGCGAGTCTGTCCGGTATGGGCTTGTGCGCTATAGCGATAGGCCGCTAGAACGCACTCAGTATCTGCAGGATTCAGGTAGCTTTTAAGAAGCGGAACGAACTCCGCAATCAGGGGGTCATCCTCTTGTGTTATCGACGAGGATGACTCTATTAGCTGGATGGCAGTTTTTACCATGTCGATAAGTTACTGCGCACAAAATGAATGTCGCTAATGTTGAGCGCGCGACAATATTTCCAAACCAACTTTACCTGCAGCGATTTCGCGCAAGGCAATAACCGTCGGTTTATCTCGGCCATGGATACTCACCAGCGGGTCCGAGCCATTCGCGATCTGACGTGCGCGATATGCGGCGACCAGAGTCAGCTGGAAACGGTTAGGAAGCTTTTCCAAACAATCATCTACAGTAATACGTGCCATTGATACTCTCCAA
Organism: Methylophilus sp.; assembly: GCA_035423825.1. Lineage (GTDB taxonomy): Bacteria > Pseudomonadota > Gammaproteobacteria > Burkholderiales > Methylophilaceae > Methylophilus. The sequence continues at coordinate 314,486 of DAOMMM010000002.1, read as the reverse complement.
AAAAATCTTTTAAGTCAGCTCTTTAATCAGTGCTGCGTGACGCTGAATTTGTATTTGCAGCTTTAATCGTTGCGTGCGTACCACGGCCAGCAAATCCTGCAATGCAGCATCAAAATCATCGTTGATTGTAACATAATCGAACTCAGCCACATGGCGCATCTCCTCCCGAGCCGCCGCCAGCCGCATCGCGATCACATCTACGCTGTCCTGCCCTCGTCGGCTCAGGCGCTCTGCCAAGGTCTCCATCGATGGCGGTAGTATAAAAATACTTATCGCCTGAGGATAAGTCTTGCGAATCTGTTCCGCGCCCTGCCAGTCGATTTCCAGAATCACATCGAACCCTGCTGCTAATGCAGACTCTACTGCGGTTTGCGAAGTTCCATAATGTGCCCCATGTACCGAAGCCGACTCCAAAAAATCGCCAGCACTCAACATCTCATTAAAGATAGCTTCATTGACAAAATGATAATGGACGCCATTTTCCTCGCCTGGCCTGGGGGCACGCGTCGTGTGTGAGATAGATAGCTTAACTTGGCTATCTTTGGTCAGCAAGGCATTGACCAGGCTGGTTTTGCCAGCACCGGATGCAGCTGTGATAATAAATAAATTACCCGGCATCATGCGACTATTTTACTCGATGTTTTGAATCTGCTCACGCATTTGCTCAATCAACACTTTCAGCTGCATGGACACTTGCGTGGTTTCGATGGAAACCGATTTAGAACCCAAGGTATTGGCTTCACGGTTCATCTCCTGCATCAGGAAATCCAGACGCTTGCCTGCTGCTTTACCTGCCGACAAGATACGTTTCACTTCACTGATGTGCGCATCAAGGCGTGACAACTCCTCATCCACGTCTATCCGTTGCGCAAATAGCACCATCTCCTGCTGAATGCGCTCCTCATCCTGCGCTTGGCAGGCTTCCCGAAGCTTGTCTGTTAACTTCGTTTGGTATTGCTTGATTAGATTTGGCATCAAAGGTTTGACGATTTGCACCTGCGCCTCAACTTCCGCCAAACGCGCCAAAATGATAGCTTTGAGTTTTTCGCCCTCACGCAAGCGGGCAGCAATCAAATCATCTAGCGCCCCATCGAGCAAGGCCTTTAAGTCCGATTCCAGTGCTTCCTCATCAAGGGTAGGCACCGTCATTACACCGGGAATACGCAACACATCCAGAACATTCACTGGTTGAGTATGTTCAAAATGCCTGGCGACTTTGCTTATCGTCTCTGCCAATTGCTGCAAGACGTCATGATCGAGATTGGGCGCGCTTGTTAGGATGGATGCAGGTGAAAATGTCAAACGACAATCCACTTTACCACGTCCAACTCTTGCGGCTATCTGTTCACGTAGCATCGGCTCAAAATTGCGCATGGCCTCGTCCATTCTGAACGATAACTCCAAATAACGGTGGTTGACTGCACGCAATTCCAGCACCAAAGTGCCGTTGTTTGTGGCATGTTGCTGCGAAGCAAATCCTGTCATACTGAGTATCATAGTTTCAAATCTTAAAGTAATTTGTCATAATTGTATCAAACCCCTATGATTTTATGCGAGAATAGTATCTGTGTTTTAACTTCATTATAATGACGTAATGGCCAGTTCCAAAAACCAAGCACTGCCGATAGGCTACATGCTGCAAGACTACATCATTACGAAAGTATTGAGTTCTGGCGGCTTTAGCTTCGTCTATCTGGCGCAGGACTTGGATAAGAATGTCGTTGCCATCAAGGAATACATGCCGACTGGCCTGGCCTTGAGAATGGAAGGCGCGACAGTGTTGCTGGATTCCGACGATGATGCAGCCACATTCAAGCATGGCCTGAAATGCTTCTTTGAAGAAGGCTTGGCACTCGCCAAAATCGACCACAAGAATATCGTACGCGTTGTTAATTTCTTCAGAGAAAACAACACCGTGTACATGGTTATGCAGTACGAGCGCGGTAAATCACTGCAAGACTATATCCTGGCGCAAAATGAACCGGTTAGCGAAAAGTTCGTCAGACGCGTCTTTGGCGAATTGCTGAATGGTTTGCGTGAAGTGCATACGCAAAAATTACTCCATCTGGATATCAAACCCGCTAATATCTACATCCGTGTCGACGGTTCCCCAGTGTTACTGGATTTTGGATCTGCGCGACAAACACTGACACAGACACAATCGAAACTCTCCCCAAGCTATACCCCGGGGTTTGCGCCACCTGAGCAGTATTTTGAGCGCCAGAAGCTTGGTCCCTGGAGCGATATCTATAGTGTAGGTGCCAGCATGTACTCATGTCTGGCACGCTCCGCGCCGATGGCAGCTAACCAGCGCGTACAAAAAGACACGCTGGTACCAGCCGCGAAACTGGGCAAAGGCGTTTATAGCGAACAGCTGCTTAACACGATTGACCATTGCCTGAAGCTCGATTACATGGAGAGGCCGCAAAGCGTCTTCTCACTACAAAAAGAACTGCTGAAAATCGTGGAGCCATTACCACAGAAAAAAACCAGCATCACTCATAAAATCAAGGCGGCGCTCATCAAGCCGCTATAAAGCTTTGAAATTGTAAAGTAACATGAAATTTACCATCTACCAGAACAGTCGCCAGGGCCCAAGACCATACAATCAGGACAGACTGGCCTATTCCTACAGCAAGGATGCTTTATTACTTGTATTGGCTGACGGCATGGGTGGTCACCGCCATGGGGAGGTTGCTGCCCAATTGGCGGTAAAGACACTCACCGATGCTTTCCAGCGACTAGCTGTTCCGGCATTGAACAGCCCGGCTAAATTCCTGACCGATCATATCCAGCAAGTGCATGACATGATTGAAAGCCTGACGCAAACCCAGAATCTGGTAGAGTCTCCACGCACCACCATCGTTGCTGCTGTGATTCAGCGAGGTTATCTGTATTGCGCACATGTGGGCGATTCGCGCCTGTATCATTTCCGCAGCGGCCATTTGCTGTTCCGTACCGAAGATCATTCGGTCGTTCAATCGCTATATAAGAAAGGCCTTATAAGTAAAGCCGACATGGCGACGCATCCTTACAAAAACAAAATCTATAATTGCCTGGGCGGCGAAACGTCACCACAGATAGACCTTTCCAACAGGATAGAACTGATGGAAGGCGATACGATTCTGCTGTGCACAGATGGGGTTTGGGGTGTGCTGGAGGATCAGCAAATCAAAGATATTCTCCACGCATATCGCGACATCACCGAAGCCACCAATAAGCTGCTCGATAGTGCCGAGTTTGCTTGTGACGAGTATGGTGACAATATGAGCGCCATCGGACTGCAATGGGGGGATCGTGCCGAAAGCCCAATCACCATTTCGACACAGTTGATGCCATTGGGTGAGACCACTACCATTATCAACCCGGTCACTCATCTGGTGGAGGGTGGCAATCCCGCCAACGATCTATCCGATGATGATATTGAGAACACTATTGCAGAGATTCAAGCTGCACTGATACGCACACAACAGAAAATCGGCTTTTGACAAGCCTTAGTTGGCTTATAATTCGCTTTTTAGTAAAAGCTCATGGCCATGACTCAAACAAACATTCCCAACCAAGCCTATCGTCCTAGCGGCCGTGGCTTGCATGAATTACGCAACATTGAGATTCTTCGTCACTACACCAAGCATGCCGAAGGCTCGGTACTCATTAAGTTTGGTGACACGCATGTGCTATGCAATGCCAGCGTGGACGAAAAAGTACCCGGCTTCTTGAAAGGCAAAGGGCAAGGCTGGGTAACCGCAGAATACGGTATGCTCCCTCGCTCCACCGGCCAGCGCATGGACAGAGAGGCTGCCAAAGGCAAACAATCAGGTCGCACACAGGAAATCCAGCGCCTGATAGGCCGCAGCCTGCGTGCTATCATTGACTTGGAAAAGCTAGGCGAGCGCACCATCCAGGTCGATTGCGACGTAATCCAGGCTGATGGAGGGACACGTACCGCCAGCATCACTGGCGCCTATGTCGCTCTGTACGATGCCATCAGCACGCTGCTGCAAAAAGGGCTGATTAATGAATCCCCACTCAAGGACTCTGTTGCCGCCATCTCGGTGGGCGTGTACCAAGGCATGCCAGTGCTGGACCTGGATTACATCGAAGACTCGGGCTGCGACACCGACATGAACGTCGTCATGACTGGCAAAGGCGGTTTTGTCGAAATCCAGGGCACTGCGGAAGGTGAACCATTCAGTGCGATGGCGATGCAGGACATGCTTAAACTAGCACAGATGGGCATCGAATCACTTTCACAGATCCAAAAGACAGCTTTGGGATTGCAATGATGTCTCTGCCTTTCAAACAACTCGTCATCGCCAGCGGAAATGCGGGCAAGATCCGTGAGATTCAGCACATTCTTGCACCATTCGATCTGAAGATTCTGCCCCAATCGCAATTCAATGTACCAGAATGCGAAGAGCCTTTCTGCACCTTTGTGGAAAACGCTCTTGCCAAGGCACGTCATGCTAGTCGCCATACGGGGCTGCCTGCGATGGCTGATGATTCCGGCCTTTGCGTCAACGCTTTGCAGGGCGCGCCCGGGGTACTCTCTGCGCGATTCGCGGGCAAAAACCCGCCTAATAGCTTGTTGACCCAGGACGAGCGTAACAATGACAAATTGCTGCATATGATGAGCAGCATCTCCGAACGGCACGCCCATTTTTACTGCGTGCTGGTGCTGGTGCGCCATCCGGAAGACCCTCAACCGCTGATTGCCGAAGGTGTCTGGCAAGGGCAGATCCTGCGCGAATATCGCGGTGACGGTGGTTTCGGCTACGACCCACTGTTTCTTGACCTGAAAACCGATAAGACGGTGGCTGAATTACCGCTGGACATCAAAAGCCGCATCAGCCATCGCGGCCAAGCGTTGCAAAAGTTGCTGCAGAAACTGGAAAGGCTATCCCATGAATCAGCCTAAAATCACCAATCCCGAATGGCCAAAATGGGTACGCGACGACGGCAGTGTGGTCTCCTGCACTGAAAAAGTCAAAGTCATGACCGAGAACTTTGATGAACTGAAACAGATTGCCCAGGATGCGCTTGAGGATGGCTTGCTGATGGAAGTGAGCGAACAACAGATGCGCGATGCATTGCACAAACTCGTGGATAGCTTGGTCAATCCTTACAATAAACGATGATTCCAATCATTCCGGCCACACGCCTGCAAACCTATCAGGATGCGGCTTCTAGCGGCCTGAAAAATCCTCCGCCGCTTTCGCTGTATATTCATATCCCATGGTGTGTGCGCAAATGCCCTTATTGCGACTTCAATTCGCACGAGCTTAAGACCGAGATTCCTGAAAAACAGTATATCGATGCCTTGATTGCGGACTTGGAGCAAGCAACACCGAAGATCTGGGGCCGAAAGATCCGCAGCATCTTCTTCGGCGGTGGAACGCCCAGCCTGTTTTCGGCCGAATCCATCGACCGCATCCTGAGCCAAGTGCGCGCGCTCACTCCTTTGGAATACAATTGTGAGATTACCCTTGAAGCCAACCCCGGCACGGTGGATATCGCCAACTTCAAGGGCTATCAGCAAGCTGGCATCAATCGCCTCTCTTTAGGTATCCAGAGTTTTCATCCACAGCATTTGCAGGCTTTAGGACGTATCCACGACCGTGAACAGGCACTACAAGCCGTCGACCTAGCGATGCAAACTTTCCCGCGCGTGAATCTGGATGTGATGTATGCGCTGCCGAATCAGTCCATCGATGAAGCCTTGCGCGATGCAGCAATCGCAAGTGAACTGGCACCTTCACACCTTTCGTTCTACCACCTGACACTGGAACCGAATACGGCTTTCCACCGCACACCGCCTCCTTTGCCAGACGACGATACCTCTGCTGAAATGCAGATGAGGATTGAAGAATTGCTGGCGCTACACGGTTACCAGCATTATGAAACCTCAGCTTTCTGCAAACCAAACCAGCAAGCGCGCCACAACCTCAACTACTGGACGTTCGGCGACTATGTGGGTATCGGGGCAGGAGCGCATTCTAAATTAAGTTATCACGACAAGATTACCCGGGAAGCACGTCCCAAGCACCCCAAACAATACATACAGCAAGCGCTTGCGGGAAAAGCGCCTGAAGAGGTATGGGCAATAGAAAAGACGGATTTAGCCTTTGAATTCATGATGAACGCGCTGAGGCTGACGCAAGGGTTTGATCCGATGCTGTTCCAGCAGCGTACAGGCATGCCTTGGGAATCGATATCCCCGCGGGTTTCAGAGGCATCAAAACGCGGGTTTCTGGAAGTGACCCCAAGTTTGGTCAAGCCCACCCAACTTGGGCAGCGCTTTTTGAACGATTTACTGGCTATCTTTTTAGACTAGCCAGATGCACTTATAGCATCTAACTTTTTACGTCTATCCAGCAGGGCAATCAGCATCAGGATTTCATCAAGCACTGCCCTGCCAAAACCGCCCCTTTCACCACCACGGTTATCATTAATCAAATCTCTGAGATAGCTTCTGGCCGAATCGCTAGGCCATAAACCGTACAGTTTTTCCATAATGTGTGGGAACTCTTCCAGGCTTTCCGGCACAACCAAAGCGACATCGCGCACATGCCACAGCGGAGTCATGACGTTGAATGTCTGATGCAGCATCAGCGCATATGTCTCGAATTCCGCCTGCATGCCAAGTTGTTTGAATATATCGAGCAGATACAACCAAGGCTGGATAGTAGCCTTGGGGCTGGCTTTAATGTTATCTTTCAAGTGTGCAATCGCATCGTCATATCGGTTAACACTCGTCAACAGCCTGGCTTCTTCCAGAATCTCGATGGCATATTCCTCGCTATCCTGCTCCATTTCCTGCACTAGTACGCCCGTATCTTGCGCACTGACGTGACCAGCATCCTGCTGTATATCCACCCAAGCTTCCCTAGTATCTATGTTGCCAGTTTCAGCCTGTGATATTTCTGTTAACAGGAAACTGTGTTCCATCTGCTGTCGGCGTCTTTTTAAAATCACAGTCATTGCAAGCGCCAGCAAACTAAAAATCAGCAGTGCCAGCAGCCATGGCTGTCTCATATAGCCTTGCAGTGAATCGTCTGCCATCATGGGTTTTGCTGTGGACTTGGTTTTGCCGGTAGCAGCCTTATCCAGATTCTCAAGCTTGAGCGGTTTAGCTGGCTCACTCGTAGATGTCATCGAGAACAGACGTTTCAGATCCAACATCTTTTGCTGAAGCTGCGATAGCTTTTGATTCAGCTTAGCTAACTCATCTCTAAGAAAGGTATTTCTTGATAGCAGATTTTGATATTGCTGCAACAATCCGTTCACTGCCTTGATTTGCATGGACTGAATACTAATGCTCATCTTCAAGCCTTGCTTGACTGTCTTCTTGTGCGCATGGATAGGACGCGTTACGGCCAGGGATTTCAACGTTGGGATCTGGATGGGTGTCAATGTGGGGAAACGATCTTCCGCACTCAGCCCAGGACGTGCTTGGGTATTTAAACGAAGGGTTTTCTGTATAAAAAGACGTTGCATGTACTCGTTTTTAGGATAAAACAGCCGTGCAAGTTCATGGATATTCTCATTCGGCATCATGGGCCATACCATGCTGCTTTTATCTTGTTGTATAGCGGCCTCTATGTGAGAAGTCTCCATCTCAACCCCGGCATGCGCATTGACTTGCAAAGCCAGCAAGAACGCCATCAGCAATACCTTGAATTTTCTGTGAATTAAAATAGCCATATGGATTTTTTTAAACGACTATCTTAATCATAAGCAAATTTTAGGCCAGCCTATCTCTAGCCTTACGGATAGCCTGCTTGACCTGCTCTGGTGCGGTGCCACCCGTATGTAGCCTGCTTGCGACAGAGCCTTCCAGCGTTAATACTTGGTAGATATCTTCATCAATCATGTCAGAAAATTGTTGTAGTTCCGTCAAAGACAATTCTGCCAAATCACACCCTTTATTGGCGGAAAATTTAACGGCTAGAGCAACTGCCTCATGCGCGTCACGGAACGGCATGCCTTTTTTCACCAGATAATCTGCGAGGTCTGTCGCTGTGGCAAAACCTTCCAGCGCCGCCTGACGCATGGCTGTCTTGTTGACCGTAAACCCCTGCTTGATGACTTTGCCATTTTCAACCATAGGCAGGCGTAACATATCTGCATAGATTTGGAGTGTTACCAATACGGTATCTGCCGTATCGAACAATGGCTCTTTGTCTTCCTGATTGTCTTTATTGTATGCCAGCGGCTGGCCTTTCATCAGTGTGAGCAGACCCACCAGATGACCATTCACACGACCGGTCTTGCCGCGTACCAGTTCAGGTACATCCGGGTTTTTCTTTTGCGGCATGATAGATGAACCGGTTGTGAAACGATCTGCAATCTCAACAAAACCAAAACGTGGGGAGGACCACAGAATAAGTTCTTCGGAAAAACGGGACAGGTGTGTCATCAGCAATGATGAAGCAGCGGTGAATTCGATAGCAAAGTCACGGTCACTGACTGCGTCCAGCGAATTTTCACATACGTCATCAAACCCCAGTATCTGCGCAACTTTCTCACGATCAATCGGGTAGCTCGTTCCCGCCAGCGCAGCTGCACCAAGCGGTAATCGGTTGGCACGCTTGCGGCAATCGGCAAAACGGCTGGCATCTCGGCTCAGCATTTCGACATAAGCCATCAAATGATGGCCGAACGTGACCGGCTGTGCCACTTGCAGGTGTGTAAAGCCGGGCATGATGGTATCGGCATGCGCCTCTGCCAGATCCAGAATACTCAGTTGCAGCTGGTGAATGGCATACAGCACTTCATCTGTCGTCGCACGCAGCCACAAACGCACATCCGTAGCAACCTGGTCATTTCTGCTTCTGCCCGTATGTAAGCGCTTACCAGCATCGCCAATTTTGTCCGTAAGCCGCTTTTCGATATTCAGGTGCACATCTTCCAGATCCAGTGACCATTCAAACGTGCCTGCCTGGATCTCTGCCAGAATCTCGTTCAGCCCCTTGTCGATGGCTTTCACATCATCTGCTGAAATAATGCCTTGGGCGCCCAGCATCTGGGCATGTGCCAACGAGCCTTGAATATCGAACTCGGCCAGGCGTTTATCAAAATTGACAGAAGCCGTATATTGCTTGACCAACTCCGCGACCGGTTCGCTGAACCGGCCAGACCATGTCTTGGCAGATGTTTGATCTTGAGATGGCGCTACTGTTGAAGGTTTTTTACTTTGCACGTTTTAAATGGACTTTAGTGATAGTGATTGTGAAATTTTGTTTAATAATAATATACTTACGGCCTATATCGGGCACATTATAACCAAGTATTCTATTCGGGCACACTACAAGTAAATATCTAAAGGCCAAAGTGCGTAAAAATAGCCGTCTCCCCAACCTGCAAAACATGGGTGTTTACCTGCGCATCTTGCTGTCAGTCAACTTGCTGATGGCAATGGCAGCACTGGTGTTGAGCCGGCAGCCGAATGAGTTTTTATCCCTGGTAACCTCGCTTGCCACGATTGTAGAACCTGTATTGCTCTTGAGCCTGCTGTGCCTGTATCCACTATACCCTATCCTGAATAAGCGCCCCTACTGGCAGGGTCTTGCGGCGATTTCATTAATAATTGCGATCATCACAGCAGCACTAGGTTTCATCATCAATCAGTACATCGTTTTTGACACTCCCATGAACATGTCCCGCGCCATATTATTGGCGCTGATCACTACCGGTATAGTCTTGTACTATCTGCACCTGTTGCAACGCGCCTATTCCCCGGCTATCGCCGAAGCCAGGTTACAGGCTCTGCAGGCGCGCATACGCCCGCATTTCCTGTTTAACAGCATCAATGCCGTATTGTCACTGATTCGCAGCCAGCCTAAACGCGCCGAATCTGCACTGGAAGATCTGTCCGACCTGTTTCGCGTGCTGATGGGCGACAACCGGGAACTGGTGCCGCTCAGCCAGGAAATCGCGCTGTGCAAACAATACCTGAACATCGAGAAACTGAGACTTGACGAGCGTCTGGAGCTGGACTGGCGGATAGATGAAACAACCATGAATGCATTGATTCCTCCGCTGCTATTGCAACCGCTGCTCGAAAACGCCGTCTATCATGGCATTGAGCCATTGGAAGCCGGGGGTAAAATCACCATAGAAATCTCCAGCAAACACCAAGATCTGATGATTGATATCAGCAACCCTTATTCGCCCGAGAAAGACCACCATAGCGGCAACAAAATGGCGCTCAAGAATATCAAGGAGCGGCTACAACTCCATTTTGACCTGGAAGCCAGCCTGATTACACGACAAGCCGGTAACCGTTATCATGTCTTTATCCGTCTTCCCTTGCGGGCCAACACATGACAGAGGCTACCGCCAAATTGCAAGTATTGATTGCCGACGATGAGCCGCCGGCCAGGAACCGCCTGCGTGACTTGCTGGAGGAAATCCCGGATATCCAGATTGTTGCTGAGGCCAAGAATGGCAAGGAAGCGATTGAGCTTGCCGTACTGCACAAGCCGGATGTCTTGCTGCTCGATATCCGGATGCCGGTGATGGATGGACTTGAAGCCGCCGAGCACCTGCAAAAACTGGAATCGAAGCCTTTCGTGATCTTTACCACCGCCTATGATGCGCATGCCATCCAGGCTTTCGATTTGAATGCCATCGATTATCTGCTCAAGCCCATCCGCTCGGAACGACTGCAGACCGCGATCCAAAAGGCGCAGACACTGATGCCCAGACAGCTCGAAGCTCTGAAACCGCTGCAGAAAAAACGCTCACACCTGAGTATTCATGAACGAGGCAAAGTGGTTCTGGTGCCTGTTGAAGACATCATCTATCTGCGTGCCGAACTGAAATACCTGACGGTGCGGACCGTGAGCCATGAATATCTTCTGGAAGAATCCCTCACCAACATTGAAAACGAGTTTGCCGGGCAATTCCTGCGTTTGCACCGCAATTGTCTGGTAGCTCCGCAATATATCGTTGGTTATGAGAAAAACAGTGGGGAAGGTGAGAACCAATGGGTTGCTCTGTTAAAAGACGTCCCGGAGACCATCGCCGTCAGCCGCCGCCAGCAACATCTGATCAAGTCCAGCTAGGACGTTTTCTTGATTATCAGAACACCGGCCCTGCAAGGCACATTTGGATGATGCCTTGCAGGCCGATGGTCATGACTATTAAATTTTGGAAGAAAACAGACTAATCGCGCTGATGGGCTTTTGAGTCCATTTCTGCAATCACTCTGGCCGCCCAGTCTTTACCACCCAAGCCGAACGCGATGGCCAGCGCCAGAAAGATCGCACCGAAGACGATGACAAACAAGGAGTTCAGCAACTGCATGCCTATACCCAACTGCTCGAGCGCTACAAACACCGACATGATCTGAATGCCGTATTCGGTAGAGGTGCTGACGGTAAGCGCATGACTGAACTTGATGCTGTATAACCAGGCAAATACCAACCGGTTGATGAAACGCGCCAGCAAGGTACCAAATATCACCACCAAAATCGCCACGATGATGCGCGGTAGGTAGCCAGCTAGCTGCTGCAGGAGAGTAGCCACCTCATTCAGACCCAGTGTGTTTGCCCCGGCGATGACGAAAAGAATGATCACCAGCCAGTAAACGACTTGGCTGATGATACTGCTGAGTGTCAGGTTGATATTACCATGTACCATGAATGCTTCTAGTCCGGATTTTTGCGCAAATTTATCGAACTGCGTAGCCTCCAGCAAACGTTTCACGCCGAATCTGGCGAGCTTTGCCAGCAGCCAGCCAAAGAACAAGATGACGATGACTGCCAGCAACTTGGGAATGAAAATAACCAGCTGCAGCCAGAATTGATTGAGTGATTCTACAAAAATATCTACTTGATTTTGCATACTCTTCTCCATGAACCTATTGTTGTTGAAATGATTTTTGCCTTAGCCGAGCTAGCTTAAACCAATTTTTCGGAGCATCTTGTAACAGTTTGTAACCTGCGCAATATGCTAAAATCCAGCTTATGCAAAACGCACCCAAAAAACTCGTCATCGCTTCCCGCGAGAGCGCTCTTGCCATGTGGCAAGCCAAGCATATCCAAGCACGATTGCAAGAATTATATCCAGATTGTGATGTCCAGATTCTTGGCATGACCACGACAGGCGACCAGATTCTGGATTCCCCGCTAGCACGCATAGGTGGCAAAGGCCTGTTTGTCAAAGAGCTAGAAATCGCTCTGGAAAACGGTAGCGCAGACCTGGCCGTACATAGCATGAAAGACGTGCCGATGAATCTTCCGGATGGTTTCATGCTGGCCGCTACCGGCGAACGCGAAGATCCGCGCGATGCTTTCGTGTCTAACGATTTCGCTAGTTTGGAAGACTTGCCTGCCGGCAGTATGGTTGGTACTTCCAGCTTGCGTCGCCAAAGTCAGCTACAGGCGAGGTTTCCGCATTTGAAGATTGAATCGCTGCGCGGCAACCTGCAAACCCGTTTGCGTAAGTTGAACGAAGGGCAATATGCCGCCATCATTCTTGCGGCAGCTGGCTTGATTCGTTTGGGCTTAAGTGACAAGATCCGCGATTTCATTACCCCAGAGCAGAGCATTCCTGCTGTCGGACAAGGTGCGCTGGGCATCGAGATTCGCGCTGACCGTCATGACCTAATGCCTATCCTAGCACCACTGAACCACCCTGATACAGAAGCCAGCGTGCTTGCAGAACGTGCGTTCAGCCGTGCGCTGGCCGGAAGCTGCACGGTGCCTTTGGGAGCATACGCGGTCACGCAAGGCGACGACATCGAAATGGCCGGCTTCGTAGCAAGCGTGGATGGCAAGCAAATGTTGCGAGAGAAAATGACCGGCCTGAAAGCCAATCCGGAAGCGCTTGGCAAGGCACTGGCTGAAAGGCTGATAGCACAAGGTGCGGATAAGATACTAGCCGCCCTAGACCATATCAAGCCATGACCGAGCAGCGTTTAGCCGGTATCCATATCGCCGTCACGCGGCCGATTGAACAGGCACAAGCACTGAACGAACTGATAACGCATTTGGGAGGAGTTCCTATCCCTTACCCCTTACTGGCCATCCAGCCACTTGAAGACTATCACGCCTTTGAGCAGCAAATCCTAGGTCTGGAAAACACTGATTGGGCCATCTTCATCAGTACCAATGCGGTAGAGCAGTCCATGCCCCGCATTCTCAGACATTATGGCAGCATCCCGGAAAATCTGCGTTTTGCCGCGATTGGCCATCAGACAGCCAAAGCCCTAGCCCTTTACGGCGTGCACCAAGTGCTGATTCCCCATAGTCGATACGATAGTGAAAGCTTGCTGGCCTTGCCTGAGATGCACGATGTCGCTAATTTGAAAGTCGCTGTCTTTCGTGGTGTGGGCGGACGGGAATTAATAGCAGAGACGTTGAAATCTCGTGGTGCTGATGTATATTTTGCAGAGAGTTACCGCCGTGTGAACCCTCAAACGAACACCAATCTGCTCTGTGATCTATGGAAACAGGGCAAACTGCAAGCGGTCATCGTCACCAGCAGCGAGGCGATGCGTTATTTGCTGGATTTAGCTGGCGACTCAGAATGGTTACGACACGTTATCTTATGTGTGAACCATGCCCGCATCGCAGAGGTTCCGCTCAAGCTTGGACTGCATGTCGCAATATCCGATACACCTGGCGATACCGCTTTGATCGACGCCCTGCTGAAGAAGCTTTCTAAACTTTAGGTGCTGGATTGGCAAAGGTAAAGGCGTCCGAGAAGAACTCGTCTTTGGGCAAACCCTGCTGCTGAAAGGTCTCAAACGCAATATCCACCATCCCAGGGGCGCCACACACGTAAGCCTGGTAAGGACTCAGATCCCGGATATCATCGAGCACCGCCTGATGCACCAACCCTGTCCTGCCCTGCCAATTGTCTTCCTGCATAGGTTCAGAAAGCACTGGCACATAGCTGATGTGTGGATACTGGGCGGCCCATTGCTGGCTCATATCATCCATGTATAAATCCCGCAAACTACGCGCACCACGATAGAGCCTGATAGGGCGCTTATTGCCAGTATAAATCATATGCTCAATGATGCCTTTGATAGGGGCAAATCCGGTCCCACCCGCCACAAAGATCACCGGTTTTTGGGATTCCTCGCGCAGGTAGAAGCTGCCAAAAGGTGCTTCGATACGCAAGATAGCTTTTTCAGGCATCTCGCTGAAAACATATTCTGTAAACTGCCCACCCGGAATCAGACGCAGATGCAACTCCATGACCGTATCATCATGCGGCGCATTGGCGATAGAGAATGCACGGCGTTTACCATCTTTCAAAATGAACTCGACATATTGGCCCGGCAGAAACTGTAAGCGCTCACTTGCAGGCAGTTGCAGGTAAAGCGCCATCACATCATGTGCCAGTTTTTCCTTTTTCTGTACCCTGGCAGGTAATATGCGGGGGCGGATTCCCTGTGCGTCATAAACTTCACGGCATTCGATCACCAGATCTTCCAGTGGTCTGGCACAGCAGAACAATGCCTGACCAGCAGCCAGCTCGGCTTCTGTCAATGCGCTACCCTGATAATCATCGTGCATGACTTTCCCCGACAAGATACTTCCCTTACAGGCACCGCATGCACCATTTCGGCAGCCATATGGCAGATTGATGCCTGATTCAATCGCAGCTTCCAGAACAGTCTGGCTGGGACGTACCTCGAACCGGTGCCCGGTATTTTTGATTGTTACTGATGCCATTATTTTTTCTCTAGCTCATTTTTGATTTCGGTGAACTCGCCTTCGATGATGTCATCATTGGCGGCAGCACGATAAGGCTGCTCTTGATAAGTCTGCCCGGCGCCCAATGCTGGCTGCCTGACTGGAATAAGCAGCAACAGGGCCGCAATCGCGTCTGTAATCACGCCAGGTATCAGCAGCAGGACTCCAGCAACCATATTTCGGGCGCTACCCATCATCGCCGTTACCGGGTTACCGCCAGCACTCAGGCTTTGCATCATTCGAGCGGAGAACATCGAACGCTCGTCCTTAATGAGTTGTAAGCCCAACAGGGAAATCACGACTAAATACAAACCCAACCACCAACCATACTGGTGACCTAGCTTCACCAGCAGAAATATCTCTGCTAAAGGAAAAGCGAGTAAAATCAACATTGCAAAAAAACGCATTTTATTTCCTAATATCATGTCAAAACATGTCAACATATCCGATGTCTTGGTAGTGCTCACCAACTTGCCAGACAAGCAGGCTGCCACTCAACTTGCGCAGATGGTTGTTCAGCAGAATCTGGCTGCCTGCGTTAATATCCTGAATCCTTGTGAATCCTTTTATTACTGGCAAGGTAAAATGGAACACAGCACTGAGATCCCTGTGATGATAAAAACCACTCAAGCACAATATCAAGCGTTAGAAACCGCTATTCTAGCAGTACATCCGTACGAACTTCCTGAAATTATCGCGCTCCACATACATGATGGCTATAAACCATATTTACAATGGCTATGCGCACAAAAAAATATCACCTTATGTTAATTAAACGCCTTTTAAGCTTTTTTTTACTCTGCCTTATCTCGCTTAGCTGCATGGCAGACGGCAATAAACTGCAATTTACCGAAAACTCAGATGAAGAGGAGAAATTCCTCTCACCGGATGTTGCATTCAAACTGGAAATCATTGCGCAAGAGGCTAATGCGGCCAGTGCCGATTTTAAAGTCGAACCTGGATATTATCTTTATAAGGACCGCATCAAATTTGAACTGGCAGGCAAAACTGCTGGCAAAATTCTGCGCGTGGATTTTCCACAAGGAGATATCAAGGATGACCCTAACTTTGGCAAGATGGAAGTCTTTCATCATGACTTTAGTGCAAAAATCCTCACAGAGGGAATCTCCGGGAATGTCACTATCAATGCTCGATATCAAGGCTGCAGTGAGAAAGGTCTGTGCTACCCGCCACAGCGCAAAAGCTTTGATATCAATCTAGTTGACACATTAACTGACGCCCAAGCTTCATCGGATGACCAAGCAACATCTTTGCTGAAAGGCGGGAAACTATGGCTTATCGCGGCAGGTTTTTTTGGTTTCGGCCTGTTGCTTGCACTGACGCCTTGTGTGCTGCCAATGATTCCCATCCTGTCTGGCATCATCGTGGGCGATAAAAAAGTGCATCATCACGCCACTAGTAGAATGCATAGCTTCAATCTATCACTGGCCTACACTTTAGGCATGGCGCTCAGCTACACTTTGGCTGGTGTCGCAGCCGGTTTATCTGGGCAGCTTTTGAGCAATGCCTTGCAAAGCCCGTGGGTATTGGGCGCAACCGCCTTGATTTTTGTCGCACTGGCTTTTTCGATGTTCGGTTTTTACGAATTGCGCCTACCGCACGCAGTGGAAGACCGTATGGTAAACACTACCAACAAGCTCAAAGGCGGGCAATTATTAGGCGTGTTCTTCATGGGAGTGCTGTCTGCGCTGATTGTCAGCCCTTGCGTCGCTGCCCCACTTGCCGGCGCCCTACTCTATATTAGCCAGACGCATGATGTAGTGCTAGGCGGCGTGGCTTTGTTCTGTTTGTCGATTGGAATGGGCGTACCGCTGCTGCTCATTGGCGCATCCGCGGGCCATGTCTTGCCAAAGGCTGGGCCTTGGATGACCGCTGTGCGCAATTTCTTTGGTGTCGTGATGCTTGCCATGGCTATCTATCTGGTTTCCCCAGTGATTCCTAACAGTTTGCAGATGTTACTCTGGGCCGCCTTATTTATTATCCCGGCCATGTATCTGCACGCGCTGGATCCTCTGCCAATTGATGAGAAACTTGGCAGGTCCCATCCTTGGATGCGTTTCTGGAAAGGCATCGGGATTATTCTACTGGGGGTCGGATTGGCATTGCTGGTGGGCGCAGTTTCTGGTGCGAAATCACCGTGGCAACCACTTGCTGGACTAAGATTGGCTGCTACTGACAGCCATGCTGAATTGCCGTTCAAACGAGTGCGTAATACCGCCGAGCTCGACCAGGCAGTTAAGCAAGCCTCTGGTAAATTCTTAATGCTCGATTTTTATGCCGATTGGTGTGTGTCTTGCAAGGAGATGGAACAGTTAACTTTCAGCGATTCTCGCGTCAAGAAAGCGCTTGCTGATTTCGTACTGTTGCAGGCAGATGTGACTGAAAACACCCCTGAAGACTTGGGTTTGCTAAAGCGTTTTAATTTGTTTGGTCCTCCCGGTATCATTTTTTACAACAAGCAGGGACAAGAGATATTACCAATCAAGGTGATCGGTTTTGAAAATGCTGACAACTTCCTAGAAACCATCAATCGCATTCGTGCACTTAAAACAGATGAATGCAACCCTTTAGTGGTCTGCTGAAGCTCCTGCATGTTAAAAAAGACGCTTTCTACACTGGGATATCTTCTCCTCATAGCTGTACTTGGATTTACGATTCGCCATTTTTCTATCAGCACACAAACGCAAAGTGGTGCTGGCTTATCAACAGAAAAACTGTTTAGAGCAACATTGCCTGATACTGAAAATGTACAGCAACCGCTGAGCAACTACAAAGGCAAGATTATCGTCGTCAATTTTTGGGCTACCTGGTGCCCTCCTTGCCGTGAAGAGATGCCAGATTTGTCAGCATTCCATCAGGAATATCAATCAAAAAACCTACAAGTACTAGGCTTAGCGATTGATGACCTAGAAACCATTCGCGCGTTTCAAAAAGAAAACCCTGTTTCCTATCCGCTGCTGGCGGCTGATTTGGAAGGGATGGGAATTGCAGTAAGCCTTGGCAACGATAAAGGGGTGCTTCCATACACGATAATCATCACTCCTGACGGCAAAGTAACAAAAACGTTTTTAGGTAAGGTATCCAAACCCTTATTGGAAGCCGTTATATCAAATCTGTTGCCTAAAAATTAACTCTGAAATTTTTACAATTCAAATCAAATACTTAGCGCTTTAATTGCAATATCTTCTGTTAATTTCAGCGAAATTGCTGGACAAAAAAGCCCAATTTCGGCAAACTTTGAGTTATGGAAAGTTGTAATAAACGCGAGATTCTGGGTTAAAAATGCGCATGCCAGCCATTTTGGTGATCCATGGTCCAAACCTCAATTTGTTGGGTACGCGCGAACCTGCACATTATGGTAAATCTTCTTTAGAGGATATCAACCAAGAATTGCAGCGCGTCGCACAACAGCATCAAGTGATGCTGGAAACGTTTCAAAGCAATAGCGAGGCGGATATCGTCAACAAGGTTCAATCGCTTGTTGCCAACAAAGTGGATTATATTCTCATCAATCCCGCTGCTTATACCCATACTTCCGTAGCCATAAGAGATGCTCTCTCGGCTGTAAATACGCCGTTTGTCGAGATACATCTCTCCAACGTTCACGCACGCGAACATTTTAGACATCACTCTTATTTCAGCGATATCGCGACAGGAGTAATATGTGGTTTGGGTGCTGAAGGTTATTTAGCCGCATTGCGCTTCGCAATTCAACAGATCAACCAAAAACAACAATAAAAAGCATTGCCCGAGGGAAAATTATGGATTTACGTAAACTTAAAAAATTGATTGATCTAGTCGAGGAATCGGGTATTTCCGAGCTAGAATTGACCGAAGGTGAAGAAAAGGTGCGCATCAGCCGTGCTTTAATGCACGGCGCTGCACCTGTTGCACACTATGCTGTAGCAGCCCCACAGCCTGTGGCGCAGGCTAGTGCGGCTGCTCCTGCCGCAGCGCCACAACCTGTTGCCCCAGCAGTAGAAGAAGGTCATGTCGTAAAATCGCCGATGGTCGGTACTTTTTATCGTGCGTCGTCCCCAGATGCCAAGCCTTTTGTGGATGTAGGTTCTACCGTTGCAGTGGGGGATACGATCTGCATTATCGAAGCAATGAAGCTCTTGAACGAAATCGAGTGTGACTTTGCTGGCACTATCAAGAAAATCCTCGTAGAAAACGGTCAGCCTGTTGAATACGGCGAACCGTTATTCATCATCGGATAAGGATTTTTATGTTTGAAAAAATCCTCATAGCCAACCGTGGTGAAATCGCTCTACGCGTACAGCGTGCCTGTCGCGAATTGGGCATTAAGACTGTAGCCGTGTATTCAGAGGCAGACAGGGAAGCAAAATACGTCAAGCTCGCGGATGAGTCTGTTTGTATTGGCCCCGCGCCTTCTGCTAAAAGCTATTTGAATATTCCTGCCGTCATTAGCGCTGCCGAAGTCACTGATGCACAGGCGATTCATCCCGGTTATGGCTTCTTGTCAGAGAACGCCGACTTCGCCGAGCGTGTCGAGCAAAGCGGGTTCGTCTTTATCGGCCCGCGCGCCGAGACTATTCGCCTGATGGGTGACAAAGTTTCAGCCAAAGATGCCATGAAAAAGGCTGGAGTACCCTGCGTGCCAGGTTCAGGCGGTGCTTTGTCTGATGACCCGAGCGAAATATTGAAAACCGCCAAGCGTGTAGGCTATCCGGTAATCATTAAAGCTGCTGGCGGCGGCGGCGGACGCGGTATGCGCGTCGTACATACTGAAGCCGCACTGATCAATGCTGTCAACATGACCAAAGCTGAAGCACAGGCTGCTTTTGGCAACCCGATGGTTTACATGGAGAAATTCCTGGAAAATCCACGGCATATTGAAATTCAAGTACTGGCAGATCAGCATGGGAACGCGGTATTCCTTGGTGATCGCGATTGCTCGATGCAGCGTCGTCATCAAAAAATCATCGAGGAAGCACCCGCTCCGTTACTTTCCCCACGTCTTCGAGACAAAATCGGTGAACGCTGTGCTGATGCCTGCCGTAAAATCAAATACCGTGGTGCAGGTACTTTTGAGTTCTTGTATGAAAACGGCGAGTTTTACTTCATTGAAATGAACACGCGCCTGCAAGTCGAGCATACGGTGACCGAAATGATTACCGGCATCGATTTGGTACAACAACAGATTTTTGTAGCCTCGGGGGAAAAACTCAAATTCCGCCAAAAGGATATCCAACTAAAAGGGCATGCCATTGAGTGCCGTATCAACGCTGAAGATCCTACCAACTTCGTTCCCTCTCCTGGCATGATTAATCGCTTCCATATGGCGGGTGGTCCAGGTGTACGTATTGATACCCATGCTTACGGCGGTTATACCGTGCCCCCGCATTACGACTCCATGATTGGCAAGCTGATTACTTACGGTGACACACGTGACCAGGCGATTGCCAGAATGCGCATCGCTTTATCCGAGATGTTTGTAGAGGGTATCAAGACCAATATACCTCTGCATGCAGACCTGATGGCTGACGCAGCTTTTCATCAAGGCGGAACCAGCATTCACTATCTAGAACAAAAACTGGGTATCCATAAATAAATTTTATTGTTCACACACGTGGCCTGGCTATTGTTAAAAATCGAGGCAACGGATGCCAACGCCGATGACTTGAGCGATGCGCTCATGGATCTAGGCGCACTCTCTGCCAGCATTGAAGACGCTTATGCAGAAACCGATGCCGAGGAAGCGATTTTTGGCGAGCCGGGCGACCCACCTCCCGGAATCTGGCAACGTAATATCGTCACTGCAATGTTTGATAACGGTTTTGACATCAAAGATTTGCTTGAGCAGCTCAAAACAACAACCGGCATCTCTAATTTTGCTTACCACATCGAAACAATCGAAGAGCAAGACTGGGTGCGCGCCACTCAAAGCCAGTTCGACCCTATCTGCATCACGCCGAAATTGTGGATCGTGCCTACTTGGCATAAAGCCCCCGTGAGGGATGCCATCAACATCGTGCTTGATCCAGGATTGGCTTTTGGAACCGGTAGCCACCCTACTACGCATTTATGTCTGCAATGGTTATCCGAGCATGATTTAAACAGCAAATCCGTTCTGGATTATGGCTGCGGCTCAGGCATACTGGCGATTGCCGCTAAAAAACTGTGCGCTGCAGAAGTTGTCGGCGTAGACATTGACGAACAAGCGGTGCAAGCCAGTATTTATAATGCGCAACAAAACCAAGTCGCCATTCAGTTCGATGATGCTAGTCGTGCCAGCTTAGGACAGTTCGATATTGTTGTCGCCAACATTCTATCCAGCGCATTGATGGTATTGGCTCCGATTTTAGCGGCTTCATGCAAAACCGGCGGACAGATCGCCTTATCCGGTATTCTGGAAGCCCAAGTGGAAAGCCTGCTGACACGCTATGGCGAATGGTTTAATATGAATGCGCCCAAACAATTGGATGCATGGATATTGCTTACCGGCACTAAAAAATGAACTACATCACCGCCTGCCCAGAGTGCAACACACAATTCCTGATTAGTCAGGAACATCTTAAAGCCTACCGCGGTAAAGTGCAGTGCGGGCATTGCCATCATGTGTTTAACGCCAAGAATCGTTTGTCCAAAATCACCGAAGAAGAGGAAGCGGGCGAGCAAGCTTTTTTAAATACAGCTTTTGAGGAAATTCCTGCTGAAGCAACACATGATTTTCATATCAAGCCAACCACCACACCTGAAGTAAGTGAGGGAGTAATTACGGTCGAATTTGCCGACCCCTCCATGGATTCGGATGAATCGGAAAGTCTCCTTAAACAATTACAAACACCTCCACCGATAGAAGACCTTACTACCGAGCCACGTTTTGCAACAGCTAGAGTTAAAACAACTTGGGGTATTTATTTATTTGGGCTGTTGCTTGTTTTATCAGCTTGTATGCAAAGCATTTACTTCATGCGCACATCGATTGCTGCGACCCACCCACAATTCAAACCTTTTTTAGTCAATGCCTGCTCTATTCTGCACTGTAAGGTTGAATTGCCTAAGAACCTGGACCTTTTATTGATAGATGATTCCGATATGCAAGAAGACGAAACCTATCAATCCGTTATCAACTTCAGCAGTACGCTTATCAACCATGCACAATTTGCGCAAGCTTATCCCAACATCGAGCTTACGTTGACAGACCTCCATGATGAACCGGTCATCAGAAAGTTGCTTAAACCCAGTCAATACCTTAAGTCAGGTACAAACATTGATAACGGCATTGCTGGGCGCGAAGAAATGCATATCTCGCTGCCTTTACACGTCAATGACATCGCAGTTGCTGGCTATCGTGTTCAATTAGCTTACTAAATAAAAGTTAACTGTAAATCGTCACATGACTCATGATTTTCATGAGCCGCTTTTAATAAGATCACACAAGCTCCCTGACTCTGAGTTTCGTAATATCTTAACCATAAAGTTGCATATTTAAACCAAGTTGACTAAGGAGATTTACTATGTGGACAAAACCTGCTGCTACTGAAATGCGTTTCGGCTTCGAAGTTACTATGTACGTAATGAACAAATAAGCCAATTAAAGTATTAAAAAAGGAGCCGCTGGCTCCTTTTTTATTGGCTGATACGCTGCATAAAATCTGCCCTGGTTTTCAGGATCGCCTCCTTCAGCGCCTGGATTGCCTGGATTCTGGTGAAGCTTTTACGCCATGCGATGGCGATACGCCTTACGGGTACCGGCTCTGCGAACGGAATGACTTTGATCAGTGGATTATGGTATTTCTCTTCGGTGGCTGAAGCAGGCAATACACTAATACCCAAATTCGACGCTACCATATTACGTATGGTCTCCAATGAGTTACCTTGCAATACCTCGCCTTTACGTGACAACTGAGGACAAGCCTGCATCACCTGGTTACTGAAACAATGCCCACTATTCAGTAACAATACTTTTTCATCTGAAAGCTCATCAGCTACAATCTCCTTGCGCTTGGCCCAATGATGATTACTCGGCACTACCACTGTAAATTTTTCATCGTATAGTGCTTCACACTGTACGCCTGGTATGTCGAAGGGCAATGCGATGATTGCAGCATCAATGACGCCGTTCCTCAACTGCACTTCCAGATTAGCGGTCAGATTCTCTTCAACCTCCAGTGGCATATTCGGCGCCGTTTCACGCAAGATAGGAATAATCTCAGGCAGTAAATATGGCCCGACCGAATGAATCATACCCAGCTTGAACAAACCATCCAGCTGATTCACGCCCAGCTTGGCTATCCCTTTCAAGCTAGCCGCCTCCTCTAGCACAACAATGGCCTGCTCAATTATTTTCATACCGACCTCTGTAAGAGACACATCGCTACGACTACGCTCAAAGATCATCACGCCTAATTCTTCTTCCAGCTTTTTAATACCCAAGCTCAGCGCTGGTTGGGTAACGAAGCATTTCTCTGCCGCTCGCCTGAAGTTTCGCTCCTGCGCCACTGCTACAATAAATTTTAGTTCTATCAATGTCATTTTAACCACCCTCTTAATATTCATCATAATATGATTAGTTTAATTTATCAACAGCATTGATATATACAATTATACAAATCATATTAGCCCACTTAGAATGTATTCCATACATCGCATGCGGTGTTTAAAAAGCATTATAATCATAGGAGCTACTGGAAATGTTGATAGTCCTGTCTCAAACGCTGCAATTCGATATCTTGCTGGAATTGCTTGCCGATTACGCATTAACTTATTGATATCAAAAAGGAAGGTACCATGGATAACAAGCAAAACTCACCTGCCGGTAAATGTCCGGTAATGCATGGCGGTGCCACTTCAGCCAGCATGACTAACATGGAGTGGTGGCCCAAAGCACTTAACTTCGACATCCTGCATCAACACGATAGCAAGACAAACCCTATGGGTCCAGATTTCAATTATCGGGAAGAGGTCAAAAAAGTGGATTTCGTAGCACTTAAAAATGACCTACACGCCTTGATGACAGACAGTCAGGAATGGTGGCCAGCCGACTGGGGGCATTACGGCGGATTGATGATACGTATGGCATGGCATGCAGCCGGAACTTATCGCACAGCTGACGGCCGTGGCGGTGCCGGTACCGGCAACCAGCGCTTTGCGCCACTGAATTCCTGGCCTGACAACGCCAATCTGGACAAAGCACGCCGTCTGCTTTGGCCAATCAAGAAAAAATATGGCAATAAAATCAGCTGGGCTGATTTGATCATCCTTGCAGGCAATGTCGCCTATGAATCCATGGGGCTCAAAACCTTTGGCTTTGGCTTTGGCCGTGAAGATATCTGGCATCCGGAAAAGGACATTTACTGGGGTTCCGAAAAAGAATGGCTCGCTCCCACCGATAACCCCAACAGCCGCTTTTCTGGCGAGCGTGATTTAGAAAACCCGCTGGCGGCAGTGATGATGGGGCTTATCTATGTCAACCCAGAAGGAGTGGATGGCAAGCCTGACCCAATCAAAACTGCCCATGATGTACGCGTGACATTCGCCCGAATGGCAATGAACGACGAGGAAACCGTCGCTCTGGCGGCCGGTGGTCACACTGTAGGTAAGGCACACGGTAACGGCAGTGCTGCCAACCTGGGACCAGTCCCTGAGGCTGCAGGCTTGGAAGAACAAGGCCTGGGCTGGAATAATCAGACCACACGCGGCGTAGGCCGTGACACTGTTACTAGCGGTATCGAAGGCGCTTGGACCACACACCCGACTAAATGGGACAACGGTTATTTCGACCTGTTGCTAGGGTATGACTGGTGGCTACAAAAATCTCCGGCAGGTGCATGGCAATGGGAACCGGTCAATATCAAGGAAGAAGACATGCCTGTGGATGTCGAGGATCCATCTATCCGTCGTAAACCAATCATGACTGACGCAGATATGGCATTCAAATTCGACCCTGAATACCGCAAGATTGCAGAAAGATTCCACAAAGATCCCGCCTACTTCTCTGAGGTATTTGCACGGGCGTGGTTCAAGCTGACGCACCGCGATATGGGTCCAAAGACTCGATATATTGGCCCAGAAGTCCCTAAAGAAGACCTGATCTGGCAAGATCCGATCCCTGCCGGGTCAAACAATTATGACATAGCGGCAGTCAAAGCCAAGATTGTGGCTAGCGCCCTAAGCATCAGCGACATGGTTGTTACCGCATGGGATAGTGCCAGAACCTTCCGCGGCTCCGACATGCGTGGTGGTGCCAATGGTGCACGCATTCGATTGGCCCCGCAGAAGGATTGGGAGGGCAATGAGCCATCTCGTTTGTCCAAGGTGCTGTCCGTGCTGGAAAAAATCGCAGCAGAAACTGGCGCAAGTGTGGCGGATGTGATTGTGCTGGCTGGTAATATAGGCATTGAGCAAGCGGCGAAAGCAGCTGGTTTTGATATCAGCGTGCCATTTACTCCTGGCCGTGGTGACGCTAGCCAAGTGCAAACCGATGTTGAGTCTTTCAGTGTATTAGAGCCTTTGGCGGATGGCTTCCGTAATTGGCTGAAAAAAGACTACGTCGTCGGCGCTGAAGAGTTGTTGCTGGACCGTGCACAGTTGTTAGGTTTGACCGCTTGTGAGATGACCGCGCTTGTCGGAGGTATGCGCGTTATCGGTACCAATCACGGTGGTAGCAATCACGGTGTATTCACTGACCGCATCGGCGCACTGACCAATGATTTCTTCGTCAACCTCACCGATATGGCGTACACATGGAAACCAGCAGGCAAAAACCTATACGAAATCCGTTGCCGCAAGACAGGTGCGGTGAAATGGACAGCAACCAGAGCTGACCTGGTGTTTGGTTCCAACTCCATCCTGCGCGCTTATGCTGAGGTATACGCACAAGATGACAATAAGGAAAAATTTGTAAAAGACTTTGTGCATGCATGGACAAAAGTCATGAATGCGGACCGTTTCGATCTTAATTAACATTCACTGACTTACCTTAAGCCCGCCAAACTGCGGGCTTTTTTTATATTTACATCAAGAGTAAGCTAGCTGTATTTGCTGATTGAAAGGTTTAGGCATGAAAACATGGGTTTGCAGCGTCTGCGGTTTCATCTATGAGGAGGAAAAAGGCTGGCCTAGCGACGGCATCCCGCCAGGCACGCGATGGGAAGACGTCCCGGAAGACTGGAATTGCCCGGAATGCGGGGTGAGCAAATCCGCATTTAGCATGGTAGAGTTTTAACCAACCCAGGGTTATTTTTTGATAAATCCCAATCGCCGCATCTCGGATACCACTTGGTCTTTGGCTTTTGCATAGCCCCTGGCATTGGGATGTATCTGGTCCGATTTGGTCTCGTTATGCGCAAGCACGTTTGTAAACACATCCTTGATCAGGCCCACATGCTCTTCCTCAGCAATCTCTTCATACACCGGATGATCGGATAGATTGCCAAACGCAGCGGCGCCCAAGCTAGGTTCCGGTATCGCCATCAGAATCACCTGCACACCTTTGGCTTTGGCGATGTGAATCATCTGTTTGAGGTTTTTCTTGGTGGTAGCCAACGGTACTTTCCGCAAAAAATCATTACCTCCCAAGCCGATGATTAACAGGTCCACAGGCTCGTCCAAAGTTTCTTCTATTCGTTGTAAACCATCTTCTGTCGTGTTGCCTGGCACCCCTTCATTTTGCACCTGAAAAGGCAACTCTTTTGCCACCAGCGATGGGATATCCTGCTCAGGGCCTGCTCCTGTGCCAAAAGTGAGACTATCACCGAAAAATATAATGTTCGCACCTGTCTTGAGTGGTGGGAAAGCCGGCGCGTTTTGACCGCAGGCCAACAAAATAAGAGCGAAAAATAGGCAAAACAACCGATTCATTGATAGATGCCTACTTGATACCCAACCACCATTGGATGGCGAGTTTGGCTGCGTATCCGATAAACCCAACCGCCAAACCAAGAAAGAGCACAAAGGTGCCAAACTTGCCCGCCTTGGATTCTTTGGCGAGATTAGCGATGATGAACAACATGAAAAAAATCAGTGCCGGCACACCAAAGGTAACAGCCATATCGGCAAACTGTTCTTCTGTCATTCCAAATATCGTGCCGTTCACTTTATGTTTATCCTGTGAAAATAAATACCTTTTGTTTCACTATCAACAGCATCGGCCTGGAAAGCTTATTCTACTTGGCTTCCAGGCCGATGATTTTTGTAATGAACGCGTGCGCGGGTGTATTTAGATTAATATTAAACGTCGAGATTGCTTACTCCTAGTGCATTCCCTTCAATGAATGCACGCCTAGGTTCAACGTTATCTCCCATCAGTGTAGTAAAGATTTCATCCGCAGCAATCGCATCGTCTATTTGTACTTTTAACAAACGACGCACTTTAGGATCCATGGTGGTTTCCCACAGCTGTTCAGGATTCATCTCACCTAAACCTTTATAGCGCTGGATATTGAGGTTGTGCTTGGCCTCACCCAATAGCCAATCCAATGCCTGTTTTGCTGTTGTTACCAACTGTTCTTTCTCGCCTCGTCTGATGATGGCGCCTGCACCCAACAATCCTTGCAGCATAGCGGATGTTTTCTGGATTTGACGATAATCTCCACTGGAAAGGAATTCGCTGTCAATTACGCTAGCTTGTATGTTGCCATGGATAATCTTGTTGATTTCCAGACGATAGGTGTTGTCTTCCGGATCAAACATCACATTGACCTGGCTGCTTTCGCCTCCCAGTCTGGCGCGCAGTTTTTCTGCGACATTGTTCGCGTTCTGTTCGTTGCTGAGGTTGATTTCACCGATATCCTCAATAGCGCGTAATACGCTTTCATCGTACAGCGAGGATATACGACGTATCACTGCTTCTGTGAGCACCATCTGCTGGGCGATATCCGACAATGCTGTACCACTAAGCACACCTGCGCTGGATTGAGTATCCAGCTCCGCACCTTTGAGTGCGGATTGCAATAGGTATTGGTCAAGCTCCTGCTGATCTTTCAAGTAGCGTTCGTCTTTACCTTGCTTGACCTTATAGAGCGGCGGCTGTGCGATATAGACATGGCCACGTTCTACCAACTCGGTCATCTGACGATAGAAGAAAGTCAGTAGTAGCGTGCGAATATGCGCACCATCGACGTCCGCATCGGTCATGATGATGATGCGGTGATAACGCAGTTTTTCCGCACTGAAGTCGTCCTTGCCGATACCTGTGCCCAATGCGGTGATAAGGGTCGCAATCTCCTGACTACCAAGCAGTTTATCAAAACGCGCTTTTTCCACGTTCAAAATCTTGCCTTTCAACGGCAAGATAGCCTGGTTCTTACGGTCGCGGCCCTGTTTAGCTGAACCACCCGCAGAGTCCCCTTCCACCAGATAGAGTTCGCATAGTGCCGGATCTTTTTCCTGGCAATCGGCCAGCTTGCCTGGCAAGCCCATCGTATCCATCGCTCCTTTGCGGCGTGTCATTTCACGGGCTTTGCGCGCTGCTTCGCGCGCACGAGCTGCCTCTACTATCTTGCCACAGATAATTTTGGCATCGACTGGGTTTTCTTCCAGAAAATCGGTGAGTTTAGCCGCTACCACTTCTTGGACCACTGGCTGCACTTCGCTGGAAACCAATTTATCCTTAGTCTGGGAGGAGAATTTTGGTTCTGGTACCTTTACTGAGAGCACGCAGGTCAACCCTTCGCGCATGTCGTCTCCACTGGTTTCCACCTTGGCCTTTTTTGCTAACTCGTTCTGCTCGATATAGTTGTTGAGTGTACGCGTCATTGCGGTACGCAAGCCTGTCAGGTGAGTACCGCCATCGCGCTGCGGAATGTTGTTGGTAAAACATTGCACCGTTTCCGAGTAGCTGTCGTTCCATTGCATACTCACTTCCACGGTCATGCCATCCTTTTCACCCATCGCATAAAACACTTTTGGGTGCAGCACGGTTTTACTGCGGTTCATGTATTCCACAAAACCCTTCACACCTCCAGAATGGGCAAAATTCTCACTTTTGCCATTTCGCTGATCAATCAGTTCGATCTTGACGCCATTGTTCAAGAAGGACAATTCACGGATACGCTTGGCCAGAATCTCAAAATGGTATTCCACATGAGTGAATGTCTCCGTTGCCGCTAAAAAATGTACCTCCGTGCCTTTCTTATCGGTTTTACCGGTGACTGCTAAAGGAGCGACCGGCACTCCTCGACGGAATTCCATCTGGTGGACTTCGCCCTTACGGTATATTTTCAGCCGCAGCCAATCAGACAGTGCGTTCACCACAGACACGCCCACACCATGCAGACCTCCAGAGACTTTATAGGAGTTTTGGTCAAACTTGCCGCCTGCATGCAGCTCCGTCATCACTATCTCTGCTGCTGAGCGTTTAGGTTCGTGTTTATCGTCTTCCTTGATGTCCGTCGGGATTCCTCGGCCGTTATCTGAGACGCTGATGGAATTATCCGGATGAATAATTACTTTGATGTCGTCACAATGTCCTGCCAGTGCTTCATCAATGGCGTTATCCAGCACCTCGAACACCATATGGTGCAGCCCGGAGCCATCTGAAGTATCGCCGATATACATGCCTGGACGTTTGCGTACGGCATCAAGGCCTTCTAGTATCTTGATACTGGATGAGTCGTAATCTGTTTGGTTATCTTTTGCCATAATATTCTTCTAAAATTTATAGGTATCTGCTTCTTAAATACGCATCGGCATGACGACATATTTGTAATCTGCATCCGCTGGGTTGGTAATCAGACAACTACTGTTGGCGTCTGCCAAAGCAAAAGTCACTTCGTTGTGCTGGATATTGTTCAGCACATCTATTAAGTAGGTGACATTAAACCCTACATCGATCGCTTCTCCGCTGTAACTTATCTCCAACTCCTCTTCTGCTTCCTCCTGCTCTGTGTTAGTGCTCACCAGGCGCAATAAATTGGGATGGATATCCAAACGGATACCACGATACTTCTCGTTGGATAAAATCGATGCTCTTTGCATCGCTGTGAGGATTTGCAACCTATCTACTGTAAACGAGTTACGATGTCCTTGTGGGATGACACGATTGTAGTCTGGGAATTTTCCATCTATCACTTTAGAAATGAGATTAATCTCTCCAAATGTGAAATTAATTTGACTACTGCTAATCTCTATAATGATGTCTTCATCATTATCTTCCAGCAGTTTAACCAACTCTATCACTGTTTTGCGCGGTACTATCACTTCTGCTTTTTCGTAGCTTTGTACTAATTGCATAGAAGTAAAACTGAGACGATGACCGTCTGTACCCACAAAATTCAATCTATCTCCATTGATTTCTAGCAGCAACCCATTCAAATAGTAACGAATATCCTGTTGCGCCATAGCAAACTCTACCTGACGCAGGCATTTTTTCAATGCATTCTGGCTAACTTTAACTTGAGTGAAGCTGCCGGATGCTTTGGCCATTAAAGGGTAATCTGCTGCAGGCAATGTTTGCAAATTGAATCGGCTTTTGCCTGCCTTCACTGTCATTCTGCTATCACTGGTCTGCAAGTTGATTTCAGAAGACTCTGGCAATGATCTGCAAATATCTAAAAACTTCTTCGCTGAAATGGTTGTGGCAAAAGCTTCCTTGAAATGGTTGGAAATCGCCAACGAAATCTGCATTTCCAAATCTGTGGCTGTCAATTTGAATGCTTGATTACTTACCTCCACCAGTAAATTGGACAGTATAGGTAAGGTATGACGTCTCTCTACGATGCTTGCAACATGCCCAAGTGGTTTAAGCAGAATTTCGCGGTTGATAGTAATTTGCATGAGCGACTCTATTATTTAAATTAAAAAATATATTTAAAAACAATAATAACAATAATATTTAAATATTCTGTGTATAACTATAATTATTTTATCAAATCAATATGTTAACTAAGTTTTATGATTGTTAATAATCCAGATTTCAATTGTGTCTAATATGTGGATAAAATTTCTAGATATCTAAAAGGGTATTTTAATCAATAACCATCCACAAGTTCTTTTAAAGTTTTACACAATAAGTTTAATCTCGTATTACTTGCGTCAAAAAACCTATATCTCTGGCAATGGTCGCGTTGTTCAGCCGCAATTGCTCAATTTCCTCACAAGCATGCATTACAGTCGTATGGTGTCGATTACCAAAAGCCTCACCTATTTCCGGAAAACTATGGCTAGTGAGCTCTCTTGCCAGACACATCGCAATTTGGCGAGGCCTAGCAACATTCCGATTACGTTTTTTACTATACATATCAGCGACTTTGATTTTGTAATAATCCGCCACAGTTTTTTGAATATTCTCTATGGTGATCTGCCTGCCACGAACAGCTATCAGGTCTCGCAACGCATCCTTAGCTAAATGCACATCGATGGCATGACCTGTAAATTTAGCCATCGCTACGATACGATTCAATGCACCTTCTAATTCACGGATACTAGAACGCACTTGTTTAGCTACAAAGAAAGCGACGTCTTCAGATAGTCTGATATTCAGATTTTCAGCTTTTTTTAACAATATCGCCACTCGCATCTCCAGCTCGGGAGGTTCTATAGCGACAGTTAACCCCCAGCTGAAACGTGTGCGCAAACGCTCATCCATATCCGCGATTTCTTTTGGATAAGTATCGCAAGTAATCACAATTTGCTTCTTTTCTTCAATCAGAGAATTGAATGCATAAAAGAATTCTTCTTGTGTGCGTGTTTTCTTAGCAAAAAATTGAATATCATCGATGAGTAATAAATCTAGAGAATGGTACTGCTGCTTGAAATCATCAAATGCTTTATTTTCATAAGCTTTTACGACATCCGAGACATAACGTTCAGCGTGCAAATAACGTATCTTTGCTTCCGGATGATGTTGTTTCAAGTGGTTGCCTATCGCCTGCAGCAAATGAGTCTTACCTAGACCGACACCGCCGTATATAAATAGCGGGTTATAAGCGGCACCAGGGTTTTCTGCGACTTGCAAGGCGGCAGCACGCGCTAGTTGATTGGCCCGCCCAGTAACATAATTATCAAAATTAAAGCTTTGGTTTAATCCAGTCCCACGTTCGCGCTCTGCGCTTCGACGGTTGTTTGTAGTAGGGGTTTCGTTTGTCTTGATGGCAGATAAGGTTTCTTGTTCTGCCATCTTGGGAAGTTTGGTTGTTTTTCTATCTCTGATTTCCAACGGCAGCTTGTCAGAGATACACAGCTCGATAGCTATATCGAAAGGCAACAACTCAGCAGCAATAGCTTCTATTTTCCCTAAGAAACGTTCTTTAACCCACTGCAGTACAAATTTATTAGGCGCAACAACTCGAACGACTTTCTCTCCTACCTCTGTTTTTAGGGGTTTAATCCAGGTGTTGAATTGCTGAGCAGACAACTCTTGCTGAAAACGACTTAAACAAGCAGGCCAAAAGTTATCCATAAACAAAAAAAGTGCAATTAAGATTATAACTTAATGATTAATAATAAAAATTTTCGTTAAAACATAAATCGAAAAAGCAGATTTGAATCGATTAGGTTTTTAACCCAAGCTCGTCATTCTATCGGTTTTGTATAGACTTATCCACAGACGTAAAGAATATATTTTTATAGTTATTCCTTGACAATAAAGGGATTTTTAAGGTTTAATAAGCGGTTTTCCAGCGACTAGCAAAAAATTTGGAGATTTAAATGAAACGTACCTACCAACCATCTAAAACACGTCGTGCACGTACACACGGTTTTTTGGTGCGCATGAAAACCAAGGGTGGTCGTGCTGTTATTGCAGCGCGTCGTGCCAAAGGTCGTAAACGCTTGGGCCTGTAACTCTAAGGATTTGGTGTGTTTGTCACTGACAAATAGTAATACCTCTTCCTTTCGTTGGTAGTGCCTAAACTGACCACATTAGCAAAAACGGATGATTTTTCATCCGTTTTTAGTTTTAAGAAGCGCCAGAGTGCTAATTTTTTGGTGATACATTACCGACTTAATCATTTGTCAGTACCGAGGGTTGGATTGACGGTATCAAAAAGAGTGGCCAATCTGGCGGTGGATAGAAATTATATGCGTCGTGTGTTGCGTGAAGTATGTCGACAGGCATTTGAATTACCAACACCACTCGATTATGTTATACAGGTAAGGAAAAGGTTTGGCAGAAAAGAGTTTTTAGCCGTGAAGGAAGAGTTGTTGATGCTTTTGGCAAAAATACAAGTCAAAATAGAAATTAATCAGCATTGAATTGATATGCGTCACTTGTTGATAGGACTCATCAGGCTGTATCAAATGACATGGGGAACGCAAGTAGGTGTTAATTGTAGATTTAGTCCTACCTGTTCACAATACGCAATAGAAGCACTTGGTCGATATGGCACAATCAAAGGTGGTTATCTGATGTGTGCAAGGATATTGCGCTGTCATCCATGGTGTAGTGGTGGACACGATCCAGTACCTTAACGAGCCAGGAAGTTACGAAATTACATAAAGCAAAGTATGGATACCAGACGTTTAATTTTATTTGTTATTTTTTCATTCTCGACCATGCTGTTATGGAACGCATGGATGAGTAAAGAAACACTCCCAAACAAGACAGCGGCGCAAACACCAAGCAATGCTGGAACATTACCTTCTGCTCCATCTACAAGCGCCAGCGGTACAGATGCACTCGATCATGGCAAGTTTAAGCTGGAAAGCGCACAGCGGATTTTAATAAATACAGATCTATACCAAGCGGAAATCGATACGGCAGGCGGTGATTTGCGCCGGCTTGTATTAAATAAGCACCGTGCATCGGAGTCTGCTGATAGTAATTTCGTATTGATGGATGATGCTGAGAAGCCAATGCTATATATCGCACAAACTGGCTTACTGGGTGCAGATTTGCCAAATCACAAAACGATATTCACAAGCGCTAGCCAGTCATACCAGCTGACAGACGGGTCCGATAGTCTGGAAGTAAGATTGAGTTGGTCTGGTAATGGTGTTTCGGTAGACAAAGTTTACACATTTCATCGCAATCAGTACTTGATTGATGTGCGTTATGAGATCACTAATGGCGGTAGCACAGCAATCTCGCCTTCTGTCTATTACCAATTGTTACACGACAACCAATCCAACCAAGGCAGTAAAATGATGCCGACTTTCACAGGCGGTGCTTATTTCACCAATGAGAAGAAATTCAACAAAATTAACTTTGCCGACATGGCCAAGCAGGATTTTTCTCTTACGAGCCCAGATGGCTGGGCTGGCATTATCCAGCATTATTTTGCCGGCGCGTGGATAGTGAAAGAAGGTATAAATAGAGAGTTTTATACTAAAAAGCTGTCCAATCAGGTGTTTTCTGTAGGGGTTGTAACCAAAGTGAGCGACATTGCAGCTGGCTCTAAAGCGGTGGTGGATGCTAAATTATTCGCTGGTCCGCAAACAGAACGGGACTTGGTCGCAGCGGCACCAGGTTTGGAATATGCAGTAGATTATGGTTGGCTGACAGTCATTGCTAAACCGTTGTTTTGGTTACTGTCAAAAATTCATAGTTTTGTGGGCAATTGGGGCGTGGCAATCATTTTATTGACGGTTCTCATAAAAGCCGCATTTTTCAGATTATCAGCTTCAAGTTATCGTAGCATGGCGCAGATGCGAGAGTTGGCACCTCGCCTACAAGCGATGAAGGAGAAGTTCGGCGACGATAGGCAAAAGATGCAACAGGCGATGCTGGAGTTATACCGTACAGAGAAGATCAATCCGATGGGCGGATGTTTACCAATACTGGTACAAATCCCTGTTTTCATTGCACTTTATTGGGTGTTACTGGGTTCTGTAGAGTTGCGTCATGCGCCTTTCTTTGGTTGGATTAAAGATCTTTCTGCTACGGACCCGCTGTATATATTGCCTCTGTTGATGGGTATCAGCATGATTATTCAAACCTATCTGAACCCAGCCCCAACGGATCCAATTCAGGCGAAAATGATGAAAATAATGCCAGTCGTATTCAGTATATTTTTCTTCTTTTTCCCAGCGGGCCTGGTGCTCTACTGGTTGGTGAATAACATTCTTTCAATCTGGCAGCAATGGTATATCAATAAAATCATTCATGCTGAAACGCTCGCCAAAAAAGGTAGTGGAAAACGCTAGCACTTCAGATACTATTGCCGCTATTGCCACCGCTAGTGGGGCTAGCGGTATAGGTGTGGTGCGTATATCCGGCCCGAATAGTACGGATATCGCACGACAAGTTCTGGGACACTGCCCTCGCCCCCGTAACGCAGCCTATCTTCCTTTTAAACAAGCCAATGGCGAGTTGATTGACCACGGCATCGCTATCTATTTTCAAGCACCACACTCCTACACGGGCGAGGATGTTTTGGAGTTACAGGCGCATGGTGGAACTGCAGTAATGCAGTTACTATTGGATAGATGTGTTGCCGCTGGTGCTAGACATGCACAGCCTGGAGAGTTTACTAGGCGCGCTTATTTAAATGATAAAATGGATTTGGCTCAAGCGGAAGCGGTTGCTGATTTGATCAATGCAACCAGTGCTGAGGCGGCAAAAAGCGCTGCACGCTCATTATCAGGCGAGTTTTCTAATAAAATCAAATTGTTGTTGGAAAAAATCGTTGAATTACGCATGTATGTAGAAGCTTGCCTAGATTTTCCTGAAGAGGAAATTGATTTCATTACTCAAGGACGAGTAGCAGAGAAAGTTGCCGAAAATCAGGTAGCAGTAAATGCAGTTTTGCAGCAGGCAAAACAGGGTGCACTACTTCGAGAAGGGATTCATGTAGTATTGATTGGTCGGCCCAACGTGGGTAAATCTAGCTTGATGAATGCTTTATCTGGTGAAGATGTCGCTATTGTTACAGCAATTGCTGGCACGACGCGAGACACCATCAAAACCGAGATCCAAATCAATGGCGTACCAATGCATATAGTTGATACAGCTGGATTGAGGGATACGCATGACGAAGTCGAAAAAATAGGCATCGCACGAACATATCGAGCCACAGAAACGGCGCATATCGCATTAATTCTTGTCGATGTGAAGCACGGTATAGGTGAGGAAGAGAAAATCATTCTGCAACGCTTACCGCAAGGAATCACCAAAATCTGGGTGCATAATAAAATCGATTTATCTAAAGAAACACCCAAAATCATCCAAAAAGACAATGAAAACCACTTATATCTTTCAGCCAAAACTGGACAAGGTGTAGATTTATTGCGGCAACATCTGTTGAGGGTTGTTGGCTATCAGCAAAGTGTTGAGGGTGCTTATATGGCGAGGTCACGGCATTTGCAAGCGTTGATGCAAGTTCAGGAGCATTTGAACGAAGCCTCAGCGCAGATAAATTCCCCGGAGTTGGTAGCAGAGGAGTTGAGGGGAGCGCAAGAAGATTTGAACAGCATCACGGGGGAATTTACCCCAGATGATTTGCTTGGGGAAATATTCAGCAAATTTTGTATAGGCAAATAAAAAGCGGCACAAAGTGCCGCTCTAATCATGTTGCAGATACTGACCGACTAACCGAACATGCTCAACTTGCCAAATTTTTCAGCCAGCAAGTAATAGAAAGCCAAGCGAGATTTAAAGCGATCTTCTTTCATTGTTAGGCATACATTGTCGATAGCAGCATTTAAGTCTGCATCAGAGTTAGTTAAGCCCAGCTTTTTTTTCAGGAAGTTCTCGCGAACAGTGTCTTTTTCAGCTTGGTCGCCACAAGAAACATATTGGGAATCGTTGTTTGAAAGTACCAATGCATAGTTTTTTGCCATACCATCCAGTGCTGCAGTGTTTACTTTTGTATATTTTGCTACGGTAGCTTTATGTTCTTGCAAGTCAGCCATTTTCTTCTCCTATACGATAATTAGAGTTTTTGAGTCACTTTTCCATTGCAACGGTTGGTATACTGCCAAACGTATCATAACGATGCCACAGGATCGACATTGTCAAACAAAGGCATTATAACGAATCGCTACTAGCACTATAGGCGCATCGTTGCCAATTCGTCAATACTTTCATTAAGGCTGTATCAAAGGCGAGTTGTTTCACGTGAAACATAAAAAGAATAAGAACATGCTTTTTTTGAGGAAGCTAAAGAGCTTTTTCAATCTTGCAGACCCGTTTACAGCCTGTAACCATGGCCCATATCAGATTGTCTTTGTGGATAACACTTTCAAATATAACGCCACTCACATGAATGCTAACCAATGCAAGCCAGCTCCAGGTCGCGTAATGATGAATGGATTCAAAAAGGTCAGGATCTTGAAAAATCCAGCCATCATTGTACAAAATACAGCCGGAACCAACAGCGATGATGCCTATACCTAGCATTGCGTATATTACTATGGCGCCGGTTGGGTTGTGCCCGATGTAATGCTTTGCGTTTCCGTGTAGAACACGATAAAAATGTTTAACGGCGCGCATCGGATTGGGTGGGAACGTCTGGAAATTGGCATAACCTGTAGAGACGAATCCCCAAATAATACGAGCTACTATGAGTCCGCCTGCTACGTATCCCGCTTCTACATGTAGCAATCTATCCCACTCCGATTTGTGGGTATAGAAAGCTACAGCAAAAGCGACTACTAGCGACCAGTGGAATATTCGAATGAATAAGTCCCAAACATATCGCATACTTATTTTTTAGCCGAAGGAGTGTTTTCAGACATCAGGTAGACAATAAAGTTAGCCTTTTCCGCAGCGCTACAATCTGCACCCAAGATGTCATTACAGTGTTCGGTAAATTTTTCTTCCACTTTATCCAGATCGGTAAAACGTTTGCTGTTTACAGTTGGGGAAAGTGGGCGGATTAACTTGCCAGTCACGATATGTTTACCACTGTCTGCTGGATTGGTTGTGTGACAAGAGGCGCAAGCTGCTTCCTTGCCATTGTTCAGTTTGAATTTGCGGTTGAAAAAGATTTTACCTTCTGAAGCAGAGGGTGTGAAATCGGCATTTACGGATTGAGCGATCTGCACGTATTTTTTTTCTAATTTTGCTGCGTTTGTTATATCTGCATGTGCGGTTAAACCGCTAATGCCAAAAGCGGCAGCTAAGATCAAATTCATATACTTCATTTAAATCTCCTATATAGGGTTAAAATTTTTGAGCCGCCATTATATAGCCTTATAGATGAGCACGGCATTGCGATAAAACAAAGATTACCAACTTAATTCATCGTAACTAACAAAATAAGTCATTTTTGTTAAGAAATTATGACCGACTGTGAACACTATGTAATTTTTGGCCTGAACTTGATGATTTGTATGCGCTAACCTTGGGTTTGGGTTAAACTTTCATGTCTTTGCGTTAGTCGAATTTTTCAGTTGATAAATATGGATTTTCCAGATCGTTTTGATGTGATAGTGGTTGGTGGCGGCCATGCTGGGACAGAGGCGGCCTTAGCTTCTGCGCGCATGGGTCAAAAAACCCTTTTACTTACTCACAATATCGAAACGCTAGGCCAAATGTCCTGTAATCCTAGCATAGGCGGTATAGGTAAAGGCCACTTGGTGAAAGAAGTGGATGCTTTGGGTGGCGCAATGGCAGCCGCAACAGACGAAGGCGGGATACAGTTTCGTATCCTAAATTCCAGCAAAGGCCCGGCTGTGCGGGCTACGCGCGCTCAGGCGGATCGCATTTTATATAAAGCCGCGATTCGGCATCGTTTGGAAAATCAGCCAAATTTGTGGCTATTTCAACAAGCGGTTGACGATATTATCTTAGAGGGTGATAAAGCCGTTGGTGTGGTAACTCAAATCGGCGTACGTTATTTATCCAAATCTGTAGTCTTGACCGCAGGCACCTTTCTGGGAGGTTTGGTGCATGTAGGGCTGGAAAACTATCGTGCAGGCCGTGCGGGTGATCCACCTGCCATATCGCTTGCTGCAAAGTTGCGCGAAATCGGCTTGCCAGCTGGGCGCCTGAAAACAGGCACTCCACCGCGGATTGATGGTCGCACCATTGATTATTCTGTGATGATTGAGCAGCCGGGTGATACGCCAGTGCCCGTGTTTTCGTTTTTAGGTAATGTAGAACAGCATCCCAAACAGGTATCTTGTTGGATTACGCATACCAATGAAAGAACACATGAGATTATTCGTTCCGGTTTAGACCGGTCGCCCATGTATACAGGAGTGATTGAAGGGGTTGGGCCGCGTTATTGCCCGAGCATTGAGGATAAGATCCATCGTTTCGCTGACAAGGAGTCGCACCAAATATTTCTTGAGCCAGAGGGTTTGGTGACAAACGAGATATATCCCAACGGCATTTCGACCAGCCTGCCTTTTGATGTCCAGTTGGCGTTAGTGCGCTCCATGCGTGGCTTAGAGAATGCGCATATCCTGCGTCCTGGTTATGCGATCGAATACGATTACTATGACCCACGCAATTTAAAATCCTCACTGGAAACCAAATCCGTACAGGGCTTGTTCTTTGCTGGGCAAATCAATGGCACTACAGGCTATGAAGAAGCGGCAGCCCAAGGCTTGTTGGCGGGCGCCAATGCCGCGCTTTATTCCCAGGAAAAAGAAGCCTGGTGCCCTGCGCGTAATGAGGCTTATTTGGGCGTGTTGGTGGATGATTTGATTACACGTGGTGTTTCCGAGCCTTACCGTATGTTTACTAGCCGTGCCGAATACAGACTTCAGTTGCGTGAAGACAATGCCGATATGCGTTTGACGGAATACGGCCGCAGCATAGGTTTGGTGGATGATGCACGTTGGGATGCGTTCAATCGCAAGCGGGATGCAATTGCTAAAGAGCAGGAGCGGTTGAAACGCACATATTTGCAGCCGCAAGATGTTTCACGTGAAACACAGGAAGCGATTTTGGGTAAAGCGCTAGAGCACGAATACAGCTTGTTTGAATTGCTGCGTCGCCCAGAAGTAAGGTATGAAGATATCTTGACGCTGAAGCCGCAGGAGACACGACTGAGTGACGAAGTAATTGAGCAGGTGGAGATTGCTGCCAAATATCAAGGTTATATCCATCGTCAGCAGGAAGAAATTGAGAAGCAAAGAGGCAGCGAAAATACTCGTCTAGGTGATATTGACTATAACGGTGTGCATGGCCTGAGTATCGAGGCACGCCAAAAGCTGATTACACATAAGCCAGAAACGATAGGTCAGGCCAGTCGTATCTCGGGCATCACTCCGGCGACAATTTCATTGCTGTTGGTGTACCTGAAGCGTAAGCACAAACAACAAGCTTTGTTGCGAGCAAGTAATCAAGCAGCATGACGCAGCAGGCATTATTGGCCCAAGGCATTGCCGAAATGGGTTTGCTCGTTGATGGGCCCAAGCAGGAAAAGTTGTTAACCTACATGGCGTTGCTGCAAAAGTGGAATAAGGTATATAACCTGACCGCGATCAGGGATGCTGAAGAGATGGTGCGGCTGCACCTGCTTGATAGCTTGAGTGTGTTGCCGTATGTTCAAGGTAAGAATTTGCTGGATGTTGGAAGCGGTGGTGGATTGCCTGGGATTGTACTGGCGATCGTTAGGCCGGACCTGCAAGTAACAACGATAGACACAGTGCAGAAAAAAGCGATTTTTATGCGTCAGGTGAAAGGTGAGCTGGGATTGGGCAACCTGATGGTGGTGCATGATCGTGTGGAGAATTTCCAACCCGAAACAAAATTCGACATGATTATTTCGCGCGCATTTTCAGAGCTGGGATTGTTTATACAGCTTACGCGACATTTGATTGCCCCGCGTGGTCGTTGGTTGGCCATGAAAGGACAGGTTCCAGCGGATGAATTGGCTAAAATTGATAAAAAATCCAATGAAATCATTGAATTAAAAGTTCCTGGTTTGGATGCTGAGCGGCATTTGATCGTATTTGAAGAAGCGTGACTTACTTGAAAATAACTAAATGAAGACACTTGCAATCACAAATCAAAAAGGCGGCGTAGGGAAGACCACGACTTGTGTCAATCTGGCGGCGAGTTTGGCATCACAGGGTAAACGGGTTCTGCTGGTGGATCTGGATCCGCAGGGTAATGCTACTACTGGCAGTGGTATAGATAAAGCTCACCTTAAACATAGTGTTTACCATGTACTAATCGGCGCTAATTCTTTGCAAGATGTGATTATCAGCAGTGAAAATGGCGGTTATGATGTGGCGCCATCTAATCGTGACCTGGCGGGTGCTGAGGTGGAATTGGTC
Organism: Methylophilus sp.; assembly: GCA_035423825.1. Lineage (GTDB taxonomy): Bacteria > Pseudomonadota > Gammaproteobacteria > Burkholderiales > Methylophilaceae > Methylophilus. Next base: position 273,669 of record DAOMMM010000002.1, on the reverse strand, counting down.
AATGAGATTGCCCGTGAGATTCGGCTGAAGACAGCTATCATCAAGCTGGGTGATGCGTATGATTATGTCTTGCTGGATTGCCCCCCTGCCCTCAACCTGGTTACGGTGAATGCTCTTACTGCAGCTAATAGTGTGATGATTCCGATGCAGTGCGAGTATTATGCGCTGGAAGGGTTGTCGGATTTGGTAAATACCATCAAAAAAGTGCGGATGCATCTGAACCCGATTCTCGAGATCGAAGGTTTGCTGCGCACGATGCTCGACAGCCGAAACATGCTCGCGCTCCAAGTTTCTGAGCAGCTTTTCAAGCATTATGGCAAGAAAGTTTATGACACAGTGATTCCGCGCAATATTCGTCTGGCAGAGGCGCCGAGCTATGGATTGCCTGCGTTGGTTTATGATAAAAGCTCCAAAGGCGCGCAGGCCTATTTGACTTTGGCACAGGAAGTGATTGCCAGAAATGAATCGGTCAATCGACAACCATCTAACGTTTAAGGAACTGACATGGCAAAACCAAAAGGCTTGGGCCGCGGCTTAGATGCTTTACTAGCTAACGATGCAGAAAGCGGCGGCGATTTGCGCACTCTGCAAGTTTCACAGCTCCGACCCGGTAAGTACCAGCCACGCTCTTACATGGATGATGCTGCGCTAAAAACACTAGCCGATTCAATCAAAACGCAAGGCATCATGCAGCCAATCCTGGTGCGTGAGGTGGGGGATGCACAATATGAAATCATTGCTGGTGAACGCCGCTGGCGTGCAAGTCAAATAGCCGGTTTGGCCGAGGTGCCGGTGCTGATAAAAGACATTGCCGATGAGTCAGCCTTGGCGATGGCCCTGATAGAGAACATCCAACGGGAGAACCTGAATCCGCTGGAAGAGGCTCAAGGCATCAAACGCCTGATTGATGAGTTTGCTATGACGCATGAAAAAGCTGCAGAAGCAGTTGGGCGCTCACGTGTCGCAGTTTCCAATCTGCTCCGTTTGCTTAGTTTGAGCCATCCAGTGCAGGACATGCTCATGCAGAATAAGCTTGATATGGGTCATGCACGAGCTCTGATAGGTTTGGATGCGGCAGAGCAAATCATGCTGGCAAACAAGATTGTGGCACAAAACCTGAGTGTTAGGGAGGTCGAGATCCTAGCAAAGCGCCATCTGACGCCAGCTAAGGTTGTGAAGTCTACGGCCAGCAAAAATCGTGATGTACTGGCATTGCAGGAAAAATTAAGTGATGCATTAGGCGCTTCGGTTTGTATCGCTGCTAAAGCAAATGGCTCTGGTGTGCTGAAAATAAACTACAACAATTTAGATCAGTTGGATCACGTTGTTCAGAAATTGACACACTAACCTATCATATCTGTTTGTGCGCCCGCGTGCGTTCATTGCCATTTTGTATTGTCAAGGAAGCTAGCAGGGTAAGTCTTTTGGACTGACTCTTTGTGTAATGAATCGAAAATCAGCTTTTTAATAGATTCCAAAAGAGTTCGCCAATGTTGCTTTGCGCTAAGTGGTTCATTTTGCTTGACTAAAAAACGGAAACCATTCAAAATCTTGGACTTTGCTGAATCGCTAGTTAAGTATGCAAAATTAAACTTGCACTTGGCATTGTGATTTTGGGGCTGTTTTTCAGGCAAACTCAAAGCGCAATTGAAAACAAAATGATTAACCAGGGTAGCAAATAACAATATGTTTGACAGCGGTGTCGTTAGCAAAATGCTGCGTTGGCAATTAACAGCAACCACATTTGTTGCAATCATCGCATTTGTATTGGTAGGCAGATATGCTGCAGTTTCCGTGATGTTGGGCGGGTTGAGTGCGATGTTGGGGGCGTTCTGTGGTGCGTTAATATCGCAACGTAGTCGTAACAAAACCAATGCATCAGAAATTTTGGGCAGTATGCTAAAGGGTGAAGGCGTAAAGATCGTTGTGATAGTCGCTTCACTCTTTTGCGTATTCAAGTTTTACCAGCAGTTGGTGCCTTTTGCGCTAATTGCAGGCTTGGCCGTCGGGGCGATTTTCTCCGGCGCGGCGATTGCCAAAACTAAAGATTAAAGTTTATAAGACAACATTATGGCTACAGAACACGCAACAGAAGTCACACCATCAAGTTATATCGAACATCATTTAAGCTTCAATACGCATCAGCTGGGTGATGGTAGTTTCTGGACGTTGCATATGGATAGTCTGGTCATGTCCATCGTCTTGGGTTTTATTTCTATCGGCTTGATCTGGTGGGTAGCCCGAGGTGCTACGTCAGGGGTGCCAACTAAACGTCAGGCTTTTGTCGAGCTGGTGTTTGGTTTTATCGATGACCAAGTCAAGAATATCTTTCATGGCGACCGCCATAAATTCATCGCCCCTGCAGCGTTAACAGTATTCGTATGGGTGTTCATGATGAACGCCATGGATTTCCTGCCTGTTGATTGGGCTGCCAAAGCCGCAGGTTTGGCTGCTGGTGATGCTCATGCCAAATGGCGCTGGGTACCAACCGCGGATGTAAATACTACGTTTGCACTGGCTTTGACCGTATGGGCGCTGATGATCATCTTTGCCATCAAAGCTAAGGGCCTCGGGGGCTGGATTCACGAACTGTTCTTCTCCCCTTTTGGCACCAATATCCTTATTGCGCCACTCAACTTCCTGTTTAACTTGATTGAGTACGTGTCCAAACCGCTATCGCATTCCTTGCGGTTGTTTGGCAACATGTATGCCGGTGAAGTGATCTTTTTGCTGTTGGGCATGTGGGCGGCTTCTGGCATCGGCTGGGCTATCCCAAGCGGTCTGTTGACATTAGGTTGGGCGATTTTCCATATTTTGATTGTGGTGTTGCAGGCATTCATCTTCATGATGCTGACGGTGGTTTACCTGGCAATGGCGCACGAATCGCACTAAATATAGGTTTGAGGTAGTTCTTAATTTTGATTTTGTAGTAGTAACTTTTTTTCAGAGAGGGTAACAACATGGAAGCAGTAGCAATGGTACAAGCCTACACAGGCATTGGTATTGGTTTAATCATCGGTCTGGGTGCAGCTGGCGCTTGTATCGGTATCGGCAGAATGTGTGCCAGCTTTTTGGATGGTGCTGCACGTCAACCAGAAATGATTCCTGCTTTGCAAGGTAAAGTGTTCCTGCTGTTGGGTCTGATCGACGCGTCCTTCATTATCGGTGTTGGTTTGGCCATGATGTTTGCTTTCGCAAACCCATTGTTGAGCGTGGTTCAAGCAGCTCACTAATCGGTCATTTGTTTAGCGAATAAACGCTAACAGGAGCAATCATGAATATCAATATTACGCTTTTCGCTCAGGCGGCAGCTTTCATCTGTCTGATTCTATTCACGATGAAATTTGTTTGGCCTCCTCTTTTGAGCGCCATTGAAAAACGCCAAAAAGAAATCGCTGACGGTTTGGCAGCAGCAGCAGAAGGTAAGAACGCCTTGGAAGCTGCGGCTAAAAAATCCGATGCTGCTTTGAATGAAGCTAAGCAAAAAGCCGCCGATATCATCGGCCAAGCCGAAAAGCGCGCTACTCAAATCATCGAAGATGCAAAGAATGCGGCCAAAGTTGAAGGCGACCGTATCATTGCGGGCGCTAAGGCTGAAATCGATCAGGAGGTGAACCGTGCCAAAGAAGGTTTGCGTGCACAAGTTTCACAATTGGCGGTAGCTGGCGCAGAGAAAATCTTGCGTAAAGAAATCGATGCGAAAGCGCACAGTGACATGCTTTCTAAATTGGCGGCAGAGCTGTAAGCAGAAAGCAAAAGGAAAGACTAAAAATGGCTGAAATATCCACCATCGCACGGCCATACGCTGTTGCGGCTTACAAATTGGGCAAGGAGAAAAAATCCCTTGCCAAATGGTCTGAAATGTTGGGCATTGCTAGCGCTGTTGCGCAGAATGAACAAATGAAAGACTTCATTAACAACCCAAAAGTGTTAAGCAGCGATTTGGAAGCAAGCTTTTTAAAAGTATGTGGCGACAAGCTCAATGAGCAAGGTCAAAACATGATTAAAACGCTGGTGGAATATGGTCGCCTTTCTATTTTGCCTGCTATCGCGGCCGCTTTTGAAGAATTGAAGGCGCAAGATGAAGGTACGCTAGATGCGAAAATCATCACTGCTTCTAAAATCACTGCAGCGGATAGTAAAGATCTGGTCAAAAAGCTCGAGGCTAAATTCGGCAAGAAAATTGAAGCCACTGTTTCCGTAGACCCGGAGATTATTGGCGGTATGAAAATTATTGTGGGCGACACCGTGATTGATGCGTCCGTCCAAGGTCAATTACAAAATCTCGCCTACACGCTCAGCGCGTAATGAAGGCTAAGGAAATTATCAGGAGTTAACATGCAGTTATCCACATCAGAAATCAGCGAATTGATTAAAAGCAGATTAGAAAATTTTTCCACTACTGCCGAAGCGCGCACGCAAGGTACAGTTATTTCCGTAACTGACGGTATCGTGCGTATACACGGCCTTTCCAATGTGATGTCCGGCGAGATGATAGAATTCCCTGGCAATACATTCGGTCTGGCATTGAACCTGGAGCGTGACTCCGTAGGTGCCGTGGTATTGGGTGATTATGAACATATCACTGAGGGTGATACATGTAAATGTACCGGCCGCATTCTGGAAGTACCGGTTGGGCCTGAACTGATTGGTCGAGTGGTCAACTCACTGGGTCAGCCGATTGACGGCAAGGGTCCTATCAAAACCAAATTGACAGACAAGATTGAAAAAGTTGCGCCTGGCGTTATTGCACGTAAATCAGTTTCTCAACCAGTGCAAACAGGTTTGAAATCCATTGACTCTATGGTGCCAATCGGTCGTGGTCAGCGTGAGTTGATCATCGGTGACCGCCAAACAGGTAAAACAGCAGTTGCTGTTGATGCCATCATCAATCAAAAAGGTCAAAACATGACCTGTATCTATGTTGCGATTGGCCAAAAGGCTTCAACGATTGCTAACGTAGTGCGTAAATTGGAAGAGAACGGCGCAATGGCTTACACCATCGTTGTGGCTGCTGCTGCTTCCGACTCTGCTGCATTGCAGTTCTTGGCACCTTATGCAGGTTGCACCATGGGTGAATATTTCCGTGACCGCGGCGAAGATGCATTGATTGTATACGATGACTTGTCGAAGCAAGCGGTTGCTTATCGTCAAATCTCCCTGTTGTTGCGCCGTCCACCAGGCCGTGAGGCTTATCCAGGTGACGTGTTCTACATTCACTCACGCTTGCTGGAACGTGCAGCTCGTGTAAATGAAGAATATGTAGAGAAATTCACAGATGGCAAAGTAAAAGGTAAAACAGGCTCACTTACTGCATTGCCAGTAATTGAAACTGCAGCAGGTGACGTTTCTGCGTTCGTTCCAACCAACGTGATTTCTATTACCGATGGTCAGATTTTCTTGGAAACTGACTTGTTCAATGCCGGTATCCGCCCTGCGATCAATGCTGGTATATCAGTTTCTCGTGTCGGTGGTGCAGCGCAAACTAAAGTCATCAAGAAATTGGGTGGTGGCGTGCGTTTAGCATTGGCGCAATATCGTGAATTGGCAGCATTCGCTCAATTCGCATCAGATTTGGACGAAGCAACACGCAAACAATTGGATCGCGGCCGCATGTTTACAGAGCTGATGAAACAGGCTCAGTACTCACCATTAAGCGTGTCAAATATGGCGATCACCTTGTTTGCAGCAAACAAAGGCTATTTGGATGATGTACCAACAAACAAAGTACTCGCTTTCGAAAAAGCTTTGCATGGTTTCATTGCTTCTAAATATGCCAAATTAGCCGAAGCAATCGAGACAACTAAAGATTTGAATGCAGACAATGAAAAAGCACTAGAAGCAGCGATTCAAGACTTTAAAGCAACGAGCGCTTACTAATAGAAGTTTCTAATCAACTACTTAGGATTGTCAAATGGCTGTTGGTAAAGAGATTAGAACCAAGATCAAAAGTGTAGAGAACACACGCAAGATCACCAAAGCGATGGAAATGGTAGCGGCATCTAAAATGCGTAAAGCTCAGGATAGAATGCGTGCTTCCCGTCCATATGCAGAAAAGATTCGCAATGTGGCGGCGCACATGAGTTTTGCTCAAGCGGAATACAGACACCCATTTTTGATTAAGCGTGATATTGTCAAAAATGTAGGCTTGATCGTGGTGAGTTCAGACAAAGGTTTGTGCGGTGGCTTGAATACTAACGTATTACGCTTATCCATCAATCAGATGAAAGCATGGGAAACTGAAGGTAAAAAAATCAGTGTCAGTGCTATCGGCAACAAAGGCTTTGGCTTTATGGGTCGTGTAGGCGCGAACGTGGTTTCACACATTACAGGTCTTGGTGATACGCCACATCTTGAAAAATTGATTGGTACTATCAAAGTGATGTTGGATGCTTATACCGCTGGTGAAATTGACCAGCTGTACATCTGCTACACCAAATTTATCAATACCATGAAGCAAGAGCCTACCATGCAACAATTGCTGCCGTTAAGTGGCGAGCAGCTTGGTGCACCAAAAGGTCATTGGGATTACATCTATGAGCCAGAGGCAAAACCAGTAGTCGACGAGCTGATGGTACGTTATGTGGAATCATTGATTTACAACGCAGTAGCAGAAAACATGGCGTCAGAGCAATCTGCGCGTATGGTGGCGATGAAGGCTGCTTCTGATAATGCGAAGAATGTAATTAGCGAGTTGAAACTGGTATATAACAAAGCACGTCAAGCCGCGATTACCAAAGAGATTTCCGAAATCGTCGGTGGCGCGGCAGCGGTGGCTTAACGAATTTATATTGAATTAAATCTGACTAGAAGAGTTAGGAATTAAAAATGGCAAAAGCAAATCAAGCAGTGGTAGGCAAAGTGGTACAGTGTATTGGCGCTGTGGTGGACGTTGAGTTTCCACGCGATCAAATGCCTAAAGTTTACGATGCGTTAATTATCGACGACGCAAAATCACAAGCCGAGGCTGGCTTGACTTTGGAAGTGCAGCAACAGCTGGGCGATGGTATCGTACGTACGATTGCCATGGGCTCATCTGATGGTTTGGCACGCGGTACCCCATTCAAGAATACTGGTGCTGCAATCAACGTGCCAGTGGGCGAAGGTACATTGGGTCGTATTATGGACGTGTTGGGTCGCCCAATCGATGAAGTAGGTCCAATCGACTCAAAAGAGTTCCGTTCTATTCACCAAAAGGCACCTACATTCGAGGAGCTCTCCCCTTCTGTTGACCTTTTAGAAACAGGTATCAAGGTGATTGACTTGGTTTGCCCATTTGCTAAAGGTGGTAAAGTCGGTCTGTTCGGCGGTGCGGGTGTAGGTAAAACCGTTAACATGCTTGAGTTGATTAATAATATCGCTAAGCAACACTCTGGTCTGTCAGTATTCGCTGGTGTAGGTGAGCGTACCCGCGAAGGTAACGACTTCTACCACGAGATGGCCGAAGCAGGTGTTATCAAGCTGGATAACATGAAAGAATCCAAAGTAGCGATGGTGTTCGGTCAGATGAACGAACCTCCGGGCAATCGTCTGCGCGTAGCGTTGTCCGGTTTGACTATGGCTGAAAAATTCCGTGACGAAGGCCGTGACGTGCTGTTCTTTGTTGATAACATCTATCGTTACACCTTGGCTGGTACTGAAGTATCTGCGTTGCTGGGCCGTATGCCGTCTGCGGTGGGTTACCAACCTACGTTGGCTGATGAAATGGGCCGCCTGCAAGAGCGTATTACTTCGACTAAAGTAGGTTCTATTACCTCTATCCAGGCCGTTTACGTTCCTGCGGATGACTTGACCGACCCATCACCAGCAACTACATTCCAGCACTTGGATTCTACCGTTGTGTTATCTCGTGACATCGCTTCTTTGGGTATCTACCCAGCGGTTGACCCACTTGACTCTACTTCACGTCAGCTGGATCCGCAAATCGTGGGTGAGGAGCACTACTCCGTTGCACGCTCTGTACAGGCCACATTGCAACGTTACAAAGAGTTGCGCGACATTATCGCGATTCTGGGTATGGACGAGTTATCTCCTGAAGATAAGTTGATTGTTAGCCGTGCACGTAAAATCCAACGTTTCTTGTCACAACCATTCCATGTGGCTGAAGTGTTTACAGGTGCACCTGGCAAATATGTACCTCTGAAAGAAACCATCAAAGGCTTCAAGGCTATCGTGGCGGGTGAATATGACAACTTGCCAGAACAAGCCTTCTATATGGTGGGTGGTATTGAAGAGGCTGTAGAAAAAGCCAAAACAATGAACTAATAAGTTTCTTATTACCTAGCATGCTGGCACTTTTGTCCAGCTTTCTGGTGAAACGAATTAGCAAAGGATATTAAATGGTACACACAGTACATATAGATGTAGTGAGCGCGGAAGAGTCTATCTTTTCCGGTGAGGCAGAATTTGTGGTAGCTCCTGCCAAAGCCGGTGAGGTGGGTATCTATCCAAACCACACGCCACTGATTACCGCAGTGAAACCTGGTGCTTTGCGTATCAAACAGGCTGATCAAGTAGAAGAAACGCTGATTTTTATTTCAGGCGGCATGCTGGAAATTCAGCCCGGATTGATAACCGTATTGGCAGATACAGCCGTACGCGGTCATGACTTGGATGAAGCCAAGGCAATTGCAGCAAAAGAAGCGGCCGAAGAAGCGATGAAGAATGCGAAAAGCAATATTGATTTTGCAAAAGCGCAGAGCGAGTTTGCTATCATGGCAGCACAAATCCAGGCAATTCAGAAATTGCGCAAAAAAATACATTAGATTTTTGTTGGACGAAAAAGCGGCTACAAGCCGCTTTTTTATTTTTATGCGTAGTAAAATAAATAATACATATGAACAAAAAATTGAATATTGTCATTCTCGCGGCGGGTAAAGGTACACGTATGGTATCTAATTTGCCGAAAGTGTTACACAAGCTTGCTGGCAAGCCTTTGCTACAGCATGTGGTGGATTGCGCAAAGAGTCTGAAACCGCAAAAGATTATCGTTGTATATGGCTATGGTGGCAGCGCTGTGCCAGATGCTATGGTCCATGAAAACATTATTTGGGTAGAGCAGAAAGAACAGTTGGGTACCGGGCATGCAGTCATGCAGGTGTTGCCGTATCTGGATAGCGATGCGGCAACCCTAATACTGTTAGGCGATGTGCCGCTGGTTAATGCAGAGACATGCAGGCAATTGCTTAATTCAACAGAGGCGTTGGGGCTACTTACAATTGAAAAAGAGAATCCTGCCAGCTATGGGCGTATCGTGCGTGACCAACATGGTGCGGTACAAGCGATTGTCGAATGTAAAGATGCTAGTGAAGAGCAGCGCAAAATCAATGAAGTAAATACGGGGATCATAGCCGCGCGTAACGACAAACTGAATGTTTGGGTGCGTGGCTTAAGTAATCAAAATGCGCAAAAAGAGTACTATTTGACCGATATCGTGGCTATGGCGGTGGAAGAAGGTGAAAAAGTTGCGGCACTTATCGCATCTGATGAGTTTTCAGTGGAAGGTGTCAATTCAAAGACTGATTTAGCGGCATTGGAGCGTGTATATCAGTTCAGGAACGCGCAAAGCTTGATGCAAAAAGGTGTAACCTTGGCAGATCCACACAGAGTAGATGTGCGTGGTACCTTGGCTTGCGGTCAGAATGTCAGTATAGATGTTGGCTGCGTATTCGAGGGAAATATAACCGTCGGCGACAATGTCGAGATTGGTGCGTATTGCGTTATTAAAAATGCGCATATTGCCTCAGGCACGCAAATTGCGCCATTTACCCATGTGATGGATGCTCAGATTGGTGAGAATACACGTATCGGTCCATTTGCGCGCTTGCGCCCAGGAACTAAGCTTGGTGCAGAAGCGCATGTAGGTAATTTTGTTGAATTAAAGAATGCCCAAGTTGATGTAGGTAGCAAAATCAATCACTTAAGTTATGTGGGAGATGCCAAAATAGGCAAAAATGTGAACATTGGTGCAGGTACCATCACTTGCAACTACGATGGTGCTAATAAATTCATGACCGTAATCGAAGATGATGTATTTGTCGGTTCTGATACACAACTGGTTGCGCCTGTGACAATAGCACGTGGCGCGACGATAGGGGCGGGTTCGACCATCACCAGGGATGCGCCGCCAGAGCAACTAACGATATGCCGCGCCAAAGAACAGAAATCCATTGCTGGTTGGAAACGGCCACAAAAAATAAAGAAATAGGAATTTAAGCATGTGTGGAATTGTTGGTGCCATCGCTAAACGTAACATTGTGCCTACACTAATAGAAGGCTTAAGTCGGCTGGAATATCGCGGTTATGATTCCGCCGGGTTGGCTGTGCTCGATGGAACCATCGAGCGAGTGCGTGCAGTTGGCCGTGTGAGCGAACTTCAGCATAAATCAGATGCAGCCAAGCTGAAAGGTTTTTTAGGTATAGGACACACCCGTTGGGCAACGCACGGTGGTGTTACGGAAAGCAATGCACACCCGCATGTATCTCCTGCCCAGCATAATCCAGAAATTGCGGTTGTGCATAATGGCATCATTGAAAACCACGATGAGCAGCGCGAAAAACTCAAAAAATTAGGCTATCAGTTTCATTCGCAGACAGATACTGAAGTGATTGCCCATTTGGTGCACTTCTATTATGCAAAGGGTGTCGATATATTCACGGCCGTCAAGCAAGCATTAGCGGAGTTGACAGGTGCTTTTGCGATCAGCGTTATTGCTGTCAATCAACCTGAGGTAATGGTGTGTGCTCGCCAAGGCTGCCCATTGTTGATAGGCTTGGGGGACGGTGAAAACTTTATCGCCTCGGATGTTTCTGCTGTGTTGTCTGTCACACGCAAAGTCATTTATCTGGAAGATGGCGATATCGCTAAGCTAACAACGCAAAGGGTAGAGATATATGGCAAAGATGGCGCGCTAGCTGATCGCAAGGTACATATGAGTGATGTATCACTGGCCAGCCTGGAACTAGGCCCATACAGCCACTTCATGCAAAAGGAAATCCATGAGCAACCACGTGCCTTGACAGACACTATCGAAGCGTTGATTGACGACGGTCAGTTCAGGCCAGAGCTTTTTGGTACTGGTGCACAAGATGTGTTCAAGCAAGTACAAAGCGTGCTTATTCTTGCTGCAGGAACAAGTTATTATGCAGGGTTAACAGCTAAATATTGGCTGGAAAGCATCGCACAAGTGCCTTGCAACGTAGAAATAGCCAGTGAATATCGTTATCGTGCTTCAGTACCTAATCCAAATCAGCTGATAGTGACAATTTCCCAAAGCGGTGAAACGCTAGACACTATGGAAGCTCTCAAGCACGCGAAGGCACTAGGGCAACATCTGACACTGTCAATTTGTAACGTGCAAGAGAGCGCTATACCACGAGCGTCCGAACTTGTTTTTTATACTCGGGCTGGCGCCGAGATAGGCGTGGCTTCAACCAAAGCATTTACAACACAGTTGGTAGCATTGTTTGTATTGGCTGCAACTTTAGCCAAACAAAACGGCCTTCTATCAGAAAAAGAGGAACAGAATCATTTGGTGGCTTTGCGCCAGCTTGCTGGTAGTGTCCAGTATGCACTTAATCTGGAACCACAGATTCGCGAATGGGCTAAACGCTTTGCCGATAAGGAACATGCCTTGTTTTTAGGGCGCGGAGTCCACTACCCTGTTGCCTTGGAGGGCGCATTAAAATTAAAAGAGATTTCCTATATCCATGCTGAGGCCTATCCGGCAGGTGAGTTAAAGCATGGGCCGCTGGCGTTGGTGGATAGTAATATGCCAGTAGTGGTAATTGCACCGAATGATGCATTATTGGAGAAAGTAAAATCCAATATGCAGGAAGTTAAAGCGCGTGGTGGAGAGCTATTCGTGTTTGCTGACGCAGATAGCCATTTTACTGAGTCAGAAGGCGTGCATGTGATTCGCACCCCGCGCCATGTGGGTGTGCTTTCGCCTATTCTACATACGATACCGGTACAATTGTTGGCTTATCACACGGCATTGATGCGTGGCACGGATGTAGATAAACCTAGAAATCTGGCAAAATCAGTTACGGTGGAATAAGGTCAGTTTAGAGCCAGTACCATACTGCCCAAAGAGCAGAAATTTGTATCAATTGACTAGCAATGATCAGGCTAGCGAATTTTCTACTACCGCTGATGACCGCCATCGTTGCTTTGGCAACCGCGTTCACGGATATTGCAATTAGAATGGGTAACACGGAACCTGCTAAACTTAACTGATTAGCTGCGGATAGCGTTGCAACTGAAATGGCAGCACTGTGTACATCAGCAAGGCCTGCAATTGCTGATGCAACCAGCAACCCTTTTTCACCGAACCAAGTTTTGAGTGCGGCAGAGACAATTAACACCGCCGCTATCACCAAAGTGAGCATCAACGCAGCTTTTGCTCTGAAAGGCTGTTTAGCTCGATATGACTCTTGCTCGCTGCTGCTTAGCTGCGCTTTGAAAGCCAGCCATGACCCATAAATAGCCATTACCCCTCCTCCAGCGAACAATGGCCATCCTAGCATTTTCAATATGGGCGGATGAACCGCCGTCAATAGAATAGCAAGTTGAAGCATCGTGGCGACACTGGATAAAACTGCGCCAGCCACACAAGCGTCAGTCAAGGCCGGTGTTGCTTTCGTGCACTCACCCATGCTGCCAATAGTGGCGATGCTGGATATAAACCCGGAAAAGAATCCTGCGATGGGCAGGCCGATGTGACTACCAAACCAGCGTAGAGAAATATGGCCAAGTGCATTGATGAGCATAATTAAAATGACTACAAGCCAGAGATTTCGCGGGTTGATTGCCTCGAACGGCCCCATGAAGCTATTAGGCATCAAGGGCAAAATGATGAGTGTGGCAGCTGCAAGAATCAGAAAATCGTGCAACTCACTTTTTGTGACGACTTTCTGGACAAAGCCATGCAGAGGCCGCTTTGCCGCAAGAAGTATGGCGATTAACACAGCAATTGCCGCTGCCATGGCAGTTTGACTCATGGCTAATCCGCCTAGGATAACGGTGAAAACCAGCGCTATTTCCGTGGTAAGACCAGGATCTTCGTTTCGTCTGGCAAAATAAGCGACCGCAACGAAAATCATCACGCACAGTACGGCAATGGCTAACAGCCAAAAATTGAAGATGGTACTGATTGCACCTAACAAAGAAGCAATCGTAAATGTGCGTAAACCTGCGAATGCCCTTTGCGGCCCGGATCCTTTGCTGCGCTCGCGTTCCGCACCAATCAGCAACCCAATACCAAGCGCGGTCGCAAGGTTAAGCCAGAGCGTGTTTTCTAACACCACCTAGTTCCCGGTATTTATTGTTCAGTATCGTTTTTGCTGTTAATCGAATATTCTTCGGATTCATCCGCCCAATTAAGAATCACCCGTTGAGGTTTTTCCTCGGTAAGGGTGATGCGTTTGGATTGCCGAACACCATTGTAGCGACCGATGATTTGATAATCACCAGCTGGCAGATTGATGTATAGGAGCGGACCAGCAACGGACTTGGTGAACATGGCATTACCTGTTCCATCAAGAATCATCAGACGGGCATCTGCAATCCATGCCCCTGCATTACCTAATGTAAATAAGACTTGCAGCGAATAATTCTTGGCAATATGCCGGATTCTTTCTGCTTCTTCTGTGCTGATGCCGCCATTGACGAACCAATGGCCTTGACTGGATTTATATATTTCTCCATCCTTGGCGTGAGCATTTAATGCTGTTAAACAAAATAAATAAATAAATATTATAACTAACTGTTTTAACATGATTTTCCCTTGTATTTTATTCCGCGCACAATAGCGTATATTCGGCAGGAAAGCAAATTCTGATGGCATTTAGTTGAGCTTTCTGGATTTATGGGGCGCATTTTTAGTTAGCTTGTCCCATAACCAAGCAGGGATCAGCCGCATTAGCCTTGCGACGATGCCCATTTGCCAGGGGATGACGACGAACCTACGTCTGGCACGTACCGCATGGATGAATTTATTAGCGAAGGTGTCTGTATCCATCAAGAAAGGCATGGGGTATTGGTTTATGTCGGTCATGGGTGTGCGTATATAACCTGGTGCAACGGTTGTGACCGCGATGCCAAAATGTTGCATTTCGCTGCGCAGGCTTTCCAGGTAAGTGATGGCTGCAGACTTGCTGGCGCTATATGCCCCGCTACCTGGAAGACCTCGGACTCCAGCCACGCTGGCTATCCCAACCAGTTGTCCTTGACCGCGTAATTTGAGGCTGCTGATAAATGGCTGAAACGTATGCACTATACCCATCACATTGGTGTCCATCACGGTCTGGAAAGCGGCGATATCCTCCTGATGTTCGGTGAGCGTGCCGCGACTGATTCCGGCGTTGGCAATAACGATATCCGGCACGCCAAAACGATAAATGAAGTCCTGCGCGGCATTCTGCATGGCCGTAGCATTGCGCACATCCAATGGATAAACTGCACAAATCGCCCCATACGTATTTTGCAGAAGATTCGCCAGTTTCTGTAAAGCTTCCAAACGTCTGCCTGCTAAGCCAATTACCATGCGGCTTTCAGGGATGTTATTTTCTCTCGGTATGGATATGTATTGTTTTGCGTACGCTTTTGCCAGTGCTTCGCCAATGCCGCTGGATGCACCTGTAATGAAGATTTTCTGCATGATGGGATTTTAGCGCACAAAAAACCCGCTGGTAGGCAGCGGGTTGATGAAAGGCTGTTTTTTATTGGACTCTATTTTGCCGGTTTATTTATTTGTTGCAGCGGCCTTGTCTTTACGTACGTTACTGATGATATAGTCAGTAACAGCAAGTGCTTGTTCGTTGCCACCCGCCATCGTGCTGGAGGTGATGTATTTGCCCTCAATGATCAAACTTGGCACACCAGTCGCGCCTGAATTACGGAAAATCAATGCTGCGCGGTTAAGGCTGGTGTTGGTGGTGAACGACTTGAACGCACCTTCTACTTTAGCGCGATCCAGCCCGCTTTGCTTGGTCACCCAGTCAATCGCAGCCTTCTCATCAGTTGGGTTCAAGGCTTTTTGTTTATGGATGGCATCGAATAGTGGCGTATGCAGCTTTTCCAGTATGCCAAGTGTTTCCATTGCGTAATAGGCTTTAGCCATAGGCGCCCAGCTTGGGTTTGGTAAGCCTGGCACCCGCTTGAAATAGACATCGTTAGGGAGCTTTTTCACCCAGTTGTTCAACGGCGTTTCCATGTGATGGCAGTGAGAACAGCCATACCAGAAAATTTCCATCACCTCGATTTTGGCCGGATTATCAGTATTAATCGGTTGTGCAACGGCATCGAATTGATCACCTAATTTAGGGGCATCTGCCACAGCACAAGCCTGGAAGCTGAGCATGGAGGCCGCTAGCAAAAACGAGACCAGTATTTTTTTCATATTAATTTTCCTATCGAATATAAGTATTTGCAGAGCAAGTAACGGTTGGTTGACTGGAAGGGATGACAACCAGTTCCCTGTTTCATTTATTGTTTGGGCGTTTCAGTATGTATCTTGATCAAATCCGTATTGAAGCCGTTAGTGGTTAACTCACCGCGAATTTTATTGATTTGATCCACATCACTGAATGGGCCAACACGGACACGGTGCCAAGTGCCTTTATCCGGGATGATGGCCGTTTGTACAACAGCTTCAAAACCTAACAGCGCGAGCTTGGCTTTCATGTTATCGGCGTCGGCTTCGTTGGGGAAAGCGCCTACTTGCAGGAAATAACTATCCTTTTTGACCGTGGTGGCGCTATCCTTGATTTCTTGCTCAGTCACGGTGCTTTCTGTTTCCGGCAAAATAGTATAGAAATCGAATTGGTTTTCCGGACTGCTTTCCTTAGTTTCGGCAGGGTTTTCATCCTTGGGCAAGGCGCTCTCTTTTGCCAAATTGTCCTTCGGTAGTCTTTCAGAAAGCATCTCTTTATTAGGTTTTGGGGTGCCTGTAAAAGGATTGTCACCGCCCTTGATGAACATGGTCAGCGCAACAGACAGGCCTATGCCTAGCAGTAGGCCAATCAGCAGACCGGAAAAGAAAGCAGATCCTTTCCCGGCGGGTTTGCTTTGCGGTGCAGGTTTATAGTCTCTGGTCATCGTATGTCCTTTACATCTTTTCTGGTGCGCTCAAGCCAAGCAAAGCCAATCCGTTGCGTAATACCTGGCGGGTTGCTGCAATTAACGCCAGACGCGCCAATTTGGTTGGCTCGTCATCCACCAAAAATTTGCTGTCATTGTAATAACTGTGCAAATCGCTGGCTAAGTCTTTCAGGTAATTGGCGATCATGTGAGGCGCAAGCTCGGTACACGCACTGGCAACAACTTCCGGTAGTGCCGTTAGTTGCTGCATCAGCGCGGTTTCCAGTGCGTTGGTAAGCGGGCTTAAATCTGCCCGATGCAAGTCAAGCACCTCGCCACCCCATTGGTTTAATACGCTGCAGATACGGGCATGCGCATATTGGATATAGTACACAGGGTTGTCGTTGCTTTGGCTACGTGCGAGGTCAATGTCAAACACCAGTTGTGAGTCGGGTTTGCGTGCGGCCAGGAAATAACGCGTGGCATCACAACCCACTTCTTCGATCAAATCGCGCAGTGTGACATAGCTGCCGGCGCGCTTGCTGATTTTGACTTCTTCGCCACCACGCATCACGGTGACCATCTGGTGCAGCACATATTCTGGCCAGCCTTGGGGGATACCAATATCCAGTGCTTGCAAACCCGCACGGACACGGGTGATGGTGCTGTGGTGATCTGCACCTTGTTCGTTGATGACACGTTTGAATCCGCGGTTCCATTTGTCCTTATGGTAAGCCACATCCGGGACAAAGTAGGTATAGCCACCTTCACGTTTACGCATCACACGGTCTTTATCGTCACCAAACGTGGTAGTGCGCAGCCATAAAGCATCATCCTGTTCGTAGGTATGGCCGCTGCTAATCAAGTCTTGTACGGTCTCTTCTACTTTACCGTGCGTATAGAGTGCAGACTCTAGGGAGTAGACATCAAAGTGAACCTGAAACGCTTTCAGGTCGATATCTTGTTCTCGGCGCAGATAGGCCACTGCGAAATGGCGGATCGCTTCGGTACTGTTTGGATCACCCTTGCCCACGATATGCTGGTCTTCCGCATCTATCGTGAGCCGTGCCATATAGGCATTGGCGACCTCGATGATGTAATCGCCGCGATATCCATCTTCTGGCCATGCTGGATTGTCCGGACCAATCCCTTTGCAGCGCAGTTGTACGGATAACGTCAGATTATCGATTTGCTGGCCCGCGTCATTGTAGTAGAACTCTCGCGTCACATCCCAGCCGTTGGCTTCTAGCAAGCGGCACATGCAATCACCCACTGCCGCGCCTCGGCCATGGCCGACATGCAGCGGTCCCGTCGGGTTGGCAGAGACGAACTCCACCTGTACTTTTTCGCCGTTGCCGCTTTTGTTGTGTCCGAATTTTTCTCCGGCAGCAAAAATCTGTCCGATGATTGCCTGCTTGGAATTGGCGTTGAGGAAGAAGTTGATAAAACCGGCACCTGCAATTTCAACTTTACTGATATAGTCGGATGCAGGTAGATGCTGTTTGATCCGTTCTGCGATGGCACGTGGGTTTTGGCGCAAGGGTTTTGCTAGCAACATGGCCAGGTTAGTCGCAAAATCACCATGCTCGGCAGATTTCGGCCGGTCCAGAATAATCTCGATTTGACCCACGTCAGCACCGATTTTAGCTGCCGCCTGACCAAGTAATTCTATAATATGCTGTTTCAAGGGAATTTTAATTTTTGCAAAACCGCTATTTTAACTCAATAAACGTGCGTCTCACATGCCGAAAATTCTAAGAATCGCGCTGGATGTGCCACTGGATAGATTGTTCGATTATAGCGATAATGGGTTTTCCGCCCGTATCGGCAATCGTGTGGTGGTTTCATTTGCTGGCCGGAATCTTATTGGCGTGGTAATAGATATCGTTACGCACAGCGAACTCAAGCTTGAAAAACTCAAAACTGTTGCACATGTGTTTGATGATGTCGTTTTTGATAATGATAGTTTCAAGTTGCTGAAATTTTGTGCGGATTACTATCATGCGCCACTTGGTCAGGTGCTGCTGTCCAGTTTGCCCTTGCGATTACGTCAAACCAAACCTGCCGCTACTCGCAAAACCTATTCTTACCGACTGTGTGCAACCATCGATTTGACCGGAATTCCAACACGACAAGCGGTCTTGCGCCGGGTGGTGCAAGCATTGCAAAGCAGTGAAAGTTTAACAGAAGTACAATTGGTGCAGATATCCAGTACTTGGCGCAAGGCCATACTTCAATTGGAGGCACAAGGGCTGGTCAGCAAGCAGGAAGTCGTTGCTGTCAAGCCTTCCTTACCAGCCAATCATTCTGCCCCACTCTTGAACGCCGAACAACAGGCAGCCATCAATGCTGTGCTCGCTGATAAAGACAAGTTCAAACCTTGGCTGTTATATGGCATCACAGGTAGCGGCAAAACCGAAGTCTATATGCAGATTCTGGCAGAGGTGCTGCATAAGCCGAACACACAGGCATTGGTGCTGGTGCCGGAAATCAACCTGACCCCACAACTGGAAGCTAGATTTAGGAGCCGCCTCAGTCAATATTCGCTAGTGACGTTGCACAGCAACTTGAGCGAGAGTGAGCGCTTACATAATTGGCAGGCATCCGTGAGCGGCTCAGCCAGAATAGTCATTGGAACTCGCCTCAGCGTTTTCACACCTATGCCGCATCTGTCTATCATCGTGATGGACGAAGAGCACGATGGCTCATACAAACAGCAGGAAGGCATGCGTTATCACGCTCGGGATGTAGCCCTGATGCGCGCCAAGCAGCTGGGCATTCCGGTTCTGATGGGCAGCGCAACTCCGGCGTTAGAAACTTGGCATCAGGCACAAAAGGGACAGTACGGTTTGCTGACGCTGAAAGCGCGGGCAGTAGAAAGCGCACAACTGCCGAAGATTCACTGTATCGATACGGCCAAGTCTCCCACCGAGAATGGCTTTTCTCCATTGCTGGTGAAAGCGATAAAAACACGCTTGAGCAGGGGTGAGCAGAGCCTATTGTTCCTTAATCGGCGCGGATATGCTCCAGTGCTGCATTGCAACGCCTGCCAATGGTTGTCTTCATGTCCGCGGTGTTCAGCCAGACTGGTGGTGCATCTAAGCCAAAGGCGGCTCAAATGTCATCACTGTGGTCATGAGCAGAAGATCCCGCTGCAATGTCCAAGTTGCGGCAATCCGGATTTGAAACCGGTCGGCCAGGCGACACAACGTTTGGAAGTGACGCTGAAAGAGTTATTCCCGCAAGCCAGGATCGCCCGGGTGGATAGGGACAGTATGCGCAATAAGGATGCATTGCATGAGCTGCTCAGCCGCGTCCATGCGGGGGATATCGACATTCTGGTTGGCACGCAGATGCTGGCGAAAGGACACGATTTCCCGAATCTTACCTTGGTAGGGGTGCTGGATACCGATAGTGCTTTATACAGCCCGGATTTTCGCGCAGCAGAACGCTTGTTTGCCCAGCTGATGCAGGTCGCCGGCCGCGCTGGTCGTGCAGACAAGGCCGGTGAGGTGCTGATACAGACAGCGTTTCCGCAGCATCCCCTTTTTACTGCATTGCGTCATCAGGATTACGCAAGTTATGCCGCAGAGTTGCTGCAGGAGCGCCAAGTGATGCACTTCCCGCCACTGCGATATTTTGCACTCATCAAGGCCGAAGCAAACGATTACGCACTTGTGAATCAATTTTTGAAGCAAGTAGCCCAGTGGGCGCGTCAAACTGGTACTGAAGTGATGATTTATGACCCGGTGCGTCCGCAGATGGAGCGCCTGAAAGGCATGGAACGCGGACAGCTGTTGTTCCAATCAGATAGTCGTGGGCGTTTGCAGCAACTTTTCAAGCAACTGATACCGAAGATTCGTACGGATAAATTGACTGTCAAGATGCGTTGGGTGTTGGATTTAGACCCACTGGATATATGACATTTGTATTATTTCAGCACTAAGGCATATTACTCTTTGAATATTTACATTAAATATGTAACATAACATTATGTTTAATATGAGAAAAAACAAGCCATTTATTTATGGTTTTTTTGTTTTGCTAAGCTTTTTGCCTGTTAGCGCATCAATTTCAGCTCTGGCAGCACCTATTGTCCCTGATGCTGCGGATATTCCACGTCCGCAACCTTCCATGTCTCCCCCAGTTAAGCCGGCGGATATCAATCAGCGTGAAAAGCCGGCCTATCAACCTGCAGTAAGCGGGAAAGAAATAAGAATCCTGGTGAATAACTTCACGTTCAGCGGCAACCGGTCTTATCCCAGTGAGCAACTGAATGGGTTGCTGCAAAGTTACACTGGGCGTGAAATTGGATTTACCGAACTCAATCAGGCTACCAAAACGATTACTGACTTTTATCGTCAGCAGGGCTATTTTTTGGCACAGGCCTATTTACCAACACAGAACATAGAGGGCGATACCATTGAAATATCGGTGTTAGAAGGCGAGCTGGGTGTACTCAAGCTAAATAACGCTGAAAATCTTGATGCCGGGTTTTTACAAGATTTGGCAGCATACCGCCTGCAAGCTGGCGGTATCTTGAAAGAGCAGAATCTGGTGCGTAATGTGACATTGATGAATGCTTTGCCAGCCATGCGTGCAACTGCACAACTTAATCCTGGGGAGGCGATTGGCAGCAGTGATGCCGAGCTTGAATTACAGCCTTTGCCAAAGTGGCAAGGCCAGATTGCGCTCAATACCTATGGTAACCGCTTTACTGGACGCGAAGTGGTTCAGGCAGGCGCAAATGTCAACAATCTGGCAGGTCGGGGAGACCAGCTGTTTTTCAGTCTTAAAAATTCTAGAGATGATGGCCAGCGCGGCTTGAATCTGGGATACCTGTTACCAATACACGCTTCTGGTACCTTATTGAGTGCAAGCTACAACTTTGTAGATTACAAGCTAGGCGGCCCTTTCAAGCAGCTGGACGCCTCCGGCGATAGCCATTATCTAAATTTGGGACTAGATCAACCACTTTACCGTGATGCGCAAAAAGGATGGAGTGCGCATTTTGGCGGCACTTACAAGTGGGTGGATGACGATGTTTCGGCATTTGCACTGAACAATCGTCGCAACGTTTCTAATATCGACATAGGCTTGCTGGGAGACTCGTTTAACCAGTCGGGCGATACAGTCTATCAAGCGGCTGTTAATCTGAGGAGCGGGCATGTGGATTTTAAAGACCAGCTTGCAGAGTCTTTGGATGAATCTGGCACGAAAACCAAAGGGCATTTCGTTAAATTCAACCTCATGTTTACCAGAATGCAATACTTCAGTAACGGCCTCAGTCTTGCCTTGCGGGCCGATTACCAGAGTGCTAGCAAGAATCTGGATAGCGTGGAGAAAATGGGCATAGGCGGCATCAATCGCTGGCGAGCATTTGCCGAGTTACCGAGCCTTGCAGATACTGGGTATATGGCAGGAATCGAGTTACGAAAAAATATTGTTGCTGGGCCAAAGTTGGCAAATATATTGCTGGATGGAATCAGCCCCTATGGGTTTATTGATTTTGGCCGAGGCAAAATCAACCAAAAGGCACTAAGTGAAGATAATCATGTCAGATCGACATCTTATGGGTTTGGTATAGATATGGTGTTCAGAAAGAACTGGGGTTTAAATTTCGCGGCATCGCATCAGAGGCGCAAATTCGATGGAGCATCTGAAGAGCATGAGACACGGGCCTGGGGTCAGTTACAAATGAATTTTTAAGAACCAACTCATTAGATGGCAAGTAAAAAAGGTAACAGACATTAAATGCATAAACAAAATCATGCAAAGCAATTTAACCTGAATAAACAGGCTAAGATAAGGCTAATCGTCAGCATCGCGATTAGTCAGGCGCTTGTGGGCAATGGTTTGGCGTATGCATTGCCTACGGGTGCCGAGGTGCAATATGGCCAGTCAACCATTCAAACTAACGTTGGCCAAATGCAGATTCATCAGGCTACCCAAAAATCAATTATCAATTGGCAATCTTTTGGAATTGCTGCGGGCGAATCAGTGCAGCTGCTGCAACCTGCTCAAGGGATGGCGCTTTATCGGGTGATTGGCCCGGAGGCTTCGCAAATTTTTGGTAGCTTGAATGCAACAGGCAGCTTGTTTTTGATCAACCCGAACGGCGTGCTTTTCGGCCAAGGCGCGCAAGTGGATGTGGGCGGCTTGGTGGCGTCTACGCTCAATATTTCAAATACGGATTTTCTTGGAGGTAACTACCACTTCAACGCTGGTAGCAGCCCAAGTGGAGTAATGAACCAAGGCACGATACGTGCTGCTGATGGTGGTTATGTGGTGATGCTGGGCAACGAAGTTGTCAATAGCGGCAACATTACCGCCAATCAAGGCAGCATAGTATTGGGTTCGGCACAATCTGCCATGCTGGATTTTTATGGCAATGGCTTGATTAGAACGCGCCTTTCCGGCGATGCGTTAAATGCCCTCGTTGAACAATCCGGCCACATCCAGGCGGATGGCGGTACGGTACAACTCGCAACCAGTGCGCGCAGCTCTGCTATTAACGTGTCGGGCATCGTGCAAGCCAATAGCCTAGTGGAGCGCAATGGTGTCATCCGCTTGGAAGGCGGCGATCATGCCAGGGTCAGCGTCAGCGGTACGCTCAGCGCGGCGGGTAATGGGGCTGGAACCACGGGTGGCCGTGTCGAGGTCACCGGTGAGCAAGTAGCACTATTCAAGGGTGCCGATCTGGATGCTTCAGGTTATGCGGGTGGTGGTACGGTGCTAGTGGGGGGGGATTACCAAGGCAAGAATACGCAAGCCTACAATGCGCGTACTACCTATGTGGACAAAGATGCCAGCATCCATGCAGATGCCGTTAATAGCGGCAACGGCGGTACGGCGGTAGTCTGGTCTAATGATACCACGCGCTACTACGGCAATATCACCGCGCGTGGCGGCGCTCAAGGCGGCAATGGTGGTTTTGTGGAGGTTTCCGGCAAGCAGAATCTGGATTTCATTGGCAAGGTGGATTTATCAGCCAGCCATGGCATTGGCGGCAAATTTCTGCTGGATCCGACTAATATCACGCTGAATACCAGTACCCAGGCCAGTCCGCCTAATAATCCGAACGGCACACCCGACTTAGCTTTTGGCGATGGCCCAGCAAATACCATTGTGCAGATTTCCGACATTACCGGTTATTCGGAAGCATTTTTTCAGGCGACCAATGACATTACGATTGCGAGTACCCTGACCATGGGTGCGAACAATAGTATTCGGCTGGAAGCCAATAACAATATCAATTTGAATGCCGCAGTTACGGTTAGCGGAACGGGTAACATCAACTTCAAGGCGGACGCAGATAATAGCGGCACAGGCAATCTGGCGATAGGTGCCAACATTACGTCTCGGGAGGGTGGTATCACACTTTCCGGCGCGACGATTACCCGTACTGCGGGCAATATCGCTTCTACCGGGGCAGCCAATGCCAATGCCGGAAATATCAGTATTACTTCTACTGGCACTACCAACTTGGGCACCGCCACCATTACAGCTAATGGAGGTGCGGCCAGTGCGGGCAATGCGGGGCGTAACGGTGGTGCGATTACTATCAACGCGGGTGGTTTTACGGGTACCGGTGCGATAAGTGCGTCGGGCAGCAATGGCAATGGCGCCAATATGGTTGGCGGTAATGCTGGCAGCATCACCATCAATAGCTCCAATGGCATTTCAATGGGGGCAGCTACTGCTTCCGGCGGCAACGCAGGGACTGGTAATGCTAGCGGCGGTAGCGCTGGAGCTATTAATATTAACAACAGTAGCGCAGGGAATATTACTACCGGTACATTGATAAGCAGAACAGGCAATGCTATTGGCACAGGCGCAGGCGGCACCGCAGCGGGTATTTCCGTCACCAATAATGCAACAAGTGGAAATGTTTCCACAGGTGCGCTTTCTACACAGGGCGGCACGATGGGGCATGGGGGCAACATCGCGTTGTCTGCATTAGGTAATGTGTCTGTCAGCAGCACGGTCAGTAGCTCTGGAGGCACCAGCCTGGCAGGCAATGCCGGCAGGAACGCGGGTACGGTCAATATCAATGCTGGCGGCAATGCTGTAACAGGCGCAATCACCGCTTCGGGCAGTGCCGGTGTGGGGACGAATCAAAATGGCGGCAATGCTGGCGTTGTAACGCTAACTGCCGGGATTGGCAACACCATCACGCATAACAGCATCACTGCTTCCGGCGGCGCACGCACGGGAACCGGCATAGGCGGCAATGGTGCCAATGTCACCATCAATGGCAACTCCCTGCTCTCTGCCAATACCACGATTGCTGCTTTAGGTGCGGCTGGCGGTGGAGCCAGCGGAAATGTGAGTTTCGGCGGGACAGTCAATTCCAGCGGTGCAAACCGCACGTTGGCGGTGAATACTGGCGCGGCAACCACGTTTGGCGGCGCAGTCGGCAATATATTGGCGTTGGCGTCATTGACCACGGACGCGGGCGGTACTACTGCAATAAATGGCGGGTCGGTGACTACTACCGGTACGCAAACCTATAACGACGCGGCGGCACTGGGTGCCGCAACCAGCTTGGCCACAACCAACAGCAACATTACATTTGCAAACAGCGTCAATGCCAGTGGCAATGCGTTGACCATGGCATCGGGTACGGGCAACATTACTGCAACCAATGCGGCTAACAACTTTTCCAGTGTAGCCATTAGCTCCGCCAATAATGTCAGCTTGCGCGATGCCAATGCAATTGTGCTGGGTACCAGCAATATAAGTGGCACTTTTGGCTTGCAAACGGCGGGCGCCATCACGCAAACCGGGGCAGCGACAGTAGGTGGTACGACCACGCTTAATGCAGGCGCGGCAAACGATATTACGCTGAATAATGCTTTCAATAATTTCAATGCTGTTGCTATCACTAGTGGCCGCGATGTGACGTTGGTGGATGCGAATGCGTTGACGATGAATGGATCCAGCGTCAGGACACTTTCTGCTCGTACATTAAGCAACAACCTGACCTTGGGCGGTACTATCACAGCCACCGGCACAGGAGCCGGCACTTCCATCACGTTGGCAGCGGCACAAAACTTTCTTAACCCTGGCAACTTCAACCTGACGCCAGGCGTTGGGTCTCGCTGGCTGGTATATTCCGCCAGCCCGCTTAGCGATACACGCGGCGCGAATTTGCTGGCGGCCTATGATTTCAAACAGTACAACACCGCGTTTGGGGGGCCAATTTTAGGCAGTAATGATGGTTTTATTTATAGCCTTGCGCCTACTATCACTGCGACTTTGAGCGGATCTGCCAGCAAGGTGTATGACGGCACAACCACAGCCGCAATCAGCGGGTTAACCTTGGGGCAAAGTGGTGCGATAGATGGTGATACGGTTAATCTATCAGCATTAACCAGTGCAGCCTACGACAATAAAAACGTGGGTGTGAGCAAAACTGTGACATCGAATACTATTTCCGTTACAAGTGCCAGCAATGGTGCAAAACCGGTGTATGGCTATCAAGTTTCAGGTTCCGCGGCTAGTGGCAATGTGGGCACAATTACCCAGCGCGCCATCACGGTGACGGCGGCGACGGATATCAAGACCTACGATGGCAACACCAGTTCAGTGGGTGCGCCGACCGTGACTTCCGGCAGCATCGTAGCTGGAGATACCGGCAGCTTCAGCCAGGCATTTGATAACCGCAACGCAGGTACCGGCAAGACACTTACGGCCACCGGCAGTGTGAATGATGGCAATAGTGGTAACAACTATGCGGTGACTTTTGTGGCAGACAACACCGGCGTCATCAACCAGCGCGCCATTTCAATTACTGCTAATCCGGGGCAGAACAAAATTGTCGGCACGGTAGATCCGGTATTCACCTATACCGTAGGTGGCTTAGGTTTGGTGGGTGGCGATACACTGACAGGCGCTTTGGCGCGTGCACCGGGTGAAACTGTCGGCGGATATGCGTTTAATTTAGGCACACTGGACGCAGGCACCAACTACATTATCACCTTTAATATGGATAATTTTAGTATTCTTGCTTCTCCGACATCTCAAAATAATGGCGGCAATGCGCCCAGGGATGTTGCGGGGCTAGGGGGTTTGCTAACCCAATTGGATACCCCCATGCAGCATCTGGCGGTGTTGAATGTTGCCGCACCCGGCGCGGGTAATGAGGTGGGCGATAATGCCGAGACTTGTCAGGAGATAGAAAACAAACGGCTTAATAACCCGAATACTTCAGTGATATTTAACTTTGGGATACATCTGCCAGCTGGTGTAATGCCCGAATGTACTTCTCTTTGAAAGTAATAGTTAGCGATTTCCTACTCCGTGCGGCACATGGCCTGTAGCTACGTGCTGACGCGCAGAATCGCAATGGGATTTCTGGTCGTCAAAGAAAATGTCCGCACCAAATGCTTTTAGTACGGGGCCTTTTTCCACTCCGCCCAGAAAAATCGCCTCATCGATACGCACACCCCAGACACGCAAAGTCTGAATCACGCGTTTGTGAGCAGGTGCATTGCGAGCGGTCACCAAGGCGGTGCGAATCGGTGCGTCTTCTGGCCCAAAGCCTTGCTGAATACGGTGTAGCGCTTCCAGGAATGGCCTGAACGGTCCGCTGGCCAATGGTGTGTTGGCTTTGGCTTTCTCATGTTCGGTGAATGCTTCCAGGCCTTTTTCCTTGAATACACGTTCGGATTCATCCGAAAACAGCACGGCATCGCCGTCGAATGCGATACGGAGCTGCGGGCTTTCGTTGTTGCCGACAGTGGAAGACATAATGGTAGCGGCTGCGATACCGGCATCCAGGGCATTTTTTACATCAGTGGGGTCTGCTGACAAGAAAAGGTTGAGCCCCAATGCTTCTGCATATTGGTAAGGGCTTTCACCTTGCGAGAACACAGCTCGCGTGATGTTCAAGCCATGGTGTTCTATGGAATTAAAGATGCGAAGCCCAGTGTCGGCGCTATTGCGGGAGAGCAGAATGACTTCCACACACGGTTCGCCACGTTTGTCCTTAATTGACAGCAGCTTTTTAACGAGCCGGAATGCCATGCCTTCGCTCAATGGGTTGTTTTCATGTTCACGCTGGAATTGACTGTATTCTTCAACTCCTTTGGTTTCAAACAGGCGGTGGCTTTGTTCCAGATCGAACAATGCACGAGATGAAATACCAACGACCAATTTGTTTGCTAATGAGACTGCCATGATTCAAGTATATCCGAAAAGTGAATTTGTTTTGCCCTACTATTTTTTGCCTAGCGATGCCTTCACAAAGTAGAATATGGGTTTTACGCGGCTGTAGTTCAATGGTAGAACGCCAGCTTCCCAAGCTTGATACGCGGGTTCGATTCCCGTCAGCCGCTCCAGATTCGAAAGTAACAGATGGCTACATCACCTCCTTGCGTGCTTACATTTGCAGCGACCGACCCTAGCGGCGGCGCGGGTTTGCAGGCAGATATCCTGACTTTGGCAAGTATCGGCTGTCACCCGCTATCAGTGGTCACCGGCATCACCGTGCAGGATACGGTAGGTGTAGAAAGCATTCTGCCGCTGGATGCCGACTGGATCAACGACCAGGCTCGTAGCATCCTGGAGGATGTGCAAGTTACTGCTTTCAAGCTGGGCTTGCTGGGTAGTGTGGAAAACGTGGCGGTAATAGCTGAAATCATGGCGGACTATCCGGATGTGCCGCTATTGATTGACCCGGTGTTGGCTTCTGGTAGAGGCGATGAACTCACCAACGAAGAAATGCATGCGGCAATGTGCGAATTACTGTTCCCACAAGCGACGTTGATTACGCCCAACAGCATCGAAGCACGGCAGCTGGCTTTCTACGAGGAAGGTGATGAGGTCAAGAATACCAGCCTGAACCAATGTGCAGAGCGTCTATTGGAGATGGGTAGCGAGTATGTGCTGATTACCGGTACACATGAACGTAGTCACGATGTGGTGAACAGTCTGTATGGCCGAAGTGGCTTGATCCGTGACTATCATTGGGAGCGCTTGCCTGGCAGTTATCATGGCTCTGGCTGCACGCTCACCAGCGCCATCGCCGCCTGCATGGCCCATGGCTTGAATATCGAAGAAGCTGTGCAAGAGGCACAGGAATACACATGGCAGACCTTGAAAAATGGCTTCCGCCCGGGGATGGGTCAATTTATCCCAGACCGTTTTTTCTGGGCGCGTGACGAGGATGTGGACTCACCGGATGTCAAAAGCCAATCTATTCAGCACTAGCCGCATCTACGCCATCACGCCTGACGAAAAGAATACGGAAATCCTGTTGGCGAAGACCGAGGCGCTACTGCAGGCTGGTATTGGTATGCTGCAATACCGGAACAAAGCTGCGGATGAGGATTTGCGAGGCTGGCAGGCTACTGGCTTAAAGGCGCTTTGTGAATCTTACCAGGTGCCATTCATCATCAATGACCATGTGGATTTATGCATAGCAATTAATGCCGATGGCATACATCTGGGCGGCACAGATGAAGATATCGCACTAGCCAGGTCGCGTTTGGGGGCGAGTAAAATCATCGGCGCATCTTGCTATAACCGTTTGGATCTGGCGCTGCAGGCACAAGAGGATGACGCAGATTATGTTGCTTTTGGTGCTTGTTTCCCGTCAGGTACCAAGCCTAATGCTGTCAAAGCCGAACTTTCCTTATTCCAGGAAAAGTTAAAGATTCCTAAAGTGGCGATTGGCGGCATCACTTTGCAGAACCTGCAATTGTTACAGGCGGCTGATGCTGTAGCTATCATCAACGCGCTATATAATGCCGATAATATTGCAGAAACCACACAACATTTTAATCGTTTGCTAAAGCCTAAACATCATGACCTCTCTCAATCAAACGCTGTTTGAAAAATCCCAACAACTTATCCCAGGCGGAGTGAACTCGCCAGTGCGTGCCTTTCGGAGCGTGGGCGGGACACCAATTTTCTTCAAGCGTGGCAAGGGTTCACGTTTATGGGATGCGGATGGCAAGGAATATATTGATTATATCAACTCCTGGGGGCCGATGATTTTAGGTCATGCGCATCCCGACGTGACAAGAGCTGTTCAAGATGTGGTGGCCAATAGCCTGTCATTCGGTGCGCCTACAGGGCTGGAATTGGAAATGGCGGAGCTCATTAACAAGTTGGTGCCCAGCATGGAACAAGTGCGTCTGGTTAGTAGTGGTACCGAAGCGACGATGAGTGCGATTCGCGTGGCGCGTGGGTTTACCAAGCGCAACAAGATCATCAAGTTCGAGGGTTGTTACCATGGTCATGCCGATGCACTACTGGTAAAGGCAGGCTCTGGTTTGCTGACGTTTGGTGAGCCAAGTTCAGCCGGTGTTCCAGCAGAAGTGGCCGCTCACACACTCACGTTGGATTACAACAATACCCAAATGTTGCAGGACACCTTTGCAAAAATTGGCGACGAGATTGCCTGTGTGATTCTGGAGCCCGTGGTAGGCAACATGAACCTCATTATGCCGCACAAAGAATTCATCCATGGCTTGCGTGATTTGTGTACTAAACATGGGACGGTCTTGATTTTTGACGAAGTGATGACTGGATTTCGCGTCGCTTTAGGCGGTGCGCAAGGACTGTTTGGCATCAAGCCTGATATGACAACGTTAGGCAAAGTTATTGGCGGTGGGTTGCCAGTTGGTGCGTTCGGTGGCCGCAAAGATATCATGAGTGTACTGGCTCCGCTTGGTCCCGTATATCAGGCAGGTACATTGTCAGGTAACCCGGTGGCGGTGACTGCCGGCCTGACTACGCTCAGGCTTATTCAGCAGCCCGGATTTTATGACAAGCTTGCTAAGCAGACCAAAAATCTTGTGGACGGCTTGGTTCAAGCAGCTCAGCAAGCGGGTGTCAGTTTTAGTGCGCAAAGCGTGGGCGGTATGTTTGGCTTATATTTCAGCACGGCTTGCCCTACTTCATATAATGAGATTATGCAAGCAGACAAAGATGCCTTTAATAAATTCTTCCATCAAATGCTGGATAGTGGGATATATTTCGGCCCTTCCGCATTTGAGGCAGGCTTTGTCTCCGCAGCGCATACGGATGCTGACATTGCGCAAACAGTAGATGCGGCTAGGAAGGCGTTCGCGGCTTTGGTTAGCTAATGTACCGTTAAAGGGCTGTTTTGGTTACTCTGCAGTTGTTCGGTCAGGTTGGTCATGCGGTCAAGACGAAGGCTGGCTTTCATCATTGTGTTGGCAATCTGTTGCGCATGCACTGGGTTTAATCTGAGCGAGATTGCGCCAATCTCCAGTTCGACCACGTTGCAATTTTTGCAGTAAATCAGCCGGATGCCTGAGCTTTCTGCTAAAACTAATTTGTCACACGGGTCATTCATCCAATAGTCTCCTTAATTGAATAGTGATTAAATGATAATGATTATCATTTAATAAATCAAGAGGGATTGTAATGCTCGCATACTAGTTTTGAAGTCTAGGTGATTGAAGTTGCTAATATTTAAAGGTATCATTGAAGGTTCCGCTAAATGTTTATACGTAGAACTTTCAGGCAAAGAATATGCAAGTAGCAAAAGCACCAAAAAATCAGGGCTTATATGATAGCCGTAATGAAAAAGACAGCTGTGGCGTAGGTTTTGTCGCCCACATCAAAGGCAAAAAAAGCCATCAGATCGTTCAGCAGGGGTTGCAGTTGCTGACAAACCTGACACACCGTGGCGCTACAGGGTATGACCCAAAATTGGGCGATGGTGCTGGCTTGTTGATGCAAATGCCTGATGCGTTCATGCGCAAAGAGGCTGCTAAAATGAACATTACATTGCCTGAAGCCGGGCAATATGCGGTAGCTAATGTGTTTATGCCGCAATCTGCTGCCAATCAAAAGCAGGTAGAAGCAGTTTTTGCCAGGATTATTGCCGAAGAAGGTCAGTCCTTGCTGGGCTGGCGCGTAGTGCCGGTGGATAGCAGTGATATCGCGCAGGCAGCACGTAATGTAGAGCCTGCAATGCGGCAAGTGTTCATTGGCGCCAATGTCAGTGATAACAATGTGTTTGAGCGTAAATGCTTTGTGATTCGCAAACGCATCGAACATGCGGTGCGCTCATTGAACCTAAAAGACAACGCAGAATTTTATATACCTTCTCTGTCATCCCACACGATTGTCTACAAAGGCATGCTGCTGGCCAATGAAGTAGGTGTTTATTATAAAGATTTGCAAGATGAGACAATTGTTTCTGCATTGGCCCTGGTGCACCAACGTTTCTCAACCAATACATTCCCAGCATGGGATTTGGCCCATCCGTTCCGCATGATCGCCCATAATGGCGAGATCAATACCGTACGCGGTAACGTGAATTGGATGACAGCACGTCATGAAACGATGAAGTCTGCCATGTTCGGCGAAGACTTGGATAAACTTTGGCCATTAATTGCAGAAGGCCAATCTGACTCGGCATGTTTTGATAACTGTTTGGAACTGCTCGTAGCCGGTGGTTATAGCTTGCCGCATGCAATGATGATGCTGATTCCGGAAGCGTGGGCGGGCAATCCATTGATGGATGAAGATAGGCGTGCATTCTATGAATATCACGCAGCATTGATGGAACCATGGGACGGCCCGGCAGCAGTCGCTTTCACCGATGGCAAAATGATTGGTGCGACGCTAGATAGAAACGGCTTGCGTCCAGCGCGTTATCTGGTCACAGATGACGATATCGTGATGATGGCGTCGGAAATGGGTGTGCTGACATTTCCACAAGAAAAGATCATAAAAAAATGGCGTTTGCAGCCAGGCAAGATGTTACTAATCGATATGGAACAAGGTCGTATCATCGACGATGCAGAGGTGAAACAACAGCTTTCGACTGCTAAACCCTATCGCAAATGGATTGAGGCAACTCGATTCCATCTTGACGAGTTGAATGAGCAAGCGCCAGAACCAGCTTCTAAAGAAAATCTGTTGGATATACAACAGGCATTCGGTTACTCGCAGGAAGACATCAAGTTCGTTCTTCAGCCAATGATCGCAAATGGTGAAGAAGGTGCTGGCAGTATGGGTAATGATGCAGCCTTGCCAGTACTTTCCAACAAAGCCAAAGTATTCTACAACTACTTCAAACAGCTGTTTGCACAGGTGACTAATCCGCCAATCGACCCGATACGCGAGGAGTTGGTCATGTCACTAGTCACTTTTATTGGCCCTAAGCCGAACCTATTGGCGGTTGAAGAAACAAGCCCGCCATTGAGATTGGAAGCTGCGCAGCCTGTATTGAGTAAAAGCGACTTCGCAAAGCTTAAAAACATCGACGCTTTGACAAATGGCAAATACAAGTCGATGGTGTTGAACATGACTTACGATGTGAAGCTTGGTGCAAAAGGTATGTCCGTAGCATTAGACCACTTGTGTGAAGTGGCTGAAGAAGTGGTGAAAAATGACATCAATATCATTATCCTGAGTGATGCAACCGCTTCTAAAACTCAAGTAGCCATTCCGGCATTGCTTGCTTGTGCAGCTGTTCATGAGCACTTGGTGAAAACCGGCTTGAGAACAAAAACAGGGCTAGTGGTTGCTACAGGTTCTGCCCGTGAGGTGCATCATTTCGCGCTGCTAGCGGGTTATGGCGCAGAAGCGGTATATCCATGGTTGGCCTACGAAACCATAGCGACGATGACAGATAAGTCAGATGAGGCGAACTATAAGTTCGTCAAGGCAATTGGAAAAGGGCTTTATAAAGTTATGTCCAAAATGGGCATTTCTACCTATCAGTCCTATTGCGGTGCGCAAATCTTTGAAGCGATTGGTTTGAACTCAGCTTTTGTCGATAAATACTTCACTGGCACAGCAACCAATATCGAAGGTATTGGCATGGATGAAGTGGCGGAAGAGGCTTTGCGCATGCATCGTGCTGCGTACGGTGCAGACCCTGTGCTAGCTAACGCGTTGGAAGCGGGCGGTGAGTATGCCTTCCGCGTACGCGGTGAAGAGCATATGTGGACACCAGAATCTATCTCGAAGCTACAGAATGCGACTCGCACCGGTAAGTTCGATACCTATAAAGAATACGCTAAGCTGATTAATGATCAATCGCGCCGCTATATGACATTGCGCGGCTTGTTTGAATTCAAGCCGAAAGCAAGTCCTATCCCACTGGAACAAGTGGAGTCGGCGAAAGAAATCGTTAAACGCTTTGCTACAGGTGCAATGTCTTTGGGCTCAATTTCCACAGAGGCGCATACCACGCTAGCGATTGCGATGAACCGTATCGGTGGTAAATCCAACACCGGCGAAGGTGGTGAAGACGCGAAGCGCTTCATTCCAGTATCAAAAGATACGGACACTGCCGAGGTGATTGGTGCAGAACTGATTGAGAAAGCGGTTGCGCTGAAAGCTGGCGATTCCATGCGTTCGCGCATCAAGCAAGTGGCATCTGGCCGTTTCGGGGTAACAGCGGATTACCTCAGCAACGCAGACCAGATTCAAATCAAGATGGCACAAGGTGCGAAGCCAGGCGAAGGCGGCCAGTTACCCGGCCATAAGGTTTCACCATACATCGCTAAATTGCGTTTCAGCGTGCCTGGCGTAGGCTTGATTTCGCCTCCACCACATCATGACATTTACTCCATCGAGGATCTGGCTCAATTGATTCATGATTTGAAGAACGCAAATCCGAGTGCATCCATCTCCGTGAAGCTGGTATCAGAAACTGGAGTGGGTACGGTCGCTGCGGGCGTGGCCAAGGCCAAGTCGGACCATATCGTGATTGCTGGTCATGACGGCGGTACTGGTGCTTCGCCAATCTCTTCGATCAAGCATGCAGGTACACCCTGGGAACTTGGTTTGTCAGAAACGCAACAGACGTTGGTCCTTAACCAGTTGCGTGGTCGCGTCATAGTGCAGGTGGATGGTCAGATGAAGACTGGCCGAGATGTGGTAATTGGCGCGTTGCTGGGTGCGGATGAGTTTGGTTTCGCGACAGCACCATTGGTCGTTGAAGGTTGTATCATGATGCGTAAATGTCACTTGAACACCTGTCCGGTAGGTGTGGCGACACAAGATCCAGAGTTGCGTAAGAAATTCACTGGCCAGCCAGAACATGTGGTGAATTACTTCTTCTTTGTGGCGGAAGAAGTCCGAGAAATCATGGCAAGCATGGGCATTGCCAAATTTGATGATTTGATTGGCCGTGCAGATTTGCTTGATATGCAAAAAGGTATCGACCACTGGAAGATTCATGGTTTGGACTTCAGCAAGATATTCCATCAGCCCGATATGCCGGCGAGCGTTTCTCGCAAGCATTCTGAAGCGCAAGACCATGGGCTAGTGAATGCGCTAGATAACCAACTGGTTGCCAGAGCCAAAGCAGCTTTGGAAAAAGGTGAGAAAGTCGTGATTGATACGCCGATTCTGAACACCAACCGTACTGTCGGTACCATGTTGTCACATGAAGTGGCAAAACGTTACGGCAACACAGGTTTGCCCGACGATACCATTACTGTCAACTTGAGTGGTACAGCCGGTCAGAGCTTCGGTGCTTTTTTGGCTAAAGGCATCACATTCAACCTGACTGGTGAAGGCAACGATTACGTGGGCAAAGGCCTGTGTGGTGGCAAGATCGTCATCCGCAAGCCAGAGGCTTTCCGTGGTGACGCTGCTGAAAACATTATTGTAGGTAATACCGTGATGTATGGTGCGACCACTGGAGAAGCTTACTTGAGCGGCGTTGCAGGTGAACGCTTCTGTGTTCGTAACTCTGGCGCCAGCGCTGTGATTGAAGGTGTGGGCAATCATGGCTGTGAATACATGACAGGCGGCACGGTAGTCGTGCTGGGTCTGACCGGTCAGAACTTCGCCGCTGGGATGAGTGGCGGGATTGCCTATGTCTATGACATTGACGGGCAATTCGCCAAGCGTTGCAACATGAGCATGGTGGCGCTGGAAAAAATTGAAGCAGCCGAAGCGGATGTAGGGAAAATCCAGCATAATAATCAGCCTGATGAAGTGACACTGAAAACACTGATTGAAAATCATGCTAACGCGACAGGCAGCGTACGCGCGCAAACCATTCTGGCGAACTGGGCAACAGAGCGTGCTAAGTTTGTCAAAGTGTTCCCGCATGAATACAAACGTGCGCTGACAGAAATGGCAGCCGCTACAAGCAAACAGGCAGCATAAAACTAGAACGGGATTAGATTGGGAAAAGGCTGTAATCATGGGTAAGGTAACAGGTTTCATGGAGTTCGAGCGTCTGTCAGAAGAGAATCTGCCAGTAGCGGAACGTGTCAAGAATTACAAAGAGTTTGTTCTGCATTTGACGGATGATCAGGCTAGACAGCAGGGCGCACGTTGCATGGACTGCGGTATTCCATTCTGTACCACAGGTTGCCCTATCAACAATATCATTCCCGATTGGAATGATTTGGTATATCGTCAGGATTGGGCTGCAGCGATAGATGTATTGCATTCCACCAACAATTTCCCTGACTTTACTGGCCGCATCTGTCCTGCCCCATGCGAGGCGGCATGTACCCTGAATATCAACAATGATGCGGTTGGCATAAAGTCCATCGAGCACGCGATTATCGACAAGGCTTGGGAAAATGGATGGGTGAAACCGCAGATCAACCCTAACAAAACCGGTAAGAAAATCGCAGTCGTTGGCTCTGGGCCTGCAGGTCTGGCAGCAGCACAGCAGTTGGCGCGTGCTGGTCACAGCGTTACCGTACTGGAAAAGAACAGCCGCATCGGCGGATTGTTGCGTTACGGAATTCCTGATTTCAAATTAGAAAAATCCAATATCGACCGCCGCATGTCCCAAATGGAAGCTGAAGGTGTTGAGTTCAAGGTGAATCAGCATGTTGGTGAAAACGTTCAGGCAGATGATTTGCTCAAAGCATACGATGCAGTCATTCTGGCAGGCGGAGCTGAGCAGCCGCGCGATTTGCCAGTTCCGGGCCGTGAATTGGATGGTGTCCACTATGCGATGGATTTTCTGGTACCGCAAAATAAGGTAGTCGCTGGCGATAATATTCCTAACCAAATCAAAGCAACCGGTAAGCATGTGGTAGTGATTGGCGGCGGCGATACCGGCTCTGATTGTGTGGGTACTTCAAATCGCCACGGCGCAGCCAGCGTGACGCAATTCGAATTGATGCCACGTCCACCTGAAAAAGAGAATAAAGAGCTGGTTTGGCCAAATTGGCCACTCAAACTGCGCACTTCCAGCAGCCATGAAGAGGGTGCAGCACGTGACTGGTCTGTGACTACCAAGATGTTAAAAGGTGAGAATGGCAAGGTCACGCATTTGGTTGGTGCTAGGGTTGAGTGGAAAGACGGCAAGATGAGTGAAGTGCCTGGCTCTGAATTCACCATTCCGGCGGATCTGGTGTTACTGGCCATGGGTTTTGTATCCCCGGTACAGAAACTGCTGGATGCTTTTGGTGTGGAAAAAGATGCACGCGGCAATGCCAAGGCAACAACGGATGGCGCTGGATGCTATAAAACCAGCAAGGATAAAGTATTTGCGGCAGGCGATGTGCGCCGTGGTCAGTCGTTGGTAGTATGGGCGATTCGCGAGGGCAGACAATGTGCCCGGGCCGTCGATGAATTCCTGATGGGATCTTCGGTACTTCCGCGATAATCAAAATAATGAGAGACAAAAGGGATGCAAATAAGATGCGCATCCCTTTTCATTTTGGAAAGACTTAAATGACTACACCACTTCAGAACGATACTTTTTTGCGCGCGCTGTTGCGTCAGCCTACTGAATACACGCCTGTATGGATGATGCGTCAGGCGGGACGTTACTTGCCGGAGTATCGCGAGAGCCGCAAAAATGCTGGGAGTTTTCTGGGCCTGTGTAAAAGCCCCGCCTTTGCCACAGAAGTGACGCTACAGCCAATCGATCGCTATCCACTGGATGCTTCAATCCTATTTTCCGATATTTTGACTGTTCCGGATGCGATGG
The DNA here is from genome assembly GCA_035423825.1 of Methylophilus sp. GTDB lineage: Bacteria > Pseudomonadota > Gammaproteobacteria > Burkholderiales > Methylophilaceae > Methylophilus. The sequence continues at coordinate 236,674 of DAOMMM010000002.1, read as the reverse complement.
GACTGGGCTTGTATTTCGAGGAAGGTGAAGGCCCTAAATTCGAGCGCACATTACAGCAAGAGGCAGACATTCTTCAGCTACAAGTGCCAGACATGAGCAAGCTGCAATATGTGTTTGATGCGGTTTCTAGCATCCGTAAAGGTTTGAATGGTCGTGTCCCATTGATAGGATTTGCAGGCAGTCCTTGGACACTGGCTACCTACATGGTGGAAGGAAAAGGTGGTACGGATTTCCTAACCACCAAGAAAATGGCTTATGCACGCCCAGACCTGTTGCACAGGATTCTGGATGTGACAGCGCAAACCGTGACACAGTACTTGAATGCGCAAATTGCTGCTGGCGCACAAGCTGTGATGATCTTCGACTCCTGGGGCGGTGCACTATCACATAATGCTTACATGGAATTTTCCCTTCAATACATGCAAAAAATCTTGGCTGGATTAACCAAAGAAGCGGAAGATAGAAAAGTGCCTAGTATTATGTTTACTAAAGGCGGCGGATTATGGCTGGAGGCGCAAGCTAGTGCAGGTGCCGATGCGCTAGGACTGGACTGGACAGTGGATATTGGTCAGGCACGCCAACGTGTTGGAAGTAAAGTGGCATTACAAGGCAATATGGATCCTGCGATCTTATTGAGTACGCCGGAAGCGATTGAGAAAGAGGTCGCAGCTATCTTGGCTAGCTATGGGCATGGCAATGGCCATGTGTTCAATTTGGGTCATGGTATCACCCAATGGACACCGCCTGAGAATGCCGGCGCGATGATTCACGCGGTAAAAGCTTTCAGCAAGCAATACCACCAATAAAAAAGCCCGCAAAAGCGGGCTTTTTGTCTTAGTTTCGGCACGACATGCGCTTCATCGTATCGTCCTTGTCGATAAACTTGTGTTTCAACGCGCCAACGATGTGCAGGATAATCATTAGCAACAATACGGTACCAACTAATTCATGCACCTCCTTGAACGTATCGCGGGCAACCTTATTATCCAGGCCGCCAATCAGATCGATACCGAACCACATGACACCGTATTTGCTGTTGACTGCCATAATCAGGCCGCTAAGTGGCATCGCCACCATCAGCAGATAAAGCAGGTGATGCGCGCCGGTAGCGAGTTTTTTTTCCCAATCTTTATAGCTCGACAACATGGCTGGTGGTTTGTGTGTAATGCGCCAGAGGATTCGTAGCACTATCAGTACCAGCAGCGAGACGCCTATGGATTTATGCAGGTTGAAATAAAAGGTGCGTGGGCTGATTTCTTCAGTGAGCTGCCAAGTATAGATGCCAAGATTGAACAAGTCATAAGCCATTTGTTTAGGAGCTTCTTTGGGAATCTCATGCATGAACCAGCCTAGGGCAAACATGAAGAAAATGCCTAAAGCAATTAGCCAGTGCAGAATAATCGCAGTTTTGGTATATCTTGAATCGTTTTGCATTACGAATCCTTGAGTCGGTTAATTATTAACTGTAGGTGCGATATTGTAACTGTCATCACACTTCATATGTCAAAATCCAGTTACTATAGTTCCAAAATATTTCAGGATTAAGCCCAAATGACACGTTACCTGACGATTTTCATTTTTCAACTTTTGCTGTCAGCTTGCATGCAACCGATAAGTAAAGTTTACGCAGACCACTTTGCTTTCGAGAGTCTTGGTGATGGCATTTACGTGCATCACGGTGCACACTTGGACATTGATGTGGGTTATCAGGGTGATATCTGCAATATCAGTTTTGTTGTGGGCAGCAAAGGGGTTGCCGTGATTGATACTGGCGGCAGTTACAAAGTGGGCAAACAGGTGCGTGAATCTATCCGCAAGGTCACGCAGATGCCGGTGCTGTATGTCATCAATACGCACGTGCATCCAGACCATGTGTTCGGTAACGCGGCCTTTAGCGAAGACAAACCCCAATATGTTGGGCATGAAAAGCTGGCGAACGCGATGCTGAACCGTAAGGAGCAATACGACAAACTCAATGCAAAATTGCTCGGCGAAGACGCCAAAGGCAGCGAGACCATCGTGCCTACAATAGCGGTGAAGGATGGGATGGAGCTGGATTTGGGCGATCGCAAGCTGGTGCTAAAAGCCTATCCAATCGCACATACTCATACCGACCTGACCGTAACTGATATCAAAACGCAAACCTTGTTTACTGGCGATTTGCTGTTCATCGAGCGCACACCTGTGCTGGAAGGCGACATCAAAGGCTTGATTGCCGTGTTGGATGCTTTAAAAAGCCAAAGCGCAAAGCAAGTTGTGCCAGGACATGGCCCAGCAACCAAAGATGGTGCCACCGCGTTCAACAACGCGCAGCGCTACTTGAGCACAGTGCTGGCGGATGTGCGTGCTGCCATCAAGTCTGGCAAAAGCATGGAGCAAACGATGGAAACTGCGGCTGCGGGCGAAAAGGCTAACTGGGTACTGTTCGATGTGGCAAACCGCCGCAATGTGAATACGGTTTATCCGCAGCTGGAATGGGAGTAATTGTTTGGATGCCCTGGAAGCCGCATTCTGATTGGCTTCCAGAGGCATTATTTTCGCTCGGAGCTATTTGTTGAGCTTGTTATCGAGTGCGCAGGTGGTTTGTGGATATTGCGCCAGCAAGAAGAGACCGCCTGCAATGCCTAAATTTACAAACAATGGTTCAGGAAACTTGGCTCCAAGCACAATCGCCAGAAACACAGCGAGTGCCGCCAAGATGTAAGCGTTCAGCTTGGTTTTGAAGCCCAAAAACAGGCTCAATCCACACACCAGCTCAATCAAAATAAGTAGCGGGGCAAAAATACCGGGCAAACCAAATTGGCCTAGTGTCATCTGATACTGAAGGTAACCGTCCGGGCTGGAAGTGATGGCGACGAGCCTGAGGATGACGGGACCTAAAAAGGCCAGGGCGAGCAGCATGCGTGCGGCCGCAGTGGAATATTTCTGCATGGTGAATCCTTATCGAACATTGAATAAAGCCGCATAATGCCTGACACTGTACGGCTGTGCAAGTGAGAGACCGAATGAAAGAGGATTTAAACATCATTACGACGGATTGGCAAAGCCACAGGTCTGAGCTGGAGTTTTTGCGTGAGCAGGTGTTTATCATCGAGCAGCATGTGCCGGTCGAGCTGGAATGGGATGAGTTCGACTCGGTGGCAGTGCATTTGCTGGCCACTACTTGTAATGGTAAGGCGATAGGGTGTGCGCGTGTCATTGGAAACCAGATTGGCCGTATGGCAGTATCTCAATCATGCCGTCATCAAGGAGTTGGCAAAGCTTTATTGGATAGAGCAATCGAAGTTGTTCGGAAACAGGGGTTTTCTGCTGCAAAATTATCTGCACAGACACATGCCATAGGCTTTTACCAGCGCGCCGGTTTTGTAGTGACCAGCGACGAATACCTGGATGCGAATATCAGGCATGTTGATATGCAACTATCTTTCTAAAATTGCCTAACAAGCTCGATTTCGCTAGAATATCATGTTTTGTAACCTATTCATTTTCAAGGAATATTCATGTCTAAAATCATTTTCAAAGCAGGCGAAGCCACCGTGTTTTCTGAAGGTAAAGACGTTACCGCTGCCATGCCGGAAATTTTAATTGGCTCGGTAGATGGCCCAGTTGGTCAAGCCTTTGCTAATTTGATGGCACAAAGTAAAGGCCATACTGCCATGTTTGCGGTGCGTGACATTAACCAATTGGTACGTCCAGTTTGTATGACAGTACCCAAAGTTACCTTGAAAGGCAGCACAGACGTTGGTCTGTTTGGCGGCGTAGTACAAGCGGCGACGGCGGATGCGATCCTGGATTGCGTGATTGAAGGCATCATTCCTAAAGATCAAGTGAACGATTTGTGCATTATCAGCCTGGTATGGATTGACCCGGGTTGTATTCCTTTGGAAAAAGAAGGCAAGCTGGACAAGGCTGATATGTACAAAAATAACTATGACGCTACCAAACTGGCGATCAAACGTGCATTGAATGACGAGCCAAGCATTGATGAACTGATTAAGAACCGTCATACCATCAAACATTGCATGTGGGAAGACAGCTGGGATCAGAAATAACCTAGCATGCTAGCATAACGCGTAGCAAACGCTTGCCAAATGCCGGCAAGGCTTTTACTATAATCCGTATACAGGACAAGTGGAGGCAATGATGGCTGAGCGCAATGTATGTATGGAAGCGTTTGAAAAGCTTTGCGAGGATGTAGGCTCTGACAAGAATTACGCAATCAATAAATCGGATTACTGGCTATTCGAGTTGGGTTTTCGTTCCGCGATTGAAGAATTATTAATGATCGCGGATACAGGCAATCAGCCGCGTAAGTTCGTGTCGCCAAGGTTTCAGATGTTGGCAGAGCGGATTCTACAGTCCCGCCCACATTAGGAAAAGGCAGCTTAGGCTGCCTTTTTTGTTTTCAGTGTTTGTAGAATCTTTCTGATAGGCGTTGGAATCGCAGCTTCTAGTGCTTCATCCGGTGTAAGCCAAAGGGTGTTGGGAGCATTGCTCTGACGTTTGTCAAAAATGAGCGCCGGTTGAATCTGCAGTTTGAAATGGGTAAATGTGTGCGTGAGTGCCGGGAGTAACTCCGCATCATCCGGTATGTTCTCAACTTCCGGAAAGCTCCATAAGCCGCCCCAAATGCCAGTACTGGCTCGCTTTTCCAGCAAGACTTCACCTGCATGGTAATGCACCAGCATGACACAGTTGCGTTGCGGGATTGCTTGCTTCGGTTTCGGGGTGGGTAGCTGGCTAATCAGGTTTTGGGCTAGGCCTTGGCAGGTTGATTTTACCGGGCAGGCGTCACAGCGTGGACGACTGCGGCTACATAATGTGGCACCTAAATCCATCAAGCCCTGCGTGTAGGCAACCGCATCATCAGCAGGGTTCTCGCGATGCGCGATTTGCCACATTGCCTGTTCGACTCTTGGCGTTCCTGGCCACCCATGAATATTGAAATGCCGTGCAAATACGCGTTTTACATTTCCATCCAAGATAGGCATCGGCTGGTTGAATGCAAATGTGGAAATGGCGGCCGCAGTGGATTTTCCAATACCAGGCAAGGTTAAGATATCCTCGAAGTCTTGCGGGAAAATCCCATGAAAATCGTCAATGATTTTCTGGGCAGCATTGTGTAAATTGCGCGCACGCGAGTAGTAGCCCAAGCCACTCCAATATTGCAGCACTTCTTCTTGTGTTGCCTTGGAAAGTGCGTCGATATCAGGGAAGCGGCGCATGAACCTATCATAGTAACCGATGACCGCAGCTACTTGCGTCTGCTGCAACATGATCTCTGATACCCAGATAGCATAAGGGTCGGTGGTGTTTTGCCAGGGCAGGTCATGTCGCCCATGCACCTTTTGCCAGTCGATAATGGCTTTGGCAAAAGATGTCATGATTAGAACTTAAGAATGTTTTTGAGTTTTTTCTCAGCTTTTTCTTTAGCCTGCTCTTCGACAGATTTAGGTTTCTCCTCTGCAGGCGTCTGGACAGGTGCAGCTTGGCCATCAGCAGGGGCTGCGTTGGCTGCTGCAGGCGCAGTCTCTGCAGATTTTTTCTTGCTGCCCAACAAGCCTTTTAACGCATCAGCCTTGTTCTCACCGCCAATCAGTTCTTTAACTGCGGCACCTTTTTCTCCCCCTACTTTTTCCAGTAATTGGGATTGCGCCAAGCCTGTAGCGACAGCACTGAAGTCCAGGCCATACTTTGGGTTGGAGAATGGTCCGGTGATTTTCATCGGGATGCCAATCCCGGCTAAACTGTCCAAATCCGCACCGCCCTGACCTTTCAGAGATTTGACGATTGTTGGTTTTGCGATGTAGTTGATTTTTTCGTTGCCGATATCAATGTCCCCGTGGCTGTCACCTTTTGCCAAGCGCAAGATAGGCGCTTTCATTGCCAAGTCTTCATTGTGGGCTACGCCATTCTTGATAGTGAAGGTCGCAGTAAGTTCACTGAAGTCGGTTTTTTTGGATTTGTCTGCATCAGCCTCTTTTGTTTTGAATACATTTACCTTGCTTTTCAAATCGCGGATGCTGCCTGCAATATCCACCCCTTTTAGGGCACCGTCGGCAAGACTTAAGGCGGCATTGCCCCCCAGCCCTTTCTTGAGTGCATTCACAGAACCGCCCTGCGTGGTCACATCCACATTCAATGTGCCGCTACCGGAAAGCATGTCATTGTTCAGGGCATCTACGAGCAACGGGCCAATCGAGATATTCTTCATGTTTTGTTTGAATGCGATGCTGGGTGTGGTGCGTGCATCCACTTTCAGCATGCCGTCCATGCTGCCTTGGTAGAGATTGGCGGCGAATGGCGATAATGTTGCAATACCGTCGGCTGCTTTCAGGCCTAGACGCACGTTTTCAGTTTTGACATTGGCAAGCTTAAGCCAGCCAATGCTGGCCTCTCCGTGCGCGTTCAACTTTTTTAGCGCGCTCAAATCTATCGGCGTATCTTCGCTGCTCTTGGCTTTTGGTTCGCCTTTGGCGATGTAGCGGTCAGCATCCAGCTTGTCGATCTTTACATCAAAACTGTAGATTGGGTCATGAAAACGGGTAATGCCTAATTTGGCATCCACCTGACTATCATCGATTTTGGCGGAAAATGGGCTTACGCTTACCTTTTCACCATCGCCTTTGAGGTTGATGTTGATGTTGGAAGCATTGGTTTTACCATATTTGAGTTTGCCGATACGAATGGAGCCTTCAGCATTCAGTGCTTTTAGTGCGCTTAAATCCAGCGGTTTGTTGCTTGTATCTGGTTTGGGTGTATCGTCAGCTTTTGCGTATCGGTCGAGATCCACTTGGTCAATGTTCAGGTCAAAAATATACAGCGGCTTGGCAAAATGGCTGATGCCCACGCTGCCTTTGATATGGCTGTCATCTACTTTGACATCCAAGCCGGTGAGCGCCAATTTGTCTCCATCCGCCTTGATGGCAACATTTAACCCGGAAACCTGATATTGGTCATAAATAATGCTGCCGACATTCAGTTTGCCATCCAGCTTGATACTGTTGAGCGCGGATAAATCCGCAGGCTTGCCGTTATCTGCTTGTTTTGGTGGCTGGCTGGATTTCGCCAGCAGTTTGTTCAAATCCAGCTTGTCGGCATTCAGGTCAAACTTGATATTCGGTTGCTTGAACCCAGCGACATTCATGTTGCCATTCAACTTGGTGACGTTTTCGATATTCAGATTGAATTGGCTGTTGGCGATTTCATTCTTGATCTCGGCATGGGCTCCCAGGTTGAACGTGCCTTTCATGCCACCACCCGGCAATGATGGATCCTTAATATCCAGATTTCCGGCTAATTTAGGCAAATCAAAAATCAGGTTCTCGATATTGCCGCTGAATGGTGATGAGAATTTGCCAGAGACGGTACGCTTGCCCTGTGTCATCGCCAAGTCGCCAGTGATGCCGCTGCTTTGCAAAGCTTTGGGTGAACCTTTCATGTCGGCCAGTACCATGTTGACCTTTAATGTATCCCCTGCCTTTTCCTGCTGGATGCTGGCGGAGATTTTCTTGCCGCTGACTTGGTCTTTCAAAATGGTCACTGCTGGCGCGCTCAAATCAACATTCTGTTTGGCACCATCGAATGTACCGTTCAAGGCGAGTTTTAAATCATCGACTAAAAATTCCAGCTGCTCCGGTTTGGCATCCACACCACCGCTGGCCTTGATGTCGACATTCTTGCCGCCCAGCATATCGCCAATGATATGGCTGTCTAGCCCTTTGACTTTGAAGTGCTTGGTTTCCGGATCCACCAGAAAATTGCCGGACAGATTGATGTTGGCGGCAATCTCTGGCTGATTGGCTGTGATGCTGAAGTCGGTTTTCAGGTCTACCGGCTCGGCAAGTGCGATGCGCCCGGATTCCAGATTGAATTTGCTGATGTTGTATTTTGCGCCTGTCGTTTCATCGAGATAATGTGCTTCCGAATTGGTCACATTTACACCGTCCACATCAAATTTGAATTGTTCGGACTCTTCTTCGTCCTTGCTGATCAAATCGTCGAAATTGAATTTGCCATCTTTGCGTTTGATGATGTTTGCTTTTGCTCCATCCACATAAATTGTGTCCACCACCAACTGTTTTTTCAGTAAGGGCATTACGGCTAACGCCACTTTTACATTGTTCACCGCGGCGAACTCGCTTTCTGATTGGTGTTCGGAAAGTGAGATTTTGCCCAAATCCGCCCCAATTTTGGGCCAGAAGGTCAGTTTGATGTCGCCGTCGATATGCAGGGTGCGTTCTTTTTTATCTTTTACCAGCTTGATGATTTCATCTTTGTAATCGTTCGGGTCGAAGGTCGCTGCCAGGTAGCCTGCAATCAGCAAAGCCAGCAGCAGAATGCCGCCAATGCCTAGCAGCAGATATTTGATGATTTTTGCCATGTCTGCCTCGTGAGAAACAATTGTTATTTAGAGCGGTTCTGCGGGGTTTAGTTTACCAATAATACGCCAGTACCGCTAACCCGAAAATGATGCGATACCATGCAAACACAGTAAAGTCGTGATTGGCTACAAACCTAATCAGGATGCGGATGACCAGCAAGGCGGAGATAAACGCGGTGACGAAACCGATAATGAATACCGGTACATCATGGATATCCAAAAACTGATAGCTTTTGAGCAAGTCAAATCCGCTTGCCGCAAACATGATGGGAATGGCCAGAAAGAAGGAGAACTCGGTTGCCGCATGACGGTTGAGCCCGGCTGCGATGCCGCCCAATATGGTAGCGCCTGCTCGCGATACGCCAGGAATCAAGGAAAGCGTCTGAGCAAGACCGATTTTAAACGCTTGTCCTGGCGTCATGGCTTCTACGCTGGTTGTTTCCCCATGCTCCAGGTATTTTTCGATCAGCAGAATGGCGACGCCGCCGATAATCAGCGCGCAGGCTACGGTGAATGGGGAGAAAAGGTAGGCTTTGATCTGTTTGTGGAAGAGCAAACCGACAAACGCGGCTGGAAAAAAAGCTAATCCCAGATTGATAAAGAAACCGCGTGCGGCGGCTTGGTCACTCAGATGTGTGACTTTGCCCAGCAGCCTGTAGCGATATTCCCAGCATACGGCCAGAATCGCCCCAAGCTGAATGATGATCTCAAACACGTCACGCTTTTCTTTGCTCATGAAGTCAATCAAATCGCCCGCGATGATGAGATGACCTGTGCTGCTAATAGGGAGAAATTCGGTGGCGCCCTCGACAAGGCCCATGATGACTGCTTTTAACGCTAATAGGATATCCATGCCTGTATTTTACCAAACAAAAAGGGCGCTTTCGCGCCCTCAGGTAAGATGACCTGTTTATTTAAACATAGCCAGTACAGTGCTTAGCAAATTGCCGGAGCCCTCTTCTACCATACCATTTGGCGTCATTTTGTCGATGACTGTGGGCAGATGCTCGGCAATCTTAGCGCTCAAGTCTGCCGGGTCAATGCCCAATTTGGCTGCCATCTCTGCTACAGCTCCGCTGCCCAAAGCGTTGGTGATTTGGTCGGCATTTACCGGAATGTTCGCGCCTGTGCTCACCCAGGAGGCCGCTTCATCAGCCAAGCCGTTTTCTTTCAGTTTATCCAGCACACCGTTCACGCCGCCGTATTGGTTGAACATATCCAGCGCGATTTGCGCGACACCGCCTTGTTGCCCGCCAAGTTTGCCTAAGACTGCACCTGCTACACTATCAAACAACCCCATTTAAATTCCCTTTTGTATAAAAATTAAAATCGCTCATCAGCGCGTAAATAACGCCATTGCCCCATTGGCAGTTTACCTAATGTTATGCTGCCGATGCGGATTCTTTTCAAACCCACCACCTTCAGCCCCACCAGCTCGCACATGCGGCGAATCTGGCGTTTTTTCCCCTCGCGCAACACGAACCTTAATTGGTCCTCATTTTGCCAGCTCACCTTGGCGGGCTTCAGCGCCACGCCATCTAAGGTAAGACCGTGATTCAGCTTTTTCAACCCGTTTTCAGATAGCTCGCCTTCCACGCGCACCAGATATTCCTTCTCGACGCTGGAATCCTCGCCAATCAAGTGGCGCGCCACACGGCCATCCTGAGTGAGCACTAACAAACCCGTGGAATCAATATCCAGGCGGCCTGCCGGGGCAAGCCCCTTTAGGTAGCCGCGCTTGAAAGGCTTTTGAGTAGAGTCCTCTGGCCATTGGTTTTCTGGCTTAATCAGCACAACCGCAGGCTCGTAGCCATCCTCCGCCTGCCCGCTCACATAACCTACAGGTTTGTGCAGCAGAATGGTGACATTCTCTGCCTGACTTTCTTTCGCATACCCGCTGACAGTGATTTCTGCAGTGGGTGAAACGCGTGTGCCCAGCGTGTCGATAATCTCACCGTCCACCTTCACCCAGCCGTTCGTAATCCAGTCGTCCGCTTCACGGCGGGAGCATAAACCACGTTCTGCCATCACTTTGGAAAGACGCGGCAAATCGGCATTCTCGGCCGCAGGTTTATTGGCGAAGCGTTCCTTATTGTTTTGGGCTTTATTGCTGCGGGTTTTATCAAACTCGCTTGCCACAAAACCATCGCGGACCTTGCCACCGCGGCGCGGCGGGTTGCGGTATGCACCTTCGCGGTCGGCATAATTGCGCGTAGTTTCACTTTGCGCCCTGCTTTGCGACTCAATATCCATGCGGGCCTCAGGCCTGCCATTTTTTTTGAAATCGTCTTGTTTTCGCTCATTGCGCACGGGTTTGTCATCCACAAACTTGCGGTCTTTGTACTCGTTGCGCAAAATCGGGCGGTCTCTAGTTTCTTGGGCTGCAGGTGCGCGGCTATCTGGCTTTTGCGTTTCGTGCAAACTGCCATCGTGCCTATGGTTGCGTTGCCGTGCAGGCAGCGTTTCGGCGGGGCGCTCCGCCTTTACAAACGGCTTGCTGCGGTCGCGCTTGGCAGGGTCACTCCGACGCACAGGTGACCTGGAAGCCTTATTCTGTGGGTCTTCTGGGGTAGGTTTGTTGAGTTTTAGTGTGGTCAAAATTGGGCTAATACGTTTTAGATAAGGCGATTATTTTAACAAAATTAAGCGGCAAACCCTTAATTATTCATTGGTTAACCATGCCAAAAGTTCAAGTCCTATCTGGGGAACTGTACAGGGCTCGAACTTAATAAAAAAGCCAGCTAAGCTGGCTTTTTTATTAGTGGAATACATCGAAAAGTGATTAAACCTTCTGATAAACCTCACTGCCCTTTTTCACAAACTCCACCGCTTTTTCCTGCATGCCTTTTTGTAGTGCTTCTTGCTCGCTGATGCCTTGACTTGCGGCAAAGTCGCGCACGTCTTGGGTGATTTTCATGCTGCAGAAATGCGGGCCGCACATGGAGCAGAAATGCGCCTGTTTGGCGCCTTCTTGCGGTAAGGTTTCATCGTGGAATTCCTTGGCTTTTTCTGGGTCTAGGCCTAGGTTAAACTGGTCCTCCCAACGGAATTCGAAGCGCGCTTTGGATAGCGCGTTATCGCGAATCTGCGCGCCGGGGTGGCCTTTGGCTAAGTCCGCCGCGTGGGCGGCAATCTTGTAGGTGATGATGCCTTCGCGCACATCTTCTTTGTCTGGTAAACCTAAATGTTCTTTCGGCGTCACGTAGCACAGCATGGCGCAGCCGTACCAGCCAATCATCGCCGCACCGATACCAGAGGTGATATGGTCATACCCCGGGGCGATGTCAGTGGTGAGTGGGCCCAGCGTATAGAACGGGGCTTCGCCGCAGTGTTCCAGCTGCAAGTCCATATTCTCTTTGATCATGTGCATCGGCACGTGGCCAGGGCCTTCGATCATGGTCTGCACGTCGTGCTTCCAGGCGATCTGCGTCAGTTCGCCCAGCGTTCTCAGCTCGGCAAATTGCGCCTCGTCGTTGGCGTCATAGATAGAGCCGGGACGCAAGCCATCACCGAGCGAGAAGCTCACATCGTAGGCTTTCATGATTTCGCAAATCTCTTCGAAGTTTTCGTAGAGGAAGGATTCTTTATGGTGTGCCAGGCACCATTTCGCCATGATGGAGCCGCCACGTGAGACGATGCCAGTCATGCGCTTGGCAGTCATCGGGATAAATGGCAGGCGGATGCCGGCATGGATGGTGAAGTAATCCACGCCCTGCTCTGCTTGTTCAATCAGGGTGTCACGGAAGATTTCCCAAGTCAGTTCCTCGGCCTTGCCATCCACTTTTTCCAATGCCTGGTAAATTGGCACGGTGCCGATAGGCACCGGGCTGTTGCGGATGATCCATTCGCGGGTCTCGTGAATGTTCTTGCCGGTAGATAGATCCATTACGGTATCGCCGCCCCAGCGTGTGCCCCACACCATTTTCTCGACTTCTTCGCTAATGGAAGACCCCAGCGCGGAGTTGCCGATGTTGGCGTTGATTTTCACCAGGAAATTGCGGCCAATGATCATCGGCTCGATTTCCGGATGGTTGATGTTGGCCGGGATGATGGCGCGGCCGCGTGCCACTTCATCGCGCACAAATTCCGGCGTGATGATTTTGGGGATGCTGGCGCCAAAATCATGGCCTTTGTGCTGGGTCAGGATGAGCTCGCTCATGTTCTCGCGGCGCTGATTCTCACGGATTGCGATGAACTCCATCTCAGGTGTGATGATGCCTTTGCGGGCATAGTGCATCTGCGACACATTCATGCCAGCTTTGGCGCGCAGCGGTTTGCGCGTCAGGTTAAAACGCATTTCCGCCAGAGTGGGGTCTACCTTGCGGGCGTGGCCATAGCTTGAAGTCGGGCCATCCAGTTGCTCGGTGTCATTGCGTTCGGCAATCCATTTGGCACGCAAGGCTGGCAAGCCATTGCGGATGTCGATTTGCACGTTTGGGTCAGTATATGGGCCGGAAGTGTCATACACCACGACTGGAGGGTTTTTCTCGGCGCCAAAAGCGGATGGCGTATCGCTCAGCGAGATTTCACGGAATGGAACGCGAATGTCCGGACGGCTGCCTTCTATGTAGATTTTGCGCGATTTGGCAAAAGGCTTGGTCGCGGCTTCATCAACTTGCGCGGTGGAATTCAAAAACTTGGGATTGGCATTCATAAACTAGCTCCATAAAGCGTAAGGAGCAGTCTGACTGCCTTCCCTACAGTGTGGTTATAGGGAAGCATCAAGTGCTTCCCTACGGCGGTATTACCCGCATCAGGTTCGAAGGGTAACTCTCACTCAAAAACCTTATAAAATTTAAGGTTTTAGAGACCCCTAGCAATAGACGAAATGTACGCGAAAACAGCCTTTTAAGCAAGTTTAACAACGTGGCTGATGACTTTCGCGCGGTGGAATTCCATCAAGGCAATCGATTGTGATTTACAGGTGGATTATAAAGCCATCATTCGTGCGCATCTGGACTATGCCTTGATGGCTTTGTTAGGATTAGATTTTACGTTGTGGTGCAGGTGCTGGGATAACCTTGCCTGTATATGCGTGAACGTTGATTTAGCATGTGATGGCTTAAAAGCGACATGTGGCTGAATTGAAGGGGTTTTCCGTATTTTTTCGCAGCTTAAAAATTTAGGAGTTTTTCATAAAAAATGATATAAATACGCTAATAGCAACCTAAATGGACTTGATGCGTATGATACTTTTAGCGGCGTACTATATTTTGGCGATAGTTGTACTGACACTGCACTTCACAGGTCATTTGGAGCGCTGGAACATGGAATGGCTGGTGTTTGTGTTTGCATTGACAGTGTTTCCTGCAGTGTTATACCTGTAAAAAATCAACTTATTTCTTCAAAAACGGCCTGGCTAGTCCAGGCTGTTTTTTTAGCCCTATATTCACCAGCCTGGGGGCGAATCCATTCAGCCAGGCGAAAAATGTCTGCGGCTGGCCAATAAACACTTCCTGCTTTTCCTGTTCTAGCGCATTTACAATGATTGCCGCCACTTTTTCTGGATTGTCCAGTTTGTTGCCGCTCGTCTTCCACATCTCCAAGGTATTTGCGTCATTCATCGCAGTTTTGATACCACGTGGCGCGATATAAGTGACCCCGATATCGTTATCCACCAGTTCTCGGCGCAAGGCCTGTGAGAAGCCATGCACAGCGAACTTGCTCGCGCAATAGGTCGCAAAATGTGGAAACCCGAGTGAGCCGAAAATGGAGCCGACGAAAACAAAATGCCCGGTATTGTTGCCCAAAAAATGTGGGATGACTGCTCTGGTTAGCTGAATCAGTGCAGTGACATTCGTATGTATCATCTGTTCGATACGTTCGGGAGACTGGGTCTCAAAACCAATAAAATCCAGTATGCCGGCATTGTTAATCAGGACGTCAATTCCGCCTAGCTGTGCAATCGCCTCATCGGCCACGCGTTGCGGCGCACCAGCCTCATTCAAATCGGCAACGATGAAATTCGCTCTGGCGCCAGCTTTTTCCAAGGTGTTTTTTAGCGCTTGCAGTTTGCTCGCATCACGGCCGACCAAGGCGAGCTGTGCGCCTTTTTGTGCTAGCAATTCCGCTACTAGCATACCCACGCCACCGGTAGCGCCGGTAAGCAGAATGCGCTGATTGCTGAGGTTCATGTTATCTCCTTTTGATGCTTATGCAGCTAGATATTTCGCCACCATCGCATTGTTCAAATCATTGGCGGCGATAGGCATGCGTACGTAGTAGCCGCTACCGGAGGCCTCTTGAATCGGCTCACCTTTTTTGTTGAACATGGTTTCTACAACCACATCCTGATTGCCGGAAGGGTGAATGATCTGTAGCTTGTCGCCCACCTTGAACTTGTTGCGCGCTTCGATATCAGCTATGCCTTTTTCTGCATCGTAAGCCACGATATCCCCTACGTACAGACTGCGGTTGGAACTGGAATGCCCTTGCACATAATTCTGGTGTTCTGCCGTATGATGACGTTGATAGAAGCCATCGGTATAGCCGCGGTTCGCCAGATTCTCCAGTTCACCCAATAGGCTCCAATCAAATGGCTTGCCAGCCACTGCGTCATCAATCGCACGGCGATAGTTTTGCGCAGTGCGCGCCACGTAATAACGGGATTTGGTGCGACCTTCGATCTTGAGCGAATCTACGCCAATCTTGATGAGGCGCTCCACGTGCTCGATGGCGCGCAAATCCTTGCTGTTCATGATGTAGGTGCCATGCTCGTCCTCCATGATGGGCAGCAGCTCACCCGGACGGCCTTTCTCTTCAATCAGGAACACTTTGTCTGCTTCCGGGTGTCTCGGCAGGCTGCCGCAGGCGGATAGATTGGTTTTTTCCATCTCAGCTTTGAAGTCAAACTCCTTCAGGCGAATCACCCCGGCAGCATCTGGCTCTGCGTCATGCACTTTGTAATCCCAGCGGCAGCTGTTGGTACATGTGCCCTGGTTGGGGTCACGCGAGTTGAAATAGCCGGAAAGCAGGCAGCGGCCGGAATAGGCGATGCACAGCGCGCCGTGGATGAATACTTCCAGTTCCATCTCCGGGCATTCCTGACGAATCTCCTCGATCTCATCCATTGAAAGCTCACGCGACAGGATCACGCGTGTCAGGCCCATGCGCTGCCAGAACTTCACACTGGCATAGTTAACCGCGTTGGCTTGTACGGATAGGTGGATTGGCACTTCCGGCCATTTCTCGCGCACCATCATGATCAGACCCGGGTCGGCCATGATCAGCGCATCTGGCTGCATAGCGATTACCGGCTCCATGTCGCGCATGTAGGTTCTTACTTTGGAGTTGTGCGGCGAGATGTTGCTGGCTACAAAGAACTTCTTGCCGCGCGCATGCGCTTCCTTGATGCCGATCTCGAGGTTCTCCATCGAGAAATCGTTTTCGCGTACGCGCAGGCTGTAGCGCGGCTGTCCGGCGTATACCGCATCGGCACCGTAATCGAAAGCGGTGCGCATGCGGTCCAGATCGCCTGCGGGCGCCAGTAACTCTGGGGATTTCAGCTGACTCATTGTCCTAATCCTTGAAAATCTAGCCTGCATTTAGCAGGCATTTTCGTCTTAAAATTGTTTAAATTATTGTATTAATTATTTTGATGCTCTGAAGCCCGCATAAATATTGGCTTGCAGAGGCATAATTTTCTCTCAGGCGATTACTCACCGATGATTTTTACTAAAACACGCTTATTCCTGCGTCCGTCGAATTCGCCGTAAAAGATCTGTTCCCATGGGCCAAAATCGAGTTGGCCGTTAGTTACGGCACACACTACTTCGCGTCCCATTACCTGGCGTTTCATGTGCGCATCGGCGTTGTCTTCACCCGTGTCGTTATGGCGGTATCCGCTCACCGGTTCATGCGGGGCGAGCTTTTCCAGCCAGATGCCATAGTCGTGATGCAGACCGCGTTCGTCATCGTTGATAAATACACTGGCAGTGATATGCATTGCATTCACCAGTACCAAGCCTTCTTTGACACCGCTTTCGCGCAAACATTCACGCACTTCACCTGTGATGTTTTTGAATGCCATACGGGCCGGCAGATTGAACCAAAGTTCCTTACGATAACTTTTCATGAAAAACTCCCTTTATTTTCAATGCGCTAATTTTATCACTGTCTGCCCGATACAAACAAAAAAGGCCTCACTAGGAGGCCTTGTAGATATTAAAGGGCAGACTAACTTCTTACTTCTGTCTGGTGTGTGAAACTCTTGCCTTCGTTATCCGTCGCGGTCACTTCTAGTATGCCGGGCGCATCTGGAATGAAGTTGAACTTGAAGTATGGGTCTTCGCTGGTGCCTACGCCCACGTCAATGGTCATCACAGGTTTGCCGTTGTATTTAAACTCTGCCTTATTGATGTAGAACGCTGGTACAAAGCCTTGTGATACCAGGTCACGCTGCAGGCCGGTGCGCATCACATGTTTGATGTTGAAGGTGGTTGTCGCCGGGCTACCGAATTTGACAGGCTGCTCCACGTTCATTCTGATCTTTCCCGCAGCTGCGCGAATTTCTGCCTCGTTGTTCTCTACCGTGCCGCCACAGCCACCGGCAGCTCGAATCTCGCGTTTAGCCATGTAGAGCTTGCCGTTGGCATCCTCACCCACCAGATGGATGAAGGAATCGGTCTCATAACGTACGCGCGTAGAAAGTTGGAACCCGCCCAATGCATCCGTCAGATGGTAAGTTGCTGTCATCGGAATCGGATTGGCATCCACGATTACATAGATCTTCTTGATATCTACCCCATTGGCCGCAGCTTTGTCGTAGGTGTAAGTCACCGGCACTTGTGCACCGCTTTCGGCACGGCGCGGGCCATCAATCTTCAGAAAATCCACTTCCTGGATATCACGTTTGGCAAAGAAAGCCTCTTTTACCACCGGCCAGAGCTTAGGGTCGGCCTCAGCAAAAACTGCGGGGCTGGAAGCCAACAGGATCGCGCTTCCCAGAACAATACTCAAAAATTTATTCAGCTTCATTTTTATTCCCTCTAATCTAATCAGTGATATCAACGCAGTCTATAGCCGCTGCGATTACAACGCATTTTAATGATTGTATTGATTGCGTATGTGATGCGAGTCACAAACAGCGAATCGGGTATTTATAGTTTACTCGGGTCGCCCGATGGCCGCATTACATAATTAGGGTCGGCGTATTCTTCAAAGTTCAATTCTATGCCATTACCTACCGGGTCTTTCAGATTGATTTGGCGCACGCCATTGGCCAAAATGCGCGTGGTATAAGGCACGTTGTTTTTGGTCAAATGCGCCTCCATGCCCGGCATATCGGTACAAGTGAAGGAGATGTGGTCAAACGTGCCATGCACATGCAACTGCGGCGGCTCCGGCGTTTTGTATTCCGCCAGATGCACTACGTCATTGTTGCCAATATACAGCCAATAGCCATAGGTGGTACTCGCCACGCGCTTGCCTATCGTCAACCCCAGAATGTCGCAGTAAAAATCGCGCAACTTGTGCATTGTCTCGCGATCGGTACGGAAGTTGATGTGGTTGATTTCGGTAAGTGGCATCGTGTTTCTCGTTCAATATCAATGTTTCATCATACCGTATTCTTATCCTGGATGACAGTTTGTACATGTTGGGTTGTTGTGAGATACTTTGGCGATAATAATTAAAAACTACCAATTACATCAAAGCCTTGCACGATTCAAAGGGAGAAGTCATGAAAGCTTTAGTAAAGAGGTATGCAAAAGAAGGCATTTGGCTGGAAGATATGCCAGAGCCTGAAGCCGGTAACAACGATGTGCTGATTAAAATTAAAAAAACGGCGATTTGCGGCACCGATGTTCACATTTATAACTGGGATGAGTGGGCGCAGAAGACGATTCCCGTGCCCATGATTACCGGCCATGAATACGTGGGTGAGATTGCTGGTTTTGGTTCCAATGTGACGGGTTACAATATTGGCGACATTGTTTCCGGCGAAGGCCATCTTACTTGCGGACGCTGCCGTAACTGCCTGGGTGGCCGCACACACTTGTGTCCAAATACGATTGGGGTGGGCGTGAATCGTGATGGCGCCTTTGCAGAATACCTGGTCATTCCTGCTAAAAACGTCTTTAAACCAAGTCGCCCGATTGATACCGATTTGCTCTCATTCTTTGACGCTTATGGCAATGCTGTTCACACAGCACTTTCTTTCAATATGGTGGGCGAAGATGTACTCATCACTGGAGCGGGACCGATAGGTAGCATGGCTGCGCTGGTGGCGAATCATGCGGGAGCCAGAAACATTGTAATTACTGATATGAATCAATACCGCCTGGATTTGATCAAAAGCATCTTGCCGCGCGTGGTCGCAATCAATGTGAGCAAAGAAAAGATCACCAAACAGATGATGGAAAGCATGGGTATTTTCGAGGGCTTTGATGTTGGCCTGGAAATGTCCGGTTCGCCCAAGGCGTTTAGCGATATGCTGAGCATGATGATTAACGGTGGTCACATCGCCATGCTGGCCATTATGCCGGCTGGCTCTGGTATTGATTGGGATATGGTCGTGTTCAAAGGGCTTACCATCAAGGGTATCTATGGCCGCGAGATTTTTGAAACCTGGTACAAAGGCTCCATGATGGTACAAAGCGGCCTGCCGCTCGGCAAAATCGTGACGCATCGCTTCCACTATACGGATTTCCAAAAAGGGTTTGACGTTATGCGCTCGGGCAATTCTGGCAAAGTGATTCTAAATTGGGAAGACTAAAAATAGGAAAACAGGCATGAGCTTTAAATCGGCACGCGAGAGCATCACGCAAGACCTCAAAGACATCGCCGCGCAGGGACTTTACAAAACCGAGCGTATTCTCGGCTCCGACCAGAAAAGCCGCATCACGCTGGCAGATGGCCGCGAGGTCATCAACATGTGCGCCAATAATTATCTTGGGCTGGCTAACAATCCTGAACTGATTCAGGCCGCGAAAGACGGTTTGGACAAATGGGGCTTTGGCCTGGCCTCGGTGCGTTTTATTTGCGGCACACAATCCATCCACAAGCAGCTCGAGCAAGCCATGAGCGATTTTCTGGGCATGGAAGATACGATTCTGTATTCCTCCTGCTTTGATGCCAATGCTGGGTTGTTTGAAACAATTTTGGGTGAGCAAGATGCCATTATTTCAGATGAGTTGAATCATGCTTCCATCATTGACGGCGTGCGGCTTTGCAAGGCCGCGCGTTACCGCTATAAAAATAACGACATGGCCGATTTACGTGCAAAATTGGTAGAAGCGAAACAAAATAACGCGCGTCGCATTTTGATTGCCACCGACGGCGTGTTCTCGATGGACGGCACCATCGCCAAGCTCGACCAGATTTGCGATTTGGCGGATGAATATGACGCGATGGTGCACCACGACGACTCGCATGCCACCGGCTTTATGGGCAAGACTGGGCGCGGCGTGCATGAGCATTGCGGCGTGATGGATCGCGTGGACATCATCACCACTACCTTCGGCAAGGCACTGGGCGGCGCTTCTGGCGGCTGCACCTCCGGCAGAAAAGAAATCATTGATCTGCTGCGCCAGCGCTCGCGCCCTTATTTATTCTCCAACTCGCTGGCACCAGCCATTTGCGCCACTACGCTAAAAGTTTTAGAGATGATTTCCAAATCCACCGCGCTGCGCGACAAGCTGGAAAGTAATACGCAATACTTCCGCAAAGGCTTGCAGGGTGCTGGGTTTGACGTGAGTCATGGCGATCATCCCATCATCCCCATCATGCTGGGGGATGCCGTGCTGGCGCAGGAAATGAGCAAACTTCTGCTCACAAAAGGCGTTTATGCGATTGGCTTTTTCTTTCCTGTGGTGCCGAAAGGCAAGGCTAGGATCCGCACGCAGATTAGCGCAGGGCACAGCAAGGAAGATTTGGATGTTGCGATTAAGGCGTTTGCAGCCTGCAGGGATGAGCTGAATAAACAACCCATCCTTTAATTTTCGTTAATGTTTTAGCTGGCAGCATTTTGCTGGCGAACGCGGATATGCAATTCGCGTAGCTGTTTCTCATCTACTTCATTCGGTGCGTTGGTCATCAAACACTGCGCGCGCTGTGTTTTTGGGAAGGCAATCACGTCACGGATGGATTCCGCACCCGCCATCAAGGTGACTAAGCGATCCAGACCGAACGCCAGGCCGCCATGCGGAGGCGCACCGTATTGCAATGCATCCAGCAAGAAGCCGAACTTCTCTTGCGCTTCTTCTTTTGAAATTTTAAGTGCGTCGAACACTTTGGACTGCACGTCCTGTTTGTGGATACGCACAGAACCGCCACCAACTTCCCAGCCATTCAAGACCATGTCATAGGCTTTGGATAAGCATGCTCCAGGATTACTGGTGAGCAAGTCTTCGTGGCCATCTTTTGGTGAAGTGAACGGGTGATGCAAGGCTACCCAGCGGTCATTTTCTTCGTCATGCTCGAACATCGGGAAATCCACCACCCACAGTGGTGCCCATGCACGGCCATCGACATGGCCTTTTTCGTGACCGACTTTGGTTCGCAGTGCACCCAAAGCTTCGTTCACCACTTTGGCTTTATCTGCACCAAAGAACACGATATCGCCATTTTGCGCGCCGGTGCGCTCGATGATGGCTTTAAGCGCATTTACGTGAATGTTCTTGACGATGGGGCTTTGCAGACCGGTTTCGTTCAATTGGGTGATGTCGTTGATTTTGATGTACGCTAAACCTTTAGCGCCATAGATCTTGACGAATTCAGTATAGGCGTCGATTTCGGAGCGGCTAATCGCACTGCCGTTGGGTACGCGCATTGCGGCTACACGACCACCGGTCATATTGGCAGCGCCAGAGAACACTTTGAAGTCCACGTCTTTCATCACGTCTGTCAGTTCGGTGATTTCCAGCGTGACGCGCATATCTGGTTTATCGGAACCGTACTTGTTGATTGCCTCAGAGAAAGGCATGCGCGGGAACTTGGCTGGCAAATCCACGTTTTGCACTTTTTTCATCATCTGGCGAATCATCTCTTCGACGATGTCCATGATGTCGTTTTCTTCCAAGAAGGAAGTTTCAATATCCACTTGGGTGAATTCCGGCTGGCGGTCCGCGCGCAAATCTTCGTCACGGAAACATTTGGTGATCTGGAAATAGCGGTCGAAACCGGACACCATCAGCAATTGCTTGAACAATTGCGGCGATTGCGGCAGCGCGAAGAACATGCCGTGATGCACGCGGCTAGGCACCAGGTAATCGCGCGCGCCTTCCGGTGTGGAGCGCGTCAGCATCGGTGTTTCGACTTCGATAAAACCGTTGCTATCCAGGTAATCGCGCAGGTTTTTAGCTACTTTGTAGCGCAGCATCAGGTTTTTCTGCATCGCTGGGCGGCGCAGATCGATGTAACGGTGTTCCAGACGTACGGTCTCGGTCAGGTTCTCGTCGTCTAGCATAAACGGCGGTGTCAGGGATGGGTTGAGAATCTCGATCTCGCTGGCCAGCATTTCCACCTCGCCCGTTGGCAGGTTCGGGTTCACGGTGCCTTCGGGGCGTGGGCGCACCTTACATGTCACTCTCAGCACGAACTCGTTGCGTACCTGTTCGGCTGTAGCAAATGCTTCTGGCGTGTCGGGATCGATGACGATTTGCGCCATGCCTTCACGGTCGCGCAAGTCAACGAAAATCACCCCGCCGTGGTCGCGGCGGCGATGTGCCCAGCCGCAAAGGGTAACAGTTTGCCCGATATGTTCGCGGTTCAGGTGTCCGCAGTAGTGTGTACGCATCATGTTGTTTCGTTTTGATATTGAGTTAAGATTTTTCCGTGTTTTTCAGGCGGGCTTACCGTGCCCATGCTAATGATATATTTCAGCGCTTCGTCCACGCTCATGTCCAGTTCGATTGCTTGGGATTTTGGCACAATGAGAAAGTAACCGCTGGTAGGGTTGGGTGTTGTGGGTACGTAAACGCTGATATGCTCGGTCGACAAATGGCTGCGCACATCTCCGCCTGGGGTGCCTGTGAGGAAAGCAATCGTCCAGGTATTCTGATGTGGGAACTGCACCAGTAAAGCTTTGCGAAACGCGTTACCAGAATCAGAGAAGATAGTATCCGATACCTGTTTGACGCTGTAATAAATGGATTTGACGACAGGTACACGGTTAAGCAGTTTTTCCCACCAACGAATCAATTGCTGACCAAAAATGTTGGTTGCCACCAAGCCAGTGACCAAAATAATCAATAATGTGAGCAATGCGCCCAATCCAGGAATGTGGAATCCAAACAGGTTGATGGGTTGCCAAGACTCTGGCAGTAGTGTCAGACTTTGGTCTAGCAAATCTATCAGCGCGGTGAGCACCCAAATGGTGATTACCAGAGGCACCAGTACCAGCAGGCCTGTAATGAAATATTTTTTAATCATTTTTTGGGTTAATGGCAGGCGCAGTTTGCTGAACAGGCAGGGCTGGGAGCCGCGTCCTGCTTGGTTTCTGGAGCAGGTGTTTTTTTGTTCTCGCCTTTGAAGTCAGTCGCATACCATCCGGTACCGTTTAATTGGAAGCTGGGTGCGGACACCTTCTTAGTGAACGTTTCATGCTGACACTTTGGACAGGTCGTCACGCTGGCTTCGCTCATTTTGCGCATCAGTTCTGCGGCATGACCGCAATGTTTACATTCAAAATCATAGATTGGCATGATTTTAGCTTCTATTTACTATCTAATTGTATTGGTTCTAAACTTAAGCCGTACATTATAACTGATGTAAGTCAAATGCGTAATTAGTTGTTTTTGATACGGTATTTGCAACATCAAAAGGGAAATTATTTGCTCATATCACACAGACACTGCAAGCGATTGATTGGTCTACTCTTGGTGCTGTCCGTTGGATTCTCTTCCATGGCCTTTGCTAATGTCGCCGGCAAGGTGATTTTTACTTCCGGTGCTGTCAGTGTAAAGTATTCGGATAATTCGACTATCGCTGTAGCCAAGGGTTTGGTCTTGAACAGTGGTGATACCATTGAGACCCAAGAAGGGCGCGTGCAATTTTCGCTCATTGATGGCGCCAAAGTGTCCTTGCAACCCAACTCCATCTACAAAATCAACCGGTATGAGTTTTCTGGCAAAGAGGATGGAACAGACTATGCGTTCACAGAGTTGATCAAAGGTGGCCTCCGGACGATCAGCGGATGGATTGGCCACAAAAACCCGCAGCGCTATCAGTTAAAGACGGCTGTGGCCACCATTGGTATCCGTGGTACCGAGTTCACTGTAAATCTGAACGGCGATAAATTGCTGATGACTACCAATCAAGGCAGTGTGGATGTTTGCAATTCGGCCGGCTGTTTGAATGCTACGGCCGGCACCTCTATCGCCGTCAACGGCGTAGGTAGCAAGCCCAAGTTCAGCCATACACAGGCAGTTTCACGTGCGAACCAACCTGACTCGAAATCATCGCTGGTATCTAATAATGAAAATGAAAAATCTGAGCCTGAGATAGCAAACACACAGAAAAACGAAGGTTTCCCAAATCCGGTGGGTGCGGCAAGTTCGAACAAACCAGTATTTGCAGCTGCTGATACGGTTGCCGGTACGGGATTGCCGAAAGTGGTGCAAAATGCTGCAGAAGAAATAGCAGGTAAGAATATTGCCAATTACGATGGCAATGGTATCGTGGCTACCCTGATGAAAACTAATTGTGCATGTGGTGTCGACGATGTATTCAAAGCGGATTTCGAGACTAATGCTCTAGCAAGACCTGTCGAGATCGAATCCAAAAGTTCGTCCCTTGAAATCAGCCCGCTCACTTTTGATGCAATCAACTCCGGTCAAGACGGTATCATATCCTGGGGGCGTTCGGCTGGGAGCTTCGATGCAGGGACGGGTGATGAGCCTATCGAATGGCTGGATTATATTGTTGGCGCTAAACCATCGCCTGGCCAACTTAACAACCTGACAGGGACATATCATGTGTTTGCTTCTACTGCGCCGATGTTGGTGAATGGTGTTGGGGTCTCATCTGCGGTAGGTGCGGTGAACAGTACGACAGGCTACCTGAATTTCAATTTTGGCACAGGGCTATATAACTACAGCTTGAATGTAAAGACAGTCGGTGAAACCTTCCAGTTGCTGGGCAACGGTGTCTCGCTCGACAAAAACAACCCAAATTTTGCAGCGTCTGGCATGATTACTTCACTGGGCGCTACTTGCGCAGTGAGTGGTAGTTGCTATCAAGCCTTGCATGATGGTGGGAATTTGATCCAAGGCGCATTCTTTGGTAAGCAGGGTAATCGCGCGGGAATGCAATACGGTTTTACGGTGCCAATTGGTTCTGTATATGGCAGCGCTGTACTTAAATAGCTAGCTGAGTAAGTAATAAAAAGCCCGAAATTCTCCTAGCCTATCGGAAAAGGTGTTGCTAGTTTAAGGTGAACTCACTTACAATCCCCCGTAGATATTAATTCTTCGGGGGATTTTTCTTGGCACAAAATCCTGCTGGGCAAAAGTTGCCTCGCATTCCACCACCAGTCAACGGGATTCAGGTCAATCACTGTAAAAACCCCACCTGCATAAACTTTGGCGTCCCAGCCAAACCCTCTGTTCCTCGAGGAGGGGCTGCACATGGCAAACCCCCGGCAGATGGATACATCGTTGTCGCTGTCAACAAAAATTCGCCGGCGCTTAAATGCCTGGCCTGCGGAGAAATAATCCCTCTCAAGAGCAATCTGGGCATCTCTGAGGAGTTGAATAGACTGCAAGGATATCTTGCCAACCCGGAACCCACATGCCCTGATGCCAGTTGTGCCAACCACGCAATCGGCATATCCGCAAAAAAGCCGCACTACAAGGCTTTCGGCTACACAAAGTCAGGATCAAGACGATACCAGTGTCTGATGTGCCGCAAGACCTTTGCAATTCAAACCAAACCCACTCAGCGTCACCGCAAATCACACAAAAATATCGAGATATTCGACCGTCTGGTTGGGAAGCAACCCTTCGCCCGAATCTGCCAATCGCTAGACATCACCATGAGTACGCTGTACGACAAGATCGACTTCTTGTACAAGCAGTGCCAGTTGTTTGCAGGTGACCGTGAACGCAGAGGATTGATGGAGGGGCCAGTCCGCGACCGCATGTACGTCGCAGTCGATAGGCAGGCTTACTTCAGTAACTGGACGCAAAGGTCGGATCGCCGAAATGTACAGCTATGGGCCCTAGGCAGTGCTGACCTTCGCTCTGGGTATGTGTTCGGTATGCATCTGAATTACATCCCCGACATCAACCCAGACGAGATTGATCGAGAGGCAATTCTGGCTGGAGATCACGCCGTCCCACCCGCGTTCCGCAGGCATGCCAGGCTATGGTTGAAGCAGGACTATGCGCAGGCGGTCGCCAATTCCAAAGCGGCTCCTAAAGTTTCAGGATCGTTATCGCAGGACATCATGCAAACCTATCAGGATGCTGCCAGCCGTGCAGACATTGAAGCGCCGGATATGCCGCAAGGGAGCTTCCGTAAATTACCGATACAGGGAATGCAGGTGCATACGGAATATACCTTGTACGGCCACTTCAGTCTGTTAGCCCAGTTGTTTACCAAAGTGGACAAAGTACGCTTCTTCATGGATCAGGAGTCTGGGATCAGGGCCGCGCTGATGGCTGCATTCCATGACCGAATCAAGCATAGGGAAGTGGACGCGTTCTATGTGCGGTTGCAAAAGAATTATCCAGTTTGGCAGAAGCAGCAGGTGTTAGCCCAAAGCCGAAAAGCGTTCAGTCAAATGGCTGCAAGCAACCCGCTACTTAGCCTGCGACAGGTAGAAGTAGAGATGGTGAAAACAGAAATGGCGACCGCGATGACCATAGGCAAGTGGAGTGACCGCTGGATCAAGCATCCGTTTCCCAACATGTCTGAACCAGAGAAAGCAGTATGTTATCTGACGGACTATCAAGACTACACGGATGATCATCTTGCGCAGCTATATTTGATGGCGAGCCTGCACCCGATAGACCGCTTCTTTATGCAGGTAAGGCGTCGTTTGTCTTTATTGGAGCGACCCATAGACAGTGCCAGTGCTGCTGGCCGTGTATGGTATGGATACTCGGCATACAATCCGGCAGTCATCGAAAAAATGCTATCGATCTTCAGGGTGTACTACAACTACGTACTGAAAGGAGAAGACAAACAGACGCCGGCCATGCGGCTTGGGTTGGCGCGAGGGCCTGTGACCCTGGAGGATATCATCCGATTCGATCCGTTTGAACGGTTTAGACACGGTACTATAGTTCGCAAGCATGTTAAAGCTAAGGAAGCAATTGATAAGTGGCTAAATCGGGAGGGTGGCATCGGGATTTGAATTTACCGAAGCCGTGGCTATACTTCCAAACATTCACATCTAACGCATGCTACTGGATAAATTACTAAGTTATGAATAACAACAAAGAAACTGAACGCGCTGAACTTCATAAAACCATCTGGCGCATAGCTAACGACCTGCGTGGTAGCGTGGATGGGTGGGATTTCAAGAGTTATGTTCTCGGTATGCTGTTTTACCGTTTTGTCTCGGAGAACCTGACCAATTACCTCAATGAGCAGGAGCGGAAGGCTGGTAGCCCTGATTTTAATTATGCTACTCTCAGCGACGATGATGCTGAATTTGGTCGTGCTGAAACAGTGAAGGAAAAGGGTTTCTACATCCTACCGTCAGATCTCTTCGCCAACGTCCGTAGACGAGCACGTCAGGACAACAACCTCAACGAAACCCTGAGCCGTGTTTTTGCCGATATCGAAGGCTCAGCCATTGGCTCTGACAGCGAGGATGATATCAAGGGGTTGTTCGACGACCTTGATGTCAATAGCAGTAAATTAGGTCCTACAGTGGCCAAGCGCAACGAAAATTTGGTCAAGCTCCTTGAAGCCATCGGCGACCTGCCGTTATCGAACGGCAACTTCTCGGCCAATTCGATTGACCTCTTCGGCGACGCCTATGAATATCTGATGCAGATGTATGCCTCGACAGCAGGAAAATCCGGCGGAGAGTTCTACACCCCACAGGAAGTCTCGGAATTGCTGGCACGCATTACTGTCGTGGGCAAAAGTGAAGTCAACAAGGTTTATGACCCAGCCTGTGGCTCGGGCTCGCTACTGCTGAAATTCGCCAAGGTGCTTGGTCACGATAAGGTGCGCCAGGGATTTTACGGTCAAGAGATCAATTTGACCACATTTAACCTTTGCCGCATCAATATGTTCCTGCACGATGTGAACTATGAAAAGTTCGATATTGCCCACGGAAACACCCTGACTGATCCGGCACATTGGGATGACGAGCCTTTTGAGGCCATTGTTTCCAATCCACCGTACTCGATCAAGTGGGATGGCGATGCCAACCCACTGCTGATTAACGACCCGCGCTTTGCTCCGGCAGGCGTGCTCGCTCCCAAGAGCAAGGCTGACCTTGCTTTCACCATGCACATCCTGAACTGGCTCGCGGTCAACGGTACAGCAGCGATTGTTGAATTTCCCGGTGTACTCTATCGCGGTGGTGCTGAGCAGAAGATCCGCCAATATCTGATCGATAACAACTATGTTGATGCTGTTATCCAATTGCCAGCTGACCTGTTCTTTGGCACCACCATCGCTACTTGCATTCTCGTGCTGAAAAAATCCAAGCATGACAATGCTACCCTGTTCATTGATGCCAGTAACGAATTCGTACGAAGTGGCAACAAGAACAAGCTGCTGCCCGAACATCAACAAAGAATCCTGGGTGCTTACACCGAGCGTAAAAGCATTGACCACTTTGCACGCCTGGTGGACAACGGCGACATTGCCGAGAACGGCTACAACATTGCTGTTTCCTCCTACGTCGAGCAAGCTGATACCCGTGAAATAGTGAACATCAAGGCGCTTAATGCCGAAATCGCTCGTATCGTCAAAAGGCAAGCTGAGCTGAGAAGTCAGATTGATGCCATCGTGGCTGATCTGGAAGGAGAGCGGGTGTGAGTCGGATTAACGATCTCATTGCCGAGCTTTGCCCGGACGGTGTGGAGTTTCGTCAACTAGGCCAGGTTGCTGCGTATTCAGACACAAGAATTGCCGCTACATCCGTTGACGCAGAAACATTCATCGGAGTTGATAATCTGCTTCCAAATCAAGCGGGGCGCACGACTTCAGCCTATGTTCCGACCACTGGCAATCTCGCGGAGTATCGGCAAGGCGACATCCTCATCGGCAACATTCGTCCTTACCTAAAGAAGATCTGGCTTGCGACAAATGAGGGCGGATGTAGTGGTGACGTGCTTGCCGTGAGAATCGCTGATACGTATCGATCAATGCTGACGCCGGAGTTCCTCTATCGGATTCTTTCCTCGGACGCATTCTTCGCATTCAATATGAAGCACGCTAAGGGGGCGAAGATGCCACGTGGTAGCAAGACAATGATTATGAAATACTATGTCCCTATTCCCCCCCTCGAAATCCAACGAGAAATTGTGAAAGTGCTGGACACATTCACCCAGCTGGAGGCAGAGCTGGAGGCAGAGCTGGAGGCAGAGCTGGAAGCTCGGAGGCGGCAGTATCATTATTACCGTGAGTCATTGCTGAGCTTTGAGGGGGGAGATGATGTGCGATGGACAACCTTGGGTGAAGTTTTCAATATGCAAGCAGGACAATCCATTCCCGCTCACAATATTGCCAACAAAGTTGATGATCGATTTCCATTTCCATGTTTCGGGGGAAATGGTGTGCGCGGATTTGTCGAGATGTTCAGCCATGAAGGGAGTTACCTAATTATTGGTCGCCAAGGTGCGCTATGCGGTAACGTGCAGCGTGCCAGTAGGAAGTTTTATGCAACCGAACATGCTGTGGTCGTCGAACCAAAGGAAAATATCAATATTGATTGGGCATTTCACATGCTCACACTGATGGATCTTAATCAATACGCGACTAAGTCAGCGCAACCTGGTCTTGCTGTTGGTAGGCTTGAAGAGGTACGTATTGCGATTCCTCCACTCAAAGATCAAGATCGCATTGCCGTCATCCTCGACAAATTCGACGCACTAGTTAACGACCTTACTTCCGGCCTGCCTGCTGAAATCAAGGCTCGACGCCAACAGTATGAGTATTATCGCGACCGGCTGCTAACTTTCAAGGAAGCTGCATGAGCGAAGATTTGAAGCCTTCCCGCTACGAACCGATTGCGCTTTCAAACGAGAGTACCGTTGTCGCTGAATTTCAGCCAGATTCGCTAAGCGCGCGGGAAGCCGCCTACCAGAGTGAGGCGGAGCTGGAGAAGGCCTTCATCAGACAATTGCAGACACAGGCATATACCTATCTGCCTATCACCTCGGAAGCTGAACTGATCGCCAACCTGCGCAGCCAGTTAGAAAAACTCAACAAGATCACGTTCTCCGATGCAGAGTGGGAACGTTTCTTTGCTACCAGCATTGCAGGAGCCAACGACAGCATCATCGAAAAAACCGCACGCATCCAGGAAGACCATGTGCAGGTTTTGAAGCGCGACGACGGTACGATCAAAAACATCTATCTGATTGACAAGAGCAATATCCACAACAACACCTTGCAGGTGATTAACCAGTACGAAGTCGCGGGTGCGCGTGCCAACCGGTATGACGTGACAGTGCTGGTCAACGGCTTGCCCATGGTGCACATCGAATTGAAGCGCCGGGGTGTGGACATCCGCGAGGCTTTCAACCAGATCAACCGTTACCAGCGCGATAGTTTCTGGGCAGGCTGCGGCCTGTTCGAATACGTGCAGCTTTTTGTTATCAGCAATGGCACGCTGACCAAGTACTACAGCAACACAGTGCGTAACGGTCATCTGGCCGAGCAGCGCAACAAGCGTGGCAATAACAAAACCTCTAACAGCTTTTCGTTCACCAGCTGGTGGGCAGACGCGAAGAATCAACCAATTACCGAGTTGACCAGCTTCGCTAAAACTTTCTTCGCTAAGCATACGTTGCTCAACATCCTTACCCGCTATTGTGTCTTTGATGTGGACCGCAAGCTGCTTGTGATGCGGCCTTATCAGATCGTTGCGGCAGAACAAATTCTGCAACGGATTGCCACTGCGACCAACTACAAACAACTCGGCACTATCGCTGCAGGCGGGTACATTTGGCATACCACTGGCAGCGGCAAGACCCTGACCAGTTTCAAGGCAGCGCAACTGGCACGCGGCATGCCAGACATTATCAAGGTGCTCTTTGTTGTTGATCGCAAGGATCTGGATTACCAGACCATGCGGGAATATGAGCGTTTTGAGAAAGGGGCTGCCAACTCCAACACCTCCACCGCGGTGCTGCAAAGACAGCTGGAAGACCCGAACGCTCGCATCATCGTCACGACGATCCAGAAGCTTTCACTGTTTGTAGCCAAGAACAAGAGTCATCCAGTCTATGACCAGCATGTGGTAATCATTTTCGATGAATGCCATCGTAGCCAGTTTGGTGACATGCATACTGAGATCACACAGGTCTTCAAGCGTTATCACCTGTTTGGATTTACCGGAACTCCGATTTTCGCGGATAACGCAGGTACTTCCGGCAACCCGCTGCGACGGACAACACAGCAGGCTTTTGGGGACAAGCTGCACACCTACACGATCGTCGATGCCATCAACGACAAGAATGTGCTGCCGTTCCGCATTGACTACATCAACACAATAAAAACATCGCCGAGCATCAAGGATAAGAAGGTATCCGCCATCGACACGGAGCGAGCGCTATTGGCTCCTGAGCGGGTCACACAGATCGTGGCTTATATCCGGGAGCACTTCGACCAGAAGACCAAACGCAGTGCCAACTATCGACATGACGGCAAGCGGCTGGCCGGTTTCAACTCCTTGTTCGCAACAGCGTCTATTGACGCGGCCAAGCGCTACTATGCGGAATTTTCTGCCCAGCAAAAGGAACTGCCTCTCGCACAGCGGCTCAAGGTAGGTTTGATCTACAGCTTTGCTGCCAATGAAGATGAGTCGGACGGTTTGCTCAGCGAGGAGGAGTTTGAATTCGAAGGGCTGGATCAAAGTTCACGCGATTTTCTGGATGCTGCGATCAAGGACTACAACGCCTTGTTCCATACTAACTTCGATACCTCTGCGGACAAGTTCCAGAACTACTACAAGGATTTGTCTCAGCGGCTGAAAACGCGTGAGCTGGATATGGTGATTGTGGTCAATATGTTCCTGACCGGCTTCGATGCTACCACCCTCAATACACTATGGGTGGACAAGAACCTGAAGTTGCATGGATTGATTCAAGCCTATTCACGTACCAACCGCATCCTCAATTCCGTCAAGACCTTCGGCAATATCATTTCTTTCCGCAATCTGGAACAGGAAACCAACGATGCCCTGGCGCTATTTGGGAACAAGGATGCCAAAGGTATCGTGTTGTTGAAGCCTTACGCCGATTACTACAAAGAGTATGAGCAGTTGGTCGGGAAACTGCTTGCAGACTTTCCGCTCAACAAGGCAATCATCGGTGAATCGGCTCAGAAAGCATTCATCAAGCTATTTGGTTCGATCTTGCGCTTGAAGAACATTCTGACGTCTTTCGATGATTTCACTGGCAACGAAATCCTATCAGACCGTGAATTCCAGGATTACCAAAGCCTGTACCTGAACCTGCATGCCGAATTCCGTAGCACGTCAGATGCCGAGAAAGAGTCGATCAACGATGACGTGGTGTTTGAGATTGAGCTCATCAAACAGGTTGAAATCAACGTCGATTACATCCTGATGCTGGTCGAAAAATACCTGAAGGTAAAAGGTTCCGGGGAAGATAAAGAAATTCGCGCAACTATTGAGAGGGCAATCAACGCCAGCCCATCTTTGCGCAACAAGAAAGACCTTATTGCACGATTTGTGGACTCGGTTTCCACGAAAGCCAAAGTGGATGCAGCGTGGCTCGCCTTTATCCAGGACAGAAAAACAGAGGAGCTTGACCAGATCATTGCCGACGAAAAGCTCAATGCGGATGAAACACGCTCGTTCATGGACAACGCTTTCCGTGATGGCATGGTTCCAACAACAGGTACCGCGGTTACCAAAATTCTGCCTCCGGTGTCACGGTTCTCAAAAGACAATAATCATGCGATTAAAAAGCAGACAGTGCTCGAAAAGCTGGTCGCCTTCTTTGAGCGATATTTTGGGTTGGGGTGAGATTGTTGTTGATAGGTGTGAGAATTAAAATCAGACTATTTTAGCTTAAGAGCCTTTACCCATACTGGGGCTTGCCAGTCCCAAACATGAACTTCCTCAAATGTTTTTGGAAGTAATGTACGTCCAATCTCCACACTGGCGCATAAGGGGGTTGCAGGGTATAGATGCAAAATTCGAACTCCTGATCTTATAAGCCCCATGAGAAATGCATTGAATTCACTTCTGAAGATCTTCACATGCTCCTCGGTGCGGATTATCCCTCTATTTGGATTGGCTGCCCTAAATTCAATAACAACTAAGCCACTAGGGTGGGTGGCTGTGTTTGAGATACTTATAACTACAGCAACCTCTTTAGGAAGAGATGGAGGTATGTTATAAACAAATTTTGGGGCCTCTATGCCAGGACTCTTATCCCACATCCAACGATCTCCTGGCAAGTCCAAGACCGCAGCCTCTGTTTTATCGCCAATTAACGCTCCAAGCTTCATTAACATAGGTATCGGAGCAAAAGCTGCTATTGTTAGATGAGTTGGTCCATTTCTGGCTGTGATTTCTGGCTTAATCCGCTGGCCATATATCTTGATGAGAGCATCTTCAGCCCTTTGCCAAAAATCTGGTGAATTATCTTCAATATCAAAATCACTTTTGTCGATATGAATGTTCTTATCCGTTGGGAAGTTAGTAAACCCACTATTTTGGAGCATGGCATAATGAATTTGTGATAGCTCAATCGTGGGTATATGACTGGCGACCGGGAAGGTCATCAGAATAGGCAAGCTATTCTTTACGCCGTTTGCAGAATAAATCTGTTGGATTCTGTTTTCATGTTCACGTTTCATCGCACGAAGCTCG
This sequence comes from Methylophilus sp., assembly GCA_035423825.1. Classification (GTDB taxonomy): domain Bacteria; phylum Pseudomonadota; class Gammaproteobacteria; order Burkholderiales; family Methylophilaceae; genus Methylophilus. The sequence goes on along the minus strand of DAOMMM010000002.1, from coordinate 203,315 downwards.
TCAGCCGTGTATTTGTTTTTCTTTCCATCACGATCTATACGGTTGTGGCAGCCATAGCATAAAAGCATCAGATTGCTTTGATCTTTTGCCAATCTCTCGGACTCTCCAGGTATTCCCCTGGCTCCGCCTGGACTGTCAGCAATGATGTGTGCATATTCAGAGACATTGACTCTTTCCTTTGTAAGAAAGTCTCGATCAACACGATGAGTACAGCCTTTGAATTCACACCGCCCAGCGGCAGCAACCCATAAGTCTCGACGAACATCTTTAGGTATGTAAGCTCTATCTTGAGTTCTAGCCATTAGGATTAGCCTCCTCTGTTAGTTTTATGATTGAGCCGTCACGGCTTAACGACCATACACGAATATAGTTAGTACCGACTATCGGAAAAAATAATCTTTGCCCTTCAAAAGCGTCTTTTTTGATGGCATTTTGCCAGTCTTGTAAATCAGTACCGCTTGGATTTGGGTCTTTCTCAGGATGAGTATGCCATGAACCTAAATAAGCCAGTGTGTTTGATTGCTGTTCCCAACGCTCGCGGGCTATCTCTTCATGCATTTTGGATCTAAAGAATCCAAATCTGCTTCGGCGATCTGTTTTCTGAGGTGTGGTGACTAGATCCACAACAATATCATCCGTCTCAAGTAAATGCCGCCCGAGTAAAACCCCGCCAGCTTCAGCATGCCACCATCTACGCTGTGCAAATGATTGCATTTGTTTTATAGCATCCTCAACAATTATTAGGCGCTGATGAGGGCTTACACGGAATATTTTTCTCATGCTATCTCTTGCATCTTTTACATGGGTGACTAAATATTCTTCGACTTGCTTCCTCTTGGGATGTGGACTTAGATAAGTTCCACCATTGAGTCGTTCGTAATCCTTCCTTGGATGCAGCTACCCCGTCTCCGGTCCAAAATCGATACGAGGGCTTATGTTCCCTGCCTATTGCCGTCAAAATATGCTCTGCAGCCATCAGCCCTGTTTTTCTGGCTTGAAGCGCTCCAAATGGGACGAAGATACTGGCGCAACCCGTGAGGTTGCGCGTAATGTTTTGGTTAGGTTCAAGGAATGAGGTTTGAGGGTAAAGAGATGCGGCTCCCTCATCATCCCTGTAAAGGCAATCAAGGCATCCCTCTGCATCGCCCCAAACAAGTATCGAATGCCCCCCCAAATCCAAGGCTTCTAACCAGGTAAATATTATCGGTAATTGGTACTCATTGCTTTTCAGATCCCGGGAAATAGATCGCTCAACTGTTGGCGAACCAATTGCTATAACAATTCCATCGAGTTCTTTGATTTTTGCCGTCTCCAGCCATTTTTCTGCCATCTTACATTCAGGAATTATTTTTATTCCAGGATACTTGCGTTCAAGCTGGTCTTTAAGTGCCTCAGGTTTGGAGAGGTCTATATAAATAGGGTCTAACACATGACGGAAAACATTGTCTTCAGTGTAATTATCATTATCGACTAACGTCAGTGTACCAATGCCAGCAGATGCCAGGGTATCTGCTACAACTGAACCAACAGCTCCACAACCCAATACGGCTATATGTTTGTTTAATAGCTCAAGAGGGGCTCCGCCTCGTTCTCGCATGTAACTCGAGGAATGCCTACGAAGAGTGAGAGGATAGACTGTAGATTGATCATCAATTACCCCATTCTTTGCGGTGAATATTACCCCTATGAGTGAACGGCCGCCAGCCTCCCTGGGAATCGAAATCAATAGCGCTAATTTTTTAACTCCATTTTTTGATGGTCCAACAAGCTTTGACCAAAGTTCGGCTTGCGACGAGGATAACTTAGAACGAACAAGCTGAACAAACGCAGAAGTCAATCTATCAGGAAAAACAGGAGGGATTAAAGGTCCATCAAGATGTATATATAAAGCACGCTTGGTCTCCAGTTTGTTAATGTGAAATTCGAATGGAGGCCTTACTTTCTTTTCAGTGAAAAACCATTGAGCAAAATTAGCTGATCTATTCTCATATCCTGTAACCAGACGATCGTTTCCATCAACTTCTACTGCAGCGCGTCCAATAACAATGTCCGGGAGGCCAGACCAATACCCTTCAAGCTCATTGAAAAATTCCACATCGCTTTTTGCTTCTTTGGCCCATTTTTCTAATAGGTCGAACCCTGCTAAAACGGTGTGGGCGACAATGTCTTCAAATCTATCCAAATCCAGGGATAAGCCTTGCCCGTCATTTACGCAAACAGTGCCACAATACCCTACATGCGGATGAAGTCCTCGCGGATCACCCAGTTTAAGCCGAGGCATCGACGTATGAGAGCGCAGGGAACAATTGACGTATAAATCCCATGTTCGTGTGCAGCCTTGAAGCTGGATGCCAATATAGCTTTCTTCTATGCTTTCAAGCCTAATACATTTGAGATTACGCTTCGCGCACTGCGCCTCGATAACCTTAAAGTAGGCGTCTCTCTGCTCAGACGTGAGTGACGTCCAACCTGTCAAGCTGCATTTCCTGTGCTTATAACCGGAGCAGAAACAGCTTTGGCGGTGTCTGCTTTCTCCGGTATTGGAAAGTCATCCCCGAATTGTTTATTGAGTTTTTTGCAGGCGTCTTCAGGCAAGTCTTCATAGAGCGCTTCACTCAAGGAATCTCTAAGAGTCTCTAATTTATCTTTAAAAGTTTGCATCTGGATATTTGTCATCCCCGCCAATAGATCATTGGATGGGGGCACCGGAAGAGCAATACTGAGTCTTTGATGCCAGCCGTCTTCATCAGTGTATTGGTTTGTAAAACTGGCTAATATGGCATTTACCCAATCTAACATAGCCTTTAAATCTGCGGGATTGCCTGATGTCTCGAATCGCGGCCTAAACCAATTTAATGCCGCTACCGTTAGCGCAATGCTTATCGGTGCACCTCCATTGGCAAATTGCACATCACGCCATCTTTTTAAATAACGGATACATCGGCGATATTGCCCCAACTCATTAGCTTCTTTAAATGCGCCACAAATTTTATCGGTCAACCCTTTTGGGTCAGATGTTTCCCAGAAACGAAACTCCTTACCAGAGTTCTCTTTACCTTTGGCCAAATCAAGATTGTTGTCATCACGCTTGGCATAAATTGCCAAATCCACATGATATTCCGGCTTGCCATCGCGCATATAATTAACAGTTACGCATGATCGTCGTATCGTAACAGTTCGTCCGTTTGAATTGAGTGCGTCACGGACTTTCTTTTTCAGATCCACCGGATCTGCATACTTATCACGCTTACAATCAAATATGAGGCCGACATCAATGTCGTAATTTAAGTCCAAAGGCAGCATACCTGTATCCATTGAGTAGCTTCCTTGATCGAATTTTTCAAAAGACGGAACACTGGGGTCCAATTTTTCTTTTAAAGCATTTATGAGCGTATCGCGTTTTTCTCTTAACTTGGCTTTTTCATCATTGTTATCAAGTTTGATTCGCGAGTGAAATTCTTCGAAATGTTTCTGAACTGCGGGCATTTGTTTTTCCTTCTTAGAGATTTATGGGCCAGATATGATCTGTATATATACAACCAAATTTGGGTTAAATTAAATAATTTCAAGTGGTTATACTACAAATTATTTATCGGTAAGGAGACTATTGCCTTACGGTTTTGCATATGATTTCAGCCTGGCAAGAATTAAGTATAGGTATTACCGCGGATTTCTGTTTAAAAGGGATTTGACATCAGGCTCATCCCCCCGAGCTCAGCTGAACAGATAGAGTTTAATAAGGCACAACTGTTAGTGGCTTGGCTTCACCTTCCCAATAGGCTGGCGTCACGCCTCACCGCCTGCAAAAACAGCATCAACGCACGCGCATCATCCAAAGCCCTGTGCCGGGCAGTAACTTCAATCCCCATCCGCTCCACGATGGCATCGAGGCTATGCGATGCGTGATGAGGGTATAACTTGCGTGAAAGGTTAACCGTACACAGGGTCTCAGCTGCAAAAGACAATCCGGATCGCGCGAACTCGGCACACAAAAACCCGTGATCGAACGAAGCGTTGTGTGCGATCAGCACCTTGCCATCAAGCCGCCCCAATATGTCGTCAGCCACGTCTGCGAACACCGGAGCATCCTTAACCATATCATCGTCAATGCCTGTAAGTTCTGTGATTCGACTTGGTATCGGAACACATGGATTGATTAGGGTTGACCACTCCGTAGGAGAATCCATTGATAGATCAATGATGGCAATCTCGGTAACACGATGCAGTTCAGCGGAAAAGCCGGTGGTCTCAAGATCCACGATTACATGCGGGCGGTCAAATGATAACGTCATGACAAAATGGTACCTTATCACGACGGTAATGGGTACAAAGTAAAAGCCCCAGATTCTCACGAATCCGGGGCTTAATTATTTAATGCTGCCAGCGTGCAACCTGCACTTTTAAGCTTTCAACACTTTAAGTAACTGGCTTGTTGCTAGGCTAGGCATTAATTTACTTACGATCCCCCGTAGATATTTATATCCTCGGGGGATTTTTCTTGGTACAAAATCCTGCTAGGCAAAAGCTGTCTCGCATTTAATGTGCGAGCGTGTGATCGGACAAGCAAATTTTCCAACAGCTTGCTGGACAATTACCTCAGAGGGTGCGACGTCAGGCTCATGCCAATGCTCAAAAGGCCTGAAAAGTGACGGAAGGCCGATAACCCCTTATTAGTCAGGTTCCGATTACCCAATAAAAAGCCTCTGACTTCTTTCGAAATCAGAGGCTAAGCTTATTCTGGACGGGGCGTTATATCAGCAACACCTTTTCCGATAGGCTAGGAAATTCTCGGGCTTTTTGTTTTGGAGTTTACTTCTAGAATGGGATGTCGTCGTCAAAATCGTCAAAATTGCTGCCAGATTTCTGGGGAACTGGTGTGCTTTCCTGACGGCTGGGCGCCTGGTTAAAATCGTCAGACGGTCCGCTCTGGCCAATGTCGCCGTCGTAACTGGATGAGCCGCCATCGCGTCCACCCAGCATCTGCATCTGGTCGGCCACGATCTCGGTGGTATAGCGGGTGACGCCGTCTTTTTCCCATTTGCGCGTCTGCAAGCGGCCTTCGACATATACTGGGCGGCCTTTTTTGAGGTATTCCCCGGCAATCTCTGCAAGGCGGCGATACATCACAATGTTATGCCATTCGGTTTTCTCCTGTTTTTGGCCGTTTTTATCTTTCCAGTTCTCGGTGGTGGCAATGCTGAAGTTCGCTACCGCCTCACCATTCGGCATGTAACGTATTTCCGGGTCACGGCCCAGATTGCCTACCAAAATCACTTTGTTGACCGATGCCATCTTCTTACTCCCAACAATTACATTTCTTCAATCAGTTTTAATATTGCCTGCTCAGTTTGCGCTTGCTCCTGCGGGTTACGTTGATTGTTGATTTTAACAATCAAGCTGTTTTCCTGCCTAATCAAGCTAGCATCAAAAACGCCATCTAGCTGCTTGATTGCACGTTCCAATGCTTCGGCTTTCTGCGCATCCAAATATCCTACATGATACATCTTTGTCTTTACGCTTGGTGGGGTTTTCATCCCCAAGCTTAAAATTAACCAGATGGCTATCAATACTGCACAAAAGCCAAAAACTGCCATGTAACCATGATGTTGCGATAGATAACCACCCGCGGTGGCGCCTAGAAACATGCCGAAAGACTGCGCGGTGTTATGGACGCCGATAGCGGTTCCTTTGGATGCGACAGGCGCCATCTTTGAGATAAGCGAAGGCAGGCTGGCTTCTAGTATATTGAAGGCAGTGAAATATATTAACAATGAGGCAACGATGGCCCAGAAGTTGTTCATGCTGATTGAAAACAGTATCTGTGCAATCAGCATCAATGCTACCGCTGCTATGAATATGGGTTTCAATTTGGCGCGTTTTTCTCCCACGATAATGGCAGGCAGCATCAGCACGAAAGAGGCCAGCAATACTGGCAAGTAAATTTGCCAATGGTGGTCCTCACTGAGCGCGCCGGTTTTTTTCAAGGCAAAAGGCACAACAATGAACATGGCCATTTGGGCAGCATGTAAGCTGAATGTGCCAAAGTTCAAACGCAGAAGCTGTGTATCGCGCAGGACCTCTTTCACTTTGCTTGGGGCGGTTTCGGCATCGGAGTGAAAGTGGCTATGCCGGGGTTGCGGCACGGCGTATTTGACTACAAAAATGGCCGCCACGGAAAGCACTGCAGTGAGCCAAAATATTCCGGGTACACCAATAAACTTGTTGAGTACCGGGCCTGCAACTAGCGATAAGGCAAATGTCAGCGCGATCGTGCTGCCTATCATCGCCATGGCTTTGGTGCGATGTTCTTCACGGGTCAAATCTGCAACCAGCGCGGTAACCACAGCGGAGATGGCGCCTGCGCCTTGAATGGCTCGTCCAATGATGACGGTGATGATGTCGGTGCCTATGGCAGAGACAGCGCTACCTATGGCGAACAAGATCAGTCCAATATAGATCATTTTTTTGCGACCAAACTTGTCTGACGCGATACCAAACGGGAGCTGTAACAGCACTTGCATCAGTCCATAAGCACCTAAGGCCCAGCCAATCAAAGCGTGATCTTGGCCACCTTCAAGCGTCTCAGCATAGATGGCGAAAATGGGGAGAATCAGGAACATGCCGAGCATGCGCAAACCATAAATTGAGGCCAAACTCATGGTGGCGCGCAGCTCGGTGCGCGTCATTTTCTCGGAAACTTGCATCAGTAATGGAAGAAATTCGAATAATTGCGTATATTAACAGGTTGCCTTAACTTCCGTAAAAGCAAATGGAATTTATCAAAATCCGCGGTGCGCGTACGCACAATCTGAAAAACGTTTCGCTGGATATTCCGCGCAATCAACTGGTGGTGATTACCGGCTTGTCTGGATCGGGCAAGTCGTCGCTGGCTTTTGATACCTTGTATGCGGAAGGTCAGCGTCGCTACGTGGAGAGTCTGTCTGCCTATGCGCGCCAGTTTTTGGCGCGAATGGATAAACCGGATGTGGATTTGATTGAAGGCCTTTCACCTGCGATTTCCATCGAGCAGAAATCCACCAGCCATAACCCGCGTTCAACGGTGGGCACGGTGACGGAAATTCATGATTATTTGCGCTTGCTCTATGCGCGTGCGGGCGATCCAGAGTGCCCCGAGCATGGCATCAAGCTGGAAGCACAAACTGTTAGCCAGATGGTGGATAGTGTGCTCAGATTGCCGGAAGATACCAAGCTGATGATATTGGCGCCTGTAGTAGCGAATCGCAAGGGAGAGCAGTTAGACCTGTTTGACGAGCTAAAGGCGCAGGGCTTTGTTCGCTTGCGTGTGGATGGCAAGATCTATGAGATGGATGCGTTGCCCACGCTAGGCAAAAATACGAAACATAATGTGGATGTGGTGGTCGATAGACTCAAGGTACGCGAAGACATGAAGCAGCGTATCGCAGAAAGCTTTGAAACAGCCTTGCGTTTGGCGGATGGCAAGGCCATTGCGCTGGAGATGGATGCCGATAAAGAACATTTGTTCTCGGCGAAGTTCGCTTGCCCTGTGTGTGACTACTCACTTGCTGAGCTGGAGCCCCGCTTGTTCAGTTTCAATAACCCGATGGGCGCATGCCCAACGTGTGACGGTTTGGGGCAGGTAACGTTCTTCGACCCTAAGCGCGTGGTTGCATTCCCACATCTGTCATTGGCCAGCGGCGCCATCAAGGGTTGGGACAAGCGCAACCAGTTCTATTTTCAGATGTTGCAAAGTCTGGCGCAGCATTACAATTTTGATATCGAACAGCCGTTTGAGAAGCTGCCGGAAGAGATTCAAAAGATATTGCTGAATGGTTCCGGGCGAGAACAGATCCCTTTCCGTTATTTGAACGAACGTGGCACGTTCTTTAGTCGCGAACACAGTTTTGAGGGTATTTTGAACAATCTGCAGCGTCGCTATCGCGAAAGCGAAAGCATGGCGGTACGTGAGGAGCTGGCAAAATATATCAGTAGTAGCCATTGCCCCGATTGTGCCGGCACCCGTTTGCGTCGTGAGGCGAGGCACGTCAAGGTGGGCGGACACAATATCCACCAGGTATGTGAAGTGCCATTGAAGCAGGCGCTCAATTTTTTTGAAAATCTAAATTTGAGAGGCCAAAAGCTGGCTATTGCAGACAAAATCGTCAAAGAGATTGAAAATCGTCTGAAGTTCTTGACCAATGTCGGGCTGGATTATTTGTCGCTTTCTCGATCTGCCGAGACGCTTTCTGGCGGTGAGGCACAGCGTATTCGCTTGGCCAGCCAGATCGGTAGCGGCCTGACGGGAGTGATGTACGTGCTGGACGAGCCTTCGATTGGTTTGCATCAGCGCGACAATGACCGCTTGCTGGATACGCTGAAACGCTTGCGTGACATTGGTAACACCGTCATTGTGGTAGAGCATGACCAGGATGCCATCATGTCGGCGGATTTCGTCATCGACATTGGGCCGGGTGCGGGTGAGCACGGCGGCCAAATCGTCGCGCATGGTACGCCTGCAGAAATACAGGGCAGCGTCGATTCGCTGACAGGCCAATATTTGAGCGGCAAGAAGCAGATTCGCTACAAGCATGTACGTACCCCTTACGACTCCAAGCGGGTGCTTGCTCTAAAAGGAGCCTCAGGCAATAATCTGCGCCAAGTTTCTGTGCAGATTCCGGTTGGCTTGCTGACATGCGTCACAGGTGTGTCCGGCAGTGGCAAATCAACCTTGATCAACGATACTTTGTATCGTGCCGTCGCGCAGCATTTGTATGGCAGCAGTACTGACCCTGCGCCATTCGAGGCAATCGAGGGTTTGGAGTTCTTCGACAAGGTCGTTGATGTGGATCAGAGCCCGATCGGGCGCACGCCGCGCAGTAATCCGGCGACTTATACGGGTTTGTTCACGCCGATACGCGATTTGTTCGCTTCCGTGCCGGAAAGCCGTGCGCGTGGCTATGGGCCGGGAAGGTATTCGTTCAATGTGAAGGGCGGGCGTTGTGAGGCATGCCAGGGTGATGGCGTGATTCGTGTGGAGATGCACTTTTTGCCCGATGTGTACGTGCCTTGTGATGTCTGTAAAGGTCAGCGGTACAACCGCGAGACATTGGAGATTCAGTTCAAGGGCAAGAACATACATGAGATTTTGGAAATGACAGTGGAGCAGGCGCATGCGTTCTTCAGTGCGCAACCGGTGATCGCACGCAAGCTGAAAACCCTGCTGGAAGTTGGTTTGGGTTATATCACGCTAGGGCAGAGCGCGACGACATTGAGTGGCGGTGAGGCGCAGCGTGTCAAGCTGGCGCTGGAACTGAGCAAACGAGATACCGGCCGTACATTGTACATTCTGGACGAACCGACTACAGGATTGCATTTTGCTGATATCCAGTTGCTGCTGGATGTGATTCACCGCTTGAGAGATGCGGGCAACACCATCGTGATCATCGAGCACAATTTGGACGTCATTAAGACGGCAGACTGGGTCATCGATATGGGGCCTGAAGGCGGTGATGGCGGTGGCACAGTGGTGGCAGAAGGTACGCCGGAGCAGGTGGCCAAGCATCCGACCAGCTATACTGGTAAATATCTCAAGCCGATGTTGTAGCAGGTAATCAGGTTTAGGCCGCGTTCATTACAGGAAACATCGGCCTGGGAAGCTTATTCAGAAGCGCTTTCCAAGACAGCTGTCATGATAATGAAAAGAAGCAGGGGGTTAGGAGTGTTTTATGCGTAATAGGCGTAGGCAAAAATCGCTAGCATCACCAGTGAGATAACCAGTTTCGCAATCATCGCGACAATAAACCCCAGCCCTGCAGCCAAACCTACGCTCGTTGCTCGCTGTTTGTCGCGGTGCGCCAGAAGTTCGCCGATAGCTGCACCGATGATAGGGCCGACGATCAGGCCGACAACACCCAGCGGCAAGCCAAGAAAACCTCCAATGAGTGTTCCCCAAAGCGCTTGCTTGCTGGCGCCGGCGCGTTTGGCTGTGAACAATGACGCAATGAAGTCTATTGCCCATGCCAATATGGCCAATGTGCCCAGCATAGCTAGCGTCAATGTGCTGATGCGGCTGAAATTGTCTATCCACGCGGCGAGCAGCATGCCGCCAAATATTAGAGCGCTGCCGGGCAGCACGGGCAGTACCATTCCCAGCAGGCCTAGTAGTATCAGCAGGATTGCGACCAACCAAAGCCACTCCATCATGGTTCTCGTTAAGGGGTTTCTACGGTAGGCATGCCGCGCAGGATGGTGTTTATGCGTCGATTCAAAAAGCGCGTGTTGCGATGGTCGTCATAAAAGCGTGGGTTAGGCACCATGGCCGCTAGTTTGGCGGCCTGCCAGGCGCTGAGTTTTGCCGCGCTGGTCTTGAAGTAATGTCTTGATGCAGCTTCCGCACCAAAAACACCGTTGCCCCATTCGATCACATTCAGGTAGATTTCCAGAATCCTGCGTTTACTCAACGTATGTTCCAGCATGTAAGTGATAATAGCTTCTTGGCCTTTGCGTAAATAACTGCGTTTGCCACTCAAAAAAAGATTCTTGGCAAGTTGCTGGCTGATGGTAGAACCGCCGGCTTTAATCTTGCCTTTTTTTTGGTTCTTCTCGTAGGCTTTCTTGATACCTTCCCAGTCAAAGCCTTCATGTTCGTTGAAGCGTGCGTCCTCTGCTGCAATGATGGCGCGCTTCAGATTCTTGGATATGTGGTTGTAATCTACCCATTTATGCTTCAGTTCGGCTTCAGGCCTTTTTTCCTGCAAGACCTCCAGTCGGTCTTCCATGAAAGCGCTGGAGCTTGGGTTGAAATTGATCCACCACAGGATATGCAGGTATATCCACAACTGGTATAACAGGATGAGTGCGAAGAACCCTAGCAGGACGCGCCAGAACAGGCTTTTCGGTACAAGTTTCATGATGTATTAACGGAGGGATTGCTGCAACTGTTGCAACACAGGTGCAGTGTCAGGGCGCACGTTACGCCAGATGTAGAAAGCTTCTGCGGCTTGTTCCACCAGCATGCCCAGACCATCGGCCACTTGCGCGCCTGCGGCCTTAGCTTGGGCCATGAAAGGTGTTTCGCGGCCATACATCATGTCGTAAGCAAGGGATTCTTTGCTAAACACGATATCCGGGATGGGTAATACACTATCGGTCAGGCCGGCAGAAGTAGCATTGATGATGAGGTCGAAGGTTTGGTTCAGTGCCGCGAATTCCCGTATGGAAATGGTGCAGATTGGCTGCTCGATGGCAAGCCTTTGCACCATCTGGTAAGCTTTTTCTACATTGCGGTTGGCTATCGTGATTCCAGCAGGCATCGCTTCTACCAATGGTTTCAGCACGCCCTGCGCCGCACCCCCTGCCCCTAGCATCAGAATCTGCGCGCCTTTTATGAGATGCGCCAAATTATGGGTGATGTCACGTACCAATCCTGCTCCATCAGTGTTGTCCCCGGCGATGTGACCTCCATTGAATGACAATGTGTTGACTGCGCCCGCCACAAATGCGCGGTCGGTATGCTGGTGGCATGCATCATATGCCTCGAATTTAAACGGCACTGTGATGTTGGCACCCTTGTAACCTTCGTCCATCAGGCGCTGGATGGTTTGACTAAAGCCATCCAGCGGTGCCAGTATCGCCTCGTAACTAATATCCTGATGAGTTTGTCTCGCAAAGGCGGTATGAATAAGCGGTGATTTGCTATGGGCAATCGGATTGCCTAAAACCGCATATCTGTCTGTCATTTAGATGCTCGGTGATTTAGCCGTTTGTCCAGATTAAACCGGCATGCTTCCAGCCGTTGATGAGGGTGCGTTGTTTCAGCTCATTCGCTTCACCTTCAAAGCCCTCCAGCATATTGTATGCATTGTGATAACCCAGTTGTTGTGCCATGCTGGCGGCTCCGTGCGAGCGGCCGCCAGTGCGGCACATGAAGATCACAGGCGCGTTTTTATCGACCGCGGCTTGCAGCTGTTCGGCGAATTCTGGATTGGGCACCATGCCTGGATAGAAGGCCCATTGGATGCTGATGGCATTGGGTATGCGGCCTACGAGGTCTAGCTCGGCCTGGCTGCGAACATCTACCAATACGGCATCTGGCATGGCCTGCAGCACTTCAAAGGCCTCCTTGGGTGTGACTGCGCCAGCGTATGGCAAGCCTAGTTGCTCTGCACGGCTATGTGCGGTTTGTAAAATGTCTTGGCTCATGTTTTGATACTTTCATCAATAATGTGAAAACAGTATAGCGCGAATTTTATCTGAATAATTGTTACTCCATGAAACGCATCATTAAGGTGCACATTTTTCAGCAATGCACCAATGCGGTGCGACGCTAAAATTTTACATGCTCTAAGTAAATGAATTTAGGGCATTTTTAACGAAAAGCGCTATTTTCTCTTTGGCATGGTTCCTGCTAGAATCTCATACTTGAGAATTTGAGTGTTTATTTGAATTTCGCACCCCATTTTTCTACTTTAAGCCAAATACATTAGGAGAGAAGCAATGTCAGTTGCAAATGTTATGAAAATGGTAAAAGAGAACGATATCAAGTTCGTTGATTTTCGTTTTACTGATACCAAGGGTAAAGAGCAGCACGTTTCTGTGCCGATTTCCCACTTCAATGAAGATAAATTCACAGAAGGCCATGCATTCGATGGATCATCCATCGCTGGCTGGAAGGGTATCCAAGCATCTGACATGCAATTGATGCCTGATGCGGCTACCGCTTTCATCGACCCGTTCTTCGACGAGCCGACCCTAGTGTTGACATGTGACGTTGTTGATCCGACAGACGGCAAAGGTTACGACCGTGACCCACGCTCCATCGCTAAACGCGCAGAGGCATACCTGAAATCAACCGGTATCGGCGATACTGCATTCTTCGGTCCTGAGCCAGAATTCTTTATTTTTGACAGTGTTGAATGGAAAGCTGGCATGCAAGGCTGCTCGGTTAAAATCAACTCGGAAGAAGGCGCTTGGGCGTCAGGCGACAGCTTCGAAGGTGGCAATACTGGCCACCGCCCAGCAGTAAAAGGCGGCTACTTTCCAGTGCCACCCGTCGATTCTTTCCAGGATATCCGTTCCGCGATGGTCATCACACTTGAGCAGCTCGGTGTGCCTGTTGAAGTACATCACCACGAGGTGGCGACTGCAGGCCAATGTGAGATCGGTACCAAATTCAGCACCTTGGTACAACGCGCAGACTGGACACAAATCCTGAAGTACGTAGTATTAAATACTGCTCATGCTTACGGCAAAACAGCGACCTTCATGCCAAAACCAATCGTTGGCGACAATGGCTCCGGTATGCACGTACACCAGTCCATCTGGAAAGATGGAAAAAACTTGTTCGCTGGTAACGGCTACGCTGGCCTAAGCGATTTCGCGCTGTATTACATCGGCGGTATCATTAAGCACGCACGTGCATTGAACGCAATCACTAACCCAGGTACCAACTCTTACAAACGCCTGGTTCCTGGTTTTGAAGCACCGGTAAAACTGGCTTACTCTGCTAAAAACCGTTCAGCTTCTATCCGCGTACCATTCGTACATAGTGATAAAGCACGTCGTATCGAAGCGCGCTTCCCCGATCCAACCGCTAACCCTTACTTGGCTTTCTCTGCGCTGATGATGGCGGGTTTGGATGGCGTGCAGAACAAGATTCACCCAGGCGAGCCAGCCACTAAAGACTTGTACCATTTGCCACCAGAAGAAGATGCAAAAATCCCAACCGTATGCTCCTCGCTGGATCAGGCGTTGGAGTACCTGGACAAAGACCGCGAGTTCCTAACCCGTGGCGGCGTGTTCTCTGATGACTTTATCGATGCATACATCGAGTTGAAAATGCAAGAAGTTACACAACTTCGTATGACACCACACCCACTGGAGTTTGGTTTGTACTATAGCTGCTGATTTTAGCGTGCACCAAAAAAGGGCGGCTTTGGCTGCCCTTTTTTATTTCTGACGGAAAGTTGCAAATTTGCCGATAGAACTTACGATTGTTTAGAGCGTCAACGGATATATCCAGAACTTCGTTGATTACTTGATTACTGTCATCTAAACTATTGGTATGAAAAGATATTTATTAGCCACATTTTTCTTGGTTGCATTTGCAATGCAAAACTCTAATGCGGAGATTTATAAATCCGTGGACGCAGAAGGCAACGTTACGTATTCAAATGTCAAAATCAAGGGAGGCAAGAAGCTAGACCTAGAACCTGCAGACACTAGTTTTGGAGGCGACAGCAACCAGCAGCGTCGCACACCAGCCGCCAAGACGGCTACACCTGCTGATTTCCCTAAAGTGGATACGGGCACGCAAAACGCACGGGACAACAAGCGCAGAGAGATATTACAAGCTGAGCTGGATTCGGAAAGAGCCGCTTTAGAGAAAGCCAAGCTGGCCTATGCCGAGGCCGAATCGAATCCAGAAGTTTATAGGACCAAAGACGGCAAGACATTTCGTAACATGGCTAAATTCGAGGAAAAAATGCAGCCGTTGCGTGAAGAGATAGAAGCGCACCAGCGTAATATCGATCTTTTGCAAAAAGAGATCAGCAACATCAAATAAACATTATCTGATATGGTGCCGGCGTAAAAAGCTGGCTCGGCTCTTGCTTAAAAACAAGCAATATTTTGATTGCTGTGATAATTTAAGCACATGGTTCAACACATCCCACAAGGTTTTTCTGGTCTGGAATATCTGGCCACGGCGGTTATTCTGCTGGATGATGCCCACCGCATCATTTATGCCAATCCAAGCGCGGAAATTCTGTTTGCGTTAAGCGCGAATCAAATCGCCAATAATCACATCTCAAGCGTGTTCTTGAACTGCGATGTGCTGCAGATCGCCATTGAAAATGCGCTTAGGAATCACAGCCCTTACCGCGAGCATGAGCTGGTCATGACGACCATGCGCCAGCATTCCCTAGCGGTTACATGCACCGTTACCCCACTGGAGCTACCGCAGGCCGCGTTGCTACTGGAGTTCCAGCAGATGGATCAGCAGCTGCGTATCGCACGCGAAGAACGTATGCTGATCCAACAGCAAGCTAATTCTGAACTATTGCGCAATCTTGCACACGAGATCCGTAATCCGCTGGGCGGCTTGCGCGGAGCAGCACAGTTGCTCGAACATGAGTTGCCCCAGCCGAGCCTGCGTGAATATACACAAGTGATCATCAAAGAGGCTGACAGGTTGCATAGCCTGATGGATAGGCTGCTGGTACCACATCGCGTGCCTAAATACGAGCCGACCAACATCCATGAAGTGTTGGAGCGTGTACGTAGTCTGTTGCTGGCCGAGTCACCTCATAACATCAAGGTGATACGTGATTACGATACCAGTTTGCCTGAGTTGATTGGAGATCGTGAAAAGCTGATACAAGCCGTATTGAATATCGCCCGCAACGCCGCACAGGCCATGCAAGCGCATCATACGCCAGATGCCCAAATCACCTTGAGAACACGTGCAGAGCGGCAGGTGACCTTGGCCAAAAAGCGTTATCGGGTTGCCATCAAGCTACAGATCATTGATAACGGTCCGGGCATCCCACCAGAGATCCATGACAAGATCTTTTATCCTCTGGTGACAGGGCGCGAAGGTGGCTCTGGCTTGGGTTTGGCGCTAGCACAAACATTCGTCACACAGCATCATGGCATGATCGAGTGCGAGAGCCAGCCGGGAAGAACCTGTTTTACGATATTGCTGCCAGTGGAAAGCAGCGTGATGAAGCATGCGATAACGCAGTAGTTTTTATTTAAATTTTTGGGCATATTTATGAAACCGATCTGGATCCTCGATGATGATAAATCAATACGTTGGGTGTTTGAAAAAGCACTTGCGCGTACGGATATGGAGTTCAAGACCTTCTCATCTGTAGCTGAGGCGATGAATGCCCTGGAGCACGAGCTGCCTCAAGTGGTGGTCAGCGACATTCGCATGCCCAATGGCTCCGGTCTGGATTTTTTGGCTGATATCAAGGAAAAACATCCTGAGATTCCTGTCATCATCATGACCGCCTACTCAGACTTGGAAAGCGCAGTGGCAGCTTTCCAGGGTGGTGCATTCGAGTATCTGGCCAAACCATTTGATGTCGATCAGGCAATAGATGTCATCAAACGCGCGGTAGACGAAAGCATGCGTCAGGCAGTCGAGAATGTCGCATCAGAAGAGACGCCGGAAATTATCGGCCAGGCACCTGCGATGCAGGAAGTATTTCGCGCCATCGGCCGCTTGAGCCGTTCGCACGCTACCGTGCTGATCAATGGCGAGTCGGGTAGCGGTAAGGAGCTGGTCGCGCGCGCATTGCATAAACATAGCCCGCGTGCAGATAAGCCTTTCATCGCCATTAATACGGCCGCAATCCCGAAGGATCTGCTTGAATCAGAACTTTTCGGGCACGAGCGTGGCGCTTTTACAGGTGCGGCGGCAGCCCGGCGCGGCCGTTTTGAGCAGGCAGATAACGGGACGCTGTTTTTAGATGAGATCGGTGACATGCCAGCCGATCTGCAAACCCGTTTGCTGCGCGTGCTCAGTGACGGCCAGTTCTACCGCGTCGGCGGCCATCAGCCCATCAAAGTGAATGTGCGGGTGATTGCGGCGACGCATCAGGACTTGGAGGATCGTGTCAAACTAGGATTGTTCCGTGAGGACTTGTTCCATCGTTTAAATGTGATACGCCTGCGCTTGCCGCCATTGCGGGAGCGCCGGGAAGATATCCCGCTGTTGACCAAACACTTTCTGAATGTGAGTGCGCAGCAGCTAGGTGTAGAGCCAAAACAGCTGTCACAAGCTGCGCTGAAATATCTGTCTGCGGTCAACTGGAGTGGTAACGTACGCCAGCTGGAAAACGTCTGTCACTGGCTGACAGTGATGGCGCCTGGCCAGAACGTAGATGTGGCGGATCTGCCGCCGGAGCTGAAAGAGGATAGCAGCAAGCCTATCATTGCCAGCAGCTGGCAGGAAAGCCTGGCGCGTGAAGTGGCTGATGCGCTGAATCGCGGCGAACAAAACATTTTGGACGCCAAAACGCGCGAGTTCGAGCGCATCCTGATTGTAAACGCGCTCAAGCACACGGGCGGCCGGCGTATCGAAGCCGCCAACCAGCTTGGCATGGGACGCAATACCATCACGCGCAAGATTCAGGAACTTGGTATCGAGGACTAACTTCATTACACGAATAGATGCTCTGGAAGGCGCATGCAGATTGGCTTCCAGACCATCGGTTTAATTAATGAACGTGCGCGAGGGTTATTGGGTCGATGCAAGCAGCGCAGGCAGGTCCGCGACTGTATCAATGACAGCATCAGGTTTGATGACAGATTTGTCAGTGTAGGCTTGGCGGTACTTTCCGGTGCGCACCAGAACGCCACGTAAACCTGAGGCCTGCGCACCACCGATATCGGAATCGATATCATCCCCTACCATCAGCACTTCATTTGGCTGAAGGTTCAAGT
Organism: Methylophilus sp.; assembly: GCA_035423825.1. Lineage (GTDB taxonomy): Bacteria > Pseudomonadota > Gammaproteobacteria > Burkholderiales > Methylophilaceae > Methylophilus. The sequence goes on along the minus strand of DAOMMM010000002.1, from coordinate 185,885 downwards.
CTGCCAAAGCCATGTTGAAAAAATCTGCCGAAGGCTTGCCAATGAGCATGGCTTGTGTGCTTGCAGCATATTCTAGACCAGCGATGAAAGCGCCGATATCCATCTGCAGGCCGTTCTCGGTTTGCCAGAAACGGTTCTTGTGAATAGCAATCAGCTTTGCACCGCGCATCAGGCAGGAAAACACTTCATTCAGCATCTGGTAATTCCACGCATCGCCGATATCGCCGACGACGATGAAATTAGCTTCAGTATCCGATTGAGGGAAATGCATGAAATCCTGTTTCACATCATCAGCCAGCAATAATCGGCATATCGGGGTGGCCTGCTGCTGCAAATATTGCACTGCCGCTTGCGGTGCGCTCATAATTTCTTTTTGCGTCACAAGAAAACCCAAAGCATCCAGTTTGTGTTGCAACGAGGCTAGCGATAACGTGCTGGTGTTGGTAACGAAGCGACAGGCATAACCTGCATTACGGATGTTTTTTACTGCCTCAATCGCGCCCATAATGGGCTGTTTGCCAACATACAGCACGCCATCCAAATCGAATAACACTGCTTTGATAGATGAAAAACTTGTCATAGTCGCCATTCAATCACACAGTATTTTTTTGATGGACCAAATGTAACGATTTAAATTCGGGATAGCGCTTAGCTAGCTTAATTTTCTTCGCTAAGGCTGGCTAGCTGGTCTGCCTGATGCTCTGCAGAAAGTGCATTGATCAGTTCGTCCATATCGCCTTCGGTGATAGCATCTATCTTGTATAGTGTCAGGTTGATGCGGTGATCTGTGATACGGCCTTGCGGATAATTATAGGTGCGAATGCGTTCCGACCTGTCGCCAGAGCCAATCAGGGAGCGGCGTTCCGAGGCGATCTTGCTCTGTTGCTCATCTACCTGCTTGGCCTTGATACGTGCAGCGAGTACCTGCATCGCCTGCGCTTTGTTGCTGTGCTGGCTGCGGCCATCCTGACATTCCACCACGATGCCGGTGGGCATATGGGTGATGCGTACTGCAGAATCGGTTTTGTTGATATGCTGTCCGCCCGCGCCTGATGCACGGAAGGTGTCAATGCGGATATCGGCCGGGTTGATCTCGACATCGCCTACCTCTTCGACTTCCGGCAACACAGCTACGGTACAGGCCGAGGTGTGGATACGTCCTTGTGTCTCCGTATCCGGTACGCGTTGCACGCGGTGTCCGCCGGATTCAAACTTGAGCTTGGAATAAGCGCCGTAGCCAATGATCTTGGCGATGATTTCCTTGTAACCGCCTACTTCGCCTTCGCTGGCAGAAACCACTTCCACTTTCCAGCCTTTACGCTCAGCGTAGCGCGAATACATACGGAAGAGGTCGCCCGCGAACAGGCCGGATTCGTCACCCCCAGTGCCGGCGCGAATCTCTAAAAAGATATTCTTTTCATCGTTCGGGTCTTTGGGCAGCAACAGGGTTTGCAGGCTTTTCTCGATATCTTCCAGTCTTGCTTTCGCACCGTCAATCTCTTCCTGCGCAAAAGCCTTCATCTCCGGGTCGCTTAGCATCTCATGCGCTGTTTTTAAATCCTTCTCGGTTTGCTCGTAAGCGCGGTATTGCTCGGCTATAGGCGTGATCTCGGCGTGTTCCTGACTGAGCTTGCGATAGTTGTCCATGTTGTTGGTAATGCCTTCGCTGGACAGCAAGCGGTTTAGTTCATCCAATCGTTCACTAAGATTGGCCAATTTCTGCAAAATGCTGGGTTTCATATGTGGTTGATGATGTGAATGATGATTTCAGTCTTTGATTTGATAAATCTGGCGTATCAGGTTCTCTACGCGAGTATGCTCGTCGCCGTGCGATTGGTTGAGTGCGTGGCTGGGAGCGTGCAGGAATTTGTTGGTAAGCGCTGTACTTAGTGTTTCGAGTACCTTTTCTGCAGATTCGCCCTTTTGCAAGAGCTTGATGGCCTTGTCCAACTCGGCTTGACGAACCGCTTCGGCCTGATCCCGTATCGCTTTGATGGTGGGTACCGCGGCACGTTTCTTCAGCCAGTGCATGAAGCTCTCGACGCGCGTAGACACGATTTGCTCGGCCGTAACTGCGGCTTCTTGCCGATTGACGATGCCATCTGACACTACCTGCGCTAGATCGTCCACGGTGTACAGAAATACATCGTCCAGTTGGGCTACTTCGGGTTCGATATCTCGCGGCACAGCTAAATCTACCATGAACATCGGGCGATGGCGCCTTGCTTTGACGGCACGTTCTACCATGCCCAATCCAACTATCGGCAGCTGGCTGGCGGTGCTGGTGATGACGATGTCGAACTCTGCCAGCTTGCCAGGTAAGTCGTGCAAAAGAATCGCCTCGCTTTTGATGCCCACTGAAAGCATTTTTTCAGCCAGATCCTGACCGCGCTCCAGGGTGCGGTTGGCCACTGTCATGCTTTTAGGTTTTTGTGCGGCGAAATGATCTGCACAGAGCTCTATCATTTCGCCAGCACCGATAAACAAAACGTTCTGATCACGAATATCGCCGAAGATGCGCTGTGCCAACTTGATGGCTGCTGCAGCCATGGAGATACTACTGGCACCGATATCGGTATTGGTGCGCACTTCCTTTGCTACTTCAAAGGTACGCTGGAAAAGCTTATGCAACAATATGCCCAGAGTACCAGCTTCCTGCGCAATTTTAACGGATTGCTTGAATTGGCCGAGGATTTGCGGTTCACCCAGCACCATGCTGTCTAGCCCGCATGCCACGCGGAAAGCGTGTTTCACTGCATCCTGATTACTTAAGGTGTAGGTGTAAGGCTGTACTTGGGCTGGGTCAAGTTTGTGGTAGGAGGCAAGCCATTCCAATACGGGAGAGGATGCTTCCGACTGCACATAGATCTCGGTGCGGTTGCAAGTGGACAGAATGGCTGCCTCATTGATATCGCGCGCACTCAGGTCACTGAGTGCATGGCGCAAATTGTCATTGTTGAACGCAACATGCTCGCGAATAGCGATTGGTGCAGTGGTATGGTTCAAGCCGATGGTAAAAAGCTGCATATGATTATATTACCAACGCTTTGCTGGCAGAAAAAATATCAGTCAGATGATGAAACATGTGTAATTTTCGGCGATTCGCTTATCTTAAGCAAGAAATAGAGTTAAAATGATGAATTAAGTAACAATTTAATCGAAATACAGAGGATTTACGGACTACATCATGAGCAAAACTTTTCGTATCGCCCCAAGCATTCTGTCGGCCAACTTTGCCAAACTTGGTCAGGAAATTGAAGATGTCATCAAATCCGGTACAGATATTGTACACTTTGATGTGATGGACAATCATTTTGTGCCAAACCTTACGATTGGCCCGCTGGTATGTGATGCGATTCGTGATTTGTCCCACAACGTAGGCGCGATCATTGACGTGCATTTGATGGTCGAGCCGGTCGACCGTATCATCCCTGACTTTGCAAAAGCTGGTGCCGATATCATTACTTTCCACCCGGAAGCCTCCCGCCATATTGACCGCAGTTTGGCAATGATTCGCGATTTGGGTTGTAAATCGGGCTTGGTGTTCAATCCAGCTACGCCTTTAAACTATCTGGACTACGTGATGGATAAAGTGGATATGGTGTTGCTGATGTCGGTCAACCCAGGTTTTGGCGGCCAGAAATTCATTCCCAGCACATTGCAGAAATTGAAAGAAGCACGTGCTCGTATTGATGCTTATACCAAGGAAACCGGCCGCGAGATCTGGCTTGAGGTGGATGGCGGCGTAAATGCGCAAAACATTGCCGAGATCGCAAGAGCAGGCGCGGATACGTTCGTGGCCGGTTCGGCAATTTTTGGTGCAGGTAAAGATACCGATCCAAACCGTTACAACACGGTTGTCGGTGAAATCAGAAAATCACTCGCAACGGTATAACAGCATGAAATCTCAAGTTCAATTAAGGCAATCAAGTTGGCGATGGTGGCAATGAATCACCTCGCGGCGTGCTGATGCACGCCATTTTTGCACTTGATTCAACTTGGGAATTTTATGTCACACACACTTAGTTTAAACGAATTCAACAGCTTTGCTGAGCAAGGCTACAACCGTATTCCGCTGGTGCTGGACGTGCCGGCGGACCTGGACACTCCGCTATCACTGTATCTCAAGCTCGCCAATAAACCTTACTCGTATCTGCTAGAGAGTGTGCAGGGCGGCGAGCGGTTTGGGCGATACTCCATCATCGGCTTGCCAGCACAGACGCGGATTCAGGCTTGCGGTTTTGATGTGCAGGTCTTGAAAGATGGCCAGGTGGTCGAAACGCATCCAAACACCAATCCATTGGATTTCGTCAAAGCGTTTCAGGCACGTTTCAAGACACCGCCCGCAGAGAGCCTGCCATATACTGGCCTGCCGCGATTCACAGGGGGCTTGGCAGGTTATTTTGGCTACGAAACGATTGCCTACATCGAAAAGCGTCTTGCAACGGACAACAAGCCCGATGCTTTAGGCGTGCCAGATGTATTGCTGATGGTGTCAGAAGAGATTGCCGTCGTGGATAATCTTAGCGGCAAACTGTATTTCATCGTCTATGCCGATCCGGCAGCACCTAATGCCTATGAGCAAGCTATGACTCGTCTGCAGGCATTGCAACAGCAGATCCACGCAGCAATTGAAGTTCCGGTCGCCGGTATCCATGCGCCTGTCGAGGCTTTGTCAGAGTTCGGTGAGGCCAATTTCAAGGCCGCAGTGGAGTGTGCCAAGCAGTATATCTTCGAGGGCGACATCATGCAGGTGGTGCTGGCGCAGCGCATGTCACAGCCGTTTGCCGCACATCCGCTCACTTTATACCGCGCGCTGCGCAGCCTGAATCCTTCTCCCTATATGTTCTATTACGATATGGGCGACCATCATGTGGTAGGCGCATCGCCGGAGATTCTGGTGCGGCTGGAAGACGATACCGTGACGGTGCGACCAATCGCCGGTACGCGTCCGCGCGGCAAGACGCGTGAGCAGGATCTGGCGCTGGCCGAGGAACTGCTGGCTGATCCGAAAGAGCGTGCTGAGCACGTACAGTTGATGGACCTGGGGCGCAATGATGTCGGACGCGTCGCAGTGACTGGCAGCGTGAAAGTCACTGATAACATGGTCATCGAACGTTATTCGCATGTGATGCATATTGTGTCCAACGTGGAAGGCCGATTGAAACCAGATATGGATGCTATCGATGTGCTGAAAGCGACATTCCCGGCCGGTACGGTTTCTGGTGCGCCCAAAGTGCGCGCGATGGAAATCATCCATGAACTGGAGCCAAGCAAACGCGGCATCTATGCTGGGGCGGTCGGTTATCTAGGGTTCAATGGGGACATGGATGTGGCGATCGCCATCCGCACTGCGGTAGTGAAAGACAACATGCTCTATGTGCAGGCGGGTGCGGGTATCGTAGCAGACTCTGTGCCGCATAACGAATGGATAGAGACGCAAAACAAGGCGCGTGCTGTGTTGCGTGCTGCCGAAATGGCGCTTTCTGGTCTGGGCAAGGGGGAATAGTCATGTTGCTGATGATTGATAATTACGACTCGTTCACCTATAACCTCGTGCAGTATTTTGGCGAGCTGGGACAAGATGTGCAGGTGTATCGCAATGATGAGATCGACCTAAAAACTGTTTCTGAGCTGAAGCCACGCCATATCGTGATTTCGCCTGGCCCATGTACGCCAAATGAGGCCGGTATCAGCGTACCTTTGATTCATGAATTTGCCGGCAAGATACCTCTACTTGGTGTCTGTCTGGGGCACCAGAGCATCGGTCAGGCCTTTGGTGGCAAGATTATCCATGCCAAACAACTGATGCATGGCAAGACCTCATTGATACACCATAATGATATCGGCGTGTTCAAAGGGCTACCTAATCCCTACATCGCAACCCGCTACCACTCATTGGTCATAGAGCGTGAGACGATTCCCGATTGTCTTGAAATCACCGCATGGACAGACGATGGCGAGATCATGGGCGTCAAGCACAAGACTTTGCCTGTGGAGGGGGTGCAGTTCCATCCGGAGTCCATTCTCACTGAATATGGACACGAGTTGTTAGATAACTTTTTGAAAGCCTACTGATGTTCAAAGAGGCGCTCAATCTGCTGTTGAATTGCCAGGATCTAAGTCATGGCCAGATGTTGGACGTGATGCAACAGGTGATGGGCGGCGAGCTCACGCCAGCACAAATCTCGGCTTTGCTGATTGCGCTGCGCATGAAAGGCGAGATGGTTGATGAGATAGCCGCTGCCGCGACGGTGATGCGTCAACTCTCTACCAAGGTGGATGTTAGCGATAAAACCCATCTGGTGGATACCTGCGGCACTGGCGGTGATGGCATTCAGACCTTCAATGTTTCCACAGTGGCTGCGTTTGTTGCCGCTGCAGCGGGTGCAAAAGTCGCCAAGCATGGTGGCCGCTCAGTTTCTTCCACCAGTGGCAGTGCCGATGTGCTGGAAGCGTTGGGGGTGAATGTCAATCAGTCTCCGGAGCAAGTTGCTAACAGCGTTAATGAGATTGGCATCGGGTTCATGTTCGCGCCGAATCATCACAGCGCCATGAGGCATGCGGCACCAGTGCGCCGCGAACTTGGCGTACGTACATTGTTCAACCTGCTTGGCCCGCTCACAAACCCCGCTTCTGCCAAGCGACAAGTGATGGGCGTGTTCGACAGGGAGCTTACCGGTAAGCTGGCGAAAGTGCTGCAAAAATTGGGCTCTGAACATGTGCTGGTGGTGCATGGTGCTGACGGCATGGACGAGATCTCATTTTCCGGTGATACGTTCGTGGCAGAACTGAAAGACGGCAAAGTGAGTGAATACATAGTTAACCCTAGCCAGTTTGACATGTCGCTGCATGAGCTCAAAGATATCCGGATTCAAAGTGCCGAAGAATCCAAAGCCATGATCATGGATGTGCTGGAAGGAAAACACGGGGCAGCACGGGATATCGTATTGCTCAATTCGGGTGCTGCTATTTATGTGGCAGGTTTGGAAGCCAGCATCAAAGCGGGGATTCAGCGTGCTGCCGAGGTGATTGATAACGGTGCAGCGCTGCAGAAATTGATGCAACTGGTACAGCTGACCAACACTTGAACGTTTTGCGTAACCTGTTCATTATTTTAATGCTTGCCCTAATGGCAAGCGGCTGTGATCGCGGTAATTATCCGACCACGGCGCAAACGGGCAAGTCGCCAAGTGCGATGACTCATTCAGTCAGCACAGTAGAGTCAGCATATGCCAATCGCGCATCAGACTTGCTGGTGGAAGGTTCGGGCGAGGTGGTCAAATTGCTCCCGGATGACAATAAAGGCTCACGTCATCAAAAGTTCCTGGTACGCGTCTCGAATGGCAAAACGTTGCTGTTCGCGCATAATATCGACTTAGCTGAGCGAATCGCTGATATCAGGGTTGGAGATCAGGTGAGTTTCAGGGGCGAATATGTATTCAACCCCAAAGGCGGCGTAGTGCACTGGACGCATCATGACCCGCGCGGTCAACACCCGGCGGGGTGGATCAAACATAACGGACAGATATACCAATGAGTGACATTTTAAACAGGATTCTTGAAACCAAACTGCAGGAAGTGGCAACCGCAAAAGAAAGTATCAGCCTTGCGCAGATGCAGACATTGGCGCGGGCGCAGTTACCCGCGCGTGATTTTGTCGGCGCGATTCGTGCGAAGATTGCATTAGGCCAAGCTGCGGTGATTGCTGAGATCAAAAAGGCCAGCCCATCCAAAGGTGTGATCCGTGCCGATTTTAAACCAGCCGAGATTGCCGCAAGCTATGAGCAAGGCGGTGCAGCGTGTTTGTCAGTGCTCACTGACAAAGATTATTTCCAGGGTTCACCAGAGTATCTCAAACAGGCACGCGCGGCATGTGATTTGCCTGTACTGCGCAAGGATTTCATGATCGACCCGTACCAAGTCTATGAAGCGCGCGCCATGGGCGCCGATTGTATCCTGCTGATTGCGGCTGCGCTGGGTTTGCCAGAGATGCAGGCGCTGGAAAAAGTGGCGCATGAGTTGGGCATGGCCGTGCTGGTGGAAGTGCATAATGCTGAAGAACTCGCACAGGCCATCCAGCTGGAAACACCGTTACTGGGTATCAACAACCGCAATCTGCGCACGTTCGAAGTCACCCTGCAAACCACTCTGGATCTGTTGCCCAGCATTGCCAAAGATAAAATCGTGGTGACCGAGTCCGGCATCTTCACTGCCGATGATGTCGCCTTGATGCGCAGGCACAATGTGCATACATTCCTGGTTGGCGAAGCATTTATGCGTCAAACCGACCCAGGTGCAGAACTTGCGAAAGTATTTGCATAGCCTTATCGCATAGCGGTGTTGTCGGGTTTTGCCGTACAATTCGTACTGTCTTCAACCCTCCGCCTTGCTCTGCATCAAGGCTAAGCAAATTTTGAAACAAAAGGGACATATGAGCCAATTCCTGCCTATCCGCCCGCGCCGCATGCGCCGTGACGATTTCTCCCGCCGCATGATGCGCGAGCATGTGTTCACCGCTAATGACCTGATATACCCCGTATTCGTGCTGGAAGGCGAAAATCGCACTGAAGCTGTCACCAGCATGCCCGGCGTACAGCGCCAGAGTATCGATATCCTGCTGCAAACGGCAGAAGAATGCGTCAGGCTGGGTATTCCGGCCATCGCTATTTTCCCGGTCGTGCCGCAAGCCGGTAAAAGCCTGGATGCTGCGGAAGCATACAACAAGCACGGACTGGTGCCGCGCACGGTCAGGGCGCTGAAACAGGCCTTCCCCGAATTGGGCGTGATTACCGATGTGGCCCTAGACCCCTATACCACCCACGGGCAAGATGGCTTGATTGATGAATCAGGCTACGTGCTCAATGACGAAACGGTAGCGGTGCTGGTGAAACAAGCGCTATGCCATGCCGAAGCCGGCGCGGACATTGTTGCTCCTTCGGATATGATGGATGGCCGCATCGGGGCGATACGCGATGCTTTGGAGGAAGCCGGCCATATCCATACCCGCATCCTTGCCTATTCCGCCAAATATGCTTCCAGCTTTTACGGACCGTTCCGCGATGCAGTGGGTTCGGCAGCCAACCTTGGCAAAGGCAACAAATATACTTACCAGATGGACCCGGCAAACTCCGACGAGGCCATTCGCGAAGTCGCAATGGATATCGAAGAAGGTGCCGACATGGTCATGGTCAAACCCGGCATGCCGTATCTCGATATCGTCCGCCGTGTGAAGCAGGAGTTTGGTGTGCCGACGTTTGCTTATCACGTGAGTGGCGAATATGCGATGCTCAAAGCCGCCGCGCAGAATGGCTGGCTGGATGAAAAGGCCTGTGTGCTGGAAGCGATGCTCAGCTTCAAACGCGCCGGGGCGGATGGGGTGTTGACGTATTATGCGATGGATGTGGCGCGGTGGTTGCAGGGTAGGTGATGAATTTATCTGGCTTCAGTGACCAAGAAATAATCTCGCTTTATTCTGAGCTAATTTCAGAGTTAAAAGCTAGAAATATCATCCGAACTAAAAATTTGCTAGGCGATTTGGGCGAGTATCTTGCTATTCATCATTACTCAAAGAATCCAGCTTTTCCAAACTTGCAGGCTGCGCCTGCAGGCACTCAGAATGTCGATGCTTTAAGTAGAAAAGGTGAGCGTTACAGCATAAAGTCTACTTCAGGAAATTTAACAAGTGTTTTTTATGGGTTGAACGATGTAGATTCTACTGAACTAGAATCTCAGAAGTTCGAGTACGTTATTATCGTACTTTTTAACGACGAATTTAAATTGCAAAAAGTTTTAGAACTTCCTTGGCCGTTATTTCTGAAACACAAGAGATGGCATAAAACTATGCGTGGATGGAATCTTTCAATTACTAAAAGCCTAGTTGAAGATGCTACAGTTGTTTTTTCTGTAAGCGCAAACTGACTTATTATTTCACCTCTTAGCGAATTGCTTTTGCTTGCTCAAAAGAAAGTAACCAAATAAAAGAGCACCCCGCCGCCGCTTGTTTCCTTCGGTCTTAGCGCAACGCTAATACGGTTGTGGAACTCACGCTTTCAGCGCTTAGACAGTCCTCGCCGTTTCACCTAGCTTATGCTCAAGCCTCAGGCGCGTCAAAGGGGATTTAAAACCATACGTATGCACGCGCGTTCATTAGTAAAACCGATGCTCTTGAAGCCAAGCGGGATGCGGCTTCCAGGCCGGTGTGTTGTATAATGAACACCTGCGCTTGAATTTTCTGCCTTTTTTAACCCCAATCGTGTCGAGTGATCGAGTAATACACTATACTGCGCGCATGAATCTGGATGTGTTTTCCGATGATATGTTGATGACGAAGTTCTGCGCGGGCGATGCGCAGGCTTTCGAGTTGTTGTACACGCGGTTTGAGCGGCCACTGTATCGTTATGTCCGCCGTGTGCTGGGTGCCGCACTGGAGGCGCAGGTGGATGAGGTGTTTCAGGATACCTGGATGAAGCTGGTGGATAACCGTGCCAGCTGGCGTGAGCGTGAAGATGCCAGCTTTAAGACCTGGTTGTTCATGCTGGCACATCATCGCGCGGTAGATGTGCTGCGTAAAGGCGGACGCGAAGTTTCGGCTGACGAAGGCTGGCAGGACGATGAGTCAGAGTCGCCTTGGCAGCTGTGGCCAGCGTCCAGTGCCGATGAGCCTGAACAGCAGGCTTTCTGGCGCAAGGCGGGGCAGCAACTGCTGGATTGCCTGGATGGATTGCCGGCGCTGCAGCGCGCGGCTTTTTTGCTGCATCATGAGGATGGGTTGGGTTTGGATGAGATGACAAGGATACTGGACGCGGAGTTCGAGACGGTGAAAAGCCGTCTGCGTTATGCGCTATCCAAGCTGCGCGCTTGCATGGGGGCTTATTTGCCGCCGGCGATAGAATGATTTGAATGATGGATATGCGCGACCCACATTTGGAAAAAGCCCTGCAACATGCCCCTGACAGGGAATTGCAGCCGCAAGATGAGTTGCGTCAGCGTGTGCTGGCTTACGCTGAGGATGCGGCTAAGCCTGCAAAACCAGCCTGGTTGGCAAGGCTGGCGGATTGCATGCGGCAGTGGCAAGTTACTCCTGTGCAGTTAGGGGGCATGAGCAGCATAGCGGTGGCTTTGCTGGTGCTGCTGATGGTGCACGAACAGCGGCCGCAAGACAGTGAATGGGCGCATGTGGCGGCCGACACCGCAGTGGCTCAGGCCGATGCGCTGCAAAAGGCAGCGCCAGCAGAGGCTGAAATATACACCGGTGACCAGAATAAACTGCAAGCGCCAACTCCTTCTTCAGTCGAGACAGCAACTTCCCCTGAGGCCTTCACCGAGCACGCCATGAGGCAAGAGGCTGAAAGCGAGCACAAGGAAGATGCGGCTACAACAGATAATACCGCGCCAGTTGCGCCGTCTGCTGAAGCGCCAGCCGGCTTGCCTGCAGAACAGATGGATGAGGCTGCTGCCGAGGCGCTGACACTTGAAGATGCTCCAGCCACATCTAATCTGCGAAGTGAAGCAAAAACCAAAATGGAAGCGCTTGCCAAATACCGCAATGGCGATGCGGTGAAAGAGCCGGATGAGGCTATTTTAAAAGAGACTTTGATAGCCCGAGGTGGAAAAGCGGTTGCTGAGCGGGATATCCAGGCTGGTGTGCTGCGTTTGCTCAGTATCGAAGGCCCAAGTGGCGAGCGCTGCGAAGAACCTATCCCCCAGGCGCCGCAAATTGATGCGGACACAGGATATTCAATCGAAGTGCTGGATGTCTGCGTGGTGCCTGTAGCGCTCGTGGATGAAGTGGAAGCATATAACCAGACAATGCGCGCCCATCAGCGCCGTTCTAGCCAATAAGAGTCACTAGCTCCTGAGTGTTGGCGCGCTGCATATTTGCGCCATTGACGGCGGCTTTAGGCGAGACACGTAAATCGTCGATATCGAACACGCTGAGCTTGATAAGGCCGAATTCGGTTTCCAGCGTAAATACCGGCACGGTTTTGCGCACTTTTTCCTTTTTATCCTTGCTGGGCCTATCGGACAGGCGAAAGCTTTTCTCGCTGCTTTGAAACGGGATCTGCTGGTTCAGCAGAAATAGCTCGACATCTTTGGCGCTATCGGCAAATAGATGGATGTCGGTTTGAGCGAACTTGCCGGCGGTGCCATCCAGTACTGCCCCGGTCAGATGCGGGTTGAAGCGCTCGAACAGCCGCATGGTGGCCAGCGCGGCTTTGCGCAGGTTAAGCAGGTTTTGTGGCTGTTCGTCGGCATTGAATATCTCATGGTATAACCGAACTTCGTCTTCGATCTCAGCGTTGCTGGGCAGCATGCTGCCATCCGTCACGCCAAGCTGGCGCCCCGCCTTTTTTTTTGCATAACCGTAATCAAACACACCCTCCTCTGCCATCATGCGTGCGGCGGTTTGGGCAATCATCTGCCGGATCTGATCTGCATTTTCACGCGCCATGTCAATTCCCGCTCGGGTTAAGCATTCTTGCCGCCGCATTCGCAGGGTCTTGTGCAGGGCTTTCCCAATCGCGTGGCGCTGGTACAGATGGACGTTCCGCAGGTGCGTTGGCCGGTGGCGCTGGATGCAGTGGATTATCGGTCATGCTTTCAGGAAAATCTGAAGCACCAGGCTCTTCCATTGGCGGCAATGCCATTTCGACTGAAGGTGGCGGATTCTCATGATAGAAATATTCATAGACGCCCTCCTCGCTTTCATCAATCAAGGTGCCGGTGACTTCGTCGATCTTCACCTTCATGACGCCATCCGGCATCGGCATCGGCGAGTCGGGGATGCTGCGCAGTGCCGTATCCATATACTTGATCCAGATGGGGAGAGCTGCCCTGCCGCCAGTCTCGTCCTTGCCCAAGGATCTGGGCTGGTCGTAGCCTATCCATGCAATCGCGACTTGCTTGGGCGTGTAGCCGGCGAACCATGCGTCTATATGGTTGTTGGTCGTACCGGTCTTGCCGGCGACATCCTGGCGGCCCAGGGATCTGGCTCTGGTGGCGGTACCGAACTGGATGACATCGCGCATCATGGAGGTCATCAAGAATGCATTGCGGCCATCAATGACTCTTGGCGCGTCTTTTCTTGCAGTTGGGTAGCGCATTTCCTGCAGGACTTTACCCTCGCTGTCGGTGATCTTGCTAATCAGGTGCGGTTTGACGCGATAGCCGCCGTTTGCAAACACGGCATACCCGCTGGCCATCCCCCATGGGGTGACAGAGCCGGCACCAAGTGCCATTGTCAGGTAAGCCGGATGATCTTTGCGTGAAAATCCGAACTTAGTCACGTAATCCTGCGCATAACGCGTACCAATGCTTTGCAAGATGCGGATAGAGACCATGTTTTTCGATTTGGTCAATGCGGTGCGCATCCGGATCGGGCCATCATATTTGGCGTCGAAGTTCTTCGGCTCCCAGCTTTTCGCACTACCGGTTTCCCCTGCTGACATGCTGATGGGTTCGTCTTCTATGATGCTGGCAGGCGTAAAGCCTTTTTCAATTGCGGCCGAATAGATGAAAGGCTTGAAGCTGGAACCCGGCTGGCGCCACGCTTGGGTGACGTGGTTGAATTTGTTCTTGTTGAAATCGAATCCGCCCACAAGCGCCTGTACTGCACCAGTTTCAGGGTCGAGCGCAATCAGGGACGATTCGACTTCGGGTAATTGCACGATATGCCAGGTATCCTGACTTTTGAGCAGGCGTACAACCGACCCGGGTTTGATCTTATGATGGGCAGGATTCTTGTCAGCAAGGTTCTTTTGCAGCAGGCTCAACCCTTGCCCGGTAATGATGAGCGACTCACCGCGCTTGCTGAACACCGTCACTTCTTTTGGTGAAACTTGTGTGACGATTGCTGGAATCAGGCCCTGATAGACCTCGATATCTTCTAGTGCTTGTTTCATTCCTTCTTCGGAATTTAACTGACCTAAGTCAATAGTTTTTTCCGCCTTCTGGAAACCTTGTCTCCGCTGGTATTCCAGGATTCCCTGCAATACCGCCGCATTGGCCGCAGCTTGATTGGCCTTTTTAATGGTGGTGTAGACTTTCAAACCGCTACTGTAGATCTCTTCCTGATAACTTTCATAGAGCATTTGTCGTACGATTTCAGCGACATAATCCGCTTGCAGTTCGCCCACTTGCTTGGATGTTTTGAATTTGAGCTTATAGGCCATGGCCTCTTTAAATTTGGCTTCGTCGATAAAGCCAAAGCGACGCATGTCCCGAAGTACCTCATGTTGGCGCGATATGGCCCGGTCTGGGTGCAGGAATGGGTTGTAGCCTGAAGGCGCTTTAGGTAATCCAGCCAGCAGTGCAGACTCAGCCAGATTCAATCTGGTAAGTGGTTTGCCAAAATAAACCTGCGAGGCTGCGGCGAAGCCATAGGAACGTTGTCCGAGATAGATCTGGTTCAAATATAGCTCAAGTATCTGGTCTTTGCTGAGGGCTCGCTCGATTTTCATCGCCAGCAAGGCCTCTTTGATTTTAGTGAGGATGGTTCGCCTTTTGCCGGGTACGGTAAAGAAGTTCTTGGCCACTTGCATCGTGATGGTACTGGCGCCTTCATGTCCCTTGCCTGTAAGGTTGTTCTTGATGGCGCGGGCAATGCCTTTCGTATCTACGCCACCGTGTTTATAGAAGCGCCTGTCTTCAATCGCCAGTACGGCGTCTTTTAGATTCTTGGGTACATCCTCTATCTTGATAAATGCGCGACGCTCTTCACCGAAAACACCAATCAAAGCGCCATCTGCGGAATAAACCCGTAAGGGAAGCTTGGGGTGGTAATCAGTCAGGCTCTCCAAAGATGGCAGGCTAGGGTAGATCAAGCTGACAGCCAAAGCCCCCAATGAGGCGCAGGCGAATGCGAATACCAGAACAAACAGAATAAGGAAGTGCCACCACTTTTTGGGAGTCATACGGCTTCTTTAAACCAAATCAGAATCAAGCTCACAGTATATAAGGTTACGTGCATAACCCAAAATTTACCTTTGATCACTCTGAAGACTTTATGACAGGCTACAAATTCATGGTTGTTGTAAATGCGCCAAAGGGGTTTCGGCAAAAAACATTATTTGCTTTACAGGGCGTAAAGTTGTTGTTAGGATTTAATGTAAATTATCGCAATTGTGCGTAACTAACGAATATAGAAAGAGAATTTTAATTTGAAATTCGACTTTTTTAACGAAAGTACACCGCCGTTGATTGGCGTGGATGTTGGTGCATCCGCAGTCAAGATGGTAGAGCTTTCAGGTTCAGCCAAGACGGGTTATCGCCTAGAGGGATACTCTACTGCAGCTGTTCCTAAGGATGCTGTGGTGGATGGGAATGTTGCGAACTTGGAGCAGGTGGCTGATGCGATCAAGTTGGCGTGGAAACTGTTAGGTACGCGTGAAAAGCGAGCGGCGATGGCGTTGCCGTCTGCTGCGGTCATCACCAAAAAAGTGATGATGATGGCTGATTTGCGCGAGGATGAAATGGAAGTGCAGGTGGAGGGAGAGGCAAACCAATACATTCCTTTCCCGCTGGAAGAGGTCAATATCGATTTCCAGATATTGGGACCAGCACCCAATAATCCGGATGAAGTCGAGGTGCTCATTGCTGCCGCCCGCAAGGAAAAAATAGAAGATCGTGTCGCGGCGGCAGAAGAAGCTGGCTTGAAAGTGATCGTCATGGATGTGGATACCTATGCCACTGAGTCAGCTTATCAGTTGGTTGCCAATCAGTTACCAAGTGCTGGTAAAGACCAAACTGTCATGATTGTCGATTTGGGAGCATCTATGATGCATATCAATGTGCTACATGACAATAAGTCGGTCTATATTCGCGAACAAGCTTTTGGAGGATCGCAGCTGACCCAGGAGATACAACGCAGATTTGGTTTGTCAGTAGAAGAGGCAGAAATTGCCAAGCGCAAAGGCGGGTTGCCTGATAGCTATGAAGGTGAAGTTTTGCAGCCTTATATGCAAGCCTTGGCAACAGAAGTTGCGCGCGGCATGCAGTTTTTCACCAGTTCTACACAATATAACCGGGTGGATCATATCGTATTAGCGGGTGGATGTGCTGCAATTCCAGCTATGGATGTCATGGTGCAAGACCGTACGCAAGTCAATACGATAGTCGCTAACCCTTTCCAGGCAATGTCAACGAGCAATCGGATCAAGCCACAGCAGGTAGCAATTGATGCCCCGGCCTTGATGGTGGCATGCGGGCTGGCAATGCGAGGAGTGGATTAACATGATTCGCATCAATCTCTTACCACATCGTCAAATTAAGCGGGCCGAGCGACAAAGGCAGTTTGGTTTGATGGCCTTGATGTCTTTGGTGGCTGCAGGTGCAGTTGTGTTTGTGGGCTGGACTTATCTAAGCGCGCAAAAAGATGCACAGTTGGACAGGAATGGCCGCTTGGAGACTGCTATAGTCAAGCTTGATAAGGAAATTGCAGATATCAAGACCTTGAAAGAGCAAATCAATGCTCTTTTGGAGCGCAAGCAGGTGGTTGAGAATTTGCAGACTAATCGTAGCCAGGCAGTGGTGGTGCTTGATGAGCTTGCGCGGCAATTGCCTGAAGGTATGTATTTCACCAGCATTAAGCAAACAGGCAATGTCATCACCTTGCAGGGTGTTGCTGATACGAATGCGCGTGTAGCCACTTTGGTGCGCAACTTGAGTGTGTCAAATTGGATGGAGTCTCCAAATCTGGTTGAGATTAAGGCAATCATGATTAACGGTGTCAAGCAAAATGAATTTACCTTGAACGTCAAAATTAAGGCACAGCAGGCAGAAGCTCCCGCTGATAAAAAATCCCAGGGGGCTAAATCATGAATTTAGATGATTTTAGAAATATAGACCTAAACAACGTAGGAAGCTTACCAGTCCCTGTCAAGCTGGTCCTGTTGGCATTTTTATTTGTGGTTGTGGTCGGTCTAGGGTATGTTTTTTTGTGGAGTGGTCAATTAGAGGAGTGGAGTCAGGCAGAAGCTAAGGAGCAAGAGTTAAGACAAACCTTTCTTGATAAAAAAAGCCAAGCTGTCAAAATCGATGCCTATCGTCAGCAAATGGTGGATATTGAAAAAACTTTCGGTGCGCTTCTAAAACAGTTACCTGATAAATCCCAGATGGATGGCTTGCTTACAGATATCAACCAAGCTGGACTGGGACGTGGCCTGGAGTTTGATTTGTTCAAGCCAGGTGCAGAGGTGATGGCAGATTTTTATGCCGAGATGCCGATACAGGTCAAAATCAAAGGGACCTACCACGACATTGGTGCTTTTGCTACTGATGTCTCCAAACTCTCTAGGATTGTAACGCTCAATAACCTAAATATCGCTCCAATCAGCAAGGATGCCAAAGATGGCATGCTCTCCATGGAAGCGCTGGCCCAGACATACCGGTATCTTGACTCATCTGAAGTGGCGATTCAACGTGACGCCAAGAAAAAGGATGAGAAAGGTAAAAAAGGTAAAAAATGATGAAAGCTCTTTATAGATCAGTTTCTGTAGGCTTGCTCTTGGTAGTTTTGACTGGTTGCGGAAGCGAAGAGGGTGATGACTTAGACAAATTCATGGCGAATGCTGCAAACGATATGGGCAAAAGTGTCAAACCATTGCCGGAAGTCAAGCCTTACATACCTTTGCAATTCAACGCAGACGGTGTACTGTCAGACCCTTTTAGAGCTCGTAAAGCAACGAGTACAAGTAGTTTGCAGCCAAACACTAGTCGTCCTAAGGAGCCATTGGAGGCTTATCCGCTGGAAAGCTTGAAATACGTAGGGCTGCTCAGCAAAAACAAGAGCGTGTATGGGCTGATTAAAACACCTGACAATACAGTTCAGCAGGTTAAAGTAGGCAATTATCTAGGGCCTAATTATGGCTTGATCACTTCGATCAACGAGAATGCGGTTGATCTCAAAGAAATCGTGCAAGATGATTTGACAGGTGATTGGGTGGAACGTAATGCAAGTATCAGCTTGCAAGAATAATGCGATAGGAATCAATATGAAGAACAAAACTTTCATAAAATTTTTCGCGGCGGCAGTGTTATTTGCGCTTTGCTATACTGGGCGAGCTTTTGCGGCAGATTCGGAAAATGTTTATGGCAACTCGATAGAGAATATTGATTTTTCCAGCCTGTCCGGAGGTCGCGTAACAGTTAGGGTGAAATTAAAGGCGCCAATGGTTAATCCGCCTGCCGGTTTTACATTGAATAATCCTGCACGAATCGCACTTGATTTTCCAGATACAGCAAATGGTCTGGCAAAAAGTAATATTCCGACTGATCAGGGTGCACTTAAGAGTATTACTTTAGCTCAAGCCAAAGACAGAACTCGGATGGTATTGAATCTCAGCAAAAATGTGAGCTATAACACTTCGTTGAATGGTGATGAGGTTGTGATCAGTTTGCAGGGTATTGAAATAGGTGCAAGTGGAACTACGGCTGAGACTCGTTTTGCAGAATCAAAAGCGGGTAGTGCAGAGCATGCCATTACTGGGGTTGATTTTGCTCGTGGCAAAAATGGTGAGGGCCGTGTAATCGTTGATTTGTCAGATGCTAATGCTGGTATCAATATCAAGCAAAAAGGTAAATTGATAACCATTGATTTTATCAACACAGATGTTCCAGCAGAACTTCAACGCCGGTTAAATGTGATTAATTTTAATACACCCGTACTTTATGTGGATACCATGAAGCAAGGCAAAAACGGCCGCATGGTGATTGAGCCTAAAGGCGACTGGGAACAGTCTGCGTATCAAGCTGACAAGAAATTTATTTTGGATGTGCGTCAGAAAGTCGAGGACCCAAATAAACTGGTGCAGGGTTCCAAGCCAGGATATGCGGGTGAAAAGTTGTCACTTAACTTTCAAAATATCGAGGTAAGGTCTGTATTGCAAGTGATTGCTGATTTCACGGGTCTGAACATCGTAGCTAGCGATACTGTTACAGGCAATATTACATTGCGCTTGAAAGATGTGCCTTGGGATCAGGCGATGGATGTGATCATGCAGAACAAAGGCCTCAAGATGCGTAAAAAAGGTAACGTGATTACCGTTGCGCCAGCAGATGAGGTGGCAGCCAAAGAAAAAGCAGAACTGGAAGCACTTAAGCAGCAAGAGGAGTTGGAGCCTTTGCGGACCGAAATGATTACCTTGCGTTACCATAAGGCAGAGGCAATGCGCAATATTCTGATGGGTGGGAACGCGCGAGCTGGTGCTGGAGGTGCTGGCGCTACAGCTGGTGCTGCAAATATGAACAGGGGTATCATCTCACAACGTGGTAATATTGGGATTGATGCAAGAACCAATACTTTGTTTATTCAAGAGACCGCCAAAAAACTTGAAGAAATCCAGGCGATTATCAACAAGACAGATGTGCCTGTGCGTCAGGTGATGATTGAGTCACGCTTGGTTTTGGCAGATGAAAAGTTTGGCAAGAGCTTGGGTGCAAGATTCGGCGTCGAGAGTCAAACTACACCAGGCAACAATACCTTAATGGTGGGTGGGAATCTTGATGCAACATCTGCAGTGACAAGAACAGGTACCGGTGCCGTTACGGCGGGCACTGGAGGTCTGAATAGTAATTTGCCTGTGGCCAACCCAGCTGGTCAAATCGCATTCAGTTTGTTCCGGTTGCCGGCTGGCTTGCTGTTGAATCTTGAGCTGACTGCGCTGGAAACGGACAATAGGGGTAAGATTGTGTCTAGTCCACGCGTGACGACGGCAAACCAGCAGAAAGCAAAAATTGCACAAGGTACAGAAATTCCGTACTTGCAAGCATCGAGTAGCGGTGCGACTAACGTACAGTTCAAAGAAGCTGTATTAAGCTTAGAAGTGACGCCTCAAATAACGCCTGATGAAAAAATCATCATGGATCTGGAAGTTAAAAAAGAAAAGGTTGGTCAGGTATTCTTTGGTGTTCCCTCCATCGATACGCAGAAAGTAAACACACAAGTATTAGTGTCAAATGGTGAGACAGCAGTTTTAGGCGGTATTTACGAGCAAACCGAGCGAAACGATGTAAGTAAAGTACCATTTTTTGGTGATTTGCCAGTGATCGGGAATGCCTTCAAGCGGCGTACCAAGCAGGATGACAAAACAGAGCTGTTGATATTCATTACGCCGAAAATCATGGACGAAAGTATAGGCTTACGCTAAATCGCGACTGACAGAATAGAGGTAATCCCTTAAAATGCCCATCATTCACCTGATGGGCATTTTGTTTTGTTACTTGAGAATCGCAATATTTATTTGATAGGTCTGATGGGGGCTGGTAAAACCACAGTTGGGAAGCTTTTAGCCAAGCACTTAGGCCGCACGTTCTATGACTCTGATCATGAAATCGAAAAGCGTACGGGTGTAAAGATCCCAGTGATTTTTGAACTTGAAGGCGAAGAGGGTTTTCGTAAGCGCGAGAAGGCTGCTATTCAGGAGCTCACGCAGATGACAAATGTCGTACTAGCCACAGGTGGCGGAGCAGTCCTGGCCCCAGAAAATCGTGAATCTTTGAAAAATTCAGGTGTAGTTATTTATCTGCGAGCTAATGTCAATGAGTTATGGCATCGTACACGACATGATAAACAAAGGCCGCTACTGCAAAATGTGGACATAAAGGCGAAACTGGAACAGCTCTATGCTGAGCGTGATCCTCTCTACAGCGAGATAGCCACCTATATAATTGACACGGGAAGTCAGCCCGTAGCCACCATCATCAACCGAATCGAACAGACATTATCCGAATCATGATGCAAACACTTACAGTTTCACTCGGCGACCGGAGTTACCCTATCCATATCGGTGCAGGATTGATTGCTCAGTCAGAGCTTATTCTGCCACATCTCAAACGCAAGCAAGTTGCCATTGTCACTAATACAACCGTGGCGCCGCTATATATGGCGAAACTGGCAGAGCCGTTGAGGCAACATGGAGTAGGTGTCATCGAAGTGGTTTTGCCAGATGGTGAAGCTTATAAAAACTCAGATACGCTTAATCTGATTTACGATGCCTTGCTGAAACATCGTGCCGAGCGAAGTACCACATTGATTGCGCTTGGCGGTGGCGTTATTGGCGATTTGACAGGCTTTGCTGCTGCAACCTATCAGCGCGGCGTACCATTTATTCAGGTACCTACTACATTATTGTCACAAGTCGATTCCAGTGTGGGTGGTAAGACCGGCATCAATCACCCGTTAGGCAAAAACATGATTGGTGCATTCTACCAGCCGCAATTAGTGCTGGCGGATACGGACAGCCTCAAAACCTTGCCGGCGCGTGAGTTGTCTGCGGGCATCGCAGAAGTGATTAAGTATGGCCTAATCCGAGATGCCGATTTTTTTGACTGGCTGGAAACCAACATGCCTAAACTGATGGCGTTGGATGAAGCGGTGGTGAGCTATGCCATCTATCGCAGCTGTCAGAACAAAGCGGAAGTCGTAGCGGCTGATGAACGTGAGACCGGTGAGCGAGCCTTGCTCAATCTCGGGCATACATTCGGTCATGCCATTGAAACTGCAATGGGTTATGGTAACTGGCTGCATGGTGAAGCGGTTGCGGCAGGCACGATGCAAGCAGCAGAGTTATCGCAAAGGATGGGATGGCTCACTGCAGGAGAAGCAACACGTATCGAAGCGATATTCAAAGCGGCCAATTTGCCGACAAAAGCACCACTGCTAGGTATGGACAGATACCTGGAGCTGATGCAGTCAGATAAAAAGGTGCAGGATGGCAAGATTCGCCTGGTGCTGCAAAAGGGCATAGGCAGGGCTGTTATTACCAGCGATTACGATTTAACCCAGCTTAAAGCAGTGCTGTCTTACAACTAATAGTTATATACAGCTAATTCATAAGAGATTGTTGCTTCTATACAACAACTCCTTATGAATATTCAACAAAATCTACCAACTTGTTAGCCTTCCAAGTCATTTTTTGGCATACTCCACCTACCTTCTTAGTAAATAGCAGTAATGTGTTTTATTGAGGAAGTTCGCGAACTTTCTCGTTTTTGGCAGCAGAGGAAGAAACACCAAGTTGCTGAAAATGAGGGTGATTTAGTAGTAAATTTTAGTAGTACGAAATTAAAACTAGGAGAATTATATGAGCAAGAAATTAGGTTTAGCAGTTGCTTCCGCACTGTTGGCTGCAGCTTCTAGCGCTAACGCTGGTATCACAATCCCAGCTGGTGACTGGACTCTGGACATCGGTGGCGTTGTAAACGCATACTACACACATACTTCTTTCAGTGGCGACACTGGCGCAGGTACAGGTCCTCTGGGCTTGGGTGATGGTAATGCAGACAGCACAGCAAACATCACTACAGGTCTGTTGCCTAACTACCTGAGCGTTTCTGGTAAAACACGCCAAAACGACTTGGACGTTGGCTTCACCATCAGCATCAACCCAGGCGTATCTACAACAGCTTCTGGCTTCCAAGGTGCTCAACAAGAAAACCGTCAAGCATTCTTGACATTCGGTGACAAATCCTGGGGTTCTATTAAACTGGGTAAAGATTTGGGTATCTATGCTTCTGACGCAATCTTGAACGACATGACATTGTTGGGCGTTGGTTCTGGTGCTGGCTCTCTGGCAGGCAATACTACAACCTTGGGCCGTATCGGTACAGGTTTCATGTATGCTGACTGGAAATCCCAAGTGGCTTACTCTTCACCAAACTGGAACGGCTTCAGCTTCACCGTTGGTTTGACGCAAGCTTGGGATGCTTCTACAAGCGTTAATACTCCTAAAAACCCTAACGCATTTTCAGCACACCGCGGTGGTTCACAAACTGCATACGAAGGTAAAGCTTCCTATGAATGGGCTGGCGACGTAGCTGGTAAAGTTTGGGTTTCTGCTATTACTCAGAAATTCGATAACATTTCGGATGCAACCAGTGTTTCAGGTACAAGCGATGACCGTGCAACCGCATGGGATTTGGGCGCCACCGTTAACGTGGCAGGTTTTGGCTTGACCGGTTACTATGGTAAGGGTGATGGTATCGGTCAAACAGTTCAATTCAATGACGGTTTTGATTTAAACGGTAAATCACGTGACTCTGACCAGTGGTACGTTCAAGGTACATACACCATTCCAGGTGCAGGTACTAAATTGGGCGTAAGCTACGGTGAATCTACTTTGGATGGCAACAGTGCTGCCGATGCATTCAAAGACATCCAAGACTCCATGTGGGTAATTGGTGCTTACCATCCAATCACCAAACATTTGAACTTGGTAGCTGAGTACTCAAACACTGAGCGTGATGTAAATAACAGAGCTGCACCAGATGCGAAAGCGAAAGCAAAAACCATCTCTTTAGGCGCTATCCTGTTCTTCTAATTTAACTGCAGGGTGACCTCTGCTTTAAATTGCTAGAATTGATATAGCACAACAACAAAACGGCAACTTCGGTTGCCGTTTTGCTTTTATGCAGATATAGCTTTGCGATATCATGCGATAACTTATGATTTCACTGTCCATCTCTCATGTGCTTAAACAGGCGCAGTCGCATCACCCTGAGATTCCTGCGCTGGAAATCAGGTTGTTACTACAGCACCTATTGAATGTAGACAGGGCTTGGATGATAGGGCATCAAAACGATGCCTTGGGGGCCAGTACCCATGCGGAGTTTCAGGCATTGCTTGAACGTCGTGTATCTGGTGAGCCGTTGCCCTATATTCTTGGGTATCGCGAGTTTTATGGGCTTAAATTAAAAGTCACGCCGGATACATTGATTCCGCGCCCTGATACCGAGACTTTGGTGGATGCTGCACTAGATAAGCTTTCTTCGCCGCAAGCCAAATCTACTCTACTGGACTTGGGAACTGGTTCCGGCGCGGTTGCACTGGCAATTGCCAAGCATAGGCCACAAACGCTGGTAACGGCACTGGATATCTCAAGTAATGCTTTGAAGGTGGCTGAGACGAATGCACAGATATTGAGTATTTCGAATGTATCTTTCTTGCGAAGTGACTGGTTTAGTGCGCTGGACGGCATGCTGTTTGACGTGATTGTCGGTAACCCGCCATATATTGAAGAGAATGACCCGCATCTGAATTTGGGCAGTTTGCCTTACGAGCCCATCACTGCCTTGGCATCAGGCGAGGACGGCTTGGATGATCTGCGAGTAATCATTGAGCAAGCCATGCGGTATCTGCGGCCGAATGGCTGGTTATTGCTGGAGCATGGCTATAATCAGGCAAATAGCGTCGCGCGGTTGATGCATGCGGCAGGATACAAGGCGATTGGTCATCGATATGACTTGGCTGGGATTGCGCGTGTGACAATGGGTTGTAGGGATTAGCGGGCACGGCGCCATATGGCCATCAGCCATAGTATAATCACGGCATGAGTGGAAATACGTCAAATTCAGTGGGAATCGTGAGTGCGCAGTGCGCACATTTTGATGTGCCAATCCGTCTGAAAAGTGGGGAGATGCTACCGCAATTTGACTTGGTATACGAGACTTACGGTACTTTGAATGCCGAAAGATCGAATGCGGTGCTGGTTTGTCATGCGCTATCGGGTACACACCATGTTGCGGGCAAATATGCGGAGACTGATAAATACCCTGGCTGGTGGGATAATCTGGTTGGTCCGGGCAAGCCATTAGATACCAATAAATTCTTTGTGATTGGCGTTAATAACTTGGGCGGCTGTCATGGTTCTAGCGGCCCTTCCAGCATGAACCCTGCTACCGGCAAACCTTGGGGTGCAACCTTTCCTGTGGTGACCGTTGAAGATTGGGTGCAATCTCAGGCGCTTTTACTGGATCATCTGGGCATTCAGCAGCTGGCGGCAGTAATTGGTGGCAGCTTAGGCGGGATGCAGGCGCTAGAGTGGACGATTGCCTTTCCTCAGCGTGTTCGACATGCCTTGGTGATAGCGAGTGCGCCTAATCTTACGGCGCAGAACATGGCGTTTAATGAGGTGGCGCGCCAAGCGATTATTACTGACCCAGAGTTTTACGGCGGTGATTATTACAGCCATGATACTGTTCCGCGCAGAGGTTTGCGTATTGCGCGCATGCTGGGCCATATTACGTATTTAAGCGATGACGTCATGGGGGAGAAATTTGGGCGCAAGCTGAAAGACGGCATCAAATATAGTTTCGACGTAGAGTTCGAGATGGAGTCTTATTTACGCTATCAGGGTGATAAATTCGCAGGCGAGTTTGATGCTAATACCTATTTGCGCATGACACGTGCATTGGACTACTACGATCCAGCAAGTGCTTTTGACGGTCGTTTAAGTGCCGCTCTCAAATCAGCGAAGGCCAAATTTCTGGTGCTGAGTTTTACCAGTGATTGGCGATTCTCGCCAGAGCGTTCCAAAGAAATCGTGCAAGCGTTGCTGGATAACGAATTGAACGTGAGCTATGCGGAGGTAACTGCGGCGCATGGTCATGATGCGTTCTTGATGCCAGACAAGCATTATCATGATATCTTGCGTGCTTATTTGCATGGTATTGAGGTTTAAGCGATGCAATATAATGTAAATAATACAAATAAAATGCCTATTTTTAGGCAGGATTTTGCAATTATCGCAAGTTGGGTTCCATTTTCGGGCAAGGTGTTAGATTTGGGATGTGGCGATGGTGCCCTATTGAAATTCTTGCGTGACAGTATGGAGGCGCGTGGTTACGGTGTGGAAAAAGATGATCGCAACTGGTTGTCTTGCTTAAAAAATGGCATCAATGTGTTGCAGATGGACTTGGAGGCAGGACTATCTGGTTTTGATGACCAGTCTTTTGATACCGTGATCCTCTCGCAAACCTTGCAAGCCATGCATCATACTGAAGATATCGTTCAGGAGATGTTACGGGTCGGCAAAGAGGCGATTGTTACTTTCCCCAATTTTGGATACTGGTTGAACCGCCTACAGATAGCAGTGGGTGGGCATATGCCAGTTTCGGATGACTTGCCCTATCAATGGTACGACACACCCAACGTACACCTTTGCACTATTCAGGATTTCGATAATTTCTGCGAAAACCATAGAATCCAGATACTGGAGCGTAAGGTAATCACCAGAGGCAATGAGGTGCACGCATTAGCCAACTTGCGAGGTGCGCTTGCCATGTACCGCCTGAAAGCAGGCTAGTGCACACAGACAACGCGGTGCAGCCTACAGTCTGGCAATCCTTGCTTAGCAAGAGAATGCTGATCTGCGTCTTTTTGGGATTCAGCTCGGGCTTGCCATTGTATCTGCTCTTACAATTGCTTCCGGCATGGCTGCGTTCCGAGGGATTAAATCTTAAGACCATAGCCGCCTTTGCGTTTATCCAATTGCCCTATACATGGAAGTTTCTGTGGGCACCGCTGATGGATAGGTATAACCTGATTGCCCCGCTCGGGCGCCGTCGAAGCTGGATGCTGGCAACACAGCTGGCTTTGTTTTCTGCCATCTTTGCGTATGGCTTTTTTCAGCCAAAGCTGGATATCACCACCATAGCGGTCATCTCAACATTGGTAGCGCTATTTTCAGCTAGTCAGGATATCGTGATTGATGCGTTTCGCCGTGAGATATTAAGCGATCACGAACTTGGCTTAGGGAATAGCGTCCACGTGAATGCTTATCGAATTGCCGGTCTGGTGCCAGGTTCGCTGGCGCTGATTTTAGCTGACCATCTTGCATGGTCGTGGGTATTTTGGATAGTAGCTGCATTTATGTTGCCAGGTATTATTCTGACCTTGGTTGTGCGTGAGCCAAATGGAGCGATAGCACCCAAAACACTCTATGCGTCAGTCGTCGAGCCTTTCCATGAGTTTATAAAACGTCAAGGCTGGCAACATGCGCTTTTGGTATTGGTGTTCATCTTGTTCTACAAGCTGGGTGACAGCATGGCGACCGCGCTGGCGACCCCCTTTTATTTGGATATGCATTTCAGTAAAAGCGATATCGGTGCTATCGCCAAGGGCAGTGGCTTGGTGATGCAAATAGCAGGGGCGTTAGTAGGGGGTATCTGGATGCTCAAACTCGGCATTAACAGAGCCCTTTGGATATTTGGTATCGCACAAGCGGTGACAATCCTCGGGTTTGCATGGCTGGCTTACATGGGACCATTTTCAAGCATTGGTGCATCAGAGCGGAGTATGCTCGCGATAGTGATTGGCGCCGAAGCTTTTGGTGTCGGCTTGGGGACGGCGGCATATGTCGCCTATATGGCGCGCGAAACCAATCCAGCGTATACCGCAACCCAACTGGCTCTATTTACCAGCTTGTCAGCTGTACCACGCTCGATTTTTAATGCATTGACTGGCAATATGGTAGAAGCGATGGGATGGGAGCAGTTTTTCTATGTTTGTACCTTATTGGCTATTCCCGGCATGTTGTTGCTATTCAAGGTTGCGCCTTGGAATGGTGTAAGACGTTAAGTGGACGTTAAGTGGTAGTGTGAGTGAGCCATGCTTGGCTTTTATTGCGCTGAGTCAGTAGAAGTGATGGCTTGCGAAGTTGGGTCAGTGGTAGCTTCTGTTTTCTTTTCTTCGTTTAATATCATTTGTTCCAGTTGGATGCGACTTTTTTCAAGGTCCAGCATCCATGCGTTTTTTGGTTCTTCAGCTTGCATCAGTACATAGTTAACAGAACGCATATCCCAACCAGCTTTTTCCATTAGGTGATGGGCAATTTCATCCGCGGTTTGCAGTTGGGTAGGTTTCATTTTGGCCATCGCGATTTCACCTCCTACGAAAGAGGTGGCTGTGGAGGCTGCGCTGGTCACCAAGCTAGTAGCCGTACTCGCTTGTGCGGCCGTGCTGGATGCCCCAATAATGGCTGCAGCCGGGAATATTACACTGGCTAATGCCGAGATGATCAGCTTGGTAGAGGTGTTTGTTGTGTGATGTCCGCCAAGTACATGGCCCATTTCGCGGGCGATGATAAAGCTCAGCGCGTCGTCACTGAACTGTAGACTCTGCACCCCCCGAAACACGATGATATTGCCCTTGTTGTTGGAAGCAGTGCCGGGATCCTTCTTGTCCGCAACTGTGAATGTCATACGCTGTACGAGAGTTTGTTGCTGTGGGTATAACTTTTCAGCCACCTTGGACAAGTAACGGCCTGTGCTTTGCACACGTTGGTCAAAAGCCAGATTCTCTTCACAGGAGGCGGCTGTACATGCTGCGCTATTTTGCTTCATGGATAATCTGACCCGCATATCGACATCAGAATAAATGTCGCTTATCGTGGAGTTCTCTTGGGCTTGTATATTAGTGGTATAAGACTGCAATAATGCAGCTACAAGCAAGGCATTAAAGGAGGTGAGGTTTTGTAAACGAAATTTAAACAAAATGGCTTAGCTATAATCGACGATCAGTGGGGCATGGTCACTGAAACGTATATCTTTGTAAATGGTTGACGCGAATGCCTTTTTTGCCAATTCTGGTGTGGCAATCTGATAGTCGATACGCCATCCAACGTTTTTCTCATACGCAGCGCCACGGTTGCTCCACCAGGTATAACAGGCATCAGTGGCTTCCGGATGTAATTGCCGATAGACATCTACCCATCCTGTACTCTCAAACAGATGTGTAAGCCACGCACGCTCTTCGGGTAAGAACCCAGAGTTCTTGCGATTCCCTTTCCAGTTTTTTAAATCCTTCTCCTGGTGTGCGATGTTCCAGTCGCCACAAATCAGCACGTCTCGTCCACTTTTCACTAATGCCTCCAAATGTGGAGAGATGCGTGCCATCACGTCAAACTTGAAGGATTGCCGTTCTTCTCCGCTAGAGCCGCTAGGCAGGTACAGAGAAACAACGCTCAGTTTCCCAAACTGGCATTCCAAATAGCGCCCTTCAGCGTCTATATCTGGCATACCAAGACCCTCGATCACGTTATCCGGTTTGTTTTTGCAATAGATGCCCACACCGCTGTAGCCCTTTTTCTCAGCAAAATGAAAATAGCCGTGGAAACCAGATGGTTTGCGCATTTCCTCAGTTAGATCCCCAAGTTGCGCCTTGATTTCCTGCAGGCACACAACATCGGCATTCTGCTTGGCAAGCCAACTGAAGAACCCTTTATTGGCGGCTGAACGTATACCGTTTAAATTCGCAGTTATAATACGCATCAATTACTTTCTATCAAGATTTAGCATAATGAGCACCCTACATGATTCACAACGCAACGCCCAAGAGTTTATCGCATTCGCTGTTGAGAAAAAGGTGCTCAGGTTTGGCGAGTTTAAAACCAAGGCCGGCCGTCTGAGCCCATATTTCTTTAATGCAGGCTTGTTCAACGATGGATTGAGCTTGCTCAAAATAGGCGAATTCTACGCTAAAAGCATAGAGAATTCAGGAATTCAGTTCGACATGCTGTTTGGCCCAGCATATAAGGGGATTCCTTTGGTGGCAGCCATTGCCATTGCGTTTGCGCGTCAAGGACGCAATCTGCCGTACGCCTACAACCGCAAGGAAGCTAAGGATCATGGCGAGGGCGGGGTGATTGTTGGAAGTGCTTTACATGGTCGCGTTCTGATCATTGATGATGTGATATCTGCTGGCACCTCTATACGCGAATCAGTGACTTTGATCAAAGATCACGGCGCGGTGCCTTGTGGTGTGAGTATCGCGCTTGATAGGCAGGAAAAGGGCACAGGTGAACTTTCTGCTGTACAAGAGGTAGAGCAAGATAATGCCATTCCTGTATGTGCTATCGCTGCTTTAGCGGATTTGCTGACGTATTTGACAGGCTCCCATGAAATGGCACAGCATTTGCTTAATATCCGGCAGTATCGTGAACGTTACGGCGTAAATTAAAAGTATGCGACTTCTCATTTTGACATTATTAGGTATCTTCGTCGGAGCATCCGCATTCGCGGCTGACAAGGGGAAGGCAGCCAATCCAGCAAATACGGGCAGTTCCAAGCGTATTGTGAAGTGGGTGGATGGCCAAGGCGTGACGCATTATGGCGACAAACTACCTGCTCAAGAGGCGGGCCGCAATAATAGTGAGATGACCTCCCAGGGAGTCGTAGTGAAGCAAAATGTCAAAAATACGCCCAAAAACGAACAGGAAGACGCTGAAAAGCTAGCGCAAGAGCGTAAAGACAGCATTCTTATGGCGTCGTACACTAAGGCAGAAGAAATTGATATGGCACGCGATCGTTATTTGCAAATGGATCAGGCAGCAATTCAGGCGCTGAACTCACAAAAGGATAGCGTGAATGGTCGTTTGGCACGCAACAGCAAAACGGCTGAAGGTATCCGAGCACGCAAAAAACCTGTCCCTGCTTACTTGAGTGATGAGATTAATATTGCCAAGGAAGAACTAGCCCGCATAGACCAGCAGATTGCCGGTCATAAAAAAAACATGATGGATACCAATAAGCGTTTTGCTGACGAGAAAGCCCGATTCATCGCGCTGAAACAAGGCTCCGCCCCACTCACTGGAGAAAAAACGCCTAAATCAAATTCCGCTGTCATGTCGGCTACAGCTACGTCAGCCAAATAGATTAGGCACCTAGCTTTTGCTTCAGCAATTCATTCACTTGCGCCGGATTGGCTTTACCTTTGCTGGCTTTCATACACTGACCAACTAACGCATTAAAGGCTTTTTCTTTACCTGATTTGAACTCAGCGACCATCGCAGAGTTTGATGCAAGTACTTCATCAATGATGGCTTCGATTGCGCCAGTGTCCGACACTTGTTTCAGGCCTTTGGCTTCGATGATGCTATCCGCTTCACCTGCGCCAGCCCACATCGCTTCAAACACTTGCTTGGCAGCGTTATTGGAAATCGTATTGTCAGCAATGCGCCTTAATAGTGATGCCAACTGCGTTGCGCTCACAGGTGAGTGTGCAATGCTTTTTTCATCAGCATTCAATTTGGCAGAAACCGCGCCCAATATCCAGTTGGCAGCTGGTTTTGCTTCTGCCCCGGCATTCACTGTGGCAACGAAATAGTCTGCAATATCGCGGCTAGCAGTAAGCGTGGCTGCATCGTATGCACTTAGTCCAAAGTTCGATTCGAATCGGGCTTTCATTGCTTCAGGCAGTTCCGGCATCTCAGCTTTTACGCGGGCTTTGTCCGCATCTGTCACTTCCAGGGGCAGTAAATCAGGATCGGGGAAGTAGCGATAATCGTTCGCTTCTTCTTTGCTGCGCATGGCGCGGGTTTCGCCAGTGTCAGGGTTGAATAATACAGTGGCCTGTTCTATTTTGCCGCCATCTTCCAACGTGTCGATCTGCCATTGCGTTTCATATTCGATCGCCTGCTGCATGAATTTGAACGAGTTCAGGTTTTTGATTTCGCGGCGCGTGCCTAGTTTGTCAGAACCTTTGGGTCGCACGGATACATTGACATCACAACGGAAGCTTCCCTCCTGCATGTTGCCGTCACAAATGCCAATCCATTGCACAAGTTCGTGCAGCTTTTTAGCATAAGCTACTGCTTCGGCAGCGCTGCGCATATCTGGCTCGGTGACGATTTCTAGCAAAGGAGTGCCTGCACGGTTAAGGTCGATACCGCTCATGCCTTCCTGTGCACCATGCACGGATTTGCCAGCATCTTCTTCCAGATGCGCGCGCGTGATGCGGATGATTTTCTCTTGGTTGCCAACTTGAATGGTCAAGTGCCCCTTGCCTACCACGGGCAGTTCGTATTGACTAATCTGATAGCCTTTGGGTAAGTCGGGGTAGAAATAATTCTTGCGTGCAAACACAGAACGCGGCGCTATCTCTGCCTCGATAGCCAAGCCAAACTTGATTGCACATTCAACGGATTTTTTGTTCAGCACGGGCAATACACCTGGTAGCGCGA
Source organism: Methylophilus sp. (assembly GCA_035423825.1). Taxonomy (GTDB): domain Bacteria; phylum Pseudomonadota; class Gammaproteobacteria; order Burkholderiales; family Methylophilaceae; genus Methylophilus. Next base: position 154,149 of record DAOMMM010000002.1, on the reverse strand, counting down.
TACTTACTTCGCATGCCTGAGTGTTCGGTTCGGCACCGAATGCAGTAGATGCGCCACTGAACTGTTTAGTGTTGGTGAGTAGTTGAACGTGAGTTTCTAGCCCAATGACGACTTCCCAGGCCATCTTAAATACCCTCCGGCATACGTTTATGCCAATCCGTGACTTGTTGATAGGCATGGCCGACATTTAGCATGCGTGCCTCATCAAAATAATTGCCGATGATCTGCAAGCCAACAGGCAAGCCGTCACTGAAGCCTGCAGGGATGCTCATGCCAGGCAAACCTGCCAGATTGACGGCGATTGTATAGATGTCCTGCAAATACATCGCGACAGGATCGTCTGCCTTCTCACCTATTTTAAATGCGGTGGATGGAGCGGCTGGGCCCATGATCACATCGCATTGCTTGAATGCTTCGGTGAAGTCCTGTGCGATCAGGCGGCGAATTTGTTGGGCTTTGAGGTAGTAGGCATCGTAATAGCCGGCTGATAATACATACGTGCCAATCAGGATGCGGCGCTTCACTTCAGCGCCAAACCCCTCGGCGCGAGTCTTGCAGTACATGTCCATCAGATCGGTATACTCTTTAGCACGGTGTCCGTAACGTACGCCATCATAACGTGATAGGTTAGAACTGGCCTCTGCAGGCGCAATCACGTAGTAGACGGGGATGGAAAGCTGGGTGTTGGGCAAGCTGATGTCTACGATTTCGGCCCCGAGTTTTTTATATTCTTCAATCGCTGACTGCACAACGGCACCCACATTGGCTTCCAACCCTTCAGCGAAATATTCCTTGGGTAGGCCGATTTTGAGGCCTTGCAGAGGTTTATTCAAATCGCGGGTGTAGTCCTCTTTAGGACGGTTGACACTTGTAGAGTCTTTTTCATCGAAACCGGCCATAGTGTTGAGTAGTAGTGCACAATCTTCAGCAGATTTGGCCATTGGCCCGGCCTGGTCAAGCGATGAAGCAAAAGCAATCATGCCATAACGTGAAACCAGGCCATACGTTGGTTTCAGTCCGGTAAAACCGCACAAGGAAGCTGGCTGTCGTATTGAACCGCCAGTATCTGTGCCGGTAGCTGCCGCGCATAGACGGGCCGCTACCGCAGCAGCAGAGCCGCCTGAGCTGCCACCTGGAACACGTGATCTATCCCATGGGTTCTTGACACCGCCGAAATAAGAGGTTTCGTTGGATGAGCCCATCGCAAACTCGTCCATATTGGTCTTGCCCAAGTTCACCGCGCCTGCCGCATCAAATTGCTTGATGACATAGGCATCATATGGTGCGATGAAGTTTTCCAGCATATGTGAACCGCATGTGGTTCTCCAGCCTTGTGCACAGAAAATATCTTTCTGCGCTATCGGGATGCCTGTCAACGCTTCTGCTCTGCCCTGAGCGATGCGTACATCAGCTGCTTTGGCCTGAGCAAGGGTTTTTTCTATGTCTAGTGTGATGTAAGCGTTGATTTCAGGGTTGAGCGTATCTATACGGTTGAGATATTCCTGCGTAAGCTCTACGCTGGATATCTGCTTACTGGCCAGCATCTGGCCAAGCTCTTTCAGGCTGCTGTTGATGACTTGCGACATGACTACTCGATTACTTTAGGAACTAGATATAAACCATCCTCGACCGCTGGTGCTTTCACGCCGTTACCCAGCATGGGTGCAATTGCCTGGAAATCCTTACGGTGATTGCCTTCTGTCACGACGTCCTCACGCAGTCTTTGCGTGACATCTTGAGAGTGGGACATTGGTTCGATGCCAGTGGTGTCTACAGCCTGCATCTGTTCGATCAGGCCTAAGATCCCACTGAGTTTGTTTAATGTAGCCTCTGCTTCGGCCGGGTTGATTTCTATCCTTGCCAAGTGTGCAATGCGCAGAACGTCTTGAATATTGAGGGACATAAATAATTTGTAAATTGTTTGTAACAATGTGCAGTCGTGGCTTAATTTTGACCACATAATAGAGTATTATACCTCGATTTTGAGACGGCATTTAAGCATGTTCTCAGGCCACTGTGGGTAGGCCCACATAATGATATAAAAAGTACAGGGTAAAACACATATGTTCGGTTCAATAGGCGGTTATTTTTCTAACGATTTGGCGATTGATTTGGGCACAGCTAACACGCTTATCTATTCGCGTGGTAGAGGTATTGTGCTTGATGAACCTTCGGTGGTGGCGATACGTCAGGAAGGCGGGCCTAACGGCAAGAAGGTGCTGCTGGCGGTAGGTTCAGATGCTAAAAGCATGTTGGGCCGTGCTCCTGCCAACATCCAGGCGATTCGTCCGATGAAGGATGGCGTGATCGCTGACTTTACCGTGACTGAACAGATGCTTAAATTCTTTATCCGTAAAGTACACGAATCACGTTGGTTCTCCCCAAGTCCGCGCATCATTATCTGTGTGCCTGTAGGCTCAACCCAGGTAGAGCGTCGTGCGATTAAAGAATCTGCTGAACGCGCGGGGGCCAAGCAAGTGTATTTGATTGAAGAGCCAATGGCTGCAGCGATAGGTGCTGACATGCCAGTTGCTGAAGCTACAGGTTCTATGGTGGTGGATATTGGCGGCGGTACGACTGAGGTGGGCGTCATCTCGTTGGGCGGTATCGTTTACGCGAAGTCAGAGCGTGTAGGAGGCGATAAATTCGACCAGGCTATCATCGATTACATCCGCCGTAACTATGGGATGCAGATTTCCGAACCAACGGCTGAGGCAATCAAGAAAAAAATCGGTTCCGCGTTTCCTGGATCCGAAGTGCTGGAGATGGAAGTGACGGGCCGCAATCTGGCAGAAGGTTTGCCGCGTAAATTCACCATCTCGAGCAATGAGATTCTTGAGGCCTTGACAGAGCCACTCAATGCTATCGTTGGAGCGGTGAAATCAGCACTTGAACAAACGCCACCAGAGTTGGGTGCCGACATTGCCGAAAAAGGCATGGTGCTGACAGGTGGAGGCGCCTTGTTGCGTGATTTGGATAGGTTGTTGGTAGAAGAAACCGGTTTGCCAGTGATTGTAGCAGAAGACCCTCTGACTTGCGTGGCTCGTGGTTGCGGTCGCGCTTTGGAAGAGATGGACAAGCTAGGTAATGTATTTGCAAATGAATAATTGGCCGGGCCTAGACAAACCAGTAGCTAAACGCAGGCATGCTTAAGGGCGTTCATCAAAAACTAGAGCCTCAGCAATCCCCAGCTTTTTTTGTCCGTGGCGCTAGCCCGTTCTCTCGCATGATGCTTTACTCTGCATTGTCTATCATTATGATGGCGGCAGATGCCCGTCTACATTATTTGTCTACCGCCCGCCAAGCCTTTATTGGTGCACTTCATCCGCTTGAAATGCTCGCTAATGCGCCAAGTAATTGGGTGCGTGACACCAAAAGATATTTCACAGCACATAATCAGCTTGTTCAAGAAAACTACCTTCTGAAGCAGCAAGCTTTCGAGCATCTGGTGATGCTGCAGAGGCTAAGTACGATAGAAGCTGAGAATGTACATCTTCGTAGCCTGTTGAATGGAAATATCCCTATACAGCCTAAAGCCGTACTGGGTGAGATTTCTCACACTGGGCGCGATCCATTCAGCAATGTTGTTGTGGTGAATCGTGGCAGCAGTCATGGCATCAAACCTGGGCAGGCAGTGGTTGACTCCAAGGGTGTGATTGGCCAAGTCACTCGCGTTTTTCCGTTTAGTTGTGAGGTGACATTGATTACTGATAAACAGCTCTCAATTCCGATTCAAATTGAGCGGAACCAGTTGCGGGCCATCGCATTCGGTGAAGGTGATAATACTTTGGATATTCCCTACTTGCCTGCTAATGTTGATATTCGAGTAGGTGACAAATTAGTAACATCGGGGATTGATGGTATTTATCCAGCAGGGCTGGCTGTAGCGACCGTGACCAAAATCCTGCAAAACCCTGAGTCCCCGTTTGCAAAAATCGTGAGTACACCCGTAGCAGAGGTAACGAACCATTTGCAATTGCTGCTTTTGGAGTTGCCGGATGTGAAAGAATCGGTGATAAAGCCTGAGGCGGCTGAGACAAAAGGTCGGGAAGCAAAGTCACCTGACGCAGGTGCTAAGGAAAAGGATAAAAAATCACATGCGTCCCGTTAGTAGATGGACTATCTACCTGACTTTGCTGTTTGCATTGTTGTGCCACCTATTCCCATGGGAAGGCCGGGGTATCGTGCTACGCCCGGTTTTTATGTTTGTGGTGGTACTCTATTGGTTATTACGTTCTCCACATTTATGTAATGTCGGCACGGCCTGGTTTGCAGGGTTGTTGGTGGATCTGGCAACTGGAAGCTTGCTTGGTCAGCATGCTTTGAGCTTTACACTAGCAGCATTTGTAGGAGTGAGTTACCAACGAAGGCTCGTGTTGTTCAATGCATGGCACTTAACGGGATATGTACTGTTATTGCTCATGTTTGAAAGGGTGCTGCTTTTGTTGCTGAAGTTGTTTGCCGGTAATGAAAATCCCGGGTGGTATTTCTTTTTGCCGATTTTCACGGGTATGCTGCTGTGGCAGTTCATGATATTTGTTTTTGGCACAATCACGCGCCCAAAAGCCAAATGAACGCTCTGTAGACGTTCCAGAATATACATTCAAGATGCGTTACAGCACCGAACTTAAAAACTACCAGCACGAACAATATGATTTCAAGCTGCGCCTAGCAGTTCTTGGTTTGGGCGTACTCATAGGTTTTGGTTTGTTGGCGGCACGCTTTTATTATCTGCAAGTGCATCGGTATGATTATTATCAAACTTTGGCAGAAAACAACCGGATTTCTGTCGTACCGGTCACTCCTAATCGTGGTTTAATCTCAGATAAGAACGGGGTAGTGCTGGCCCATAATTTCTTTGTATATACATTAGAGATTACGCCAGCCAAAGTGAACAGCTTAGAGGCCACCATTACTGATTTGTCTGCACTAGTTGAGGTATCCAGCCTTGACTTGAAACGTTTTAAAAAACTTCGTGCACAGAGTCATCCATTCGAAAGCATTCCTTTGCGTAGCCACTTGAACGAAGTGGAAGCGGCAAAGTTTGCTGTCAATCGTTATCGCTTCCCTGGGGTTGAGCTCAAATCTAGATTATTCAGACATTATCCTCAAGGCAAGCTTGGATCGCACATGATAGGTTATATCGGGCGCATCAACGATAAAGACTTAAGTGCATTAGAAAAAGCGGATGTACTTTCCAATTACAAGGGCTCAGACCATATTGGGAAAACTGGTATTGAGCAGTCCTATGAGGCGTTGCTGCATGGCACAACCGGATTCCAGCAAGTAGAGATAGATGCAGATGGAAAAGCTGTTCGAGTCTTATCCAGCACTGCACCAGTCTCTGGAAACAATCTCGTGCTCTCTGTCGATAGCAAATTGCAGGAGATAGCAGAGACGGCTTTCGCCGAGAGGCGCGGGGCATTGGTTGCAATTCAGCCTAATTCAGGCGAGGTGCTGGCATATGTCAGCATGCCGACGTTTGATCCTAACCTATTTGTGGATGGTATAGACGTCGATAATTGGAAGCTGTTGAATGAGTCTCTCGATAAACCTTTAATTAATCGGCCCTTACGAGGCGTTTACCCGCCAGGTTCGACGTTTAAGCCATTTGCGGCGCTAGCAGGACTTGAAGCCGGTAGGCGGTTACCGCCGTATAGTATTCATGATGCAGGTTATTATATGTTGCCTAATAGCAGTCACCGTTATCGTGACTGGAAACCAGGCGGCCATGGTGTGGTGGATATGCGTCGTGCTATTGCAGTTTCGTGCGATACTTTTTTCTATGGCTTGGCTATGGAGCTCGGAATAGAACGGCTAACGGATTTTGTACGCCATTTTGGCTTCGGTCGAAAGAGCGGTATTGATATCAATGGCGAAATTGAAGGCTTACTACCTACACCGGATTGGAAAAAACGTCGCTATAAACAACCTTGGTATATGGGAGAAACGGTGATTGTTGGGATTGGACAAGGTTATACCTTGGTTACGCCTATGCAGCTGGCTCAGGCGACTGCTATTCTGGCAAATAAAGGGCAAGCAATCCAACCTAGGTTGGTCAGTGGAATTATGAACCCTAGAACTGGAGTGGTTACAGCTACGGAGAAAGTGGTGGTGGACAAGGTCCGGCTCAGTGAAAGAAATCTGGAAATCGTCAAACTCGGCATGATGGATGTCACCCTACCTGGAGGTACTGCAGCTAGCGTAGGAGCGAACGCAGGCTATGCGATTGCAGCTAAAACCGGAACCGCACAGGTTATTGGCATCAAACAGAATGAGAAGTACAACGAGAAGAGCATAGATGAGCGTCATCGCGACCATGCTCTATTTATCGCATATGCGCCTGCAGATGACCCAAAAATCGCATTGGCGGTCATTGTTGAGAATGGCGGGCATGGCGGATCTGCGGCAGGTCCAATAGCACGCAAGGTGATGGATTATTATTTGCTAGGTAAACTGCCGGTTGCAGAAAAGCAGTCAACTGTTCAGGACAGCCCAGTACAGGCAGGCACACTGACGACGGAAACCCCAGAAGAGGAGGCATTCCATGATTAGTCAGTTGATGCAAAATATCTTTAAACACATAGATTCATTCTTGCTGGCGTGTCTGTTATTCACAATGCTGGTGGGATTGATGGTACTTTACAGTGCTTCAGGGCAGAATTTTTCGCGCGTGAATGCACAGTTAGTCAATATAGCGATCGCTTTTGGTGTGTTATGGGTAGTCAGCAATATTCCTACGCATCATTTGGAACGTATCGCAGTGCCTCTATATTGCTTAGGGGTGATGTTGTTGATTGGCGTCGCATTGTTTGGCGACATAAGTCATGGCGCGAGACGCTGGTTGAATCTTGGAGTTACTAAAATACAGCCCTCTGAGATTATGCGGATTGCCGCACCTATGATGTTAGCCTGGTATTTTGCCAAGCGCGAGGCCAGCCCGCGTGCTACGGATTTCATGATCGCTGCGCTACTGTTGCTCATCCCTGTCGCACTGATTGCAAAGCAGCCTGATTTGGGAACCGCACTTTTAGTGGCGTCTTCAGGCTTTTATGTTTTGTTTTTGGCAGGATTGAGCTGGAAGTTTTTGCTGGGCGGAGCTGTATTGGCCGGGGCAATGGCGCCGGTTTTCTGGTCCATGTTGCATGATTATCAGCGCAGGAGAATCGAAATTTTGATTGATCCATCTCAAGATCCATTGGGTGCTGGATACCACACTATTCAAGCAACGATCGCTTTAGGGTCTGGCGGCACGACTGGCAAAGGCTGGCTAAATGGAACACAGTCCCAGCTAGATTTCTTACCGGAGCGCACAACAGATTTTATTTTTGCCGTGTTCGGGGAAGAATTCGGTATGGTCGGCGGGCTGTTGTTATTGGTGCTATTCATGCTCATTATTGGACGTGGTCTGGTAATCGCTTCGCAAGCTAAAAGTACGTTTTCACGATTGTTGGCTGGAAGCATAACACTCAACTTTTTTACTTATGCATTTGTCAATATGGGTATGGTCAGCGGTATTCTGCCCGTTGTTGGTGTGCCATTACCATTGATCAGTTATGGTGGGACTTCTATGCTGAGTTTGTTATTAGGGTTCGGCGTGCTGATGAGTATTCAGACACACAAGAAACTGGTTGCTTCGGGGTGATTAGAATATGAAGAGAACCTATTTTTTTATTCACTTACTTTTATGCTTCTTGCTTGTAAGTTGCGGCGGCGCCAAATCTTTAAAAACAGTAAATCCTCCTAGCGCAAGCAGGCCAGCAGAGGTGCCTGCAACACAATCTTCTAGTTCAAATAGCAATATGTCTACTGTGGACGTAAATTCCACACAGCAAAACGTGAATAAACCCGGAGGGTATTATTTGGATGATGGGCCTGAAGCAAACCCACCAACCAATCTCGACAGTATTCCTGATGCCGTCCCTAAAAAAGAGCCATTACTGCCGCGCTCAAATAAACCTTATGTTGCGCTAGGGCAAACCTATCAGCCTATGACAACCTCACAGGTATATAAAAAGCGAGGCGTTGCATCTTGGTACGGCAAACGTTTCCATGGAAAGAAAACCTCAAGCGGTGAAATATACGATATGTATGCGATGACAGCAGCGCATACTATCTTGCCTTTGCCAAGTTATGCCAAAGTGACGAATGTGGAGAATGGACGGTCTGTGATTGTGCGCATTAATGACCGGGGTCCATTTAAAAAAGACAGGATCATTGATTTATCCTACGCTGCAGCGCATAAGCTTCGCTTGATAGCCCGTGGAAGTGGGTTGGTGGAAGTGGAGACGTTAAACCAGAACAGCGGTCCAAGTGCCAATACCGCAACTATGAATGCTCTAGGAGAGCTGTCTGTAAAGGAGGCTGATGATGTTGACTTGACTTATAAGCAGAAAGCCAACAATGGGGATGCCAATCCAGATATACTGACAACGCTGCCGACTGCGACGAGTCCATCTAATGCTGATTTACAGTCCGAATCTCTGAATGGTGTTAACGTTTCAAATGGCGATGCCGAGATGCAGCGCTATTACGTTCAAGCGGGCGCTTTTAAAAATGAAAGCAATGCGGAAAGTTTATTGAAGCGTATACAGGATTTGGACATGGCGCAGAATGTCGGTATCAACCGGGTGTATAATAATGCTTTGCATCGCTTGAAACTCGGGCCATTTCGCGTCAAGCTCGAGGCCGAACAGCTTGCGACGCAACTCAGAAAACAACTAAATATACCAGCTATTATCCTGAATCAGTAATCTATGCGTTTATTATTTACAGCCTTCATTTTCTCTCTAGTTTCTTCTAGTTTAGCTATTGCGCAGGTGGCGCCTCCACCAGCGTTGGCAGTCAAAGCCTATTTGTTGCAGGACTTCAACAGCGGCAGCGATATTGCCGCCTATGAAAAAGATGCGCGTATCGAGCCTGCATCTCTTACCAAAATCATGACGGCTTATATCGTTTTCGATGCCTTGCAGAAAGGGCATTTGAAACTTGATCAGGCTGTTCCGGTGAGTGAAAAGGCTTGGAAGACAGAGGGTTCAAAGATGTTCATTGAACCAAACAAGCCCGTCACGGTGGACGAACTGTTGCATGGCATGATTATCCAATCAGGGAATGATGCAACTATCGCTCTCGCAGAAGCTGTCGGTGGGGATGAGACGATATTTGCGCAGATGATGAACCGTCAAGCGGCAAAGCTGGGTTTGACGCATACGCACTTTATGAACGCTACTGGCCTGCCCGACAAAGACCATTACACTACAGCAGCCGATTTGGGAAAACTTGCAAGTGCGCTGATTCGTGATTTTCCTCTGGAGTACCGTCGTTTGTACTCTGTCAAGGAATACACCTACAACAATATTACACAGCCAAATCGTAATCGCCTATTGTGGCTAGATCCTAATGTGGATGGAATGAAAACTGGCCATACTGAAACAGCAGGTTATTGTCTGATTTCATCCTCAAAACGCGGTTCCACTCGTCTGGTCTCAGTATTGCTAGGGGCAGCGAATGAAGCGATGAGAGCCAGTGAAAGCCAAAAACTGCTTAATTATGGCTTCCAGTTCTATGAATCTACCCTAGTTTATAAAGCCAATCAAACTGTGCACACCCTGCTGGTATACAAGGGACAGGAGCGAACAGTGCCAGCCGTTTTGGCTAAAGACTTTTATCTTTCTTTGCCTAAAGGGGACTATGCGCGTGTAAGAGCGAGTTCCACGACTCAGCAGCCGCTTATAGCGCCTATCAAGGCAGGCCAACCGGTAGGCAAGATCATATTTAGCTTGGATGGCAAAACTATTGGCCAGCAAACGTTGGTCGCTGCAAGGGCAGTAGACCAGGGTGGTTTCTTCAGTCGTATCATCGACAGCATCCGTCTGTTGGTACAGTAGCAATATGACGGACATTCCACAAGTACAGCATGAAACGCTTATTGAGTTTCCTTGTGACTTCCCGATTAAAGTCATGGGTGAAACACATCATGCATTTGCCCAAGAAGTGATTTTGACCATACAGCGGTTACTGCCGGATTTTGACGCCAGCCGCATAGAAATGCGGGGAAGCTCAGGTGGTAAATACATTAGCCTGACATGTACAGTGACCGTAGATTCAAGACCACAGTTGGATGATATTTATCGTGCGCTTACTAGGCATCCAATGGTTAAGGTCGTGTTGTAATCGGATAGATGCGACTGATTTGCCGTGAGCTCGGACGTACCGACTATCAGGCCACGCTGCAGGCTATGCAAAGTTTCACTGAGCAGCGTTCGTTTGATACGCCAGACGAGCTTTGGCTGACGGAGCATGATAGCGTCTACACGTTAGGGCTCAATCGTAAAGACACGCGATTACCACAGAACGGTTTGCCACTCGTATTGGTAGATAGAGGTGGAAAAATTACGTATCACGGCATTGGTCAGGTGGTGATATATGTGCTGCTGGACTTGAAGCGGCGTGGGATGAATGTAAGACAGCTGGTCAGTATGATGGAGAATAGTGTCATCCGTTTGCTTGCAAACCATGGCATTCAGGCTAATGCAGAAAAAGATGCTCCTGGCGTTTACGTTTCTGGGGCCAAGATAGCCTCATTGGGGTTGCGCTTGAAAAATCAATGTTGTTATCACGGCTTGAGTCTAAATGTCGATATGGATTTAAGTCCTTTCTCGGATATCGATCCGTGTGGCTACAAGGGCCTAAAGGTGACGCAGACCAAAGATTTAGGCTTGCGGAAAACCGCTGTAGAATTAGGACAATCACTGCTGGAACTGTTGGAAGAACAATTGAATGAGTCAAACCGCCTCCCCTAAAGTTGCTGGTATCAAAGAGACGGCTGCGGCCAAAACGGCGCGCATCCCTATTAAAATCGTACCGCAGCCATTAATGCCCAAACCAGCCTGGATCAAGATGAAAGTGCCGGATTCTGCGCGTTTCCGGGAGATCAAGCGCGTGCTCAGGGATAATAAGTTGCATACGGTTTGTGAAGAGGCAAGTTGCCCAAACATTGGCGAGTGCTTCAGTGGAGGCACCGCAACCTTCATGATTTTGGGTGACATCTGTACACGCCGTTGTCCTTTCTGTGACGTTGCCCACGGCAGGCCCTTGCCGCCCGATATCCAAGAGCCCGAGAATCTCGCGCGCACTATCGCACAGATGGGTCTTAAATATGTGGTAATCACCAGTGTGGATCGTGATGATTTGATGGATGGCGGTGCGCAGCATTTTGTCGATTGTATCCAAGCAGTTCGGGCAGCATCGCCGCAAATCAAGATTGAAATCTTGGTGCCGGATTTTCGTGGGCGTATGGAAGTGGCATTGGAAATTTTGCGCAAAGCACCACCTGATGTGATGAACCACAACCTTGAAACAGTGCCGCGTCTTTACAAGGCCGCTAGACCAGGGTCGGATTATCAGCATTCATTGAGATTGCTCAAGGAATTCAAGAAGCTTTATCCAGACGTTCCTACCAAATCAGGCTTGATGTTGGGGCTTGGTGAAACGGATGAAGAGATTTTGGCTGTCATGAAAGACTTGCGTGCGCATGACGTGAACATGCTAACGTTGGGGCAGTATTTGCAGCCAAGTGTACATCATTTGCCTGTAATCCGTTATGTTCCACCAGAAACTTTTGATGAGCTGCGTCAAAAAGCCGAAGAGCTGGGATTTGGTAGTGCGGCAAGTGGCCCTATGGTAAGAAGTAGTTTTCATGCAGATATGCAGGCGCTAGGTGTTAACAACTCTTAGAGTAGAATAAATATATGGTTCCACATTTGACGACAGCTTTGAGTGGCCCTTTATTGGCACTTGAAAAGCGCATCCTGCAAGAGATGCCAAAGATCGAGCACTGGTTTCGGACACAATGGCTGGAATATGCAGCGCCATTTTATGCAAGTGTGGATTTACGTAATGCTGGTTTCAAACTGGCACCTGTGGATACTAATTTATTCCCCGGGGGCTTTAATAACCTAAATCCGGATTTCCTAAGTCTAAGTGTACAGGCCGCGCAAATAGCTGTGGAGAAGATATGTCCGGAAGCTAGGCGATTGCTGATCATTCCGGAAAACCATACCCGTAATACCTATTATCTACGTAATGTAGTGGAGTTGGTTACCATTATGCAGGCGGCCGGACTAGATGTGCGGGTAGGTTCAATCAATCCCGAGATTACCGAACCTACCACTTTTGAAACGCACGATGGAAAACGTTTGTTGCTGGAGCCGGTAGTAAGGGAAAAAAACCGTCTCAAGCTGAAAAATAGTCAGTCAGGAGATTTTGATAGCTGTGCGATTCTACTCAATAACGATTTGTCGGGGGGGATTCCAACTATCCTTCAAAACCTTGAACAAAACCTGATTCCACCATTGCATGCAGGCTGGAGTACGCGTCGAAAGTCTCAACATTTTGCGGCTTATGACAAGGTAATCAATGAGTTTTCCCAATTGCTCAATATCGACCCATGGTTGCTCAATCCATATTTTGACACTTGCGGTGAGATAGATTTTCATGCACGGACAGGCGAAGAATGTATGGCATTGAAGGTGGGGCAGCTACTAGAAAAAATCAAAGAAAAATATGCAGAATACAATATTACACAAGAGCCTTTTGTAATCGTTAAGGCAGATGCCGGGACTTATGGCATGGGGATTATGACGGTCAAATCACCTGAGGATTTACGCGATTTGAACCGCAAGACTCGCAATAAGATGTCTGTGGTGAAAGAAGGTTTGCAGGTGACAGAGGTCATTATCCAAGAAGGCGTTTATACCTTTGAAAGTATCAACGATGCTGTTGCAGAGCCTGTGGTCTATATGATGGATCATTTTGTCGTGGGTGGTTTTTATCGCGTGCATACTGGGCGGGGTGTCGATGAGAATTTGAATGCCCCGGGGATGCATTTCGTGCCATTGGCGTTTGAACGATCCTGCACTACGCCAGATTGTGCTGCAGACCCGAGTACTGCACCTAACCGTTTTTATGCCTATGGCGTAGTAGCTCGTCTGGCCTTGCTGGCAGCTGCAATCGAACTGCAGGAAAACGATCCCTTGAACGCATAGCCATGAAGCTGCTATTTATTCTTGATCCTCTGGAAAGCCTGAAGATATACAAAGACTCCAGCGTTGCTATCATGCGAGAAGCTGTAGCAAGAGGGTATCAGTTATTCGTGTGTCGACCACATGATTTGCTGATGAGAAAAGAAAAAGTCTTCGTTCAAGCCAGCCCATTCGCGTTTGCTGACACTAATGACTGGTATGCATTAGGTCAAACAGTCGAGTCAGATATGGCGGATTTTGATGTGGTGTTGAACCGCAAAGACCCACCTTTTGACAATGAATACCTATATCTCACTCATCTGCTTGAGCAGGCGGTCAATCAAGGTGCCAGGGTGATCAACAATCCTAGTGCTGTACGCGCTTGGAACGAGAAACTGTCAGTCGCAAAATTTCCGGAATTCGCACCGGCATTTATCGTGACTAGCCAAGAGCAGGAAATTCGTGCTTTTTTGGCAGAATTTCAAAATATAGTGGTCAAACCACTGGATGGCATGGGAGGCAGCGGTGTATTTCGCCTCACCGAAAATGACCCCAATATCGGTTCGATAATAGAGACAATCACTCAGCAAGAGACGCGCACTGTGATGGCACAGGTATATTTGCCAGAAATTAAGGCTGGAGATAAGCGCATATTAGTGATAGATGGCGAGCCATTACCTTATGCGTTGGCGCGTATTCCTAAGGCAGGTGAATTGCGGGCAAATTTGGCCGCCGGTGGAACAGGCGTGGCACAACCCCTGAGTATGCGTGATTGGAAAATTGCCAGAAATGTAGGAAAGGTGCTAAAAAGAGAAGGTTTATTTTTGGTCGGGTTGGATGTGATAGGCGATTATCTGACCGAAATCAATGTGACCAGCCCAACCTGTATGGTTGAGATAGCTGCACAGACACTCAATACAGCCCAGCCTTGTATTCCAGCCCAGGTTTTTGTGGATAAGCTTCAAGAAATAATCAAGTAGCGTTATAGTAGCGCTTATGCGGGCGTTAATTATTATTTTCTTTGGGCTACTCCTAGCTGGATGTAGCCGTGAAGAACCTATCTATCATATGCAGAGCTTTGTGTTTGGTACGATGGTAGATATCACGATCTACGGCGAATCCGAAGAAGATGCACAAGCTATATCCAACGATATCATCCGTCAATTTCAGGACTTGCATAACCGCTTGCACTCTTGGCGCCCAAGTGAGGTCACAGCGCTTAATCATGCATACAAGCGTGGCAAAGTGCCCACAAGGATATCAGCGGATGTCGCTGACATGATTGCTGAGGCTACCGATCTGTCCATCAAATCCAAGGGGTTGTTTAACCCTGCTATAGGTGAGTTGATTCACCATTGGGGATTTCAGAAGGATGAATTCAAGCCAGCCAAGATTGACCCCAAACGTATTGCAGACCTTGTAAAGGCTGATCCACAGATGGTGGATATCGTGGTGGAGAATGGCAAGTCTTACAGTACCAATCCAACAGTACAGTTGGATTTGGGCGGTTATGCTAAAGGTTACGCATTGGATCAGGCATTGTTGATTTTACGTAGACAAGGGGTTAGGAATGCGTTGGTCAACATAGGCGGAAATATCATTGCGTTGGGTCAGCATGGTACACAGCCTTGGCGAGTTGGCATCCAGCATCCACGTAAACCAGACGCTATCGCCACCTTGGATTTGCCGAGCGGTTGGGCCATAGGCACCTCGGGCGATTATCAGCGCTACTTTGAACTAAAGGGTACTCGTTATTGCCACATCATCAATCCTGCGACAGGTTACCCGGTGCAGGGAGTTCAATCGGTCACCGTGCTCATATCGCCTCAACCCAATGCAGGGGTTCTGTCAGACGTGACTTCCAAACCCATATTTATCTCACAGCCAGATGCGCGGGCAGCGATGGCGAAACAAATGGAGGTCAAAGATTATCTTGTGATTGAGAGCGATACCAAGATTCTGGCAAGCGCCAGTATGACGAAGCGACTGAACTGGTTAGACAAGCAAGCTGAGAAGCATGTGGTGGAAACGCACTAGCGATAGCCGCTACCCAAAACCATTGGCGGGAGATTGGTTTGTCATCGTGACATCATGCTTGATGGTGCTCATGCTGTTGAACAGCTTGTGGAGCCATCAACCCGCTAATCGTTTAGAGGTTAGACAAGGGGATCAAATTGTAGGGGTTTACGACCTGAATCAGGTAAGAAGCCTCAGCTTTCGAGGGCCGCTTGGGATATCTGAGGTCGTGATTCAGCAAGGCAAGGCGCGCTTCAAGCATTCACCCTGTAGCAACCAATACTGTGTGCACCAGGGCTGGCTAAGTAAAGCTGGCCAATTATCAATATGCCTACCCAATCACATTAGCCTGGAGTTGCTTGGGGCACAAAAGCCGTATGACTCGCTCAACTATTAGCATCAAGACGACACAGGAAGATCACAGAATCGCTAAGTTGACGGCGTTGGCTATTGGTCTGCACGTATTAGAGGCGATTTTTCCTTCGCCCTTACCAGGGGTGAAACCCGGGATTGCCAACATCGTGACTCTGTTTGTGCTTCTTGAGTTTGATTTTGCAACCGCAGCATGGGTCAGTCTGTTGCGGGTTTTTGCCAGTAGTTTATTGCTGGGACATTTTCTCTCCCCGACATTCGTGCTTAGCTTGTCGGGAACAATTGCAAGCCTGATGGTGTTGTGGCTGGCACAATATTTACCTAAAAAACATTTTAGCGCCATCTCCATCAGCGTCTTGGCAGCATTTGGGCATATTGCAGGCCAGCTATCAGTGGTCAGGTTATGGTTGATTCCTCAAGCTGGTGTGGCTTACCTAATCCCGATTTTTGCATTGGCCGCCTTATTCTTTGGTTGCATGAACGGTCTGATAGTCGCCAGGTTGTTAAGAGATCAACAATAAAAAAGCCACAGATTAACTGTGGCTTTTTTGTATCAGAGGCCTTTAGTTACTTTCATCTATCAGCTCGCGCCAGATAACGCGGTGATTGGTAAAGCCAGATGCACCGCCGCCGGAGAAGTTAGGCTGCTCCGGTGGGAACGTTGGTGTCGGGTTGTCAGCGGTTACGATATTCACCACTGGTTCGCCTTTCACATAGATAACGTTGATACCTACGATAGGCGCATTGGTTTTTGTGGCGACGACATTACCAGCTACTGATGCCCCAGTTTTGTAATCCAGGAAGTTCAACCAGCCATAGCCACCGGGCGAACAGACTGTATTGGTTGGCACCGTGGTTGGTAACAGCAGTGTGCCAAACACTAGTTGTGCTGGTACGTTCTGGCGCTCGCCTGTGTCAGGGAAGTCGATGAACCAGCCGCGCCCACTGGCAAAATTGACAGTCTGGATTGGTGAGCCCATCGAGCGTGTACCCGTACCCGTGTCATTCACTAGTGTTTGCTGAACCATCGCACTGCTGCTGCGCGGGTTATCCAAAGTCGTTGGTGTGCCCGAGTTCTCATCCGTGATGGCATAGATGGTCTGCTGCTGTGTGTCAGTCAAATCATTCGCACCCAGGTACCTGCCAGTTCCCACATAAATCACACGCTTACCACTGATTTCTGCCAGTTCAGGGCGCACTGTGATGGGTTGTACGGTTCCGCTTGGATCCTTCAATACCGCTAGTTTGAAGGGGTTGCTTGAAGATTGCGGGCTGTTGATGTCAAAGCGCCACAGGTTACCCAACAAATCACCGCCATACAGATATACAGCAGTATTGTTCACAAAGGCATCGTAAACATAGGCGTTGACTTTAGCCAAACCGCTTGGGGTTGCAGAATCGCCCACACCAGTGCTGTATTTGTTCAGCACCGTACCTGTATTGGCATTGAGCACATACAGGAAGCCTTGACCTTTGTTTGGGTTGCTGCCTGTGACGTTGTTGTAACCAGAGGTCAGAACCACCACCCATGTACCATCCGATTTCTTGGTGATGATTGGATTGCCGTAAGAATAGCCCAGGTCACCATCATCGGATGTATCGAATTCCCATAACAGAATTGGCGAATTAGGGTTGGTGATATCCAGGGCAAAGTAACCTTTACCACCACCATTCAACCCGGCTACCAGAATGGTCTTCCATGTGGCGGTCGTGGTTGTACAGTTGGCGGTACAGATATCATTCACGACAATATCGCCATTGATGTAATACGTATGCCCAATGTCGTAATTCTTGCTTGCCAGTTTCCACATGTTATCTATCACCATGCTTGGCACGAAAGCCCAACGTTCCTGGCCATCTTCCGCATTGATGGCATGCAGCATCCCATCGTTGGCACCGATATATACGGTACCTGGGCGGTCTTTGTATGTAGCTTTGAATGTGCCAGTGACTGTTTCAGGGCCATAGCCTGGGTCGCTGAAGGCCGCTTTTGGTGGACCAACATAGACGGGCGTAGAATCTACCAAGTCACCCAAGGTGGCTTCACGCAAACGATAGATGCGTGTGTCCACTGTGCCATTCAAATTGCTGGAACGGTTTTCAAAGCCCGTATTGCCCCTCAGGAAGTTCACTAGAGATGCTCCATCAATCAAGGCTGTTTTTGTAGCAGACATCGGGTTGCCAAGGTTATCAAAGTCATTCGTGACTTGCGGCAGGTTGGCCTTCAGGAAGGCGTTGTCAAAAGTCCCGTTCTTACCCGCGGCTACTAGATTAGCGTAGCTGAAGTCGCCTAAAATCCCGTTGACGTTCATGTATATGTTACGTGTATCTGTGGTGTCAGATATCTTGGATTGCAGGGTGCCGGTACAGGCCGTGGCGATTTCCACTCTACAATCCGTACCTGTCAACACGCCAGGCGCAGGGCAGCTGGCCGCATCAGAGCCGCCGGTCTTACAGACATACTGCGTGCTGGAGCCTGAGGTAACAGCTTCTACCACGCTTGGTGCAGCACAGGTGTCGGCCACTACGTTTTCAACACACCAGGTTGCATCCTCGCTTACTTTACCGGTATCGGTATTGATGGAGCGAGACTCAAGATTGCCTGTCCATTTTACGGTCGTGTAACTGGCTACATAGCTGTAATTGTTGCCTTGCACCGGGTTCAGTGTGCTGGTGGCAGCTGCGGCGCCTGCACCCACTTTGGATTTGATTGACTGTAACGCTTCGCTCAGTGAGGTGCTCAATTGGTTAGGGTTCTTGGCGCTGAAGTAAGTGCCCTGGCCGTTAACAGCGGCATGCCACAAGTCATCTACCGCAGTTTGTTTATCTGCCTGCGGCACAGGCCAGTCCAATGTGCCTTGCTGCAGTTCGTAGAAGTCGCCTTGGGTCGCTGTCTTGTAGTCGGATGTATATTCCAGGCTCGCATCTACCCCTAAGCCTAGGGTAAAAGTCGTCATATGCTGTTTGATATTGTTGTCTGTGGTCGTCACGAACACATTGTTTTCGCACACATCACCGGTGGTACCGTTGGCGCGGACGCCGCCGGTACAGTTGCCCAGGCTGGATGTACGCAAATCGGTATCGTAATAGTATTTCGCCACATCGGCCAGGGAGTTGTTCGTTGCTGTAGGCCCTTCATACATGGGTCTCGGAACTCCGGTGCCATCTCTGTCACCGATTTGGTTGGCTGACAGGTCCTGAACGGCTGAGTCGGAGTCGGTGTTCCAGTAGCCGTCAGTAGTCAGAATGGAGAAGTTCTGCTGGCAGGAATATTGTATCGGGTCGGCCGCATTGCCAAGCACAGTACCACCCTGACCAGCAAATATCCTGCCGACTACGCTAAGGGTGGACCTCAGCGGTGTGCCGCTGTTGCCGCCGGCATTGAATAGTTTTGAATACCAGCTAGTTTTTTGTGTCGTATCATAGAGGCCAACCGGCAAGTAATTGGTGCTGCGGTTGTTGATGGTGATGAAGCCCACACGATAGCGCGAATCAATCGCCTTGAACGCATGGCTGGTGGATGTCTTCATCATTTGCATGCGTGTACGGTAATAGGCATACCAGTTGGCAAAGTTGGTCATCTCCTCGTCAAACGTACAGGTGGTTGCGCCTGCACAGTCGCTTCTGCTACCGGTTTTAGGGTAGCTGGTTACTGTAGGGATGATATCTACGCGCTGGAAGGTGTTTACAGCTGAAGTACCGCCAGTGAAGTTGGTGATGGTCGTTGGCAGGGTATAGGTCTGTGGTCCGGTGCCATCTGCACCATTGCTGAAGCCGCTGGAGGTGTAGCGAATATTGCCGCTGGTGACGCTAGCGCCGCCCAAGTTGCTGGATACCGTACCATTGCCAGCCGTGCCAACCGTAGTGGCGGTGATGGTGACAACGTTGCCAGATGATGTGGCGGTGTAATCCACCGGACTGGAGACATAGGCGTTGATATTGTTCTTGATTTTTGTCGCCAGGTCAGTCGTATTGTCTGATGCGGTTGCCGTGGCATTGGTGTTCATGATCGTGGTGGTACCGATCTTGATGGGGTTGATGGTTGCACTGTTGCGCGCCCGGGTGATAGTAATGGTGCCAGTAGTAGCCGTACCGGTTGTGGCGGGTGCAGTATAACTGGATGTGGTGACATTCACAGTACCTGAATAAGGAGTAGCCGGTATATAGGTAATGGTTACCTCATCACCACTGGCCGTGGCACTAAAATCATCCGTATTCAAGTTGTTGATCGCGCTCGCGATATTCCCGGCAAGCGTTGTGCGTTGTGTTGAATTGGTCGTATCAGTAATCGTCAAAGCTGGCGTAGCCGCGATGATGCTGGTACCGTCAACGGTGATGCCCGTGACGTTCAATGCGGTAGGCGATGCGGCGGGCGTATTGGCCGGTGACTGTGCATTAATTTTAATCTTGGCTGTTGCACTAACTCCCGAGGAGATGCCGCTCCATTTGGCATAGGTATGGCCGGTCACCTCGTTATATCTTGCCTGGCAGCCGCTACCGGAAATAACGTTAGCACTGCTGGTACACCAGCGCAGGTACGCTGGGAAAGTATAACCTGCCGAGGGAACTGTCTGTGTCAAACAAGTGGTCAGGTTCTTGTTGGTGCAATACTCACCGGCAGCAATGGTGTAATAGTAGGGGTAGTCACGCTTGGTCCATGCCTGGTTGTAAGAAGTAGCTTGTGTGCCGGTATTGTTGGGGTAGATATACTGCGTGTTTGTCTTGCACACGGCAGGGTTTTGCAAATCTGCGGTAGTTACTCCGCTGGTTTTGTTACACCAGGCTTTGTCTGAATAACCCTGCGTATTGTCCCAAATGACTTTGGGAACCAGGCTGGTCTTGGATGTGCTGTACACGCCAAACGCGTCGATGGGCACCTGTGTCCATCCTGTGGTATTGGCGCTGGTCATGGAATTCTTGGATGACCCATCTGCATTGACCGGTGGTTTGTAAGTCACTGTCGGGTCGTAGTAGATACTGTTGAACTGATTGGACATGTATGGCGGGTCACCTAAGCCGCAAGCTGCGCTGAATGCGCCGGATGTACCTGTTGTCTTGCATTTGTTGTTGTCATTGACGTAGTCAGGCATGTAGTCCCAGGACATACTGCCGGAGTTGTCCAGGATATACATCAGGTTAGGCAATACTTCGGCGGAGGTGGTGGTGTTCGCCAGGGGTTGCGAGCCCAGGTCTGTCAGCGCGGCACTGGCTATCAGCGGGAAAGAGATGATAGCGGAGGTAGCAAAGCCGCTGATGTATTGAGCTAGTTGCTTGGCTGTTTGTTGTAATGGGGATGTCATGATTAGACTCCTGGTATTCATATCGTTTTAGTTGTTAATACAAGAATGCTTGTAGATAGCTGATAGTGTTCTTGGGCCCGGTTACTTTTACAGTGACGCGATACACTGCTACGTTCTTGGAACCTTTTGCGGCATCGTAACCGCCACCGCCGGAACCGCCCCCTTCACTTTTACTGCCTTTGGAGCTGGCCCTGGCATTACCTGCACCCACCATGCATTTGGTTTCTTTGTCAGTATCCGGCACGTTTTCTTCCGTACACATGCGCTGGATGATGTATTCCACTACATTCTGCGAGGTATCATCCAAGTCGGTGGGTACAGTAAAGGCGTTTGCCCAATTGGCATCGTTCTTAAGCCATGCCATGTCATCATGTGTACTTAAGGTAGAGTTGAAGCTGGCATAGTAGCCATTAGCGCCGTTCCCGGCTTCTAATACATTCGGGTTTTCGTTGATGTATCTATAGGCTTGGGCGATGCCTGATTCAGCAGACATCAATGCGGACTGCTTGAATGCCAGGTTGCCGGCAACCAGGACGCCGCTATCGACTGAGCGCACCAAAGCGGCTGCCGCTAGAGACATGGCGACCAATGCGATGAGCGCAATGAACAGCACCAAACCGCGTTGTTTCTGTGCCAGTTGAATATGCTGGATGGATGGATTGTTTTTCATCATCAAACCTTTTTAATCCTTATAGCTGAGGGCTGGCTGACAACATGTTCTTGATTGGCACAACCAGCTCGTAAACGCGATAACGGTAACGGTCCCAGTTAGCTCCCAATGCGGCTGGAAGGCCGGAATCTGCACCCCATACGCACACTCTGGCGGGGCCAGCCGCTGCGCCAGTACATTCTTGGCTGACGACATTCTTTTCGAGCAGATTGTTGCGCGCGATGATAGCGATGCGCACCGCTTTGATGCGATTGCGATCAGTAACGCTTGGAGCAACCCATGCACCCGTTGCATTGGCCCAAGCACTGACGATCTCGCTGTTGCCGGTGTTGGAGACCCCATACTGTGCTTGCAGGCTGACGACTTCATCCAACACTCCTTGACCATTCTTTCTTAGCTGGTTGTTGTTGATATCGAAGGTGATCTGGCGGATTCTGCCCATACAGGCGAGCCTGTCGCCAACAGCCACTTTGCTGAAATCGATAGTGGTAGGATCTACCAGAACGGTGGTAGTGTCAGCGTCCAGTTGGGCGTTAGTGAAACCGCTAGCCGAAGATTTCAGCAAGACAGCCTGGCACTCGGTAACGCCTTTGTTGATATCCTTGAGTATCAGCGCAACGTTGTCTTCACGGCAACTAAGGTTGTTGCTGACGGCAATGCGGCCTATGGCTGCGTTTGTATCAGTGATTCTAGAGGGTAGTGAGCCGCGCTGCGTATCACCATATATGATGGTAATCGAATCTTGTGTGCCATTTTCCGTGATTGTGACAGGGGTGGTGACATTAACGCCCACAGCCGGTGTTCCTGGGTCGTCATCCAGGTCAATACTGAGAGATGGTGCCGGGTCGCAGCGAAGTGCAGAATAATTCTCGCCGGCATTAACTATGGCTGTATTCTGGGCGATTTTAGCTTCGTAGGCAGATTTGGCAGCGGCTTGGGCTGCATATATCTGGGCTTCGATATTAGCCTGAGAAGTGCCAGTGAACTGTTGATATACCCTGTTGTATGGCCTGTCGTTGACTGCCACTTCAGGTAACGTGCCGGTCACTACCGGGATGCCATAACCTGCGAATTGCAATTCCCGCTGTATCATGAACAAGCCGATGCTACCGCTGGTTTGTGCGTCGGAAATGCCTGTGGTACTGCGCTTGTTTCCTTCGAAGCTGCTGAAGGTCTGCATGATGACCAGTGTGGCAATGAGCCCGATTACCAGCCCTACCAGCAATTCGACGAGCGTAAAGCCATGTTGGCGATTTTGTAAGTTATCAATGTGCATGTTTACACTCCAGCCGTAACAATAGATGTCACGGCCTCATATCGGTGCGTTGTGGCTGGGAGTGGCAAATCATCGCAATCATGGGCATCTTCACCCCATGTGATGCGATAGAGCAGGCGTCCTTCGGAGATTGGAATTACGCAAATCATGCCATTAGGCAAGGAATTCACCGGGAGATTGACGTAACCACCTAATGCAACAGGATTGGAAAGCATCTCGCCCATTCTCTGCTGAACGATGTAGCTGGCCTCGGCACGGAAGGTCGCATCGGCGGTATTCTTCATCATGGCGCCTTGCAGCCCTGAGATTGCCAGAATGCCAAATGAGAAAACCAGCACCGCGATGAGCGCTTCTAAAAGCACAGCGCCCTGCTGAGTATGTTTTCTATTGATTGCCATATTCCTCACCATAAGTCTCCGTGTCAGCATTTGCGCGGGTCGCTTGCGCCGGTGTTGGGATCGCACATGCGCACGTTACCATTGCCACCGATATCAATTTGCAGTTCGCGAGAATCGCTAGCATCTATTCCGCTGGAATCGACCGTGATTTGCACCAGGTCGCCGCCGGATTTAACGCCGAAGTTGTTAAAAATCACTGTGGTGGCGCCTCCCGCTGAAACAGTAATATCGCTGGCGCTGCCTTCTTGACTGGAGCGGGCCTCGACTTGACCACCAGTAAGGTCTTGACATTTTGCCGGGTCGACACATTCCACGTGCCATGAGGATGCCGTGTCGTCGAGCACGAATTGCACTTGGGTGTTACGGGTCAGTGCTTCAGACCGGGCTTTTTGCAGACCGTTCTGAATGGACTCTGCTGCAGTACGGATCTTCGTATTCTGTATCCAGGCTTGATAACTCGGTGCGGCCACAGCCGCAATGATGCCGATGATGGCGACAGCCACCATCAGCTCGATGAGTGAAAAACCTGAGTGATGAGGCTTTGAACGCATCATGATTAACAGTGACCATCAATACTGGTTGACCAGCAGGCGCCATTCAGCGAAGAACTTTTTGCGTTGTCTTGATCCACGGACCAAGTGTAGCCAGACATTGCACCTGCACCGGTGGCGGTTAATGTGTATGTCGTGGCAGCAGGGCCTGCGGAACATGCAAATCCAAAAAATGTTGCATCCGTACCTGCAGGTGCTGCACATGGTCCGCCGACATAGGTACGGTTGTCCTGAAAGTATTGTTCCATACGTATGCGCATATCGGCCAAGGCGCTGGTGGCAATATTGGCACGGGCTTTAAACACATAGTCCTGATAGGCTGGCAGTGCGATACTGGCCAGTATGCCGATAATCGCCACTGCAATCATCAGCTCGATCAGCGTGAAACCTTTGCTGGTGTGTCCGAGTTTAATCATTCACTTTTACCCCCTTTTAACTTGCTTGCATCATGCCAAACCCGCAGAGAAGCTGTCTAGCAGTATCCGATAATCGGCATTTTTTCGCGCATGAGCGGTTGAATAAGGTATGGCAGAAGATTGGTGATAAAATGTGTCGACTTGAAATGGGTGCGGACATAATGATGCGGAAGCTGATTAACATATTTCTTTTTACGGTTTATTTTCTGCTGACCGCATGTGGTACCAAAGGGCCTCTGTACATCCCTGAGCAGCGATATCCACAAAAGACTGAGGCGCCAGAAAAATCTGGCTCGCAAGAAATCGCACCTGCGAACCAATAGTGAATTTTAAGAGTTTAAAGTGAATTTTTTTGAATCCAAGCAAGGCGAACTTCACGCCGAAAACGTCCCACTTAGCCAAATTGCCAGCCAGTACGGCACGCCTTGTTATGTGTATTCCAAAGCTGCGTTGCAGCAGGCGTTCAGCAGTTTTAAATCTGCGCTCACCGGGGTGGATCACATGGTTTGCTATGCGGTAAAAGCGAATCCCAACCTGGCTATCCTTAATTTGTTTGCCAGAATGGGTGCCGGGTTCGACATTGTTTCTGGTGGGGAGTTGGCACGCGTGCTTGCTGCCGGAGGTGACGCAGCTAAGGTGGTGTTCTCCGGTGTAGGCAAAACAGCTGAAGAAATGCGAGCGGCACTGGAGGCAGGTATTTTCTGCTTTAATGTGGAATCACGTGCTGAGTTGATGCGCTTGAATGAGGTTGCAGGGCGTATGGGAAAGATTGCGCCAGTCTCTCTCCGCGTCAATCCTAACGTCGACCCCAAAACACATCCTTATATCTCTACAGGGCTAAAAAACAATAAATTTGGCGTGGCGTTTGAAGATGCACTGGATACTTATGTATTAGCCAGCGAACTGCCAAACATCGCTGTGCATGGTGTGGATTGTCATATTGGTTCTCAAATCACGGAAATATCGCCATTCGTGGATGCTCTCGAAAAGGTGCTGGAACTGGTAGACAGTATGCAGGGCAAGGGTATACATATCACGCATATCGATGTGGGCGGCGGTATAGGCATTACCTACACGGATGAGACGCCGCCAGCCTTTGCGGAATATGCACAAGCATTGCTAACCAAGCTGTCAAAACGCCAGGTGAAGATTTTATTTGAGCCTGGACGGGCATTGGTGGGTAATGCAGGCATTCTGCTTACCAAGGTGGAATACCTGAAACCTGGCGAAGCTAAGAGCTTTGCGATTGTAGATGCGGCTATGAACGATTTGATGCGTCCTGCCTTATATGACGCCTATCATGAGATCGTTCCGGTAAAACCGAAGGATGCAGCGCAGCATAATTATGAAATCGTTGGTCCTGTCTGTGAGAGCGGGGATTTTCTAGGCCACGATCGGATGCTCAATCTGGCTGAGGGGGATTTGCTTGCTGTGAAATCGGCCGGCGCTTATGGCATGAGCATGGCGAGCAACTATAACACTCGTCCTCGTGTTGCAGAGGTCATGGTAGATGGGAATGAAGTGCATCTTATTAGGCAGCGTGAAAGCATCCAGGAGTTGTATTCAAAAGAGATGATTCTGCCAGGTTAATCCCACAAAACTATTGCGGATTTTCCTCCAACGGCGTAAATTATTTACAAGAGTTTCAACTCTTAATTTTAATAAAGCTCAGGGGGAGAATCTAATGAATAAGTTTTTGCTAGCTTTAGTAACTGTAATGATGCTTTTCTTGGTCGGTTGCGCCTCTTCTGGCGGTGCGGCACCAGCTAGTTCAGGGAGTGATTTGCCAGAAATCGCTGCGTATGATGATGAGCCGTTTGATCCATTGCCTGATAACGTGCCAGCTGAGTAGACGCTCAGAAAGTAAGTAAAAAGCGAGGGGCCCCCTCGCTTTTTTTGTTGCTTATTTTAATCAAAGATGACCGTTTTGTTCGCGTAAAGCAGAATACGGTTCTCGATATGCCAGCGTACTGCGCGCGATAATACTACACGCTCCAAATCACGGCCTTTTTGTATCAGGTCCTCCACCTGGTCACGGTGCGATACGCGCGCGATATCCTGTTCGATAATCGGGCCTTCGTCCAAATCCTCTGTCACATAATGGCTGGTGGCACCAATCAGCTTCACGCCTCGTTCAAAGGCGCGGTGGTATGGCCTGGCCCCGATGAATGCCGGCAGGAACGAGTGGTGGATGTTGATGATGCGTTGCGGGTATCGTGCTACAAAATCTGATGACAATATTTGCATATACCGCGCCAGCACGATCAAATCGATTTTGTATGTATCAAATAGTCTAAATTGTGTCGCTTCGGCTTCTGTCTTATTGTCTTTAGTTACCACGATATGGTGGAAATCTATGCCGTAGAATTTGGCCAAACCTTCTGTATCCCGGTGGTTGCTGATGATTAGCGGTATTTCGCAATCCAGTTCGCCGTTTTTGTAGCGATGCAGCAAATCAGCCAGGCAATGGTCATATTGTGAAACCATGACGGCTACACGTGTCCGCTGTTGAGACAGTTTGAGCTGCCACTGCATGTTGAATTTCTTGGCAATCGGCGAAAAAGCCTCATGAAATCTGGCCGCAGTTAAATCAAACCCTGCCAAGTCCCATTCCACGCGCATCAGAAACAGGTTGTTTTCGGCATCCTGGTGTTGGTCGGCATGCAAAATGTTTGCATTATGTTCCAGCAGAAAGTTTGCAATAGCGGCTACAATCCCTTTGGTGTCCGGACATGTGATTAAGAGTGTTGCTGTATTTTTCATTGTCAAAATGCTTTAGAATTTGCGTCATTATACCCGAAGCGATTAAGTTAAGTATTTGAATATGAGCCATAAACCCGAGATAGTGCTTGCCAACCCCCGCGGCTTCTGCGCCGGTGTCGACCGCGCGATCATCATCGTCGAGCAGGCGCTGGAAAAGTTTGGTGCGCCTATCTATGTGCGTAACGAAGTCGTCCACAACAAATTCGTGGTGGATCAGCTGCGTGAAAAGGGTGCCATCTTCGTAAATGAGCTGGATAAGATCCCGGCTGGCAGCACAGTCATATTCAGTGCGCATGGTGTTTCGAAGGCAGTGCGCGAAGAAGCTGAAGCACGCGGTTTGACCGCATATGATGCTACTTGCCCGTTGGTGACCAAAGTCCATATGGAAGTAGCCAAAATGCGTAAAGCTGGCCTGGAAATCATCATGATCGGTCATAAAGGCCACCCAGAGGTTGAGGGGACGATGGGACAGTCTGAAGGAGGTATGTATCTGGTGGAGACGCCAGAGGATGTGATGCATCTTGAAGTAAGGGATCCTGATAAACTGGCTTACGTCACACAGACGACTCTTTCGATGGATGATGCAGCCATGGTGATGGATGCACTGAAGGTGCGTTTCCCCAATATTCACGCACCTAAAAGTGATGACATCTGCTATGCGACACAAAACCGTCAGGATGCGGTCAAGATGATGGCCAAAGACTGCGATCTGGTGATTATTGTCGGTTCGCCCAACAGTTCAAATTCCAATCGCTTGCGGGAGGTTGCAGAGAATCAGGGGGTGGAAGCCTATATGGTGGATAATGCCAGCTATCTAAAAGCTGAGTGGCTTGCAGGCAAACGAAGAGTTGGCGTTTCTGCAGGGGCATCGGCACCAGAGGTGCTGGTGAAGGAAGTCATTGCAGCCTTGCAGACCATGGGCGCCGATGAGGTGCATGAACTACATGGTGTGGTCGAAAATGTCGTATTCCACTTGCCTAAGAATTTGACTCAGGCACCCTCCAAGGTGTCTGTTGAATAGTCAAGATGCCGGTGTAGCTCAGTTGGTAGAGCGGTTCATTCGTAATGAAAAGGTCGGGGGTTCGATTCCCTTCTCCGGCACCATTCTAATCAAATGAAATCCTATAAAAAACCTGTATCTGCACTGGTATTGATCCATACGCAGGACTTGGAGATACTGCTTCTGGAACGCGCAGATAAAGCAGGCTTCTGGCAGTCAGTGACAGGTAGCTTGGAGGAAGGTGAAACGCCGCGTGAAGCGGCGATTCGCGAAGTGCAGGAAGAGACTGGCCTGGATGCACGGGCATATGGTCTTCAAGACTGGCAAGCCAGCAATGTATATGAGATATACCCTCATTGGCGTTACCGCTATGCACCCGGTGTGACGGAGAACCGTGAACATCTGTTTGGGTTGTGCGTGCCGCGGGATGTGCATATAACGCTCGCACCCAGAGAACATGTGCGTTATGAATGGGTGGATTGGCGAGAAGCCGCCAAGCGTGTATTCAGCTGGACTAATGTGGATGCACTGAAGCGACTGGGTGAAAAGCACGGCTTAAAGTTGTAAAATAAACTTTTTTACCCTTCACTTTTTACTTACCATGCAAATAGCGCCTATCAAATTCGAGAAATACCAAGGTACGGAAGATGCCGAGTGCCAGCGCCGCATCATTTCGGCGCGCAACAAGCTTGGCAAGCGCCTGGCGATTCTCGGTCACCATTATCAGCATGAGAGCGTCTATCGCCATGCGGATTTCACGGGCGATTCACTCAAGCTTTCCAAATACTGCGATAGCCTGGATGCCGAATATATCGTGTTCTTGGGTGTGCATTTCATGGCCGAAGTGGCGGATATCTTAAGCCGCCCAGACCAGGTCGTGATTTTGCCTGACTTGGCGGCTGGCTGCAGTATGGCAGATATGGCCAATCTTGCTAAGGTGGAGCGCAGCTACCGCGAGCTGAACAAAGTACTCAACTTCGATGAAACCATTACACCTATTACATACATCAATTCTGCAGCGGACTTGAAGGCTTTTTGTGGCGAGCATGGGGGTATCGTCTGTACCAGCACTAATGCCCCCAAGATTCTGGAATGGGGTTTTGCACGGCGTGAGAAGGTGCTGTTCTTCCCCGATCAGCATCTGGGTCGCTGGAGTGGCCACAAAATGGGTATCCCGCTGGAGCAAATGCCGGTGTGGGATCCGGATCAGCCGCTGGGTGGCCTGACTGAGGAAGAAATCAAAAACGCCAAGATTCTGCTGTGGAAAGGGCATTGTTCGGTGCACCAGATGTTCCGCCCGCAGAACATCGCCGATTTCCGCAAACAGCACCCGGATGGTAAAGTGATTTCCCATCCCGAATGCGCTTATGAGGTCTGCGTCAATTCCGATTATGTCGGCTCTACCGAGTACATCCTCAAAACCGTGTCGGAAGCCGAACCGAATACCAAATGGCTGGTGGGGACAGAATTGAATCTAGTGACGCGTCTCGCCGAGCAGATGAAACCGCAAGGCAAGCTGGTTCAGTTCATGAGCCACATCGTATGCGAGTGCTCCACCATGGCGCGCATCGATCCTCAGCATTTAGCATGGTGTCTGGAAAATCTTGCAGAAGGCAACGTGGTGAACCAGATCAAAGTGCCTAAGCATGAGGCGGAACTGGCCAAGCTTAGTTTGGACCGCATGCTGTCCGTTTCTTGACTTATTCATTATGCACAACGACGCCCTGAAAGCCTTATTCCATGCGCCTTCCAGGCCGTCGTTTTTGATAATGAACGCACGTGAGGCCTGAATTGACTGAAAAGACCTGTCCGTTATGCCAGCCAAGCCCACATTTAATCCTATGGCAGGATGACTTATGCCGCGTCGTGCTGCTCAACGATGCTGATTACCCCGCTTATTGCCGCGTGGAACTGATTGCCCACATCAAGGAAATGACCGATCTGGCGCCACGCAGGCGGGCGCATATGATGAAAGTGGTATTTGCGGTGGAAACAGCGTTGCGCGAGGTGATCAATCCCGACAAGATCAACCTTGCCAGCCTAGGCAATAAGACACCGCATCTGCACTGGCATGTGATTCCGCGTTTTGAAAACGACCGGCATTTCCCTAATAGCCATTGGGGTGCAGCCGAGCGCGCGGGGGTGGCGCGCAAGCTCAGCGAATCGGAGCTGTCGCACCTAAAGGGCAAGATCAAGCTTTACGCGGAATGCGCACTTAGAGAAACTTAAAGGGTTAGTCGCTGCACCACCTTGCCGTTTTGCAGGTGGCTTTCAATAATCTCATCCAAGTCTTCGTTATCCACGAACGTGTACCATACCGCCTGTGGGTAGACCACCATCACCGGGCCTTCGCCACATCGGTCTAGACAGCCAGAGCGATTGATGCGCACTTTGCCTTCACCTGACAGGCCGAGTTTTTTTACTTTGGCTTTCATGTACTCAAACGCTTTTTCAGCGCCTTTGTCAGCACAGCATATCTCGCCGTTATCGCGTTGGTTCAAGCAAAAGAATACGTGATATTGAAAATGGGATTGCATGTTAGTTAGCGCCTTCGGTTGCCAGGGCATCTTCCTGGGTGAATGTCCAAGTACGGGTAATACCGAGTATGTCGGTGTTTTTCTTCATCTCTTCCGAAAAAGGTGAGAAGGGAGCACAGAGATTGACGATGTTCTTGGCGGCCTCGTCCAGAATCTTGGAGCCGGAGCTTTTATCGATAGTAATGCTTTCTACCGAGCCATCTGCACGTATTTCCACCGTCATGCGTAGCGAACCATAGATTTTCTGCTCACGTGCTGCCTGAGGGTAGTTCAGGTTGCCGATCCGCTCCACTTTTTGACGCCATGCTTCCAGATACATCGCGTCACTGGCTTCTCTGGCGCGAGCGCCTAAAAAACGTCTTTTGGGTCGTTTCTGATATTCATCCTGTTGCTTGGCAATCTGTGCTTCCAACCGGTCTATCTCGATGCTGGCAGCAAGCAGGTCGGCGCGATTCAAGGACTTTACCAAGGCTTTTTGATCACCTTTTTCCGGTTCGGCAGCCGCCGCATTCTGGGTCGGGTCAGAATCGACTGTTTTGGTCGCCTTGATCTGTGTCATCAGTTCCTGCGCCTGTCTTTCCAGCGCTTCCAGTTTCTTCTGTTCGCGTGCTTCCTGTGCCTGCAGTTTGGCGGCCTTGGCAGAGGCTTGTGCCTGCGCGGTAGGTTTGAGTTTTACTTCGGTAGTCTTTTGCTTGGGTGCCGGCAATGCGGTTTTCATTTGCCGGTTCTTGTCAGTGTTCCCGCCACGGTCAAGGTTGGCTTGTGCCAATACATCGGCATTTTCAGGCGCCTCCTTGGTTTTGGCGTTCACCAGCACCACTTCGAGGCTAGGCAGCTTGTTAATCGCCTTTTTGATTTCTGGCTGGAACTTGATGCTGAGAATGATGGCGTGAATCAGGATGGAAAGCCAGATAGCAATACCCATTGCACCTAGTGATTGCAGGCGCTCCGTTATAGCTGATAACGGTGATAGGGCGTTTGCGTTTGTACTTGTTGCAGCCAAATACTTATCTCGTCAGGTTATCCAGAATCTTTTGATGCACACCACCAAAACCGCCATTACTCATCACAAGAATATGGTCACCTGTTTTCGCCGTTTTGGCAATGGCCTGTACCATTTTCTCCAAATTATCGAACGTTTGGGCTTTGCTTTGTAAGGGTTTCAGTGCGTCGGCAGCATCCCAGCCCAAGTTGTTTGCGTAGCAGAAAACCGTATCCGCATCGCGCAGGCTGTCAGGCAAAGCGGCTTTCATGACACCCAGTTTCATGGTGTTGCTGCGCGGCTCTAACACGGCAATGATTTTGCCAATTTTTTGGCCA
Source organism: Methylophilus sp. (assembly GCA_035423825.1). Classification (GTDB taxonomy): domain Bacteria; phylum Pseudomonadota; class Gammaproteobacteria; order Burkholderiales; family Methylophilaceae; genus Methylophilus. The sequence continues at coordinate 122,508 of DAOMMM010000002.1, read as the reverse complement.
TGCCCGGGAGCCGCATCCAGCTTGGCCCGCAGGCCTGCTACCGTGGTCTCGATGGCGGTTGGATGATGTGCGAAGTCATCGTAGACCGTGATGCCATTCACCTCGCCGCGTATTTCCATACGGCGTTTTACATTTTTGAACTCGCCCAGTGCCTCGATGGCGATGCAGGGAGCGACGCCGACATGGCGTGCGGCGGCAATCACTGCCAAAGCGTTCATCCGGTTATGTTCACCTAGCAGATCCCACGAGACACGTCCTTGACGTTCATGATTCAGCCATACTTCAAAGCTGCCGTCAGGCGCTACTTCTTGCACATGCCAGCCAGCGGTATCCCCAAAGAACTCTAGGGGAGTCCAGCATCCTCTCGCAATCACGCGCTGCAGGCTTTCCTGTCTGTTGGCGACCACAAGGCCTTGCTGTGGTACGGTGCGCACCAAGTGGTGGAATTGCTTTTCGATAGCTGCCAAGTCCTCAAAGATATCGGCATGGTCAAATTCTAGGTTGTTCAGGATGGCCGTGCGCGGACGATAGTGCACGAATTTGGAGCGTTTGTCGAAAAAAGCGGTATCGTATTCATCTGCCTCTATTACGAAAAAAGGCGATTTGGATTTGGTGTCCTGTTTTGGCGTTTGTGGCAGCCTGGCAGAGACACCAAAATTTTCTGGCACGCCACCAATCAGGAAGCCTGGCGCAAGTCCGGCATATTCCAGCACCCATGCCAGCATTGAGCTGGTGGTGGTTTTTCCGTGAGTGCCTGCCACAGCCAATACCCATTTGCCTAGCAGTACATTTTCCGCCAGCCATTGCGGACCAGAAATATAGGGTAGGCCTTGATTCAGGATCTCTTCCATCAATGGGTTGCCACGTGTCACGACGTTGCCGATTACATAAATATCCGGATTCAGTTTACTCTGGTCTGGAGCGAAGCCTTCAATCAGTTCAATCCCCTGGGCCTCCAATTGCGAGCTCATTGGTGGGTAGACATTGGCATCGCAGCCGGTGACACGGTGTCCGGCCTGCTTGGCCAGTACTGCAATACCGCCCATGAATGTGCCGCAGATGCCTAAAATATGTATATGCATGATGTTGGTTTTGTTACTAATTTTCAAATGATTATGAGTGCAAGCCTAGCACAAAAAAAGTCCTGCAAAAAAACTAAAGTTTGTATCGTTGCTACCGATAATCTCATTGTAGCGGTGTCATTGTCAGCTATTGACATGAAACCGTGATGATAAGGCCAATATGATAAGCCAAAGTCGGCCTAAAAATTAGTGTTGAGAATCAAAAACTATCAGGTGATTAAGATATGAACCAGCCAGTCATTCCTACTACAATAGCCCATTCTGCCGAAATTTTTCTTGGCCGCCAGCCGATTCTGGATAGCAAGCGCCAAACGATAGCTTACGAATTGCTTTATCGTGCCAAAGACGATGTATCTGAAGCTGAAGTGGAAGATGACTTGTCAGCAACTTCTGCCGTGATTGTGAATACGGTAAGCCAGTTTGGTTTGGAGCGCGTGATTGGCAAGAAAGATGGTTTTATTAATGTCTCGGCTAGCTTCCTGATGTCTCAAACGGTGGAATTATTGCCACCAGAACGATTTGTCTTGGAGATTTTGGAAGATGTGCCCGTGAATGCGCAGATATTGCTGCGCTGCAAGGATTTGAAAGATAAAGGCTTCAGGTTCGCACTGGACGGCTTTTGCTATCGTGCTGAGCATGACCCCATTCTGCCTTTGATAGATTTCTTCAAGATTGACTTGAGTTCGACACCAATAGAACAGGTGCCATCTATCATTGCTTTTATTCGCAAAGTTTCCAAAGCTAAGGTGATAGCCGAAAAAGTGGAGGAAGAGTCTGTATTCCTGCAATGCAAAGAGTTAGGCTGCGATGCGTTCCAAGGCTTCTTTTTTGCCAAGCCCACAGTGTTGAAAGGTAAAAAGCCGCAACCACACCAAATGAGCCTGATGCGCATCATGGGTATGCTGCTTGGCGATGCTGATTTGGGAGAGCTCGAGCCTATGTTCAAAAACAATCCTAGCCTGACCATCGGACTGTTGCGTCTAGTGAATTCCGTTGGCATCAGCGGAGGCCGACAAAAGGTAGAATCCATTCGTCAGGCGATGGTGGTGCTAGGCCAGAAACAGCTTTTGCGCTGGGTTCAGCTATTGCTCTACGCATCACCGGATGGGCAGGTAGACAACCCCTTGCTCCTACAAGTGGCGAGCCGTGCAAGGCTGATGGAGCTGCTGGCTAAAAAAATCGATACATATTTACCAAACTTTACTGACCAGGCCTTTATGGTTGGGATGCTGTCACTGGCTGATGTTGTCATGCAGTGCCCACTGGAAGAGGTTTTTATCGAAATAGGTTTGTCAGAGGATCTGCAAAAAGCGATCGTGGCGCATGAGGGCACTTTTGGGGAATTACTGAATTTGGCTAAAGTCATCGAGCTTGGTGATTTTGATGCTGCTGAAAAGGAAATCGCAAAACTGGGAATAAGTTCGGAAGAATTGCTAAATATACAACTCGAGACCATGAGCTGGTCAAATGATTTAGGTAAGTCGGAGAGTTAACTTGGAGTCGATGCCAGCCGTCTATGTGTAATGCAGTGGTTTAGATGGCAATCATTACTCGTTATGGGTGCTGCTTACTGAGCTTATTCTGTGCCTGCAGTAATCCAGAGAGTCTATGGGTTACACGCTCTTGATTATTATCCCCATTGATATTCACGATGACGATTCGCCCATCGCCATGATGCAAGGCGTTGGTGAAATCATAAATAGCTCCAATCACGAGTAGTTTTCCGGTTTTTGTCTCATCCGAAAATTTTTGCATGGCGAACTCCACCTGATGGTTGAGGTTATCAACTACTCCGAGCATCACTTGGCTATCGTCATCGGTATTAATAATGTGATCCAGTTTGATGGTTTTTAATTCGTTCCGGATGGCGGAAGGCTCTTTGTCGAAGTGGCTGGAAGCGGCTTTCACAGCACCGCAAGCAGAGTGGCCGACAATCAATAGCACTGGTGTGTGTAAGTGACGAATACCGTACTCTACCGATCCTTCAGCGGTTTTTATCTGGTTGCCAATGTCACGCACGATGAATAAGTCATTATCGGGGGAGTGTTCAAAGGCTTGGTCATGTACACGTGAATCTGAGCAGGTAACTACAGTTGCCCGAGGGTGCTGTGATTTAGCAAAACGCTGAAAATAAGCATGTGAGTGTTGTTTTGAATATTCTGCATTGTCATGGAGGATAGCGGCTATTACTCCTTTTATCTGAAGTAATTCTGTTTCATTAGTCGCTGCGGCAATGTATGTCGGGTGAGATACTGTCAAGCCAAGTACTATCAAAGAAAGCAAACGATTCATTTTCTAGACTCCAATAATCCTTATTATAGCCAAAAAAGTTAACCTAAATTTGGCGCCAGCCAGCGTTGCAAATACTCGACTGGCAGGCGACGGCGTTTTGCCATGTCTTCCAACTGATCTTGGCCGATTTTGTCTACGCTGAAATATTTCGCAGCCGGATGGGCGAGGTAGAAACCGGAGACCGCCGCGGCAGGCTGCATGGCAAAACTGTCTGTCAGACTCATGCTGATATCATTCGCCTGCAATAGCTTGAACATATCCGGTTTTACGGTATGGTCAGGACATGCTGGGTAGCCGGGTGCCGGGCGGATGCCGCGGTATTGTTCCTTAATCAACGCATCGTTTTCCAACTGCTCGCTGGCAGCATAGCCCCACAAGTCAGTGCGTACGCGCTGATGCATGTATTCTGCAAATGCTTCAGCCAACCGGTCTGCCAGCGATTTGAACATGATGGCACTGTAGTCATCATGCGCCGCCTCGAATTGCTGCAGGCGTTTCTCCATACCCAATCCTGCTGTGACCGCAAATATGCCGATGTAGTCATCAGTGCCTTTGGGGGCGATGAAATCGGCTAAGCATTGATTGGGCCGCGGCACCCCATCTACAACAGGTTTCTGTGCCTGCTGCCGCAAGCCATACCAGGTAAAAGCGATTTGGCTACGGCTCTCGTCAGTGTAAATCTCGATGTCATCATCGGATACGCTATTCGCTGGTAGCAGCGCAATCACACCATTTGCAGTCAGCCAACGTCCTTCTATGATTTTTTTCAGCATTGCCTGCGCTTCGCTGAATACCTTGCTGGCGGCCTCGCCGACCACAGAGTCTTTCAGGATGGCAGGGTAAGCCCCCGCTAAGTCCCAAGTCTGAAAGAATGGTCCCCAGTCGATATATTGTGCAATGAGATTCAAGTCGATGTTCTTGAACTCTCGACGACCGATAAACTTGGGCTTCACAGGCGAATTCTCACCAGTGAAATCGAGTTTGGCTTTGTTGGCCCGTGCTTCGGCTAAAGGCAATATTGGGATGCCTTTTTTATTAGCATGCTGTGCACGTGTCTTTTCATAATCGGCCTGGATTTCGGCCAGATATGCACCTCGTGTTTCCGGTGTTAGCAGGTTCTGCATGACGGAAACGGAGCGTGATGCATCCGGCACATAAATGACTGGACCTTCATAATTGGGCGCGATCTTTACTGCTGTGTGAGCGCGCGAGGTGGTCGCACCACCAATCAGCAAAGGGGTTTTCATGTTGCTGAAATGCGGGTCACGCTGCATCTCTTTGGCGATGTAAGCCATTTCCTCCAAAGAAGGCGTAATCAAACCGGATAACCCGATGATGTCGGCACCTTCTTCTTTGGCTTTGGCTAAAATCTCCGCCGCTGGCACCATGACGCCCATATTCACGACTTCAAAGTTGTTGCATTGCAAAACAACCGACACGATGTTCTTACCAATGTCATGCACATCGCCTTTGACGGTGGCAATGACGATTTTGCCTTTTGGCTTTGCTTTTTGGCCAGTACGGGCCTCTTCATCCGCTTTTTCCTGCTCAATATAAGGAATGAGATGTGCAACAGCCGATTTCATGACGCGTGCGGATTTCACCACTTGTGGCAGGAACATCTTGCCTTGCCCGAACAGATCGCCGACCACATTCATGCCATCCATCAGCGGCCCTTCGATCACATTGATAGGGCGACCGCCGCGCGCCATGACTATTTGTCGCGCTTCCTCGGTATCCTCGGTAATGAATTCCGTGATACCGTGTACCAAGGCATATTCCAGACGTTTTTCTACAGGGACAGGGTTTTCTGCAGTGCCGCGCCATTCCAGTGTTGCTGCTTGTTTCTTGCCATCAGCAACCAAAGTGCCCGCAAATTCGATCATGCGTTCGGTGGCATCTGATCGACGATTTAGCACTACATCTTCCACGCGTTCCTTTAATTCTGGTTCAAGGTCGTCATAAACGCCAATCATGCCGGCATTGACGATGCCCATGGTCATGCCAGCCTTGATGGCGTGATAGAGGAACACTGTATGGATAGCCTCGCGCGCAGGCTCGTTGCCGCGGAAACTGAAGCTGACGTTCGAGACTCCACCGGATACCTTGGCGTGCGGAAGGTTTTGTTTGATCCAGCGGGTTGCTTCGATGAAGTCCACTGCATAGTTGTTATGCTCTTCGATGCCCGTGGCGATGGCGAAGATATTCGGGTCGAAGATGATGTCCTCCGGTGGGAAATCCATAGCTACCAGCAAATCATATGCGCGTTTGCATATCTCGATCTTGCGCTCGAATGTATCAGCTTGGCCTTTTTCATCGAAGGCCATGACAATGACTGCAGCACCATAACGGCGACATAGTTTGGCCTGGCGTAGAAATTCCGCTTCGCCTTCTTTCATGGAGATGGAGTTGACGATGGATTTGCCCTGCACGCATTTCAACCCAGCCTCGATGACGCTCCATTTGGACGAGTCCAGCATGATTGGCACGCGTGCGATATCCGGTTCAGAAGCGATCAGGTTAAGGAAGTGAGTCATCGCTTTCACTGCGTCCAGCATGCCTTCGTCCATATTGATGTCGATGACCTGCGCACCGTTTTCCACTTGCTGGCGTGCAACGCTCAGCGCTTCTTCGTATTGCTCATTGATGATCATGCGTGCAAAGGCTTTGGAGCCAGTCACGTTGGTACGCTCACCCACGTTCACGAATAGTGATTCATCGTTGATGATGAATGGCTCTAACCCGGAAAGTCTCGTGGATATTGGAACTTGGGGTATCTTGCGCGGCTTGATCTTTTTCACTTGCTCGTAAATCGCGTTGATGTGCGGGGGGGTTGTCCCGCAACAGCCGCCTACGATGTTCACAAAACCGCTTTCGGCGAATTCTTTTACCAGGCTGGAGGTGATTTCCGGTGTTTCGTCAAAGCCGGTGTCGCTCATCGGATTGGGCAGTCCGGCATTGGGGTAAATGCAGACGAAGGTGTCGGCGATTTTGGAGATCTCTTCCACATAAGGGCGCATCAGGGTAGCGCCAAGTGCGCAGTTGAGCCCGATGGTGAGTGGTTTGGCATGCCTTACCGAATGCCAGAAAGCAGTCACGGTTTGCCCTGATAAAATGCGGCCAGAGGCATCTGTGACCGTGCCAGAAATCATTATGGGTAATCGATTGCCGGATTCTTCAAAGTACGTATCAATGGCAAACAGCGCAGCTTTACAGTTGAGCGTGTCAAAAATCGTCTCGACCAAAAGAATATCTACGCCACCCTCGACTAATGCATACGTTTGTTCCAAGTAAGCACTTACCAACTCATCAAAAGTGACATTGCGCGCCGCGGGGTTGTTGACATCAGGAGATATGCTGGCAGTTTTGGGTGTCGGCCCCAATGCGCCTGCAGCAAAGCGAGGTTTGTTTGCTGTGCTATATTTTGCACATGCTGCTTTAGCAAGCTTGGCAGATTCCACATTCATTTCGTACACCAGGTGTGCCATGTGGTAATCATCTTGTGCAACGGCGGTGGCACCAAAGGTATTGGTCTCGATGATGTCAGCGCCCGCTGCCAGATATTGCTCATGGATTTCTTGGATGACTTGGGGCTGTGTGAGGCTTAAGAGCTCGTTGTTGCCTTTGACAAACAACTGGCGTGTGCCGGCCGGGCCTTGAAAATCCTTGAAGCGCTCACCGCGATAATCCGCCTCGGTCAACTTGTAGCGCTGAATCATGGTACCCATCGCGCCATCCAGAATCAGGATGCGTTGTTGCAGTAGCTCACGCAATTGAAGTTCGATAGGGCTGGGCTGGATTGTGCTCATGGCGATATGTGACAGATTTAAAGTGATATTTTAGCATGCCCTGAAGGCCAATATCCATGCGGCTTCCGGGGCGTTCAATTCGTCTCGCCCCGTCGATATTGGATTGCCTCTGCCACATGTGCAGTTTGGATTTGTGGGCTATCTGCCAAATCTGCAATCGTGCGGGCGACTTTCAGGATGCGGTGAAATGCTCGTGCAGATAAGTTTAGTCTTGCAATGGCGGTTTTAAGTAAATTCAAACCGGTTTCATCCGGTTGGCATAAGGCTTCTATCTCATGTGTGCCTAGTGCATTGTTAGGTTTTTCCTGGCGTTGCAGCTGAATCTGACGTGCTGCTTCGACCCTAGCCTGAATGTCTTTGCTGGATTCATTGCTCGTCTTGCTGATGAGTTCGTTTTCTTTTAATGCAGGTACTTCGATATGCAGATCGATCCGGTCTAGCAATGGCCCGGAGATTTTTGCTCTGTAGCGTGCAATTTGGTCGGGTGTGCAGCGGCATTTGTTGTTGAAGTGTCCTAGATAGCCGCATGGACACGGGTTCATCGCGGCGATTAGCTGAAATTTGGCTGGAAAGTCCGCCTGGCGAGCTGCACGACTGATGGTGATATGCCCGGATTCAAGCGGCTCACGTAGCACCTCCAGTACTTTACGGTCGAATTCCGGCAATTCATCCAGAAACAATACGCCATGATGGGCAAGTGATATTTCACCTGGCCTGGGAATGCCGCCACCGCCTACCAGTGCTACGCCGGAAGCGGTGTGATGTGGGGCGCGATAAGGACGGCGCTTCCAGTTATCTAGCTTAAAACCATTGTTGAGTGATTGTATGGCGGCGCTTTCCAAAGCTTCCAGTTCGGTCATTTCAGGCAAAATTCCGGCAAAGCGTTGCGCCAGCATGCTCTTGCCAGTGCCGGGCGGGCCTGACATAAGTACGCTGTGGCTACCTGCGGCGGCAATTTCTAAAGCGCGTTTGGCTTGATTTTGGCCTTTGACATCGGAGAAGTCAGGATATGATGCGGGGTAGATGCTTATTTCGGGCTGATATTCATTGAGCAAAGTATGTCCAGTTAGATGAGCGCATACTTCAAGCAGACATTTGGCCGGATAAATCAATGTACTCTTGACCAGGCTGGCTTCTTGGGCACTTAATTGGGGCAAAATGAATGCACGCTTCTTTTTTGCACTGTTTTGTGCCATTTGATACGTCATCGCCAATGCGCCGCGTATCGCACGCAACTCGCCGGTGAGCGCCAATTCACCGGCAATTTCATAATCTTTTAATTTGTCGCTGGGAATTTGTCCGCTGGCTGCCAAAATGCCCAAAGCAATCGGCAAATCATAACGGCCGCTTTCTTTGGGCAGATCGGCGGGCGCAAGATTGACCGTGATGCGCCTGGCCGGGAACTCGAACTGCGCTGTCTGGATCGCTGCCCTGACACGGTCTTTACTTTCCTTTACTTCCGCTTCCGGCAAGCCAACAATGGTGAAGCTGGGCAGGCCGTTGGCCAGATGCACTTCCACCACCACCTCGGGAGCGTTCATGCCGCTCAACGCGCGGCTGTAAAGTACAGCTAAACTCATCGTTATCCGGCTTTTTCTTCTAGCTGGGCTAGTTTCTTTTCCAAATTTTCCAGCTTCTCCCTGGTTTTACGCAATACCTCGGTCTGAATATCAAATTCTTCGCGGGACACAAGCTCCATTTTGGTGAGAGCGCCCCGAAGTAGTGCGTGGACATTACTTTTCAAGTCTCCTATCGGAGAGTTTTCAGCTAACTCTCTGATTTTTATTGATAAATCCTCTATTGCTTTGTTGTCTATCATGTTCAGTCCTTGTGCTTTTTTAGCAGTTTAACAGGTTTTTTATGCCTTATAGATTTCTGATTCAATGCTTAACGATTATTTAACATATTGATTTTAAATGATTATTTAGTTGGCACAATCATTGCTGAGAGTTGAACGTATTTTTGAATACTAATTTTTGATCATTTCTATAACTTTTAAAGGGGAAACGCAATGCGTAAATCACTTTTAGCAACCGCTCTTTTAGGTATTTTTATACTGCCGGCAACATCCTTTGCTGACGAGGCTCCTGCAGCTGCACCAGCAGCTCCAGCAGAACCGGCTTCAAACTGGACGGCAACCGCCAACATCGGTTTTGTATCTGATTACTATTTCCGTGGTATCTCTCAAAGCTGGCATAAGCCAGCGGTACAAGGTGGTTTTGACATTAGCCATAGCAGCGGTTTCTATGCAGGGGTTTGGGGTTCGAATGTAACGCCAAACACGTACCCTGATGCTAACTTAGAGCTTGATGCATATGCAGGCTATAACGGTAGCACCCCGATTGAAGGCTTGGGCTGGACGGCTGGTTTGTATGGCTACTTCTATCCAGGCGGCAGTTGGAAAAAATATAACTATTTAGGTGTTCCTAATCAAACGCCACAAGGTGGCCGTTGGGATACTTACGAGGCTAACTTTGGTGTTTCTTACAAATGGCTGAGTGCCAAAGCTTCTGTGACCTTGGGTGACTGGTTCGGGGCAGAGAGAAAAACGGGTTGGGATGGCGGCACTAGCGGTTCAACCTATATTGAGTTGAACGCTGCTTACCCATTGCCATTCTGGGGCTTGACCTTGATCGGTCACGTAGGTCACCTGAACGTGGCAGGCAAATTGGATGTTAATTACCAATCCAGTTCTGGTCAGTTTCCATCCGCTACAACAGAGCGCACCAGTCCAGATTACACTGACTGGAAGGTCGGTTTGAGCAAGGGCTTCAGCATTGGTAAATCCGAAGGTTGGAACGCAGGCCTTTACTATGTAGATTCCAGCAACGACAGCTATTGGGGCGATAAGGGTTATGGCGGTTCTAGCTTTAACGGAAGCACAGAAACCAAGAATTTGAGTGATGGTCGTTTTGTTGTAACCGTGGGTCGTACCTTCTAATTTTTAAAGGGGCATAGCATGAAATTTGTTTCTGCAATTATCAAGCCGTTCAAGCTTGATGAGGTGCGTGAAGCCTTGTCGAATATCGGCGTACAAGGCATCACAGTCACCGAGGTCAAAGGCTTTGGACGTCAGAAAGGCCATACCGAGCTCTATCGCGGAGCAGAGTATGTGGTGGATTTTCTACCTAAAGTGAAGCTGGAAGTCGCCATCAAGGACGACATGCTGGATCAGGTGGTAGATGCTATTGAGAAATCAGCTGCGACCGGAAAAATTGGCGACGGCAAGATCTTTGTCTTCAACCTTGAGCAAGTTTACCGGATTCGTACCGGTGAAACTGGCCCGGATGCACTATAAGGGGCACTAACATGAAGAAACTTTTATCTGTTTTATCATTGGTTACATTGTTGGGCGTGAGTGCTTTGACAACCTCCACAATCAGCTATGCTGAAGATGCTGTAGTGGCTACAGAGGCTGCTGTTGAGGCCGCACCTGCACCTGAAGCAGCGCCAACAGAAGCTGCACCTGCCGAGGCAGCTCCAGCTGAACCGGCTGCGGCTCCAGCTCCGGTACCTAACAAGGGCGATACTGCCTGGATGATCGTGGCTACCGTGCTGGTGAGTCTGATGGTGATTCCTGGTCTGGCACTGTTCTATGGCGGTTTGGTGCGCCAGAAGAACATGCTGTCCGTACTCATGCAAACCTTTGTGATCTTCTCATTGATGGGTGTGCTATGGGCAATCTATGGCTACAGCGTGGCATTCACTGGCGGCAGTCCGTTCTTCGGTGGCTTGAGCAAGGCGTTCCTGTCTGGCGTCACACCGGAATCTATCGCTGCTACCTTCAGTAAGGGCGTGTATATCCCTGAGTATATGTTCGTGGCTTTCCAACTGACATTCGCAGCTATCACGCCAGCATTGATTATCGGTGCTTTTGCTGAGCGTATGAAGTTCTCCGCAGTGCTAGCATTCATGGTCTTGTGGTTTACCTTTGCATATCTGCCAATGGCACATATGGTATGGTACTGGGATGGCCCGGATGCGATTACAACAGCTGAATCACTGAATACTGTGTTGGCTAATGCTGGCTGGTTGTGGGCTAAAGGTGCGCTCGACTTTGCTGGTGGTACCGTGGTGCATATCAACGCTGGGGTAGCTGGTTTGGTTGCATGTATCGTACTTGGTAAGCGTATCGGCTACGGTAAGGAAGCCATGACTCCACACAGTCTGACCTTGACGATGGTGGGTGCATCCTTGTTGTGGGTGGGCTGGTTCGGTTTTAACGCTGGTTCCAATCTGGAAGCTAATGGCTACGCAGCTCTGGCATTCATCAACACCATGATTGCGACAGGTGCCGCAACCATTTCCTGGATGTTTGTTGAATGGTTCGGTAAGTCCAAGCCATCTATGTTGGGTGCTGCTTCCGGTGCTGTAGCTGGTTTGGTAGCAATCACCCCAGCTTGTGGTTTCGTGGGTCCTATGGGTGCTATCATCATTGGCCTGCTGGTGTCACCAATCTGCTACTTCTTCGTGACTAAAGTGAAATACATGTTCGGTTACGATGATGCATTGGATGTATTCGGTGTGCATGCGGTTGGCGGTATATTCGGTGCTTTGGCAACGGGCGTGTTCGTCAACCCTGCCTTAGGTGGTGCTGGTGTAGTAGATTATGTAGCGAATGGCGTAGCGGCTTACGACTTTGGTGCACAAATGACAGCACAGATCTACGCAGTAGTAACAGCCATTGTGGTTTCAGCTGTGGTTGCATTCATCTCTCTCAAAGTAGTTGATTTGCTGATTGGCTTGCGTGTATCTGAAGAGTCCGAGCGTGAAGGTTTGGATACGACAGAGCATGGTGAGCGTGCATATCACGCTTGATAATAGAAATAGCTTGCTCTTATCTCTAACGGCCCGCTAAGCGGGCCGTTTTTTATTCTCGGAATATCATAAGATTTAAAAAAATGGCTAGGAAGTCTTTTTTTGGATGAACAAATCGCCCATAATCAGGCAATAGAAAATGTATTGAACTACATTCAACACGATATATAGGGGGAGCTGGCATGCTGGCTGGTGTGTTGCGTTTTGTTTGTAAGTTTTTATTTCGAGTCAAAGTCCATGGATTGGAGAATGTGCCTGAAGAAAACGGCATATTGATTGTCGCCAATCATGAGTCCTTTCTGGATGGTCTGCTGCTAGGCCTATTCCTGCCAAAAAAAGCTACTTATGTCGTACACAAAACAGTACTGAAGAATTGGTGGTTCCGGCAGTTCTTGCGGCTAACTTCTTATCTGGCAGTCGATCCAACTAGCCCATATGCCATGAAAAAAGTCATCAAGCTCTTAGAGGCCGGCGAGAATGTCGTTATTTTCCCCGAGGGCAGAATTACGCTGACAGGCTCTCTGATGAAGGTGTATGACGGCCCTGGCTTTGTGGCAGGCAAAACCGGGGCAAAGATACTGCCAGTGCGGATTGATGGGGCTGCTGAGTCTTACTTTGGCCGTCTGACGAGACACCATCCCAAACGGTTGCTACCGAAGGTAACGCTTACCGTAATGCACACCACGAATATCGTCATGCCGAAAGCAACGCATCACGGCTTCCCGACTGGCAAGCAACGCCGTCGTATAGCGGGCGAGGGGATGCGCAGCGTGATGCAGAAGATGCTTTTCCAGTCGCAGAAAAGCCGGACTTTGTTTGAAGCTTTTCTGGATGCAATAGACAAGTTTGGTGCAGACTATAAATTGATTGAGGACTTAAACGAGGTTGAGGAAACCTATCAGGTTTTGCTCAAAAAAAGTCTGGCATTAGGCCGCATTGTAACCAAAGTAAGTGAGCGCGGCGAAACGGTAGGCGTGCTCATGCCCAATATCACCAATACCATGGCTCTGGTGCTGGGGATGACGGCTTTTAACCGCGTACCCGCGATGCTGAATTACACTTCAGGCACTTCTGGCATGCAGAATGCCTGCTTTGCGGCAAAAGTCAAAACAGTCATCACTTCACACAAATTTATCGAAACAGCCAAGCTGGAGAATGTGGTGGAAGGTTTGACGAACCTGAACATTCTCTACCTTGAAGATTTACGAGCAGATTTTGGAGTAGTCGATCGTGCTTGGCTGATGGGTTACGCCCTGCATTATCCGCGTGCGGTGATGGAGACGAATCTGCCTGAGGAGCCAGCGGTAGTTTTATTCACGTCTGGCTCAGAAGGCAAGCCAAAAGGTGTGGTACATTCACATAAAAGTATATTGGCCAACATTGCCCAAATCATGGCTATTCTGGATTTTAATCCGAGTGACAAATTCATGATGGTATTGCCGGTTTTTCACGCATTTGGCTTTACTGGCTCCATGCTGCCAATCCTGAATGGCATCAAGATTCATATTTTCCCATCTCCACTCCAATACAAAGCGATACCAGAAATAATCTACGATCGAGGCTGCACAGTCTTCTTCGCGACAAGTACATTCCTTGGCAACTATGCAAAGTACGCACACCCTTATGATTTCTATAAATTGCGTATCGTGGTGGCGGGTGCGGAAAAACTAAATGACGAAGTGCGCAGGATCTACAGTGAGAAATTCGGCATTCGTATCCTCGAGGGCTATGGAGCTACCGAGTGCGCTCCCGTTCTTTCGGCCAATACTCCGATGGCGAATTTGAATGGTAGTGTTGGTCAATTCATTCCAGGGTTGGAGCATAAGCTGGAATCTGTGCCTGGTATCAATACTGGTGGCTTGTTACACGTACGCGGTGAAAATGTGATGATGGGTTATTATCTGTATGACAATCCAGGAATTCTTCATCCGCCTAATGAGGGGTGGTACGACACGGGGGATATCGTTGAAGTTGATGCGCAGGGATTTATTCATATCAAAGGTCGCGTGAAGCGCTTTGCCAAAGTGGCTGGCGAAATGGTGTCGCTGGAAGTGGTAGAGAAAATCGCTAATATCGCCGCGCCAGAGCACCAGCATGCTGCAAGTACGCAGACGGATGTGCAACGCGGAGAGAATATCGTGCTGTTCACCACAGACCCTGCGCTCAAGCGCGAGGACTTGCAGATTGTGGCGAAAAACCTGAATCATCCTGAAATCGCTATTGCTCGTAAAATCGTTCGCGTGGAAGAATTGCCATTGCTTGGGACTGGTAAAACAGATTACGTGACATTGAAGCAAATGGCAGAGAGCGCCTGATTCGGCATGAGTTCGCAGTTTGAGCTGCTCAAGGAGCAGCGTTTTCGCCCTTTCTTTTTTACGCAGTTCTTAGGGGCATTCAATGACAACGTTTTCAAGACAGCGCTGATTACGCTGGTTACATTCCACACTGCAACCTTGACGCAAATATCAGGCGAGAAGCTGGCGACTATCCTGCCAGGCGTGTTCATTCTTCCATTCTTTTTATTTTCTGCGACAGCAGGTCAGATTGCCGACAAATTTGAGAAATCACAGCTTATTCGGTTTGTTAAGTTGTTTGAGATTGGCATTATGCTGTTCGCCAGTGCCGGTTTCTTTTTGCGTAACCTTTGGCTGTTGAGTCTGGCATTGTTGATGATGGGACTGCATTCAGCCCTTTTTGGACCAGTCAAGTATTCCTATTTGCCGCAACATCTCAAGGAAAATGAATTGATAGGAGGCAACGGCATGCTGGAAATGGGCAGCTTTGTGGCGATTTTGCTTGGGCAGGTATTGGGGGCTTGGCTGGCTAATGCCAGTAACTTTACGATGAGTTTGATAGTGATTGGCCTTGCCGTGCTTGGGTACCTTAGTAGTCGTGGTATCCCCTATTCAGCTCCATCGGATGATTCCCTGAAGGTTAAGTGGAATCCTGTCATTGAAACATGGGTGAATCTTAAATTCGCCTGGAATCATCAGGTAATCTGGGTGACTCTGATTGCTATTTCCTGGTTCTGGTTCTATGGGGCGGTGCTTTTGGCGCAGTTTCCGGTATTTGCCAAGAATGTGCTACATGGCGACGAGAGCGTGTTCGTCTTGTTACTGAGCGTTTTTTCATTAGGTATCGGCGTTGGCTCGTTGATGTGTGAAAAACTCGCCAAGGGTAGAGTGGAACTCGGCTTGGTGTTGTTTGGCGGGATTGGGATGGCACTTTTTGGTTTAGATTTTGCTCACACGGGAGCAATGCTTACCATACCTTCAGGCGCAAATTTTAACTATCAAAGTTTCTTATTCTATGACTTTGTCTGTCACAGACTACTGGCTGATGTTGTTCTCGTCGGAATTTTTGCTGGTTTTTACATCGTTCCGCTATACACTTTTGTTCAGACTGCAGGGCTTAAAAGTCATCAATCGCGGCTTATTGCAGCCAATAATATCCTGAACGCTTTTTTTATGGTGGTTTCGGCGGCATTCTCAGTGTGGCTTTTCAGCTATGGCTTAAATATTCCGCAACTATTTTTGATCACTGCATGTTTGCACGTGATGGTTATCTTTTACTTGTGCTGGAGGCAGCCACGTCTATACCATGACTTTGTATCCTGGCTTAAACGAAAGCATGTTGTATAGCATTAAAGGAAATGAATATTGAATATCTTTGCGGTTATAATCACGTTTTCTTTCAGAGTGTCATCTGAATGCATATAGCGCAGTTTTCAAACAATCTTTTCAAGGCTTTTCAAGCAGCAATCTTTCGAGTTTCTAATAAGCTAGGCCCATTTGCGCCGCTGGTTGCGATGTTGTTGCTTGGACTAGTCTTACTGTCCCTCTCGCGTATTGGTCTGGTGCTGTGGAAATTCGATCGTGTGAATGCTACTGGCAAGTTGATGGAGGTTCTTCTTCAGGGCGTGCGTGTGGACGTCATACAGTTGGGCCTCTTGGCATTGTTACCATTATTGCTAGCGCCTTTTTTGGTAAATGCCAGATTATTCAAAATCTGGCATAAGCTCACTTATTGGTGGGTAGTGCTGGGATTGGCCTTGCTGGTCTTTCTTGAGGCGAGTACGCCAGGCTTCATCACAGAATATGACGTACGCCCCAACCGCATTTTCGTCGAATACCTGAAATACCCAAATGAGGTGTTCACCATGCTATGGCGTGGTTTTAAGATAGATGTTTTCGCTGGTATCGGCGCGACGGCTTTAGCGTTTTGGGGGATGCGGCGCTTTATGCGGCCATGGCTAAGTACGAAATTAGATTGGTCTTCCAAGAAAGTCTGGCTGGTCTATCCATTAGTGTTAGTGCTCACTCTTGCCGGTATTCGCTCCTCATTGGGGCACAGGCCAGCGAACCCAGCGCTGTTTGCGATTACCCCGGACAGCATGGTCAATAGCCTTGTCTTGAACTCCGCATATTCGGTTTTCTATGCGGTTTATAGCTTGCAGCATGAGTCAAAGTCTGGCGAGATTTACGGCAAAATGCCAAGAAACGAGATTTTCCGTTTGACAGGTGCGCGTGATGCCGACATTCCAACACTCAAAATGCTCGAGCCAAGCATCAAGCGCGATAAGCCTCTGAATCTCGTGATCATCTTGGAAGAAAGCCTAGGTGCAACTTTTGTGGAGTCGCTAGGCGGCGTGCCTGTAACCCCCAATCTGGAAAAACTTAAATCGCAGGGTATCTGGTTCACACAATTATATGCTACGGGAACACGTTCAGTTCGTGGAATCGAGGCCGTCGTGACTGGTTTTCAGCCTACACCTGCAGACAGTACAGTCAAGCTGGATCTGAGCCAGAAAGGTTTTTTTACACTCGCTGATCTTTTGTCAAGGTTAGGATATACCACCGAGTTTATCTATGGAGGGGAGACGCATTTCGACAATATGCAAAGCTTCTTCATGGGCAATGGTTTCAAGCATCTCTACGGGCAAAAGGATTATAAGAACCCGGTATTCGTTGGCAGTTGGGGCGCGTCGGACGAGGATCTGCTTAACAAGACGCATGACCAACTAATGGCACATCATGTCAGTGGAAAGCCATTTTTTACACTGGCTTTCAGTTCCAGTAATCATGCGCCGTTTGAATTCCCTGATGGCAGGATAGAGCTTTATGAACAGCCTAAGGCAACAGAGAATAATGCGGTGAAATATGCGGATTACGCGATTGGCGAGTTCTTTAAAAAGGCGCAGGCATCTCCTTACTGGAAAGATACAGTCTTTTTAGTCGTCGCTGACCATGACATTCGGGTGCGAGGTGATACCTTGGTACCGATAGAGCGCTTCCATATTCCTGGCTTGATTTTAGGGGCAGATATTCAACCCAAGGTAATCGATACCATTACCAGCCAGCTAGATTTGCCGGTGACTGTTTTATCGTTGATGGGGGTTAGAGCTGAAACACCTATGACAGGCCGTGATATGTCTCGTACATATGATAATGGCCGTGCAATGATGCAATACAACCAGAATTTTGCATGGATGGAAGGCAGTGCAAAGGAAAATCGGGTGGTGGTGTTGCGTGAGGGGAAGAAACCAGCGCATGGGGTTTACGATGCAAGCAACAAGCGGTTAAAAGAAACTTTACCACCCGCAGACGCGTCTGAGTTGCAACAGCGCGCACTTGCGAATTCATTATTGCCGACGATGCTGTATCAAGAACAACGTTATCGCTTGCCCTGATGTCGAATCAATCTTCCATGCTGACTGTGCGGGTGATGTATGATGGCCTGTGTTACATCCTTCGTGCAGGATTGAGGATACCCCAAGGTCATCTTCCGCTTGAGCATCATGCAGTGCCGGAAGATTTTTTCGGCGTTGGCGTGGCGAGTAATCCAGATCCTGCTACAGATGCTTACATCATCTCGCAGTTGAGGATTCTGGGAATCAAACAGGTACGTGTCGACTTGAGTTACGATGACCTGATTGGTTTTCAGGGGAGGTTTTGTGATGCCTTGATGGAAGCAGGGTTTTTTGTCACTTTGCGATTGATTCCCCCTTTTGAATCAGCCAAGTCAATGCATACTACTGAAGAGCAGTTACACTGGCAGGCATTCGTCCATACAGTGCTGGCGCGGTTTGGTACACGAGTCTGTCAATTCGAGGTTGGCAACACGCTCAACCGTAAACGCTGGTCTGGGTATACCTGGGCGGGGTTTTATTCTGCCTGGCAGATCGCTTATCAGGCGATAAAGCCGCGCAACATTTCACTTTTGGCAGCGAACATCCAGGATTTTGAGCCGCTTTATAATGTCCACTTGCTGAAGACGTTGCGTAAGCGGCAGCAGTTACCTGATTATCACTCCGATAATTTGTTTGTTGAACGCGTCAGTGAGCCCGAGCGCTTTGACCACCGTATTTTGAAGTATCGGTGGGCAACTCTGCTGAAATTCAATTTGGTCAAAAAAGCGCGGCTATTGCAAAAGATAGGACGAGATTTTGAAGTGCCTGATACCGTGAGTACTGGGGCATTCTGGGCTATTTATCGTATTGAACGCAAGCTGGCGCATGGCGCACAAAAGCAGGCAGATTACCTGACCCGTTATTTTACTTTACTGGCAGCAAGCGGGGCACTTAGGCAGGCGTTTTGGGGTACGTTGCTATGTCATAGGGAAGGGTTGATCAGCGATGGTTTGAAAGACGCTGATTACCCGGCTTTAGAAAGAATTGCACGCTATCAGCGGGCAGACGGCAATATTCTCGACTATCAAACTCATCCCAGCTTTTTTGCCATGCAAACCGTTGCATCAAGACTGGCGGGTTCGCAATATGTTGGCACGCATGCCACAAGCGCTGGCTTGGAGATTCATGACTTCCTCCAAAGTGGCGTACACGTGCATGTGGCGTGGACGATCAACGGCAAAGCATTGCCTTTGAACGAGGTCTATGCACAGACAACTCTTGCAGCAGCGACTTTTCAGCACCGTGACGGTAAAGATTTCGTCGATGAGACGCCGGACTTGATTTGCGAGACACCGATTTATCTGACTTGGCCTGCGGGGTTTAAGGTCGAGTTGGTTGAAAATCCGCATATCAAGATACCGTTGTCGATTGATGCACACATGCCGGAAACCCGATATTTCACATGCCCTCAGGCTGGCTGGGCCGGGCTGATTGCAGTGCGCAACCAAGCCGAAGTTGAACAGGTATTAGCAATATTGAATCCTGACTCTTTACAGTTACCGCAAAAGTCAGAAAGTCTGCGCCATGCCAGGAACGTCATCTGGTCGATGCAGCATCCGCTGGACGACTCGCTGCAAATTGCCATCAAAAAGCCGGTAAAAATGTACTGGCATAAAGTTTTACTGGATAGGCACCGTCCCAGCAAGGCTCGACGTAGTTGGAACGGAGCGATGGAACTGTTGCGTCGCGGCATTGAAACGCCTCGTCCTTTGGCTTTTTTTGAGAAGGTTGGCGACAAGAGCCTGAGACAAAATTTTTATATTTGCGAGCTTGCTCAAGTAGATTGCCACATAGGCCAGATGTTCAGTGCTTTTGCAGCAGGCGAGACCAGTTATCTAGGCGTTGGTCAGGAAACGGTTTACGCACATTTAGCCAGATTCATATCCAAGATGCATCTTAGCGGATGTTATTTCAGGGATTTGTCAGGAGGCAATATCTTGGTCAAGATAATCGATGAGTCCACGCTAGAATTCACTCTCATCGATACTGCGCGTGCAAGGTTTAGCGATTTTGGCATTCCCATGCATCAGCGTCTGGCGGACCTGACGCGTGCTGGACAGAAACTGGGTTGGCCAGAGAGGGAGCGGTTCCTGGGGCATTATCTTGGCTTGTCTGGCAGGCAGTTGCAGTGGTTCCATAAAATCCCTTTCTATCTCTACGATAGCAAAGTCTGGCTGAAACGTCGCGTAGGCCGCAAGGGTATCAAAAAGCTTGGCAAAAGCATTCGTAGCTTTTTCTCATGAATTTCATGAAGTGCATTTAAGCAGTTTTGACATCTCTCTTTTCATGCTGCATCAGTAATATGCTTGTTACGTTAATACAAAATTAACGAATTTAAAGAAAAGGAGAAACTACTATGTGGACAAAACCAGCTGCTACTGAAATGCGTTTCGGTTTCGAAGTGACCATGTACGTCATGAACAAATAAGTTCAAACGTGACATCGCTAAAAAGCGCCTCATGCAGGCGCTTTTTTATTGCTGCTCGCGCATGCGCGCTTCATTGCGTTATTCGATTCCTTGTAAGGTGCATTCAGATGCGGTTTGCAGGCA
This sequence comes from Methylophilus sp., assembly GCA_035423825.1. Taxonomy (GTDB): domain Bacteria; phylum Pseudomonadota; class Gammaproteobacteria; order Burkholderiales; family Methylophilaceae; genus Methylophilus. The sequence goes on along the minus strand of DAOMMM010000002.1, from coordinate 102,267 downwards.
TGTAGTCCGTATAATGAAAGAATTTTTGATATAAGTATGGCGCGGTGACCTGATTTGGAATTCCGGGCGTGCCATAGTGGATGTTTATTGCTTGCTGAAAAAGCCTTTAGGCAGCAACACCCAAATCTTACCTTTCTGCTTCATCGCCCCAGCCAATTGCCCTGCTTTTTCTCCAGCACCCCAAAAGAAATCCGCTCTTACGCCGCCCTTAATAGCCCCACCCGTATCCTGTGCCATCATCAGACGTTTTAGCGGTTTCTCCGAATTCGGGAGCGTGGTAGATAGAAAAACAGGCGCGCCCAACGGGATGAATTTGGGGTCTATGGCAACACTACGTTCCGAGCTGATTGGTATTCCTAGTGCGCCTAGCGGACCTGGTAATTCACCGGGCAACTCTCGAAAGAAAACATAACTGGGATTGTAGTTAAGCACTTCTCTCAGTTTGCCAGGGTTGTTTGCCGCCCATTGTTTAATGCCCTGCATCGAGGCTTTATCAGCAGTTAGCTCCCCACGCTCAATCAGAATACGGCCAATCGAGTTATATGTATGGCCGTTCTGGTCGGCATAGCCTACATGCACCTGCTCACCGTTATCGAGCCGTAACAATCCAGACCCCTGAATCTGTAAGAAGAACGCATCGACAGGGTCGCTCAACCAAGCCAGCTCTTTACCATTCAATGATGCTGCATTGGATTCTATTTCTGCACGTGTAAGATAGGGTACCAGCTTGTTGCCTTGCAATTTACCGCGCACACGCTTGTATTTCAGCTCTGGGAAGATATCTGCTAATTCTACGGTAATCAAGTCATCGGGTTGGCGATATAGCGGCTGTGTGTATACGCTGGATTTGTTTCGGCTCGCTTTTAAAATAGGTTCGTAATAACCGGTAATTAGGCCGATATCAGTGTTGTCAAGATTGGTTGCCTGATAGACCTCGAAATTCTGTGTCAAGTATTCCATGACCTGTGCATTGCTTGGGGTACCTAACCCGTTTGTGGCGTTGCAAACAGCTTGCCATTGCGGTTTGTATTTAAGGGTGCTGCAGCTCAATTGCCAAGCACCCCAAGCCGCGGCAAGATTGTCCTCTTGTAAACCTTCTATCGCTTCCCAGCGACTCGGTTTTAATAGGCCATAATCCGCAATTTTGACTGCTTCGCCGGGTTTGGTTTCGCCATTCTTGGGCACTTCAGGAACCGGGACAGCAGATATTGTTTCGGTTGGAAGGCAAGTGCAGCTTGGGGCTTTAGGCATTGGCGGCGTCGGCTTTACATTGCGTTGGCCACACGCGGAACATATGATTAGCACTACCAGAAAAACAAGATATCTTTTCATTCAGTGTAATACTTGAGGCACAGAGAGAATGAACTCGGGGATATCCACTTCAAACCTTTCCCCATCAGCGGCTACACAGAAATAACTGCCATGCATGCTCCCTGCAGGGGTGGAGAGAACGCAACCACTGGTATATTCAAACTGCTGCTGCGGCTCCAGAAGAGGTTGCGCCCCTACAACGCCTAAACCTTTCACCTCTTTGATATCGCCTTTTGCATTGGTGATGATCCAATGCCGGCTAATTAATTGGGCTGCTGTAAGCCCAACGTTGGTAATGGTAATAGTGTATGCAAAAGCATATTGCTGTTGCTCCGGGCTAGACTGGTCCGATAGATATTCAGTCTTGACCGTGACGGAGAAAGCATACTTTTTAGATGATGCCATCAGTCGATTCGCTCAATCATGCCACTGGTAGGTGAGCTAGGGCTTGCGGAATAAAGCTTTTTCGGCATCCTGCCGGCCAGAAATGCTTCACGCCCAGCTTCAACCGCTTTTTTCATCGCAGAGGCCATCAGTATCGGATTTTTCGCCCCAGCAATCGCCGTGTTCATCAGAATGCCTGCGCAGCCAAGCTCCATCGCGATTGCTGCATCGCTTGCCGTACCCACTCCTGCATCCACTAGTACTGGCACTTTAACTGTGTCGATAATGATCTGCAAGTTCCAGGGGTTCAGGATACCCATGCCCGAGCCAATGAGAGAGGCCAGGGGCATGATGGCACAACAGCCAATATCTTCCAGTTGTTTTGCTACGATGGGGTCATCTGAAGTATAGACCATTACATCAAAGCCTTCTTTGACTAAGGTCTTCGCCGCCGAAATTGTCTCTATGACATTAGGATATAGGGTGTGTGGATCTCCCAGCACTTCGAGTTTCACCAGTGAATGACCATCCAATAGTTCTCGCGCCAGACGCAAAGTGCGGATAGCATCATCTGCCGTATAGCAACCGGCAGTATTGGGAAGGTAAGTGAACTCTCTAGGAGGTAAGAAATCCAGAAGCGAAGGCTCCCCAGCTTTTTGCCCGATATTAGTGCGACGAATCGCTACGGTGATGATTTGTGCGCCGCTGGCTTCAATCGCAGCGCGTGTTTCTGTAAAGTCTTTGTATTTGCCAGTACCTACCAGCAGCCGCGAGTTATAACGTTTCCCCGCAACAATCAAGTCGTCATTCATCATAATTTTTTATCAACCGCCACCTACGGCGCCTACAATCTCCAGTTTGTCACCATTTTTCAGCAGGGTTTCAGCATACAGGCTACGAGGTATAATTTCTCCGTTTCGCTCAATAGCGATGCGCTTTCCGGTCAAATTGAGAATGCCGACCAAATCAGCAATTTTCATTTTTTCAGACTCAAAGTCATTCTGTTTGCCGTTTATCCAAATTTGCATGATTTTCTACTTATATCCAATAACAATATTTTACGGAAGTTTTGTTATGCATGGGTTGCAAAAGTGATTTTATTTTGGCGCAATAATTGCTTATTTTTTGATGCAAGACATATGAAGCGCTAAAAATTAATTTTTTTGTGTAATCCGCAACAATTTTGACGCGTTACTAGCACAAATTGTCATGTTTCTAAAAAAACATGACTAGAACAATGTGTTTGATGAATTTTTTTGATAAATTGCTGCCTAATAATTACAGGAACAAAATTCCTATAGATTTTAATCCCAAAAGGAAGATAGTGAAATGGAACTGCAACAAGCAAACGTAGTTAAAAAAGATGTACTTCATGAAGAAATTTTCTCCCCTGCTTTATCCGAGAAATCAGACAAAGTTAAAGAGCAAGAAAAAAACCTCAAAGTGCTAAAAAGTAAAAAAGATTTTAGTCGGCTTTTAGAATCTGTTAGCGACTGTGTGTAAATAACACATAAACTTAGCAGCATTCTGCTGTAGTGTACTAAATAAAAGCACAGTGTAAAAAACTGGGGCAGCTTATGCCGCCCCATATTCTTTATTTGCTCTTAACTTATTACTTACTCTATAGCAAGTTGTGGTCGGCCTTTTTCTGGCCAATCCAAGTGGAAGAACTGACCTCGAGGTTGATCCACGCGTTCATAGGTGTGAGCACCAAAATAATCGCGCTGCGCCTGCAGCAGGTTGGCTGGCAACACGGCGCTGCGATAACCATCATAGTAGGCCAATGCTGCACTGAAGCCTTGTGCAGGCACCCCGTTAGTCACTGCCATCGCAATCACTTTACGCCAGCCAGCCTGACCTTCGTTCAATGCTGTGGTGAAGTATGGGTCGAGCATCAGGTTTTTCAGGCGTGAGTTGCGGCCGTATGCGTCAGTGATCTTCTGCAGGAAACGAGCGCGGATGATACAGCCGCCGCGCCAGATCTGAGCGATTTCACCGAAATTGAGTTTCCAGTTGTATTGCACCTGCGCTTTGTCCATGAGCTGGAAGCCTTGGGCATAAGCACAGATCTTGGAACAGTACAGCGCGTTTTTGATTGCCTCAATCGTGGCGGCCTTGTCTTTTTCCTGTACCAAGGTGGGACCTTTCAGGATCTTACTGGCTTCTACACGCTCTTCTTTCACGCTGGAAAGGGCTCGTGCATAAACCGCAGCGGCAATCGCATTGGCTGGGGCACCTAATTCAAGCGCGTTCGCCGCAGTCCATTGTCCAGTACCTTTTTGGCCTGCAGCGTCCATTACTTTGTCAACCAGGAAGCCAGGACCCATCGGGTCTTTTTGCTGCAGGATGTCTGCAGTGATCTCAATCAGGTAGCTGGAAAGCTCACCTTTGTTCCATTCGGCGAATACTTTACCGATTTCATCGGCTTGCATGCCAAGCAGGTTCTTCATGAGCCAGTAAGCTTCACAAATCAACTGCATGTCAATGTATTCGATACCGTTGTGCACCATTTTGACATAATGACCGGAACCGTCGGGACCAATGTACTCTGTACAGGAGAAACCGCCTTGTACTGGTTTGCCAGGGGCTGCACCCTCCAATGGGGCACCAGTATCCGGGTCAACCTTGGCTGCGATGTCGCGCCAGATAGGTTCCAGAGAAGCCCACGCCTTGCGGTTGCCTGAAGGCATCAGGCTAGGACCGAAACGTGCACCGATTTCACCACCGGATACGCCGGAGCCGATAAAGTCGATGCCTTTGGCTGCTAGTTCTTTTTCGCGGCGGATTGTGTCTGTCCACAGGGAGTTGCCGCCGTCGATGATGATGTCACCTTGTTCCAGGAATGGTAACAAAGCATTGATCGTCAAATCTGTTGGGCTGCCAGCTTTCACAAGCAGCACGATTTTGCGAGGGCGTTTGATGCTCAACACGAATGAAGCAAGGTCAGCATGACCGACTACGCGCTCGTGGGATGGCTCATTCTTTTTGCATTCTTCGATGAAGTTCAGCATTTTTTTTGGGTCACGGTTATACACGGCGATCGTGTAGCCGTGATCCGCGATGTTCAGGGCGAGGTTTTGCCCCATCACTGCCAAGCCAATCAGGCCAATATCAGCATTTTTTATGGTCATAATGTTCTAGTCTCTTAAATGGGTAATTTAAAATGAAAATAAGCTTTTGCTTGTGGCGCAAGCTCGGAAATTGTTACTTCTTGTTTTTACTGCCAAATCAAATCTAACTACGGCTTGAAATCTTAAAAATTTAGGCCAATACCCTGCCAAGCATCTGTAGCGTTAGCTGATAGCCAATCGCTTCCAGCTGGGCATCATAGCGGTCGCCCTCATCGCGCATGAAGGCATGCTGGCCATTGAACTCATGCCATGTGAAGTTGAGATTGGCGTCGAGCATCTTGTGGTAAACCAACACACGGCCAGGGGTAGGAATATGCGGATCCTGTTTCCCCCAAATCATCAGCATCTCACCTTTGATTTCGGCGATTCGCTCCATGGAGTGCTGGCCCGGCTTGTTAGGAATGACGTTGGTATGTAAATCTGTCGCATAAAAGCATGCAGTTGCTTTCACTTCTGGCTGCAATGCGGCGCGGAATGCCAAATGGCCGCCAATACAGAAACCAGCTGCCCCCAGATTGCCGTTATACCATTCTTGTTTTTTCAGAAATTCAATCATGGCACGATTGTCACTATCGTAGTCTTCAACATCTTTGGCTGACTTGTCTGCATTGCCTTTGTCACGCCCTGCATCGTCATAGCCCAGAACTGTGCCAATAGGGTTCAGCTCATGGAATACCTCAGGCACCAGAACAGCATAGCCATGACCGGCTAAAAAGCGGGCGGCACGCTCAATGGGCCCTGTCTGCTGAAAAATCTCAGAGTAAAAGAGGATGGCCGGAACCTTACGGTCGGTTTTAGGTCGGTGAATGTAAGTACGCATCACACCTGTAGGTGTATCAAGGTCAACAATATGGGATTGAATAAGCATGATAGTAAGCCACTCTTTTGTCTAAACTTCCATTTTACAAGTGTTTGCTGAGACTTTCACGCAAATTTTTTGTCAGATTGTGACCAAAAGCACACATTCATACAAACTTTTGCATTAGGCTAAACATAATAAACTATTCTATAGAATGATCATCATGATGAATAAATGCTATAGCGTTTTTTTGTTACTGTTCACCTTGTCTATGGCTACGTCAGCAGAACCGAATCACGAACTGACATACCAACTCAAGGCATCTGTAGTTAAGGTGCATGTCACGACTAAAACCGGCGGACATGGGGTAGGCTCTGGTGTGGTGGTGGATAAGGATCTGGTCGCAACCAATTGCCATGTGCTGGCTAATGCTACTGGAGTCAATATCACGAAGTATGGAGATAGCTTTGCTCCAGTGGGATTGCGTGCTGACTGGAAGCATGATGTGTGTTTGCTGCGTTTTCAATATTTGGATATTAAGCCGGTGGAATTGGGCGATTCCAAACATTTACAGTATGAACAAGAGATATTTTCTATCGGTTTCCCTGGAGGGCCTCCAAAACCCCAAGTCATTTATGGGAACGTCAAAGCGGTATATCCATATGAAGATAGCATGATTGTCCGCACGGATGCTGCATTTGTGATGGGTGCCAGCGGTAGCCCGGTATTTGACACGCAAGGACGCCTAATTGCACTTAATACGTTCAAAAGCCCCGGGCGGTCTGCTTATTTTTATAATGTTCCTGTCGAGTGGGTTAAGGCGTTGATGGATAAGCCGGAAACGACTTCGCTTCAAACTGAGGTGTCGCCTTTTTGGGATGCGCCTGAAAATGCACGCCCTTATTTTATGCAGGTTGTTGGGCCATATCAAAATCAGGACTGGCAGGCTTTGGAAAAAATTTCAGAGGCATGGGTCAATAGCGAACCAAGCAATGCTGAAGCGCACTATTACCTGGCTTATGCGCAATATAATCTAGACAAGAAATCCACTGCTATGATGCATTTTGAGGCCGCGTTAAAACTGCAACCCAATCATGTGGCTACTCGCATGGCGCAGACATTGATCAAGCAAGGTGACGGTCTGTCGCTCGCGGCGAAAGATGCGCACGGTTGCACCGCAGACCATAACACGCAGGGTTGTTGATTAGCCGCTTGTAAAACGCATCAAACGGTTTGAAGGTAAGCTTTGTCTTTACATGCGACGCTTCAAAAATTAGATGCGCGGCCTGTCGAGTAGCCCTGAGGCACATCGTTTTGCCATTCTCCGCAATTGTTGCAGCGATGGTCATGCATGGTAGGGCTGTATATCAAGTCAGCACTGCTGCAATGTACACATTCTGCCGGGTGAAGCGGGGTGGTTTTATGATGCACCTCATGATGCTCAGAGGCTACTTTACTGCTACCTAATCCGTATTTGTTGTTCATCGCGTTCCTCGCAATTTCTTACAACACAAAAGTAAAGTTACTCTCTTTTTTAAGTAAAAACAAGCATAAAAATTTGCCTGAATCTAACTGGCTGCGCGGGTCATTCTGTCCAGGATGGCAGCCCATTCCGGCGCATCTGGAGGAGTTTCTACCAATAACAGCTGTTTGCCTAAAGCGTCCATCTGGTGCAGGGTGCTATATAGATGTTGGGCTACATTCGGCGCATGCTTGTTCAGTTGAAAGCTTTTGCAATTGGGTAGCACGCCTTCGCCGATCAACAGTGCTGCTGTGGAGTCGTTTGCGAGTGCGATCAGTTCCTTACGGCTTGGCACAAGCTGCATTTTCGTACGAGGTGAATAATGTAGCGCATGTTGGCCGGGCGCCTTGATGGGTTGACTGAAACTGACGGCCGGTTTGCCGGCAGCAGCTTCTATTGTGGCTGCTGAAATCATTCCAGGCCTTAACATTTGCCAATCATTGCCTTGCACGGCTACGATTGTAGATTCAATACCGATCTGGCATGGACCGCCATCCAGCACTGGCAACGCATCTCCTAATCCTGCTTGCACGTGCGCTGCAGTGGTGGGGCTAAGTTGAGTGAATTTATTTGCGGATGGCGCCGCTAATGCCAATCCGCTTTGCTTGAGCAATTGCAATGTGAGGGGGTGGTCAGGTACACGTAAAGCTACAGTAGGCTGGTTGGCGCGTAAAAGGGATGAGACATGCGCTTTAGCAGGCAACACCAAGGTCAATGGACCCGGCCAAAAAGCTTGCGCCAGCCTCTCTGCCAGCGGCGTGAATTCTGCGGCCCAGTCGTTTATATGGCTGATGTCCGCAATATGCACGATCAATGGGTTGTTGGCAGGGCGTTGCTTGATGGCATAAATCTGCTCAAGTGCATTGTCATTACTGGCATCCGCTGCCAAGCCGTATACGGTCTCGGTCGGTATGGCGACGACTTCGCCAGCCTTAAGTTTGGATATCGCGGTGGGTAAATCTACTATCATCCCTGCATTTTAACCTGCTTTGCGAAAAGTAAGGTTTATCCTCCGCATTCCCAGCAAAGTATGATTGCCGGGCTTGATGGGCGAAACCCCATGAAAATACAATCTGGATGTGCCGCCCCATACGACCACATCGCCGTGATGAACCTGTACCTTGGCAGTTTTGTCACTTCGCTTGGCGCCGCCAAATTGGAAAGTCGCAGGCAGGCCCAGAGAAACTGAAACGATAGGCTGACTAAAATCGCGTTCATCTTTGTCCTGATGCAAGCCCATCTTTGCGCCAATATTATATTGATTGATCAGGCAGCTGTCAGGCTGAAAATCAGCAAATCCAGCTTTGCTTCCAGCAGACTGCGCCAGCTGCCGCAGACTTTCTGGCATGATGGGCCATTTCTGCCTTGTAAGCGGGTTAATAGGTGAATAGCGGTAACCTTTGCGGTCGGATACCCAGCCTAATTCTCCACAGCTCGTCGTTTGTACGCTCATGTAAAGACCGCCCTGTGTTTGCATGCTACTTAAGGGCGCTTGCGAGATCACAGTTTGTATGTCCTGCCAAATCATCGCTATTTCAGGCAAGGCAAATCCTGTCAGCAAAAAAGCATCTTCAGTAATTTGCAGGATGGATTCGTTAAAAAAGTCGTGCATAATCTTGTCATGACAACAACACAATTCTACACGCAGGCTTCGAGGTTTTTGGCAAATCTGGACGAGGACTGGGCGCATTTGATTATGGCCTTAGGGCCGTGCCAGTTCGAGGCAAAACCGCAGCGCGATCCATATCAGGCTTTGATAAGAGCGGTTGCATATCAGCAGTTGCATCCCAAGGCAGGCGATGCGATTCTCGCACGTTTTCTTGCTGTGTATCAAGGACTGTTTCCCCGGCCGCAACAATTGTTAGAGACGCCTTTTGATACCCTGAAAGCCTGTGGATTTTCAGCACGTAAAATCGAAACCATTCACGGGATTGCCTTGGGGTCCTTATCTGGCAAGGTTCCCAGCTTTACTGTTGCGAGCTCGATGTCAGATGAAGCATTGATTGAGCAGCTTGTTCAGCTTAAAGGCATCGGTCGTTGGACGGTAGAGATGCTGCTGATTTTCACCTTGGGACGGATGGATATTCTGCCAGCAGATGATTACGGGATAGCGCTGGGTTATCAGCGTCTTAAGCAGTTGCCCGATCCGCCCAAGCCAAAAGCGTTGTCTAAGATGGGTGAGGCGTGGAGACCTTATCGTACGATTGCATGCTGGTATCTGTGGCGTGTGCCCAAAGCTTAGTTGCCAAGCCTGGGCTATAATTTCAGTTATGTCTACACCGCAATCCATCTCTCAGATTCTTGCATTCAACCGTTTCGCGTTTGCCAAGCTGCTTACTTACCGCATTCAGCTGGTATTGGCATACCAGATCATGGCGGTTGCTGTAGGTTGGCATATCTACGAAATCACCCGCGACCCGCTGTCACTTGGTTTGATTGGCTTGGCAGAGGTAATTCCGTATTTTGCCAGTGCTCTGTTTGCCGGGTATGCAGTCGATCATTATTCGCGCCGCTGGTTTGGCGTACTGTCGGCACTGATGCTGAGCATGAACGGACTGACGTTAACAGCGATTGCAGCTGGATACCTACAGGCAAATAGCGTGTTCTGGATCTACGCAAGTATTGCGTTTACTGGATTGGCACGTGCCTTTATCGCCCCCAGTTATAGCGCACTCATGGCGATTATCCTGCCGCGTGACTCATATGTCCGTGCGGCAGGGCTTGGCACCTCAGTCTTTCAGGTCGGGCTGATAGCCGGCCCTGCCTTAGGGGGCTTGTTGGTCGGGTTTGCCGGTAAGACTGTTGCTTATGCTATTACAGCAGGGTTGTGCTTGAATGCTGCGGCCACATTGATCACTTTGCATGTAGAAGAGCCACCATCAGCGGAAACGGCACCGGTGTTCACCAGTATTGCGCAAGGTTTGCGCTTTGTCTGGAATAGCCAGATATTGTTCAGTGCGCAAATGCTGGATATGTTTGCGGTATTGCTCGGAGGCGCGGTCGCAATGTTGCCGGCATTCATCCATGACGTCTATCGGCTTGGCCCGGAAACCCTGGGAGTGCTACGCGCAGCGCCCGCAGTAGGGGCGATGATGATGGCATTCTATCTGGCAAGGCACCCTATCAACTTGCATGCTGGGCGTTATCTGTTGTGGTCGGTTGCTGGTTTTGGTGTGTGTATCATCTGCTTCGGTATCACCCAGCAATATTGGTTGGCGGGATTGTTTCTGTTGCTTTCCGGGGCTTTCGATGGTGTTTCAGTCGTGTTGCGTTCTACCATTATGCAGTTGGCGACACCGGATGATATGCGTGGCCGCGTCTCTGCAATCAATGGCATCTTTATCGGTTCTTCGAATGAGCTTGGAGCCTTCGAGTCAGGGGTCGCGGCAAGACTGCTTGGGTTAGTGCCCTCTGTCGTGTTTGGCGCGGTGATGACGCTAGTTGTTGTAGGAGTCACTGCCAAGTTTTCACCCAAGCTCAGAAACCTCGAATTGCATCAACTGCATTAGGTGATTTGACGATGCGTGATTTCGACGATTTATTCGCAAGTTTGGCTAAATCACCGTTCCGCAGAAAATTCAGGCTGCAAGGCAAAGATCTGGCTTATCTTCAAGATAAAGGCATATCGTTGGTGCTGAAACATGCAGTTGATTTTGTGGAGGCACGTCTGGCCCCCGCATATATTGCCAATGACGGCAAGCAGACACCTATGCAAGGTCACCCTGTATTCGTAGCGCAGCATGCGACCGCCACCTGCTGCCGTGGTTGTCTGGAAAAATGGCATGAGATTCCAAAAGGCCACTTGCTTAGTGAATCGGAACAAGTGTATGTTCTCGAGGTACTCAGTCGCTGGTTGGAGCAAGCCACACTTTCTGCTGAATCCGCTCATAAGAGTCAGGCCGATGTGCATCCCAGGCAGCTTGATATTTTTCAGTGATTGCGTTTTCAAGGCATGGAGTGGGTGATATCCGTCTTTTGGCGGATGTCTTTGCAGTGCGCTTGCAGGTAGGATGCCAGCTAACTGGATGGAGAAGTGAATAATGTTTTTCTTGGTAAGAAAAAATTGGGTGAGGTTGGTATTTGCGGTGCTGCTGCTGAGCAGCCTTAGTTCTATCGCCAACCCGACAGTGCAGTTGGAAGCGCATGAAGACGAGGTCAACATCAATCCGCGATTGAGCTTGAGCGATGTGTTAAGCAAAACATATGAACGCAACCCACAACAGCATGTATTGAGTGCAATGGCAGGGGTGGCGCAAGCGCGTGATATGCATGCCAAAGGGGTTTTGCCAAATGCACCAGCAGTTACGTTTCGCCATCAAAACGACACTATAGGCAGCAATCGGGGTGAGCGTGAATCGGAAGTGGAAATGGAGATGCCTGTATGGCTGCCAGGGCAGCGTGCAGCACGTCAGGCACTGGCTAAAGATTTGGAGTCTGGGCTTGGCGCTAGTCGCAAAGGCTTGAAGTTACAGTTGGCTGGTATTTTGCGAGATGCGGTTTGGGATGTTCGTATGAATCAAGACAACCAGGCCTTGTATGAGTCACGCCTTAAAACCGCACAAAAACTGGAGCAGGATGTCGCAATACGTTTTCGTGCAGGAGAACTCGCTAAAACCGACCTGATGCTAGTGCAGAACGAGACCCTGCAGGCAGAGGCTGCGTATATACGTGCACAGGCTGAGGTCAAACATGCCAAGCATCGCTATATCGCTCTGACGGGCCTAAACGAGATGCCGGAAAATCTGGATGAGATGCTTTCGGAATTGAGTGCTTTAAGTGACCAGCATCCTTTGCTTGAAGAAGCCAATGCCAAGATCGAAGTAGCAAAAGATGAGCGTCAGGTGGTTGCGGTTGAAAGGCGGGATACGCCGCAGTTTATTTTATCTGCGCGTAGTCAGCGTGGACCAAATGATAATTTTTATAACGATGGCATCGGTTTCAAAGTTCGTATCCCGTTTGCCAGTGATACGCGTAATGCGCCGCTGATGGCCAGTGCCGAATCCAATCTGGCCAGCACGATGGCCGAGCGTGACAAATTGCGACTGAGTATGGAAACCGCCCTGCATGAGGCGGAACATAATCTGCTGGTTACCAGAAAAGAGCTGGAGCTAGTCACGAGGCAGAATCAAATTACACTGGAAAACGTGCAATTGGCTAGAAAAGCTTTCAAGCTGGGCGAGACCGATCTGGTTAGCCTGTTACGCAGCGAATCACAGGCGTTTGAGGCTGAGCGTGTGCTTTCCATCAAAAAAATTCAATTACAGTGGGATATAGCCCGCTACAACCAAGCAGTGGGAGTATTGCCATGAGACTAGTCAGAGTATCCATTTTACTGTGGGCGATTGCCTGCATATCCAATGCCAATGCGGCAGATAGCACGATAGCAATGACACCCAAGCAGCAGCAGGCGATGGGAGTTGTCGTTTCAGCTATGAGCAAATCGAATGCGGAAAGTACGCTGCGACTTCCTGGCGAGATTGTCATCCCAACCAGTCAGGAACGTATCGTCAGCGCGGTGCAGGGCGGTTTGATCGATGTGCTGAACGTGGCAGCCGGTATGGAGGTAAAGAAAGGACAGGTGTTGGGGCATATCACCAGTTCCGAGCTTGTCAGCCAGCAACGCGATTTCTTGCAAGCGGCTACGCGTTATCGCCTGGCGAAGAACAGTCTCGATCGTGATGCCGAATTATTCAAAGACGGCATCATTGCCGAGCGGCGCTATATCGCGACGAAAAGCGATTTTGAAGATGCCAGCGCGAACCTGTCGCAATCAAAACAGACGCTGCGGCTCGGTGGCATGTCAGATGCAGGCATCGCCCAACTGGAACGCAGCGGGAAGTATGTCAATGGCGTGAGCTTTGTTGCGCCTATCGCCGGGCAGGTGTTGGAACAAATGGTGAGTATCGGCCAGCGTGTGGATGTCGCGACACCCTTGCTACGTATCGGGCGCTTGTCACCCCTATGGCTGGAAATTCATGCGCCAGTGGAGCATCTCGCGGTTCTGCGTCAAGGCATGCTGGTCAGGATCCCAAGTCATGATGCGGAAGGCAAGATTATTACGATCATCCGTGCAATCAACAAGAACGATCAGACTGTGCATGTGCGTGCAGAAATCCTTCAGAATGCCGAGAAACTCTCCCCAGGACAATTCGTGGAGGCGGATGTCATGACGCAGGATCTGACTGCGGCTGCAACAGATTATTTTGCATTGCCTAAGCAGGCGATTATCCGCCAGGGTAGAAATAGTTTCGTGTTTGTACAGAATGCCAAAGGTTTTATTCCGGTCAAGGTTACAGTGATTTCCGAGCAGACAGAAAAGGCGATTGTGACAGGCAAATTTCCAGAAAACGCGCGGGTGGCCATTTCTGGTACGGTAGCCATTAAAGCTGCCTGGAATGCGAGTGGTGAATAAGTATGGCTAGACTGATTCAATTCGCACTGACACAACGATTATTGACGCTGGTGTTGACGGCGTTATTACTTGGGGCGGGATTTTTCGCATACAAAAATCTACCTATCGATGCCTTCCCGGATGTTTCCTCGACGCAGGTGAAAATCATTATCAAAGCGCCAGGTATGACACCTGAAGAGGTGGAAGCGCGCATTACATCTCCTGTCGAAGTGGAGATGCTTGGGTTGCCTAACCAAACGATGCTTCGCTCTGTGGCTAAGTATGCACTCACTGACATTACAGTGGATTTTGCAGATGGCACGGATATCTACTGGGCAAGGCAGCAAGTGGCCGAACGTCTTAACGGAATCTGGGGTAATTTGCCAGAGGATGTTTCGGGGGGTATCGCACCTATGACGACCCCGCTCGGTGAAATGTTCATGTTCACGGTCGAGGGTGGTGATTTAAGTCTGCAGGAACGTCGCAGCTTGCTGGATTGGGTTATACGTCCGCAATTGCGGACAGTGCCTGGAGTGGCCGATGTAAATGCATTGGGCGGCATGGTGCGCAGTTTCGAGATCGTCCCGGACAACGCACGCATGTATGCTCGCGGGGTGTCATTCGATCTGCTCCAGCAGGCGTTGATAGTGAACAATAAGAATGACGGTGCCGGACGTTTGGGTGATGGTGAAGAATCTTTGCTGGTACGTGCCGAAGGCCGCTTCAAAAGTGAGGATGACATACGCAACACGGTGATTAAATCCGAGCAAGGTATGCCGGTACGTGTCGGTGATGTGGCTAATGTAAAGATAGGTGCATTGACACGATATGGAGCTGTGACCAAAAACGGCCATGGCGAGGCAGTGGAAGGCCTAGTGCTTAGCTTGCGCGGCGCCAATGCCCAGCAAGTAGTAAATGGCATTGAAGCCAAACTGGCTGAGATCGCTTCCAGCTTGCCTAAAGGTGTAAAAGTAGAGGTGTTTTATAACCGAGGTGATCTGGTTGAACGAGCGGTCGGCACGGTGACACATGCGCTGATGGAAGCAATCGTGCTGGTAGTTATTCTGCTGATTCTCTTTCTGGGTGATTTGCGCGCCGCACTCACGGTCGCGCTGGCTTTACCGTTGGCGGTGCTTATCACCTTTATTCTGATGCGGCAGTTTGGCATGTCGGCTAACTTGATGAGCTTGGGTGGGCTGTCTATCGCAATTGGTATGCTGGTGGACGCGGCAGTGGTGGTGGTCGAGAACATCGTATCGCACTTGGCACATGGCGAAGGCTCAAAATTACCACGTCTTCATCTGATATATCGTGCAGTAAAAGAAGTGAGCGTACCTGTCACTTCCGGCATTTTGATCATCATTACGGTATTTTTGCCCTTGTTGACTTTGCAAGGACTGGAAGGCAAGCTTTTCAGTCCAGTAGCGTTGACGATCGTGTTCGCATTGTCAGGCTCGCTAGTGCTTTCCATGACAATCATTCCAGTACTTGCGTCATTTCTGCTGGGTAAGGTCAGTCACGAAGAACCTTGGTTAGTACGAAAAGCTTTATCAGTCTACGAGCCTACGCTGAAGTGGGCGCTCACAAACAGCAAGGTGGTCATCATGGTTGCATTGGCCGCATTGGTGGTTACGGTAATCGTTTATTTGCAAATCGGTAAAACCTTTATGCCAACCATGGATGAAGGCGATTTGATCATGCAGATTGAGAAGGCCCCTTCCATTAATTTGGACAAGACTGTAGAGCTGGATTTGGCGGTTCAGCGTGCCGTACTTGCCAAAGTGCCAGAAATCAAAGGTATGATCTCGCGTGCAGGTTCGGATGAACTCGGGCTTGATCCAATGGGGCTGAATCAGACGGATAATTTTCTGGTACTGAAACCTCGCGAGCAGTGGCGTTCTCCAGACAAAGCCCAACTTATCGATGAATTGCGCAAAGTTGCGGAAGATATGCCGGGCTTTGCTTATGCATTCACCCAGCCTATCGAGATGCGTGTGAATGAGATGATTTTGGGCGTTCGGGGCGATTTAGCTATCAAGATTTTCGGCAATGACTTGACTCAGCTTGACCAGGCTGCACAGAAAACAGTAGAAGTCATCAAATCTATTACGGGTGCAGAGGACGTATACACGCCGCAAAACAGTGGGGTGCAGTATCTGAAAATCGATATTGATCGCCTTGCTGCCGGGCGGTTGGGCTTTGAAGTCAGCCAAATCGAATCGATATTACGTGCTCAGCTGGAAGGCAAGCAAATGGGTATCGTGCAGGAAGGGCAGAAACGCACACCCATGATTTTGCGCGGGGCTGAAATACTTCGCAAATCCCCTGCAGATTTCGCTAATCTGATGCTTACTTTACCGAGCGGTATCAACGTGCCAATCTCCAGTGTTGCCAAACTGGAGCGCGTGGAAGGTCCGGTCAAAGTCGATCGTGAAAGAGGTGCACGCATGGTGGTCGTCATTGCCAATGTGCGAGGGCGCGACTTGGTAGGGTTTGTCGATGAAGCCAAGGCTAAGGTGAGTAGCCAAGTAAAGTTGCCAGAGGGGTATAGCATGCAATGGGGTGGTCAGTTCGAGAACCAGCAGCGCGCTGCCGCACGTTTGGGAGTGGTTGTCCCGGTGGCGATCGGGCTTATTTTTCTGTTGCTGTTTGCTACATTCAGATCGGTTCGGCAGTCAGTGTTGATTCTTTCCAATATCCCGTTTGCGATGATTGGCGGCGTGTTCGCTTTGTGGATCTCGGGCGAGTATCTGTCAGTGCCGGCATCGGTCGGCTTTATCGCATTGCTAGGTATCGCCGTGCTGAATGGTGTGGTGATGCTGAGTTATTTCAATCAGTTGGCCGAGCATGGCATGCGATTGCAGGAAGTCGTGGTTGAAGGAGCCAAACGCCGCCTGCGGCCAGTGTTGATGACGGCTAATATCGCTGCATTCGGGTTGTTGCCTCTGTTGTTTGCAACAGGACCAGGGTCAGAGATACAACGACCGCTTGCTATCGTGGTAATAGGTGGTTTGGTCAGCTCTACGACGCTCACGTTGGTATTGCTTCCTATCCTTTATCAAAAATTTGGCCGTTCAAATAGCGGAGTAATCGCATGACTTGTATACTCACTTTGATTTCTGCACCCAGCATGGAAGAAACCTTGATCGATTGGTTACTAACAAGGGATGATATCAGCGGATTTAGTTCGGTTGAGATTTACGGGCATGGGTCGAGAAGCACGAACCTTACTTTGTTAGAGCAAGTTACAGGACGCCAAAAGCGAATCCAGTTCCTAATTCGCACCCAGACTGAAGTTGCCAAGAGACTGGTGGATGAGCTAAAACATCAATATCCGAACACTGGCCTGCATTACATGATGACCCCTATCCTAGAGGCGGGGCAAATTTGACACGGATGGCGTATGATGATGTTTTGATGTCTTACCCAATGGAGTTAGCATGAATGACCGTATTCGAGAGCTGTTAAGCGAAATCAACCGCTTGGAAGATGAGTTGCGCACCACGCTTGACCAGCAGCAGTCGAATATATTATTCCATATGAATGGTAAGAAGGTTGAGTTTGAACAATCCATCAAGCAGGCGCACCGCAAACTCAGAAGGAATTTTTTTCGCTGGTTGGTCACTTACCGACCGCAAAATCTGATTACTGGCCCTATCATATACTCCATGATTATCCCACTGGTCATTACGGATGTTTTCGTCAGCTTTTATCAGCTTACATGCTTCCCAATCTATGGCATTAAAAAGGTGAAGCGTAGCGATTATTTCATCTATGACCGTCATCATCTTAACTATCTCAATTTTATAGAAAAATTCCATTGCAACTATTGCGCTTATGCGAATGGCTTGGTGGGCTATATCACGGAGATTATCGCGCGCACGGAACAATATTTCTGCCCTATCAAGCATGCCAAAAAAGTCATTGGTACTCATCGCCGGTATGCGCAGTTTATGGAATACGGTGAGCCAGTGAATTTCGCGCAGAAGCAGGAAGAATTTCGCCAGATGTTAGCTGAGGAAAAATAAAACCCTGCTCTCTTTTCAGAAGCAGGGTTTGGGTTGGGCATGTTGCTTTATTTAGTGACTTTTGCGAAAAATATCAAAACTGCGGCAATCACGACCGCGACACCCACAAATGTATAGATACCTTGCCAGCCTAGAAACATTTTCCTCTCCTTATCAAAACTGCAGTCAAATAATAAATCTGTCAATGGATAGAATATCTTGATATATATCAAACACATGAATTGTTTATGCATGGGTTTTTATTGTTTGATGAGCGTTACTCTGTGGACCTAGTGACAATCGGCATATAATTTAGCTATGACAGAATACCTTACACCACAAGACCACAATCGCGATGTAACCGGGATGCGCTATGTTTATCCCGTGGTGTCACGCCGGGCCGGAGGTGTATCGGTTGGCATTAACCTGAATACGAATAATGCCTGTAATTGGCGTTGCATTTATTGCCAGGTGCCTAATCTCACACGCGGTTCCCCGCTACCGGTGGACTTGCTTCTGTTGGAACAAGAATTGCGCGTTTTTCTGAAGGAAATCACTCAGGGTGACTTTATGATGCGCTATGTGACGGAAGATGCGCGTCATTTACAGGATATCGCTTTTTCCGGTAACGGTGAGCCGACCGCTGCGGATGAGTTTCCGCAAGCTGTCAAACTGGTGGAACGTGTGATGAAGGAATTTGACCTGCTCGGAAAGGTCAAGCTGCGGGTCATCACCAATGGCAGCCAGATGGACAAAGTATCTGTCTTGGACGCTGTTTCGCATATGCAGCAATGCAATGGCGAAGTCTGGTTTAAGGTAGATGCCGGCACTGAGGCAGGCTATGAACGTATCAATTCCATCCATATGCGGCCATCAGCTGTGGTTAAGCGTTTGCGTGCATGCGCTAGCCGCTGCGAAACCTGGGTGCAGACATGTGTTTTCGCACTGGATGGCGAGCCTCCTGCACACCAGGAAGTGGACGCCTATCTCGCCTTGTTGGGGCAAGTGGCTGATGTGGTGAAGGGGGTGCTGGTATATGGCGTCGTCAGGCAATCCTATCAGCCTGAGGCATCGCGCATCAGTCCTGTGCCTCAAGACTGGCTGGATAAGCTAGAAGCGGGTATTCGCAATCTCGGGTTGCAAGTTAAGATCAGTCAATAAGTCAGTCTTCTCAGTGCTTCATTAGGCGCTGTTATCTTTTGCACACAAGTGTTAGAAAAAACACACTTTACTTTCTGGTTTTCCTCTCAAGATTCACCCAACTTTGCCGTAGAAATATCCAAGGCTATGCTGCAAGCGCTCTATGGCGCGATAGCGAGAATTGTGAATAATGCCGGCGCACGATGGCATTGTTTATGCAGAAAAATTTTTAAGAATATTTTAGTACGAACAAAGGCCGGGTATGAATCTTATCAACGCATTACTGACGCATGCATGGCTAGCATTCAGCCTCAAACATGATGGCGCGGGATTGCCCAGCAAATTGCCGGCAGCCTGTCTCTTGGCGGTGATGTATGTTTGCCTGACTCTGGCCAATAAATATCTCGCAGGTGGTATCGATTTCACAACCATCGCTGGCTTGTTCTTTGTCACCCAGTTTTATCTTTTTGGGTTGAGGAGCCATCTGGTCGGGCTGATATTGCTGATCAGCATCGTCTATAACGCGCTGGCGCTGAGCTTGATCACGCTTGCCGGTTTTTCCCCGGATGACCTGGCTCTGTTGAAGGTGATGGAAGGCCTCATGATCTTTGCTGGAATTATCAATATCATTAAAACCACTTTGCGTGTGAGTGATTCTCGTGATTGATTGAGATAGGGCAGAAAACACCTTCTTTTTAGATGTTTGTATTTCGTGTATGGGTGCAATACTGAATGCACCACTGATGAAAGGAGCAAACCATGCTGATTTATCAAGTATTAGACGAACAGAATTACCCGATTGGCGAATATAGCGATCTTGATTATGCATTGCACAGAGCCGAAGACCTGACGCTTTGGCATGCAGAGCACTACTATCATGTACAGGAATTGATGCTGGAAGACGCTGAACTGGAAGACGCTTATTGACAGGTTTTTCCTGAAGTAAGACACCGTTCGACAGGATGCGCCCAGCATCCATAAATCAACTGAATCAAACAACACAGCTACAGATGGCATCTCGATAAGATGCCATCTGCACTATGCTTACTGCTATTGCCTAGCAACCACCAATTCGATTTTCCCACCCACCGGCTTGCCAGCTTTACTTGTGCGTGCCACTTTTGTGGCAGCTGACAGACTGTTCTCCTGTGCTATCAAGTTTAGATAATAATTAGCTTCGCCATGTTGTTTGTTCATGGCTAGCACTTTCTGCAGGTGTGTGGTCGCCAGTTGGGTATCCTTGGTTGCATATTCCGCAGCAGCCAGATAGAACCATGCATCAGCTGTACCAGGCTCCTGCTCTGCCCATTGCTTGGCAATTTTTTGCAAGGCAACCCAGTCTTCCGTCAGATACGGATGCACAATCTTCATGAAATATGGCCATTTTTCCGGTGCTTGAGCCCAGAAGGGAAGCTCGCCCTGACCGCTGACAGGTTGTTCGGGCAGTTTAAGTGCCGACTGAATCCATTCGGTGCTGACATTGTAATAATAGGCGATCGGTCCCGGACTTTTAACGGTGATCAGTCCTGCAAGATTGCCGTTCTCGTCAAACAGGCCGCCACCACTGGCACCTATCTTGATTGGGCTGGAGGTTCTGATGACAAGCCCGTCATCCATTCGATATAAGCCTTTTACGTTGCCATAGGTATTGACCGGGCGGATGGTCAGCCCCGGGTAGCCGATGGTAAAAACAGGCTGTTCATACTTGAGTAGCCTGCTGGCGGTGATTTTGACCGCAGGCACATCCAGGCCGGTTGCGCGTAGTATACATACATCATGTTTCCAGTCAGCGCGTATCATGCTGACGTTATAGTTGTTGCCTTTGCTCACCAGGTTTACACGCCCGGCATTGGCAATGACATGGCAGCTAGTGGCGACTTGGTCTTTGGCCACCACCACGCCGGAGCCCAGCCCAACGCCGCCATTCGCAAGATCAGCCTGTACTCTAAGCACCCTGCTGTTCAACTGCATCAATTGTTCTTCTGTGGGTGCGGCATTCGCCAGTGATGTCAGTCCCAACAGACCAAAAGCCAAATGAAAAGTATGACGTAACGTTGCCATGGCAATCTCCTATCTACGTTTCCAACTGATTACTCCGTTATGCAAAAAAATGTTAAGAAATCTTGTAAGTAAGTTTTAGCAATTCTTGTTCCAGATATGATTTTCCCGGTAGATTGCTGCTACTCAATGCTTAGCCTAACCTCGTGCCTGTGAAACGTAAACGTGGAATACAAGTACATTATTCCTGCAGTTCTAAGATATCGCACGCGATTCAATAGTGTAACAACTGGTCTGGAAGGCTCATGTGGATTGGCTTCCAGAGCATTTGTTTAGCTATTGAATGTTTAGGAGGGCTTTTATACGTTTAAGAAACCTGCTGCCATGTATTGAGTGTGAGTACTTAGCGTATACAAGCATGCTTTATGTAAAGCCGCCATGCAGATTTTGTGGAAGCTTCAATAACCGCACCATGACAGTGCGAAATGCACCCGAATTCTTTATCGTTTTGTATATACTGCCAGTATGTTCAAAGCCAGATTCTAGGAGCCTGTTTCATGTTATCCATGTACGATGCTACCATTCCTCCGCTCAAGCGCGCGCTCAATAGCTTGTCGCATATCCTGAAAAAAGGCGAGGAGTATGCCGATGCCAAAAAGGCCGATCACAGCGTGCTGCTGAATGCGCGTTTGTATGTTGACATGTATCCGCTGATCCGCCAGGTGCAGATCGCGACGGATATGGCTAAGGGTGCAGGGGCGCGGCTAGCCGGCATTGAGATTCCGGCCTATGAGGATAATGAGACTTCTTTTGCTGAGCTGCAGGCGCGCATTGCCAAAACCGTTGCATTCCTGGATGGCATCAAGCCGGAACAGCTCACCGGCAGCGCAACGCGGCAAGTGAGTGTGATGGTGAGCAGGCTGGAGTTAAAGTTCACTGGGCAAGATTATCTGCTGAAATGGGTCAACCCTAACGTGTATTTCCATGTCACCACAGCCTATAACATCCTGCGCCATCTTGGCGTCGAGCTGGGCAAGAAGGATTTCCTGCGCCTGAAAAGCTAGCTGATTTCGCAGGACTGCTAGCGCAGCTTGATATCGCTGCCGCGACCGGTTAGGTTGGCATTTGCACTGTAGCGGCGGCTTTGTGTCGTGAGGTTCGCGTTGATATTGCCACTAATTTCGCCGTCAACCGCAATGGCGACATTGCCGCTGGCGCGCAGTTGCTTGGAGCTCAGCGCTAGGTCATTCAATTTGTATTGCTGATTGCTGATCTGCAGCGAGCCGTTCAGCGTATCAAACCTTGTTGACTCACCCGCCAGCGATTGCCCGCTCTTGGCCATCGCCGCCTGTGACACATCTATTCCTTCGATGCGGCCATGTTCAACGGCAAAGTCACTCGACATGTTGATATTTGCAGTCAGCTTGTCTGCTTCGGTTGCCTGACTATCCAGGCTGCCTTTCCAGTCCTTCAGCTTGCCTTCTACTTTAATCGGGCTGCCAAATGCCTGCATGACGCTGGCTGTGTCGGCATTGGCAAATGAGAAGTTTGCCTTGATCGCCCATTGGCTCGACCAGTCCAGTACCGCGTTACCAATAAGCTTGCCGTCATACAGTTCGCCTTGGATATGGTCGAAATTCAACTTGCCCTGTGCGGCCGTTCCTGTCGCGGAGAATGTGTTGAATTTGATTCTTTTCTGGATGGGCAGCTCCCAACTTTTTGCTTCCAGCGTGATGTCGGCGTAGTTGTCGCGAGGCGTGATTTTTAGCTCTAATTTGTTATCGGTGCTACTCAATTGGATATGTTGCACTTTATGCTCAGGCGTTTGCACCATTTCGCCGTCAAACTCCCCCAGTTCGAACTCATGCGCAGACAGGGCGATCTTCTCGAAATACACAGTGCCGACTTTGACGCGCTGTGAATCATTCATTGCATTCAGCCACACCAGCATTTGAGCGAAATCCTGCTGCAATACTTTGCTATCCTGGATTTTTAGCGATTTGATGACTTTCTGCTCACTTGTCAGACTGCCTAGTTCCGGCCACAGATGAATTTGCGCCACTTTCTGCCGTTGGCTGCCAATCTCCACATCTTTGAGGATGAAATGCGGTTTTGGCAATAGCGATGCGCTCACCTTACGTACATTGACCGAGGTGGCAAGCTGCTGCTGTGCCAGTTCTTCGATTGGCGGTACCAGGGTGTTCAATGGCAGGTAGGGCAGCAGGCCTAGCGCTACGAAAAACACCAGTACGCCAATCAGGATGGAGGTTTTCATCGCCATGAATGCCATTTTGGCGGGCTTTACCACCAACTGGTTGATTTTTCGTTTCAGTGCTTTTTTCTTGTCCAGCAATGAGGGTTTGGGTTTGTTTTGCGCTTCTGCAGCTGCGGCGCGCCTTAACGCTGCCAGTTTCGTTTCATCATCGATCTCGTCAGGCAGGGCGGCTGCTTCATCTTCTTGCTCTGTCTCCATCCCTGTGGGCACGAACCCATCATCCTCCGCCGAGTCGTGCATCATATAGTCTATAGCGACATCTTCTTCAGAGTTGGCTTCGTGGGCTGCTGGGGCTATGTCTGCATCATCATCAGGATGTTCGGCTGCTTCTTTATCCGTATCTTCCCAAGGGGGACCATCCAGCACAATTACTTCTTCCTTCAGGGCGTTCTTGGCAGCCCTTTCCGCATCCAGCCTTTTTTGCTGGGCGATTTCCTGCCGTTGCTCCGCCAGGATCAAGGCTTCGAGTTTTTTCGCCTCCTCTGCTCTTTTCTCGGCTTCACGTTTCTTGTTCTCTTCTTCTGCTTCCTTGGCAGCTTTTGCTGCCTCGGTTCTGGCGTATTCTTCAGCCTCGACGCGAGCTTTTTCCTCAGCTTCCGCTTTGGCTAGGGCTTCAAGTCGCTCTGTCTCTTCCCTGGCTTGTTGTTCAGCGGCCAATCGTTCCGCTTCTTCTCTGGCCTCCTGCTCAGCGGCCAATCGTTCTGCTTCTTCTTTGGCTTGGCGTTCGGCTTCTTTTTTGGCTTTCTTTTCCGCCTGCAGTTTTTTACGTGCTTCGTCTAGTTCGCGAGCAAGTCTTTCCGCCGCTTGTTTTGCCTTGGCCGCAGCCTCCGCTTTTGCCTCTGCTTTTTCTTTTGCTTTTTGCTCGGCAGCTAGGCGCTCAGCCTCTTCCTTCGCCTTGCGCTCCGCTTCCAGTTTTGCTTTCTGTTCCGCCTCTGCTTTGGCTTTACGCTCGGCTTCCAACCTTGCCTTTTCTTCCGCTTCGGCTTTTGCTTTGGCCTCAGCCTCCGCTTTGGCACGGGCCTCTTCAGCCTTGGCTTTCGCTTCTGCTTCTTCTCTGGCGATTCTTTCGGCTTCTGCTTTTTGTCTGGCTTCCTCGGCTTCACGTGCCTTGCGTTCCGCCTCTGCTTTTTCTTTTGCTTTTTGCTCGGCAGCTAGGCGCTCAGCCTCTTCCT
>DAOMMM010000002.1:0-78037 GCA_035423825.1 Methylophilus sp. | reverse complement strand
CCGCCTCTGCTTTGGCTTTACGCTCGGCTTCCAACCTTGCCTTTTCTTCCGCTTCAGCCTTTGCACGCGCCTTTTCAGCTTCGATGCGGGCTTTTTCCTCGGCCGCCGCTTTAGCTTTGCGTTCGGCTTCCAGCCGGTGCGCTTCTTCCTTGGCTTTTCTTTCGGCCTCTATTTTTGCTTCGGCTTCCAGCTTAGCTTTTACTTTCGCTTCTGCCTTTTGCTTCGTTTCAACGTCAGCTTGCTTTTTGGTTTGTTGTTGCTCAAACGCCTCTATTTCATCAAAGTCGCTGAACTCCTCGATGATCATCGGAGTGAAATTCTCGGTGGGCAGCCAATCCGCCTTGGTGACATCCACGATGCGGATATAGTCGTTTTGCAGCAGCGCATTCAGCGCGCGCTCGATATCATCGATATTCACGTTATCGAATTTGGTGATGAGGTTTTTGACGTTGGCCTTGCCGTCTATATACCCAAGGATGCGTGACTGCAGCGGCGATAGCAGAGTAACCAGCAATGCATTACGCTTGCGGACACCTTTCTGGGTTTTGGCATAAACGGTGAGGAGGTCTATCATCGTGCGGATTTCTGGTTTCAGAAGTTAAAAGCTTTGATCGCGCTCGTGAAGGCGGCGCGATACTCTCTTGGAAGCCCAAGCGATCATGGTTATCTGCAAGCTAACTCTCCTTGTAAAAGCCAATTCTTTGGCCTGCTGATGAAATCAGCAAGAGAAATCGAAAAAACTACCAGCTTAGTCTACGCCTGAAAAAATAAAGTATCAATACAACAATGGGTTAAGAAGGGTCTTTAATGCTAAGTTGAGCTCTAGAGTTGGATTTTTTACAAAAATTATAAAAAATGGCAGATATATAACTATCTGCCATGCTTCAATCAAGCAGCCAATGATTCACACTCTTTGCGGCATGCCTTGCAAGATTCCATGCAGTTCTTGCAAGCCTCGTGCTTGTCCGCATGTTTTTTGCATTCGGCTTCGCATTCCTTGCAGGTGGCGGCGGCTATCTTTGCCATCTCGCCCAAATGACTGGATTCCTGTGCTGCAAGCTGCTGCAGTGCGCCACAGGTCGCCAGCATCTGGTTCACGCTTTTGGCACAGGCCGCCATGTCCTTATCGCCATCCCCCAGCAGCACCAGGCAATGGGCCAGGCACACATCGCCTTTTTGGATGCACTCGCTAGCCGTATCCATCACCTTCTGGTTGGGGTGTGCGCCCATATGGTGGTGATGTTCATGTTCTGCCCTGGCGGTATTCGTGAGCGATGCAAGTGCAAGCAGGCCCGCGCTTTTCAGTAGATCTCTTCTTTCCATGACAAGCTCCTCAATTAACGGCAATCTTTGTGAAAGTTATTTATGCGCCTGCCATGCCGGTTTGTCAATTACAGCTTGTTGCAGATTATCTGGCCAACCCATGATTCCAGTCTTACTTAGTGCTATATTAAAAGCCTGTTCAAGGAGAATGCCATGGCTAAAGATTTAAAAGATTCCAAACTGGATGAACACCTCGACGCGCTGGAAAAACACAAACAGCTGCTGGAGAAGCTGCATCTGGATTCGGATGTGCATCTGGATGAGGTTGGCAACTCCATCGAGCGGCTCACTCTCACGCTGGAAGAATATCTCAAGGTGTTGGGTATTCCCTGATTGGGCACCCGGACTTCCAATCCAGACGTAGCGCGGGTGTTCTTTGCGCTTTGGCCACAGGCAAAAGCGCGGCAGGCGCTGCATAAATTGGCGCTGGGGATTCAGCCGCTGTGCAAAGGCCGTGTGATGGTGGCAGATAACCTGCATCTCACTTTGCTGTTTCTGGGCGAAGTGGAACGTACCCGCTTGCCACAGCTGATGCAGATCGCCGGTAACGTTTCGGCGCCAGCTTTCGCCTTCGCTTTGGATAAACTCGCTTTCTGGCGACACAATCGCATCGCCTATGCTGCGCCACAGGTCACTGTCCCTGCGCTGGTTGAATTGGCCAGCGCGTTGCGCCAGCAGCTCAAAGGCGCAGGCGAACTGGAGAAAAGCGAGAAATTCGCTGCACACGTTACCCTGATACGCAACGCCGCCAAAGCGCTTGAGTCACAAGCTATTACGCCTATCGCTTGGGCGGCTGATAGCTTCGTGCTGGTAGAGTCGGTCAGTACAGAAAAGGGCGTGCGCTACCAAATACTCCACAAATGGCCGCTAAATGTATCTGGAGGCGAATGACCATGCCTTGGAACGAATATCACTACCCGCCGGCCATGATCCACCTGCCTTCCACCGTACGTACTAAAGCCATCGTGATTGCCAATGCCCTGCTAGAAGAAGGCATGGACGAAGGCAAAGCCATCCGTATCGCCATCGCCAAGGCCAAGGAGTGGGCGGTACATCACTTAGGGTCTGCGAATAATTGACAGTAAGCCGGGTTCCCCTTAGCCACCATCGGCTTGTAAGCGGCATCCATATTGGGCAGCAGGCGCATCAAATTTGCATCGCACTATTTATTTAAGTCTGTTTTAGTTACACAATAAGCTGATACACCAACAACAGGAGAAGTTTATGGCCAGCAGAGCAATCATCCTTCAAACAGGCGGCGGTTACGACAAGGTAACGGTAGGCCAGCGCGAGACGGTGGAACCGAAAGCCGGGCAAATTACCGTACGCCTGCATGCCAATTCGCTTAACTATCATGATTTTGCTGTGGTGAGCGGCATGTGGGGTCCCAGTGAGCCGCGCATCCCAATGGCGGATGGCGCAGGCGAAGTCATTGCTGTGGGTGCCGGAGTGACGGAATTCGCCGTGGGTGATCATGTGGTCAGTACATTCTTCCCGACATGGGAGGCGGGGAAGCCGCTGGTGGAAGGATTTGCCACTGTGCCGGGTGATGGCGTGGATGGCTATGCGCGTGAAACTGTCACCGCTTGCGCCAAGGCGTTTACGCTGGCACCCAAAGGATGGAGCCACGTGGAAGCCTCTACGCTCACAACTGCGGCGCTTACCGCATGGCGCGCTCTGATGTGCGATGATCATCTTAAGCCAGGCGATACCGTGTTGGTGCAAGGCACCGGCGGTGTCTCCATCTTTGCTTTGCAGTTCGCCAAAGCGGCTGGTGCTACAGTGATCGCCACTTCGTCCAGCGACGAGAAACTGGAGCGCCTGCGGGCCATGGGGGCAGACCATGTCATCAACTATCGCAGCCAGAGTAACTGGGGTGAAGCCGCACACAAGCTCACCGGCGGACGCGGCGTAGACCATGTGGTAGAAGTCGGCGGCCCTGCGACTTTGGAGCAATCCATGGCGGCGGCAAGGGTGGGTGGCCATATCTCGGTCATTGGCATTCTCACGGGTTTGGGCGGGCAGATTAATATTGTTGCCGCGCTGGTAAAACAGCTGCGCCTGCAAGGCGTCCTGGTGGGCAGCCGCAGCCAGCAGCAGGATATGGTGCGCGCCATCGACGCGAATGGCATCAAGCCCATCGTTGATAAAATCTTTCCGCTGGAAGATATCGTAGCCGCGTTCCAATATCAGGAGACCAACCGGCACTTTGGCAAGATATGCCTTGAGATGTAACCTGCCATTTCATTTTAATTACTAAGATCACTGCTCTGCAGGCCGCATCCTGATTGGCTTGCAGCGCATCTGTTTTTGTAATGAACGCGTGCGTGAAGGCTTTTAAGGCTTCTCGTGCTTAAATGGCACGATGACTTCGCGCGAGGCCAGCGCAATCTCTCGCAAAAAACAGAGTAGCGCCACAATCACCGACAGCATCGACGAGATGAATGTGACGGCTACCACATGCGGCGTCTTGAAGCCGGTCTCCACCGAAATGAATAGAGTGGCGATGGAAATGCACACACATAGTGCAGCCAGCGTGGCAAAACCTATCGCGCGGCGCAACCATTTGGTGCGTTTCACAATAATGCGTAGTTCATCCTTAAACCGGTCACGTTTCCCCTCCGGCATATCGTTTAACAATCGCGCACGGTCTATGGAACGGCTCAGGCGAGCAATCAGCACGCCCAACAGCGAACTGATACCAGTCAGCAAGAACACAGGCGCCACCGCATCCCGAATCGCCTCGGAGACGGCATGAATATCACCTATCGAATTCATCATGTGAATGAATTAGCAAGCCGTGTGCCAGTTTCTGAATTCCTTGTTCGAGCTTAATACTCCACCATCACTTCATTGCGGCGCAAGAACGGCAAGGTCCATGGTGGGTTATAACGCGCCAGTTCTGGGGTACCAATCGGCTCGATATTCTTGGATGACATCCAAGCCAGCAGTTCTTTAGTCTTTTGGGCGGTTTTGGCTTCCCCTGCCAACCCGGAAAAACGTACCACCGCAAACCTTTTTGCGGGCAGTTCGCGCAAATTCACCGCTTTGTTGTTTGGTTCAGGCAGGGTATCCAGCGTGTATTTACTTGGCATCACAAAATGCATGCGCCATTTGCCTTCCGCTTCCTGCATACTGACTGGTGCAGTCATGCTAATTTTTTCGCTTTTAGGCTTCATTGTCACTGGGGTCGTCATGCTGATCTTTTCACTGCTGCCCGTACGGGATTTGTTATTGCCAAAAATATAATCCGCAATCAGCCTAAAACCATCTCCAGAAGCTTTTTCCAGGCTGCCTGTGACAAAAGTTTCCGCGATAATCATTGGGCTGTATGCCCGTAACTCAAAATCATCCGTCTTTTCAATTACCGTATATTTAGGTTCTTCAGTCGCCATGGCAGGGGTCACCGATAAAAATGCTGTCATCAAACATGGCAGCCAAAAACGTAAGCACATATGATTAATCAGCCTTAAAATCCAGAGTAGTCGCATTCGTCAGATTAAGAGCGAAAATTCACACATTAATTCAATGAATTCGTGCTGGCAGAATTGATGCAGCGGACTATCCGCCCGAAAATCTAGGCCGTTACGCCTTTCCCAGTGATTCGTTGGCCAGCAGAAACCTGATGATTTCCGGCTCATATTGTTTTCTCAGGGATATCGCATAGAAGTGCTCATATAACCCGGGAATCCTGCAGTATTCCTCCAGCATTCCGTTTCTGATCTCATCCTGCACCACAATAATTGGCAGCAGGGCGATTGCGCCAGAGTCCCTTGCCAGCAAACGCAATGCAGGCATGTCGTTGATCTCAGCCAGTACATCATATTGCAACCCCATATCATCGCATACTTGGTCAAACTTGCTGCGTATATCGGTGCCAACACCAGGCAGCAGTATCTTGTTCTCCTTGAGGATGCTTTGCAGGTCTGCACCCGCTTTTTTATTAGCAGGTTTGCCGACGATACTGATCTGTTGTTTGGCGATAGACTTGATTCTCAGGTCATTGCTGATGCTGTTCTTTGGGGAAAGATTACTTAAAATCAGGTCTAGGCGATGGTCAAACAGTTTGTTTAGTAAGTCTTCCTCGCTACCGGATTCCAAGACAATCTCGGTATCCTCTCTGGTCAGCAAGGGTTTGATGAAGTTCTCGACAAAATTCCTGGATAGCGAGGAGATGACGCCAATCTTCAATGTGGTCTTGTTGTTCTTGAAGTTATAGTGCAACACGCTGCCCAACTCGTTTCCTAGCTTAAAGATTTTTTCAGCATAAGAGAACGTGATAAGTCCGGCCTCGGATAGCTCCAGCTTTCTGCCTACTTTAACAAATAGCTTCACGCCTATCTGTTCTTCCAACTTCTTGATCTGCATCGACAACGCCGATTGCGCGACAAAAAGCTTTTCAGCTGTTTTGGTCAAATTGCCTTCTTTGGCCACCATCCAAAAATAGTACAAGTGATTGAAGTTGAATCTACCGCGCATTGTTCTATTAATGATATTAAAAATTGATTATAAATATATTATACAGAACTTATTAAATTCAAGATAATCGACACTATGTTCAATAACAGGTGTTTAAATTGATTAACTTTGGCAACGTCTTGAATCCATCGATTCTGTTCTTCTCACTGGGACTGTTTGCGCAGGTCGTCAAATCAGATCTTAAGCTGCCGGCGGATCTGGTGAAATCGATTACCATCTATCTGCTGTTGGGTATTGGTATTCACGGCGGGGTCGAGCTAGCCCATTCTGACATGCAAGGCGCTGGTTTGGCGATTTTGGTTGCTGTTTTACTGGGTGTAGCCATTCCGCTTTTCTCGTTTGTCATATTGCATAAGCTCGGCAAACTGGATCCATTCAATGCTATTGCGGTAGCCGCGCATTATGGGTCGGTCAGTGCCGGTACCTTTTTAACGGCAATCGCTTTTCTAGAGAGCCTTGATATACCCTATGAAAAATACCCGGTCATGATGCTAGTAATGATGGAGTCTCCAGCGATTCTGGTAGGTTTGATGCTAGCAGACTATTACCGGAAAACCGTGACTGGCGCTGGCAACGTTGCCGTCAATGCAAGACAGCTGGTGAGGGAATCCCTCACTAACGGCAGCGTGATCCTGCTGCTGGGCGGGTTGCTGATAGGCAACATCATTCCAGACAAGAATCTGAAAATCATATCGCCGTTCTTCGATCAGATGTTCATGGGTGTTTTGTGCATATTCCTGCTATCGATGGGCATGGAAGCCGGTAAAAAACTGAGCGATTTTAAAAACTCCAGCCTGTTTCTTATCATTTTCGGCACTGCGATGCCGCTTATTCTGGGCTGTATCGGCGTGATCCTGGGTAGATATCTGCTGGGCTTTTCAGTGGGTGGCGCGACACTTATGGCGGTACTGGCGGGCAGTGCTTCATATATCGCTGTGCCGCCCGCAATGCGGGTGGCCATCCCTGAGGCCAATCCCTCCATATACCTGACACTGACGCTGGGCATCACATTTCCGTTCAATGTGATCATTGGTATCCCGGCTTATTACAACTTTGCAAACTATTTGGGGTAAACCAACATGATGGATGTGAAACGTATCGAATTGGTGATAGAAGCGCATGAGAAGAATAACGTGATAAAAGCGCTGAAAGACGCGAATGTCCACGCTTTTACTATCTACAAACACGTTGGCGGTTATGGCGAGCGTGGTCAGCGCGAAGAGAATGTCTTTGGCGACATGTTCGAGAACGTCACTTTCGTCATCGCATGCAAGAATGACCAGCTCGAATCATTATTAGAGGCATTGCGTCCCATGCTCAAGCAATACGGCGGCATGTGCCTGATATCGGACGCAAAGTGGCTTAAGCATTGAAAGGAGAGAGTCATGCATTTTTTGTTTGCTTGTTTGGCTTTTGGGATAAGCGGTTGCGAAAGTTTGCCTGATACTGACAAAGCTACGGTAAAAACCCGCCAGGTTGTTAGCGTGAACGCTGTTAGCTCACGTAAACCTAGCCTAAAACCGGCAGTGCTAAAAATCAAAGCCAAGGATATCAAGGCCAGCAGGATACTTGCCTGATGGCATAAAGAGCTTATTTAAACGGTATCGGTTCACAGCGTGGCCTGTAGCAGATAATATATAGAGGAGTATCCGACCACCCATTGGTCGCAGCTTCACCAGTCCAATATATTGATTCATCAAAAGGAAAAACCCGATGCGACACCTGATGCTATGCGTACTGATGCTGGGCTTATCCGCAATCGCAATGGCGGAAGACCAAGATACCCATGCTACTACCGCAAGCGGAGAGGAAGTGATACTGCACCCCAATGGCTATTGGGAATACGTCGACACCAAAAAAGCAGCAGTTACCAAGGCGAAATTGGAAGCTCAGGCGCAAAGCGAAGGCTGCCCCAAAGGTACACGCGCCAGCTTCTTTGGTTATGGCCGCTGCATCTCCATTGGCGATGACGCACTCAAACGTGGATCGCTCAGCGGAAAAGGCTGGTGATTAAGGTTTCAATTTTGTATACCAAGCTTTCATTGCTAAAACCATTGGCCTGTAAGCTTCATCCGAATTGGCTTGCAGGGCAGGTGTCTCCATAATGAACGCGCGCATGTATGTGTCATTCTAAGCGCGTTCAGCTTAGAGCTTAAGTTGAGTAGCAAAATAAAGCGCTATACAATCAGCACATGGAAATGACCAAAGTGAATGCAGGCAAACTGCGCGCCATCGGCTATGACGTCAAAACCCGCACCCTGCGGGTGGAACTGGATGGCGGCAGCGTGCTGGAATACCCGGGCGTGAGCGAAGATTTGTGGCGCCGCATTAAAGCATCCGGCTCGCAATGGAGCTTTTACCGCGACAATATCGAAGAGGAATTTGTCCCCAAGCGCGTTCCGGCAAAGTCGAGTGGCGGCGGCAAGAACCCGCTGGATGATTTGTTCAAGTAACATGGCCTGAAAACCGCATGGATATTGGTCTGCAGGACAGGCTGAACTTAACGCGCCAAGCTGTTCTCTAAAAGATTGTTGCAAGTTTCAAAATTACCTATGCGCAAATCACTCTTGGCAGTTTCACTCGTTTCTCCATTATTGCTATCCACCGCAAATGCAGCCGAATTGGATATGCGCCCCGGCTTGTGGGAGATTTCCACCACATCCGATCTATTGCTGTTAGCGCCCGCCATTCCTCCGGATCAGATGCAAAATCTGCGGGATCTTGCCAAAGAATATGGCATGGAAATGCCGCAGATAGAAAATGGTGCAGCAATCTCCAAAGTGTGCATTACTCAAGAGATGGCAAAGCAAAAAGCACTGCCCAATTTTTATCAGGACCAAACAGGCTGCGCCACTAAAAGCACAAGCCGCGACGGCAACAGCTACAAAGTGGATTTTGCTTGCGAGAGCGCCGAACTTAGAGGCAACGGCACAGCAGAAGGGCACTTAACGAGTAAAGAGAGCTTTTTGGGCCAAACCAGATTCACTGGCACCGCTCGAGGAAATCCGGTCAACGAAAAAGCCGACATCGCAGGCAAATGGATGAGCGCAAACTGCGGCGCGGTAAAGCCGATATAGGGCAATTTTCACTGCAGTCATCCATTATGCTGCTCAAAGCGTTAATATTGTACGTACTGAAACTATCAATGGAGTTTTCAATGAACAAAATCAGCATGCTTAAGCATTCCATTCTCGCTTGCGCCTTGGCTTTAGCCTCGGGTTCAGCATTGGCTGCAGATGTAGGCGTATCCATCAGTGTTGGCCAGCCCGGGTTCTATGGTCGCATCGATATCGGTGAATTTCCTTATCCAGCACCTCGCGTCATCTATCGCGAACCCATCATCGTTCACCGGCATATCGTAGAAACATATGAGCCGATCTATCTGCGGGTGCCGCCCGGACATGCAAAAAACTGGAGCCGCTATTGTGACCGCTATCATGCCTGCGGCAGACCGGTATATTTTGTGCAGGAACGCTGGTATAGAGATGATTACGTTCCCTATTATCATGAGTACCATAACAGGGAGTACAGAGAGTACGAGCATCGTGGTTATGAAGGTCAGGGATACCGTGGCAGGGGTGACGATGATCATGACCAGGGCAACAGAGGCCGTGGTCATGGAAATGGGCATAACAAGCACAACAACGACAGAAGATAATAGTTAAGCCAGCTTATCTCTGCTAAAGCGTTAAGTATCAAGCCTGGCGCCGCTTTTGAAGCGCCGCCAGTAGTTCGTAGAGTTGGTTCCATAAAAATAGAGTCAACCCCATTTCTGGTGCCATTCAACATGACAACCCTATCCCACAAAAAGCTGCGACTGGTGATTCATGGCCGAGTGCAGGGTGTGTTCTTCCGTCAGTCGATGTCCCGTGAGGCGCTTAGGCTTGGGGTTGCAGGCTGGGTAAGAAATCTTAGCGATGGTACGGTGGAGGCAGCCGTGCATGGTAGCCCGGCTGCTGTAGATGCACTGGTAGGTTGGGCGCGGCGCGGCCCTGAACTTGCATATGTAGATCAAGTCGAGATTAGCCCAGATGAAGGGGATTACAGCGGATTCAAGGTTCTCTCATCTTCATAGAAGCGATTTTTTCGGATGCGGAAAATGTGATGACGAGCAACCAGATGACCCAATCATACGATTTCAGGCTTCCCGCAGGGTATTCGACAGTCCGGCTGCAAGATTTGCGTGCGGATGAACAGATAAAACTGCTGCCGCAAATCTTTGCGCTGGCTAGAGAGCAGTATCCTGAATGGCCTGCAGAGCGTCTGCAGAACTGGCTACTGGCGCTAGACAGTGGTAATGGCAACGGTACCAGGATGGCAGTCTCCGCCGTGCTGGACCAGCATGGTGATGTAGCAGCTACTAGCGCCATGGAGCTTTATAGCAATGGCACGGCCATGATCAATTACAGCCTGGCCCGCAAAGATGCCGCAAATTATGCCGCCCTGATCTATGCGGCAACCAAGGATATGGCCGCGGGCATCAAGGCGCTGCAGGCACGCGGCGAGACCATCCATTTCGTGGGCAAGGAACATCATCTGCAAAGCCTGCGGGCCATCGCCGGCTATTATGCCGTGGGCCAGGTGCCGATAGATGGTCCCACCTCCTTGCTGGCCCACGATGTGAAATATTATGAGGTTGCCTATGGCGACCCAAAAGATGTGGACAGCCAAGCCAAGTTAGACCATGCTCATAAGCTTGCCGACCCTAAAGCTGGCTACACACAAGAGGAAAATGTTCACCTTTGGCTGATTGGGGAATTCACGCCGACCGACCCTCAGAAACCGCTGGCAGAATCACTGAGGGCGCTGGCGGAAAGCTACGCTAAAGAGCACAGCATATTTCGGGAAAAAGACTACCGCTTGGACCCCGGCTATATATCACTCAACCAGCTGGCAGATAATCTGGCAGCATCGGCCACTTATCAGCAAGCAGTGCAGGCCTCGGCACTGGGGGCCGCGCAGTATATGGGCTTGCAGTCATAGGCATGGTCGATGCCATGCCCAAGTTCTTATGTGACGAAATGCTGGGCCAGCTATGCCGCTATCTGCGTGCTGCCGGTTACGATACACGGCTTGCGCGGGATGGCGAAAGCGATGCGCAGCTGCTGCAGCAATGCCATGCCGAAGGGCGCTATTTCCTGACACAAGACACACTGATACGTGAACACAAGGCGGCGCAAGGAATCGCGCTGATTCTGCCGCCAGTGGCGTTGCATCATTTGGCTGCCATATTGAATGATCATTTCCATCTGGATTGGCTGGGCCATGCCTTTACCCGCTGCCTGGTAGATAACACGCCGCTGGTGGCGGCAGATGAGGCCGCGCTGGCACGCGCCCCGGATGACGCGCGCAAGCCGGGCGAGCAGTTACGACTTTGCCCTGCATGCGGCAGAGTCTACTGGCGTGGGTCGCACTATAAGCGCATGCACGCAATGCTAGCCGCATGGCAAACTGCAGCAAATGATTAGTTGTGTAGGTTAATTAAAAAAACACATGCCCTGAAAGGCGCATGGATATTGGTCTGCAGGGCCGCGCGTTTTACTGTTTTGCCGGTTTTTTTGCCGCAACCCAGTACAGCGGTTCGTTGTTGGCGGGCTTGAGCTTCAGCATGCTGGCCCGCCTCAGGTTCTCATAGGCCTCGTCGTATGAAATCTGCTGCGCCTGCGCGGCTTTCTGCGCCAGCGGCTTGGCGTAGGCAGGCCAGGCAGGGTTCTCAACATAAACCCTGTCATTCATGCACATTTCTAAAACCCTTGCCCGCCTGGCTGCCTTTTCCATCTTCTGAAAAGGCAGCGCTTCAGGCAAATGCATCGATGCCTTTTCTGCAATCAAATCACATGCATCTCCCGTGATTTCCAGCGCTGAAATCTGTCGTGGCGGTGCCTCGGCATTCATTTCTGAATACCAGTAAATCGCCATTGCAATCATGGCTAGTATCGGCAACCCAAATGTCAGCAGTCGTTTCATCAGCATTCAGCCACAGTTGCCTGACACTCCTGCTTTGCGGCGCTGTCCAGTTCCTCCAGCAGCTCGGGGTTGATTTCTTTCAGCGTCAGGCGAAATTTCTCCGTCTCTGCCTGCCTGCCATCTTTTTGCGCCAATTGCGCGTTAGCCAGCAAAGTGGCCGGGTGGTTGGGGTGCAGGCTCAATGCCTTTTGGTAATGCATGGCCGCCGCCTTGTCGTCTCCCAGGTGGCGCGCGGCTTCCCCCAGGTAGTACCAGGCTTCTGCGTTGTCGGGCTCTTTTTCTGCCCAACGGCTAGATACTCGCTGTACGTCCTGCCAGCGGTCGTTCTGGTAAGGCAACACTATCTGCATGAAAAACGGCCGGTTCTCCTCGGGCGCATCCCAAAATGGCAGATCATGCGCTGCATTCAGCTGTACCGGCGGCGTTTGCAAAGCCGCTTTCACCAGATTGACAGGCATGTTGTAGAAATAGGCTTTCTTGCCCGGGCTTTTGAACGTGCTCACGCCAATCAGTTTGCCATCGTAGTCAAATATCGGGCTGCCACTCGCGCCAATCGCAAATGCCGCCTTGGTGCGTATCACCTCCTCGCCATCCAAAGGGTAAAGCGCTTTGATATTGCTCAGCACCACATAAGGCGCGGGTGAGTCGTTAGGCATGGAGATTGAAATCACCGGCTGCTCATAACTCAGCTTGGAAGAGTCGCCCATCGGCACCGGCTTTAAATCGGCATACTCCACCTTAAGTATGCATATATCGTGCTTCCAGTCGGCTTGCAGCGAATCAACAGGATACTCCGTGCCCCATTTGGAGATGGAAACCCCGTTGGCACCGCCCAGCACGTGGCAGTTGGTCACCACCTGATCTTTGCTTACCGCAATGCCGGTGCCAAAGCCATGCCCGCCAGATCTGGTCGTGGTGCCTATCTTCACCATCGACTGTTTCAGGTTATACAAGAAATCTTCCGTCGGCTCAGGCAAAACCGCCGCACCTGCACTGGCAGCAAGGGCCAATAGATACAAGCCAACCATACTTATGCGCATCGCGTTCATATCGATATCGTGTGTTTGTGGTTTATTGTTAGTTGGAAAACAAGGCCAAGCTCCAGTATGAGTGGGCTTAATAGCTTAAGTTCCTGACGTAGCATACCTGATGACAAAGCCGCTACAGACAAGGCGAGTTCTAGCCGATCGAGGCGAAATTCATTGGCTAAACCGATGCCCTGAAACCCGCATGGACATTGGCTTGCAGGGCAGGTGTTTTAATAATGAATGCGCATGTGGTGGATGGGGCATGCGTTAACGCCGTTGTCCACCCAATGGTGTATCAGCCACGGGTTCTAAAATAGCGCAAATTACCGCATAATTAACCTCGCTTATTTGACTATCCGCAAAAGACGAGAGCAACCACCCATGAGCCATCAACCACCGCCAACTGCACCCAACCCGCAAAGCACCTTTCCTGTTATCCGCCACGTTAAACCAAGTCACATTCTTGGCTGGCTAAAAGCTGGCATCCGGGACACACGCCAAGCTGGTTTATCTAGCCTGTTTTATGGAGCGTTTTTTGCGGCGGCTGGCTGGGTGATGAAATTTGTATTCGATGAAGCCTACGGGTTGTTTACGGGCCTGGTGACAGGGTTTCTGCTGGTGGGGCCATTTCTTGCCATGGGGCTTTATGATCTAAGCCGGCAAATAGAATCCGGCCAACAACCCACGCTTGTGCCCAGCCTTACCGCTTGGCGCGCAAACATCCTCAATGTAGGCATCTTTGCAGGCGTGCTCACCGTTATCCTGCTCATCTGGGCGCGTGCCTCCATGATAACTTTTGCCCTCTATTTTCAAGACAGCGCATTCCCAACCCTTACCAAGGTCATAGAGAGTGTATTCACTTTGAAACAGCCCATGTTCGCCATGGTGTATTTTGCGGTTGGCGGCATCTTTGCCGGCCTCGTGTTTGCCATTAGTGTTGTGGCCATCCCCCTCATGGCCGAGCGGAAAACAGATGCCATCACCGCTGCCATCGCCAGTATAATCACCTGCGCAAAAAACCCGCTCACCATGCTGCTTTGGGGGTTCTGCATCGTTGTGCTGGTGGTGTTGGGCTTTGCCACCTATTTTGTCGGGCTTATCATCACCATGCCTATCGTTGGCCATGCCACTTGGCACGTGTATCGAGACATTGTAGAAGCTGAAAAGCCGCCAATAAGCTGAAGAATAAGCTAAGAAAGCCCTTAAAACTTAACTTCAAAAACAGGGAAAAATTGGGGTGGTTTGGGCGTTAAGTTTCAGTTAATTGGGGTCTAGTTAATTGGGGTCTGACCCCTTTTTTTCCCGTGAACACGATTATTTAGCTTATGTTGGGCTTAGTCTTTCTAGTAGGCCGTAATATTTAAAATTTTCTTTCAGTATTTCTGCCAATCTGCTATTTGGCTCATTGGAGCAAATATTGATTGTGGCATTAAGAAAATTGTATGCGCCGTTTTTGAAATTATCATCATAATAGGTGTCTTTTTTAAGCCAATCTAAATGCTCTCTAACAAAGAGTCGCAAAATATCATTGCTGTTGGTTCTAAGTGCATTCTCATAATCAGCAACGGTTGAATTGCCTAGCGCGTGTTTTTCACGGTCTCCCCAGCCGGAGTTCTTAACGATTCGTTCAATAGCTTCTGTGACATTTAATGGGGGATGTTGTTTATCCCTCATTTCATTTAGTTTGGAAATAACTTTTGGGTGAATTTTTTGGCGAGAGTACTCGTATCCCCTTTCTCCTATAGATTGATATTCGGGTCGTTTATCTACAGAATCAAGCCAAGAATTAAGGAAGCTTCTGCTTAGTTCGATTTCTCCTAAGTTTTCTAGCTCATCCACAATGAATGATATATCAACATGATTAAATGAATTTACATCTTTATAAAGTTCATTTGCTATATCAACTAATTCGGATTTATTTTTCTGAGGGGTCCAGTGAACATCATCATAAAAATCATTTAATTTTTGTTTTAGCGCTTCTCTACCACTTTCGCTTTTATATTTGATAAATAATGATTTTAAGCGATCAGAATCTAGCAGACCCGTGTTAAAAAAATTAACAAGAATATCTTCATATTCATCTGGATAGGAAATTCCTAACTTATTAAGCATTGAATTCCATGCTATTTCCTCGCTTGAAAACTCACCCTCTTTTTTTGAAAAAAATGCATATGAATTAAAAGAAAGTATATAGCTAACTGGAGGCGGATTTTCCACCGCATGATATTGCGAAGCTGCAAGTAAGACAGTGCTAGGTATCCATCTGGAGCTATGGACGCCATCTTCTGGAACAATTGATGAAATTTGTTTTACTAATTTTAAAACACGTTCTATAACGCGTATGTTATTAACATTAAGAATTGCTAAAGCGGCTTCAACTTCGGCTAGATGATTGAAGCACCCTTTATTTGCAACAATTTTAAAAGCTTCAGAGGGTGAGGGATTTAATACAAGCTCAGCATCAATAACTTTTTCATGCAGCGTCACCCACATTTTTTGGTCTTGAAGTTTATCTGTATTTAGTAGAACAAGAAAACGAGTATTATGGGTTTCTGAATACTCGTCTAAAAAACCAAGCAGTTCGTCTATATCTAGAGATTTATGTTTTCTTTCAATATCATCAATTACAATCAATTTGCCATTTGTAAAACTTGATAGCCAAATTAATAATGTTTCTTTAGGAGAGAAATCAATCCCAAAGAACTTTGCCGCCGACTTAGCAAATCCACCGCCTGTTTTGGTAATCTTTTCTATGATTAAATTATCTTTTAGATAGGCATTTTTTATAATACGCAACTTTAATTCATCTATAGTTTTTGCCCCGAATAAAGAAACATAGACTGCCTGCCTCTCCTTCTTTTCGCCACTAAATAAATCTTTTTTAACGCTATCCCATAAAAAAGTCTTACCAGTGCCCCATTTACCTTTTAGAGCTATGACCTTGTTTTCAACGTCATTTATAAGAGCAATTAAACTTTTTCTAACCTGACTAAAAGAATCAGTCATACTTTAATTGTGTTGATACTGAAAAATTAAATCAACCACACTTACTATCACCACAATTCAGGCAAGTCAGGCAGTTGTCCATCACCACCATCGCTTTGGTGTGGCACTTGCTGCATAGCTGTGCGCCTTTGGGGAATCCATCGGTGGTGATTTCTTCCTCGCTGATGGAATGTTTTTCCAGATACTCGGCTTTTTTAGCATCCACCAGTTTTTGCTGGTGCTGGTCCAGGCCGGGGCGCTTCAGCATGCCGATCTGGATCAGGTGGTTTTCCAGCACTTCGCCAATCTCGGCCACCAGGCTGGGCACGAATTTGCCGCCGCGTTTGTAGTAGCCGCCAGATGGCTCAAATACGCTTTTAAGCTCTTCCACCAAAAATGTCACATCGCCGCCCTTGCGGAACACGGCGGACATAACCCTTGTAAGAGCCACGATCCACTGAAAGTGGTCCATGTTCTTGGAGTTGATGAATATCTCGAACGGGCGGCGGTGTTCCTGCGGGGTGCCTTCGTTCATGATGACATCGTTGATGGTGATGTACAGCGCGTGCTCGGTCACCGGGGTTTTGATCTTGTAGGTGTTGCCTATCAGGATATCCGGGCGGCTTAACGGCTCGCCCAGTTGAATGATTTCGGCCTTTTGCTGTGCTGCCATTTGGGCAGCGGCCTCAACGGCGGCGGCTTCTTTGGCTTTGTCTTCCGGCGTGACTACGTTATAGCCGGTGATCTTTTTCTCGATTTTGATTGTCATGTCCGTTCTCCTCTACGGCAATTAGAATTTACCGTAATAGCCTTCTTTCAAGGCATCGTATAAGTTAGCTGCGGTGTGTGTCTCGCCGTCGTATTCGATTTCCTCGTTGCCTTTGGCTTCTATCACAGTGCCGTCATCCAGCGTGAATTTGTAAGTGGTGTTCTCCAAATCCTTCTCGGTTACCAGCACGCCCTGGAACGCCTCTGGGTTGAAGCGGAAGGTGGTGCAGCCTTTCAGGCCTTTGTCGTATGCGTACAGGTAGATGTCTTTGAAATCCTCAAAGTCGTAATCTGTCGGCACGTTGATGGTTTTGGAGATGGAGCTGTCGATCCACTTCTGTGCGGCGGCCTGGATATCCACGTGGGCTTTGGCCTTGATGGTGGATGAATCCATGAAGTAATCCGGCAGTTGTTCTTCAGGCTTATCGCTGAACGGCATGGCGTTGGCGTTGATGAGCTCGCGGTAGGCCAGCAGCTCAAAGCTGAACACGTCCACTTTCTCTTTGGATTTCTTGCCTTCGCGAATCACGTTGCGGGCATAGTGGTGCGCGAACGATGGCTCGATGCCGTTGCTGGCGTTATTGGCCAGGCTCAGGGAAATCGTGCCGGTTGGTGCGATGGAGCTGTGATGCGTGAAGCGCACGCCTTTGGTGGCGATCTGGTTGCGCAAGCCTTCGGGGAACTGCTGCATATAGCGGCTGTATTTACCCAGCAGCACTTTGCCGGCCACTTTCTGGCCAACCTTGATGCCGTCTGCCGCCATTTCCGGACGCATGCGCATCATGTCGGCAGTGACTTCGAACTTGTCTTCCATGATAGGCGCTGCGCCTTTTTCCTCGGCCAGCTGCACGCCCACATCCCAGCCCACTTCGGCCATCACGCGGGTGACTTCCTCAGTGAACTTGATGGAATCTTCCTCGCCGTAC
This sequence comes from Methylophilus sp., assembly GCA_035423825.1. GTDB lineage: Bacteria > Pseudomonadota > Gammaproteobacteria > Burkholderiales > Methylophilaceae > Methylophilus. Next base: position 60,561 of record DAOMMM010000002.1, on the reverse strand, counting down.
TTCATCTTCAGCATGGTGAGGGTGGAGCCCAAGCCCAGATAACCCATGCCGTGGCGGCGTTTGCGCATGATCTCGTCGCGTTGCTGCTGCAGCGGCAGGCCGTTGATTTCCACCACGTTGTCCAGCATGCGGGTGAAGATGGCGATGACTTCGCGGTATTCTGCCCAGTCGAAGTAGGCTTCATCTGTGAACGGTTTTTTCACGAATTTGGTCAGGTTGACGGAGCCCAGCAGGCACGCGCCGTATGGCGGCAGTGGCTGCTCGCCGCATGGGTTGGTGGCGCGGATGTTCTCGCAGAACCAGTTGTTGTTCATCTCATTGACGCGGTCGATGAGGATGAAGCCAGGTTCGGCAAAATCATAAGTGCTGCTCATAATGACATCCCACAGACGGCGAGCCTTGATGGTTTTGTACACGCGGCAGGCCACTTTGCCGGCATCCGGGCCATCGGCGCGGGTGAGGTATTTGTTCTTTACCGGCCAGTCGCGCCACACCACTTGTGTCTCGTCGTTCACGTTCAGGCCGTCCACGATGGATTCTTTCTCGGTGACAGGGAAAGCCAGTTTCCATTCGGCATCGGCTTTCACGGCTTCCATGAACTCTTTGGTGATGAGGCAGCTCAGGTTGAACTGGCGCAGGCGGCCAGCTTCGCGCTTGGCTTTGATGAAGTCGGTCACATCCGGATGACTGATGTCGAAGGTGGCCATTTGCGCGCCGCGGCGGCCACCGGCGGAGGACACGGTGAAGCACATCTTGTCGTAGATATCCATGAACGACAGCGGGCCAGAGGTATAAGCGCCAGCGCCAGCCACGAACGCACCTTTCGGACGCAGGGTGGAGAACTCGTAACCGATACCGCAGCCTGCCTTGAGGGTAAGGCCCGCTTCATGCACTTTGCCAAGGATGTTGTCCATGCTGTCTTCGATGACGCCGGAAACGGTACAGTTGATGGTGGAGGTGGCAGGTTTGTGCTCAAGCGCGCCAGCGTTGGAGGTAATACGGCCGGCAGGGATGGCGCCATGACGCAAGGCCCACAGGAACTTCTCGTGCCATTCGGCTTTTTTCTCTTCGGTGGTCTCTACATCTGCCAAAGCGCGTGCAACGCGACGGTAGGAGTCGTCCATGTCTTTGTCGACATGTTCGCCGGTTTTGGTTTTCAGGCGGTATTTCTTGTCCCAGATATCGAGCGAGACCGATTGCACTGGAATCTCAACGGCATCCTCACTCTTGGACATGACATCCTTGGCTTGCGTATCTATGGCTTTTAGCATTCTTTCCCCCATTGTTATTTTGTATCAGCCGGCTTGGCAGGCCGGTTACCTCGTTATTGGACAAACATCACGGAGATAATCTTGGTGCGAAAGCATCTCCGTTAAACACAAGATGTTGTGTTGTTTGCGAGAATTTATGCCTTTATTTTGTGTGCGTCAATAGCCTTGTCCGGATTATTTTCAATAATATTTTTTGTAAATCGTATTGCCTTTTTGCGAAAGCGCGACAGGCTTTGAATTTCGGTTGGGTGAGCGATTACTCACGCGCGAAATTTTGAAAAAACGAATTTTTTTGTGAGAGAATGCCTACGCATATGGTCCGATTCTTATATACCTTACTGTTATATTTATTGTTGCCGCTGGTGCCGATCAAGCTGATTTGGCGCGGTATCCGCCAGCCGGAATACCTGCGGCACTGGGGTGAGCGCTTCGGCTTTTTCAGCCAGCCAGCAAAGCAGCCGCTCATCTGGCTGCATTGCGTATCGGTGGGTGAGACACGCGCCGCCGAGCCGCTGGTGCGTGCACTGATGGCGCAATATCCGCAGCATCATATCCTGCTGACACATGGCACTCCAACCGGCCGTGCCACGGGCAAAGCCTTGTTTGGCGATACGGTGCAGCAGGCTTACCTGCCGTATGACTTGCCGTTTGCCGTTAGGCGCTTTTTGCGGCATTTCCAGCCGTCCATCGGCTTGATCATGGAAACCGAGCTTTGGTTCAACCTGATTGCCGGCTGCAGGGAATCAGGCATTCCCTTGGCGTTGGTGAATGCGCGGCTATCCGAACGCTCCGCCAAAGGTTATGCCAGACTGGGTGCGCTGGTGCGCGAAGGCTTGCAGAACCTGACGGTGATATCGGCGCAGACCGAGGCCGATGCGAAGCGTTTGCGTTTGCTGGGCAAGACGCAGGTCACTGTGGCGGGGAACCTGAAATATGATGTCAGGCCACCTGAAGGTAGTACAGAACGCGGTGCCATGCTGCGTGAGATGTTTGATACCGGCAAGCCGATATTCCTGGCGGCCAGCACCCGCGAGGGCGAAGAGCGCCGCATTCTGGATGCGGTGCAAGGTCTCGATATCCTGACTGTGATCGTGCCGCGCCATCCACAGCGCTTCAATAAGGTATCCGAAATGATACGTAGCCGCGGTTTGAGCTTTCAGCGCCGTAGCCAACTCACGGCAACGGTACCGCCGCATACGCAGGTGATTCTGGGCGATAGCCTGGGCGAGATGTTCAGCTATTATGCGGCGTGTGACTTCACGTTTATCGGCGGCAGTTTGCTGAAGTTCGGTGGGCAAAACCTGATCGAGGCGGCGGCGATGGGTAAACCCATCATCATAGGCAGATATACGCACAACTTTGCCGAGCCCAGCAAAAATGCCGTACGGGCAGGGGCTGCGATTCGAATCAAAACCAAGGAAGAACTGCGTGAGCAGATACTGTATTTGCTGCACAACCCGGCCAAGCGGGAGAAAATGCAGGCAAAGGCACTAGGTTTCTCTGAGTCGTCCGGCGGTGCTGGCAAGCGTCTGCTGGCGCTGGTGACGCCATTCATCAAATAGTCCCGTAATCGGTCTTGCGCCTGCGCCTATTGCTAAGACAGGTGCAGGCTTTTGACAAAAATAAGCTCGCAGGCGCCACTGCCGGTGTCGTGACGGGTTTGTGAACTCTTCCAGACGAAACCGTTTTGCCCCGTTGCCTTGATGAGGTAGCCTTTGATGGAAACCAACTGACCCACACGCACATCTTTTAACTGTTCGGCGATTAGACTGTTTTCTGGCACCAGATGCATGTTGGCGCTGTGTGTTTCGATTTCCTTTCGCGGGATGGGGAAAGACTTTACGTGCCAATAATAGAAACGCCCGCTTTGGCGAATATCGATCTGGTCAAGGATGGTTTCATCCGACATGCGCCCCCAGCCTAATGCCAAGTCTGTCGGTGAAATGGCGGCCCCTTTGTCAGCATGGTAGTTCGATATAGAAAGTACGCGCGCAGTGATCTCGAACTCATTCAGTGGTGTGATGATGTAGTCCTTGAAATCGAAAGGCTCTGCTTCTGTGTCTAGCTGGACCGGTTCTTCTGGCGCAAGCACGCCCGCGCCATACCGAATCTCACGATGACTTAAATAATGATAGGTGCCGTAGAGCAAGAGGCTGATGAGGATAAGCCGCCGCAGTGACATCAACGAATCAGTTTTGAAATCGTCTTGAAGGCAGGGTGTTGCGCGTTACGCAGGTGCTCGAATAACACGGACTCGGTATTGGTGATGATGCAGCCAGCCTGACGCATCCTTGCAACCGCATTGGCGCGGTTGTTCTCTTTGCGCGAAATGATCGCATCCTCGACGATGAACACCTGTTTGCCTGCCGCCAGCAGGTCCAGCGCGGTTTGCAGTACGCAGATGTGCGCTTCCATCCCGGTAATGACAACTTGCGGCCTGTCTCTGTATAGGTGTTGGTTGAACTTGGGTTCATCGCACGCAGAGAAGGCGGTTTTGGCGATAGGCTGCACTGGGTCGAGATGCAGCTTGATTTCCGGACTGGTTTCACCCAGGCCTTGTGGGTATTGCTCGGTAGCGATGACCGGCACTTCGCAGAGTTTGGCAGCCTGCAATAAAAGAGCCGTGTTATTGATTACACTCTGTACCGAATCGGCATCCATGACGCCGCACAGCTTGGGCTGGATGTCGATGACGACTAACTGGCTGGTGCTGGCGCTGAGTTTAAGGGTTTGCATCGCCTGTCAGAGCTTTGGACGAAATCAGAACTCGAACTTTTGCGCTTGTGGCGCGTTGCAGAGCTCCTGCAGGCAGGTCTCGAATAATACGTCCTGACGATATGCGTCTTGAGTCACACGCTGGATCAGGGTGGCCTGCATTACTGGGGCTTCACCCAGCACAATCAGCATGCGCCCGCCTACGCTCAGCTGCTGGCGAACACCAGCGGGCTCGACCGGGCAGGAGCCGGTATAGACGATCACGTCGAATGGCGCTTGCGGCCGCAGGCCATTCACACCGTCCGCCACCAGCAGGCTGACATGATGGATGTTTTGCGAGGTGAGATTTTGAGCGGCTTGATGGCTAAGGTCAGCATGAATCTCGACGCTGGTCACATGTGCACTGAGTTTTGACAGTAAGGCGGCGAAATAGCCGCTGCCAGTGCCGATATGTAATACGCGGTCAGTCTTCTTCAGGCCCAGACTCTGCAGCATGCGGCCTTCCAGTTTTGGGCTGAGCATGTGCTGACCCTGGCCGAGCGGGATTTCGATGTCTGCAAAAGCCAGATTGGCATATTCTTTAGGTACGAATGCCTCACGTGGTACCTCGTTGAACAATTGCAGTACTGCCGGATCCAGCACATCCCATGGGCGTACTTGCTGTTCGATCATGTTGAAACGCGCGGTAGCGTTTGCGCTGATGCTTATCGTATTTGTTTGCATATCTGTCATCTGAATATCAATAATTGCTCATATTATACTGGATTTATTCCTCCACTTTGATGCGGAACCACGCCGCATAAAGTGCAGGTAAAAATAACACAGTCAGCACTGTGGCGATTGCTAAGCCACCCATGATGGCAACTGCCATCGGGCCGAAGAACACGCTGCGCGTCAGCGGGATCATCGCCAGAATCGCAGCGGCGGCAGTGAGCACGATCGGGCGGAAGCGGCGTATCGTGGATTCTACGATAGCCTGCCATGGCGCGATGCCGGCTGCTTTGTCTTGGTCGATCTGATCCACCAGGATGACAGAATTACGCATGATCATGCCCGATAACGCTATCGTCCCCAGCATGGCTACAAAGCCAAATGGCTGATTGAACAGCAGCAAGGCTCCAGTGACGCCAATCAATCCCAAGGGTGCTGTCAGCAACACCAGAAACACGCGCGAGAAGCTCTGCAGCTGAATCATCAGCAGTGTCAGTACCACCATCAGGAACAAGGGGAAGCCTTTAGCGACCGATGCAGCACCCTTGGCTGATTCTTCCACTGCGCCGCCTGTTTCTATAGTAACGCCAAGCGGCAGGCTTTCTTTAATTTTGGTCAATTTTTCTTCTATCTGGGCTGAGACTACAGGTGCCTGGATATCCCCTCGCAGATGTGCGCGTACTGTCAGGGAGGGTACCCGATTGCGTCGCCAGATCACACCTTCTTCAAATCCCGAGCTGATGGTGGCGACTTGAGACAATGGCACGCCTTTGCCGGAGGGAGTGATGACCATCAGGTTGGCTAGCCGCGACAGTTTAGTGCGCTCAATCTCCGGGCCGCGCGCCACTAAGTCGATGCGTTCGTTGCCTTCGCGGAACTCGGTCACGTAGAGTTCACTCATTGCGCCATTCAGGATGGTGGCGATGTCTACAGAGCTTATACCCAGCAGGCGTGCCTTAGCTTGGTCTATCTGCACCTTGACGACTTTGCTGGGCTCTTCCCAGCCTAATTGCACGTTCCTGAGGTTAGGGTTCTCGCGCATGATGGCTGCAATCTGATTGGCGACTTCGCGAATCTTGACGATGTCATACCCATCTACCCTGAACTGCACTGGAAAGCCTACAGGCGGACCATTTTCCAATCTCAGTACTGAAGCGCGCAGGCTGGGAAAGTCGGTTTCAAACAAGTGCAGCAAGTCGTTGCGCAGCGCTTCCCGCTGTGTCTGCGATTTGGTAAGAATCACAGTCTGTGCGAAGCCGCGGTGCGGTAACTGTACATCCAGCGGTAAATAGTAGCGTGGTGCGCCGGTGCCGATATAGGCGACGAAATTGTCGATACCTTGATGTTGCTTGTTCCACTCTGTGAGCCATGCTTCCAGCTTCTTGACTTCTTTGTTGGTAGCCTGGTAACTAGCACCTTCTGTCATGCGAAAATCCACCACCAATTCCAGGCGAGTCGAATCCGGAAAGAATTGTTGTTGAACCTTACTGAAGCCCAGCACTGCAGCGATGAACATTCCCAAGGTGATGAGGATGACGGTTTTTTTGTAGCGTACACAGCTTGTGACTAATTTGCGGAAAGCACGGTAGAACGCAGTGTTGTAGATATCGTGATGGTGAATTTCTTCCTCTTTGGCATTGTTAGAAGCCTTTTGCAACAAGCCTTGTAGCCATGTCGTGAATCTGTTCGGTGTAGGTTTCTTGCTGTAGTCGGGCAGCAGATGATAGCCAAGATAAGGCACAAAGATCACAGCAGCGAACCATGAAATCAACAAGGAAATGGCACTGACCTGAAAAATGGAGCGTGTGTATTCGCCAGTAGAAGAGGCGGCGGTAGCGATGGGCAGAAAGCCTGCTACAGTGACAAGCGTACCGGTCAGCATGGGCATAGCCGTGGAGGTGAATGCATATGAAGCGGCTTTGACGCGGTCCCAGCCTTGTTCCATTTTGGATGACATCATTTCTACTGCGATGATGGCGTCATCCACCAACAAGCCTAGCGCTAGAATCAAGGCGCCCAGCGATATTTTGTGCAGGCCGATATCCATGCTTTGCATAATCAGGAAGGTGGCGGCGAGTACTACTGGGATAGAAATAGCTACCACAATACCTGTGCGCAGACCAAGTGAGAGCAGGCTTACACCGAGTACGATGATCAGCGCTTCCAGCAACGAACTTATGAAGTCATTGACCGAATTGGCGACGATTCTGGATTGTAACGTCACAGGTTTGAGTTCGACACCCACAGGCAACTGCTGCTGGATGCGCGCGATTTTTGCGTCCAGCGCATGACCCAGTTGGATGACGTCGCCTCCTTGCTGCATGCTCACGCCTAACAGCAAGGTTTCTTTTCCATTGAAGCGTGCGGTATCACGAGGCGGGTCTTCATATCCTTTGTAGATGTGGGCAACATCGCTGAGCTTGAAATCCCGGTTGTTGGCCCGCAATCGCAGTTCACGCAAATCATTCAAGGCATCGTAGCGGCCTGACACGTCGATGCGAATGCGTTCCTGCGGCGATTCATAGGTGCCGCCGCGTACGATGGCATTCTGCGTTTGCACCAGATTGACCAGTGTAGCGATATTGATGCCAATACTGGCCAATTTTGCATTCGATATCTCGATATAGATGCGCTGTTTCTGCTCGCCAAAGAAATCCACTTTAGCGACATCGGGTGTTTTTAGCAGCTCAGCGCGAATCACTTCCGCTTGCTGCTTGAGGCCGAAGTTGTCCAGGCCATCACCAGTTAGTGCGTACATGCTGCCGTAGACATCGCTGAATTCATCGTTGAAGGTAAGGCTCTCGATATTTTGCGGCAAAGTATGGCGAATATCGCTTACCTTTTTGCGCACCTGGTACCAGATTTCCGGGATTTCACCGGAAAAGGTATCGTCCTTGATAACAAGGAAGATCAGTGATTCGCCAGGGCGGGAATAGCTACTCGAATAATCCAGATGAGGGGTTTCCTGCAGCTTCTTTTCAAGTTTGTCGGTAATCTGCTGCTCTACTTCATAAGCACTTGCGCCGGGCCAAGTGGTGCGCACCAGCATGACCTTGAAAGTGAAAGGGGGGTCCTCGGATTGCCCAAGCTTGGTGTAGGCCAGCATGCCGGAGATGGTCAAAACCAGCATCAGGTAGAGCACTAGCGCCTGATGTGTGAGCGCCCACTCCGACAGGTTGAAGCGCGATGTCTCGTTTTCTATGAGTCGCGTCATTGTCGGACCTGCTGAATCTGCGGAATTACGCGCTGGCCTCTGATGAGTGTGTGCACACCGACAATTGCTATCATCTCCCCAGTCTGGACGCCTTGCTTAATAGCGACACCCTGTTCGGTGAAGTCCCCGATGGTCACGGGACGTGGGTTTGCGATACTGCTCTTATCCACCACCCATACCAGGGTTTGGCCATTCTTCTGTGTCACTGCGCTATTGGGCACGACAATTTCTGCGTCCGTGATATCCGCAAAGCGCACGCCCGCTGTCATGCCAAGCAACACCTTATCATCTGGCATATCGAATTTCACCCGAACGTTGAATGTGCGTGTCGTGGAATCTGCAGCGGGAGCGATTTCCCTCACTGTGCCTTGATAGGTATTGCTCCGGTCTGCCCATAGATTAATCATGGCCTGTTTGCCAACTTTGACATTTGCCATGCGTGATTCAGGTACAGCGACCAAAACCTCGACCTGTCTGGTATCTACGACCTGCGCGATCACTTCCCCAGCCTCTACCACTTGGCCGGGTTCAGCACGAATTTGAGTGATGACTCCGTCCCTGTCTGCTACCAGAGTGGTATAAAGTGACTGATTTCCCGAGACGGCGGCCTGTGCTTTTGCTTGGTTGACGCGCGCTTCAGCGGTTTTCAGTTCGGCTTCATATTTGTCTAGTGCGGATGCGGTGATGAATCTTTTGCTGACCAGTTGTCGTTGACGTTCAACTTCTGATTTGGCTAATGCATAGTTTGCTTCAGTAGCGCGTACATCCGCCGTAGCGGCGGCCACATTGAACCGTGAATCCGCAGCATCCAGTCTGGCCAAAACCTGCCCTTTTTTAACTTGGGCACCAATCTCTACTTTACGTTCTATGATTTTTCCGCTGATGCGAAACGCCTGGTTGGATTCGTAGCGCGATTTGACTTCACCTACCAGCACCATGCTTTGATTGAGATCGGTTTCGCCGGCGACGATGACCAATGCAGGCCGTGGCGGTGCGGGCGGTTCCATGGGTTTCTCGCAGGCACTCAGCAATAGGCTCAATACCAGTATCATCAGGTGTGGTTTCGTCAATAACATTTCAATAGACCATTCATCAGTAAATGCTGCATCGTATGGATGCGCGCTTCGATATCGCGCCAGTTGACCCAGCAGTCCTTTGCCATGGTGATTTCCAAGGCACATACTCCATGCATCCCAGCCCAAATAGTCTGAGCGATGAGTTCCGGGTCATTAAATTCCGGTTTAAATTTTTTTGCATCGAACGCCATCTGTACGATGGACTTGAGCTGGAAATAAGCATCCTGTTCCGGATGATTCTGCTGAAGCTTGATAGTTTCCGGCGTGAATGGCTCATGCGGGGTCATGAACATCAGACGATAATGATTGGGGTGGCTCAGCGCAAACCTTACATATCCTTGCCCCAGTGCAGCCAGCTGTTCCACCGGGTCAGCAATCTCCAGGATGTGTTTTTGCGCACTTGCCAGCATGAGAAAATCCGTCTCGCAAATCGCACGCAGCAAACTTTCCTTATCGGCGAAATGCAAATAGATGCTGGTTGCGGAATAGCCGATACGCCTGGCGATTTCGCGCATGCTAACGGCCTCGATCCCCTGACTTACGAACAGATCTCGAGCCGCGTCGATGATGCGGGTGCGCAGCGGTTGTTTTTCTGCTTCAGTTTTGATTCTTGGCGGCATATTCAAGCAGGTTTGAACACCATCCAATATAGATTGGTTAGCGGCAGTAATGTAGCTAATGCGCCCCATATGTTCCAGCGGCTGCACAACTTCCAGTATTCTTCTGGAATCATATTGCCAGTTGCGAATTCGCGTACTATTTCGCTTTGGCGAATCTGGACGGGAATTAACACAATCAACCAGATCAGGCCCGAGAGCAAAAACAAGGCCTGGCCGTGCATCAGCCATTTTAAGGATAATTCAATTTGATGAATATGAATGTTGCTATATGCGGCAAGCGTGAGGATCACGATGCCGCCCCCGGTAAAAATATAGTCGGTGAGGATGACTTGGCGCTGTGCGAATGCGATGATTTGTGGATTGCGTGTCCTGTCGGCCATGTTTTTCCACCAGCCAGTCACGATGATGTTTCCTAAAAATAGCACGACACCCAGCACGTGGATTGTTTTGAGCAAAAGATATGTATTGTTCATATGCGTTTTAATTTATTAACAACGTTAAGTTAACAGTGTTAACTTTTTTTGTCAATGACGATGAGATGGCTCTAATCAGTGATTATTTAAGTTGATAGAGGTCGAGCTTGTTCCAGAGTGAGCGCTCGCTGATCTCCAGCAGCTTAGCTGCCTTGGCTTTATTGCCTTTGCATGAGGCAAGCGCTTCACTAATCAACTTCTTCTCGATGGCCGCAATGGCCTGAGGGATGGATAGCGAGTTGGAAACATCGGCCTGCGAGCCAGTATTCATGGGGCCTGCAGAGGGGGGCCTTAAAGGTATATGCTGGGGGAGCACCGTATCACGGTCTGCCAGGATGGCGGCGCGCTCAAGTATGTTCTCCAGTTCGCGCACGTTGCCAGGCCAAGGGTATTGATTGAGCATCTGTAATGCTTCTGGCGAGATCTTAGTGTGCTGCCTGTCCAAAAAATGGGTCGTCAGCAGATTGATATCCCCTAGACGCTCACGCAACGGTGGGGCGTGGATGCTGAATACATTGAGGCGATAATACAAATCCTCACGCAGTTTGCCATGTCTCACGGCCTCCAGCGGCTCACGGTTGGTAGCGGCAATGACGCGGATATCCAGCGGTATCTGTTTGTTGCTACCCAGTCTTTCGATCACGTTCGCCTGCAATGCGCGTAGCAATTTCGCTTGCAGTTGTATTGGCATCTCGGTGACTTCATCCAGGAACAGCGTACCGCCATCGGCCAGTTCGAATTTACCGATGCGCTCCTTTTGTGCGCCAGTGAATGCGCCTTTTTCATGTCCAAATAGTTCTGATTCCATCATCTCGGCCGGAATGGCGGCACAGTTCACGGCAACGAACAGTTCGTTCCTGCGGGGGCTAGCCTGATGGATAGCCTGCGCGATGAGTTCCTTGCCGGTGCCTGTTTCGCCCATGATGAGTACAGTGGCTTTTTCCGGGCCGACTTGCTGGATCATTTTCTTGAGATCCTGCATGGCGGCACTTTGACCAACCAGATGGTTATCTTCGCTCTGGGCTGCCGTTTTTAAATAACTGTTCTCACGTGAGAGCCGCTCGACGGAGAGTGCTTTGGAGATGGCGATTTCCAATGTCTCCAGATCGAATGGACGCAGGATATAATCTGCTGCCCCTAGTTTCATTGCTTCCACAGCAGTTTTGATCTCGCCTTGAGCGGTGACCATGATGAATGGCAGATGCTCGTTGCTTTCGCGAATGTGTTTCAGCAACTCCAGGCCATTCATGCCTGGCATGTGAAGATCGCTGACTACCAGATCTACCGCTTGAGATTTGATGATATCCAAGGCATCCCGGCCATCTGCAGCCACGACTGGTACATAATCGGCCTGTCTCAGGCTGATCTCGAGCAGTCGCCGCATGTGTGGCTCATCATCTACAGCAAGAATTCTTTTCTGGGTGGTCATACGCTGGTCTGTGTCAATGGCAACAGGATTGTAAACCTGGCTCCACCCAGATGGCTAGCAGCATAGCTGATGCTACCGTGATGGGCCTGTATGATTTGGCGTACCACGGCCAGCCCCAGTCCAACACCGCCGGCGCGCTGCGTGAAGAACGGTTCGAAAATATGCTGCTGGTTTTCCGTCGGAATGCCGGGGCCGTTGTCATCCACATTGATCTGGACCTGTTGTCTATGTGGGGTGATATGCACTTCGATTTGTCCGTTTTGCGGCAGGATCTGCACCGCATTTTGCAGTAGATTCATCAATACCTGCGTCATCTGCCCGGAGTCTGCTTCAATGCTGGTTTGCGGAGCAGTCAGTTTTATATTGATGTTTTTGGCTTGTGCCTGGGGCCTGAGCATGGCGATGATTTGCGAGGTCAGCGCGGCGATATCCACGGGCTTGAAGTTCGGTGGCCTGGGGCGGGCTGCATCAATCAGGCTGCTGACCAGACTGTTCAGTCGCTCGGTCTCGGAAAGGATGAAGCCTACGACTTCGTGCCCTTCCTTGCTGAGTTTTGGCTCTCGCTGCAAAAGATTGGCGGAAGAGCGCAGGATGCCCAATGGGGTGCGTACCTCATGGCTCATGGCCGCAGCCATTTCTCCAACCACGGCGAGCTTAGCAGCGCGTGTCAGTTGTTGCTGGCTGTTGTCCAGGTCATGCAGCATCGTTTCAAAAGCTTCACTCAGCGCTCGTACTTCTGGAGGGCCTCCGGACGGGGCCTCTACGTCAGGCGCTGGTTTGGCCTTCTGGACAAATTGGCGGAGCGCTTCCAGCGGCCTGGTGATGGCGCTGGCGATGGGCTTGACGATGATGGCGGCCAGCAGCAGTGTTGCTAGCAAAAGGGCAAGGAATACATAGCCGAGACGATGCACGGGCGCCACAGCGATAGAGTGTGCTTTTTGCAATTGCACTTGCCATTGAGGCAAGACGCCATCTGCAGGTAATAAGCTTGACACACCCATTTCATGGCTATTCTTGACCTTGTTCCAGTTTGGTGTCTGGACTATCAGCTTGTGGTTTTGATCCAAAACAGCCGCAGCGCTGGGAGGTGTGACGGCATTTGCAAGCAGCGTATGCATGACTTTCCAGTTGAAGTAGGCGACTAAATAACCCACGGGTTCTTGCGATTGCTGGCTGATGATCTCATGTGAGATTCCCAAAGAATCCTGATGGATAACTGATAAGCTGATTGGGCTATGGTTTATCGTGGCTTCAAACCACAAGGTCGGTTTTGTTGCCTTGCTGCCCACACGCTGGGGATTACTAGAGGCGATGATCTGATGATTCAGATTGATTACGTCGATATCCGAGTATGTCTCTCCATAATTTTGTTTGAGTTCTAGCAGGAAGTTGGATAGACGCTTGTCCACATCACCAATCTGCAGTTCTTGCATCAGTTCAAGCTGACTCCAAGTTTGCACATTGTGCATGCGTTCCGTCAAAGTGCGCGCTACATCATTGGCGATGGCTTGTGCATGCGTTTGCATGTCCTGCGATATCTCTTTTTTGAGAGCGCTCCTGGCTTGATAGAAGCTCAGGAAACTCACCATCATGGCTGGCAGTAGGCCAGCCAACAGGAAGGCCAGCAAAAGAAGTTGTCGAATAGTCAGTTGTTTAGGCATTTGGCACGTTAAATGCGAGAATAACATCTTCAGCCCACAAGTGTGGAATGCAATATGATGATAAACCGATTTAAATCCTTTACTGTCAGTCTGCTCAGTTTAGTTAGCCTGCTGTGCCAATGCAAGCCATTGCAGGCGGACGAGTCGTTGTCCAGCGATTTCTGGGACGGTTTCAAGTTGGGCGGTTATTCCAGCGCTGGCATCACATTACATCGAGACAAAAGCGCCGAAGCGACAGTGAACGAAGCAAGCATGTTACTAACTTGGAATGGGGATAGCCGCTGGAGTTTTTTCGGGGAGCTGGAGTTGGAGCATCCGCTGACATGGGATGACGACAATAAACTAAACAGTAAACAATCACGCCTGGATTTGGAGCGTTTGTATCTGGATTACAACTTTTCCGAGACGGTGAATTTACGTCTCGGGCGCTTCCTGACACCGAACAGCCGATGGAATCTGCTACATGCCAGCCCGCTGGTTTGGACAAGTACTCGGCCCTTACCTACCTACCGGCTTTTCCCAACGGGCACCAATGGTCTGATGTTACACGGCAGCAAGCCATGGGGTGATTACTCGCTAGATTACATGTTGTTCAAAGAGCTTCTGGAAGATCAGGAAGATGATGGTTACGACCTGCCGTTCCAGCACGTTTATGGTGGCCGTGTTGCACTGAGCAAGCAGTGGAACGTCGGCGTATCGCTGCTTTCGTTTGAAGAGAAGGATATTAATGTCTTGAATGGCCTTGACAAGACCTACCGTATGATCGGCATTGATTTCGTGACGCATCTTGGATCTGCTGAAGTGAGTGGTGAGGGTTTTGCTCGGTTTAGTCGGAACGGGAACGATGGTGGCAGTGGAGCATATCTACAGACGGTCGTTCCTATCAGGAATGACTGGTTTTGGGTCACGCGTCTTGAGACTATGCAGCGACCGCAGGAAGGTAGTTCCGAGCGCTGGCTGGTGGGTGCGACATGGCGTATCAAACCTACCCAATTGCTCAAACTTGAGTTTGTGGGTGGCAGCGGTAATCAACCCGAGGCGCCGCGCGGCTTTGTCAGTTCGTTCGCGATATTGTTTTAGCGGGGTGCTTGGCTAGATATGCAAAAATTGCTGACACTCTTGTTGCTGTTCACCACCCTCGTGGTCGCTGAAGAACGCTCTCAGCCACAGGCGGCTCAGGTCATTGCCGTTGTCGTGCCCGCCAACCAGGATGTTGATGCGTTAAAACTTATCCCCAGCAAGATCAAATTGATTTTCCTGCGCAAGCAACTCTATTGGCCAAACGGCAAGCGCATTCTCCCTGTGAATATGAACACAGAACATCCGTTGCGCAGCCAGTTTTCGCAGACTGTTCTCGGCAGCTTGCCATCAGAACAGATCGAATACTGGAATGGTATGTACTTCAACGGCATTCGACCGCCGCATGTCGTCAATTCCGAAGAGGCTATGCTTAGACTGCTTTCACAAAATCAGGATGCGATTGGGTATTTGGATGCTTGCAACCTGGATGCACGGGTAAAGACGGTGTTTTGGATAGTCGGTGATGAGGTCGTTGCTAACAAACCAGAACTGCATTGTGAGATTGCTAATTAAGATTCCGACTCTCTGCAAGATCACCGTGTTTGAAGGCTCTGGCAGCTGTTTGATAATAGGCGATTGCTTCATCGCGTAATGATGGGTCTACCTCGGCTGGGAAAGATTCCAGCGTTTTTTTGTCAACACGGTAAGCTTCAATCTTCTTTTTGGGTGAAAGTACGATCAGTGTGTCACGCTTGTAATATCCAAGTTCTTGATAGTTGCTGATAAAAGCGCGTTCAGGTAGTTGTTTTTGGGCCGCGAGGAAGAGGGACTCCCCAAAAAAATGCTGACTGCCATTCGCGCCTAGCACATCCAGCAAAGTGGGAACGATATCGATCTGACTTACTATGCGTTGGTAATGCCCTGCAGGCAGCATGTCTGGAGCATAGAAGAACAAGGGGATATGGTATTTTTCTACAGGCAGTTTAGTCTTGCCAGCAGCAGAGGCGCAATGGTCTGCCACGATAACGAATAAAGTGTCTTTGAACCAGGGCTTGGTCTTTGTATTCTCGATCAATTTCCCTAGTGCATAATCCGTATATTTGACTGCGCCTTCACGATGCCCGGAAGGTAGGTCGATTTTCCCTGATGGGAAAGTGAATGGGCGGTGGTTGCTGGTGGTCATGATGTGTGCGAAGAAAGGTATGTTTGCGCTGGCGTTCTCTTCAATCGCTTTCAGCGCGTTGTTGTACAGACTTTCGTCATCCACGCCCCAAATGTTTTCTGATTGAATGCTGCTCTTGTCGAAATCCGTACGGTCAATTACCTGATAGTCGTTACCTCTAAAGTAATTGTTCATGTTGTCAAACACACCATAGCCACCATAGATGAAAAAGGTCTTGTAGTGTTGCGCTTCCAAAAACTCACCCAAAGTTGCAAGATGTTCGTTGTTGGGTCGGTGCACTATTGCTTGACCAGGAATGGGGGGGATGGCGATGGAAAGTGCGTCCAAACCGCGCACGGTTCGTGTGCCAGTGGCAAAAGTGTTATCGAAGGTAAGGCTTTCTTTTGCAAGCTTGTCCAAATAAGGGGTTAGGTTTTGCTTGTTGCCGTAGAGGCCTAAATAGTCTGCCGACAAGCTTTCGACAGAAATCATTATCACGTTCTTTGGCCGACGCTTGAACGGACCGAGCGAAATATCCGCATGGCGTAGCGCACTTTTTAGAGCATGTGAGCCGGGAATACGTGCAGTGCCATTATCTTTCAGTATCTGGTCAGCTCGGGCTTGCGGGATTGTTTCGTAGAATCTGTCGTAGTCCAGTTCGTTACGTCTTGCAGCTGCTGAAAAGCTGTAGAGGCCATTCCCAGCAAGCTCATTCGCGTAAGCGTTCTTGCTGAATACCATCTGGTCGATGTTAGAGAACTGGGTGCTCATCATAGGCAAGGCGATAGCTATTGCCAGCAGGCGGATTTTCTGTTTTCTGCTCACAGGTCTGCTGTCTAAACTCAGGTGGTGATGCGCCAGCCAAAGCAGTAGGGAAACGAATGTGGCGATGATGATTAAAATTGCAGGTACCGGATACGATTCAAGGATGTTGCCAATCACTTCATGTGTATATACCAAATAATCCACCGCAATGAAATTGAATCTGGTTGTAAACTCTTGCCAGAAAATGAATTCGGATACTGCGCCAAAAACCAATGCAAACAATATGATAAACGCAAAGCCGTTGCGTACTCTTGCATACCATGATCTGTGGCGCCATCGGTTTGGGATTAATGCCGAAGCCAGCAGCCAGGGTGCAATCAGATATGACAGTGCCGCCAGGTCAAACCAGAATCCGCGTAACAGCATTCCGATAGATTCGCTGAAGCTAAGTTGTGTGACCCCTACCTGAAACCAAAGTATCAGTCTCAAGGTAAGCCAGATGCTGATGGCAATCAGGCTAATCAGCAGGCTAAAACGAATCGGTTTTCTGAAAATAGTCATCGGGTTTGTTTTAAGATTGAATTGATAAATAATCAGGATTGCTTTTGAACTGGAACGGGGGCTCTAATTCCAAAATCCAGCTTGCCAGAGCATACTTTGGTGCCGATGTCATAGACGTTCAGCAAGCCACAAAACAAGTCATCATGGCTAAAAGGGTGCTGCTGATATGGCTTTAACTGATCCAGCTTGTAATCGAAGTGATCACCTACCCAGACGATGGCCGGTATGTGTGTCTGTTCCTTAGGAGCCATAAAGTAAGGTGCGGCATGCAAGTATATGCCATGCTCACCAAGCGATTCGCCATGGTCGGATACATATAGCATGGCGACCTCATGGCTCTTGTCGTATTTTTTCAGAAAATCAATCGTCTGAGTCAGGAAGTAATCGGTATAAAGAATGGCATTGTCATAGGCGTTATCGACTTCCTGCTGGCTGCATTCTGACAATTTCCCAGTCTGGCAAGCGGGTCTGAATCGCTCGAACTGTTTCGGGTATCGCCGGTAATACTCTGGCCCATGGTTACCCATTTGATGCAATATGATCAGGATATCCTGCCCCTTTCTTGCCGCGATATACTGATCCAGCCCGTGCAGCATGCCAATGTCCCGGCATTCATCCTCACACACTGGGTTATGGACTGGGCTTTTGAAATCCTGATATGGTACGCGCAAGGCGACACCTTTTGAGTCGGAGTTGTTGTCCCGCCACAGGATTTGCACCCCGTTCCTGGCTAGCACATCCAGAACATTTTCCATGTTTGCCGCTTTGTCTGCATCGTAGTCTTCACGATCTAGCGGCGAAAACATGCATGGCACAGAAATCAAGGTGCTAGTTCCGCACGAAGATACGTTGGATAAGCTAAGCACGTTCAGCTTTGATAATTCCGGATTGGTTTCTCTGTGGTAACCATTCAATGAGAATCTATCCCAACGCGCAGTCTCCCCTACCACCAGAATGATCAGTTCATGTTTGTCTGAGGTTTCGATAATCTTTGCATCTTCAGCTACTGGTGCCAGGTGCTCTGCCCTTTGGACGGTTATTTTCTGGATAAGGTATTTGATGGTGGAGTAAGTAAAGAATGTTGGGTTGGCGTACATGCGTGCCAGTTTATGCTCGCGCACGAAGATAAAATATTCTTTGCTGAATGGAATGATGCTCAGTGCCAGCAAGGCGATGACAATGCCAACATGTTTGAATCTTTGCCTGAGATTCTCAGCCACAAACCAATTCCCGGGCGCGTATCTGACTAGCCACCAGGCGGGCAATACGCCCAATAAAATGACACGTAACAATAACTCTGATGAGAACAGCCCAAATGCTTCTCTGCTGTCGGTGTTCGCAACATTATCCAGCATCACCGTATCTATGATGATGCCGAAATGGTCCATAAAATATGCGGAAATGGCAACCAGGATGAGATAAGTCGCCAATATCCAACGGGTCATCTTGCCATGGCAGATGAGCATTAATAAAAGCAGCGTCGACAAACTGAAAAACGCAGTCAACGAAATCATGAAGGGGATGTCATGTGCGGATGGATATAACCTGAACAAGTTATTAAACAGTGTTCGATTGCCTGTAAGCATGATTAATATGGTGACAGCCGCTATCACACCGATTTGCGGGGTGCTGAATGCCTGTAACCTTGTTATCAGGTTGCGGATGCTGTCATCAATCACTTTAGGAAAACGCATGCTGTATTGATAGGTTCTTTGAAATAAGATCCGGAAACCTACTGCAAGTTAGGTGCCAGCATATAAGAAGAAGTTAACTATATGTTTTAATGGATAATTTATTGAATGACATTTTCCACTTGCTTGCAAAATTTGCAGGGTGCTGGCATTAATCATGCAAAATTTGCAGATAAATTGTGGAGGTTTTTATGTAATTGATTGTTTGAAAAAGGTTTTTTTGATGGCATGGGGATTGCATATTTACTAGCAACCATTTTTAGGAAAAGCATAATGTTGCTAGAAAGTACAGTGATATCATCCACACATTATCAGGCGGAGGCCGCTTATCAGGCTCGCAGTTTTGCGAGACAGAAACGATATGCCATGCAGGAAATTACCGCATTCGTTGTGCATCCACACCATCCGGATCGCGCGGAGGTGGAAGCTTTTATTCACGAAGTGTTCCAGCAGGCATATGGAGCTAATGTGACGCATTTCATGCCTACCTTGATTGCTTTGCGCAACTCCCAGCATGAGCTGGTAGCCGCTTTCGGCATGCGAGATGCCAAATCCGGACCATTGTTCCTGGAGCAATACTTGGATGCGCCTATCGAACAGGTGATTTCAACAGGTCTGGGGCAAACGATCCAGCGCGATGAGGTTACCGAAATCGGCAATCTGGCGGTGGCTAATCCACGCAATGCTGGGATTTTGATTGCGCATGTCATCCAGCAAAGCCTCGATATGGGCGTAAGATGGTGTGTAGCCACGGCGCATCACAGTTTGCAGAATGGCTTGATCAAAGGTGGGCGCGACGTTCATCCGTTGGCATTGGCTGACAAGTCACGACTGACCGTACAAGAGCAGGCACAATGGGGCCGCTATTATGACAATCAGCCGCAGATCGTTGCTGTGCGCGGTGTGGCTTAAGTTCTGTTGAATCGTTAGACTTTTGCTGGAAACGATACGACAACACGCAAAGCGTCATCCGAAAGCGATTGCCCTTCAGAACAGGGCTTTGCAGATGGATTATATGACCTTGGAAAGCCAACTGCAGGTACTGTTGCCTCGATTCGCCCAGTTCAAGTGCATGGCCTTGGCGGTAGAGAACTCCCCGGCATGGGTATTGGCTGATCTTGCGGCAATGGCATGTCAAATCCCCTGTGTGCCTTTGCCTTTTTTCTTCTCCGGTGCGCAGCAGGTACATGCTATGCGGGATGCGGGTGCGCAAACCCTGTTGACCGACAGACCGCAATTTTTTGCCGATTTACTGGGCGATAAAGTGATTGCGCAGCATGCGCTCGTGATTGCTGGCCAGACTTTACATTTTTTTCAGCTGGATTTTGCACCTGTCAGCTTGCCCCTGGGCACAGCCAAGATTACCTATACTTCAGGCACCACAGGAAATCCCAAAGGCGTGTGCCTAAGCGAATCAGCCATGCTGGCTGTGGCCAAATCCATTTGCGCGGCCGCCGAGCTATCGTCAATAGATAAGCACTTATGTGTATTGCCGCTGGCGACCTTGCTTGAGAATGTAGCCGGCGTCTATGCTACGCTGTTGGCAGGCGGGACAGCCCATGTGTTGGCTGCGGAAGAGGTTGGCCTGAGCGGTGCCAAGTTAGATGGTCAGCGGCTGCTAGAAACGCTGGATGCCACGCAGGCCAGCACGGCGATCTTCACGCCGGAATTGCTGAGTGCGTTGGTTGGCCTGCTTGAAACAGGAGAGCGGCGTTTACAGCATCTGCGGTTTTTGGCTGTCGGCGGCGCCAGTGTGGCACCAGGCTTGCTGCATCGCGCTGCTGCAGTAGGTTTGCCCGTGTTCGAAGGATATGGGCTATCGGAATGTTCGTCTGTGGTGGCGTTGAACACTGCGCAGGCAAAAAGGATAGGCAGCGTAGGCAAACCACTGCCGCATGTCACAATTCGACTGGCTGATGATGGTGAAATATATGTGGCTGGCAACGCTTTTCTGGGTTACGCCGGGCAGATGGGATATAACGATCTGCAAGAGCTTGCGACCGGTGATGTCGGCTATCTGGATGATGCGGGTTTCCTGCACATCAGTGGCCGCAAAAAGAACATATTCATCACCTCGTTTGGCCGCAACGTATCGCCGGAATGGGTGGAGCGTGAATTGAATGTGCAGCCCAGTATCTTTAAATCCGCATTGTTTGGTGAGGCACGGCCATGCAATGTGGCCATTATCGTGCCTAAAGCAGGTGCCTCGCAAGCCAGTATCGATGCGGAGATTCAGGCAGTCAACCAAAAGCTGCCGGATTATGCCCGAGTTGGTGAATGGATATTCGCTGATGGCCCATTTAGCCCCCAGAACGGGCAGATGACCCCGAACGGACGCCTGAAACGAGATGCCATATGGCAATATTATCAAGACAGAATCAATCAGCTTTATGAAGGAAAATGATGAATTTTTATGACGAACTATTGAAAGCCACCGAATCCGAACGCAATGCATTGATGCAGTTGCCATTGATAACACAAGGTGGCGCCGGTCAGATTTCGCTAGAGACATACGTAGCATTCCTGACAGAGGCCTATCACCATGTCAAACATACCATTCCATTACTGATGGCCTGTGGCGGCCGCCTGCCTGAAAAGTATGAATGGCTGCGTACTGCCATTGGTGAATATATCGAGGAAGAGATGGGGCATCAGGAATGGGTTCTGAACGACATTGCCGCCTGTGGTTTTGACAAGGAGGCTGTGCGCAATGGTACACCCAGTACCCAAGCTGAACTGATGGTGGCCTATGCCTATGACCTGGTGAATCGTGTCGACCCGTTAGGTTTCTTTGGTATGGTGCTAGTACTGGAAGGCACCAGTATCGCTGTGGCCAGCGAGGCCGCCAAGAGGATATCCCAAAGTCTGAACCTTGGGCCAGATTGCTTCACTTACCTGACATCGCATGGTGCGCTGGATGTGGGCCATACGGAGTTTTATGCCGAGTTGATGAACAAGATCGCCGATAAGAAAGACCAGCAACTGATCATTCATACAGCCAAGGTCTTCTATAAATTGTACGGCGACATTTTCCGCGAGGTGGAAGCTCGCACGATGCACTAACTGCGGATATATTGTTCCAGTTGGGCTATCAGCTGCTTCTGGTAGCTGATAGTCTCTTTTACCAAGTCGCCCAGCGATAGCATGCCGAGTACCCGTCCATTGTCCACGATGGGCAGGTGGCGAATGCGTTTCTCGTTCATCAGGCTCATCGCCGCATCCACCAAATCATTCGGATGCCCTGTCAGTACGTTGTGCGTCATCACTTCCGTGATTTGCGTGGTCTTGCTGGAACGACCTTTCAGCACCACTTCTCGCGCGTAGTCTCGCTCTGAAAATATCCCGACCAGTTTTCCGGAAGCATCGATGACGGCCAGCGCGCCGATCTTGTATTCCGCTAGCACTACAAGTGCATCATATACGGGACGGTTAGGCTCGATAGAGACAAGTTCTTTATGTTTTTTTTCATTTAGGATTTGTTGTAAAGTTTTCATTGCCCCCTCCAATTTAACGTGCTTTTTAGCAATATACACCTTATCATTTCGTGAGCAAATTTTTCGGATGCAAAATGCGCAATAACACCACCATCAAAGCCTTTTCCGCTCTTTTTGTGTTGACCATTCTGTGGGGGTATAACTGGGTGGTGATGAAGAGCGCGCTGCAATACGCCGGGGTATTCCAATTCATTGCTTTGCGTACGGTCATCGGTTCGATATGCCTGTTTGCACTGATCATGCTGTTGCGTAAGCCTTTCAGGATACATCATATCCCTACGCTGATCCTGCTTGGGCTGCTGCAGACCAGCGGGTTCACTGGCTTGCTGATGTGGGCGCTGGTGAGCGGCGGTGCCGGCAAAACGGCCGTGCTGACTTACACGATGCCATTCTGGGTGATGCTGTTGGCTTGGCCGATGCTAGGGGAGAAATTGCAAGGTCTGCAGTGGCCGGCCGCGATACTGTCTGCCATGGGCATCCTGTTTATTTTGGATCCGCTGCATCTAGGGGCAGATAAATTCAGCATGCTGCTGGCGGTACTCTCCGGGGTCAGCTGGGCGCTCGCGGTGATTGTGGCCAAGCGCTTGCATCAAGTTTCACCGGACCTGGATTTGCTGACGTTAACAGCTTGGCAGATGCTGTTCGGGAGTATCCCGATTGTCATCGCGGCTTGGCTGATTCCGGCACAGGAAATGCAATGGACGCCTTACTTCATCGGGGCGGTCATCTACAACGCCGTGTTCTGCAATGCGCTGGCATGGCTGCTGTGGCTGTATGCACTGCAGCGGCTGCAGGCGGGTGTGGCAAGTATGTCGAGCTTGCTGGCGCCGGTCATTGGGGTGTTGGCTGCATGGATACAGCTTGGGGAAGTGCCTTCAACACAAGAACTGGTAGGTATGCTGATGGTCGCAGGTTCGTTGCTGTTGATCTCTTATGTCAGCATCAAGAAACATACACAGATTGATCCCAATATGGGTCAGGATTAGCCTGTGTTAAAATCCATTTTTTATTGAGCAATATCAGGAACTAGGCAAGATGGCAGGACACAGCAAATGGGCCAATATTCAACACCGTAAGGGCCGTCAGGACGCCAAGCGCGGCAAAATTTTCACTAAACTGATCAAGGAAATCACCGTCTCAGCCCGTCTTGGCGGCGGTGACACCAGCATGAATCCACGTTTGCGTGCTGCGGTTGCCGCAGCCAAGGAAGAGAACATGCCCGCCGACAACATCACGCGTGCCATCAAGAAAGGCACAGGCGAACTGGAAGGCGTGAACTACGAGGAGATTCGCTATGAAGGCTATGGTATTAACGGTGCAGCCATCATCATCGATTGTCTGACCGACAACAAGCAGCGCGCCGTGGCGGATGTGCGTCATGCGCTGACCAAGTTTGGTGGCAACCTTGGGACGGATGGATGTGTGGCTTTCATGTTCAAGCACTGCGGACAGTTGGTCTATGCGCCGGGTACGAGTGAAGACAAAGTGATGGAAGTGGCTTTGGAAGCTGGCGCGGAAGATGTCGTGACTGATGAAGACGGTAGTATCGAAGTGATCACGCCTCCTGGCGATTTTGTGACCGTGAAAGAAGCCATGGAAGCGGCGGGCTTGAAGGCTGTGCTGGCAGAAGTGACCATGAAGCCGTTGAATGAGACAGAATTTTCCGGTGAAGATGGTGTGAAGATGCAAAAGATCCTAGACGCCCTGGAAGACTTGGACGATGTTCAGGATGTCTATACCACTGCAGTCATCGACGAGTGAGTGTTACTCGCATTTTAGGCATAGACCCTGGCCTGCGTATCACGGGTTTTGGGGTGATTGAAAAAGTAGGTGAGAAGATCACCTACATTACCAGCGGCACAATCAAGACGACCACAGGTAAGGCGGAAGATACCGAGGATCTGCCGACCCGTCTGAAAACCATACTGGATGGGTTGTTTGAGGTGATTGGCACTTACCAGCCAGAACAAGTGGCCGTAGAGAAGGTGTTTGTCAATGTGAACCCACAATCGACGCTACTGCTGGGGCAGGCGCGTGGTGCCGCCATCAGTGCTGCAGTCATCAGGCAGTTGCCCGTGGCGGAATACACCGCCTTGCAGGTCAAGCAGGCGGTAGTAGGCAATGGCCATGCAAAAAAAGAGCAAGTTCAGGAGATGGTGAAACGTTTGCTGAATCTGCCAGCAACGCCCAGCCCAGATTCCGCAGATGCGCTAGCGTGTGCGATATGTCATGCACACGGCGGACAAGGTTTGGGCAAACTGGCAACTGCAGGCTTCCGGGTGCGTGGGGGCAGGCTGGTGAAATGATGCTTTTACGACATATGAAATAGCGCAGAGAGAAGATGTGCCTCTGGAAGCCAATATCCATGCGCTTTCCAGAGCATCATCAGAAAGCCTGCGCAAAAAATGAATTTTTATGTGTGTTTCTAATGGGTTGAATCATGGCGACCAGCAATAAGAAAACACCAGCGGAACCTTCGCTTCAGCAATTTTCCCATTCTTTTCGTTTGTATCTGGCCGCGACACGGCCGGCATTTTTTTTAGCCAGTCTGGTCGCCTGCCTGCTGGGTTTGGGTATCGCTGCTTACGCTGGCGCTGAGCTGAACTGGCCTATGGCTGCGCTGAGTGTCTGTCTGGCGTTTCTCGTCCATGCGGCCGTGAATGTTCTGAATGATTACTTCGATGCTGATGGCACAGACGCAATCAATATCGAACGTATCTACCCGTATACCGGCGGCAGCCGCTTCATCCAGAACGGTTTGCTGACGAAAGCGCAGACCAAGCGTTTCGGCTACGCCTTGTTGCTTGCCGCAATCGCAGGTGGGTTGTGGCTGGTGGGGCAGGTTGGCATGGGTTTGTTGTGGATAGGGCTGGTGGGCGTCTTGATAGGTTGGGCTTACTCCGCTTCACCATTTAGATTGAATAGCCGTGGCTGGGGCGAGCTATGTGTGCTGTTAGGTTTTCTGGGAGTCGTCGTCGGTATGGATTACGTACAAAGGCGGGAATTTTACATACAACCGTTCCAGCTGGGTCTGCCGTATGCCCTGCTGGTAACGAATTTGTTGTATGCCAACCAATTTCCCGACCGTAAAGCCGACATGCAGGCTGGAAAACGGCATTGGGTAGTGCGCCTGGACTTACCGCATGCGGTGTTTGGTTACGCGCTGATCACTTTAGCGGCTGCCCTGTGGCTGCTGGGGTTGGTGGCCTTGCATATGCTGCCGCCTCTGGCGCTGTTGGCATTCTTGCCACTCTTCTTCTCCTGGCAGGCTTTTTCTACGCTGTGTCAGCACGCTGCCCAGCCGCAGCGATTGACGCCAGCGATCATCAACTCCATCCGCGCAATGCTCTTACATGGGGTATTATTGTCATTCGTATTAATGATGGAAAACCTATGATAGGCCGCCTGACAGGAACGCTGATAGAAAAAACACCCCCGCAGATCGTGCTGGATTGCAATGGTGTGGGTTATGAATGCGAAGTGCCGATGAGTACTTTCTACAATCTGCCAAACCTGGGTGGCAAAGTTACTTTGTGGACGCAACTGGTCGTGCGCGAAGATGCGCATCTGCTGTATGGGTTTGGCACAGAGCGTGAGCGCAGTACGTTCCGTCAGTTGGTGAAGGTGAATGGCATCGGTGCTAAATCGGCCCTGTCCATCTTGAGCGGCATGTCGGTGGACGACCTGGCGCAAGCAATTGCTCTGCAGGAGACGGCGCTGCTGACAAGGGTGCCAGGTATAGGTAAAAAGACGGCGGAGCGGCTGTTGCTGGAACTGAAAGACAAATTCGCCATCAGCGAAACGATGGGCGCGGCCAGCGCAGCAAAGCCCGCCACGCACGATGTGCTCAACGCCCTGCTGGCTTTGGGCTACAATGAACGTGAGGCGCAGCTGGCGGTGAAACAGTTGGGTGCAGATGTTGGTGTTTCGGATGGTATCAAGCAGGCTTTGAAATTGCTGTCAAAATAATAGGGTTCAAGAAAAGTGCGATTGGGTTTACGCTTTTGGGTAGCTATGTTGACCTTGTCCTCCCAGCCTGGGTTTGCGGAGGAGGTGGCACATACGTTGTCCGAACACGACTATCTGGATGACATGCCTAGGGTGCTG
Organism: Methylophilus sp.; assembly: GCA_035423825.1. Lineage (GTDB taxonomy): Bacteria > Pseudomonadota > Gammaproteobacteria > Burkholderiales > Methylophilaceae > Methylophilus. Next base: position 34,591 of record DAOMMM010000002.1, on the reverse strand, counting down.
ACGGTTTCACGGTTGGCACAGAACGTGACGGACGCTCCTTCGGCAGTGACCGTGATTGACCGGGCAACGATACGCGAATCCGGAGCAGTGGATTTGCCAGATTTGTTCCGCCTGGTTCCCGGGATGTATGTCGGAGCAAATGCCGGTTATGTATATAACACCAATCACGCAGTTAGCTACCACGGCATGACGACTGCTTATCCAGGCAACATGCAGGTGCTCATCAATGGGCGTTCAGTCTACACGCCGCTGTTTGGCGGCGTGAAATGGAGCGAGCTGCCTGTGGCCTTGATAGATATCGAACGCATCGAAGTGACCCGTGGTCCCAACGCTGCCAGCTATGGGGCTAATGCATTCTTCGCTACTATCAATATCATTACGCAGCACCCTTCGGAAATCTCGGGAAACTCTACCTTGTTGACCCATGGCAACGGCAGAAACGAAGCGTTTTACCGGCACGCTGGCAAGTCTGGTGATTGGGTATATCGCGCGACCTTGGGGTATCGTCAGGATGATGGCTGGCAACGTCGTAACGATTTTAAGCGTACCCGTTTTCTCAACGCACAAGCCGATTATCAGATTGATCTGAATAACAGTCTGGAACTTGAGTTTGGTGCAACAGATGGCGAGCGAGGTGAAGGCAACATCAACGAAGATCCGATAGTTTTTCTGCCGCGCACTAAAGATATCAGCAATTTTCACGGTTTGGCACGCTGGAAGAGTCATCTGAGCGATGACAGCGAATTACAGTTGCAGGCGTATCATAGCTATGACCGGTCTGACGATGCCACGACATCAGTTTTTTTGCCCCCCGTGCTGATCGGCCTAGGCGTGCCGGCCATCGTGGCAAACAATTTGGTTAATAATCGGCTGTATATCAACAATGATGTGGTAAGTGAACGTACGGATATCGAGGCGCAGCATACCTTTGCTGTTGGTAACAACATACGCGTGGTCTGGGGCGGCAGTGTGCGTCACGACACCATGTACGCACCTTTTTATCTGTCCACGAGAAAGACCGACCGGTTTGACCTGCAGCGTTTGTTCGGTCACGTAGAATGGCGTCCGCACCCGATGTGGACAGTAAATGGAGGCGCCATGCTGGAGCATAATGATTTTACCGGTACGGATGTTTCCCCGCGGGTCAGCCTGAATTTCAAACCACATCCACAGCATGCCATTCGCGCAGGCATATCCAGTGCTTTGCGCACGCCGAATTATTACGAAGAGAAATTTAATAACAGATACTATCTACCGACCACATTAGCTGCTCCATTGCCACAAGCCTTGTTGTTGCAGCTGACCGCGAATACTGGAAACGTTGATCCTGAGCAGATCGTTTCCAGAGAAGTCGGTTATGTCGGAAGGATTGGTGCATTGAGTCTAGATGCGCGGGTGTTCAGCGATCGTATCTCAGACGTGATACGTTTTGATACCCGGACGGATTTTACCGTTCCTGCTGGAGTAGCTTTGCTCAACAAGAATGGTGAGGTCGATACCGGCTTGAACTCAGGGGATGCGGCGGTTGAGGGTGTAGAGTTGCAGACGGACTGGAAGCTTGGTGAGAATACCCGTCTGTTGTTCAACTATGCGCATGTAAGCATTCGAGAAACACATCCGAACCTTAAAAAGAATTTTCCGAAGTCCATGCCCAGCAACAGCTTTAGCGCCTTGATTACACAGCGTTTTAACGCAGATTGGGATGCTAGTTTGGCGTACTATCAGGTTGGGCAGACTACCCAATTGGGTGATGGTGATCCGGTCGATTTAATAAGAAAATCTGACCTTAGAATTGCGCGTAAATTCAAACAGGGAAATGTGGGTGGCGAGATGTCGCTGGTGGTCGAGAATCTGTTTAACGACCACTACTTGGAATTTGCGGATTATAACGAAGCAAAACGCCGTGCGCGTTTAAATGTGAAATTAGATTTTTAGAAGTTTTAACTTACCTTTTGTTTTGAAGAACAAAAAAATATTCAATCTGCATGCGCTAGCAGCACGCTTTGCGTTGCTTGTGGTTTTCTGCGCTCCAATTCTGGTGCATGCATTTACCGGTATCACCATCGTGATGAGCGCGCCTACACAGGCTAACCTGTCCTTTGTGGAGGAGTTTAAGCGAGAGCTGGCCAACAGCCAATATTCCGCGCTCAAGGTTAAGTTGATCGACCTGAGCGATTCAGAAAAGCTAGTGGTGGCAGAAAACAGTGAGTTGGTGATTGCATTAGGTGTAAATGCTTTTGAGGCTTCTAGTAAACTGAAGCCTACCACCCCTGTTTTAGGTGTGTTCATCCCGTTGCCTGTATTCAATTCAGTGATGGAGAAAAGCCGACGCGACTTGGGTAACTTCAGCGCAATTGTGCTTGATCAGCCCTACACTAGACAGATGGCGTTAGTTAAAACCATGCTGCCAGAGTCCAAAAAAGTCGGAATCTTGCTTAGCGATACATCTGTCCACAACGTCGATGCGCTAAGAGAAGGTGCTGAAAAGAGCGGTTTGCAGATTGGTGCTGAAAGCCTGAAACAAGAAACTGAGCTCATCCCCAAGTTGAATCAGATACTTCAGACAAATGATGTGCTATTGGCTATACCAGATCCGATCATATATAGCCGTGAAACCGTGCAACCTATTTTATTGACATCATACCGTTACCAGAAACCAGTCTTTGGATTTTCGCAGTCATATGTCAAGGCTGGCGCGCTGGCGGCGGTGTACAGCACTACTGCGCAGTTGGCCAGGCAGGCAGTGGAACTGACTGCATTGTCACAGCAATCGCAAAATCAACTTTTGCCGCCACAAGCGCCTAAATATTTTTCAGTCAGCATCAATCAACAAGTAGCGCGGTCGCTAACTATCGCTGTATCGAACGAAGATGCGGTGGAAAAGAAACTGCTACAACTGGAGCAGCAGCCATGAGAAATTTTGGTATCAAGGGTCGGGTGATATTGCTGGGTACCTTACCGGCCGTGCTGTTTGCAATCATCTTGGCTGGGTATGCGATATCGAATGTGTTCAAGTTGCTGGATCAATCGCTGGAGGACCGGGGTCGAATTATTGCCGCCCAATTAGCGCCATCGGCTGAGTATGGAGTTATTTCCGGCAACCACAACATGCTGCAGAAGCTTGCTAACCAGGCGCTTTCCAGCGATGAGGATATCAGTGCAGTGTTGGTGACAGATAAGTATGGGCAAGCACTGGCTTTGAGCGGCCGCCCGATTCCGACACGGTACATTTCCAGTATGCAAGAAGCGCATGCAGACTTTCTCAAGGCTGATAATGTCATGGTGTTCACATCACCTGTCTATAGAAGTTTGGTGGAGATTGAGGATTACACTTCTCTGGAAGATCAACTGTTGACGGAGAAAAAAAAGCCTGTCAGCCTTGAAATCGGCCGTATCTATGTGACACTGAACAACCAGTCGTTGCTTAATCTGAAAAAAAGCCTGATTGCCAAGATGTTTGCAATCGGTGGTTTCGGCTTGCTGCTGAGCGCACTTATCGCCTGGCAGATTGGCCGCAACATTACCAAGCCTATCCAGGAGATTGCCTGGGCCGTCAATAAGGTGGGTGAAGGGTTATACACCCACACGATTAAGGAAAATTCTTCTGGTGAGTTAGGTACGCTGCAAAAAGGCTTTAACTCGATGGCTAAAAGCCTGCGGTCTGCCTATGACAATATGCAGGAAAGGATCCACGAAGCAACGGACATGTTGAGGTATCAGGCGCAACATGACGATTTGACAGGGTTGATTAATCGACGCGAGTTTGAAAGCCGTTTGGATCGGGTTTTGAGTGAGTTGGCGGAAGCAAGGCCACAGCATGTGTTGTGTTACTTGGATCTCGACCAGTTCAAACTGGTGAATGATACTTGCGGGCATGGTGCCGGCGATGAACTGTTGAAGCAGATCAGCGTGTTGTTCGCACATCGTGTGAGAGATAAGGATACCTTGGCCCGTGTGGGTGGGGACGAGTTTGGATTGCTGCTTGAGAATTGCAGTTTAAGCGATGCCCAGCAGATATGTAACGATTTGCTCAAGCTTGTGCGCGATTACCGGTTTGTGCATGAAGATAAAGTGTTTAATGTAGGCCTCAGCATCGGCATGGTGGTGATCGATTCAAGTTTTCAGAGCTCCAGCAGCATCATGCAGGCGGCTGATGCGGCATGTTATTCAGCTAAAAAAGCGGGCAAGAACCAGAGTTATCTCTACAGTGCGGGAGATATCGAAATGATGCAGCGTCAGAGTGCGGTGGCTGTGGTTTCAGATATCACCAGCAGTATCGATGATGAGCAATTTGTCTTGTATTGCCAGCCAATCGTGCCGTTAAGCCACCATGCTAGCGCGAAAGAAAAAGCACTCCAGCATTACGAGGTATTGATACGTAAATTCGACGCTTCAGGGCAGTTGGTGATGCCAACAGCTTTTATTTCTTCTGCGGAACGTTATCATCTGATGCCCAACATTGACCGTTGGGTGATTAAAAATACATTTGCTGCTTACCGGCAATTGCTGGATGTCTGTCGCGATAATTGCAATTATCTGTTTTCGGTTAATCTGTCCGGAACATCGCTTAGCGACAAGAGCTTGCTGGGGTTCATTCGTGAACAATTTGCTATCTATGCGATTCCTCCGAGCGGCATTTGTTTTGAGATCACGGAGACCTCTGCGATCGTGAACCTGAAGAACACCATCAATCTTTTCACTGCGCTCAGGAAAATAGGTTGCAAGTTCGCGCTGGATGACTTTGGTAGCGGGATGTCTTCGTTCATGTATCTCAAGAATTTTGAAGTTGATTATTTGAAAATCGAGGGTTCTTTTGTCAGGGAAATGCATACCAACAAGATCGACCATGCGATGGTGCAGTCCATCCATAGTGTCGCAGAAGCCCTCAACATCAAGACAGTAGCGGAATTCGTTGAGAGTGACGCGGTGCTGGATGAGCTGCGCGCGATCGGCATACATTATGGCCAAGGCATGCATCTGGGTGCGCCTGTGGCTATCAAAAAATTGATTGAGAAATTTACTGGTTTAAATACATAATAGCGGTGTTTTACTACAGACACCGCCATGATTGAAACAGATCGTCTCATTGCCCCAGCAACAGCCGGCCCACAAGAAGAAGCCATAGAGCGTGCCTTGCGCCCGAAAGTGCTGGATGAATATGTCGGGCAGGAAAAAGCACGTGGCCAACTGGAAATATTCATTCATGCTGCGCGTACACGTCAGGAGGCTCTGGACCATGTGCTGCTGTTTGGGCCGCCCGGGTTAGGAAAGACCACGCTGGCCCATATAATCGCCAGAGAAATGGGCGTCAATCTGCGTCAGACTTCTGGCCCTGTGCTGGAACGTGCCGGAGATTTGGCAGCGCTGCTGACCAATCTTGAGCCAAATGATGTGCTATTCATCGACGAGATTCATCGCCTATCCCCGGTTGTAGAAGAGATTCTTTATCCGGCCATGGAAGATTACCGGCTGGATATCATGATAGGCGAAGGCCCTGCGGCGCGCAGCGTACGGCTCGATTTGCCGCCATTCACGCTGGTAGGTGCCACCACGCGGGCCGGGATGTTGACCAATCCCTTGCGTGATCGTTTTGGTATCGTGTCTCGCCTGGAGTTTTACAGCGCGGAAGAGTTGGGAAGGATTGTGCAGCGCAGCGCAGGTCTGCTAGATGTCGACATGACCGATGCCGGCGCTTTGGAGATTGCCAGACGCTCACGTGGCACGCCGCGTATTGCCAATCGGTTGTTGCGTCGTGTGCGCGACTTTGCCCAAGTCAAAGCCAATGGCGAAGTTAATGCGGACATTGCCGACTCAGCGTTGAAAATGCTAGATGTAGACAAGCTGGGCTTTGATGTGATGGACAGGAAGTTGCTTCTGGCGGTGCTGGAAAAATTCGGTGGCGGCCCGGTTGGCTTGGACAATTTAGCAGCAGCGATAGGTGAAGAGCGGGATACGATTGAAGATGTGCTCGAACCTTATCTTATCCAGCAGGGCTACTTGATGCGCACGCCACGTGGTCGAGTGGCTACAGCCTCTGCCTATCAGCATTTTGGGCTTGCAGCTCCGGGCAATTTGGCCAATGGCGAGTTATGGCAGCAGTGAGCGTGTTTGATTGGCCAGTTCGTGTCTATTACGAAGACACAGATGCTGGCGGCGTTGTTTATCATAGCCAGTATTTGAATTTTCTAGAGCGTGCACGGACAGAATGGTTACGTCATCTAGGATACGAACAAACCACATTGCGCGACGAATTGCATATTGTGATTGTGGTACATAGCCTGGAAATCCAGTTTAAAAAGCCGGCAAGATTCAACGATAGCCTTTCAGTACATTTGTCCATAGTAGACCTTGGGCGCAGCAGCATCCAATTCGCACAACAGATTCTTCGTAATGACGAAACCTTGATAGAAGCCCAAGTCCGGGTAGCTTGTGTCAATGCACATACTTTTAAACCAACGGCTATCCCTGTCCCGATTCAGCAGGCGATTTCTTCAACCATATCGAAAAATTTAATGGAGCCCGCATGAATGTCGCCCATGATATGTCATTCTTGTCATTGATTTCCGGAGCCAGCCTGCCTGTGCAACTGGTGATGCTGATTTTGCTGATTACTTCATTGGCTTCGTGGTGGTACATCTTTATCAAGATATTCTCACTCAAGCGCGCTGAGGCTGATGCGGAGAACTTTGAGAATGCGTTCTGGTCTGGTGGCGACCTGACCAAGCTGTATGATGGACTCACCGTCGGTCGCCGAAAACCCCAAGGTATGGCCAGTATTTTTGAGGCTGGGTTCAATGAGTTTATTCGGCACAAACAACAGGGCCGTATGGAAGTCAGCGATGTGATGGAGGGCGCGCGCCGCGCGATGCGAGCCGCCTATAATCGCGAGCTGGATAATTTGGATGCACACTTGCCTTTTCTTGCCTCGGTCGGCTCTGTCAGTCCATATATCGGCCTGTTTGGGACAGTATGGGGCATCATGAATGCTTTCCGCGGATTGTCCAGCGTGGCACAGGCCACATTGAGCCAAGTGGCGCCGGGGATTGCGGAGGCGCTGGTGGCAACCGCAATCGGATTGTTCGCAGCGATTCCAGCGGTGATCGCTTATAACCGTTTCGCAAGCAAGGTGGATAGGTTGTCCATACGCTATGAGAGCTTTATGGAAGAATTTACGAATATCCTTCAGCGCAAATCATAAGGAGTTTTGTCATGAGCAGAACCCGTAAACGCCGCATGATGAATCAAATCAATGTCGTTCCATATATCGACGTCACTTTGGTATTGCTGGTGATTTTTATGGTGACTGCGCCGATGACGAATCCAGGCGTGCTCGAATTGCCGAAAGTCGGACAAGCGCTCAAGCAAAGTGGCGCGCCTATCGTTGTGACTGTACATAAGGATGGTGCTACAGAATTGGATGGAAAGAAAATGGGGCGCGACCAATTACTGTTTACGATCAAGCAGCAGCTGAAAAAATCCCCTCGTGCCGTGGTAGTGGGAGCTGATGAAAAGACACCCTATGGCAAGGTGATAGAAGTCATGGACTTGTTGAAACAAACCAAGGTGGACAAAGTGGGTTTGCTATTTAAACCTGCCATGTAGCATATGTTCAGAAAGCACGAAGACCCCGATAAAGTCAAAGCAGGCGCGCTTGCCGTGCTGGTGCACCTTGCGTTGCTGGGCGGAATGCTGATTTCTTTTAACTGGAAGTCCGCTCATCAAATCCTCAATGTGACTGAAGTGGAGTTATGGGATAAGTTGCCTGCCCCCAAATTGACACCTCCACCGCCGCTGCCTAGGCCTGTCGTCGAAGAAAAACCGGAACCCAAGCCAGAACCTAAACCTGTCGTGCAAGAAAAGCCGCAGCCAAAAGTTGAGGAGAAGGCCGACATCGAGCTGGATAAGAAAAAGAAAGAATTGGCTGAAAAGCAAAAACAGGAAGAGGCTAAGCGGCAGGAACAAAAGAAAATCGAAGAGAAAAAGCTAGCCGATTTAGAGAAGAAGAAAGAGCGGGAAAAGTTGTTGCAGGCGATGCGCGATGAAGATATGTCGCATGAAAAGCCTGACAATGAGGCCCTGAAAAAGATACAGGCAGAGGTCAGTAGCGAAAGTACAGCACATGAAAATGCTGCAAAGGCTTCTGCTAACGCTAGTGTAATAGGCGAATACACAGACAAGATCAAGGCCAAGATTCGCGGAAATGTGAACAAAACCTTGTGCGGGGATGGCAATCCTGAACTTCGGTTCGAGATTGCTTTGCTGCCCACAGGTGAATTAAGCGGTACACCCAAATTGGTCAAATCCAGTGGCAGTCCTGCGTGTGATGAAGCTGTAGAGCGGGCTATTATCGCTTCTGAGCCATTGCCCGTGCCAAGTGATGCGAGTTTGTTCGCTCAATTCAGGAATACCAGGCTCAAATTCAGGCCTAATGATTAGGGTCTGTTAATGAACGGTAACACTTGTAACAAAGTGTAAATAAGTCTGGCATGGCTGGTGGAATTGAGTAAGAATGCAACGAACTTTTTCTAGACCGGAATAACCAACGCAATGATGAAGCTATTGAGAACGTTTATTTTTGGCCTCTTCTTAGGCCTTGCTACTCATGTCAATGCGGCACTCGAGATAGAGATCAGCGGCGGCGGTGCGCAGCAAATCCCAATCGCGATTTTGCCTTTTGGTAAATCACCAGAAGTGCCAGCCAAGGATAATCTGCATGAGATCATCGCCGCAGACCTTCAGCGTAGCGGGTTGTTTCGTGCACTGGAAACGCGCGGGATGGCAAACTTGCCGACTAGCGTGACGCAGGTGAAATATCCGGAATGGGCGGCATTGCAGGCGCAGGCGATGACTGTCGGTGAAATTCGGCCTTTGGGGGCAGGTAAATTCAATGTGCATGTACAGTTGCTAGATGTGCTGAAGCAAGGCATTCTGGCAGATGTCGATTATCAGGCCACAACAGGGCAGTTTCGCCATACCGCGCACAAAATCTCCGATATGATCTACAAAAAACTGACAGGCGAGAATGGGTTCTTCTCCAGCAGGATTGCGTATGTTAACAAATCCGGCAAACGTTATGCACTGATGGTGGCAGATGCAGATGGTTATAATCCGCAGCCTCTGGTGTCATCGAACGAGCCTATCATTTCGCCGGCTTGGTCGCCAAATGGTGAAAAAATGGCTTATGTGTCGTTTGAAAAGAAAAAACCTATCGTGTTTGTGCAATCATTGAATACCGGCGAAAGAAAGATCGTGGCCAACTTCAAAGGCAACAACAGTGCCCCGGCCTGGGCGCCTGATGGCAGCAAGCTTGCTATCGTGTTGACCTATGGAGCGAACTCACAAATCTACACAATTAACGAGGATGGTAGCGGTTTGAAACAGATCACCAAGAGTAATGCGATTGATACCGAGCCGGTCTTCTCGCCGGACGGCAATTGGATATATTTCACGTCGGACCGGGGTGGCAGGCCGCAAATATATAAGGTTGCTGCTAGCGGTGGAGAACCAGCCCGCGTTACCTTTGAAGGAGCCTACAATGTGAGTCCACGTTTTTCACCTGATGGTAAAAGTTTAGCGTATATTCGCAATGATGGTGGAAAGTTCCGAGTGGCAACACAAGACCTGCCCAGTGGCCAAGTGCAATTGCTCAGTGAAGGCAGTCAGGATGAATCACCTAGCTTTGCGCCAAATGGTCGCGTGATTCTGTATGCGACCAAGTTACGTGGTCGTGGCACCTTGGCAGCAGTTTCTGCAGATGGCAAAGTACGCCAGCGTTTGAGCGAATCGAGCGGGGATGTGCGCGAGCCTGCCTGGGGACCAACGCTAAAATAATGCGATTGAATAATAATAGGCAGTAAATTCGATAAACAAGGGCAATACCCCAGAATGGGGAGAAAGAGGAGTGATATGTTAAAACCATTGAATAGTAAACTGATCTTGGTAGCGGTAGCTTCGGCCTTGTTAGTGGCGTGTAAAAGTACGCCTATGGCAGACAAACCTGCTGCTGTTGAAGATAAGAGTCCGAGCGCTGCTACTAAGCCAGCTGATGGCGCTTCGACGGCAGATACCAGTGGCGTGAAAGAGGTGGTGGTAGACAGTAATGCTAACAACGCTGGCAATAATCCATTGAAAGATCCGAATAATATTTTGTCAAAACGTAATATCTATTTTGATTTTGACAGTGATATTGTGAAAGCCGAGTTCCGTCCATTGGTCGAAGCGCATGCTAAATATCTGCTGGCTAATGGTAATGCCAAAGTGATTCTGCAGGGCAATACCGATGAGCGCGGTACCCGTGAATACAACCTGTCTCTCGGTCAGCGCCGCTCTGTCGCAGTCAAGAAATCGTTGAACTTGTTGGGCGTTCAGGACAAGCAGATTGAAACCGTAAGTTACGGCGAAGAGCGAGCTACGCAGAATTGTGCGGACGAGAACTGCTTCCAGCCTAACCGTCGCGTAGATATCGTTTACGAGGGCGAATAATGCGGTTGATTTCTGCGTTAGTGGCGTTGGTCTGCTTGACGGGTGCTTTTGCTGCTCAAGCAGCGCTGTTCGATGACAAGGAAGCACGTAAGAAGATACTGGACGTCGAGGCCAAGAGTATTGCCAGCGACGAAGTGCATCAGGCGGCCATCAACGATCTGAAAAAGCGTATCTCAGCAATAGAGGCTATCGTGCAGGGTGGCGGGCTGGCAGATATGCAGAACCAGATCGAACTGCTCAAGCAGGAGGTGGCACGCTTGAAAGGTGATCTGGAAGTGACGAACCACCAACTCGAGCTCGCGCAACAGCGTCAGAAGGACTTGTATGCGGATACGGATGGCCGTTTGCGCAAGCTGGAGAGTGGTGCCTCGCAGGTGCCTGCTTCAAGTGCAGCCCCGGCACCTGCTCCCGTGGTAGAAGAGAAGGATGCGAAAGCATTTGCCGAGGCAGAGGAATTGAGTCGCTCCGGCAAGCATAAAGAGGCGTTCGCCGCTTACGATACCTTCCTGAAAGATTACCCAAATAGCAAGTTCGTGCCTGATGCGATGTATGGCTTGGGTTACTCCCAATTTGCACTGAAGAACTACAAGTCGGCCATTGCGACCCAGCAAAAAGTGATAGACCAATATCCGCAAAGCCCCAAGGTGCCGGATGCCATGTATAACCAGGCGAATTGCCAGATTCAACTTGGCTTGGTAGGTGCTGCCAAGAAGACGCTGAAGGATTTGGTTAGCAAATATCCAGATGCAGCCGTGACGCCGAATGCGCAAAAACGCCTGAAGTTGCTGGAAGGCATCAAGTAACGGGTATTGATTTACATCAGGTAAAATAGCGCCAACTATCGTTGGCGCTTTCTTTTTTTATGGCACTGAAAGTTTACGAAATTTTTTATTCACTGCAAGGCGAGACCAGTCGCATGGGCTTGCCGACGGTGTTTGTACGTCTGACAGGCTGCCCAATGCGCTGCGTCTATTGTGATACCGAGTATGCGTTCAGCGGTGGTCGCAATATGGAGATTACCGATATTTTGCAGCAAGTGGCCAGTTATGGTGCGCGTTATGTGTGTGTTACCGGCGGCGAGCCGCTGGCACAGAAAGAATGCCACGCCCTGCTGCAAGCTTTGTGTGATGCGGGCTACAGCGTGTCACTGGAGACGGGGGGTGCGATGGATATCTCCAAAGTGGATTCGCGCGTTTCGGTGATTCTGGATGTGAAGACCCCCGCATCCGGTGAAGAGAAGAATATGCGCTGGGATAATATCAACCATGTGAATGCAAAGGATGAAATCAAGTTCGTCATTTGCAATCGTGCTGATTATGATTGGGCTAAAGCCAAGTTAGCCGAGCTGCGCCTTGCAGACAAATGTCCGGTATTGTTTTCGCCGGCATTTCACGATTTACCAGCGGAAACTTTGGCTGCATGGGTGCTGGAAGATAAGCTGCCGGTACGGATGCAGATACAACTCCACAAAATCTTGTGGGGCGAAAAACAAGGTGTATGACTTACTTACGTATGGGCGTGAGTTTCATTGTAAGAACTGCATGTCCGAAAGGTGCATAGAATAAGGCCTCTAGGGCTATTGTATACATAATGAAGAATTTGAATAAAAAGGCAGTCGTTTTACTTTCCGGCGGACTGGATTCTGCCACCGTGCTGGCTTATGCCAAATCGCAAGGCTACGATTGTTATTGCCTGAGTCTGGATTATCACCAGCGTCATATTGCCGAGTTGCAGGCTGCGCAAAATATCGCACATACCCTGGGTGCTGCAGAGCATAAAACGGTGCAGCTGGATTTGAGCCTGTTTGGCGGCTCGGCGCTGACCGACGAAAAGATTGCCGTGCCGCAAAGTCCGACGCAGGGTATTCCGGTCACTTACGTGCCGGCACGCAATACCATCATGCTCTCGCTAGCCCTGGCCTGGGCGGAAGTACTGGCTGCGCAGGATATCTTTATCGGCGTCAATGCGCTGGACTATTCCGGCTATCCCGACTGTCGCGGCGAGTATGTCCAGGCATTCCAGGCGATGGCGAATCTGGCGACCAAAAGCGCGGTGGAAGGCCATAAAATCACTGTCCATGCGCCGTTGATCGATATGACCAAAGCGCAGATCATCGCGCTGGGAACCAGGCTGGGCGTGGATTACAGCCAGACGGTATCCTGCTACCAGGCTGACACGCAAGGCCGCGCCTGCGGCAAATGCGATTCCTGCCGGTTGCGACGCGAAGGCTTTGCCAGCGCCCATCTGCCGGACGTGACGCGCTATGTGACAAATTAGTTGTTTGTTTTTGTGCGCTTTTTACATGATTCTGGTTGCCAAGTTAGATAAAAATAACGTATAATCCGCGCCTTTCTGCAGAACAATTTAAAGAGATTTCATTATGGTCGTAGTTCGTTTATCACGTGGTGGCTCTAAAAAAAGCCCGTTTTACAACGTTGTAGTCGCTGATTCACGTAACCGTCGCGATGGTCGCTTCATCGAGCGCGTTGGTTTTTACAATCCATCTGCCAAAGTGGCTGCCGATACTTTGCGTATCGACAATGTGCGTTTAAATCACTGGACTAGCAACGGTGCGCAAATGTCTGATACCGTGGCACGTTTGGTGAAATTCCACGCTAAAGGCCCAGAGGCTATCGAAGCACAAAAAGCGAAAGACATCGCTAAAGCTGAAGCTGCCAAGGCTAAAGCTGCCGCAGAAGCTGCAGCAAAGATCAAGGCTGAAGCCGAAGCCGCTGCTAAAGCCGAGGCTGAAAAAGCTGCTGCTGAAGCTGCCGCTGCCAAAGCCGCCGCAGAGGCCGCTGCTGCTGCAGCGCCAGCTGAAGCACCTGCTGCCGAATAATCGATTGCTCGTCCATTTGCATGGACGCAGCCTCGTAGCATAGACACCGCTATGAGCGAACAAAATAAAATGGGGCGTTTGGTGATGATGGGAAAAATCGCCGCGCCCTATGGCGTTTTGGGTTGGGTAAAAGTTCTGCCCGATACCGAAGCGCTGGATGGTCTGTTGCAGTATGCCACTTGGCAAATCGGCCGTGGTGATGAATGGCAAGATTATGTGCCGGTCAATGCAAAGATCCACAACGATGTGCTGCTGGTCAAACTGCGCGGAGTGGACGATCGGGATGCGGCGTTTGCCCTGAAAGGCAAGCTGGTGGCGGTGCCCAGAGAGGCGCTGCCGATGCCGGGCAAAGATGAGTATTACTGGTCCGATCTGATTGGGCTGGGTGTCAAAAATCTGCAGGAAATAGATTTTGGCGAGGTAACGGATGTGTTCGAGACCGGTGCTAACGATGTGCTGGTGGTTACGGACAAAGCAACAAAGCAGGAGCGCCTAATCCCGTTCATCGGGCAGGTGGTTCTAAACGTCGATCTGGATGCAAAACAGATTCAGGTCGATTGGGACGCGACATTTTAGCAAACGGGTATGCGCTTCGACGTCATCAGCCTGTTTCCGGAAATGTTTGCTGCAATCACGGATTGCGGCATCACCGCAAGGGCGTTCAAGCAAGGCATTTACAGCTTGCAGGTGACCAATCCGCGTGATTTCACGCAGGATGTGCATAAAACAGTTGATGACAGACCCTATGGCGGCGGCCCTGGCATGGTGATGCTGGCAGAGCCATTGGCTCAGGCGATTCGCCAAGCGAAACAAGTGCAGCAGGCCGAAAGATTGCAGCCTTATGTGATACACCTTTCGCCGCGCGGTAAGCCGTTGACGCATGAAAAGGTGATGCAGCTGGCGGGTAAGCAGGGGTTGGTTCTGCTGGCGAGCCGGTATGAAGGCGTAGATCAGCGGTTGCTGGATACATTGGTGGATGAGGAAATCTCCATCGGCGATTATGTGTTGAGCGGTGGCGAATTGCCCGCGATGACGCTGATCGATGCGATTGTGCGGCAATTGCCTGGTGCGCTGGGTGATGCGGATTCGGCGGCAGAGGATTCGTTTGTAAATGGCTTGCTGGATTATCCGCACTATACGCGGCCGGAAGTGTTTGAAGGATTAACGGTGCCAGAAGTATTGAGATCTGGCAACCACGCAAAGATTAAGGCATGGCGATTGAAACAGTCGCTGGCTTTGACAAGGGCTAAACGCCCGGATTTATTGGCCGCAAGGTCGTTGACGAAAGAGGAAGCTCGGCTGCTCTCTGAGATAGAGCAGGAACAAGCACCCTCATAATTAAAAGGAGCTACAAGTGGCAGATATTATCAAAATGCTAGAGCAAGAAGAAATTGCTCGTTTGAACAAAACTATCCCTAACTTCGCCCCAGGCGACACTGTTGTGGTAGGTGTAAACGTGGTTGAGGGTAACCGTAAACGTGTGCAGGCATACGAAGGCGTAGTAATCGCCAAACGTAACAAAGGCCTGAACTCCTCTTTCATCGTGCGTAAGATTTCTTCCGGTGAAGGCGTAGAGCGTACATTCCAAACCTACTCCCCGCTGATTGCCAGCATCGAGCTGAAACGCCGCGGTGACGTACGTCGTGCCAAGTTGTACTACTTGCGTGAGCGTTCCGGTAAATCTGCACGCATTAAAGAGAAACTGGTTGCGCGTGAAAAAGAAGTCATGGCGCCAGAAGCTGCAGAATAAGCAACCGCTTATCAGCCAACAAAACCCGCTTGTCAGATGCAAGCGGGTTTTTTATTGCAAACATTTTGCCGATTCAGTAAATTAAGCGTATGTCTGCCAATAAAAAACATCAGCCGTTCGATGCTGTGATTGCTGCGCCATTTGGTGCCGTGGGTATCGCAATACAAGGGGTGCAAATCTTTATCGAGCTGCTGCCAGAAAAGCAAGCGCTCAAGTCTGCCGAGAACAAAACCGTGCAGCGTGTGGTGGATCAGATTGAGGCGTATTTCAATAATCCGCGCAACGACTTCAATTTGCCTTTGATTTTCAAAGGTACGCCATTCCAGCAGAAAGTCTGGCAAATCATCGGCGGCATCCCATGTGGGCAAGTGCTCACTTACAGCGAGATTGCAGAAATGCTGGGTTCAGGCCCGCGTGCAGTTGCCAATGCTTGTGGCGCAAACCATTTGCCATTGGTGGTGCCTTGCCATCGTGTCGTCGCTAAAAATGGCCTCGGCGGCTTCATGCGCGGGGTGGATGGGGGCATGAAAATCAAACAGTGGCTGCTCAAGCACGAGGGCGTCCGCATTTGAGCGTAGCCGGCAGTGGTCAGCAAGACACGGCTGAAATAGACGCATTCGTCGATCATCTCTGGCTGGAAGACGGGCTGGCCAAAAACACACTGGAATCCTACCGCAGCGATTTGGCCCACTTTTCGCAATGGCACAAAAAGGGTTTGCTGGCGGTCAGCCAGGCCGATATCCAGCAATATCTCGCCGTCAAATTCCCGCAAAGCAAACCGCGCAGCATCAACCGGCTGATAGCCACGTTACGGCGCTTTTACCGCTACTGCTTGCGCGAGAATCTGGTGCAAACCGACCCCACACTGCAGATAGAAGCGCCCAAGATTGCCCGCAGCCTGCCCAAAAGTCTGAGTGAGCAAGAAGTAGAAGACCTGTTAAACGCACCCAACGCTGGCGAAGCCATGGGGCTACGCGACCGCGCGATGCTGGAGTTGTTGTATGCCAGTGGTCTGCGCGTGAGCGAGCTGGTGGGTATTCAGGTCAACGAGGTCAGCACGCAGGATGGTGTGGTGCGCGTTACCGGCAAGGGAAGCAAGACGCGGCTGGTGCCCATGGGGCAAGAGGCGGCGGACTGGATAGACAAATACGTCAAAATCGCCCGGCCGGAGATGTTGCAGAAGCGACTATGTGATGCGCTGTTCGTCACCAACCGCGCTCAGGGCATGACACGGCAGGCCTTCTGGCACATCATCAAGCGTTATGCGTTACAGGCTGGCATCCACAAGCACATCTCACCGCATGTGCTACGCCATGCCTTTGCCACGCATCTGCTCAATCACGGCGCCGATTTGCGCGTGGTGCAAATGCTGCTGGGGCATGCGGATATCTCCACCACGCAGATTTACACGCATGTGGCACGGGAGCGGTTGAAGCAGTTACACAGCGTGCATCATCCGCGCGGCTGATTTTTAATTTTTTAAAGCATTAGCCTGGAAGCCTTATCCAGATTGGCTTTCAGGGCAGGTGTTTGAATAATGAATGCGCGCGTATGTGAGGGAACTTAAGAAGTTGCCGGCCTCGCCCCGCTGCCGCTCTCCTCCTTCGGTCTTAGCACAACGCTGGTACGGCTGCGGAACTCGCGCTTTCAGCGCTCAAACAGTCCTCGCCATTTAACCCAGCTTATGCTCAAGCCTCTTATAAAGCTTTTCCCAAGAAAGGTGACAATTTGGCATTGGCTTTTACATTTGAAAACGAAGAATAAGCCTTCAGTTGCTGCGTTTAACCTCGACACCTACCGCCTTCACGCCCGCCAAAATCCCCGGTTTGCTGACTTTGATGGCTATTTCTTTGACGCCGAATTCCTTGAAAATCAGCTTGCATACATGTTCGGCAAGTGCTTCGACAAGCTGAAAGCTGTGTTCCGTTAAAGTTTCGCGGATGCGGGTGACGATTGTGCCGTAGTCGATGGTGTCGGCAATGGCGTCACTTTTGCCGGCTTTGCTTAAATCATGGCCGATTTCGATATCCAGCACCACGGTTTGCGGCGTCATGCGTTCCCATTCCGGCACGCCCAGTTTGGTTTGCACCTTGAGTTCGCTGATAAATATTTTGTCCAAAATTTTGTCCCGGATTTGCGATGGTTTAGAATGTTATGATTGGATTTTAGAGCAAATTATTATGGATGAGTTAGGTTTTATTCCCGTCACACTAGTCCCCATCATCTGGATAGTGGCTGCTTATCTGCTGGGTTCTATTTCGTTTGGTATCTTGATTAGCAAGCTTTATGGCCTGCCCGACCCGCGCACGGTGGGGAGCGGCAACCCGGGGGCGACCAATGTGGCGCGCAGCGGCAACAAAATGGCGGCGATACTCACTTTGCTGGGTGATGCTTTTAAAGGCTGGTTCCCGGTCTGGCTGGCGCTGCAATCCAATATGCTGATGTGGGTGGTCGCATCGGTTGGGCTGGCGGTGTTTTTTGGGCACTTGTACCCGATTTACCATAAATTCAAAGGTGGTAAGGGCGTGGCGACTGCGCTGGGCGTGATGCTGGCGATCTCGCCTTTGCTGGCGCTGGCGGCGTTGGTGACCTGGCTGGTGGTGTTCATGCTGTCCAAGTATTCGTCACTGGCGGCAATCGTGGCGGCGCTGTTGGCGCCAGTGTACGCCTATTTTCTGCTGACGCCTTACCATGATTATGTGCTCATGGTGCTGGTGCTGGCGGCTTTCCTGATTTGGCGGCATAGAAGCAATATCAAGAAACTGCTGGCGGGTACGGAACAAGGATTCAAGAAAAAAGCTTAAGGCGCTTGCAGGTCGGCCAGGTCCCATCTTGGCCGCACGCTAAATGCGTAATCCTGCTTTTCAATTTGCATTGCTTTCAGGCGCATCGCGCCGGCAAAAGCAATCATTGCGCCGTTGTCGGTGCAGAATTCCAGTCTTGGGTAGCGCACACTATAACCGCGCTGCTGCGCTGCTTGGCTAAGCCTCTCACGCAGGCGCAAGTTGGCACCTACGCCGCCGGAGACGATCAGGTTCTTCAGCTTGGTTTGCTTGAGTGCGGTCAGGCATTTGGCAGTTAGAATCTCGGTGACAGATTCCTGGAACTCCCAAGCAATTTCCGCTCGCGTGGTTTCACTCATGTTAGTGTGAGCGTTCACTAGCGTCAGAACGGCTGTCTTTAAGCCGCTAAAGCTGAAATCCAAATCACCACTGTGCAACATCGGGCGTGGCAATTTGATCTGCGGGTTACCTTGTTTGACTTGGTTGGCAAGCTTTGCCAATTGTGGCCCGCCTGGGTAGCCTAGGCCAAGCAGTTTGGCGGTTTTGTCGAAAGCCTCACCAGCGGCGTCGTCCAGCGTATCGCCTAGCAACTGATATTGGCCGATGCCATCCACGCGCATCAACTGGCTGTGGCCTCCGGAAACCAGTAAAGCGACAAAGGGGAAAGCGGGCGGGTTTTCTTCCAGCAGCGGGGCGAGCAGATGTCCTTCCAGATGATGGATGGCGACGCTGGGTACGTTTAGGGCAAAGGCCAGCGACTGTGCGATGCTGGTGCCGACCAACAGCGCGCCTGCCAGCCCCGGGCCTTGCGTATAGGCGATGGCGTTGATGTCTTGTATAGTTCTCCCGGCCTTATCCAGTGCGGCTTGGGTAAGCGGCAACACGCGGCGGATATGATCGCGCGATGCCAACTCTGGCACTACTCCGCCGTAATCAGCGTGCATGTCCACCTGGCTGTGCAGGGTGTGCGCAAGCAATCCGGCAGAAGTGTCGTAAAGTGCCACGCCGGTTTCGTCGCAGGAAGATTCGATACCTAAAACAAGCATATTTTTGTTGCAGAACTAAAATTAACGCGTTAGAATACGCGGTTTTCAAGGTCGCATCAACGTGGCCTGTAAGATAATTTTTAAAGGTTACGATAAATATGTCTTCCGTACGTGTAAAAGAGAACGAACCATTTGACGTTGCATTGCGTCGTTTCAAACGCCTGATCGAGAAAACTGGCTTGATCAATGACCTGCGCGCACGCGAGTTTTACGAGAAGCCAACTTGGGAACGCAAACGCAAAGCGGCTGCTGCAGTTAAGCGCACTTATCGCCGTCTGCGCAATCAAACACTGCCAACTAAACTGTACTAAGTTTTAGTTCCTGTTTTGTATTGAAAAGGTGGCGTTTGCCACCTTTTTTATTTGTGAGGATTTGTCATGAGCTTAAAAAATCAGATTACCGAAGACATGAAAACCGCTATGCGTGCTAAGGATACAGCTAAGCTGGGCGCGATTCGCCTGCTGCAGGCAGCTATCAAGCAGCGTGAGGTGGATGAGCGTGTCGAGCTGGATGATGCTGGCGTGGTAGGCGTGATTGAGAAGATGCTCAAACAGCGCCGGGACTCCATTGCCGCTTATGAAGGTGCTGGCCGCAATGATTTGGCTGATGTGGAGAAGTTCGAGGTTGGCGTACTGCAAGCCTATATGCCGCAACAGCTGAGCGATGCTGAGATTGCTGCGATTGTCGAGAAAGTGATTGCCGAGACAGGCGCAGCCGGTGCCAAAGATATGGGTAAAGTCGTGGGTGCTGTCAAACCACTGGTGGCTGGTCGTGCAGACATGGGCAAAGTTTCCGGTTTGATCAAAGCCAAGCTGGGCTGACAAGGCGGGGCGATTCGCGCGCGTGTTTCATTGTATAAAGCATGGCCTTGCAGGCCAATCTGGATGCGGCTTCCAGACCGTCACGCCTCACAATGAAAGCGCATGATTAAATATACCTTTTGGGCTGCGCACTAGCGGCCTTTTTGTTTTATAGTCATGGATTATGATTCCGGAACAATTCATCCAAGATTTATTGAACAGGGTCGATATCGTCGATGTCATCGATAAATCCGTTCCGCTCAAAAAGGCTGGCGCCAATTATCAGGCCTGCTGCCCTTTTCATAATGAAAAATCCCCTAGTTTTACGGTAAGCCCGACCAAACAGTTCTATCACTGCTTTGGCTGTGGCGCGCACGGCACAGCTATCGGCTTTCTGATGGAGCATAATGGCATGAGCTTTGTAGAGGCGATACACGAGCTGGCGAAAAGTGTCGGCATGATCGTGCCCCAGGAAGAAAAGACCCAAGCTGAGCGTGACGCCCGGCGGGCTACACAGCAAATAGCGCTTGGTCTGCAGGAAGTCTTGCAGCAGGCCGCCAATTACTACAAGGTCGAGCTGAAAAAATCCCAGCGTGCAATCGATTATCTGAAAGCGCGCGGTTTGAGTGGACAGATTGCGGCCAAGTTCCAGATTGGTTATGCGCCAGCTGGCTGGCAGAACCTGCAAAACGTATTCCCGCAGTACGACAACGAGGCGCTGACCACTGCTGGGCTGGTGGTGACTAATGACGAAGGGCGCCGCTATGACCGTTTTCGCGATCGCATCATGTTCCCGATCCATAATCAGAAGGGAGAAGTGATTGGATTTGGCGGGCGTGTCATCAACCCGGAGGATACACCTAAATATTACAACTCACCCGAAACACCGCTGTTCCAAAAAGGTCATGAGCTATACGGCCTTTTCCAAGCGCGCCGTGCGATTCGCGATGCCGGGCGCGTGCTGGTGGTGGAGGGCTATATGGACGTGGTAGCGCTGGCGCAGTACGGTATCGAATATGCTGTGGCGGCGCTGGGCACAGCAACCACACCATTTCACATCACCAAACTGATGCGGCAGACTGATGAAATCGTGTTCTGTTTCGATGGAGACAATGCGGGCTGTACGGCGGCTTGGCGAGCGGCGATGAATGCGTTGCCGGCGCTGACAGATGGGTTGAAATTGCGCTTTCTCTTCTTGCCCAAGGAGCACGATCCAGACAGTTATGTGCGTGAATTTGGGCGGGAACAGTTCGAAGCTGAAATGGCCAAAGCTATGCCATTGTCACAGTATCTGATACAACACTTAAGCGCGGATAACCCTTTGGCTTCACAAGAGGACAGAGTCAAGCTCTTGAATGATGCGGAGCCGATATTGCGTCAGATTGTTGCACCGCGCAGTGCAATGTTCATGCGTAAGAAAATCGCTGAGCTTGCACAAATTTCAGAAGCGGAAGTGCAGGATTTGCTCAAATTGCCTCAACCAAGCAAGGCTCCAGATCGGATGCGCCAAAAGCAAGGCCGTGTGCCACTTTCGATTAAAAAGCGCTTCATGTTGGCCGCTCTGATGCAGCCAGTGCAGATGCGGGAAGAAGATTTGAAGCTTATTCTTGGTGAGGATGCTGAAAGCCGGTTGTTGCGTGCGCTGATTGAGGCAGCTATCGCCCACCCGCAAGCCAAGCCCTCGGCGTTGTTGCGTGCTGTTTCGCAACAGCATGATGATCGTCTAGTGCAGGAGATTTCCCGGGAATTATTGCTGCTAGATGAAAGTTTGGATATCGGGCTTGAATTGGCTGGTATGCGCACCCAACTAATGGGGGCGACACAAACGCACCAAAGCAAGCAAATATTGAACGCGTTGAAAGAAAAGACATTTGCCGCGTTGACAGAAGAAGAGCGTGAGCAATTGCGTCGGTTGACTCAAAAGTCAGGATGAGACCGCAACTTTTTATAGCTAATTTCATCAAAAATCATTAAAAAATGGTATAATTTAGGGTTTCCCGCAACGGCTTAAATTTAGCTGGAATAATGCACAAATTCACGAGATCAGAGGACGCAGATGGCTAGACCAAAGTCAGACAAAACACTCGAAAAAGAAAAGCAAACACCCGTATCCGCGGCAGCGCTTGATTTGAGTACGCCTGTGCTAGATGCTGAAGCGCGCCGCACTCGCTTGAAATCGCTGATCATGTTAGGTAAGGAACGTGGCTACCTGACCTATGCCGAAATCAATGACCATCTGCCGGATGATGTGCAAGATTCCGAGCAGATCGATAGCATTATCGGCATGATCAACGACATGGGCATCCAGGTGTATGAAGAAGCGCCAGATGCCGAAGTTTTGTTGATGTCTGATGTGCCACCCCCGGTAGCCGATGAAGACGCTGCGGAAGAAGCTGAACAAGCACTTGCGACAGTGGATAGTGAGTTTGGCCGCACGACAGACCCGGTGCGTATGTACATGCGCGAGATGGGCACGGTAGATTTGCTGACACGCGAAAGCGAAATCGAGATTGCACGCCGTATCGAGGATGGCCTGAAACATATGGTGCAGGCGATTGCCGCTTGTCCGACCACGGTGACAGAGCTTTTGAAGCTGGTAGATCAAGTTGAAAACGATGAAATCAGTGTGGATGACTTGGTGGACGGCTTGATTGACAGTGACATCGGTCTGGATGATGCGATTGCTGCTGAGTCCGAGGACGACGAAGCGGTTGAGCCGGAAGACGAGGATGAAGACGACGACGATGGCGGTAAAGCTTCAGCCATCTCTGCTGAGGCATTGGCCAAACTGAAGGAAGAGGTACTGACGCGTTTTGCGGTGATTCGCAAGGCTAATGCAGAAATGAACGAGATTCGCGAGACCAAGGGTTCGCAGGATCCTGAATATAAGCGCCTGCACGAGATTGTATTGCAAGAGCTTACAGCATTCCGCTTCTCGGCAAAACAGGTTGAGATCCTTTGCGATCAAGTGCGCAATATGGTGGAAGAAGTTCGTGGGCACGAACGCAAAATCATGGAATTTTGCGTGGACAAATCCGGCATGCCACGCGCGCATTTCATCAAGAGCTTCCCTGGTAATGAAATCAATCTCGCATGGTTAGACCAAGAGCTTCAAGGTGCACACGGCTATAACGAGAAACTGGAACGTTTCCGTCATTCGATCGTAGACCAGCAGGATCGTTTGTTGGCTATCCAGAAAAAAGTGGGTATTCCCATTAAAGAGTTGAAAGACATCAACAAGCAGATGACAACAGGCGAGGCACGCGCCCGCCGCGCCAAGCGTGAGATGATTGAGGCTAACTTGAGGCTGGTGATTTCTATTGCGAAAAAATATACCAATCGCGGCCTGCAGTTCCTCGATCTGATTCAGGAAGGCAATATCGGCCTGATGAAAGCGGTAGACAAATTTGAATACCGTCGCGGCTTTAAATTCTCAACCTATGCGACTTGGTGGATTCGCCAGGCAATCACGCGGTCGATTGCTGACCAAGCGCGTACGATTCGTATCCCGGTTCATATGATCGAGACCATCAACAAGATGAATCGAATCAGTCGCCAAATTCTGCAAGAGACAGGTTTGGAGCCGGATCCTGCGACTTTGGCAGAAAAAATGGAAATGCCGGAAGACAAGATTCGCAAGATTCTGAAAATCAGTAAAGAACCAATCTCCATGGAAACGCCGATCGGCGATGATGAAGATTCCCACTTGGGCGATTTCATCGAGGATACGGCGACATTGGCACCTATGGATGCTGCAGTCTATGCCAGCTTGCGCGATGCTACCAGTGAAGTGCTGGAATCTCTGACTCCGCGCGAGGCTAAGGTATTGCGTATGCGCTTTGGCATTGAAATGAATACCGACCATACGCTAGAGGAAGTGGGTAAGCAGTTTGATGTGACGCGTGAGCGGATTCGTCAGATAGAAGCGAAAGCTTTGCGTAAGCTGCGTCACCCAACACGTTCCGAGCGTCTGCGTAGTTTCTTGGAATCTGGACAAGATTAATCAGTTTCGGCCCCCTAGCTCATGCTTGGTTAGAGCAGCGGACTCATAATCCGTTGGTGCTGTGTTCGACTCACAGGGGGGCCACCAAACAAAAACGGCTTGCAATCGCAAGCCGTTTTTCTATTTTAGATGCTCTGAAAGCCGCATGGATATTGGCTCCCAGAGCATCTTTTAGATGCATTGATTAGAAGTTGTGCGTATATTGCAGGCTGAGAATATCCACGCTACCGTCATACTCACCCTTTACACGACCTTTTGAGAATGGCGAAGTTGCGCTTATGGCAGTTTGGTTGTCATCAATTTTGGCATCGCTAATGAACAGGTGTGCATAACCAACATCGAATTTAGATGTGGGAGATACTTGCCAGCTAGCGCCTAAGGCTAACCATTTTCTGTCATTTCCAGGGATGCGTACGGTGCGGTATTCGTCTTTAATCGCTTCTTCATCATAAGCCAGGCCAGCGCGCAGTTTGATAGTGTCGCTGTAATGATAATTGACACCCACTGAATAACGCAGGGTATTGTCCCAGTTCTCAATGGTTTTGGTTAAAGGTGTACCACTGTCACGATAAATGGCTAATTCTTTGAATTGGCTCCAACGTGTCCAAGTCACATCAGCCATCAAGTCCCAGGTGTCGTTCATACGACTGAACGCACTGACTGAGAATGTTTCAGGCAAAGTGACATCGGCTTTGACATCGCTATTTAAGGTGGGGAAGGTAGATGTGGAAAATTTCACATCCCCGTCTAAGTGTTGTTCTACCTTGGAGCGATATGCAACCCCCAAGCGGGTGTCGGGCGTAACTTGGTAGATGGCGCCCAAGTTAAAGCCAAACCCCCAGTCATCTCCTTTAACCTTGGAGAATCTTTCAGCCGCTCCCAAGTTAACCGCGCTGGTCAATTTGGCTTCAATCCACATGGCGGAGATACCGAAACCTACAGAGAGTTGGTCGTTCACTTTAAAAGCCAATGCTGGATTGATATTGACTGTTTTGACTTCAGATTTGATCCCTTGGAAGCGGCCTAACCAATCTTTGTCATATTCCGTTTTAAGGCCAAACGGTGCATTTACGCCAACGCCAAATTGAAGTTGATCTGTGATGTCGGTTTTAAAGTAAAAGTTGGGCACAAATGCCAAATCCCCAGCATCCCCTCCGTCCCCACCAAGTGGTCTAAAAACGGCCGGTGCGAAAACACTATTAGCAGCCACGGAGCCTTGATTGTTGAATTCTGCGCTGGGTTTGATCAAATGCAATGCGCCAACAGCTTGCGTACCCTGAATATAAGTCATCCCTGCCGGGTTAAAAAATATTGTGCTCGCATCCTCTGCCACTGCGGATGCCCCAGCATAGGCGTTACCCATTCCGCTGCCACTTTGTTCGATCAGTGCAAAGCCTGCTGCTTGTGCGATTGCAGGTGTTGTAAAAATCACACAAGCAAAAATTTTTTTATACATAGCCCCCATCCCCTTAATAATTATTAGTAATTTGTAAAAAAACAAGCGTTGTCAATAAGTTGAAGTTAAAAGTTATTGTAAGTTGTAAATTTGAATTTTGAAACAACCCCAAAATATAGTGTCAAATGTACATCAAAAAAACAAAACAATCAAAAATCAAGCACTTGTGATGCTTATTTAATGAGCATATAGTGGTTCCCATGCCAACCGTTTGACGGCAATTTAATATTTAACAAGAAGCCAGCGAGGGAAGTTATGAACAGTATAGTGGATTTTCAACAAATCAATTCGGTCAATAATCAAGTGCGCACTCGTTTCGATGAGGAGTTGCGGACCATGTTTTATTACATGAACCCGGAGCCAAGGCCTTGCTTTAATAAAATCTGTATGACTGAGCTACATAAAAACCAGTCCACACTTGAAAATATGCAAGGTCAATTGGTGGTCAATGGCGTAATTAAACAGGTGGATTACTTGGTGTTGGCATCGGATGTGCCTGGTATCTTTAATTTAGGTGGCGACTTATATGCTTTTGCCGAGTTGATTAGAGCCAAAAAAAGAGATGCTTTGCTGGCATATGCAAAACTTTGCGTAGAGAATGTTTGGACTTTTTACAATATGCAGGCACCAATTACAACCATTGCCTTGGTGCAAGGGCAAGCGATGGGTGGCGGCTTTGAATCTGCATTGGCAGCACATGTAATCATTGCAGAGAAAAGTGCAATGATGGGTTTGCCAGAGGTGCTGTTCAATCTTTTCCCTGGTATGGGGGCATTGAGTTTCTTGTCCCGTAGAGTAGGTTTGCGTATGGCTGAAGATATGGTCCGCTCCGGGAAAGTATACAGTGGGGAAGAGCTTTATCAGATGGGAGTCGTGGATGTGTTGGCGGAAGATGGTTTAGGTGAGGTCACACTTACCCACTGGATCAAAAAAAATCAGCGTTCATTGAATGCATCGCAAGCGATTACTAAAGCGAAGCATATGATTAACCCGTTGACTTACGATGAGTTATACAAAATTACTGAAGTATGGGTAGATGCAGCACTTCGCTTGGATGAACGCAATCTTAAAGTGATGGAGCGTTTAGTACGGGCGCAGAATGCCAAGGTTTCTGGCGAAGTTTCACATATTGAGCAACATCAGCAAAAACAGATTGCTTAGTGTGTGTGTGAAGCTGCCTCAGGCCGCCTGAGGTAGTCTTCGATTGCCAAGGTAAGTTGTGAAAAGTCGTTATTCAATTGTTTTAGCATATCGAGTATTTGGGCTTGGGGCACGCTGGCGCTAGTTCTGCCCAATTGCTCGGTGGTGTCTGCCAATTGAAGTGCCCCAACACTAAGGCTGTTTCCTTTTAGCGCGTGGCAGTAGTCATATAGGTCGCCAAATTGCCTGTCTTTTGCCGAGGCTTCGATTTTATAAATCAGTTGCAGGGCGTCTGCCAAATAGTTTTTCAGGAGACGGTGCATGAAGAGCTGGTCATTCCCGCCAATCCTTTCAAGCGCCGTCAGCGTGCCGATATCCAAGGAAAGGTTGTCTGGCGCCAGATCTGTTTCGATATTGACAGGATTGTTCAGTGCCGCGTTCATCCACATCGTGGCGGTGTTTGGTGCCAGATCCATTATTTTCTCGATGGTATTGAACAGGGTGGCAGCATCAACTGGTTTGGTGAGGAAGGCGTCAAATCCAGCTTCGCTGGCTTCTTGTCTGGCCGCAAGTGTCGCGTCTGCGGTGAACAGGATGAAACGGGTGGATTTGTCATCCGGACGTGTGAAACGGTAAATCTTGATGGCTTGCGTGCCACTCATGTCTGCCATGTTGAGGTCAGTGATTACCAGGTCAAATGTGCTGTGTTCCAATCTGTCCAGCATTTCGTCTGCACTGCTGGCCACATCGACGTGATGTCCCGGAAGCTCGAGCAAACGAGTAAGTATCTTTTGGTTGGTACTTTCATCTTCGCATATCAGGATATTCAATGGCTTGGCGATGCTTGTGGCACGCGCTTTGGAAATAGGCTCTACTGCAGCTATCGGCCCGGGGGCTGAGACTGTAGTTGTATCTTTTGGCATGGTTAAATCAAACCAGAACCGGCTTCCCACACCTTCCGTACTTTGTACCAGCAAGTTTCCACCCATTGCTTCTACCATGTGTTTTGCAATGGTAAGACCTAGGCCGCTGCCGCCAAATTTTCGAGTGGTAGAAGCATCGGCCTGGGTAAAGCTTTCGAAAATCTTATCGAGCTTATTGGCTGGGATGCCAACACCTGAGTCCTCTACCGAGAATCTGACAGTGGACTCTTCATCGTTACTATTCAGCAGCGTAGCTGAGATAATCACACTTCCTTTTTCGGTAAATTTGACTGAGTTCCCCATCAAGTTGGCTAGCACTTGTCTCAGTACGACCGCATCACCTTTTAATACACCTAAAGAGTCGGAAATATTGGCTGTGACTTGAACACCTTTTGATTGGGCTTGGTTTCTGAAAATCTCCAATGTGTCATGAACTGTTTCTTCTATAGAAAACGGCGTTTGCTCGATATTCAACTTATGTTCTTCAATCTTGGTAAAGTCGAGTACATTGTTAAGTATCGAGAGCAAAAGCTTAGAAGAGCTTTCTAGAGTTTTTAGTAAGTCTTGCTGGTCTTTGTTAAGTGGCGTTGACTTAAAAAGCGTGCTGATACCAATGATGCCATTTAAAGGTGTGCGAATCTCGTGGCTCATGTTCGCCACAAAGCGCGTTTTGGCGTGGTTAGCCTCTTCTGCACGTTTGCTGGCTGTTTCAGCATTTTGTTTTGCAATATTTAAGCGGGTAATCAGTTGCGCTACATACAATGGCAATACCACCAGCATGGTCATTAGGCTGTATGCAATGGTGTGATGCGCTTCCCAGAATGGGCTGATGTTTAAAGTTATTAAAAAACCAATAACGGACAGAACTTGAGCGTGGTAAAGATATTTTTTACCATACCTAAAACCATTGCCGAAAGTTACAAACAGGTACACCCCAATCAGAACGACACCGACATCTGAGGTTAAGGACATAAATAGAGTAGTGCCGCCGATATCTAGCCAAGCACCTAGCAATCGGCGAATTACCGATTTGTTTTTTTTATGAATGATAGAAAAAAACAGCAGGCTACTGAGGCATATAAAAGCCACGAGGTAAAACAATCCCATTTTTTCGCCAGATGTTACGACATCAGCATTAATCATATGGGCAATTACATACAACATAAAAATGGAACTGATAGCCAGCCTGAGCCCGGCTTGTTCCATTTCGACCTTGTCGCACTGGTTCGTCGTGTTGCTATACCAATTTTTTATAGCAGTTATCATTTTTGTCTAAATTCTTTAGCTTGATTAGCTGGCGAGTTGTTTGTTTTTTATAAGCAAGCTTTGCGCCAACTTTTTTAGCTCTTCTGGATTTACTGGTTTTGAGAGGCATGCGGTAGCGCCTGCTGTGAGCAAATCCTGCAGGATGTTTTTATCTTTGATGACAGTGACAACGATGGTTGATGTATGGGGATAGCAGTTTTCATGCTTGATAGCATTCAGGAATGAAACACCATCAATTGGCTGCATTCTATAGTCGGTGACGAGCAGGTCGACTTGTTTATTTTTCATCCATTCCAATGCTTCTTGGGGGTTGGTCATCGAGATAATCTTGAGGTTCATCTTGAGTGACTTCAAGATAGCAGTATGAATGGCTAGAACGGTCGGCTGGTCGTCAATCAATAATACTGTTTGTTTGAAGCTGGCAGCACTGCGTATGCTGGTAACTTTCATGGCACCTGTTTCATCGCTAGTGTATAGCTGGTGCGTGAGCATGGTAGATTTGTTCTAGTTTTTCACGAATAGATAAGACGGTTGCTACTATGTCAGGGTCAAACTGTTTGCCAGACTCTTTTTCCAATAAGTCGAATGCCTGGTCCATAGACCACGCCTGTTTATAAGGGCGAACTGTCGTTAAAGCGTCAAATACGTCAGCAATCGCTACGATTCTTGCAACCAGCGGTATTTCTTGGCCTTTCAAGCCATATGGGTAACCGTTCCCATCATAATGCTCGTGATGTGCCAGCGCGATTTCGCCACCCATCTGTAAGTATTTCGAAGGGCTGTCCTGCAAAATCTCATACCCAATGATAGGATGCGTGCGCATGATTTTGAGTTCTTCTTCGGTTAACGATTCTTTTTTGAGCAGAATGTTATCCGGGATGCCAATCTTGCCAATATCATGTAGCGGAGCGGATAGCTCTACCGCTTCTGCTTCATCTTCGCTGAAACCCAAGGCCAGCGCGATAGCTTTGCTATATAGCGCCATGCGCTGCAAATGGGTGGCGGTATTGAAGTCTTTGTATTCGCCGGCGCGCGCTAAACGCTTTAAGGTTTCTTTTTCACGAGTGCGAATCTCGGTCGTGGAGATGCGAACTAGGCCTTCCAGCAAGCTACTTTTGTTCTGTAAAGATAGGGTTTGGTAACGCATGGTAAGCAGGTTTTTACTGCGCGCGGTACATTCGTAAACATCCACTGGCTTGCTAAGAAAGTCTGCTACACCAGCATCCAGCGCGGCGTATCGGGTTTCCGGATCTTTCTTGATGGTGATCATGATGACCGGGACCGTATCGTAGTTTGGAAGAGTTTTAAGCAGACGCACAAAGTCCACTCCATTCATCTCCGGCATCACGTAATCAACAAAAACCAAATCTGCAGTATGTTGTGTCGCCCATTCCAGGGCTTGTTCAGGATTGTTTTTTTCGATGATTTTGATCTTCGGATTAATGCTTTTTATCATGTGCGATAAAATGGTTCGCCCGGTGGATTGATCATCCACAACCATTACTGTGCAATCATCGAAATACTGAGAGTCAATCATTTGATTCCAATTCTCATGTCTGCTAAGTCAAGCAGCTTGTTTCTGTTATCCAGCAAAAGCTAGGCCTATGGCGCTAGTGAAAATCAAAAGAAGTCTGATTTAAGTGGTCTAATCAAGCGGCAGTAATTAAGTTTGGCACGCCTTAAGACAAATTAATTATTAAATTTAATTTTTATATTTAATTCTTAATCTAAGCGGAATGACATTCTTTCGTTTATCTCACATGCATTATATGTTCAATCTTTGTCAGAAAGCTGCCATATTTTGACATATTGCATGCAAAAATCTATTAGATTTTCGGTTCTTTGCTAGAAATAAATTAAGTTGATAACACATAAGCCAGTCAATCAGAATCGATTCTCGACAGTTGTTATGCTAATAGGCAGATCGTCTAAAGATGTCGCCTTGTGGTTTTAAATCAAAAGCGACACAAATTCGCTCTTCTTCCGAATTGAATGGAATGGTGCGATGAAATAATGATGATGGGAATAAAACGATATCACCAGGCTTGGGTGAAACTATCTCGGATGGGAAGTTTTCATGTAGTTTCGGGTAGTTGTCACCATGCAAGCCGTATTCAAAGCAAGCCTCTGTAGGGTCTATCCTGTGTTTGGGTATTTGCAGATAGACAGCTCCGCTGATCCACCCAATTTCATGAATGTGCTTATCCACATAACCACCCTTGCGCAGTTTTACATACCAGGAGCTTGTGAACTCCAGTTCAGTGGGGAATGATTTGATTAATTCGCAATCAGCCCCGGCAAACTTTTGCTTATAGTTCAAAAACTCTCGCCTGACCAACTCACCTAATCTCCTGAAGGATTCCTCTGGACGTTTGAAGAGATTGCCGGCTGATTGTTTGCCATTGATAATCATTGCTTGCGCGCGCGCTTCAATCTCGATTGTCTGGATGTCGTTTAATAGTTGCTTTAATAGTGGGCTGTTTGGATCGGCTAATTCAGGAATAGCTTTCTGATATACGAAATCAAAACCATTTTTGCAGAAGTTGTAAGGGTCTTCTACATTGAAGTTTGTAGCGTAATGGCTAGAGAGTGTCGCCATGAATGGAGCAGTGTGTTTGGTGGTTTTGACAATTTCGTCAAGTTTGGTCTTAAATTCGTCAAACCGCTTGGCTTTGTATAAGCAATACATACTACGTTCTTGCCAGTCATCCAGGCGCGAGGTTTCAAAATGCGGGATGGCTTCATCAAAACGTTGCGCGAGATACAAGAACTCCGCCATGTTGTAATTGGCGCCTGGGTGTTCAGGGTAGATAGCCAATGCGTCTTGATAGCTTTTAATCGCATCTTCCATGTTGCCTTGGTCGCGCAGGCATTCTCCAAGGTAATTATGCGCATCTGCATAATTAGGGAAAAGGCCTATTGCTTCGCGAAAGTGAGAAATTGCATCATCCAGTCTGCCTTCATCCCTAAGCGCTGTTCCCAGATTGAAGTGACCGCGAGGGTCTTGAGGATTGATGTGCAATCCTTTTTGATAGCTTTGTATTGCATCATTCAGCTTGCCCTGACGTTGATAAAGTGTCCCCAAATTACCGTAAGCTTCAAAAAAACGCGGGTTCAGGCGTGTGGCTTCAATGTAGCAAGCTTCGGCCTCTTCAAGCTGATCCAAGTGCCCTAAGACAATGCCCAGATTGAAATATAGCTCGGGTGTACCAGGCTGCAGTTTGATTGCTTTGCGATAGCTGCTGGCAGCTTCTGCATATTTTTCCTGTCCATCTAGTGCCAAACTCAAGATGTGATAGAGGATGAAAATGTCACCATGTTGTTGAATCAGCTTTTTTGATAGCGTCTCGGCCATGTTGAGCTGTCCGCTATTCAGTGCCTGAATCGCCGCCTGAATGTCTTGAGGTCTAGGGTTTGTTGCCATTGCTCTATAACTTTTAAAAGGGTGAGTTAATACAATTAAGCATAATTGTTTTGGAAGCGGTTGGCTAGATGCTTTAATAGCCGCATGGACACTTTAGGGTCATCGGCTAGGATGGTGTCGATGTGTTCGGCATATATTACGATGATTTGCGCTTCATCTGAAGTAACAACAGCGTCAGCCGTGGTGGGTTGAGAGGTTAGTATAGCTAGCTCGCCGAAATAATCGCCTGCATTCAATTCGCGTAAGGCTTTGTCTTGCCTATAAAGCACGACTTGCCCGCTCACCAGGTAATACAGATTACGTTCTGTATTGCCACGCTCGAAAATGTAATCACCCTTACGTAAATGCAGCCCGTAACGCTGCATCAATGCCTGAATATAGTGTTGTTTGTTAGGCAATCCATCAAATAGCCCTTTCAGCATGAGAACATCTTTCTTTCGCAGTGTGGCAATCAGCTCGGTTCCCAGTAAAAATGCGGCAAAGTTAATATAGAGCCAAGTAATGGATAAAAACATGTTTTTCAAGCTGCCGAATACTGCCCCATAGTTATGATGCAGCGATAGGAATACGCCGAAAGCGGGCCGCATCAACAGCCAAAGAGAAGCAGTCAAGAAAGCACCAATCAGCAAATGCGAAAGCGCAACGCGCATAGGAAAGAATGCTTTGTAAAACAACGTAATAAGTATTGTGGTGACCAATATCGTACCAAGCAGGGTAAAGATGCGCACTGCTATTACTGGAATATGGGGTGTCATGAACACGATGGCTTGTTCAATAGCAAAGCCAGCTGAGGTGAATAAAAAGAACACTACCAGAATCCCGATGACTGAGATTACGTCTTTTAATTTGCGTTTAATGAAAGAAGGGTGCTCGATAATGCTTGCAATTGTGTGAAATGCGCTTCGCAAGGCACCTGCCAAAGGCGTTACGCTCCATAACAGTATGAATATGCCCAGTGCGCCCCAAGCCGCCTTGGTTTGGGTGGCGTTATATACCTCAACCATAATGGTGCTGCTGAATTGTGGCACAAGGTTGCCGGTAAGGATTGCCAATTTTACTATCGTATAGTCGCTTGAAAATATCAGATGGCTCAATAGAAAGAAAATGAGCAGAATCATCGGAATTAAGGCGAGGAGTGCATAAAAAGATAATCCGGCAGCAAGTCCGAATACGTTGTGCCTGAAAAAGCCGTTAATGGCCTGACGAAAAACGAACCAAGGCGTGTTGTAACTTTGTTGCGCTAAAGTATCTAATGATTTGTGTACACCAGTGTGCTTCGCCAAGCGCTCTAGACGTGAGCTTTTATCCTGAGTAGTCGTCGGTTTGTTCACGATATTCAGATGAGCTTATATTTTGAGCATTGATTTTAATGCATCAGTGGCTTCTACTAGAGCGTTAGCTATGCCAAGCTCCATTGCCGAGTGCCCGGCGTCAGGCACCATCAA
This sequence comes from Methylophilus sp., assembly GCA_035423825.1. Classification (GTDB taxonomy): domain Bacteria; phylum Pseudomonadota; class Gammaproteobacteria; order Burkholderiales; family Methylophilaceae; genus Methylophilus. The sequence continues at coordinate 1,234 of DAOMMM010000002.1, read as the reverse complement.
CATGCGGGCATGTGATAAAGCCTGGTGAAGTTGCCAGGCCGTGATGGGCGGGCATACCATGTCGTATCTGCCCTGGATGATGGTGATAGGAATGTCGGCCAAGTTTTGCTGTGCCTCTTTAAGGATGTCTCGGTGTCCAACGAAGCAATGATGCCGGATATAATGGATTTGAACTCTGGCTCTGGCTAGCTCGATTGTGCCATCAGTGGGTTCTATGGGGGTTGGTCTCGGTAGCAAGGTCATGATGCTACTTTCAAAAGCGTTCCAGCGGACAGCCGCAGGAATGCTAACTTCAGGGTCGCTGTCAAAAACCAGTTTCTCATAAGCGGCCAAGGGTTGCTGTTGCTCTTGCTTGGGTAGGTAGTCACACAACAACTGCCACGCCTCAGGGTAGAAGTTTTTTACTTCACCCAAAAACCAATTTAATTCGAAAGGTCGGCTCAAAAAAACACCACGCAAGGTCAGGCTAATCGTGTGCTGCGGATAGGCGATAGCATAAGCCAAGGCAAGTGTGCTACCCCAAGATCCGCCAAAAACATGCCATTTAGGTATGTCCAAATGGGCGCGCAGTGCATGGATATCAGCAATAAGGTCGTCAGTGGTATTTTCGTGAGTTTCTCCTAGTGGTTTGCTGCGACCACAACCGCGTTGATCAAACAACACAATCCGGAAAAAGCTAGGGTCAAAAAAGCGTCTTTGTGCAGGGTTGCAACCGCTGCCTGGGCCCCCGTGCAAAAAAACTACTGGCATGCCATTAGGATTGCCACATTCTTCATAGTATATCTGATGCAGATTGGATACATTCAGCCAACCCAGATTGTAAGGGTTGATGTCTGGATATAACTTATTGGCGGCTTGGTTCATATTGCTCTTAAACTCTTTCTATATGATTAAATTGGTTTTTTTCAGATGATATCTAAAACGCAACAAACTCATAAAAAAATTAATTGAACATTTGTAAATAAATTGTAACTAAAGTGTTGCAATTAGAAATTACTTGTTTTATATTGCAACCCTCACATGCAAATGTGAAATAAAAGTATGCGGTGAATTTTACGCGTACTTTCACAATTAACCCTTAGTAATATAACTTTGGAGATAAATATGCAAATCAACAAAATCAAGTTAGCTTTGGGCTTGGTTGCTGGTATGACCGTGGCAATGCCAATGGTTGCATCCGCAGCTGCAGACCAAGAAGCAGCAATGGCGAACGCCAACAACTGGGCACACCCAC
>DAOMMM010000001.1:342902-587690 GCA_035423825.1 Methylophilus sp. | reverse complement strand
AGGAGTTATGTATTATCTATCTTAACTTAATTCCAACCCTAGATTGCAAATAGCCAATTTTACTTATTCGCTCCTATCCTCTTAGTACTTATCAACAAAAAGTTCGGGCAAAGTCCTCTCGCATGGCTGATAATCGCAATGCTTGCTTGGTTTACTGGAAACTATGCCAGTATTGCCTTTGGGGTGCTTGCTATAGTTGCGGTTCACACATACGGCAATTTTCACGAGGCAACAAAATCTCGATTTGTAGCACTCCTAACTGCCATCGTCAGCATGGCAATTATGCTCTCCAATGACAGTCTATATAAATATTTAGCGCCTTTTTGTGCAGTTAGTATAGTTCTGTTTTTATCAATCAAAGGTAGAAAAAACAATCTTGGGAAATTCATGGGCGGTATCTCTTATCCGCTTTACTTGAACGCATGGATAGGTGGTGTCATGGCGAACGCCATTGCAAAACACATTCTAAACGTCACACCTGCAGAGAAGCATATTATCGCTATCATGCTTGGTTTCATCATAGCCTCTACCCTGTACTGGTTCTTCGAGAGACCCATGCTTAACATGCGCGCAAAACTATACACCGATCAGTTAGCTAAATTAGTTGTCCTTGTCGGCTACCTATCAATTTTTACCGGCATAGCCTTTGGCTTAAGTAGAATGAATTAACGACTTCATCTCCTCAAGAGTTCGTATTTCACATCGGTCTTTTGTCTATTTTTCTGTAAAATGCGCACTTTGCCAATAAGATTCAATAATGAGTTCACTTCAAGACGAAATTGCGCGTCGCCGCACCTTTGCCATCATTTCTCACCCTGACGCCGGTAAAACCACGCTGACGGAAAAGCTGCTATGGTTCGGGGGTGCGATTCAGGTCGCAGGCGAGGTGCGTGGCCGCAAAGCTGCACGCCACGCGACCTCTGACTGGATGGAACTGGAGAAGCAGCGCGGCATCTCGGTCACATCCTCCGTCATGCAGTTCCCATATCGCGAACACATGATCAATTTGCTCGACACCCCCGGCCATGACGACTTTTCAGAAGATACCTATCGCACGCTCACCGCGGTGGATTCCGCCGTGATGGTGATTGACTCGGTAAACGGCGTGGAAGCGCAAACCATCAAGCTGCTCAACGTCTGCCGCATGCGCGATACGCCTATCATCACATTTATCAACAAGCTCGACCGTGAAAGCCGCGCGCCGATTGAGCTGCTCGATGAGATTGAGTCCACGCTCGGCATGGAATGCGCGCCAATGACCTGGCCGATTGGCATGGGCAAAAGCTTCCGTGGTGTGTATCACCTGTATAACGACGAGATTTCGTTCTTTGACCCGCATGCGGAAAAAGGCACCTCCGAAATCATCAAAGGCCTGGATAACCCGCGCCTGGATGAACTGATCGGCTCACAAGCAGATGATTTGCGGCTGGATATCGAACTGGTGCGCGGCGCCTCGCACACCTTCGACAAGGCGCGTTATCTGGCAGGCAAACAAACGCCGGTGTTCTTTGGCTCAGCCATCAACAATTTCGGCGTACAAAGCCTATTGGATGCGATTGTCGACCTATCCCCTGCCCCCAAACCGCGCAACACGGCAACACGCGAAGTCACACCGACCGAGCCGAAGTTCTCAGGCTTCGTGTTCAAGATACAAGCCAACATGGACCCCAAACACCGCGACCGCATCGCCTTTCTGCGCGTCTGCTCCGGCCGTTTCGAGCGCGGCATGAAAATCAAACAGGTCGCCACCAACAAGATGCTCAGCGTCAACAACGCCATCACCTTCATGGCGCAGGATCGCACGACAATGGATGAAGCCTACGCGGGCGACATCATCGGCATCCCCAACCACGGCACAGTAAAACTGGGAGATACGTTTACCGAGGGTGAAGCGCTCAAATTCGTCGGCATCCCCAGCTTCGCGCCAGAGTATTTCCGTCGCGCCCGTATCAAAAACCCGATGAAGATGAAGCAGCTGCAAATCGGCCTCAAGCAACTCTCGGAAGAAGGCGCCGCGCAGCTGTTCCGCCCCCTGCTCTCCAACGACCTGATTCTGGGCGCTGTCGGTATGCTGCAGTTCGATGTCGTCGCCCACCGCTTGGAGCATGAATACGGCGTGGACATGGTGTTCGAACCCTACGACTGCTATACCGCGCGTTGGCTGAAAGGCAAAGACGCCGACCTGAAAGCCATTGCCGACAAATATGGCTTTAATGTTGGGCTAGACAGCGCAGATGACTACGTCTACCTTGCTCCTAACCGCGTGAACCTGCAGATGGCACAGGAACGCTATCCAGATATCCAATTCATGGAAACACGTGAAATCGCCTAATACCACCAGCCAACTTTGCCTATGTAAAAGCGGAAAACTTTACGTATCATGCTGCAAGCCGTATCATGAGGGTGCGTCTGCGCCGACTGCCGAGGCGCTGATGCGCTCTCGCTATTCGGCCTATGTACTCAAGCTGGAAGATTACCTGCTGGCAACCTGGCATCAGGACACACGTCCGACAGCACTAAATCTGGCTGAAGAACCCTCTATCAAATGGCTTGGCCTGGATATTGTGAAAGCGGAGACAAAGGGTGAAACCGCTATCGTGGAGTTCATCGCGCGATACAAGATTGGCGGTGGCAAGGCAGAGCGCCTGCATGAGATCAGCCAGTTCAAACAAGTGGATGGCCGCTGGTATTACGTCGCCGGCAGCTTCATCGACGATTAGTCCGCAAATTGTCAGCAAACCACCTGCCCTGCAAGGCAATCTGGATGCGGCTTACAGACCACCTCATATAAAAGTCACACATTCATGCCAGGCCTGGACAGCACGGGTGAAGATGAGTCGAATTTGCAGAAACAAGAGAAATCAGCTAGGCTAGGCCACCATAGATTTTCTTGCAAAACATAAAATAAATGACAAAAACCAGTCAGCTCAACTCCGGCAACGATGACACGATTGCTGTTGTACTCTCGACATACAATGGTGCTGCTTATATCACCGAACTTATCGATTCCCTCAAACGGCAAACTTTTACTCACTGGCACTGCTACATCAGGGATGACGGCTCAAAAGACAACAGCATCGAGGTAGTGAAATCGAATATCGCCGGCAGCGACAAGTTCACGCTAATCGAAGACACCAAAGGCAATCTAAAAATCAATGGAAGCCATCTGACGCTCTTCGCATCCGTGAAAGAGAACTACATTGCGGTGTGCGACCAAGACGATGTATGGCTGGAAAACAAGCTGGAAGCAAGCCTGAAAAAACTCAAGGAAATCGAAACGGAAGACAGGCTCCCTGCGCTGGTGCATACTGATTCATATTTCGTAGATGAAAAGCTGAATATACTGCGTCCGCTTTTCATCGGGAATCGCGGCAAAAAAACCGGTTTGCCCGGGATATTGTTCGCCAATAGCGTTCAAGGCGGCTCCGTCTTGTTCAACAGGGCACTATGCGATGTGATGCTGAGCACCCCGGTAACTCTCATCTATGACTACCAGCTTGCCATGTTGGCAGAACTGACTGGCAGGCGCGCGTTCCTGAGCCAGCCGTTGCTGAAATACCGCCAGCACGCTCAAAGCTCGATCGCAAAATCTGATACCGACAAGAAACAGGACAACCATATAAGTACTAGCCTGTTAACCAGCCTGAGCGGATACAACTACTTCAGGAAAATAGACTACGACAAGCTGTCAGTCTCCCCGGATATCAGAAAACAAATGGATGATTACTTTTATCTGTTTGAAGGTAAAAACATCCTTAAAAAATGCTTTTTCCTGGCAAAGAACAATTATGCGTTTTATAGGAAAAAAGATTACCTATCTTTCTTAAAACTTGTATTGCTGAATGCAGATTTAACGCAATTGGCAAAGCAGGATTAACTTAAGCCAAGCTTAATCTCGCGCGCGCGCTCATCGGCAAAACACCCGCCCTGTAAGCCATGCTGGGTGCGGTCTCCAGGCCATCCATTTCCGGAACGGAAAAAACTGCTTTCATATAACAACTCTTTCTCATCAAGACTAAAGAAAATCGTTTTGCCGACGTTAAAAGCAATAGAACAGTTCTTAGGTCTGGAATAGCCTTCGGCATCTGCCACGCGCCTGCTTTTTACAGGACATCCAGCTAACAGCTAATTGTAAAAGCATCCATTAAACTTATGGCGCAGAACATCAAAACCATTCTGGAAAACATCATCGCTTTAACCAGCGAAAAAGACTCTAACGCACTTGAAATAGCGCTGGCACAGACTTTGTTCAAACTTGCCGCTCCCGAGAAGATGCGGATGTTCAGTGCGAACAGCATTGACCGTACAAAATATCAGGACACGCCTATCGGCAAACCATTGCAGGCTGATGAAGTGTCAGACGAGATGCTGATGATATTGAAGAAATGTCTGGATACACGGGAGATCCTGTCTTTCGACCATGACCATCCGCTGATGCTGTTCCCGTTGCTTAACGCCAAGAACCACCCGATTGCCGTGATTGCTATTGAGGCTGAAGAAGATTCGATCGACCACGAACTGACCGTGATGGTGCTAAAGATCTACCACAACTTTGTGGCACTGATGAACGAGAACGAACGCGACACGCTGACAGGATTACTGAACCGCAAGACCTTCGATCAGAAGATCAACGACATCATCGCCAGACAGAACAATCAGCAATTCAGGCGCAGCAGCGACAACCACTACCCGAGCTACCTAGCCATCTTCGATATCGATCACTTCAAGCGCGTCAATGATACGTTTGGCCATCTCATCGGCGATGAAGTGCTGCTGATGTTCTCGCATATGATGAGCAATAGTTTCCGGTCGGAGGATTTGCTGTTCCGCTTTGGCGGTGAGGAGTTCGTTGGCGTGTTCCAGTGCCCCTCCGATGAAACCATGCAATTCGTTTTGGACAGCTTCAGGCAAGCTGTCGAGCGACATGATTTTCCGCAAGTCGGCAAGCTCAGCGCCAGTTGTGGTTTCACCAGAATCGAGCAGTTCGACTTGGCGCCCAATATGCTGGAGCGGGCTGACAAGGCGCTCTATTACGCCAAGAACAATGGCAGGAACCAGGTATGCCAATATGACGAGCTGATTTCACATGGCTTGCTGGAAACGGACAACAAGACCGGCGATGTCGAACTGTTCTAGGACAATCCCTGCATTACTCTTTTGCCCATTTGCCGTAGCCCTTGAACTGCTGGAAGACCTCGCGCATCTCCACTTCTGATAAAAGCGGTGGATTGGGGGTTACCTGCAGCAAGCGCCAATATTGCTCGCAGAGATTCTCAACCTCTATCGTCACTGCCAACGCATCTTCCAAATCCTTACCCAGCGCGATCATGCCGTGATTTGCCAATAGACAAGCCTTGCGTTCATGAAGCGCCGCTATGGCATGATTGGACAGCGCTTGGGTGCCGAACAGTGCGTATGGTGCACAGCGAATGGTATCGCCCCCTGAGACAGCAATCATATAATGAAATGGCGGAATCTCTTGATGCAGACAAGCCATGGTTGTGGCAAACATGCTATGCGTATGAATGACCGCGCCGATTTCAGGCCGGTTTTTGAGGATATCATGATGGAAACGCCATTCGCTGGAAGGCTTCTTCCCTATCTCGGCATTCCCATGAAAATCCATATATACCATACTGCGCGGCGTCATCTCATCCACACCCATTCCCGATGGAGTGATAAGAAAGCCTTCATCTAGACGCACACTGCAATTGCCAGAAGTTCCTTTATTCAGTCCTAACTCAGCAAGTTTGCGCGTAATGTTGAGCAAGGCTTCATGCATGACGAAGCTCCTTCAGTTGATTTGGTGCATACACGCCCTTTTCACTGATAATCGCAGTGACGAGCCGAGCTGGCGTAACATCGAATGCTGGATTGTATGCTCTGCTTTCTGCTGGCATGATACGCACGGCATGCAGTTGGTCATATTCATCCACACCTAACATATGGGTGATTTCCTCCCCGCTGCGCGCTTCTATCTCGATATCTTGCGCAGTGATATTCCAATCGATTGTAGGACTGGGAACTGCCACATAGAATGGCACATCATTATCATGTGCCGCCAATGCCTTCAGATAAGTACCTATCTTGTTGCAAACATCCCCTGTCTGGGTGACTCGATCGGCGCCAACAATCACCATATCCACCTGGCCCTGCTGTATCAGATACCCGGCAGCATTATCGGTAATGATAGTATGCGACACACCATGCTGCGCCAGTTCCCAGGCTGTCAGACTGGCACCCTGATTACGCGGACGTGTTTCACTGACCCACACATGGATGTCTAAACCTGCGTCGTAGGCGGCATAGATGGGCGCGAGCGCAGTCCCATAATCCACCGTAGCCAACCAGCCAGCGTTACAATGCGTCATCACGTTCAATGTCTTATCCTGCTGCTTGAACAGCTGCAATCCATGCTGCCCAATCTGCTGATTCTGCGCTACATCTTCATCCGCAATCTTTTTTGCCTCTCGCCAAGCCGCATCCTGCCTGGCTTCTGGATGGGTGGACAAAAGCACGTGCAGCATCCTATCTATCGCCCAAGCCAGATTCACTGCGGTCGGACGACTGGCCTTAAGCATCTTGCCAGTATGTTCGAAGTGCTCGTCATGGCTGGCCTGCAGGCTGGCAAGCGCCATTCCATAGGCAGCGGCAGCTCCAATCAATGGCGCACCACGCACTTGCATGGTTTGAATCGCATGCGCCAGCTGCATCGGCGTATCCAATGTCAAAACCTCAAATGCAAACGGCAGCTTGGTTTGGTCAATCACACATACCTGATATGCATTTTTTTGCACCCAAATAGTACGAAAATACTGTCCGTTGACTTTCATGTTCTCATTAAAAAAATAAATAAAAAAACAGTATAAAAAATGTTGCAAAACCAAAAAAAATTAACTAAGCCAAACATCCACAGAATCTGTGGATAACTTTGTGGATAGCGATGCAACAAATTCGTAACATATCAATTTATAAGGATTTTTTAAAAAAGTTCAAAAAATAATCTAAAATAATATTGTTAATAATCAATAACTTACATTATCCCTTTGGTACGTAAGGGATTTTTCTCAATACTTAATGTATCACTTTAAGCGATGTGCATAAATCAGCTAGTTTCGGCAAGGCCTGTAGCGCATTTTTGCTCGTGCTATCAATGACTTGTTGAAAATTTTCATTACGCAAATCAGCCAGAACTTGTGCAATTTGCTTGAGTTCAGCGGGGCTATTTCTGCCCTTGTTACCAATCCATGCAGGCGGAATATCCGGTGCATCAGTCTCCAGTACAATCGCTTCTATCGGCAAGGAAACAGCCAACTCGCGAATTTTGAGTGCGCGGGGGTATGTCATTGCGCCGCCGAAGCCCAGCTTAAACCCCATGTCGATAAATATGTCCGCCTGCTGGCGACTGCCGTTGAACGCATGCGCAATACCGCCGCGTACAGGAATCTTGCGCAAAAACTTGAGAATATCGTCTATGGCGTTGCGCACATGCAAAATCACTGGCAGGTCAAATCGCTGGGCCAGTTTAAGCTGTTCAGTAAAGAAGTATTCCTGCGTCTCTTTGTTGCTGCGTGTCACGTAGTAATCCAGCCCAATTTCACCAATGGCTATACATGTCAGCTCATTCTCGAGTGATTCAGAAAGCTTTTTTAAGTGGCTAGGGTTAGCCCCTTCCACATACATAGGGTGAATACCCAGCGCAAAACCTATGCATGGCCTGCTTTTCGCCAGGTTCACTACGGTTTGAAAGTTTGCATACTCAACGGCAGGCACGACGATGGCAGTCAATCCAGCCGCCTGTGCGTGTTGCAGCACAACCTCCCGGTCGGCATCGAACTCTGCCGCATCCAGATGGCAATGTGTATCAATCAGCATGCTTCATTCACATATGTGGGCTTGGCACGGATGCGCGTATCTGTGCCAACCTGGCGCATCTCAAGCATCTGTAATTGCAACTTGTTCTGCATGTCCGAAAGCACCGGGAAGTCGAACATCCCTTGCGCCTGATGCCCTAGCAGGACAGGCGCCTGATAGATCAGCAACTCATCGATCAAGTGTTGATGCAGCAGCGAGCCATTCAAACCTGCCCCCGCCTCTACCATCACCTCGTTGATTTCGACGCGTGCAAGATGCCTTAACAGCGATTTGAGGCATACCTTACCATCTTCTTGCGGCAGACAAATTACTTCCACGCCCATTGCGCTCAGTTTTGCAGCCCTGTCCGCATCTCCTTGCGCATAGGAAACCAAGATGTGACCGCCTTTCAATATTTCCGCATCCAGCGGTAATTGCAGACAGCTATCAACAATAACACGCAACGGCTGGCGGTCGATATCAACAGACCGTACCGTCATGCGCGGATTGTCTGCAAGCACCGTACCGATGCCTGTCAAAATCGCACAGCTTTGTGCGCGCCAATGCTGCACATCCTGCCGCGCTGCCTCACCGGTAATCCACTTACTCTGCCCATTGTTGAGTGCAGTCTTACCATCCAAGCTGCAGGCGATTTTACTGCGGACGAAAGGCATTCCTTGTGCCATACGAGAAATGAAACCTTTATTCAACTCTTCAGACTGGGGTTGCATCAACCCGACTTGAGTTTCTATGCCATGCTCTCTTAATAGCGCCATCCCTTGACCTGAAACAAGGGGGTTTGGGTCTTGCATAGCGGCGACGACGCGGCTAACCCCGGCTTTGACGAGTGCATCCACGCATGGCGGAGTGCGGCCATGATGACTACAAGGTTCCAAGGTCACATAAGCGGTTGCACCACGGGCTGATGCCCCAGCTTCTCGCAATGCATGCACTTCCGCATGCGGCTCACCCGCTTTGAGATGGGCCCCTTGGCCGATGATGCTGCCATTTTTGGCAATCACGCAGCCGACGCGAGGATTGGGTGTGGTAGTGAACAAGCCCAGTTCTGCCAGCTTTAAGGCATGTGCCATCAAAGCGTGGTCTTGAGCAGTAAACATAGGGCTAGTGAGATGAAATCTGGCTATTGATCAGCCGGCCGTGCTCGTCAAAAAAGATACGCAGTGCATGGTAGACATGCATGCACTTGCCTAAATCATATTCAATCGTATGACTGTCTTCCAAGCTAGGGCGGCCAAGCAATATCATAACCGCTTCACGGCTGGCGCCCCGCACCAGGATATGTCTTTTCAGATCATAGGCCATATCCCCTCGTTTGCACTCATGCTGTACTGTAGAGGCGTATTGCATCCATTTTACCTGGTCGAATCTCTCGTTGCCAAATACCACTTGCTCCTTCAACGCCCACCAAGCAAAAAAAACGATGGTGATAATCAAGGTAACCGCTGCGAATGCAATGGATGACCTGCTGATCCATTTGTTTGGGTTATTACTCATTTTTTAATATCCGCCTTACTAACATCCAGATCGCGAATGACATCATTAAAGTCATCAACATCAGAAAAGCTGCGGTAGACTGATGCGAAACGAATATAAGCGACCTTGTCCATCATCTTCAGCTCATGCATGACCATCTCGCCAAGGTCCCTCGCCGGAATCTCGCGTTCACCGCGCGCAAGGATGCGCTGTACGATATGATCCAGCGCTTTGTCGACATACTCTGTAGGGACCGGGCGCTTATGCAATGCACGTGTAAAGGACAAGCGCAGCTTATCCCTGCTGAACTCCTCGCGCGTACCGTTCTGCTTCACCACTTGAGGCAAATGCAATTCTGCAGTTTCATAAGTAGTGAAACGTTTATCACAAGCCGCGCACCGCCGGCGACGGCGAATCGAGTCACCCTCGTCATTGATACGAGAATCAATGACCTGAGTTTCGTCAGCACCACAGAAGGGACATTTCAAGCCTTATGCTCCGTAGACAGGGAATTTCGAGGTCAGCGCATGCACTTTGGCTTTAGTCGTGGCAATCACATCCGCACTTTCCGGATTATCCAGCACGTCAGCAATCAGATGCGCCACTTGCTCGGCTTCCACCTCTTTGAAACCACGTGTGGTGATGGCTGGGGAACCGATACGGATGCCGGAAGTCACGAACGGGCTTTCCGGGTCGTTCGGAATCGCATTTTTATTCACAGTGATATGCGCCTGACCCAAATAAGCATCGGCTGCCTTACCAGTCAGTTTTTTCGGACGCAGATCCACCAGGAATACATGACTCTCGGTGCGACCTGAGATTATGCGCAAACCACGCGCCGCAAGTGTTCTGGCCATGGTGTCAGCATTCTTGAGCACTTGCTGCTGATAGGCTTTAAACTCTGGCTGCGCTGCTTCCAGGAATGCAGTCGCCTTACCCGCGATCACATGCATCAAAGGCCCTCCTTGCAGGCTTGGGAATACATTCGAGTTGAGCATTTTTTCATGCACAGCCTTGGCCAAGATAATACCGCCGCGCGGTCCACGCAAAGTCTTGTGCGTAGTGGATGTGACAAAATCCGCGTGTGGCACCGGGTTTGGATACACCCCTGCCGCAATCAGACCAGAGTAATGCGCCATATCTACCATAAAATAGGCATCGACCTTTTTGGCAATCTCTGCCATGCGCGCCCAGTCGAAACGCAATGCGTATGCGGATGCGCCGCCAATCAGGAGTTTCGGCTTGCACTCCAGCGCGATGCGTTCCATCTCATCGTAATCAATCTCTTCTTTTTCGTTCAAACCGTAAGGCACGATATTGAACAGCTTGCCAGACAGGTTAGCCGGTGAACCATGTGTCAAATGACCACCATGGCCCAAGTTCATGCCCATCACGGTGTCACCCGGCTTAAGAATGGAGAAATAAACCGCCTGATTAGCCTGTGAACCAGAGTGTGGCTGCACATTGGCGTATTCTGCACCAAACAAAGCCTTCAGACGGTCAATCGCCAATTGTTCAACCTGATCTACAAACTCACACCCGCCATAGAATCGCTTCCCGGGATAACCTTCCGCATATTTGTTGGTTAATTGCGAGCCTTGTGCTTCCATCACAGCAGGGCTGGTGTAATTTTCAGATGCGATGAGCTCGATATGATGCTCCTGACGCACCATCTCGCTATCGATCATTTGTGCCAAGGCGGGGTCGGCCAAGTGTAGGTTTTTTGACTTGCTGAACATGTTGATTCGTTTTCCAGAATGACGATGATTTAAGCGCGCATTTTAACATGGTGTTAACAACCCCGTCACGAGTAAAACACATTCGCCAATGGTATGAAAAAATGGTTACATGCAGCCACGAATGGTTAATATAAACCACCTTGAATAGCGCATGACCATATAAGCTTCTGTTTATTATCATCAATAATTTCGGCATGCTATTTGCAGGAATTGATTTAATAATAAGAAAAACTAAATCTACAAGTATGATTCTCCGCGCCCGGCATTTGTCGGGCTTTTTTATTGCAAAACCGCCATGACGACCATGCCGGCGTTATAATAAACTATCTACAATTTAAACTGCATACAACATAATGAAGTGGACAGATACACAAAAAATTGCCGAAGCGCTTTACGATGAGCACCCTGACGTAGATCCAGTAAAGATTCGCTTTACTGACTTGATGGAATGGGTACTGGCACTAGAAGGCTTTGACGACAATCCTGCGCATTGTGGGGAAAAGATTCTGGAAGCCATCCAGCAAGCCTGGATTGATGAAGCAGCCTGATGAAAACTGGCATCGATAGAAAGCAATCATGCTAGAAGCCCTGCTAGGCTTGTTTATCAAGCATTTTATCTGCGACTTTCCATTGCAGACTTCGCCATGGATGTATCGAAACAAGGGTATCTATTTTCACCCTGGTGGCATTGCACATGCCGCAATACACGGCGCAGGCACCCTTTTGGTACTGGCTCCACTCATTGGAGTGGGCGCATTTCAATTTGCGATTCTGGACATGGTGGTGCATTACCATATCGATTGGGTCAAAATGAATCTGGGCAAACGGTATAACTTGCGCCCTGACAATAGTGACTGGTTCTGGATATTATTAGGTCTGGACCAACTGTTACACCACCTGACTTATTTTTTAATTATTTATCTAGCTTTTTAAGATGCAAATCCCTGCTGAAATTTTCAAAGCCTACGACATTCGTGGCATCGTCGATAAAACCTTGACTGAATCCGGTGTAGAAGCGATTGGCCAGGCACTTGGAACCGAAGCGAAGAGCCTTCATCAAACCGAAGTCTGCATCGGCTTTGACGGGCGCCTCTCCGGACCACGGCTGGCAGCGGCATTGTCACGTGGCATCCGCAAGGCTGGTGTCGATGTGGTGAATCTGGGTATGGTCGCTACCCCGATGGTGTATTTTGCCGCGCATTATCTGCGCACCAAATGCGGCGTGATGGTCACCGGCAGTCATAACCCCCCTGATTACAATGGCTTGAAAATGGTGTTGGCAGGCGAAACGCTCTCGACAGAACGCATTCAGAAACTACGGCAACGCATTACCGAGAACCAGCTGACATACGGCGAAGGAATTGAAAGGCATTACGACATCGCGGAAGACTATATCGCAGCCATCAAGGCTGACATCCAATTGGCACGTCCGATGGATATCGTTGTCGATTGCGGCAATGGTGTGGCGGGCGCTTTCGCCAAACGGCTATACAATGCTATCGGCTGCCAAGTCACAGAGCTGTTCTGCAAAGTGGACGGCCATTTCCCCAACCATCATCCTGACCCTTCTGTCCCGGAGAATCTCCACGACTTGATGAATTCGCTCAAAACCTCCCGCGCAGAGATCGGCTTGGCTTTTGACGGTGACGGCGATCGACTAGGAGTGGTCACCAAAGACGGCAACATCATTTATCCTGACCGTCAATTGTTGTTGTTCGCCAGAGATGTATTGAGCCGTAACCCGAAAGCCAATATCATTTTCGATGTCAAATCCACACGTAACCTGAGCCCATGGATACGACAGTATGGCGGCAACCCAGTGTTATGGAAGACCGGTCACTCGCTCGTCAAGGCCAAGATCAAGGAGACTCAGGCGGCACTGGCTGGCGAAATGAGTGGGCACGTATTCTTCAATGACAAATCGCAGACAGGCAAACAGCGCTGGTATGGGTTTGACGACGGCCTATATTCTGGCGCCCGTCTACTCGAGATTTTGAGTCATTTCGATGATGTTTCCGCAGTGCTGAACGCGTTGCCAGACAGCGTGAGCACGCCGGAACAGCATATCCAGATGAGAGAAGGCGAACCGCATGCGCTTATCGCCAAACTCAGGGAGTCGGCAAAGTTTGATGGTGCGACAGAGGTGATTACCATCGATGGCCTGCGTGTCGAATATCCTGATGGTTTTGGCTTGATGCGCCCATCCAATACCACTCCTGTTGTTGTGCTGCGCTTTGAAGCCGACAATCTGGACGCGCTCAAACGTATCCAAGAGGCGTTCAGAAAAGTAATTATGGCAGTTGCGCCTCAAGCCAAGTTGCCGTTCTAGAAAGAATGTCAAAACAGGGACTGCTGGCTGCGCTTATTTGGATAGCTTTAGGCGGCCTGTTCTATTATCTTGCTGATGGCGTCCAGAACCCGAACAAAGCCAACCGACTTGGGCAGGATCCAAGCGTAACGCTCAAACGTGGCCTGGATGGGCATTACCGTGCTGAAGCGTTCATCAATGGGCACAAAGTGGATGTATTGATTGACACGGGCGCCACCGGCGTCGCAATTTCCCAGCGCATCGCAGAGCAACTTGGCTTGAGAAGCGTCAGCGCCATCACTACTAACACAGCCAATGGCGATAGCGTCGGTTACCTGGTGCGGCTCGATTCCGTTAAAGTGGGCGGCGTCGAAGCCCGCAACGTATCAGCGATGATCGTCCCTTCACTGCAAGGGGATGTCCTGTTAGGGATGAGTTATTTAGGGCGTATGGACGTGCGTCTTTACAAAGGCCAGATGACCATCAAAAATGCCGAAGAATAAGCGTAAAAACTGAAAAAACAGTTTAATTATTTCACCGTCCCCCAAGCCTTTATAGATGCGGCTTAGCGAACAGTAAAATTCTCTCGGGGATTTTATGTGATAACTGTCGGCGCTGTTCTGCCCGTTTTTTCGAGCAATTGTGACAACTCCAGTGCAATCCAGATCATCTCTTTTAACAGCTCTTGGGCATCCTGGCCATGTTTTGCACTGTCTGGCTCGAACGCTTCCAGATAGATGCGTAGCGTGGCACCTTCGGTACCCGTTCCCGATAACCGATAGACGATGCGGGAACCATCCTCGAACAATACGCGTAAGCCTTGTTTGGTGCTTACGCTGCCGTCAATCGGGTCGGTATAGCTGAAATCATCACACTTGGCAACTTTGTAGCTCCCAAAGGCCTTACCCGGCAAAGCGGGCATGCTGTCGCGCAAGTGCTGAATCACCGCATTGGCCGCATCGGTGGGAATGTCCTCGTAATCGTGGCGCGAATATACATTGCGACCATACTGCAGCCAATGGCGCATGACAATCTGCTCTACGCTCTGGCGTTTGATTGCCAGAATGTTCAGCCAGAACAGGACGGCCCACAAACCATCCTTTTCACGCACATGGCTGGAGCCCGTTCCGAAGCTCTCTTCGCCGCATAATGTCACCTTGCCGGCATCCATCAGATTGCCAAAAAACTTCCAGCCCGTAGGGGTTTCAAAGCAAGGCACATCCATAGACTGAGCAACCTTATCCACTGCGGCGCTGGTCGGCATCGAGCGCGCCACCCCGGCGATGCCCTGGCTGTAACCCTTCACGATGCGCGCATTGGCCGCCATCAAAGCCAGGCTGTCCGAGGGCGTCACGAAAAAATGCTTGCCCAGAATCATGTTGCGGTCGCCATCGCCGTCCGACGCGGCGCCAAAATCCGGCGCGTTTTCTCCGTACATGATCTCTACCAGATCATGCGCATAGGTCAGGTTGGGATCAGGATGCCCGCCACCGAAATCCTCGCTCACTTCGCAATTCATGACGCTGGATTCTCCTGCACCAAGTCGGTTCAGGAACACCTCTTTGGCATAAGGGCCAGTCACAGCATGCATTGCATCGAATTTTATGCGGAAACCCGTTTTGAATAACGCGCGTATCGCATCGAAATCGAACAAGGATTCCATCAAATCGGCATAATCGGCAACCGGGTCGATAACCTCGATAGTGAACTCGCCGAGTTTCTGCATGCCTAGCGTATCAATATCCACATCAGGCATATCCGCCAAACGATATTGGGTGATGACCTTGCTCTTGGCAAAAATCGCTTCCGTGATTTTCTCTGGCGCGGGTCCGCCATTGGTCGTATTGTATTTGATGCCAAAGTCATTATCGGGGCCGCCTGGATTATGGCTGGCAGATAAAATGATACCGCCAAAAGTCTGGTATTTTCGAATGACATACGAAGCAGCGGGAGTAGATAATATCCCACCTTTACCCACCATCACTTTTGCGAAGCCATTCGCAGCGGCTATCTTGATGATGATTTGAATGGCTGTCCGATTATAGTAACGACCATCACCGCCCAATGTGAGCACGGCATTGGGTGGGATATCCAGCGTATCAAAAATACTCTGTACAAAGTTTTCCAGATAATGCGGCTGCTGGAAAACTTTGACGCGCTTGCGTAATCCTGATGTACCAGGTTTTTGATCCGAAAATGGTTGTGTGGATATCGTCTGGAATTTCATCTGAGCGCCCCTTCTGGAGCCATTATAGACGAAATTTCGTTACTTAAGTTAATCGACCCAAGTATGTAGTAACGCATAAAAAAACACCCAAAACCGAACGTCCAAGATACGTAGTGTTCTACATCATGATTGATAGTAGTTATATATAAATGCGATTGCAACCAGAATCGCTGTAATGCTTGAAACTAGAACAGCCGCAGCAGCTATGTCTTTTACAGCTTTTATTTCCGTATGAAGTTCTGGGTGAACATGGTCAGCAAATGTCTCGATCGCAGTATTAATCAACTCCGCTACTAGTACCAAACCTACTGCAATAAATGCCAAAGCCCACCAGATTATGGACGGACGGGTTAGTAGCAATACTATCAAGACACCAATACAAGAAATGGCATGGGCACGAAAACTATGCTCACGACAGAAGGCTAAATATAGGCCATTAACTGCAAATCTAAGACGTCTAAAAAAAGACTGCCCCTTCATGATTTACGTTCATTCTCCAAATTTAATATTGTCGCCATTAGCCAGCATGCCAGCGCCCATGCGGAGCCAGCCGCCCAACCTGCCAGCACATCACTAGGCCAATGCACACCTAGATATAATCGACTGAGCCCAACCAGACCAGCAAGGAGAATACCCACTAACATCACAAAAATTTTCGACCAGAATCCGGATACTACTCGAGCCAGCAACGAGCACAAAGTCAAATATACAACCGTAGAAACCATAGCATGACCGCTGGGAAAGCTCATACTGTAGACATATGTCAAGTGTGGGATCAGGTCTGGGCGAGGACGGTCAAAGCCGATTTTTAACAAACTGCATATTACTGCACCGACAAAGGTTGCAAGCACTAAAAATATTGCCGTTTTTGGCTTTTTAGAAATCGTAAGAAATATCGTACTAACCAACACCAATATCCCAAGCACCCCTATACCACCCAACCCGCTAATATCTCTTACAATCTCAACAAACCAGCCAACATTCGTAGGGTCAGAACGATGAAGAGCAATCAATATCTCAGTGTCGTAATGCCTTGTATCCCCATCGACGACATTCTCTGCCGTTTCAATAAAAACCCAAAAAGCACAAGAAGCAGCAACAATGGCACCTAAAATTTTTGGTATCAGAACTTTATGAAGTAACGAAGGCATAGCACTAACACACTGATTTAGGTATTTTTAGCATTCGTAAATATGAAGAATCACGATGATTAGCTGAAAGGAGATATTCGCATCTAACTAATTTTATGGTCGGGACGGCAAGATTCGAACTTGCGACCCCTTGCACCCCATGCAAGTGCGCTACCAGGCTGCGCTACGCCCCGACGATACTGCTTGTGACAGCGAGGGCGTATTATAAATCAAAACCCAAGAGTTGCCGCGCTGACGGCATTCAAATTAGCAGAATAAAGTTAAGCAGCACGTAAGAGGCTGATGACTTCCTGAACCTGTGCACGCAATGAAGCAATATCAAGCCCCATCGTGGACGAAGACTCAGCAATAGCAGGCTTGATAGATGGTTGCACGGCAGTTTCCGTCATCACCTCTGTTCCATCCAAGCGGTTACGTGCGCCACTGATGGTGAACCCTTGTTCATACAGCAACTCACGTATTTTACGTATCAGCAGCACTTCGTGATGCTGATAATAACGGCGATTTCCACGACGTTTGACTGGCTTGAGCTGGGTAAACTCCTGCTCCCAATAACGTAACACATGAGGCTTGACCCCGCACAACTCGCTCACTTCGCCAATCGTGAAGTAGCGTTTGGCCGGTATTGGTGGTAATTGACTTACTGTTTGTTCAGCCATTTTTAATCACTATCAAAATAGGTCGATTAAATGAAAATCTCGGCATCAAGACTTGCCAGCGTAATGTTCTTCAACCTTGCTTTTTAACTTTTGGCTAGCATGGAACGTCACTACGCGCCGTGCGGTAATCGGTATTTCCTCGCCGGTTTTAGGATTGCGGCCTGGGCGCTCGGATTTGGTACGCAATTCAAAGTTACCGAATCCTGACAGTTTTACGCTATCTCCTGATTCTAATGCAATACGCACCTCTTCAAAGAAAGCCTCTACCATATCCTTTGCCTCGCGCTTGTTTAATCCGACTTGCTCAAACAGCAAGTCAGCCAAGTCAGCCTTCGTGAGTGTCATAATCCCCCCAACAACCTTTTAATTTTATCTTGAGTCTTTTAACTTTTATATTTAGTGCAAATTGATTGCAAGAAACCAAGCCTAACTTCTTAGCTGCGCATCAAATTGGGTTTGCAGTAATTTGAGCAGTTTTTCCATGAGTCCATCAGCATCAGCATCCTGCAGAGTTTTATCAGTATCTTGCATAAGTACAAGAAATGCAAGGCTTTTTTTGTTTTCTGAAACGCCTTTTCCCTGATAAATATCGAACAATTGTATTTCTTGCAACAATGGTATCTTAGCCTTTTGCACTGTCTCTACAATAGTCTGTACGGGTAGATGCTCATCCACGATCACTGCAATATCACGACGCACTGCTGGGAATTTTGGCACCTCCCGATATTGCGCAATCCCTGCCTGTAACAGCGCTTCTGTATCCAGTTCGAATAAAAAAGTATTTTTGGCTAAACCGTATTGTTGCTGCCACTTAGGATGCAGCTTGCCCAGCCAGCCAATCCGGATACCACGTATCTGAACTGCAGCGGACTGCCCTGGGTGCAAAGCAGAGTGAGTTTCGGCGCGATACTCGGCCTGATTTCCGCACAGTGCATCAACTGTCGCCTTTGCATCGAAGAAGTCTGCCTGACGCGCTTTCTCCGCCCATTGCTCTGGCAACACATCTCCATACAGCACACCTGCGATTTTAGACTTTTCAACATAGCCTTCAGAAACCGCACAGTAGCTTGATCCCAGTTCGAATAATCGCACTCGATCTTGTTTACGGTTCAGGTTATAGGTCAGCGCATTCAGCAACCCTCCCCATAAACTGCTGCGCATCACGCTCATGTTGCTGGCAATCGGGTTTTTCAGTGCAATCGGGCTCTGGTTGCCCATCAAGTCACGTTCCCAACTGGCATCCACAAAGCTGTAGGTAATAGCTTCCTGATAACCGTGAGCTACCAATACATCACGCAACCAAGCCGTACTGCGCTTTGTCTCAGAAGCTGGCAGCATATTAAGGGACGCCTGTGGCGCCAATGCCGGCAAATGCTCGTAGCCATACAGGCGCGCAATCTCTTCAATCAAATCTTCTTCTCGGACAATATCGAAACGATAAGTCGGTGCCTGTACTGTGTAGCTACCATCTGCTTCATCCGCTTCAAAGCCAAGCTGGGTTAACAGTCTGCTGACAGTGGCTTGCGGGATATCCATCCCCAGCACGCTACATAAACGCGCATGACGTAACGTCACTTTGTTTCTGGCGGGCATTTCGCCAACCACCTGTGTAACGCTGCCCACTTTTCCGCCACAGATATCCAGGATCAGCGCGGTCGCCCGTTCCAGCGCATTCAACGTATTACCAAAATCCACGCCGCGTTCAAAGCGATAGGATGAGTCCGTACTCAGACCCAAGCGGCGCGCCTTTCCAGCCATCACGTCCTGCGTAAAGAAAGCACTTTCCAGGAAGATATCGGTCGTTTCGTTCGCTACGGAAGTTGATTCTCCACCCATGATGCCTGCCAGCGCCACCGCGCCCTGTGCGTCTGCAATCACCAAATCATCCGGTTTGAGCTGCACCTCGGTGTCATTGAGCAATTTCAACGTTTCACCAACTTTAGCGAAGCGCACGTTAATCTGACCGGAAAGCTTATTCAAATCAAAGGCATGCATCGGCTGACCAAACTCTAGCAACACATAATTGGTTACATCGACGATTGCGTTGATGGCGCGTATGCCGCTACGCTCTAACCTTAGCTTCATCCAGTCTGGTGTGACCGCCTTCGCATTGACTCCTTCGATAACGCGGCCATAGTAAGCAGGACAGGCCTGCGCTGCCTCCACGCGAACGTCAAAGGTGCGCTGGGAGGCAATATCCACGCGGGCTGTAGAGGGGGTATTTAAAGTTGCGCCTGTCATGGCAGCGACATCTCGTGCGATGCCCAGGATGCTCAAACAATCAGCACGGTTTGGGGTTAGCTTTAGTGTGAAAAGCGTGTCGTTCAAGTCGAAGTATTCGCGGATGTCCTGCCCTACTGGCGCCTCAGAGGGCAATTCCAGCAAACCACTGGCTTCTGCTGCCAATCCAAGCTCCTTGGCAGAACACATCATGCCGAACGATTCAACGCCCCGCACTTTGGCTTGTTTGATGCTGATATCTGGCAGATCCGCGCCCACCAAGGCACATGGTGCTTTCAGACCAGCACGGGCATTCGGTGCACCACATACGATCTGTAACACCTCATCCCCAACATTGACCTTGCACACCTGCAAACGATCCGCATCCGGATGCTTGCTCGCTTCCAGAATTTCCCCAATCACTACACGGCTGAATACTGTGCCGGCTGGCTGCTGGCCCTCTACTTCCAGGCCGGCCATGGTCATGGCATGTCCAAGCGCATCTGTGCTGAGGTTGGGATTGACGAAACTACGTAACCAGTTCTCTGAAAATTGCATCGCTACGCCCTATTTTACAAACTGCTGCAAAAAGCGCAGATCATTGTTAAAGAAATGACGTAAATCATTCACACCATAACGAAGCATCGCAAGCCGCTCCACGCCCAAGCCAAAGGCAAAACCACGATATTTCTCGCTATCAATGTTTACATGTTTGAACACTTCTGGATGCACCATGCCACAACCGCCGATTTCAAGCCAGCCGCCATTCCAACTCATATCCATCTCAGCAGAAGGCTCTGTAAAAGGAAAAAAGGAAGGACGGAAGCGCACTGTTAAATCTTCACGCTCAAAGAATTTTTGCAGGAAATCCTGCACCACGCCTTTAAGATTGGCAAAACTGATGTTCTCATCCACCCACAAGCCCTCTACCTGATGAAACATCGGGGAATGCGTCGCATCCGAATCAACCCTATAGACACGTCCCGGTGCAATGATTTTCAATGGCGGCTTGTTCTCCTGCATGTAATGCACCTGCACTGGCGAGGTATGTGTGCGCAGCACATGCTGCTCATCCACATAGAACGTATCATGCATCGCACGCGCTGGATGGTTTTCCGGGATATTCAGGGCAGTAAAGTTATAGAAATCACTTTCGATTTCCGGCCCGGTTGCTACTTCAAACCCTATCGAATGGAACAACTGCTCGATACGCTGCAAGGTTAGCGTCACCGGATGCAAACCACCTCGCGATTGCGCGCGTGCCGGCAAAGTCACATCAATGGATTCTTGCGCCAATTGCTTGGCCTGTTCCGCATAAAGGAGCGCTTCCCGTCGTGCATTCAGCGCAGATTCCACGCCCTGTTTGACAACATTGATCGCCGCACCTGCGGCTGGTCTATCTTCGGCGCTCAGTTTACCCAAACTTTTCAAGGCCTCAGTCAGGACACCAGCCTTGCCAAGGTATTTGGCTTTGGCGTTTTCTAAGGCCGGCATGTCAACGCATGCCGCAAAATCAGTTTGTGCTTCTGCAATCAGATGTTCAAGGTTCATGGCGCTATTTTAGCCGATTAATTTAATCTAAGTGTTTGAAAAAATAGTATTTATTATCAACAGCCATAAAAAAAGAGGCCGCAGCCTCTTTTTCTAATGATGCAAGTTAAGCAGCAAGGCTAGCTTTGGCGGACTCTGCCAATTTTGCGAAAGCAGCTTTATCAAACACTGCCATGTCAGCCAGCACTTTGCGATCCACTTCAATCGCAGCTTTTTTCAAGCCGTTCATGAAACGACTGTATGTCAAACCGCACTCACGTGATGCCGCGTTGATACGCGCAATCCACAATGCACGGAACTGACGTTTTTTCTGACGGCGGTCACGATATGCATATTGACCGGCTTTCATCACAGCTTCTTTAGCTACGCGATAAACGTTTTTACGACGGCCGCGATAACCTTTAGCAGCATTTAAAACTTTTTTATGTTTGGCGCGAGCTATGACGCCACGTTTTACTCTAGGCATTCTATTCTCCTTATTGGGTTGGCATCATAGCGCGAACGCGTTTCGCATCGCTTGCAGAAATCACTGCAGTGCCGCGCAATTTACGTTTTTGCTTGGTGGTCTTTTTAGTGAGAATATGGCGCAAGTGCGAATGTGTACGCTTTACTTTACCATTGCCCAAGAACTTGAAGCGCTTTTTTGCGCTGCTCTTTGTTTTCATTTTTGGCATTTTTGTCTCCTTACGAGGTTGATTATGGGTAAGTAGGCAGCCAATTTAGCCATTTACCCAGAAAAACTTAAGTTATTCCGTTTTCGCCTCTGCAGCATCTGCAGATTTTACTTTCTTCACAGCGCCCTTTTTCTGTGGCGCTAAAACCATGACCATCTGGCGACCTTCCATCTTAGGGAACTGCTCCACCACAGCATGCTCAATCAAATCCGCCTCAATACGTTTTAACAACGCCAGTCCAAATTCCTGATGGGTAATCTCGCGACCTCTAAAACGCAATGTTATCTTGGCCTTATCACCTTCACCCAGAAAACGCACAATATTACGCAGCTTGATATTGTAGTCACCATCATCGGTACCAGGACGGAATTTCACTTCCTTGATTTGTACCTGTTTTTGCTTGAGCTTCTGCTCATGCAATCGTTTGCTTTCGGCGTATTTGAACTTGCCGTAGTCCATTAGCCTGCATACTGGCGGCGCAGCATTGGGTGCAATCTCTACAATATCGATATCCGCTTCCTCAGCATGAGCGAAGGCTTCTCTCAAACTCATAATGCCTAGCGGTTCGCCGTCAACTCCTATCAAACGCACCTGCGGTGCAGTGATGTCAGAGTTAATACGTGTTTCTTTATCCTGAGCTATGTTATCTTCCTTTTCATATCAACAAAAGATAAGCCGCGCATTCCTTGGAAGGGATTACCGTTTTTCGGCAATATCTGATTTCACACGTTGAATGAACGCATTTACCGACATTGCACCTAGGTCTTCGCCTTTTCTGGTTCGCACGGCCACTTGGCCTGCTTGCATTTCTTTATCACCCACCACTACAAGGTAAGGCAATTTTTGCAGGCTATGTTCGCGTATTTTATAGGTAATCTTCTCATTTCTCAAGTCAAAATCGCATCTGATGCCATTTTTCTTTAGATTTTCAACCACTTGGAACACATATTCGGCCTGGGCGTCTGAAATATTCAACACCATGACCTGTACAGGCGCCAACCAGACAGGCATTGCACCTGCGTAATTTTCAATCAAAATACCTAAAAAACGCTCCATTGAGCCGACAATTGCACGGTGCAACATAATAGGACGTTGACGTGTATTGTCTTCTGCAACAAATTCCGCACCGAGGCGTTCAGGCAAATTAGGGTCTAGTTGGATCGTGCCGCATTGCCACATGCGACCCAGACTATCCTTAAGCGTGAATTCGATCTTAGGGCCATAAAACGCACCTTCTCCCGGCTGTAACTCGTACTGCAAGCCATTAGCTTTGATCGCGTTGGCTAATGCAGCCTCGGCCTTATCCCAAGCTTCTTCGGTACCCACACGCTTCTCCGGGCGTGTGGAAAGTTTTACGATGACATCGCTAAAACCAAAATCCTGATAGACCTCATACAGCATCTTAATGAAAGCAGCCACCTCGGATTCAACCTGACTCTCTGCGCAGAAAATATGCGCATCGTCTTGTGTGAAACCGCGCACGCGCATCAGGCCATGTAAGGAGCCGGAAGGCTCGTTACGATGACAGGAGCCAAATTCGGCCAATCGCAAAGGCAAATCACGATAGCTGTGCAGACTACTGTTAAAGATTTGGATGTGCCCGGGGCAGTTCATCGGCTTCACCGCGTAGTCGCGATTCTCCGATTTGGTGGTGAACATATTGTCACGGTAGTTTTGCCAGTGACCAGACTTCTCCCACAAAGTCTTATCAAGCACCGTGGGTGTACGTACTTCCTGATAATCGTATTCACGGAACTTATGACGCATGTACTGCTCGACCTCCTGCCAGATCACCCAACCGCGAGGATGCCAGAACACCATGCCTGGAGCATCATCCTGCATATGAAAGAAATCCAACTGCTTGCCTAGCCTGCGGTGGTCGCGCTTTTCTGCTTCTTCCAGCATGTGCAGATACGCTTCCAGCTCTTCCTTGTTGCGCCATGCGGTGCCGTATACGCGTTGCAACATTTCGTTATTGCTATCCCCACGCCAATAGGCTCCCGCCAACTTCATCAGCTTGAACGCTTTGAGCTTGCCGGTATTGGGCACGTGCGGACCACGACACAAGTCCGTAAAATTGCCTTCAGTGTAAAGTGACACATCCTCATTGCTGGGAATGCTGGCAATAATCTCGGCTTTATAAGCCTCTCCAATCCCTTTGAAATAAGCCACAGCTTCATCACGTGGTAATACTTTACGAGTTACCTGCTCGTCTTTCTTGGCCAGCTCGACCATTTTCTTTTCGATAGTCGCTAAATCCTCAGGCGTAAAGGCACGCTTGTAGCTGAAATCATAATAAAAGCCATTCTCTATCACTGGACCGATCGTGACCTGCGCATCCGGAAACAATTCTTTCACAGCATATGCCAACAGGTGAGCGGTAGAGTGGCGGATAATCTCCAGCCCTTCATCGGATTTATCGGTGATAATCGCCAAGTCACTATCAGCATCTATCAGATAGCTGGTATCGACAATCTTACCGTTAACCTTGCCAGCCAATGCCGCTTTGGCTAAACCAGCCCCAATATTCATGGCTACATCTGCCACTGTCACTGGCGCATCAAACTTGCGTTCGGAACCGTCTGGCAAACGAATCACTGGCATAGAAAAAATCCTTAATGCAAAAAGTAAATCTTAAAAACAACAAAAGCCGCGAACGGCTACTTTAAACGACTGTGATTTTACCACATCCACAGAAACGACAGTACATCGTAAATTGACACCGACGCTTGGCTTGCTATGTGAATACTGACACAGATAGAATTGTTGACATGAAAATTATCAACCTGAGTGATTTTTCCACGCAATGGAATTGGCTTGCAAGCGAATATAACAACCCAAACCTAAGCTGGGAACACATATCTATTCAGTCATATCCACCCCCCAATTGGCTGCCCAGGGGTCAATCACTTGCCCGATTGCGTGCTGCATGGCATGCGTTTAATAAAGCAAATCAAAGAAACAGCTTGCTGGTCTCCCACGGGCCGAGACCTGCGCTGTACAGCAGTGCAATAGCCTCATTTCGCAATCATCAGTTGCCGCATCTGGTTTACTCGTTCAACTTCACGCAGTTACCAACAGGCATTCAGCATCGGCTCATGGCCAAAGCCTACCAGCAGCCACAAAAATTCGTGACTTACTCCACTGCGGAAAGACAACTCTACGCCAACCACTTTGGCATCCCAATCGACCGGATTGACATGATTCACTGGTCAGTGCATCGTCCGCAGATAGAACGGGGTGCTCCACGGCTAATCGAGGGCGATTATATTTGTGCGTTAGGTAGCCAGGGGCGAGACTTTCAAACGCTATTTGCAGCGCTGAAGCTACTACCATCTGTTCGACTAATCGTAGTTACGCACGCAGAATACCTTAAAGGGTTAGAGATTCCGGACAATGTTACCGTGCTGACTAACGTCCCCTTAACCCAAGCACACAACATTTTGCTGCATAGCCGCCTGATGATCGTACCCTTGCGTGACAACGAAGTGCCTTGCGGCCATGTAACCATTGTATCGGGCATGTTTTTCGGCAAGCCCATGGTCGTGACTGACTCTTCCGGAGTACACGACTATATCGAGGACGGCAGGACTGGCTTATACTGCGAAGCCGGAAACCCGAACGACATGGCAAGAAAGGTCGATATGCTTCTTTCGTCGAAACAGTTATCTGAGAGCCTGGCTAATTGCAGTCTGGCTTTTGCAGAGGAAAACTGTACCGAAAAAACCGTGTTGAATTACTTTAACCGCTATCTGAGCAGTACTTTTGGAATCAAACAGATCGCCTAAGTCTTTTGCGATTAAGCTGCTTCAAACGCCTCACATAACTGGCTCAGCAACTGCCCTGCAATTGGGTACATCTCATCTTTATCATGTGGTGTATCGTCGTCGGTCCCCGCAATAACGAAGCTGACGGTCACTTTATCCAGATTCTCCCTGAATTCCGCCCAGTGCTCGCTCTCTGCCTCTGCGATCAGATTGAACTTATTGAAGCCACTATCGATAATTTCCATCAGCTCAGCATCACTAACACCGGCAAAGAGTGTCTTAGCAATGACAACCTGGGCACTTTCGAATGCAGGGTCAATATCTTCCTGCCCTAGCGGTATCGTCAAAAATGCATAAACCAGCAGGGCGAATGCATGGTAAACGCTCATCATGTCGAAATTCTCCAAGCGCTCCTGCGCTGGATTGCGTTCAGCCGCTTGAATCGCTCTGACTGTCAGCATGCTGGCAAGATAGTGTGCGGCGTCAAGGGCATCATAGTCTGCAAGATTCGCACTTGGCTGATGGCCATCACTGTAATTTTCTGCCAGACAAGTACCATGCAAAAGCCGCAGGCGTTGTGAAAAAGTCATTTCATTCATCGTTAAGATTCCTTTTAAGTTGCTCTAATCTACTGGCGGCAAGCCTTCCAACTGCGCTTGCAAATCCAGCCATTGTGTTTCTAAAGTTTCGATCTCGTTATTCACGGTCGCTTGACGTTTTAGCAAACGTTGCAATTCATCGCGCTGTTGCGGTTCATACAAGTCATTATCAGCGGAACGAGCATCCAATGTAATCTTCTCAACTTGCAACTTGCTTAATTTCTCTTCCGCTGCTTCGATAGCTTTAATCACCGGTCGGCGAGCGGCGATGCGCGCTTGTCTATCTGACTTGTTCTGCGCATAAGAGGATGCTCTGGGGGGCGCATCCTGATTGGCTTCCAGCGCAGCTACTTTTTGCTGGCTCTTCTGCTGTGCAAGCCATTGTTTGTAATCATCAAGATCACCATCGAACTCCTTGACCTGTCCATCGGTCACCAGCAAGAACTGATCGCAAGTCGCTCGTAACAAAGCCCTGTCGTGCGAGACGATAATCACACCGCCAGTAAAATCCTGCAATGCATAGCTTAAGGCATCTCGCATATCCAGGTCCAGATGGTTGGTCGGCTCATCCAATAGCAACAAGTTGGGTTGAAGCCAAATCAACAAAGCCAAGGCCAAGCGTGATTTTTCTCCACCAGAAAAATGCTCGCATGGCGTTTTTGCCATATCTCCTCGAAAGTCAAAACCTCCCAGATAATCCAGATGATCTTGTTCCCGCGTTAGCGGATCCAGCCGCTGCATGTGCTGCAAGGGCGATTCGTTCAATCTTAACTGTTCCAGCTGGTGCTGGGCAAAATAACCAATGCTTAAATCTTTGGCATCGGTACGCGCACCCTGTTCACCTGTGATATCACCAGCCAGCAGCTTCATCAATGTGGATTTACCTGCACCGTTTTTCCCCAGCAAGCCGATACGCTGACCTGGACGTATCACGAGTTGGATACCTTGCAGAATCGGCTTGCCTGCATACCCGGCACGAATCTTATCCAGCACAGTCAGCGGGTCCGGCAGCGCCTTTGGCGGCTTGAAACTGAAACTGAACGGCGTATCCACATGCGCTGCCGCGATACGTTCCATCCGTTCCAGCGCCTTGATGCGGCTTTGTGCCTGACGCGCCTTGGTAGCCTGTACGCGAAACCGATCGATGTAGCTTTGCAGATGCGCAACCTTACGCTGCTGTTTCTCGAACATCGCCTGCTGCAAGGCCAGCTTTTCTGCTCGCTGACGCTCGAAATCACTGTAACCACCCCGGTAGAGCGTGATGCGCTGAAGTTCGATATGCAGAACATTATCCACGACGTTATCCAGGAAATCACGGTCATGTGAAATCAGTATTAACGTACCGCGATAACCCCGCAGCCAGCCTTCCAGCCAGATTACCGCGTCTAAATCCAGATGGTTGGTCGGTTCGTCTAGCAGCAAGACATCGCTGCGGCACATCAAAGCTCTCGCCAAATTCAGCCGCATACGCCAGCCACCAGAAAAATCTCGCACCGGCCGGGTAAAGTCTGCTTGTGTAAAACCCAGGCCATCTAACAGGCTGGCTGCGCGTGAATACGCCGCATACCCATCGATATCAGCTAGTTGATGATGCAGCTCTGCAATAAGCTCTCCTTGATGCTCTGTCTCTGCAAGTCTCAGCGCTGCCTGCACCTGCCGCAACTCTGCATCGCCGTCCTGCGTGAACTCAATAGCTGCCTGATCAAGTGCAGGCGTCTCCTGCGCGACATGTGCAACCACCCATTGTGCCGGCATCTCCAACTCACCGCGATCCTGATGTAACTCACCGCGCAACAACGCGAATAAACTGGATTTTCCGGTGCCGTTGGCACCCGTCAACCCAATCTTTTGCCCGGGGTGCAGTTGAAAGGACGCTTCCTCAATCAGGGGCTTAGAACCTCTTGCAAGACTAATGTTTTTGAACTGGATCAAGTTTTTCTCAGTCTTTCTTTAGGGGTATGTCAGCGCCTGCGCACAAAAGGCGTTATTCTAACGAAAACTAGCGCAAAAAACGCTGAAAACTACAGACTAATACAGTAAAATAGGCGCGACATTTCAAAGCCCAACATGATCATCAAGTCTTTTCGCTGGATAATTCGTTACGTTTCAATCCTCCTCACAATCGCCGCTGTTGTTGTGCTGGGTATATATTTGGCGCTGCGATTCTATGTGTTGCCCAACATCCATCAATACAAAGATGAGATTGCCACCAGGATTTCCAATGTCGCCCAGCAAAAAATCACGATCGGAGATATCCGTGCCACGTGGGACAACGTTAACCCGATTCTTGCCGTAAGCCAAATCACCGTCTACGACGCTGAGCATCGCCCAGCGCTGGGGTTCGAGCATATCATCGCCACGCTTTCCTGGAAAAGTCTATCCAGCCTGCAGCCACGGCTCACCAACTTGAGCATTCTGTCACCTCAACTGGTGATTAGACGCGAAACCAATGGTGATATCTTTGTCGCTGGAATCCCACTTAGTGGCAAGAGCAACCCTGACCTGGCCAACTGGCTGCTTAGGCAAGGTCAAATCAACATCAAGGATGCCAGTGTTATTTGGAACGATGATTTCAGAAAAGCGCCGCCTCTCTCGTTAAACAAGCTAGACTTCCGCATCGACCGACCTTTGCTAAGCAGACTCACGGGGCGTCACGAATTTTCATTGCATGCACTTCCATCGCTGGGTACCACACACCCGATAGAAATCAATGGACAGTTCTATGGCAACGATGTCAGCAAGACCGCCAGCTGGCATGGAGACATTCATGCAAAACTTGTTGATGCCGACTTATCTGTCTGGAAGCAATGGCTAGACTACCCGTTTGATCTGCAATCCGGATTCGGGTCAGCCAACCTCAGCTTGCATTTTGATGATAATCGGGTTGACAAGATGCAGTCTGATGTAGTCCTGAGCAACGTCAGCAGCCGCCTGAAGCAACAACCCAAGTTAATCACATTGAACCGACTTACCGGTGAACTTAGCCTGTTGCGCACTAAGAATACATCTACCTTTGAAGCCAAAAACATTCACCTGACCACCAGCAATGGGCTCGACATACGTCAAGGGTACCTGCGTTTTGCCACCGGCACCTCGAACGGAAAGTCCAACATGGATACCACGTTAAAACTGGATACAGTGCGCTTGGAATCCCTCAGAGAATTTGCAGGATATATCCCAATCCCTCCCGAACACATGCTGCAACTCGAAAGCATGGCTCCCAGCGGTCAGCTAAGCAGGCTGGATGCGCGCTGGAAAGGGGATCAGACCAGCACTCAAGCATATAGCATAAGCACTCAGTTCAGCGAATTATCACTGAATGCTTATGGCAATATCCCGGGAATCTCCAAGCTGACTGGCAGCCTGAAGGCAAATGAAAAACGAGGCACCCTAACACTGGATAGCAAACAAGCCACTCTTGATTTAAAAGATATTCTGCGCTGGCCCATCCCTCTTGATACTGTAAAAGGCGATATCCATTGGCAGAACAGCGATGATAGCACCGTGATTACTACTGACAGCTTGAATCTTGCCAACCCTCATTTGGCCGGGAAAGTCACTGCCGGATTTACCCATCACCCCACTAATGGTGATTACTTGGAGCTAGAAGGCAGTTTCGGCAAAGGTAATGCCAAATTTGCACCCTTCTATTATCCGATCATTCTAGGCAAACCAACGCTACATTGGCTCGACACTTCCATCCTCAGCGGCAAAGCAGAAGACATTAAGGTCATCGTCAAAGGCAAGCTGGCTGATTTCCCGTATGTAAACGCCAACAACCAACTCGACACCAAGAAAGGGCTGTTCCGCGTTACCGCTAAAATCAGCGATGTCGAGCTGGAATATGGGATTGGCTGGCCTAACATTCAAGGCCTAGGCTTGGATATGCTGTTTGAAGGCAAACGCATGGAACTCAATGTGAACAAAGGACACATATTCCGTAATCAGATTATCAAAAGCAAAACTACTATCCCACAACTCGATGCTGATTCCCCCATGCTGTTGATCAGCAGCGAAGTAACTGGGCCGGTAGAAGATGGGGTACGGTTCGTGAATGAGAGCCCGGTGAAGCTCGTCACACAAGGGTTTACCGACACACTCAAGACCTCCGGTCAAGGCAAACTGCTACTGGATCTGAAAATTCCGATGCAAGATCTGGACGCTTCCAAATATAAAGGAGTTTACACGGTCAGCAACGGCACCATCTTTGCAGACAAAGAAATTGGGCTCCCGCAACTCAACAGGATCAATGGCATGCTCAACTTCACCGAAAGCAGTCTAAGTGCCGAAAACATCAGGGCTGAGATTTTGGGAGGGCCGGCACAATTCACATTGAAAGCAAGCGCTGACAAGACAATCCACATAGCGGCGAATGGACGCGTCAGCGATATCGGCATCAAACAGGAGATTTCACATCCACTGCTAGCGAAGCTGCAAGGCAATACAGACTGGACTGGTGAAGTGCATATCAAAAAACCACAAATGGATATGACATTCAGGTCTAGCTTGAATGGACTCGCCATCAAGCTGCCAGCCCCCATAGGCAAGACGGCTGAGCAAACATTACCTTTCAGCCTCATCAAAAAACAAACCAGCGAGACACAAGACTCCATCCAAATCAATTATGGCAACAGCATTTCCGGAATTCTGTGGCGTCAGCTGCATGACAATCATGCAGAACTGGAACGTGGCGACATCGCTATCAATACTCCGGCACAATCTCCTTCAGAAAAAGGACTTACGGTGCGCGGCAAGCTGGAAGAACTGGACGCAGACGCATGGATAGAAGCACTGAATAATGGCTCCAGCAGCAACAAGGGTAATGTTCTGCCTATCCAGAAAGCGGACTTTTTTATACAAAAACTCACACTGTATGATCGCCAGCTCAACAATCTGAATATCACTGGCAAACCCAATAACAATAGCATCGACATGACCATCTCAAGCAAAGAGATTAACGGGGACGTTGCATGGCTTTCAGAAGGTAGCGGGAAAATCATCGCTCGCCTAAAACAACTCACCATCCCATCGGCACAAGGAAATTATCAAGCTCCGTCGGAAAGTAAGGAAATCCGACGTCAGGACAAGTCTTATCCTGCACTGGATGTAGTAGCTGAGAGCTTCCAGATAGGTGACAAACAGCTTGGGAAACTGACACTCAATGCCTATGAAAACGAGGAGGACTGGGTCATCCAGAAACTGAATATCAGCAACAGCGACAGCACGCTTGATGCAGATGGCGTCTGGCAGAACTGGGCACGCCGCCCCAGCACTAATATCAAATTCAGCTTGGTTGCTGATAATGCCGGAAAGGCACTCAAGCGTTTTGGCCAACCGGATATGGTAAAAGGAGGCGAGGCTGAAATGAGCGGTCAGTTGCAATGGCCGGGAAGTCCACATGAATTCGATGCCAGCGCTTTGAGCGGTAATTTCACGTTAGTCGCCAAAAAGGGGCAAATCCTGAAAGTCCAGCCTGGCGTTGGCCGTTTACTGGGCCTACTCAGCCTGCAAAGCTTGCCTAGACGTCTGACTCTGGACTTCCGTGACCTGTTCAGCGATGGTTTTGCGTTTGACAAGATTAGCGCCACTGCGCAGATCAACAACGGTGTTTTACGCAGTAATGACTTTTTCATGACTGGTCCCGCCGCAGAAGCACAGATTAAAGGCGAAACCAACCTCAAAACCGAGACACAGAACCTGAACATCAAAGTGGTGCCGCACGTCAGCGACTCCCTTTCTCTGGCGGCATTGGCCGGCGGTCCAATCGCTGGGGCAGCCGCATTTGTTGCGCAAAAGATACTGAAAGACCCTCTCAACAAGATTGCCAGTTCAGAATACGTGATTATTGGCACCTGGAGCAATCCACAAGAGGTAAAATCAGATAAGGATGAAGGTAAACCTAAGAACAATAACCCTCTGCAATAGGTAAGCAAATGAAACCGAATACAACTCGCAGCGCCCCGGCAAAAAAAACGCAGACCGTGCGTGTAGCTGGCATACAAATGGCTTCCAGCCCGCAGGTCAGCTCCAATCTCACCGAAGCTGAACGCCTTATTGACATGGCTGCTGCAGATGGCGCCCAAATCGTGGTGTTGCCTGAATATTTTGGCATCATGGGAACAAAAGATTCCGACAAGGTCGCTGTGCGTGAGAAACCAAACGAAGGGCCTATCCAGAGCTTCCTGTCACGCAAAGCTCGTGAGCATAAGATTTGGATTATTGGCGCGGGGGTTCCTATGACAAGCAACTTCCCGAATAAAGTCCGTAATAGCTGCTTGGTCTACAACGACAAAGGTGAACAAGTGGCTCGCTATGACAAGATCCATCTGTTCGGACTGGATTTGGGATCTGAACATTACCATGAAGAAAACACTATCGAATCCGGCAGTGAAGTCGTCGTCGTGGATACGCCTTTTGGCAAGATCGGTTTATCCATTTGCTATGACCTGCGCTTCCCAGAACTCTATCGGGCCATGGGGCAAGTCGACATCATCGTCGTACCAGCGGCCTTTACCGAAACCACCGGCAAAGCACACTGGGAAAGTTTGATTCGCGCACGCGCAATTGAGAATCTCTGCTACGTCATCGCACCGGCTCAAGGTGGATACCATCTATCTGGGCGTGAAACACACGGCAACAGCATGATCGTCGACCCTTGGGGCGTTGTACTGGACAGGCTATCACGCGGCTCCGGCATTGTCATCGCCAATATCAACCGCGATTACCAGGCAAGTTTGCGCAAGAGTTTGCCTTCCCTTAAGCATAAAACCATTAAAACAATTTAATTGCTTTAGCTGTCAGGTATTACTGAACTTACTTAAAGACAGTGCAACAAACTGTCTGTTATAGTGTCTTTAAAGTAAATGGATTTCACCGATGCAACTCGACACCCTCAACACTGCCCAAAGCACCTTGCTTACATCCGCCGGGCTCACGCCCCCCATGTTGCAAGGTGTCCTGGATAGCATCCTCAGCCACAAGGTCGACTACGCTGACCTCTATTTCCAATATACACGCTCAGAAAGCTGGGGGCTAGAGGAAGGACAGGTCAAATCCGGCAATTTCAGCATTGACCAAGGTGTTGGCGTACGTGCGGTCAGCGGGGAAAAAACCGCCTTCGCCTACTCTGACGATATCAACCTACCTGCCCTTCAGCAGGCTGCTGCAGCGACAAGATCGATCGCAGCGCTGGGCAACGAACAGACTGCCAAGGGCATCATTATGCAGCCTGCGCGGGCACTTTACGTTCCGCATGACCCAATCGCATCACTTTCTGCCGATGCAAAAGTGAAGTTGCTGGAACGTCTTGAGCGTTTTGCCAAGGCAGTGGACCCGCGTGTGACGCAAGTGATGGCGAGCATCGCCGGCGAATATGATGTCGTACTGGTCGCCCGCAGCGATGGCTTGATGGCGGCAGACATTCGCCCACTGGTGCGTATTTCCGTGCAGGTTCATGTAGAACAGAATGGTCGGCGTGAACAAGGTTCTTCCGGCGGAGGTGGCCGGTACGATTACAGTTACTTCACAGATGAAATGCTACAGGATTACGCACAGAAAGCTGTGCATCAGGCGCTGGTGAACCTTGATGCACGCCCTGCTCCAGCAGGCAGCATGACTGTAGTACTAGGCGCAGGCTGGCCTGGTATCTTGTTGCATGAAGCCATAGGTCATGGGCTGGAAGGCGACTTCAACCGCAAAGGGAGCAGTGCGTTCTCTAACATGATAGGTAAACAAGTGGCAGCCAAAGGCATCACCATTGTCGACGATGGCACCATCATGCATCGCCGAGGGTCTCTCAGCATCGACGATGAAGGCAACGTACCGGAAAGCACGGTACTGATTGAAAACGGGATTTTACGTGGCTATATACAGGATAGCCTGAACGCACGGCTGATGGGCATGGGTGTGACAGGTAATGCACGTCGCGAAAGTTACGCGCACATACCTATGCCGCGCATGACCAACACATACATGATGAACGGCGACAAAGATCCGGCAGAAATCATCAAATCAGTCAAAAAAGGTTTGTATGCGGCCAATTTCGGTGGTGGTCAGGTCGACATCACCAGCGGCAAATTCGTATTCAGCGCGGCCGAAGCATACATGATCGAAGATGGCAAAATAACCTATCCGGTCAAAGGTGCAACATTGATTGGCAACGGCCCGGACGTGCTCACCAAGGTCAGCATGATAGGCAATGACTTGGCGCTGGATAGCGGGGTCGGCACATGTGGCAAGGAAGGACAAAGCGTTCCAGTTGGTGTAGGCCAGCCCACTCTCAAGATAGATGGTTTGACAGTGGGGGGTACGGTTTAATATGATAGATGCATATGGCCAAAAGCCGCACGCATCTAATTAACTCTTTACGAAGGAGCACTCATGGCAACTACCAAAACCACCACCAAGACCACCGCAGCAGCTAAAAAACCTGCCGCCCCCAAGAAAACCGCAGCACCGAAAGCTGCGGCTGAAAAGAAACCTGTTGCAAAGAAAGCCCCTGCCAGAAAAACATCGTCGGCCAACAGCCCGTTCGAGCGTTATAAAATGATTGAAGTGGCTGCCTACTATTTGGCCGAGAAAGACGGTTTCAAAGGTTATGCAGCTGATTATTGGATAGCAGCAGAACAAGACATAGACAAAAAACTGACTGGTAAATAGATAACAAAAAAGGCGCATGATGCGCCTTTTTATTTAATAAGCGCCAGCAATTACTTCATCACGCGATTTCGGTATTCACCAGTGCGTGTGTCGATTTCGATTTTGTCGCCTTGGTTACAGAACAAAGGTACAGCCACTTCGTAGCCGGAAGCAATCTTCGCTGGCTTCATGACCTTGCCTGAGGTGTCGCCTTTCACGGCTGGCTCAGTGTAAGTGATCTCGCGTACAACTGTCGTTGGCAGCTCTATTGAGATTGCTTTCCCATTGTAGAACTTGACTTCACAAGGCATCGCGTCTTCCAGGAAAGGCAATGCGTCAGCCATATATTCAGCATCCACGTCATATTGGTTGTATTCAGCATCCATAAACACGTAAGTCGGATCTGCGAAGTAAGAGTAAGTCACATCTTTCTTCTCCAGCACGATCACGTCAAACTTGTCCTGTGCGCCATATACATTCTCGCTCGGCGCTTCTGTCAGCAAGTTTTTCATTTTCATTTTTACCACGGCCGAGTTACGGCCGGATTTGTTATATTCGGTCTTGACGATCACCATCGGATCGTTGCCAATCATTACCACGTTACCAACGCGAAGTTCTTGTGCAATTTTCATAGCTTGAATTCTTTATAAATGGGGGGATAAAATCAAACCGCGCATTATACGCGAGTTCCTCTTAAATTTTCAATAAAAATCACCAAGTTAGATACCAAATCCGTTTGGCTGGCCAACTTGACAGATTGCCGGGCAGTATCGCTTTGAATTTCTGGCAAATAGCGCAGATATTCTCCCAGGATACTTGCATCTCCCTGGCCTGCAACCCAGTACTTATGCGCCTTCCAGACCATCGTTTTCAGTGGGAAATCTGCATAAAACAAGTCCACAAAGGCATCAAGCTTGACCAGATGCGCGTCCTCTTCCTGCCGGTATGGCTGCCAGATGAAAGGTTTACCTGCCCAGATGGCGCGTATCCAGCTATCCTCGCCGCGGACAAAGTTCAGGTCGCAAAAAGCCAATAACGCATCGTAATCATCCTGACTCAGGAAAGGCAGCACCGCCACCGTCAAGCTGCCTAGTATGTAAGTGGCGCCTATATCGAGTTTTTCAAGCCCAAAAAACGCCTGCACTGCTGGAAACAAAACTGATGCAGAGACATAGACCACACAGTTTTGCGACCCCTGCGACAACTGCAGCAGCAAATCACCAATGGGCGCATGCGGATAGGAGAATAATGAGATATGTAGCATCTCGCGCGTGTCATTAGGTGAAACGATGCCCTGCAAGGCCAGCGGGATGCGGCTTTCAGAGCAGCGATTCAACAATGACTTTTCACGCAACAAGCCGCCGGTCTTTTCCGTGAAGCCTGGATAGAAGAAATAGCGCTTATGTCGCGTCACGCCAAAGTTGGAATACTGTCCATGAAAGCCCTCGACCCAAGGCTCGGCTGACAGGTACTCCAGATTCACCCATATCGTTTCGGCCGGCATATCGGCAAGATAGGCTGCAGGCAATTCACAGCCGAACGCTTCGACCACCGCATCGGGATAGCCGGGATATTTCGTCCCGGCATCCCAGCGCAAGATTTCGACCCTGTCGATGGTTTGCAATATCTTCGTGGCATCCAGATTGGGAATGATACGGCTGGCCACCTGCAAATCATCCACGAACAATCGCACATCGACCTCATGCTCTGTCTGCAATTGCCTCGCCAGGCGCCAACATACACCAATGTCGCCAAAGTTGTCGACGATCTTGCAAAAGACATCGTACCGCCTAGTCACAGCAAATTGACACCGAATTTAGCCATCGCTTGCGCATACACATAAAAAGCAACCAGCGTGATGATTACGCTCGCCAGCATCGTCAGCCAGAAACCGAGTTTCGACAACAAGTATGGGAACAGCAGGAACATCGGCAATGTTGGCAACACATACCAGAAGGTATACCAAGCGTGGTTAGCGATCTTCTCCACAGGCTGCCTCTCCACATGCAGCCAAATCAGCGTCAATACGGTCACCATGGGCAATGCGGCTATCAGCCCACCCAGTTTGTCGCTCGCCTTGGCTGCCTCGGAGACTGCCACCACTACCGCAGCTGTGATCAGGTATTTGATAATGACATAGTTCATAGACTCTCCTAGTGACCGGCATGCGCATTACCGGGCTTTCTCACCCGCAATTCTACTTGAGCTGGTGCTTCTTTGGCAGATTCAGGCGCTCGCGCAGGTTCCGGCAATGTTCCCGTCCATTCGTAGGCGGATGTTCCTTTGGGCTGCTGATAATAACCCGGATCGCCATAAAAACCTTTGGGCAAGTCCTTGCGCACTTTCAGTGTGGTAAACATGCCTCCCATGGCAAGGGCACCGAAAGGCCCCTTGCCAGTCATCATCGGCAAAGTGTTTTCCGGCAACTGCATCGACATCATCTCGGCCATATCCACCATTTCGGTCATGCCAGTCTCGCCCATCTGCATATAATCCGGCACCAGCTGTGAGAAAGCCTTGGCAACCCCTTTCTGGCTGACCCCAATCATGTTTGGCACCTGGTGCCCCATCGCATTCATCGTATGATGGGATTTATGGCAATGGAAAGCCCAATCCCCCGGCTCGTTGGCAATCAGTTCGATTGCCCGCATCTGCCCCACACCAATATCGGTCGTCACCTCGGGCCACCGCGCAGTCTTTGGCACCCAGCCACCATCTGTACCCGCCACTACAAATTCATGTCCATGCAGGTGAATCGGATGGTTCGTCATGGTCAGGTTACCGACACGGATGCGGACTTTTTCGCCTTGTCTGGCCAGGAATGGTGCAATACCGGGAAACACACGGCTGTTGAAAGTCCACAGATTGAACTCCAGCATGGTGTTGGTGCGCGGTACATAACTGCCCGGGTCGATGTCATACGCATTCAACA
Source organism: Methylophilus sp. (assembly GCA_035423825.1). Taxonomy (GTDB): domain Bacteria; phylum Pseudomonadota; class Gammaproteobacteria; order Burkholderiales; family Methylophilaceae; genus Methylophilus. Next base: position 549,878 of record DAOMMM010000001.1, on the reverse strand, counting down.
AAAACACATAGTCGCGATCTACCTGCATGTTTTTCGGGTTTTTCGGATGCGTGATCCAGCTCCCCATCATGCCCATCGCCAATTGCGTCATCTCATCGGCATGCGGGTGATACATAAACGTCCCCGCACGCTTCACCTCGAACTCGTAGACATACGTCTTGCCCGGCTCAATCGGCGGCTGCGTCAACCCAGCCACACCATCCATCCCATTAGGCAGGCGCTGCCCATGCCAGTGTATCGTGGTGATCTCCGGCAGTCGGTTGGTTACAAAGATACGTACTCGGTCGCCTTCCACCACCTCTATGGTGGGCCCGGGGCTTTGACCGTTGTAGCCCCACAGATGCGCCACCATGCCCGGCGCAATCTCACGCTTGACCGGTTCCGCCACCAGATGAAACTCTTTCACGCCGTTATTCATGCGCCAGGGCAGACTCCAGCCGTTCAAGGTCGCCACCGGATGATACGGCCTGCCGGTTTCCGGATATAACAACTTTTGTGTATCGGCGCTATCCATCATCACCAAATCTGGCAAACCGGCCAGTGAGGCCTTGCTGACGGCACTCATGGCCAAAGCCGCGCTGGAAAATTGTAAAAATGCTCTACGAGAAACCATGTCAATTCCTTTCCTGATTCATCGGCTTGCCAATCAATGATTGTTCCAGCTGCGTCTCTGCAATCCAGAAATCACGCAACGCGTCGATGTAACTCACCACACTTAGCACTTGTGTGCGCGCATCTGAAATCAACTCGAAAGGGCTCACCAGCATGCCGTTAAAACGCAGCAAATGCTCGTGTTGTATCTTGCCGCGCAATGGCAGAACCTCATCGCGGTACTGTTGTGCTACGTCATAACTCCTGCGATAAAAGTCATAACTGGTCCTCACTTCTGATGCCGCTATCACTGCGGAAGCAGCAGCTTGATGCATGGCTTGCATATATTCTGCCTCCGCACGTTTTACCTTGGCCGTTCCCCAATCAAACACCGGCAATTCAAATCGAATTTCGAAACCCTTGTTCGCAGGTTCACTCCGCCGCCCATCCAACACCCTAGCTGGTCCGAACTCCAGCACGTTGATATAACGTGTAGTTCTGGTCAGGCCCAAAGATTTAGCAAGCGCGTCAGTATTGGCGCGCAACTGCTGTAAATCCAGCCGTTTGGAAAAATCCTCAGTCGTGACATGCCTCAGATCGTCCTGATTGGCGGGCAAATCTGCCAAACGCTCAGGCAATTGCAGTTTTGCCGCATCCGACAAACCCAACAACCGCACCAGCCCCTCTTCTGTAGCCACCTGCTGATGCTGCGCCTTGCGTAATTCCACTGAGGTATCGGCATAAAAAGCACGCTCTCGGGCCGCATCCAATGCGCTCCAGTTGCCCGAGGCCTGCATGCGTCTAGCCAGTTCGGCTGTTGCTGCCGAAACCTCTTTAACCTGCACCAGATAATGCAAGCGCTGCTTGGCGGCCAAGGCATCGTAATATGCGCGCCGGGCCTCATTGGCGAGTGCCAGCACGCGCTGTGCGACCGCATGCTTGGTAGCGGCAAAGCGGCTTTTTTCGACCTCCATGGCCTTAGGTGTCACAAGCAAGGCCATGATATTAAGAGACAATATCTGCTCAATAGTGTAATCGCCGTTTTGTCTGGCATACAGCATGGAGAAACCTGGGTTAGGCAGCCGCCCTGCCTGTACCATGTTTGCCTCGGCTATTTGCAGGTCATAGAAATCCGCCTGAAGCGCAGCATTATTCAACAACGCGATCTGCACTGCATCGTCCGCGCTCAACGGTTCAGCAAGCAGCTTATTCACTTGCGAGTCATTCTGCGCTTTTTGCGCAACGGTATTAGCCCATACCGGTTTTTGCCGGATATATTGTTGTGTGGTGTTTTGAACTTCGCCAAAACCTGCATCCTGACTGAATGTAGCGCAGCCAGCCAGCAAGAAGGATGTGATCAAAAAAAATCTTTTAGTGAGAGCAGATAAAGGTTGCCATACCATATAAACCTCCAAATCCAACTAAATCAATCCAGAATTGCAGACGCAATTCGACTATCGATGCTAGGCAGATATGGGTGGTTTGATAGCGGCAGGCAGGTGGATAGAAAGATACAACGCAGGTCTACTGCTGGAGATTTCCTGCATCAAATCAGGCACATGGAATTGGGGGGCGGTATTAAAACTGGCAGAAGACGTCGCGATGACACAAGCCAGGCAATGTGCACAATGATGGGGATGTGCTACTTCATGCACATCTTGTATCTCATAAGCATGATGACATGAATCAGAAACTCCATCGTGACTGATCTTTAGCCCAGCTAATGCTTTTAGATTTTGAAGCGCCATATGCGCACTCATTGTCCATGCGGATTGCATGAACAACGGCAAATATAACATCAGGAATATCATCAAAATGCGCTTCATGAAAAATAAGATAACAAGCAATTCCAAAAGTTGCAAACCGTTGAACATTTATGGAACTTTTGCAAGCTTGAAAGATTCTAATTTTTTGAAAAAGGTTTTCAGGTTTTAACAACTTAAAAATTTAAAAACGCTTTTTTAATTGGCTTAATTATTACTATTGGGAGGGCTTGATGAAAACAGCATTTGTATTGGCTATTGGTATGATTTTAGTATCGGGCTGCAGCACACAAGCTAGCAACAAAGCGAATAATGCTTATCCGGGCTACACAACAGCCAAAACCTGCATTTCATGTCACGGTGAAAACGGTATGAACGGTAGGGAAGATGTTCCGGCGATTGGACAGTTATCATATGATGAACTTAAGGCAAGGGTCGATAACCTAAAAGAGAGTAATCCTGGAGTTCCGCTTATCGCGCATGCAATTACTGATGAAGATTTGCATCAGGTCAGTGCTTATTTTGCGGCTGTAAATAAACAGAACTAATGCTCGCTTAAAGGAACCCTAACGAGACTTTTTCCTGCTTAGTACTCTATATTAGCAATCTCGTATTCCGCCTCGCCCGCTGGTGTAGCTACTCTGACGGTATCGCCAAGGTTTTTGCCTAGCAGAGCCTTGGCCATAGGCGAGACCCACGAGATATAGCCTTGCCCGGGGTCGAGTTCATCCTGCCCGACGATACGGATGGTCTTTTCGCTGTCGTCATTCAGGTTAAACAATGTGACCCACGCGCCAAAATACACCTTTTCGGTATTGGTCTGTGTGTTGCTGTACACCACTTCGGCAGAGTCCATGCGCTTGGTCAGGTGGCGAATGCGCGAGTCGATCTGCCGTAACCGCCGTTTGCCGTAGATATAATCGCCGTTCTCGCTGCGGTCGCCGTTGCTGGCTGCCCAACTTATCACTTTCACCAGTTCAGGCCGCTCCGTCTTGATGAGTTGCTGAAACTCCTTTTCCATCGCGGCGTAGCCTTCCGGCGTGATGTAGTTCTTGTACTCGGCCACTTTAATTGTCCAGTTGTTTGACATCCTGCACAAAATATTCCGTATCACCAAAGCAACTAGTCGGCAACAGGATATGCTGTTCGTAATACAGGATGACTCGCTTGCCATTAAGGGCATTAATCTTCTGTGCCACTTTTTCATCAGGCACAGTGAAATGGAACTTCTCCGCCTGCGTTCCGGGCATGGATACCAATACCTGCTCGCCTTCCCACGTTTTGCATACATAACCTTTATGGGAAAGCTTCTGCACATATCCGGCACGCTCGCCAGTGGAATAAGACCAGGTAAGCATGAACCAGGTGTAAGCCGCCAACAGCAAGGCTGCAATGATAGCTAGCAGGGCGATAACGGAAACCACCCCGCGCTGTTTTTTGATATTGGAGAGCATGGGTAACCTTTCTATACAGTCGGTTCGATTTTACCCTGAAGAAGCACTTGTTAACACTTAATTCGCCTGAATTACCGTTACAATAATGCCATGCCTAACCTGACTGATTGCGTATTTATCTGCAGCACCCACCGCTTGGCGCGCGCTACGCAAAAATCACTGAACCAGCAGGCAAAACTTGGTGGTAAAGTTGTCTGGGCTACCCCAAAAGTCACCACATTGGCGCAGTGGCTGCAGGAAACGACTACGCAGCTGATGCTGTGCGGCGATATCAGACCGGACGCCATGCCCACCCGACAGCTCAGCGCATTTGCGGAAAACCAGCTCTGGCAGCAGGCAATTGCCGAATGCCTGCAGCGGCATGAACTCGCGGAGCTGTTCGATATCGCCAGCCTGGCCGATGCCGCCCAGCGCGCCAACCAACTGCTTATCGAGTGGCAAGTGCCGGAAGAATTATTCAATCAGGATTTCATGAGCGCCGAGACCAGGCAGTTCCTGCGCTGGCGCAATGTATTCACAACATTACGGTCAAAAAACGATGCCCTGGAACCCGCACAGATATTGGCTCAGCAGGCAGGCGCGATAAAGAGTGCACAAAGTGGCTTGCCAGAGCGTATGGTGTGGTTAGGTTTCGATCGCCTCACCCCGCTGGAAAAATCGCTGATCAACACGCTTCGCAGCAAGGGCGTGGCAGTGGAAACCCAACAGCCTAGAGCGAGCTCATTCAGCATTAAACAGACTGCACTGGAGGATATTCATGCCGAATGCCGTGCCGCTGTGGCATGGGCGCAAGCTATATTATCTACCAACCCGCAGGCCCGGCTAGCCATCGTCTCACCTGTGATGCACCAGGTGCGCCGCATCTTGCAAGATTTGCTGGACGATACGTTCCATCCGCAAACACTGCATGCCAATCAGCACGAAACGCCGCGTATCTATGACTTTTCGCTGGGCGAGGCGCTAAGTGACCAGCCGATGATACGCACCGCATTGAACCTGCTGCGATTAAGCTGTAGTCAGCAGAAAGTGCCGCAAGCTAGTATCAGCGCATTATTGCTGGATGTGTACTGGAGCGCATGGCACGAACGTGACCTGCGTGCGCAACTGGACGCAAAGCTGCGCAAGAAACTTTTGCGCAATGAATCAGTGGCGAAAGTGGTTGCGCTCGCGGAAACGATTTGTCCTGAGTCGCAACTGTTCGCGCATCTGCAAGCCATATACAGCTTTCAGCAAAGCGCTTCGCGCAATAAAACACCGAGTGCCTGGCGCAGTTCCTTCGAAACGCACCTGCTGCGCCTGCACTGGGGGCAAAGCCGCCCGCTAAGCAGCTTTGAATATCAGGCACAAAACGCATTTAACAAAGTGCTGCAGCAATTTGCCGAACTCGACAGCATCTGCGGCATGCTGACAGGCAGCGAAGCCGTGCGCCAACTTTACCAGCTTGCCACACAGCATATGTTCCAGCCCGAAAGCACGGGGGATGTGCACATTCAATTGCTGGGAATGCTGGAGACTCCTGCCGACGTCCTGGACGGAGTCTGGGTACTTGGCATGAACGACTTGCACTGGCCGCCACCACCCAAGCCTAATGCCCTGCTGCCGCATGATATCCAGCGCCAGTTTGGCATGCCCGCCGCCGACACCATGAGTCAAGGTACGTTTGCACGCACAGTCTACGAGCGCATATGTCATAGTGCAACGGAGGTGATATTCTCTTATGCACATCAGGATGGCGAGCGCGAACTGCGTGCATCCCCGCTCTTGGGCGACCTGCCGGATTTCACGACGGATAAACTCGCTGAAACCATGGCTGAACGTATGGCTGACCCCATCACATTGGAACGTCTGGATGACCATATGGCGCCCCCTGTCGACACCAGTGAAAAAGTGATTGGTGGCACCCGGCTGCTGGAGGCGCAAGCCATCTGCCCGGCTTGGGCGTTCTATCAATATCGCCTTGGCGCACGAAAACTGGAAGAGCCGAGCGATGGCCTGGACAGCCAGATGCGTGGCAATCTGGTACATGCTGCACTGCAGCACTTCTGGAGCGCGCACCCAAATTCCAATGTACTGCAGCAGCCTGATTTGGCAGAGAAAATCGCCTCCGCAGTCAACACGGCAATCAGCCAGAATCTCGATGATGCCACTTTTCCGCAAGCCTTGATCCGCATCGAGCAATACCGCCTGCAACAGCTGTTGGCTAGCTGGCTGGCGCTTGAAGCCGAACGCCAACCATTTACAGTGCAGGCCTGTGAAAAAGAAGCACAGATCACTCCCCACGGGTTGCAGATTACCTGCCGTATCGACCGCATCGATGCGATTAAGGAGGGGTTAGTCATCATCGACTACAAGACCGGCCGTCTGCCGGATACCTCCGCTTGGACGGCTGACCGAATCACCGAGCCACAGATCCCTTTGTATGCATCCATCGCCATGCAGGGCGAGCAGGTCGTGGCAGCGTGTTTTGCCCGCGTCAATGCAGAGGAATGCAAATTCAGCGGGGCAAGCGCCCTGGATTTCGGCGCAGGCATCAAGGCCATTCAGGACTTGGGCGCACAAAGCAAGTTGAAGGGTTTTGGCAGCTTTAATGCCCTGCTCGAGCACTGGCAGAACAGCCTGCACCTGTTGGCGCAGGAAGTCATGCAAGGCGTAGCCAATACCCGTTTCACCAACGAAGCCGACCTGGCTTATTGCGATGTCAAACCCTTGCTGCGGCTGCCCGAGCGCGAATGGCAATTCGAACACTTGCAGACTGGGCCGACAGAATGAGCGATATCGACCTGCTTCAACAAGATTCGGTGAATCGCCTGGAAGCGCTTGAGCTGCGCTCGTTCATCGTGGAAGCCCCTGCTGGCGCAGGCAAGACCGAGCTGCTGACGCAGCGCTATCTCAAGCTGCTGTCCATCGTCAGTGCCCCGGAAGAGATCATCGCGCTCACTTTCACCAATAAAGCTACGGCCGAGATGCGCAGCCGCATCCTCAAAAGCCTGCAGGAAGCGGCTGACGACATACCTATAGATAAGCCGCATAAGCAGCAGACGCGCGCCTTGGCACAGGAAGCCCTGAAGCGCGACGCACAACTGGGCTGGCAACTGCTGTCCCAACCGGCGCGGTTGCGCATCCAAACCATCGATGCGCTATGCAGTAGTTTGACGCAACAGATGCCGCTGCTGAGCCGTTTTGGCGGGCAGCCGATGCTGGTCGATGACGCTACCCCGCATTACACCGAGGCAGCCCAAAAGACCATCGCGCAAGTCGCCCAGGAAACCAGTACCGATGACCCTATCAGCACCGTGCTGGCCTTTCTGGACAATCAGGCCGAAAAACTCACCACGTTACTGGCCAGCATGCTGGCTCGACGCGACCAATGGCTGCCTTTGTTGGCTGGTGAGCATATGGACAGCGCTAGTATCGCTGCACAAACAAAACAGATATTGTCCGAGGTGATTTCCACTGCCCTGCAAGCCAGTCTGGACGCGCTTCCCGGCGATGTACAAATAAAGCTGATGCCAACGCTACGTTATGCCACAGCCAACTTGCCTGAGAATGCCCCTCTCAAAGCGCTACAGGATTGGGATACGCCACTAGGCATATGTCTTGAGGATCTGGATAAATGGCTGTTACTTGCCGATTTCCTGCTGACACAATCAGGCACATTCCGGAAAAGGCTTACGGCTAGCGAAGGCTTCCCGCCCGACAAGACAGGAGACACGGACCGCCATAAAGCAAACTTTTTCGAAGTCTGCGCCTTGATTGCCGACCCAAACCCGCTGCAGGTGCTAGCAAAATTACCACAGACCGATGAGGCCGACATTGCTCGCAACACCAATCTGATATCAGCATTCAGCGAATCGCTCAAGTTAGCCACTGCACATTTATGGGGCGTGTTCCAGGCTAAGAACGAGGTGGATTTCGTACAGATCACGCAGTCGGCCATCCGCGCACTCTCCGATGCCACTGACCTTGTGTTACGGCTTGACTACCAGATCTCTCATTTGCTGGTAGACGAATTCCAGGACACCAGTCCGACGCAGATCCATCTGCTGACACTGCTGACGCAAGGCTGGGAACCGGGCGATGGCCGTACATTGTTCTGTGTAGGCGACCCGATGCAGTCCATATACCGCTTCCGAAAGGCAGATGTCAAAGAGTTCCTGTACGCCAGCCAACATGGCATCGGTCATATACCGCTCAAATCGCTGAAACTCAGCCTGAACAATCGCTCACACCCTGAGATGATTGCATGGGTAAATGATAGTTTCGCGCGTATCTTTCCACCGCATGATATCCCGCATGAGGCGGCCATCGCATACCGCCCTGCCACTCCACAAAAGCCACCACAAACAGATGCCGGCGTGGAGATGCATGCGCTCGTCATCAGCAATGAACAAGACAGCAGTGCTGCCAGGGTTTATGAAGCGCGCCATATCGCCAGCCTAATTACGCAGGAACAAGCAAATCATCCTCTACAAACCATTGCAGTGCTAGTACGCAGTCGCTCGCACTTGCGTACCCTCGTCTCGGTGATTCGGCACGAATTCCCACAACTCAGCTTTCAGGCTGTGGATATCGAAGCGCTGAACGAGCGCCAGACCGTACTGGACGCGCTCAGCCTGACGCGCGCTCTGCTGCATCCTGCCGACCGCGTGCATTGGCTGGCTATGCTGCGCGCGCCATGGTGCGGCCTGACACTGGCTGATTTGCACGCGCTATGTGCGGATAACCATCATGCGACGATTTGGCAACTATTGCAGGACAATGCGCGTATCGACAAACTCAGCGATGATGGCAAACTGCGTATCACCCATCTAAGCCAAGTGCTGCGCCAATCGCTGGCCGAACAAGGCCGCATTCCCTTGCGGCGCTGGCTGGAAACCACTTGGATGCGGCTACGCGGCGTGAATACCTTGATCGACGCTGGCGATGTGAGGGATGTACAGACCTTCTTTGACCTTGTCGAAAAACTCAGCCAGGGTTATTTTGTGGATTTTACCCAGCTGGATGCCGGCATGCAGCAGCTCTTTGCCAAGCCTGATCTGGGCGGCAACCCAAACCTGCAGCTGATGACCATGCACGCATCCAAAGGCCTGGAGTTCGATTGTGTGATTCTGCCAGCGCTCAACGCCAAGTCAGCCAATGATGACCGGCCATTGATGTTGTGGGAGAACTTTGGCGAAAAACTGCTGGCTGCACCGCTCAGCAAGAACGGCAAGAAAAAGACCGGTATCTACGATTTCCTGCACGGCTTGGAAAAAGCGCGTATCCGCAACGAAAGTGCCCGGTTACTCTATGTCGCCGCTACCCGTGCCAAGCGCAAATTGCATCTGGTCGCTTCGGTATCCGAGACAAAGCAGAACGAACGCAAACCACAGACCGGCAGTCTGCTGGAACAGCTCTGGTCTTGTGTCGCAGAACGTTTTGAAGAGGCGTCATTGATTGCTATAAACGGTCAGGGTATCAGCGAATTGGCAGATTTCAGCAGTCAATTGATGCGTCTTTCTGTCGACACCCTCCCAGACTCAGCTCCTGCAGCGACACCAGGCACTCAGACAGTGCAACTGGCAGAACAGGTTCAGGCTGCTCCCGATATCAACAAGGATATGGGCACGCTAGCGCATTTGTATATGGAGATGCTCGCCCAGAAAAGATTGGATGCCACTAGGCTGGCAACAGCAGGACCCGCGATGCAGCACTGGATGCATCAGCAAGGCCACGACAATCATGAAAGCAGCGCTGCTGCGAGCCGAGTGCTCTACGCCTTGCAGGCCACCGTGAGCAGTACGGATGGGCAATGGGTATTGCAGCCACGTCAAAGCGCACTGTCCGAATATGCGCTTTATTCAGAAGAAGAAACGCAACATGTCATCGACCGCACGTTCATCGAATCAGGCACACGCTGGATCATAGATTACAAACTTGGCCTGGATGTCACCGGGCAAAATGCACACGCCGTCGCACAGACACACCTGCCGCAGTTAGAACGTTATGCCAGTCTATTTACCAATGAAAACCTACCGATAAAGAAAGCTATCCTTTTCTTGAATATCGGCAAACTCGTCACAGTATGAAACAGGAATCCTCTAATCAGTCTTAATTAATTTGCACTTGGATGATATACATCAAAGTACAAAAAACTGAACCATTTAAAGTCATTCTTACTCAAATGTGCACCATTCGAGTATCAACAAAAAACGCGAGGTGATTCGATGGCTACGATCGATCAGGTGTTTTTTTATACAATCCCGGCGCAAGACTTGGCACGCATCAAAGATGGGCACCTAGAGCTGAAACGCCACCTTGAACACATCCACGAAACCTGCACTTACATCAAAAAATCCGGTGATTGCACCAACTGCAGTAGCGAAAAGCATGCTTCATGCAAGGGGCGCCTGCACTCGTTATTGATTTATGGGGTCGAAGTCGCAGAAGAACATTTCGCCCATGAAGAAGCAGTGTTGTTACAAGGCCTAACGCCGACCGCTCGCACTGCCCGTTTTCAGGCGCACCTGGCAGCCCATGAAGCCATTCTCAAGAAATTGGAAATGGTGAATACGATGTGCACAGAACTTAACCGGAACGTGAGCACCGCGGAAGCTTATCGCAATCTTTATTTCCAGACATCCGCTATCTTCAATGAGCATGAACGGCTTTTTGACAGACCATCTTTGCGCCACGCCACAGATAAAACATAAGAAGCTAAGATCAAACGATTCCAGCCCTAAAATATCATTTAACATGTCTCGAACCTAATACCGGGTACAGCCACATATTCGTGTACAATCCAGCTTACTTTAAATAAGCTTGCAGCGCTGTTTGATTAACCGTTTTAACCTTGGTCATCGTTTAATTTCATGAAAATATTTTCCAGCTTGTATCTGCGCGTAATGGCCTGGTCCAGATTGCCAAACGCCCCTTTATATCTGGGCGCCCTTAGCTTTGCCGAGTCATCTTTTTTTCCAATACCTCCTGACGTGATGCTGGCACCCATGAGCTTGGCCAACCCCGCCAAAGCCTGGCGCCTTGCCATGCTGACCACGGTCACCTCTGTGGTTGGTGGGTTATTCGGGTACATGATTGGCGCGCTCGCTTTTGACATCATCGAACCGACTCTCAAAACCAGCAGCTACTGGGTGCATTTCCAGACTGCGCAATCCTGGTTCAAAGATTACGGTTTCTGGGCAATCTTTGTGGCCGGCTTCTCCCCTATCCCATATAAAGTATTCACCATCGCTGCGGGCGCCTTATCCATGGCTATCCTACCTTTCACCTTAGCCTCCATTATTGGCCGAGGCTCCAGATTCTTCCTAGTGGCTGGATTCATGAAATGGGGTGGCAAACGCATGGAAGAACAATTGCATAAATATGTGGACGCAATAGGCTGGGCAACTGTCGCCATCATCGGGATAGTAGTAATTTTATTTAAATAAGATTTTCCCGAATTGAGCTATCAATTATTTAAACTGATCCATCAGCTCTTTTACCAGACTTACTTTGTGTTTTAAGTTGCCAACTTCTATCGTCATGCGCAGTTTGTCCGGACCGTTCATGCGGCAGCGCTTATCGCGCTGGAGTAGATTGATAAGTTTTAATGGGTCTAAGTCTGCTTTTATGTCGAACTGCAATTGAATCGCGCTATCACTGGCATCCACTTTAATAATGCCTAAGGGTTTAGCTTCTATGCGTAGGCGGTGACAAGCCATCAGCGCCTCAGCGGGTTCCGGTAACAAGCCAAAGCGATCGATCAGTTCTTCCTGCAGCACATCCAGCGCTTCATCATCATTGCAATTGGCGAGGCGTTTGTATAACACCAGGCGCTCATGGACATCAGGGCAATAGTTATTAGGCAGCAGCGCAGGCGTATGCAGATTGATTTCCGTCGTCACGCCCAGCGGTGCATTCAAATCAGGCTCCTTACCCGCTTTGAGTTGCTTGACAGCATGATTCAACATGTCGGAATACAAATGGAAACCGATTTCCTGCATCTCGCCGCTTTGCGAATCCCCTAACAGTTCACCTGCACCACGAATCTCCAGATCGTGCATAGCTAGATGGAAGCCTGCGCCCAAGTCTTCCAGCAGCTGAATCGCATCCAGACGTTTTTGTGCCTGCGGCGTGATGGTGCGATCGCGGTCTGTGAGCAAATATGCATACGCCTGATGATGGCTACGCCCTACCCGTCCACGCAACTGATGCAACTGCGCTAAGCCGAACATATCGGCACGATTAATGATGATCGTGTTCGCCGTCGGCACGTCAATGCCAGTCTCGATGATGGTCGTACAAAGCAAGATATTGAAACGCTGCTGGTAGAAATCACGCATCACATGTTCCAGTTCGCGCTCGCGCAGTTGACCATGGGCAATACCGATACGTGCTTCCGGCAAGAACTTTTCCAACTTCTCCTTTTGCACATAGATGGTATCTACCTCGTTGTGCAAAAAGTATACTTGTCCGCCGCGCTTGAATTCGCGCATCACCGCCTCACGTATCAAGCCTTCGGAATAATCGCTATGGAACGTCTTGATGCTCAGTCGTTTCTGAGGCGGAGTCGCAATGACACTGAACTCGCGCAAACCCTCCATTGCCATACTCAAGGTACGCGGTATCGGCGTCGCGGTCAGTGTTAGCACATCCACTTCTGCGCGCAAGGCCTTAAGCTGCTCTTTCTGACGCACACCGAAACGGTGCTCCTCGTCAAGAATCACCAAACCCAGATTCTTGAAATGCACGTCTTTCTGAATGAGCCTGTGCGTACCAATCACGATATCAATTTCGCCGCTCTGCAAGCCTTGCAGCGCCTGAGCCTGCTCCTTGGCGGTGCGGAAACGCGAAATCTCGGCAATCTTGATAGGCCATTGTGCAAAACGGTCGCAGAAATTCTCATAATGCTGTTCCGCCAGCAAGGTCGTCGGCACCAGAACGGCTACCTGCCGCCCGCCCATCACTGCGACGAATGCTGCACGCAAAGCCACTTCGGTCTTGCCGAAGCCCACGTCGCCACACACCAGGCGGTCCATCGGACGGCCAGACTGCATGTCTTTAATGACGTTCTCGATCGCTTCCAACTGGTCGGGGGTCTCTTCAAATGGAAAACCTTCACAAAACGCTTCATAATCATGCAGACTCAGGGTGAAAGCATGCCCACGGCGTGCTGCACGCTGGGCATACAGATTCAATAGCTCAGCTGCTGTATCACGAATCTGCTTGAGTGCTTTCTTCTTGGCTTTGTCCCACTGGCCACTTCCCAGCCGATGCAGTGGTGCTGTTTCTGGCGGTCCGCCGGAATAGCGGGAGATAAGAAAAAGCTGGGAAACCGGCACGTAAAGCTTATCGTCGCCAAAATATTCGATTAGCAGGAACTCTGTCTCGCCTTCGCCAAAATCCAGATTCACCAGCCCCTTGTATCGGCCCACGCCATGCTGTTCATGTACAACAGGATCATCCTGCCGTAATTCGGACAGGTCTTTGAGCATACCCTCGGTATTGCGGGCTTTTTCTTTCTCGCGTCGGCGCTGCTGGCGCACAGTCGAGGCATATAGTTCCGCCTCGGTAACGATGGCGAAACCCTGCTGCTGAAAACCCTGGTGCAATGTTGAAACTGTCAGCATTACCGGAGCGTCGGCATCTAAAAAGCTTTGCCAGTCATCACTTAGCGGCACATGCAAGCCATGTTCGGCAAACAGTTGTGTCATGGTTTCGCGGCGGCCTAGACTCTCAGCACAGATTAATACACGCTGTTTCGAACCTGCTAAATAACCCTGCAACTTATGAAGCGGATTATCCGCTCGACGCTCGATATCGAGCGCGGGCATGACATCTGCAGGCTCCTGAGACAGGCTTAAGCTGGAGAACGCATGTGTATGCTGAAAGAACGCATCGGTTTTCAGCAACAGTTTTTCCGGCGGGAGAATCGGCTTCTCGGCGTCATATGCCAGCAATTTGTAGCGCGATTGTGCGTCGAACCAGAATTGCTGAGCGGCCTTATCCAAGTTGCCATGCAGAACGATGTGGGTATTTTTCGGCAAGTATTCGAACAGCGTAGCCGTGTCATCAAAAAACAACGGCAAATACCATTCAATGCCGCCGCTGGCGATGCCCTTGCTAACATCCTTATACACCTTGGCGCGTTGCGGATCACCCTCGAACTGCTCACGGAACTGGCTTCTGAACTTGGCGATACCCGCTTCATCCAGCGGAAACTCTTTGGCTGGCAGCAAGCGTATCTCAGGCACTGGATATAAGCTGCGCTGTGTATCCACATCAAAGGTACGGATACTTTCAATCTCATCATCGAACATGTCCAACCGATACGGCAGCACGCTGCCCATCGGAAATAGGTCAATCAGCCCGCCACGTACGCTAAACTCACCAGGGCTGATGACTTGTGACACGTGGTGATAACCGGCTTGGGCGCATTGCTGGCGTAAAGCTTCAACTTCCAGTTTCTGGCCTTTCTTCAACATGAAGGTATGCGCAGCCAGATAGTCCACTGGCGGCAATTTCAGCAAAGCGGTCGAAACAGGCACGATCACCACATCAGCCATGGCCTGGCTGATCTGGTATAAGGTAGCCAACCGCTCGGATATCAAGTCTGGATGTGGCGAAAACACGTCATAAGGCAAAGTCTCCCAATCCGGCAGTAGATGTGTTCGAATCTCTGTTGCAAAAAAAGGGATTTCCTCGAGCAGGCGCTGGGCCTCAAAGGCGTTGGCGGTCACAATCAACAGCGGATTCTTTGTTGTTTTTAAGCGACATGAATGTGATGCTAGAAGTAAGCTATCTAAGCCATTGGCAGCATAAGAAAAACGGCTGACTTGGCTTAAATCTGGCAAAGAAAACTGCATGGCTGAATACGACTTTAACTTGGTTAGGCACAGATAATTGCCTATTATACCCTTGTGACGTACGCCTTGATGCCAGATATGCATCAAGTGACAACAAGCATGATAATAAATTGGGGGCAACCATGAACGACAAGCAATTGGTAGCGATTCATGCTGCAAAATACGTAGAGAACGACATGCTGGTTGGCCTTGGCACAGGATCAACGGCCAATTATTTCATTGAAGAGCTGGCTAGACGCAAATCCGAAGAAGGACTGAAAGTCACGACCATCGCCAGTTCCAACATCAGTATGATCAAGGCACAAAGCCTTGGGTTGAACGTGATCGGTCTACAGCAAGTCAGTAGCATCGACCTGTATGTAGACGGCGCGGATGAGATCACCCCTGACATGACACTGCTCAAAGGCCGCGGTTATGACCTGGTGATGGAAAAATTGCTGGCCAAGGCGGCGGGGCAGTTCATCGTGGTCGCAGACAAATCCAAACTAGTGGAGCGCATCGGCACTAATTACGCCATCCCCATCGAAGTCATGCCGTTCGCCTGGCAAACTGCCAAGCGCAGCCTGGAAAAATTGGGCGGCATTGGAGACCTACGCCCGAACGCAGCTAAAGATGGCTTGTCCATTACCTCATACGGCAGCCTGGTGCTGGATATGCGGTTTGACAAAACCATCAAGGAAGGCGAACTCAACGCACTGATCAACAACATTCCCGGTGTCGTCGAACACGGCATTTTTTTTGGACTTGCCTCGGCCACGCTGGTTGCGGCGGACGGCAATGTCGAGACACGGCTGCGTTAGGTTGGCGCCCAGCGAGATTCGCGTTTGAAGAACCTCATCATCATTTTGACAGGACTGCTATTCAGCCTGTCTGCCTGCAAGCAGGAGAATGCAGGACAAAAAACCACCCCACCACCACCCGTCAAGCAAACTGAAAACGTTCTCACCTTCGTCACCATCAACAGCCCAAACACTTACTACATCAATAATGATAAAGCGTTCGCAGGACTGGAATACGACTTAGCTATCCTGTTTGGCCAATATCTCGGCAATGATACGCAAGTCAAGTTCGAGGTAGAAACCAGCGTAGAACAAGCCCTTGTCCGCATCATCAGCAAAAAGGCCGATATTGCTGCGGCAGATATATCCGTGACGGCAGACCGCAAGAAGTTCGTGCAGTTCTCCACACCGTATGAAGATGTACAACAGCAACTGATATACAACCGCAATGCTGTCAAAAAACCGCCAAAAAGCATGAAAGACCTGGTCGGCCTGCATATCGTAGTGCCGGCCGGCAGTAGCTTCGTCGAGCGGCTGAAAGCACTCAGTAAGGACAATCCCGGCATCATGTGGGAGGAGCGCAATGCAGTGCATTCCGAACAATTGCTGGAAGCAGTCGCCAATGAAGAGATCCAGTACACCATCGCCGACAGCCATCTGGTGTCGATGCTGCAGAATTACCATCCTGACCTGGCCGTTGCTTTTGCAGTGGGTGAACCGGAAAAGATTGCCTGGGCATTTCCTAAAGACGGGAATCCCGAGCTATTGGAAAAAGCCAATGTGTTCTTTGAAAAGATCAAAAAGGATGGCACGCTGCATAATCTGGTCGACCGCTATCATGGCAACACAAAGCGCCTGAAGCCCCTGGATGTGAAGACCTTCCTGCTACGCAGCCAGACTTTGCTGCCCAAATACAAAAGGCTGTTCAAACAGGCGCAGGAAATCACCAATCTAGACTGGCGTCTCATCGCTGCCATCAGCTATCAGGAATCGCATTGGGATACTTTCAACACTTCACCAACCAATGTGCGCGGGCTGATGATGCTAACCGAGGATACCGCAGACCGCATGGGCGTCACCGACAGGCTTGACCCAGCGCAAAGTATCCCGGCGGGGGCCAAATACATCAAGCAGCTGATAGATACCGTTCCTGACCGTGTCCCGGAACCGGACCGCATCTACATGGCGCTAGCCTCGTACAATATCGGCTATGCGCATCTGGAGGATGCCAGAGTTCTGGCGCAGCGGCTGGGACTAAACCCGGACAGTTGGGCCGACGTTAAAAAAACGCTGGTGATGCTGAATGACCCCAACTATTACATCAACGCCAAGTATGGCTATTGCAGCTGCGGCCAGCCGGTGATCTTCGTAGAATCCATCCGCAGCTATTACAACATCCTCAGCCGTTTTGAGTCACCGCACGACAGCACGCAGGAGAGCTTCAAAATCGCCATGACAGACATGGCGATTTGAAACCTTTCGGAAGGCAGTCTGGAAGCCGCATATTGATTGGCCTCCAGAGGCATATTTTTCGCTCGGGGATTTAAGTGGTGATTTTTGTCTTACCGCCCATATAAGGCTGCAGCACTTTCGGGATAGTCACGCTGCCATCGGCCTGCTGGTTGTTCTCCAGCACCGCAACCAGCGTACGTCCCACCGCCAAGCCAGAGCCATTCAGCGTATGCACTAGTTCCGGCTTGCCTTGTGCATTGCGGAAACGGGCCTGCATGCGGCGCGACTGGAACGCTTCGCAATTGCTGACCGAAGAGATCTCACGATAAGTGTTCTGCGCCGGCAGCCACACTTCCAGGTCGTAGGTCTTGGCAGCGCCAAAGCCCATATCGCCAGTGCACAAGGAAACCACGCGGTAAGGCAGTTCCAGCAGCTGCAGGATATGTTCGGCATGGCCGACCATTTCTTCCAGTGCTTCGTAACTCTTTTCCGGATGCACAATCTGCACCATCTCGACCTTATCAAACTGGTGCTGGCGTATCATGCCCTTGGTATCCTTGCCGTAGCTGCCCGCCTCGCTGCGGAAGCATGGCGTGTGCGCCGTCAGCTTGATAGGCAAAGCATCCAGCGGCACGATTTCAGCGCGCACGCTGTTGGTCAGCGTGACTTCGGAGGTAGGAATCAGGTACATCTTGGCATCGTTATGCATCATGCTGAACAAATCCGCCTCAAACTTTGGCAACTGACCTGTGCCTAGCAAGGTCTCGGTGTTCACCATATAAGGCGTATAACATTCAGTATAACCATGCTGTTCGGTCTGCATATCCAGCATGAATTGCGCAAGCGCACGATGCAGTTTGGCAATCTGGCCTTTCATGAAGGTGAAGCGGGCGCCGGACAGCTTGGCGCCGGTATCGAAATCCAGTCCCAGTGGCGCACCGACATCTGCATGGTCTTTCACCTCAAAATCAAAGGTACGCGGTGTTCCCCAGCGGCGCACTTCCTTGTTCTGAGTTTCGTCTTTGCCTTGCGGCACGCTCTCATGCGGCAGATTAGGCACATTTAACATCAGCGCCTGCATCCTGGCTTGCACATCGTTCAACTGCGCCTCAGCCGCCTTCAGTTCATCACCTAGGCCAGCCACTTCCGCCAGAATCGAGCTCGCGTCCTCGCCCTTTGACTTGGCAATACCAATCTGCTTGGAAGCCGCATTGCGCTTTGCCTGTAAGGCTTCGGTATTGGTCTGGATGGTTTTACGTTCCGCTTCTAGTGCGCGAAACGCATCCGCATCGAATGAGAACCCTCGCGCCTGTAAGCGCGCAACAACGTTATCTAAATCATTTCTGAGCTGCTGGATATCTAACATTTACTTCTTGGCCTTTTTATCTAAATCTTTCAGATGCTGCAATTTCTCGCTTATTTTACCCTCAAGCCCGCGCGGCGTGGGCTGATAAAACTGTGGGGGCGTCATGTCGTCCGGAAAATAGTTCTCGCCTGCCGCGTAAGCCTCCGGCTCGTGATGCGCATAGCGATACTCCTTGCCATAATCCAGCGCCTTCATCAGTTTGGTGGGCGCGTTGCGCAGATGTAATGGCACCGGCCGCGACTTATCTTGTCCGACAAACGCCTTAGCCTGGTTGTAGGCCATGTAAGCCGCGTTGCTCTTGGGCGCCACAGCGCAATAGATCACGGCGTTGCTCAGCGCCAGCTCACCTTCCGGCGAGCCCAGCCGTTCGTAAATCTGGCAGGCTTCCAGCGCCATGGTCTGCGCTTTTGGATCAGCCAGGCCGATATCCTCGATTGCCATGCGAATGACGCGGCGTCCCAGATAAAGCGGGTCGGCACCGCCATCCAGCATGCGCAGGAACCAGTACAAAGCCGCATCTGGATTGCTGCCGCGCACCGATTTGTGCAGCGCGGAAATCTGGTCGTAAAATGCCTCGCCACCTTTGTCGAAACGACGCAGCTTGGAAGCCATCGTAGTTTGCAGGAAATCATCATCGATCGTTTTGACATCTGCCTCACTTGCTGCATGAAACAAGCTTTCCAGGAAGTTAAGCAGACGCCGTGCGTCGCCGTCTGCGTATGCCAGCACCTGCTCTTTTACTTCGTCAGTGAATACAACCTCTGGCGCTATCAGGGCACGGCCTCGTTCCATTAACTGTGCCAGTTCAGCTTCCGACAGACTGTTCAGCACAAAGACCTGCGCACGGCTCAGCAACGCGCTGTTGACCTCGAACGAAGGGTTCTCGGTCGTGGCACCGATAAAGGTGATGAGCCCGCTCTCAACGAATGGCAGGAAAGCATCCTGCTGGCTTTTGTTGAACCGGTGCACCTCGTCCACAAACAAGATGGTCTTGCGACCAGATTGTTGCAAAGTGAGTTCGGCACGTTCGATTGCCTCACGTATATCCTTGACACCGGACAACACAGCAGAAATAGGAATAAACTCGGCATCGACCGCGTTGGCAATCAACCTTGCCAGTGTGGTCTTGCCTACTCCTGGCGGCCCCCACAAGATCATGGATGGCAATTTGCCGGAATGAAACGCCACCCGCAATGGCTTGCCTTCTCCCAGCAGATGCATTTGACCGACGACATCATCCAGCGTCTTGGGACGCAGCCTTTCCGCAAGCGGGGCTTGCGGGCTAACGGGTTGGAACAGGTCGGTCATGCGCGTGGTGGGGTAATCCAGAAAACGTTAGTATAACCGAGTTGGACGCTGCGTTATTCTGTCCGCTTTTCCGAATAGCCGACAAAACCCATCATAACCCTGACAAGGCCATAGACCAGCCAGGAAAACAGCCGTTTGACATGGTGCTGCTGCTGCCAATCGGCCAATGTCTGTTTGACGGCACCTGCTGCCATAGCTTGCAGCAGATCTTGCCGCAGGTTCGTTGCGAAGGCAAAATCATCCACCAGCACATTAGCCTCATGCGACATCAGCAGGCTGAACAGATCGATGTTGGATGAGCCGACCATGGCCCAACGCCCGTCTACTACAGCGACCTTGCTGTGCATGAAGCTTTTTCTATACTCATGAATTTCAATACCATCCCTGAGTAAGTGGCTATAGAGCGCGTGTGAAGCAAAATCCAGCAATACATATTCCACCCTGCCCTGCAGCAGCAAAATCACTTTCACACCACGCTTTGCTGCATCCCTTAGTGCATGCCGGAAACGCAAGCCCGGCAGGAAATATGCATTGGCGATCAGGATCTCCTGTTCAGCACGCCGAATCAATTCCAGATATGCATCTTCGATATCGCGTCGGTGCATTACGTTATCGCGCAGCAAAAGCTTGGCGTGCATATTTCCCACCTGTTGTTTGGGCAAAATCTTGGGTAAGCGGCTTTGCGGCTTTTTGCGAAAATGTAACCAGGACATTTTCTGCCAGAGTGTCGTTACGCTATGGCGCATTGACTGCAGCAGAAAGCCCTCGACACGCACCGCATAATCGATGCGCGGCGGCACATGGTCTGGCGTATTGTTGTCATCAATGATATTGATACCGCCGACAAAACCCACCCGTCCATCAATCACGGCCATTTTTCGATGCATGCGGCGCAGACGGTTGCGCTTGAGAGTCCATGGCGAAATTCTAGGCCGGTAGATCATCACGTTGACGCCTGCCTGCTCCAGCAGTTGGATATGGGACTTGTCCAGCGTACGGCAGCCAAAACCATCCAGCAACACGCATACCAAGACACCGCGCTGGGCTGCGCGCTTTAGCGCATTGGCAATACGTATGCCAATATGGTCGAATTCAAAAATATAGGTTTGAATGTATATCTCATGCAGTGCCTCATCGATAGCTGTTTCCAGGGCCGGGAAGAACTCCACCCCGTCTTTCAGCAGCGTGATTTGGTTACCGCCCGACATGCGGATATTCAACCAGTTTGGCGGACAAAGCTACATGATCCGACATATTGGCAACGGCCAGGCTGTGATGCACTTGGCATGCCCGCACGTCAAAGCCGCGCGTGTAGATACGGTCCAACCGGAAAATCGGCATCACGGAAGGGAAACTGCGCGCATGTTTGCCATGTTCCGTTTCGAACACCTCATGCAGATCTTGCTGCTTCAGGATCAGGCTGGCTTTTTGACGCCAATCATTGAAATCCCCCGCGACAATCACCGGCGCATGCTTTGGCACCATACGATGGATACGGTCATTCAGCGCTTCCAACTGCCGTGCACGCCAGCGTCCCATCAGGCCCAAATGTACGCATATACAATGCAGATGCTCCTTCCAGCCGGGAATAGCAATTTCAGCATGCAGCATACCACGCTGCTCGACCGAGCTTTCTGAGATATTCTCGTTTTCCCACCGCACAATCGGATGCTTGGAGAAGATAGCGTTGCCATGATGGCCTTTGCTACGATTGGCATTGCGCCCATAGACTGCAAAATTCCAACCGTCCTCTGCCAGGAAATGATATTGACCGCGATAAGCCAGCTCACGATGCCGGTCATGTGCACCGCATATCTCCTGAAGGAACAGAATATCCGCCTGCAATTTACGGATGAGCTGGCGCTGCTCATGCAGGGTGTGCCGCAGATTGAAACTGCTCAAGCCTTTGTGTGTATTGAAAGTAGCGATATTGAGTGAATTAGGCACAGCGGACTCAACAAATGAAATAGTTACCAGAAAAAATCCTTGCGCACGATAACAGATAGTATCGTCCGGTCAAAATCATTTAGCTCGATATTGGAATCATTTTTGGTAAAACTCAACTGGGGTCTGATTGACCAATCGCGAGCTGGAACATATCTTAACCCGAGAGTAGCATCATATTGGTGGTCTTGACGCAAAGTGAAAAAACTCGGGTCGCGCTCGTCATAATCACGCAACTCATACCCTAGAAGGGCGTAAGCTTGCCAAGCACTGGCGACTTTGAACTGACCACCCATGCGTAGCCCGGCGATGTCCTGACTCAAGAAATCGAACAAGCCTTTTCTTGCATCCTCGCGCCCGCCGTAGACACTTGCAAACACAATGTCACTTGCGTCGAAAGCGTGCCCGGCATTCATACCGATAATCTTCCGGTCTGCATTACGCTCACTGTTCCCGGCATATTTGAGGCCGGAATACTGCGCGAACAAGCCAAACTGGTTGCGCGGGTCAAGCTGGTGTAGCCACTGCCCAGTTACTCCATAGGCACGCCTGAAGTCCTCGCCACTTAAATCAAAGTGGTTATCTTGCAGTGTGAATGAGAGCTGGTTATCCGTATTGGGTTTGAACACGATACCGGCATTAAAATCCAGAGATTCTGTATCGAAATCCGTCTCAGAGCTATTGACGCGATTACTGGAACTAGCGGCACCAAATACAGAGACCTGTTCATTGAATGGATGTCGGAATGAGGCGCCACCCGCCAGCTGAAAAAAATTATCCGAAAGCTCTTTTGCCCCCCTGTCTAAAGGAATCAACAAACCACCTAGCGCAGGCACACTAACAGAACTGATGCTTGCAGCGTTATTCACGTTAGTGTCAACCCCGAGACCGAACTCAAGATAAGCTCCAAAAGTCGTAGTGGTTCCCTCGATCTTCTGAATCTCGGTCAGAAGCTTCTGAATCGCTTTTGTGGTGGCCTCATCCGGATTCTGCTGCAGAACCAGATCGAACTCCGCCTTGGAAGCATCACGTTCGCCCAGAATGAAGTGCGCCTTGGCCATTTCCGCACGCGCATCTTGGTGTTCAGGGGATGCTGCCAGCACGCGCTCCAAAGCGAACGCGCCGCGCGAAGCATGGCCGCTCTCCACAGCTGCCACACCCAACAGATAATCAAAATCTACCTCGCCGGCGCGCAGGCTTTCGAGCGGCTCCAGCAACAGATAAGCCGCATTAAAGTCGCCCTTGCGTATCAACTGCTCGGCTTCTGAGAGTGCAGCATCATGCGCCAGCGCTGGCAAAGCGAAAAGCATGGTCACGGCAAGGAGCGTTCTGGTGTGAGTGCGTATGCTCATGCGTATGAGTTTAGCAAATAATACCCGCCAGACAACGAATTACTGTCTCGATAGATTTGATTCAGCCTGTTTTTGCATGTTTGCAACGAGAGCGGATTTATTCACCCACGACATCTACACCTTTGGGTGGCGTAAACAGAAAATTTTCCGTCTGGAGTTCCGGGTTACGCTCTACATCATCGAAGGTAATATGGGTGACATGATTGAAGCTGTCATACAATTCCATCTTGCGCAGCTTATCGGATTTGAACCCCAGCAAGACGCGGTCATAGCCACTGTCTTTGTCTTTTGGTAGAGCAAGCACCCAAGTCAGGCCATCCTTGCGCACAGCGTTCTTGAGCGTGAAGCTTTTTTCCACCTCTTCGCTGCCAGCCAGCATCGCCGCCGGACTGGAACCGATCGTCTTACT
Organism: Methylophilus sp.; assembly: GCA_035423825.1. GTDB lineage: Bacteria > Pseudomonadota > Gammaproteobacteria > Burkholderiales > Methylophilaceae > Methylophilus. Next base: position 526,616 of record DAOMMM010000001.1, on the reverse strand, counting down.
CAGGTCACGTACTGTCACTTGCTGCAGCTCATTGTCGAACAGGAATACCTGATTGCCATCACTGATGATCTGCTGTTCATAAGGCTTGTGGTAGTCCCAGCGGAATTTGTTAGGACGCTGCAGTAGCATAGTGCCATCGACTTCCTGTGTCTTGCGCCCTTGCTTATCCATGACCACTTGATGAAACTTTGCTCGCATGGATGAAGTATGATTGAAGAAGTCTCTCAAGCTGGATACACCATCAGCCCATGCAGCTTGGTATACCAGCATACCGAATAGAATTAGATACTTAGTCATCCTGAGTTTGGCCTTTTACCAACACCTCCCTGTTTCCATTGCTTTGCATGGCAGATACAAGCCCAGCACGTTCCATATCCTCGATCAATCGCGCCGCACGGTTATAACCAATACGTAATTGGCGCTGCACGGAAGAAATGGACGCACGACGACTCTTCAGAACGATGTCTACAGCTTCATCGTAAAGCGGGTCTTTTTCGCCACCATCGTCGGCAAGAAAAACCCCGGCATCACCGCCCGCGGTTCCCTCACCGGTAAGAATACCTTCGATATAGTTTGGTTCCCCGAATGATTTCAGATGGTTCACCACCTGATGAACCTCATGGTCGCTGACGAACGCGCCATGGATGCGTTGTGGATGGCCGGTACCGGGCGGCAGGTAGAGCATATCGCCCTGCCCAAGCAAGGTCTCCGCGCCCATCTGATCCAGAATCGTACGTGAATCCACCTTGCTGGAAACCTGGAAAGCGACGCGCGTCGGGATATTGGCCTTGATGAGGCCGGTAATCACATCGACAGATGGACGCTGGGTCGCCAGTACCAGATGGATGCCGCAGGCACGCGCCTTTTGTGCCAGGCGGGCAATCAGTTCTTCCACTTTCTTGCCCACCACCATCATCAAGTCTGCCAACTCGTCGATAACCACCACAATCAAAGGCATCTCCTCCAATGGCTCTGGGGCATCCGGCGTCAGACTGAAGGGATGCGGGATGGATTCACCGGCTTTGGCAGCATCCTTGATCTTCTGGTTATAACCAGCCAGATTACGCACGCCAAGCACTGACATCAGCTTGTAACGCCGCTCCATCTCTGCTACGGCCCAGTTCAGCGCATTTGCCGCCTGACGCATATCAGTCACCACAGGGGCAAGCAGATGCGGGATGCCCTCATAAACGGAGAGCTCCAGCATTTTCGGGTCGATCAGGATCATGCGCACCTTGCTGGCTTCAGATTTGTACAAGATGCTCAAGATCAGCGCGTTGATGGCCACAGACTTGCCTGACCCGGTGGTACCGGCGACCAATACGTGCGGCATCCTTGCCAGATCGGCCACTACCGGATTTCCCGCGATATCCTTGCCCATCGCGATCGGCACGGCAGAGTGCAAGTCTGCATACACCTGACTGCCCATGATTTCGGACAGGAATACGATCTGCCGCTTGGCATTTGGAATCTCTAGTCCCATGCAGCTCTTACCTGGGATGGTCTCGACGACGCGGATACTGGCGACAGACAGCGCACGTGCCAAGTCGCGTGCCAGATTGGTGATCTGGCTGCCCTTCACACCCGCGGCAGGCTCGAACTCATAACGGGTAATCACAGGCCCGGGCTGGGCAGATATCACTTTCACATCGATACCAAAATCGCTAAGCTTCTTCTCGATCAGTCGGGAGGTGAATTCCAGCGTCTCCTCGCTTGGCAGTTCCACAAGATTATTCGCCTCATCCAGTAGATGCAGAGGTGGCAATGGAGAATCCGGGTCTGACGCAAACAGGTTGGTCTGTTTTTCCTTCAGAACACGTTCACTCTTGACGATCTCAGTCTGTGCCGGCTTGATCTCCAGTGGCGCGCGATCCTCAGTGCGCTTACGCTCTTGCTCCAGGTATTCTTCGCGCTGCTGCTCGACGACCTTGCCAGCCTTGCGGTCCTCCCAATCGTGATATTTCGCCACCATCCATTCGTAAGATGCGATCAGCCCTGCACCGAACTTCTCGGTCATCATGATCCAAGACCAGCCGGTAAATAGGCTAAACCCCACAGCGAACAGCAGCAGCAACAACATCGTTGACCCGGCAAAACCCAGGATGCTGCGCAGTATCCCGTCTACCGCGTCCCCTATCATGCCACCTGGGCCCAAAGGCAACGTCGCAGGCAAAGTAACCAGATGCCCAGCCTCCAATGCACTGGAGGCTATCAGCAGCAACCCGAAACCGACCAGGTTGAAAATCAGGAACGGACGTTCACTGATGGTCATTTCCAGACGGTGATAAACCAGCCAGACGCTATAGAATGCCAGCACCACCCACCACCAGGCAGAAAAGCCGAACAGGTAAAGCAACATGTCCGACACCCATGCACCCACTGCTCCACCGGCATTGTGAATGACCGCATCTTCGCTGGCGATGTGCGACCACGAAGGATCCTGGCGACTGTAAGTCAGCAGAATCGCTGCCAGGAACAACCCTCCCAGCGTCAAAGCCAGCCACCAAGCCTCACGCACCAGATGCGCATGGTGCTGTTGACGCGGAGTGGGAGGCTGCACGACACGGCCATTGCTTACGCTTGATTTCTTATTGAAAAACAATGTGTTATATACCTTTAATATCGCCAAAAGATTAGAGCTACAATATTCTTTCGATTATAACAAAATCAAATTGTGTAAAGTGCCTAAAATTTAAGAAGTGCAGAATATTGCGCATAAAAACGCGGCTTGAAATCGCCGCGTTTGGTACAATCTCAGGTTGATAGAAAACCAATTTAAGAAAGTACCAAGATGTCTACGAAACACGCGCATTTACTCATTCTAGGCTCCGGCCCTGCCGGCTATTCCGCAGCCGTGTATGCGGCACGCGCCAACCTTAAACCAGTGCTGGTTACTGGCTTGGCACAGGGCGGGCAGCTCATGACCACTACAGAAGTGGACAACTGGCCGGCCGATGCCGACGGCGTACAAGGCCCGGAGCTGATGGCGCGTTTCCAGAAGCATGCCGAGCGCTTTAACACCGAGATGATCTTCGACCATATCCACACTGCCCACCTGAAAGAGAAACCTATCCGCCTGGTGGGTGACAATGGCGAATACACATGTGACGCGCTCATCATCGCCACCGGTGCGTCGGCAAAATACCTTGGCCTGCCCAGTGAAGAAGCGTTTGCCGGCAAAGGTGTTTCCGCCTGCGCCACTTGCGACGGTTTCTTTTATCGCAATCAGGAAGTCGCTGTCATTGGCGGCGGCAATACCGCGGTGGAAGAAGCACTTTACCTGGCCAACATCGCCAGCAAAGTGACATTGGTACATCGCCGCGACAAGTTCAAGGCCGAAGCCATCATGGTAGACAAACTCATGGCGCGCGTGGCAGAAGGCAAGATAGTGCTGGAGCTGAATTCCACGCTGGACGAAGTGCTGGGCGACAATACCGGTGTCACCGGCATGCGCGTCAAGAACGTGCAGACCGGCGCCACCAAAGATATCGCGCTGCAGGGCGTGTTCATCGCCATCGGCCACCAACCGAATACGCAGATCTTTGAAGGCCAGTTGGAAATGGAAGGCGGCTATATCGTCACGCAAATGGGACGCAGCGGCAACGCCACGGCTACCAGCGTGCCGGGCGTATTCGCAGCGGGCGACGTGCAAGACCACATCTACCGTCAGGCTGTCACCAGTGCCGGCACTGGCTGCATGGCTGCGCTGGATGCGGAACGTTACCTGACTAGTTTGAAATAAGCGTATTTCATTCATTATCAAGCGGGATGCCCTGTAAAGCGCATCCCGCTTGCCTTTCAGGGCAATGAAATTTGTAATGAATGCGCGCACGCGAGGATTCCGCTATCATCTTGCATCATGAGCGCAAACGATGACAAAGATAAGGAACTGCACCTGTTCCGCCAGGCGGTAAAAGACGCTCGCCCGCTCACGACGGAACCCAAACACGCGCCTATCAAACGCGTCAAACCTATCCCCAAGCAATTCATCCGCGACGAGCAGCAGGCGCTGCGCGATTCCCTTAGCGATGACTATGTACCTGCGCACGAAATTGAAAGCGGCGAAGAACTGCTCTACCTGCGCGAAGGCCAATCCCCTTCCATTCTCAGCAAACTGCGGCGCGGACATTGGGTGGTGCAGGCGCAAATCGATCTGCATGGCCTGGTCAGCGACGAAGCGCGCATGTACGTAGCGGATTTCCTAAACGCCTGCAAAAAACGCAGCATCCGCTGTGTGCGCATCGTGCATGGCAAAGGCCTCGGCTCGCGCAACCGCGAACCGGTACTGAAACACAAACTGCGCAGTTGGCTGATGCAGCGCGATGAAGTCATCGCATACGCCCAAGCCAAGCCGGAAGACGGCGGTAGCGGCGCTGTGATTGTGTTATTGAAGGCTTAAATAACAGCTAATCTACGAATAATTATATTTAAACTATATACCACTAAGCTTTTCTATGAACAAAGAGATATTGATTAACAATTTTGCAATTCGTTGTTTCCGTGATGTCGCCGATTACGACTACATTTCTGCACGGATGGCATATCGAGCAAAATTAGTACCTCAGTTTCTTTGGTCTAGTCTTCAAGCAATCGAAAAGTATCTCAAATGTATTTTGCTGCTTAACCGCATTGAGGCTAAAGATGTCGGTCATGATTTGAGCTCTGCACTAGATTTATTAAAAAAGCATGCTCCTTTCGAATTACGTTTACAAAAGCCAAGTCGTGATTTAATAGGCCATCTTGATACATACGGGCGGTTCCGGTATTTGGAAACCCCATTCCATGTCATGGGGCTAGAAATAATGCAACTAGACATGGCTGTCTGGGACATCAGACGCTACTGCAGGGCTCTAAATTACGAAATCAGTTTGCTTAATGGTGAAAAAAAGCAAATGCTAGAAATCGAAATTAAAACGATCGAACATAGTGAAAACAAACCACCACATACTTTCCACATCATAGGTGGGGCGCTTGAGGGCATCATCGCAAATAAGGCACACCCTGCCAGAGAGCCTCTGCTTTGGCAAAATTTATTTTTTGGAATGCGTGTACGAAAATCTGCTCGACTACAACGCTATATGCAGTCTACAAACTCTCCTCTTTCTTTGCATCCAGAAATACTTGAAGACATCCTTAAATTTGTTCATTTGCCAAAAGACGCAGTGAACGCATATCGTAGAGAGTTAGAACGAAAGGTTCGAGTTGACTAGGTGCTAAAATATTCGAAGGCTAGCTCTTTAAACATCATAATCCCAGTTCACTTAACCCCGGATGGTCATCCGGTCTTCTGCCAAGCGGCCAGTGAAATTTGCGTTCGCTTTCCTTGATAGGTAAATCGTTGATGCTGGCGTAACGCAGCTCCATCAGGCCATGCGGGTTGAATTGCCAGTTCTCGTTGCCGTAACTTCTAAACCATTGGCCGGAATCATCGTGCCATTCGTAGGCAAAGCGTACGGCGATGCGATTGCCTTCAAACGCCCATAGCTCCTTGATAAGGCGGTAATCCAGCTCTTTTGCCCATTTACGGGTGAGAAACTCGACGATTTGCTGGCGGCCTTTGGGGAACTCGGCACGGTTGCGCCATTGCGAATCCGGCGTATAAACCAGCGAGACGCGCTGCGGGTCGCGGCTGTTCCAGCCATCTTCTGCCATGCGTATCTTCTGTATCGCCGTCTCTCGGGTAAATGGTGGAAAAGGTGGTCTGGATTCGTTTTCGTTCATTGAATTCTCCTTGGCTTAGGCTGATTCTGCCATTATCATGGGTATTTCGTCTATCGATTACCGACATGTCATGAACTGGTATGATATCGAGAGACTGGGGAATTTTTTATGCAGAATAGCCTCTACCGTTTTATGGAGAAGAAAATCGTCACCGGGATTTTAGCCGGCATTTTATCCACTCCCTTACCTAGTATTGCCGAATGTGGCGAAGGCGACGGTATCATTGACCGCGCCAGCCAAAATATATGCAAAACCTGGGCACAAGGTAACCACTCGCTGTATCTGCCTTTTTATGGTCATCACATGCGCTTCGCTTATGACCGGGATAAAATAGATCAATACAGGGAAAACACCTGGGGCGTGGGTTACGGCCGAAGCCTTTACACAAACAATACCTGGCAAGGTCTGTACGGTATGGTGTTCTTGGATTCGCACAGCGACCCGCAATATGTCGCCGGATATAGTCATGAATGGTTATGTGGAAATCAATCCGGTTTTCATGCAGGCGCTGGGTTTACTGTGGGCATGACAGGGCGCCGCGACATCAGAAGCTACATTCCATTCCCTATCTTGTTGCCTGTCGCTTCGGTGAATTATAAAAAAGTATCCGTGAACGCATCCTATGTACCGGGCGGTCACAATAACGGCAATATCATGTTCTTCTGGTCTCGCGTGGATTTTTGATTCAATCCGGGCAAAAATCATCAATCCTCGGCTAAAAAACCACCGCTTTGCCTAGCCCACAGGTTAGCATATAGGCCATTGTGATCTAGCAACTGTTTGTGGGTACCCTGCTCCACGATTCTGCCATCATCCAGCACGATCAGCCTGTCCATCGCGGCAATGGTGGATAGGCGATGTGCGATAGCAACGACAGTTTTGCCTTCCATCAACTGATACAGGCTCTGCTGGATCACTGCTTCCACTTCGCTATCCAGCGCGCTGGTGGCTTCGTCCAAAATCAGTATCGGCGCGTCTTTCAGCATCACTCTCGCGATGGCGATGCGCTGGCGTTGGCCACCGGAGAGCTTGACCCCGCGCTCGCCCACATGCGCATCATAACCCGTGCGGCCTTTAGCATCGCGCAGTTGCATGATGAAATCGTGTGCTTCGGCGCGCTTGGCGGCAGAAATCACCTCATCCTCTGTCGCATCCGGACGACCATAGATGATGTTCTCGCGCACACTGCGATGCAGCAAGGAAGTATCCTGTGTGACCATGCCGATTTGCGCACGCAGGCTGTTCTGCGTCACGGCTTTGATATCCTGTCCGTCAATCTGGATTTTTCCGCCCTGCACATCGTAAAACCGCAGCAGCAGATTGACGATTGTGGACTTGCCTGCGCCAGATCGCCCGACCAGGCCGACTTTCTCGCCCGGCTGAATATCGAGCTGGAAGCCGCTTAGAATCTGGCGCTGTGCGCCATAGGCAAAATCGACTTGCTGAAAAACGACATGCCCCTGCTTGACCTGCAAGGATTTGGCGTCTGGCGCATCGACGATGCTGTGCTGCTGCGCCAGCGTGTTGATGCCGTCCAGCACAGTACCCACATTTTCATACAGTGAAGTCGTCTCCCACATCACCCAGTGCGAGATGCCATTGAGACGTATCGCCATGGCAGCCACTGCCGCCACCGCACCCACGGTCACCTCGCCCTTGCTCCACAGCCACAGCGCCACGCCGGTACTGGAAACTACCAGACACATGCTTAAGAAATGATTGATGACTTCGGCCCAGCTCACCAGCCGCATCTGCTGATGGACGGTGTTCAGGAATTCATGCATCGCCCCTTGGGCGTACTCGGCCTCGCGCCCAGCATGAGAGAACAGTTTTACCGTGCTGATATTGGTATAAGCATCGCTGATGCGGCCGGTCATCATCGCGCGGGCATCGGCCTGCTGCTGAGAGACCTTGCTCAGGCGTGGCACAAAATAGACCAGCGCACCGCTGTAAGCCAGCACCCATGCAACGAACGGCCACATGATGCGGGCATCGAAACTGGCCGCAACAGAAACCATGGTGGCAAAATAGATGACTACATACACCATGATGTCGGCGATGATGAACCAGAAATCTCTTACTGCGAGCGCGGTCTGCATCACCTTGGTCGCCACGCGGCCGGCGAACTCGTCCTGATAGAAACTTAAGCTTTGATTCAGCATTAAACGGTGGAACACCCAGCGGTTACGCATGGGGAAATTGCCAGCCAGTGTCTGATGTTTGGTCAAGGTTTGCAGAAACACCAGTAAAGTGCTGCCCAACAAGATGCCACCCACCGCAAGCAGATAGCCAGTTTGCTGCTGCCAGAAATTCTCGCGCGGAATGTGGCTAAGCCAGTCCACCACGCCGCCCATCATGGCGTACAGGAAAGCCTCGAACGCGCCTATCAATGCGGTGAGCGAGCCCATCACCACAATATAGGGCCGCATACCCCTGGTCGCCGCCCATACGAAAGACCAGAAACGCCTGGGAGGAGCCTGGATGATCGTTTCAGGAAACGGGCTGACTAGCTGCTCGAACCAGCGAAACATGATTATTTAGCAGCAATGATGGTACAAACCGCTTCGGCGGCAATGCCTTCCTTGCGGCCTGTGAAACCCAGTCTCTCGGTAGTGGTGGCTTTTACGTTGACACATCCAATATCGACGCTGCAATCCGCGGCGATATTGGCGCACATCTGCGCGGTATGCGGGCTGAGTTTGGGCGCTTCGCAGATGACAGTCGCATCGATGTTATTAACACTGAAGCCATTTTTCTTGAGCAAGCCGATAACGTGCCGCAACAGCGCACGCGAATCGATGCCTTTGTATCGCATATCGGTTGGTGGGAAATGTTTGCCGATATCCCCCAGTGCCGCAGCACCCAGTAACGCATCGCAGATCGCATGTAACAGCACATCCGCATCGGAATGACCATCAAGCCCTTTGTCATGCGGGATATCCACCCCGCCGATGATGCATTTTCGGTCAGCCACCAAAGCATGTACATCAAATCCGTGCCCGATTCTCATCATTATCCTTTCGCGCTCTCTGCAGCAAATAACATTTCCAATAGAGCCAGATCCTGCGGATATGTCACCTTAAGGTTACGCAATTCACCCTCCACCAGTTTAGGCTGCAAACCCAGCGCCTCAACCGCTTCCGACTCATCGGTAGGCGTACCTGCAAATTGACGCAACGCCTGATGCAATGTCGCAAAACGGAACATCTGCGGTGTTTGCGCACGCCACAGGTTCTGACGTGAAATCGTATTCTGGACACGATTCTCACCTTGTGCCAATTTAAGCGTATCCGCCACCGGCAAAGCCAGCAGCCCTCCCACTGCATCGTTTTGCAATGCCTCCAGCAATCGGGTCAGAGTAGCAGCGGTTAGCCCAGGGCGTGCTGCATCATGTACCAGCACCCAATCATCACTGTCTGCTTCGATAACGCTCAAGGTGTTCAGCACCGTCTCACTGCGCGAAGCGCCACCCGTGTAATGCAGCCGCAGTTTGCTGTCCGGGTTCAAGGTCAATGTACGCCAGAACTGGTCATCCGGACTCAAGGCTAGATGTATGCTGGTAATCACAGGGTGGTTGAAGAAGGTGTTAATGACATGCGCTACCAAAGGCTTGCCTGCAAGTGCGATATATTGTTTGGGAAGTGCATTCGCCATGCGGTTACCCACACCGGCAGCTGGGATGATGACATGAAATTTTGGCATGCATAAGTGTAGCATGCGCCGCACTTTTCATTGCCTGGAGTGTCTTATAAATTAGGAGAACTTCTTGTCACAACAATGAATAAGGAGGAACACAAAATGGCCAAAATTGATCGTGTATTGATAGGCGAAGCGTTGGTAGTGGAAAACCGTCCAGGTATCGAGAACTGTCCTGACTTGCGCAATGTAGCGCATATCGATTTGGTGATGGGCCCGCGTGGCAGTTATGCAGAAGAGGCATTTTGCCGGACGCTGACTGACCAGAAACAAGGCGCCAATGGACTGTTGGCCATTGTTGCGCCTAACATGATGGTCAAGCCCGCAACTGTGATGTTTAACAAAGTCACCATCAAGAATGAGAAGCAAGCAGTGCAGATGTTTGGCCCGGCTCAGCGTGGTGTCGCCATGGCGGTGATGGATAGCGTGGCAGACGGCACCATTCCCAAGGAAGAAGTAGAGAACATTTTCATCTGTGTCGGTGTTTATATCAGCACCCGCGCGGATATGGATGAGCGAGTTCAAGACTGGAATTATCAAGCCACCAAACAAGCTATCAAAAACGCAGTGAATGGCGAACCTAACATCGACAAGCTGTTGGCTGAATACAAAAACACATCTCACCCGTTCGAAGCCAAACGAGCGGCCTGAATGTAAAAAGCCCGAGCACACTGTCTCGGGCTTTTTTACATTCTTACACTATTTTAAATACTAGTCTTCTGTCGTCGAATTGATTTTGTGGATACTCAAATCGGCGCCATCAAACTCTTCTTCGGCGTCCAGACGAATTCCCACTAGCTTTTTCAGCAGCCCATAAACCACAAGCCCGCTGACAAGTGCGATGACAACGCCAGTGAGCGTGCCAATCAGCTGCGACATGAACGCCACGCCACCCATACCACCTAAGGCCTTGGCCCCAAAGATACCCGCCGCAATTCCGCCCCAGGCACCGCACAATCCGTGCAAAGGCCATACACCCAGCACATCATCGATCTTAAGCTTGCTTTGTGTCATATTGAATGCCCAAACGAACAGTGCGCCAGCGACAGCACCAGTCGCAAGTGCACCGAGTGGGTGCATGACATCAGAACCAGCGCACACCGCAACCAAGCCAGCCAGTGGTCCGTTATGTACAAAGCCCGGGTCGTTCTTGCCTATCACCAGTGCCGCCAAAGTACCGCCAACCATCGCCATCAGGGAGTTCACTGCTACCAGCCCGGAAATGCCTTGAATGCTCTGCGCTGACATCACGTTGAAGCCGAACCAACCCACCGTCAGCATCCATGCGCCCAAAGCCAGAAAAGGGATATTGGAAGGCGGATAAGCGTGCAGGCGTCCATCCTTGCTGTAGCGGCCATTACGAGCCCCCAGCAGAATCACAGCAGGCAAAGCAATCCAACCGCCCATCGCATGCACGACGACGGAACCGGCAAAATCACGGAATTTGGCGCCAAAATTGGCTTCCAGCATCGCCTGAAAGCCAAAGTGGCCGTTCCAGGCTATCCCTTCGAAGAATGGGTAAACAAACCCTACCAGCACGAATGTGGCGGCCAGCTGTGGATTGAACTTGGCGCGTTCAGCGATGCCACCGGAGATGATCGCTGGAATCGCTGCCGCAAACGTCAGCAGGAAGAAGAACTTCACCAGGTCATAGCCGTTCTTTGCGGCTAGCGTCTCTGCACCGCGCAAGAAATCGACACCATAAGCGATGCTGTAACCGATAAAAAAATATGCGATGGTAGAAACCGAGAAGTCCACCATGATCTTGACCAGCGCGTTGACCTGATTCTTGTGCCGGACCGTTCCTAGTTCCAGGAACGCAAATCCGCCATGCATCGCCAGCACCATGATTGCGCCCAGCAATACAAATAACACATCCCCCGCCGACACCAAGCCAGCTACTTGTGCTTCCATTGTTTTCTCCTAACCGCTTTTATTTTGAATGATGACAAAATTGAAATGCGCGTGTAGAAAAGCAAAAATCAAGCCATTAGCAAGTGATTGTTTTTAAATAGCTTGTAAAATTTATATTTATTAATATGCACCATTTTGGTGCTATAGTGCGTGCATCGCACAAGATTTGTGCGATTACACCATACTGACGGTGTTGCCATTCAGGATATATTTCTCGGCGTCAGGATTGCCGGACCAGAAATAGAAGAACTCGCGAACCACAGAAAGAAAAAGACGGCGGTTCTTTTTCAACTCAAATAATGGCAGCGTGGCATCCACTGCGATGCGGTAAGCCTTATTGTCCTTCACGGGGGCATCCTTGATGCGCACCAGTAGAATCTTGACCAACTTGAGACGGGTATCTATCAAGGCCTGTTCGGCATTCTCGTTACGCAATGCTTTGGTGTAAGCTTTGATCGCCCAGGCTTCAGCAGTGCCGAACTTCTCCTGATCCACGGTGTTCCATAAGTGTGCCAGTTCGACATGCATAGGTTTCCAGTCAATGGGTAACGCATCTTCCGTCACCACCTTGCTAAGCATTGTTACCGCCTTTATGTCGTTGATCCAGAAAGGAAAATATTCGCGAGCTATAACCAGACTCTCCGGCCAATCTGCTTCCGGGATACTGTCCATAAGTGTCTCGACTGTCTGGCGGTACTGCGCACCAACCAGAGGTTTATTTGCCAACAAGGGCATCAGGTGATTCAGAAACTCGACGCGCGTTGCAAAAGTATCAGGGCCAAAGCCCTTACTTTTCAGCAGCTTAAGGTAAACTTCCAACGCTTCCTGTTCACGCTCTTGTATCGTCATCGCAGCAAGAATTTAATGATTATCACGAATTCTACCGTATAATTGATTGAATAATATCATCATTTTTTGCAAATGCCAGCCAATTATTTTTTGCTGGCATTTGTTAGGCGAAACAGTTTATGTTTGAAATCATGTTACTTGTACTATTAGCCGCGCTTGCATGGTTCTGGCTGGACAGCATCGCCAAGCGTGAAGTCGCCATCAACATCGGCCGCCAGCTTGCACAGCGCTGCAACCTGCAACTGCTGGACGAAACGGTAGCTTGCACGCAGCTTGGATTTGGACGTGACCCGCGCGGGCACATGCAAATCACCCGACATTACACATTTGAGGTCAGCGCCAATGGCGCAGATAGATTGCCATGCCATCTGCAGCTTTTGGGTGCTCAATTGCAGAACTGGCATATCCCACCTTATTCCGCATTACCACATTAGCCTATGGCCTACACTGGACGATTCGCGCCATCCCCCACCGGCCCGCTCCATTTTGGGTCGCTCATTGCTGCAGTCGCCAGTTATTGCGACGCGAAAGCGAATGGCGGCAAATGGCTGGTACGCATGGAAGACCTGGACAAACCACGTAAAATGCCCGGCGCTGCTGATGATATCCTCAAGACGCTGGAAGCGTTTGGCTTTACCTGGGATGGTAGTGTCCTATACCAAAGCCGGCGCGCAGATGCCTACGAGCTAGCGCTGGAGTCGCTGAAAAGGCAAACTGTCGTTTATCCTTGCACCTGCAGCCGCAAGGAGATTGCAGATTCCGCCACTTCAAGTGGCATCGAAGGCGCAATCTATCCGGGAACATGTTTGAAACATACCCCAAAGACCAATGCCCATGCGGCTTTCAGGGCAATGGCTTTGGATGATGAAATCACTTTTAACGATGCGATTCAAGGCAAAATCACGCAGAATCTGGCACACGACATTGGAGATTTCGTCATCAAACGCGCAGATGGTTTGTTTGCTTACCAACTAGCGGTAGTCGTGGATGATGCAGCACAAGGTGTGACACACGTGGTACGCGGTGCAGACCTGCTGGACTCCACGCCGCGCCAGATTTACCTTCAGCGCCTGCTTGGCTTTCCCACACCGCGCTATGCGCATGTACCTGTGGCAGTGAACGCAGTCGGCGAGAAACTGAGCAAGCAAACGCTGGCTAAAGCCATTATCCCGGAAGCCGCGCCAATGCTTGTGTTTGAAGCATTGATTTTTTTAGGCCAGCAGCCCCCGGCAGAAATAAAAAACGCCACACTCAGTGAAGTGTGGCGCTGGGCGATAACACAGTGGCAGTTGGAGAAGGTGCCTAAAAATCGTACCTTGCCCCTACCTGAATCAATGCGGGCATTCCTGTGAGGATGCCACGCGTACGGTCTACTATATAGTCTTTATCGAAAATATTTTTGCCTACCAAAAACAAGGTGGTTTTGTGTTCCGGCAGTTTATAGTTAACCGCCGCGTTATAGATGGTATAACTAGCGATCTCGCCTAACTGACCAGTCGCATCCACGGCCTTGGTCTCTGCAAAGTCCGCATATTGCCTTCCCACATGCACTGCCTCGATCATAGCATCCCAGTTGCCGACTTTATAACCCAAGGCCGCAGTCACTGTATTCTTGGGTGCATATGGCTGTCGATTGCCGGACTCGCTGCCGCCCACGATAGCGTTTGTAGACACATTACGGAATGGGGAATCCTGTTCTGCCACCGGCAACCAGGTGTAGGCAACGCGCGTGAAGATGCCGCTGTCGAACTCATAGCGACCCAAAATCTCCAGGCCTGCAAAAGTTGCTTTACCTTGTGACAAAGCTACATTGCTGGCCACCGAACCTACCGCGACAAGATTATCGAAATCGTTATAGAACGCGGTCGTCTCGAGACTGAAGTGCTTTGTGGGATGAGCACGGAAACCAACTTCATAATTAGTGGATTTCTCCGGGTCCACATCCACAGAACCACCCGTGTTGGAGATCAGGTCTTCCGTCCTTGGCGGGGCAAATCCCTCATGCACACCTGCGAAGAACGTATATTGACTGTTCGGTGTGTAGGCAAAGGAGATGCCCGGAATCCATTCATGAAGGGTAGCTTCACCTTGCGCGCCTGTCAGACGGTTCTTGCGCTTATTCTCTACATGCTCGTAACGCACAGCTGGAGTAATGCTGAAATTACCGATATCAAACCTATTGCTGATAAAACCGGCATATGCATCCGTCTCGCGATAATTGTTTTCGACCACAGTGCCGGTGCGCGCTGTAGGCGAGGTACCGTTCTTTTGCCTACGATCTTGTGTTTCATAATGTGCTTTTACGCCCATTTCCAGCAACCCCAAACCGTGATTCAGGCTTAGGCGAGGCTCGACACCATAAGTTTCATAGGTGCGCAAGCGCCCTTGATTACCCAAACAAGTATCCGTATCAACCGCCAAACCGGCAATACGTCCGGCACCGACAGCCGCACAACCGACACCTGCGGCAATATTGCCAGCTGACGAGTTACTTTGCTGCCTCCACCAGTCACGGTCGAAATGGCTGTAATACACATTGGTGGTCAGCAAGGCATTGGTGTTGATCTGCCAGTCGTGGGTTAACGATGTGCCGTAACGGGTAGTCTCGAAATCATCATGTTTGAACGGGTTGTACTCCCCGCCAAAATTATTGTATTCGGCGCGTGTCAGACCAGTGTAGCTAACTTGGGAATCCTCGCTGAAATAATTAGCCCGCAAGGTCACCGCATGGTCATCATTAATTGTTTTGGTGATTTTGAAGTTCAAGTCATCCACATTATGTTCGGTATTATCGCGCGCTCCTTCGCCCTGTTTATGCGTGTAATCCAGGAGCATCCCACTGCCGCCCACATTGACTTTGGTATTGAGGTAATCGCGATTGCCTGCAGTCACGCTGACATGACCACTCAATTTTTCTGGCGCATTAGGGGTGATATGGTTAATGACACCGCCAATCGTTTGCGGGCCGAACTTGATCTGGCTTGCGCCTTTCAAGACCTCGATGCTCTCAAAGCGATCGATCGTAGGATAATAGTAGCTTGCATTGTCCCCATAGGGAGCATAAGCCAATGGGATACCATCTTCCAGCAACAACACTTTGGTAGAGCGGGTCGGGTTCAGGCCGCGGATACTGATGTTCGGGCGCATACCCATGCCTTCTTCATCCCGCGTCACGACACCAGGCACCTTTCGCAGAGCTTCGCTGGTAGTCATCACATGACTACTGTCCATCTCTTCTTGACTCACCACCGCAGCAGAACTCGGCATAGTGAACCACTGTGACTGACTGCCAATCACGTCGACGCGCGGCACGCTGAAAGCGATTACTGGATTATCGTCTGCCGCATTTACTGCTTGGCAATAAACTGCAAAGATACTCAGCGCAATGAGTTTGACCTTCATTAAAATACAACCCCATCCTAGTTTTGACTAAACAGGATTGTATATGATAATCATTATCGTTTGCAACTACTTTATGCGATTTGCCTCACTCTTTCAAAGAGGCAAACTGCTGCTGCCGTAGCAGCATTAAGCGATTCCAGGCGTGCATCGGTGGGGATACTGACCTTGCGCGTGGCGGCAGCAATAGTTTCAGCCTGCAAACCGGCACCTTCATTGCCAATCACGAATGCAGTGGACGAGGTCAAATCCAGTGAGTAAAGGGAATCTCCGTCTAATGTCGTGGCAAACACATTGCCAGCAAAATCCTGCATGGCTTTTGGTAAATCCGCGTTTTCAACCACAGCTAAGTGAAACTGCGCACCCTGCCCACCGCGCAAGGCCTTGGGCGACCAGACATCAGTGCAGCCTTTAGAGCAATAAACTACTTCCACCCCGGCACCTAGGGCCGTCCGCAGCATGCTGCCTAAATTTCCCGGGTCCTGGATATTCTCCAGCATCAAAGCAAATTGCGGCCTCTCAGGCGGCGAAATCTGCGGGATATCGATCACCGCCAGAATCCCGGTGCTGCTGGCTACCGGAGTCAGCTCAGAAAACATCAAGGTCGGCAGCATCACAGCACTCACATGCTCCAGCTGCTGCATCAATGCGGTCGCTTCGATACTGCTCCTGCCTTCGGGAATGACCAAGCTCAACGGCTCGCCATAAGTATGCAGATAACTCTCTATTAAATGCACACCATCCAGCAGGGTCTTGTTTTCCCGGCCGCGTTCACGGGCAGAATCCGCAAGCTTTTTCAACTGCTTGAAAATCGGGTTATCTCGTGAGGTAATGTGTTTGAATGCCATGCCGCCATTCTAACGCAAATACACTTGTACCCCGCCAAAAATCGGCGTAGATTGGCGCGTGCAGTACTCATTTATAACATTGAATAATACATTTCGAGGAGACATCAAATGTCGTTAACAAAACGTGCACTTGCAGAACTGATCGGGACTTTCTGGCTGGTGATGGGCGGCTGCGGCAGCGCTGTACTAGCCGCTGGCATACCCGAACTTGGATTAGGTTATCTCGGAGTTTCTCTCGCTTTTGGTTTAACCGTGGTCACGATTGCTTACGCCATTGGCCACATCTCCGGCTGCCATCTTAACCCGGCCGTGTCGATTGGTCTGGTCGCCGGCGGACGCTTCAAAGCCGCGGAACTGCCGCATTACATCATCGCACAGGTATTGGGCGGCATACTTGCAGCGGCCACCATCTACTGCATCGCCAGCGGCGTGGATGGTTATGAGCTGGGCGGATTCGCTTCCAATGGCTATGGCGAGGCTTCGCCGCATGGCTATGCGTTGCACGCAGCCTTCGTATGCGAAGTGGTGATGACAGCCGTGTTCCTGTTTATCATCATGGGTGCTACCGATAGCCGCGCACCAGCTGGCCTTGCACCGCTTGCCATTGGCCTGACACTCGCACTCATCCACATGATCAGCATCCCTGTCACCAACACATCGGTCAACCCGGCACGCAGCACCAGTCAGGCCGTGTTCGCCGGCGGTATCTACCTGCAGCAGCTGTGGCTGTTCTGGGTCGCGCCGATTTTAGGTGGCATCATCGGCGCAAAGGTATATAATCTGGTCGCCAAGAACTAAGCTATCAATCTGATTTATATCAACAAAAGCCCTGATTGCTATCAGGGCTTTTTTATTTTGCAATACAATCTCCCTTATTTTTAAATCCCAGAGGGAGAAATCCTGCCATGGCTAAAGAACTTTTCAATAACGGGCATCATGTGTGTATCGTCTTTAACGACCTGACCGACAAATCCGGCGGACAGGCAGTGCAATCCAACCAATTCCTAATCGTCACGGATGGTCATGGCGCGCTCATCGACCCGGGAGGCAACATGACCTACAACGCACTCATGATGGCGATGGGAAAGTACTTCAACTTTCGCAAACTGGAATTTATCCTCGCATCGCATCAGGATCCGGACATTGTCGCCTCGATAAACAAATGGCTTATAGGCACGGAATGTAAAGTGCTTGCACCAGCAGTCTGGGAGCGCTTTCTTCCGCATTTCTGCGGTGTCGGCAATACCGATAACCGCATCATCGGCATCCCAGATGGAGGTATGGATGTCCAATTAGGCAACACCGTCATCAAGGCTATCCCTGCGCATTTCCTGCACTCCGAGGGCAACTTCCAGTTCTACGATGTAGCCAGCAAGATTCTGTTCTCAGGTGACTTGGGCGCATCATTAGTGCCGCCAGACCTAGCAGCTGAACCAGTCACCAATTTTGACCTGCACCTGCCTGCCATGCTGCCGTTCCATCGGCGCTACATGACCTCCAACAAGGCCTGCCGCTTGTGGGCCAATATGGTGCGCAGTCTGGATATCGATTCCATCGTGCCGCAACATGGCCGCCCGTTCGTTGGCAAGCAAATGGTCAACCAATTCATCTCTTGGGTGGAAAACCTGGAGTGCGGGATCGATTTGATGACGCAGGATAATTACCGAATCCCTTGATTCCGTCATCAGCTTTGCTATTAAATGCCCACATAAGTAATTGCGTGGGCATTTTTATTTTGTGCCTTCATTCAAATTTCACCCAAACCCATTACAATCAGCCTAAACAACAACAGGAAAAACGCATGATCGATGGTTTAGTACAAATATTCATCTGGCAAGGCTTGGGCGAGCTCGTCTCCAAGTTCCTGCTGCCCAACATCCCCGGCCCGGTCATCGGGCTGATACTACTGGTCGCTTATCTGGTGTTCAAGGGTGAAGTCAACAAGTCGCTTGGCATGGTGGCCGACACGTTCCGCCAGCATCTCGGCCTACTATTCGTGCCGGCCTCAGTCGGCGTGATCCTGTTCCTGCCCGACCTGAAAACGCACGCGATTGCCGTCACTATCGCGCTGCTGGTCAGTGTGGTGCTGGCCATCGCCGTCACTGGCCTGGTGCTTAGACTGTTCTGGAGGGCCACGCACGATGAATAACCGCCTGCCCATCTCGGAAATCTGGGTCTACCTTTCCGGTGACCCACTGTTTGCACTGATCCTCACGTTGGCCACTTACCAAATCGGCTACAAGCTATATGTCAAAGCCAACCGCAATCCTGTGGTGAACCCGGTCGCCATCTCGGTGCTACTGGTAACCGTGTGCATCTCACTCATTGGCATGCCTTACGAGAAATATTTCGAAGGCGCTCAATTCGTGCACTTCCTGCTAGGCACTGCCACCGTGGCACTTGCGGTGCCTATCTACCGCGGTTTTGAGAAACTGCGCGGCAAAATCATCCCCATCACGCTCGCACTCGGCATCGGCAGCGCGGCCTCCATCGCCAGCGCCGTGCTCATCGCCAAATACATGGGCGCGGGCAAAAACATCGTCGGCAGCATGTACGCCAAATCCGTGACCGCACCTATCGCCATGGGCATTGCCGAGCGTATCCACGTCTCCCCCACCCTCACCGCTGTGTTCACTGTCATCACCGGCATGCTGGGAGCGATACTGGCGCCATATATCCTCAATGCCTGCGGCATCAAACCATGGTGGATGCGCGGCACCGCCATTGGCGTCGGCGCGCACGGGCTGGGCATCACCCGCGCGTTCAGCGTCAACGAGGAAGCCGGCACCTTTGCCAGCATGGCCATGGGCCTCAATGGCGTATTGAGCGCCATTGTCCTGCCCTTCATCTACACGCATCTCAAATAGGCAGAAACATGGCTAAAAAGCTCGATATCGAACGCATCCTGCACAAACAAGGCTTTGGCTCGCGCAAGCTGTGCCGGATCATGATCATCAACGAAGAGATCACTGTGAACGGCGAATTGTGCGACGACCCGGATGCCGAGTTCGAACTGGAAAATTTAAGTTTTACGGTGAAAGGTGAGCCTTGGGAATACCGCGAAAAATCGTATTTGATGATGAACAAACCCGCCAATTACGAATGCTCGCACAAGACCCAGCACCACCCCACCATCTACAGCCTGCTGCCGCACCCATTGGTGGAGCGCGGCTTACAGTGCATCGGCAGACTGGATGAAGACACCACGGGGCTAATTTTGATTTCGGATGACGGGCAATTCATCCACCGCATGAGTTCGCCCAAGCACAAAGTGCCCAAGATCTATGAGGTGTCCTGCAAACACCCTGTCTCGCAAGCCAATATACAAGCGCTTCTCAGCGGGGTAAAACTGATTGACGAGGAAGAGACCATCGCCGCACTGGACGTGAAACCAATCAGCGAGTGCGTCATCCACATGACGCTGGCGGAAGGCAAATACCATCAGGTCAAACGCATGGTCGCCGCCATCAGTAACCGCGTGGAAGCGCTGAAACGCATTCAGATTGGTGACTTGAAATTGCCGGAGGACTTGGAAGAAGGCGAATGGCGGTGGCTGAGTGAGAGTGATATGATGAAACTAGTAAACCAATCAATGACGTGACTATGTTTATAGAAATCATTTGGAAAGCAATAGAAAGACTTCATATAGAAGATAGCGATTTATTTGAAGACCGTAAAGTTAAGGAAGAATGTATTAATTTTCGATTATCACTTTATATTATGGAGGAAATTCAAAAGTCTACCACCACAGATTTATTTGAATTAAAAAGAAAGATTAACGATGGAACAACTAAAATCGATATGGAATATGATAAGTCAGGCGATGATATTAAAAGAATCTACGGTAACTCATCCAGGCCTGATATTTTAATCCATCAACGCCGTAGCCATGAAAACAACTTTGCATACATAGAAATTAAGAAAGGTTGTAGAAGTCAGGCAGACATTACAAAATGTGTTGGGGCAAAAAATCAACCATTTCAATATACTTATTCTTTGGTAATAGACAATTTAGCCAAACAACTCCCAAAAGTTAGAGTCTTCGAATTTTTAAATGATGGGACAAAACATCAACATCCAAACCCTTACTAATTAAATTCCCGAGTGAGTTTTATGTGTAAATATGACATTTTTATTAAAACTGGAAAAAAGTATGCTGAAATACAGAACCTTCACTACAAAGAGCAAAAAGGACTAGAAAAAATCAGTGATTTTCTTTTAAAGTTTGTAATTTTTGGTTCTGTCATATCATTCTGGATTGTTCAATTAACCAAAGGTGAATTCGCTGCCGATAATTATTTACTCGGAGGCGTAATTTGGTATGCAGTTGGATACTTATATTGCAATAGTTTGTGGAAGCAAGAAAAAGAGCTCAACGATTATTGGAAATTTGTAACTGCCTATAAAAATGAACATCCTGAAGAATTTGACATAAATGGGAATTATATTTACGAAAGCCACGACCGCTAAAGGGGGTCAACTTCCATATGCTCCCACAATCTGCTGCATCCCCTTTGCCGCGCCTGAGGCTTAAGCATAAGCTGGGTTAAACGGCGAGGACTGTTTGAGCTCCGAACAAGCCTTGGTTTGTGAGGCTTGTAAGGGCGAGTTCCGCAGCCGTACCAGCGTTGCGCTAAGACCGAAGGAAATAAGCGGCAGCGGGGTGTCGTGTTCTTTGGTTACTTTCTTATGGACAAGCATAAGAAAGTAACTTGCTGTCGGGCAATCCCGACAAAAACCTGATTGCATTGCTGCGCTCATCCACCCTACCATCTGATGCTATGATGCACACAACAATCACGGAGGATGCATCGCCATGAACAAAAACTTTCTAGCCATCCTCATCAGCGGCATCTGGGTCAATGTGTCTGAGTTCCTCCGCAACGAGCTGCTCTTCAAATCGTACTGGACGGGGCATTACCAGTCGCTGGGGCTGACCTTCCCTTCCCGGCCTATCAACGGCGCGCTATGGGGCGTGTGGGGCTTTGTGTTCGCGTGGATGATTTTCATGCTTTCCCGCCGGTTCAGCCTGCTGAACACCGTCATCATCGGCTGGGTGATGGGGTTTGTGCTGATGTGGATCACCCTGTGGAACCTGAGCGTACTGCCCACCGGCCTGCTGGTGTATGCCGTGCCGCTGAGCCTGCTGGAAGTGGCTGTGGGCGCTTACCTGTGCAAAAGACTTGCGCCGCTTTAAAACACTGGCGCAAGCAATAACACAAGCGTCACGCAAGTGAATTGCGGTAAGATATGACTGCTCAATCACTCGGCAAGCCACATATCAAATGAAACGCATTTACCAGTATTTCTTCAGGGGGCTACTCACCGCCCTGCCATTGGGTTTTACGGTTTACCTGCTCTATATCTTTCTGGTGTGGGCAGAAGAGACTTCCATGTGGTGGATACGCCCTTTTATCGGTGAGTTCTATGCACCAGGCATGGGTATCGTACTGGGTTTGCTGAGCATCGTGCTGCTGGGCTACCTGATATCGCATCGCTTGTTCCACAAGCTGCTGGCGCTGGTCGAGTTCCCACTCATGAATCTGCCCGTGGTCAAAAGCATCTACTCCTCGCTAAAGAGTTTTGCAGACTATTTCGCACCGCACCAGGATGTGCCTTCTCAACAGGCGGTGATTCTGCGGACGCCTGGTTCGCAACTGGAATTAGTGGGACTGGTGACCAGGCAAAACTTGCAGGGTCTGCCTGAGGGCTTTCTTCAGGGCGACCGTGTGGCCGTGTTCCTGCCCATGGGCTACAACATCGGCGGTTATACCGTGTTTGTACCACGCGCATGGCTGCAACCCATCGATATGTCGGTAGAGGATGTGATGCGTACGTCACTGTTTGCCTGGATAGAACAAGGCAAAGAGCCGGAAAACCCGGACTAATAAGCAGCCCATACGTACGCATGCGCGTTCATTATGAAAACCGATGCCCTGGAAGCCAATCTGGATGCGCCTTCCAGCCAGATTGATTTGAGAATGAACGAATATAGCCTTAAATCCTATTGAAAGTGCTTTGTAACAATGTGCGGCTATTTGTAAAGTTGCTCGCTTTTAAGCCGCAACCCCGTATAATGCAATCACCCTGCGACTTGCCAATCTGCGCAGCGGCTCTTTTATTATCCAGATCAATTGCTGTTTAAATCAATCTGATCGCTATTTCGTCTGCCTCGATTGGTGTTGCAGCTTGCAACTGGCCGTCGCAGGAAAATAACTACATGAATACAGAAGTAACGAACGCTAGCGCTGACGCTGGCTCTACCCCTAACTTTAGCGCGCTAGGCTTGGCGCAACCTATATTGCGCGCGATTGCCGATGCAGGCTACACCATGCCCACGCCTATTCAGGCAAAAGCGATTCCGCTTGTGTTAAGCGGCGGCGACTTGCTGGCCGGCGCGCAAACCGGCACCGGCAAAACTGCAGGATTTACCCTGCCATTGCTGCATCTGCTGCACACAAAGCACCAGCATGCCCAGACCGGAAAACCGCGCTGCCTGATTTTGACCCCCACTCGCGAACTCGCGGCGCAGGTGGAGGAATCGGTCAAGACCTATGGCAAGTATCTGCATTTGACCTCCATGGTGATGTTTGGCGGTGTCAACATCAACCCTCAGACAGCGCGTTTGCGCAAACCGTTGGATATATTGGTAGCGACACCCGGCCGCCTGCTGGACCACGTTGCGCAAAAGAATATCGATTTATCCGGCGTGGAATTTCTGGTGTTGGATGAAGCCGACCGCATGCTGGACATGGGATTTGTGCGTGATATCAAAAGAATATTGGCCTTGCTGCCAAAACACCGCCAGAACCTGCTATTCTCTGCCACTTTCTCCAATGAAATCAAGGCTCTGGCCGATAGCCTGCTGCACAACCCCGGCTTTGTCGAGGTAGCGCGTCGCAACACGGCATCCGAAATGGTGACTCAGACCGTGCATCTAGTAAAGCAGGCTAACAAGACCAGCCTGATAAGCTACCTGATTAAAACCAATGACTGGAAGCAGGTGCTGATTTTTACCCGCACCAAGCACGGGGCGAATCGCCTGGCAGAAAAGCTGGGGAAAGATGGCATCCCGGCCGCGGCAATTCACGGCAACAAAAGCCAAGGCGCACGCACCAAGGCGTTGGCGGATTTCAAATCTGGCAACATTCCTGTGCTGGTCGCTACGGATATCGCCGCACGCGGATTGGATATCGACCAACTGCCGCAAGTGGTGAATTTTGAGTTGCCCAACGTGCCAGAGGATTATGTGCACCGGATTGGCCGCACCGGGCGTGCCGGCGCCAGCGGCGCAGCGGTATCGCTGGTGGATACCGAAGAAATGAAATACCTGAAGGATATCGAAAAGCTAATCAAACGCGAGATACCCAAAGTGGTCGTAGAAGGCTTTGTACCACCGGTGCGACAAGAAGCCGATGCGCCAAGACCGCCCAAACCGCAGCAGCAACGCCCACAAGGAAATGGACAAGGCCAAAAAGCAGGTCAAGTGCAAAAACAGGGTCAACCACCAAAGCAGGGCCAACCAAAGCACAAGCCAAGCGGCAAGCCTTTGTCCGAAGCGGCCAAACACCAGCGCAAGCCGCAAAAACCGGCATTCGCGCCTAAAGGACAGGTGCACCATAGTGGAAACAGAGGCCGTTAATTGATGAAGACAAAACCATGAAGATTTGGGTGGATGCAGACGCTTGCCCGGTGGTGATCAAAGAGATCATTTACCGAGCGGCAGACCGCGCCAGAATCACCACCACGCTGGTTGCCAACAAACTGTTGCGCGTCCCACCCTCGCCTTATATCAGGGCCATGCAGGTGGAAAAAGGCTTTGATGTGGCAGACAACAAAATCGTCGAGATTATGGAAGCCGGTGATCTGGTCATCACGGCAGATATCCCGCTCGCCTCGCAAGTGATTGAAAAAGGCGGCCACGCAATCAATCCACGCGGCGAGTTCTATTCTGTTCATAACATTCAGGAACGCCTGACCATGCGCAACTTCATGGAAGGCCTGCGCAGCAGCGGTGTGGATATTTCCGGCCCAGCTGTAATCAACCAGTCTGACAGGCAGGCCTTTGCTGCGGAACTTGATAGATTCATTGCGCGACTAAGCAGATAAAATTAGCATAGCAAATGCCATTGAATCCAACTAAAAACCATTTTGAAAGCGCATTGTGAGAATATTCAGCCTATTGATCTTGATATGTTTGACCGCCTGTACCAAACCAATGCCGCCTGCCGCGCAGAGCGCGGTCATCGGCAGCTTTGACCCGCAACAGTATATTGGCACCTGGTATGAGATCGCGCGGCTGGACAACAGCTTCGAGAAAGGGCTAGAGCAAGTCACAGCCAATTACAGCGTGAATGAGGACGGCACCATCAAAGTGATCAACCGCGGCTTCAACCCTGAAAGCGGCGAATGGAAAGAGGCAGTCGGCAAGGCCAGGTTCGTGGATGAACCCAACAAGGACGGCACTCGCACCGGGCGATTGAAAGTATCGTTCTTTGGGCCTTTTTATGGCGATTACAACATCATCGAGCTGGATAAATCCTATTATAACTATGCTCTGGTAAGCAGCGGCAAGGAATACCTATGGATTTTAAGCCGCACGCCGCAGCTGACTTATCCTATCAAGCAACACCTGATGGCCAAAGCCAAGGAGCTTGGCTTCCCCACCCAGGATCTGCTGTTCGTCAAGCAGGCGAATCAGGTGGAGTATGAATCCGGCCGCCATGTGATCCCGCAACATAATTAAACGATGATGACCCTCCAGACTTGGGAACTATTGAGCTATATCGTCACCGTCGTCGGTCTGCCGCTGGCTATCGTGACTTTTGTGCTGGAGCAGCGCAAGGAACGCGAGAACGAAGATGAAGAGGTCTACCAGCTGCTGGCGGACAACTACATGGATTTCCTCAAACTGGTGATGGCGAACCCGGATCTGCAGCTGCGCTCGCAGTGCCATATCGCGGCGATGACTCCGGAGCAGGAAGAACGCAAGCTGGTGCTGTTCGAGATCCTGATTTCGCTGTTCGAGCGCGCTTACCTGCTGGCTCATGAGGACAACATGACCGGCAAACAGCGCCGCCGCTGGTTATCCTGGGAGGACTACATGCGCGAATGGTGCACCCGCGACGATTTCCGCCAGATGCTGCCGCGCCTGCTGCAAGGTGAAGATGCGGATTTCAGCCAGTACATCAGCAAGCTGGCCAGCGAAGTCAAGCCAATGGTTTAAGCTAGTACAGTTTAGCTACTTTGCCACTGGCGAGAGTTTGTAGCCTGCCTTTTTGAAAGCCTGGATCAAGCCTGTCTCGCCTCCTAAGTGGGATGCCCCAACGGCAATGAATACCGGTTTTTCACCTGCCATTTGTATAGCACGCTCAGCCATCACCTTGTTTCGCCTATCCAATAAGCGTTCCTTCATCTTGGCCCATAAATCCTTGGGCAGCATACCGCCTGTAATCTGCTCATCCAGGCCGACTATCTTGCTGACATCGCCATCCAGATAAGCTTTCATGAGGCGCTCGAAATCAGCTTCCTTCTGCTCCTGCGTGCGTTTCAGCACCGCACGCAGCATCACCATCTGCTCTTCCAGACTGAAGTCATCCATTACGGCAAAGTGTTCCTGTGGCGTCTCGATACCGACGACATCTTTGAGGTTCTCCTCGGCCTTGGTCATCAGCATATTGTCCTGGGCGAAAGGCGTCTGTGGTTTGGGCAAATCAAACACCACCGCCAGCAGCCAGGGCTTCATTTGCAATGCGGCACCCAGGTGCATGGTGTGAAAATCCGCCAGTTCACGTACTTTTTCGAATTCGTCATTGGTAAGCTGCGAGGCCAGGCTGCCGCTTTTGAGCATGAACAGGCTTGGGTCTCGATTCTCAGCCACTTCCATCACGAAGGTATCTACCGCCTTAATGGCTTCGATAGTGTTGGGCGTGATGTCAGCCACGCGGTTATCGTCGGAATGCATAGTACCGAACAGGTAACTAGTCACTCCTGTAGGTGATTCCAGTTTCCAGAACAAGCCTTTTTCGCTGGCAGATGCGGCAAATGTGATGCCCAGCAGGACAACGCCAATCAGGTAGTTCGAGAATTTTTTCATGCTAGATTTTCCTGTAATTTCGTTATTGGGAAGACTTTACAGAACAGTACTTAGTTCAGCAACTCACTGGCTTTTTATGACATCCATAAAGCGGAATGATATGATTCCTGACATATCAGAACATCCAACAAAGGCAAGAACAAATGGAAATCATACAAAAGCGCCTGTCTGAAAAGCACGTTTTCACCTTCAACAAAGATAAGGTCAATTTCGCTTATCAGGACAGGACAGGGTCCGGCGATATCGACGTCAGCTATGCGGATATTCCCAAAAAGACATCCGTGAGAATCACCGAGAACACCTGGCTAAGAAACGTCGGCTGGATCTGGTGTGTGATTGGTGTACTGGGATTGTTACTGCAGCAAAAATTCGTCTTTTGGCTGTTTGTAGGAATTGGCTGCCTGATCTGGAGCCATTTCACCAAAAAGAAATATACCGTCTTGAACACCGACAAAGGCGCTATTTGGGTAATGCAGGATAAAAATCATGATGAAATCATCTCGGAGCTGCATGACAGAAGAAAACTGCAACTGCTCGACTGGTATGGCGAAGTCAACCCTGAGAATGAGCTTGCCAACGAGATCAGGAAATTCAACTGGCTGGCAGAAGAAGGTGTCATTTCACAAACCGAGGCAGAACACAAAATTGCTCAGGCGCAGATAGCCCACCAATCGAATCTCGTCCCGCCTGATGACAAGCCGCTGCTCAACTAGACTTGTGTCTCGTTGACTTTCTTTGCCGTGAAGGGCTCGCCGCGTTCTTCATATTGTTGAAGGCTTTTGGCAGGTTGGCCTTGACGCGCGGATTGAAAGCTGTACCGTCAGACTGCCGTATCTTGCCCATCACCGCGGGCTGATAAGCCGGCACCAGATGTTTCTTGCTGTTGCCAATCAGGTCTTCACGCCCCATGCGAATCAACGCTTCGCGCAATAGTGGCCAGTTGGCAGGATCATGATAACGAATGAACGCCTTATGCAGCCTGCGCACCCCTCCCGCTTTGGGGATAGGTACATCTTCACTGGATTTGGTGACCTTGCGCAGCGGGTTCTTGCCGCTGTGATACATCGCGGTTGCCATCGCCATTGGCGTGGGGGTGAACGTCTGCACCTGGTCTAACCTGAAGTCGTTCTGCTTCAGCCACAGCGCCAGCTTAAGCATATCTTCGTCAGTCGTACCCGGATGCGCGGCGATGAAGTACGGGATCAAGTATTGTTCCTTACCTGCCTCTTTGCTGAACTTCTCGAACATGGCCTTAAATTCGTCATACGCACCCATGCCCGGCTTCATCATTTTGCTGAGTACATTCTCTTCACTGTGTTCCGGCGCGATTTTGAGATATCCTCCGACATGATGCTGCACGAGTTCCTTGACGTATTCCGGCGATTTCACGGCCAAGTCATAACGCAGGCCGGAGCCGATAAGCACTTTCTTCACGCCCTTGATCTGGCGGGCTTTGCGGTAAAGCTGGATCAGGGCACTATGATCGGTGTTCAAGTTCTCACAGATGCCGGGATAGACGCAGCTAAGTTTGCGACAGTTCTTCTCGATATCTTCCGACTTGCAGGCGATGCGGTACATATTGGCCGTGGGCCCGCCCAGGTCGGAAATGATGCCGGTGAAGCCTTCCACCTTGTCGCGAATCTCTTCGATTTCCTTGAGAATGGATTGCTCGCTGCGGTTCTGGATGATGCGGCCTTCATGCTCGGTGATGCTGCAGAACGTACAGCCACCGAAGCATCCGCGCATGATATTGACGCTGAAACGTATCATCTCCCATGCCGGTATCTTCGCGCCTTGATAGGACGGGTGTGGTTTGCGGGCATATGGAAGGTCAAAAATATAATCCATTTCCTTGGTGACAAGCGGAATGGGCGGCGGGTTCAGCCACACCTCGCGGTCACCATGCTGCTGTATCAGCGCACGTGCATTGCCGGGATTCGCCTCCAGATGCAGCACACGAGAGGCATGCGCGTACATGACCGGGTTATTGGAGACTAGCTCATAGGCTGGCAAGCGCACTACCTGCTTATCTCGCGGCACTTTTGCCGGACGCTGGATCTGGATGACTTTGGGGGCCTCAGGCAGACCATCTGTCTTGCAGGCCGCTCCGGTCGGCGTTTCCATGGCGTACGGGTCGATATAGGGGTCTACTCTGCCCGGCCGGTCCATTTGCGTGGAAGCCACCTCGACAAAGTCATCCGGAACGGCTTTGCGCATGAATGCGGTGCCACGGATGTCAGTAATATCTGCGAGTTGCTCGCCGCGCGCCATCCGGTGCGTCAGCTCAACGATAGCGCGTTCGGCATTGCCGTACAGCAGAATATCCGCCTTGCTGTCCACCAGGATGGAGCGGCGCACCTTGTCGCTCCAGTAATCGTAATGCGCGATACGGCGCAGGCTGGCCTCGATACCGCCAATCACAAGTGGCACATCAGGATAGGCTTCCTTGCAACGCTGAGAATATACCAGCACGGTCCTGTCCGGGCGTTTATTTGGTGCAGCGTTTGGTGTATAGGCATCATCGGAGCGGATTTTGCGGTCAGCCGTGTAGCGATTAACCATGCTATCCATATTGCCGGCGGTAATACCGAAGTAAAGATTGGGTTTGCCCAGTGCTTTGAACGGGTCGGCCGACTGCCAGTCCGGCTGGGCGATGATGCCGACACGAAAACCTTGAGACTCCAGCAAGCGACCAATCAATGCGGCGCCAAAGCTGGGGTGATCGATATACGCATCGCCAGAGACGATGATGATATCGCAGCTATCCCAGCCTAGCGCGTCCATCTCAGCGCGGCTCATCGGTAGCAGTGGGGCTACACCAAAGCGCTTGGCCCAATATGGCTTGTAGCTGGTGAGCGGTTTTGCGGTGTTATTACTGTAGAATTCCAAAATGGCAGGCATTGAATGCGAATGCGCGCATTTTACAAGTTAATGAATTGATTTAAAAGAAATTTTGAGAAAATTATGGACACTCAGGTAAAGTATCAGGTTTCCGGGATGACGTGTAGCAAGTGTATGAAACATGTACATGCCAAGCTAAGCGAGTTTGCCGAGGATGTCATTGTGACGCTCGACCCACCGCAAGCTATCCTGATCGATCCGAAAAAGGACATCAATGCCCTGAACGAAGAGCTGGCAAAAATCGGCAACTATCGCCTGTTGCCAAAAGCACCCAAAGCACCAATCGATATCCCTGAACTGCCCAGCGACAAGATCCTGCGCCGCGCGCCAACCATGCTGATCATGGTCGTTGCCGCCATTGTATTGTTCATGCTTTTTTTCAAAAAATAATCCTCAAAAAGCAACGTGATTGGCTACTATCAGCTCCCCGGAGGAAAAGTCGCTGCAATCGAAGGTGACTGCCCTTTCCCTCCGTTAAGCCAAGCCCTGAAGGAACCGAATGGGTTGGTTGCGATTGGTGGCGATTTAAGCCCGCAACGCTTGCTGGCGGCCTATCGGCAAGGCATCTTTCCCTGGTTCAGTGAAGATGAACCGATTCTTTGGTGGAGCCCGGATCCGCGTATGGTGCTGTTCCCGAACGAACTGAAAATCAGCAAATCGCTCGCCAAAACGTTGAAGAAGCGCCCTTTCGAACTCCGCATCAATACTGCCTTCCAGGCCGTCATGCAGGCTTGCAGCCAAGCCAGCCGGCCAGGACAAGACGGTACATGGATCAGCCCGCAAATGATAGATGCCTATTGCGGATTACACGCACAAGGGTATGCCATCTCCTCGGAAAGCTGGCTGGGCGGCAAACTGGTCGGTGGCTGCTATGGTGTCAAAATAGGCAAGATGTTCTATGGCGAAAGCATGTTTCATCATGTGACGGATGCTTCCAAGATCGCTTTTGTACATCTGGTGGAATATCTGAGGAATCAGGATGTTGACATGATAGATTGCCAGATGGAGACGCCCCTTCTGTCCAGTTTTGGTGGGCGAAAAATACCGAGAGACACCTTTATACAAAAGCTCTCAGAATTGGTAAACTGCTGACATGGTGCTGCCGAACGA
The DNA here is from genome assembly GCA_035423825.1 of Methylophilus sp. GTDB lineage: Bacteria > Pseudomonadota > Gammaproteobacteria > Burkholderiales > Methylophilaceae > Methylophilus. Next base: position 496,082 of record DAOMMM010000001.1, on the reverse strand, counting down.
ATCCTCTTTGCAGAAGCTGCAGTTTTATGTGACAACGCCCTATGTCTGCGGTTATCTACCCGAACAACGGGCACAAAGCTTGATCGCGTCGCCGCAACACCTCATTACGCCGCAAATATACAGCAACCTGATTCAGCAAGGTTTCCGCCGCAGCGGCAACTTCGCCTATCGCCCGCACTGTCAACATTGCCAGGCCTGCATCTCAGTGCGTATCATTCTCGATGAATTCAAACCCAATCGCAGCCAAAAGCGCGCCTTTAAACAGCACGCGGAATTACAGGCCAATACCTTGCCACTTGCCTTCGATGCCACGCACTATGATCTGTATCAGCACTATCAGACCGCCAAGCATACCCCCCCGGAACCCTCGCAGGCAAACGACCGGCTGGACGAGATGGAACAATATCGCCAATTCTTGTGCCAAAGCAACGTAGAGAGCCTGATGGTCGAGTTTCGAGACCAGGTTAATGCCTTAAAAATGGTGAGCGTGGTGGATGTTGTACAGGATGGACTGTCTGCGGTCTATACTTTTTACGATACCAGCAATCCAAAAGCCAGCCTGGGCACCTACAGTATCCTATGGCTGATAGAAAAAGCCAAAAACATGGGATTGCCCTATCTGTATCTGGGCTACTGGATCGCTGCAAGCCAGAAAATGGCTTATAAACAAAGCTTCATGCCGCAGCAACGCTTGATTGGCGACAAGTGGGTTCAACAATTCGATAAACTCTGACATATCTTTCTCACGATGGCGCGATGACAAATCCACCACTTTGATTGGTTAAAATTAACCAAATCGCTGCCAGCAGCTAACCATTTTTTCTGGCTGAAAACAACCAATTAGCCCTAACGGGCTATTGAAGCGCCCCCCGAACAGGCATATCTTTCGAGTTAAGCTTTAAAAGAAATTTCAAGGGGAACACTTATGAAACTTAAAATAGCATTATGCACAGCCTTGGCATCTATTGGATTCTCTGTAGCAGCGCATGCAGCCACATGGACACAGTTATCACCAACAACCAGTCCTGTTAATGTAGCTGGTACAGACATGTATTATGCGCCTTCACCAGCGGCAGAAATTTGGTATTATAACGATAATATTAATCCGCAGAGCCCAGCAAATATTGAGCTAGAAGTAGAAGATGTATTTGGCACATCTGTTGACTTTGTGGGTGCTTGCGACAATGAAGGTTGTACCTCAGGATCTGTAGCTGAAGGTTTTGAGAGCAAAGCTGGTGTCTTTGGTAGCGAAGTTGGGTTTAATTACTTGGCGATACACTTTGGCAAAGGCGAGTTGTTTTTCCGCTGGAATGATTTGATCAATGAATTCGCCTTTGAAGGCCTGCCAAAAGATTTGAGCAACTTCCGCGCATACACGGACAATCCTAGCCAAGTTCCAGTCCCAGCTGCCGCATGGTTGCTAGGTTCTGCATTGTTAGGTTTTGTAGGCTACAGACGTCGCAGCCACTGACCGCTGGCTAGCAAAACAAAAACCGCCTTTACCGGCGGTTTTTTTATTTCCATTACTGACAATGCTAACGCGGCTGCATGGTAAACAAAGTGATCAACTGTAGCTGATTTTTGTTGGAAGCACTGCGAAACTTGCTCATCAGCAGCTCTTCTGCCTGCAAGTCATCACCATGCTCATGCAGAGTCAAAATCTCTTCCAGGCAAGCATGAAAATGTTTGTGCGCTTTGCGGGCAGCAGCATATTCGGGAAGATGCCCGAAGTGTTTTTTACCTTCTGTATCTAGCCACTGACCTAGCGAGCAATGTTGGTGCAGTAAAATATCTTCTTGCCGCAATTCCGATACTGTCTCGCCTTTCAGCATACGCTCAAGATGATGGCGCCAGGCATGGTGCTCTGCCAGCTCCTGCCTGAGGTCCAGGCCATTGAAACTCATATCCTCCTGTTCTTGTATCGTCACTGCCTCATTTGGTTGAAGCAGCTCGATAAAAGCCTCACCTCTTTCAGTAAACCAGTCGATAAAACCCATTTTCGCTCCAGGACATATTTATTTTTTTATTGGTATTCAAGTCTAGTGAATGCAAAAAACGGGCTTGCTGGAAATAAAACGTAACTCTATGTTTTGTATATATATTTAATTATCGATTAAAAATACTCAGGCGAAAACAACATCAAGATGTCGATAATTCGACATACACCAGTTCCATGCAGGAACATTCACCACACCTGACGACTTAAAGCAAAGCCATTGCCGAAGTGATACAATTGCCGCTTTGTTTTTACACGGTTAACTGAAGGCAAGTTCGTTGAAAAAACTGGTGATATTTGGCGTTGGGCTGATAGGAGGCTCAGTAGCGCTGGCATTGAAGAGAAATGCTGGCGCGCCTTTTATCGTTGGTGTCGGCCGCAGCGTAGAAAGCTTACAGCAAGCCAAAGACCTTGGCGTGATCGATGCATTGGAGACGAATATTCAGGCAGCCTGCTGCGATGCGGATTTGATCCTGATTGCTGCCCCTGTCGCGCAGACCAAGGCGATCCTGCAAAGCATCAAACCGCATTTAACCCCGAATACGGTGATTACCGATGCCGGCAGCACCAAGAGCGACGTGCTTGCGGCTGCGCAAGAAGTGTTGGGCGAGCAGTTCAGCCAGTTCGTTGGTGGACATCCGATTGCAGGAGCCGAGAAATCCGGCGTCACGGCTGCGCAAGCCGATTTGTTTGTTGGCAAAAACGTGGTTTTAACCCCTGCGGCTATAAATAAAGATGGCCTGCAGACCAATCAGGAAGCGGCTTCCAGGGTGGCGAAATTATGGCGTGACTGCGGCGCGAAGGTGAGCGAGATGCCTGCGGAGACGCATGATGGCATCTTCGCGGCCGTCAGCCATCTGCCACACCTCCTGGCATTCGCGCTGGTGAACGAAATCGCCAATCGCCCCAATGCCGCACAACTGTTCAGCTTTGCAGCCAGTGGCTTCCGTGATTTCACCCGCATCGCAGGTAGCCATCCTGAAATGTGGCGTGACATCGCCCTGGCCAACAAGACTGCGCTATTAAGCGAACTTGCCGCATATGAGAATCAGATTTCCCATTTAAAACAATTACTTGAGAATGAAGATGGTAAAGGCCTGGAAGACCTATTTCAAACAGCCAGCACCGCCCGCAACAACTGGGCCAAAATGCAATAACATCCACGACAAAAAATAATGGAACAACTCACACTACAACCCGTCGGCCGCGTAGAAGGCAACATCAAACTTCCTGGCTCCAAAAGCATCTCGAACCGCACGTTACTGCTAGCTGCATTAGGCTATGGCACGACTGAGATCAACGATTTGCTGGTTTCGGACGACACCTCGCGCATGCTCGAAGCTTTGCAGGCATTAGGCGTAAAGCTGGAAAAGCTCAGTGAGACAGATTGGCGCGTTCATGGCTGTGGCGCTAGTTTCCCTAACAAAGGCAGTGCAAACGAGCCAGTTGATTTATTCCTGGGCAACGCTGGGACGGCATTTCGTCCACTGACGGCAGCATTGGCATTATCAGGTGGCTATTATTACCTGCATGGTGTGCCGCGCATGCATGAGCGGCCAATTGGGGACTTAGTTGATGCGTTAAAAAAATCCGGTGCCAATATCGAATACAAAGGCAATCCTGGCTTTCCACCTCTACAGATATTTCCGAGTGAACCTGTTATCAGCAACCCTATCCAGATTCGCGGCGATGTCTCCAGCCAATTCCTTACCGCATTGTTAATGGCCCTGCCGCTGACGAGCAAACAAGCTGAAATCGAAGTAGTCGGCGAACTGATCTCCAAACCTTATATCGAGATTACACTCAACCTGATGGCGAAATTCAGCGTTCAGGTTGAACGCCGAGGGTGGCAGCGTTTCATCATTCCTGCCAACAGCCGTTATCAAAACCCCAGGGAAATCGCCGTGGAAGGCGACGCCTCCAGCGCTTCTTATTTCCTGGCTGCTGGTGCGATTGCTGGCAAGCTTACGGTAGAAGGTGTGAGTCAGGATAGCATTCAAGGCGATATCAAATTTGCTAATGCGCTGGCATCGATGGGCGCATCGATAGGCTATGGGAATAACAGCTGTACCGCAAGCAGACCAGCACGGCTAAAAGGGATTGATTTAGATTGCAATCATATCCCCGACGCAGCGATGACGTTGGCGATTCTGGCACTTTTTGCAGAGGGCACTACCACACTGCGCAACATCGCCAGTTGGCGCGTAAAAGAAACCGACCGCCTGACCGCGATGGCAACAGAGTTACGCAAAGTTGGTGCAGTGGTAGAAGAAGGCACTGATTACATCAAGATCATTCCACCGGCAGCACTCACTCCGAATGCCGTGATTGACACATACGACGATCATCGTATGGCAATGTGCTTTTCTTTAGTGTGCCTGGGTGGCGTGCCCGTCATCATCAACGACCCCAAATGCGTGGCAAAGACTTTCCCCGACTATTTCGAGGCATTCGCCAGCATCTGCAAATAGCATGGTCAGCAACAGTGCGCCCATGCGTGTTCATCGGGGTTGGCAACACGCGCGTAGCCAAAGTGGTTCCATGCACGCTCGTGGAAATAGAACACAACGGTATTAACTGCCGGTTCTATTAAAGCGATAGCACCGCCAACCATCGCACTGCCTGTTAAGACATAACCGACGCCAAAAGCCACGCTGAAGTGTAAAATCGCGAATGTCGCTGTTTTTGTCATGATGCTCTCCAATGATTGGATGACTACATTATCACGCGAATCAGAATAAAAATAAAATTGATTGTTTAAAATTTATTGATAAATAATATTTATGAAAAATACCCTTATTCCAGTGATTGCGATTGATGGTCCATCTGCGAGCGGCAAAGGCACGATCTCGCAACTGGTTGCAGAAACGCTGGGCTTTCACTATCTTGATTCTGGCGCGCTTTACCGGGTAGTCGCTTTTGCTGCGAAGCAAAATGGCATCAGCTGGGCGGATGCCGATGCACTTGCCAACATGACCGAGATGCTCGACATCCGGTTCGAACATGGCGCAGTCTTTCTGGGCAGCCAGGAAATCTCACAAGAGATTCGGTCAGAAGCCATGGGTAAAGGCGCATCTGAAGTCTCCGCGCATCCCCAAGTGCGTAGCGCGCTAACCATGCTACAGCAAGAGTTTGCCAAACCGCCCGGTTTGGTGGCTGATGGGCGGGACATGGGCAGCGTGATTTTCCCTGATGCCGTATTGAAGATATTCCTAACCGCCAGCGCCGAAACCCGCGCCGAAAGACGCTACAAACAGCTTTTGGAACGCAACGTGGATGCGGATTACACTGCGATTTTGCAAGACCTGCAAATGCGCGACAAACGCGACAGCGAACGCTCAACTGCACCACTTGTGCAGACACCCGACGCACTGTTGCTAGACACATCGCATCGAACTATTGATGAAGCCGTAGATTTTGTATTGAACGCTTACAAAAATGTACTTAATTCTTCATTAAGTCATTGAACACACGTATTTTTTTGTGTATGATGTGCAATTCGTGTCACACAGGGCTTACCTGTTTGATGATTGATTAACTTTCCCACTGCTAGGTGGGGTTTTTTGGAATTTTTTAATTTAATGGCTTCTACCTCTAAATCTACCTCTTCCACTAACGAATCTTTCGCCGCACTATTTGAAGAAAGCTTAGCGCGTCAGGAAATGCGCTCCGGTGAGATCATCACCGCTGAAGTGGTTGCAATCGACAACGACCACGTAATCGTTAACGCTGGTCTCAAATCTGAAAGCGTGATTGACGCTTCAGAGTTCAAAAATGCACAAGGCGAACTGGAAGTCGCAGTCGGCGATTTCGTTAAAGTGGCCATTGAAAAACTGGAAGACGGTTTTGGCTCCACCCAACTTTCCCGCGACAAAGCGAAGAGAATGGAAGCTTGGCTGGATCTTGAAGAAGCGATGAACGAAGGCCGCGTGGTCAAAGGTTTCGTATCCAGCCGTGTCAAAGGCGGATTGCGTGTATCCGTAAATGGCATCATGGCTTTCTTGCCTGGCTCTTTGGTAGATATTCGCCCAGTAAAAGACACCACCCCGTTTGAAAACAAAGAGTGGGATTTCAAAGTCATCAAACTCGACCGTAAACGTAACAACATCGTAGTTTCTCGCCGCGCAGTGATGGAAGCCGACATGGGCGCCGACCGTGAAGCGCTGATGGGTACATTGACTGAAGGTGCCGTAGTTAAAGGCATCGTTAAGAACATCACCGATTACGGTGCGTTCGTTGATTTGGGCGGTATCGATGGGCTTCTGCATATCACAGATTTGGCATGGCGCCGCGTAAAACACCCATCCGAGGTGTTGACCGTAGGTCAGGAAGTTGAAGCCAAAATCCTGAAATTCGACCAAGACAAAAACCGCGTATCCTTGGGTATCAAACAATTGGGCGATGATCCATGGGTAGCTTTGAGCCGCCGCTACCCAGTTGGCACACGCCTGTTCGGCAAAGTGTCCAACCTGACTGACTACGGTGCGTTCGTGGAAGTGGAGCCAGGCATTGAAGGTCTGGTACACGTATCCGAAATGGACTGGACCAACAAAAACATCCACCCAGGCAAAATCGCTCAATTGGGTGACGAAGTAGAAGTCATGATCCTGGAAATCGACGAAGACCGTCGCCGCCTGTCCTTGGGTATGAAACAGTGCAAACCAAACCCATGGGATGATTTTGCAGCCACACACGCCAAAGGCGACAAAGTGTCTGGCCAAATCAAATCCATTACTGACTTTGGTGTGTTTATTGGCCTACCAGGCGGCATTGACGGCTTGGTCCACTTATCTGATTTGTCATGGACACAATCTGGCGAAGAAGCGATTCGCAACTTCAAGAAAGGTGATGAGCTTGAAGCTGTTATCTTGGCTATCGATGTGGAAAAAGAGCGCATTTCCTTGGGCGTTAAGCAATTGAGCGAAGACCCAAGCGGTGCTTCTTCTTCCGAAGAGAAAGCTGCGAAACCTGGAAAAGCCAAAGCAGCAAAAACCAAAGCTGAGGATGTTGTTGACGCTGCATCTGCCGGCACAACCAACTTGGGCGCTTTGTTGAAAGCAAAACTGGACACCAAGAAGTAAACCTCTCACTATAACGATAAATACTAGGTACCAGATATGACAAAATCGGAGTTGGTTAATCTGTTGGCGGAGCGTTTTCCGCAACTGGTTGTTAAAGATGCCGAACTGTCCGTCAAAGCGATTTTGGACGCAATGACAGACAACCTAGCTACCGGCGAGCGCATCGAAATTAGGGGATTTGGTAGCTTCAGCTTGAACTATCGCCCCCCTCGCCTGGGACGCAACCCTAAAACCGGCAGTAAAGTGCAAGTGCCTGCCAAGCATGTACCTCATTTCAAAGCAGGTAAAGAACTAAGAGACAGGGTTGATACTCCGGACTAATGTTCATTAATCAAACTTAAAAACGGTGCATACTTGCACCGTTTTTTTTCGCCCTTTCCATGCCAAGCGACATTATCATTAGCCAGCCAGCATTTGCTTAGGTAGAATACAACTAACGTTTATATACACATGCTCAATGTCAGTTGAATTCGAATTTTGGTGGTTACTGATACTGCCGCTTTTTTTTACGCTAGGTTGGATAGCCGCCCGCGTGGACATCAAACAATTGCTGGCTGAATCCACCACTCTACCCGCAGCCTACTTCAAAGGTCTGAACTTTTTAATCAGCAATCAACAAGACAAAGCTGTAGAAGCTTTTACTGAAGCTATTCACGCCAATACTGAATCTCTGGAACTGCATTTTGCCTTAGGCAGCCTGTTTCGCAGAACTGGGGAAACCGACCGTGCAATCAATTTGCATCTCAACCTGCTTGAAAAAAAAGAACTGACATCCAATCAAAAAGAAGCAGTCAAAGCTGAATTGGCACAAGACTATTTAAAAGCCGGCCTGTTTGATCGTGCGGAGGAACTATTCAAGTCATTAAACGATACCCGCTACCGCCAACCCGCCCTGAACGCGCTACTGGAAATTTACGTACGCGAGCGAGAATGGACGCAAGCCATTAAAACCGCTACTGAACTGGAACGCCTTTCCGGAATACCTTTCCGTAAGGAAATCGCTCAATATCATTGCGAAATCGCTATGAGCTGCCTGATCGCACAAAAGCATGACGAAGCTCGTAAAGAACTTGAGGCCGCCCTGGATGCCAATAAGGATTGTGTGCGCGCAAATGTATTACTGGGCGACTTGGAAGCTGAGCTGGGCAAGTATCAAGCAGCTATTGGTTACTGGAAGCATATCGAGTTCCAGCAGCCAGAGTATCTGGGGCTTGTCGCAAACAAATTACTGAAGGGCTACACGGCACTTAAAAAACTGCCCGAAGGTTTAGCGTTACTCAATCATTATGTCCAAACCTACCAATTATCTTCGCTGATTAGCGTTCTTTACGAAGCGACATTAGCCGAAAATGGCCCGGATAGCGCTGCGAAACTAGCACGCAACGAACTGATACGCAAACCCAGTCTACAGACACTGGACCAGTTGCTGCAAGCCCGCGCCATGGACGAAAAAGCACAAGTACCAGATATCCAATTGATGCAGCAGACCGTGCGCAATGCTATCGGCAACCGTGCAGCATATCATTGCAACCAGTGCGGATTCAGGGCCAAACAATATCATTGGCAATGCCCTGCATGCAATGCCTGGGAGTCACTACCAGCCGAGCCGAGCGAGGCACTCACCCGTGAAATGACAGTAAAGCAAAAATAATGCATTCAAATATCGTTGTTGCCCTAGATTACGCCGACCCCAAAGCTGCATTAAAGCTAACCGAACAATTGGATCCCGCCATTTGCAAGCTAAAAGTCGGCAAAGAGCTTTTCACCGCTGCGGGCCCACATTTGGTAGAACAATTGCAAGCACGCCGCTTTGAGGTCTTTCTGGATTTGAAATTCCACGACATCCCCAACACTGTCGGCAAAGCATGCGAAGCAGCATCCAGATTAGGTGTCTGGATGCTGAATGTGCATGCCAGTGGCGGCAAGGCCATGATGCAGGCAGCGCGAGAAGGCGTGGACAAAAGTGGGCACAAGCCATTGCTGATTGCAGTGACCGTGCTGACTAGCATGACTCAAGAAAACCTGACAGAAATCGGCATACATACGCCGCTACAACAGCACGCGTTAGATTTAGCCAGCTTAGCACACCAAGCAGGACTAGATGGGGTAGTATGCTCCGCACATGAAGCAAGCAGTATCAAAGAGGCCATTTCCAAGCAATTTGTTACCGTCACGCCAGGGATCAGGCCAGCCAGCGCAAGCCTTGATGATCAGAGCCGTGTGATGACGCCTGCCAAAGCCTTACAGATGGGCGCAGATTATCTGGTGATAGGTCGCCCTATCACGCTAGCAGAGAATCCATTGCTGGCATTACAAGCCATACATCAAGAAATTCAGGCCACAGTCAACCAAAATGGCTAGAATGACGTTTTAATATTTTTTTCAACACACTATCTAGGGGGAAACATGAAAAAACTCATCGTCGCACTGCTTGCTTCCATGGCATTTAGCTTACCAGCTTTCGCAGCCGTGAACATCAACACCGCCACTCAAGAAGAACTGGAATCGCTAGAAGGCATCGGCCCTGTCAAAGCGCAAGCAATCATTGACTACCGCAAAAAAAACGGTGGGTTTAAATCAGTGGATGAGCTTGAAAAAGTAGAAGGTGTAGGTCCTGTAACACTGCAGAACGTGCGAAAAGACGTTTCAGTTTCCGGCCGCACAACCGTAGTCGTGCCTGACAAGAAAGAAGAAAAGGCCAAATCCGTGGGTACCGAAAAGGCAGCTTCTAAAGGCAATACAGCCGATAGCAAAGATGTGAAAGCAGCAAAAGAAAAAGAAACCAAAACGAAATCCGTCGGCACAGAAAAAGCAGCTGATACTGGTAAGATTGCTGACAGCAAAGAGGTGAAAGCAGAAAAAGAAAAGAAAGAAACAAAATCTAAAAAAGAAGTAAAAGAAGAAAAAACAGCTAAAGAGACCAAAGCTAAAAAAGAGGATAAAGCTGATAAAGCCAAATCAGAGAAAAAATCTGACAAGGACAGCAAAGAAACCAAGGCTAAAAAAGACAAAGCCGATAAAGAAGATAAAGTAACTAAAACTAAAAAAGAAACCAAGACCAAAAAAGACAAAGCTGATAAAAAAGCCGAGTAATCTCGTCTCAATAAAAAAGCCCGCTTTCGCGGGCTTTTTTATATCCTATTCAACTAGTCATCGTGACCACGGCGACCATAGTCATGGTGGTCGTCATCATGATGTTTGCCATGTTTGTGATGCTTATGGTGGTGATTCTTACCATGCCGGCGTTTATGTTGGGTGTGCTTGTTGTCATATGCTGTTTCGCCGATGGCTTTACCAGCTGCAGCACCGCCAGCACCACCCAAACCTGCGCCTACAATAGCTCCAGTACCGCTACCTGAAACACTGCGCCCTACGATTGCACCGCCTGCACCACCTACAGCGCCACCTACAACTGCGCCTGTCTGGCCTTGGCCTTTTGTAGTCACAGCTCCGCCAACACCGCCGCCTACAGCACCACCGATAATCTCGCCGGTTTGACCACCCAGCGCACCACCAATAGCTGTGCCCGCTGCTGCGCCAACACCGCCACCGACGGCCGTCTTGGCTGTGCTGTCTGCAGCCATCGTCTGGCTAGTTAATGTCAGCAAAACTGCTGCGATTGTATATCTTAAATTCACTATAAATTTCCTTACTATGAAGTTGCCCTTGTTGCCTAGCTTTATTATTACTTGACGCGCATGCCTGGCCGCGCGCCATTGTCTGGTGAAAGAATAAATGGTCCGCCCTGCTCATCGCTGGCAGCCAGCACCATTCCTTCGCTCAATCCAAATTTCATTTTGCGTGGTGCCAAGTTCGCCACCATCACGGTTAATCTTCCCACTAATGTCGCTGGATCATATGCCGATTTGATTCCGGCAAATACCTGCCTTGGTTTCTCTTCACCAATGTCCAGCGTGAGCTTCAATAATTTCTCTGCACCATCTACGTGTTCCGCACTAACAATCTTAGCTATACGCAGATCCACCTTGGTAAAGTCATCGATGCTGATATGTTCAATTGTTGTATCAGCCGCTGTAGGCTGTTGTACCTGCGCGTGATGCGCTTGAGAATGCGTTACCGGCTGTGTAGCTTGCAGACTTTCTTTGTTAGCCTCTACCATCGCTTCGATTTGTTTGGATTCGATTCGTGTGATCAGATGCGCATATTCATTGATGACATGCTGCCTCGGAAGCCCCATGGATACTGCCTCCCAGACCAATGGTTTTATATTCAGGAACGATTCAACTTCACAAGCCATCTTGGGTAAAACCGGCTTCAGATAAACCGTCAGCAACCTAAACATTTCCAAAGCATCCGAGCATACCTGATGCAATTCAGCATCCCGGCTCGTGTCCTTTGCGATCACCCATGGTGCTGCATCCGCGACAAAGCCATTGGCCGCATCGGTTTGTTTCATGATCTCACGCAGAGCACGCGCGAAATCACGATTCGCATAGGCTTCTTCAATTGTACGTGCTGCTGTACGCATCTCCTCAAGGACCGCATGGTTGCTGGCATGCAGCACAGCATTGTTAAAGCGTTTAGCAATAAAACCAGCCGTGCGGCTAGCAATATTTACATACTTACCTACCAAATCACTGTTCACGCGTGCGATAAAGTCTTCCAGGTTCAGGTCGATGTCTTCCATCGTGCCGTTGAGTTTGGCCGCATAGTAATAGCGCAGATACTCCGGATTCCTTACATGCTGCAGATAACTGCGCGCGGTGATAAAAGTGCCGCGTGATTTGGACATTTTCTCGCCATTTACTGTCAAGAAACCATGCGCAAAGATCTGTGTCGGCTTGCGGTAGCCGCTGTATTCCAGTGTCGCTGGCCAGAACAGTGCATGGAAATACAGGATATCCTTACCGATGAAGTGATACAGCTCGGTCTTGCTATCTTTCGCCCAGTATTCGTCAAAATCCATGCCTTGCTTGGCACACAGATTCTTAAAGCTGGCCATGTAGCCAATCGGTGCGTCCAGCCACACATAGAAATACTTGCCGGGCGCATCAGGGATCTCAAAGCCGAAATATGGCGCATCGCGTGAGATGTCCCAATCGGAAAGCTTGTTCTCACCCGCTTCGCCCAGCCATTCTGTCATCTTGTTGGCTGCTTCGGCTTGCAGTGTGCCGCTTCGTGTCCACTCACGCAGGAAATCGCTGCATTCGCTCAGTTTGAAGAAATAATGCTCCGTTTCCTTACGCACTGGTGTCGTGCCGGAAACGGCTGAGAACGGATTGATCAGCTCAGTCGGACTATAGGTCGCACCGCATACCTCGCAGCTATCGCCATACTGGTCTTTGGCATGACACTTTGGACACTCACCTTTGATGAAACGGTCCGGCAGGAACATGTTCTTGACCGGATCGAAGTATTGCTCGATTGTCTTGCTGGCGATTTTTCCATTCGCTTTCAACGCCTTATATATGGTTTGTGCAAGCTCTTTATTCTCGCTGGAATTGGTAGAGTGATAATTATCGAACTCGACCAAAAACTCTTTAAAATCGGTAGAGTGTTCCTTGTGTACCGCATCAATCAAAGCTTCTGGCGTGATACCCTCTTTCTCCGCACGCAGCATGATGGGCGTGCCATGGGTATCGTCCGCGCACACATAGTGTACGGTATGGCCCTGCATCTTCTGGAAACGCACCCATATATCGGTTTGAATGTACTCTACCAGATGGCCCAGATGGATGCTGCCATTCGCGTAAGGTAATGCGGAAGTAACCAGAATTTTGCGAGCTTGATTGGATGTTGCCATATCTGTCATATCATGTTGGTTGAACCGTTATTCTAGCAAATGCTGACTATCCTCGCAGGGTTATCATGATTGTGTGATTGCCCCCTACTCTAACAGTTAAGCGAAAAGCTTAATCTGGCGCAAACTAATCTTGAGAAAAACGCTCATATTAATGAGAAAAATTAATAGTAGAGAGGAGAATCCTAATGAAAAACCATACCAAAACGTTGATAGGCGTATTTCTATCAGGTCTAGTCGGTTTGTCTTTGCACAGCAATGCCAGAACTGGCGAGGCACAGAAAGAAGAAAGCGTATTATTGTCTGGACTAGTTGAAAAAGTAGCAGCAGAGAACATAGGTGTCGTCTCGGAAGCCGAGTACGAGAAAGGCCGATGGGAAATTGAAGCATGCACTGCTACATCTTGCGTCGACATCAAATTCGATGCAAAAACCGGAACAGAGATCAAACGCAAAACCGAAAAATCCGATGATGCGCTACCTCCGGATAACGCTAGACCACTCGCGGAAATCGTCAAAACCTTCGAGGAACATCACTACCAGATCACCGAGATAGAATTTGAAGATGGCGTCTGGGAAGTTTACTGGATCAAGGATGACAGAAAAGTAAAAAGCTGGCTGGATCCAGTCACTGCAAAAAACGTATATAAATGATTTTTTTTTAACCTGCCTTATGAGTGCCCGATGACATGATCGGGCTTTTTCGTTATGTCACCATAACGATTATTTGAAGAATACGATAAAATACCTTAATTATTTACTCAAGAATTATCTGGAATCCTGTATGACCATCACCGAACTATTGATCCAAAGTAACCTGAAATTATGTGTCGACCCTAACACTGGCAAAGACTTCGTCTCCGGCAAGTGTGTCAAGAACGTACAAATCAATGGTAACGACGTCAGTCTGGATGTCGTTCTGGGCTACCCTGCTCTTAGCCAGTTGGAGACACTGAAACAATTAATCACAGAATCACTGCGCAACATCGAAAACATCGGTCAGATTACCGTGAATATTGGCAGCCGTATCGTCGCGCACAAAGTACAGCAGAATGTCGGACTATTGAAAAATGTCAAAAATATCATCGCCGTAGCTTCTGGTAAAGGTGGCGTCGGCAAATCCACTACTTCAGTAAACCTTGCTCTTGCACTGGCAGCAGAAGGTGCGACTGTAGGCTTGCTGGATGCGGACATCTATGGCCCAAGCCAGCCACAGATGCTTGGCATCAGCGGGCGCCCGGACAGTCTGGACGGCAAATCCATGGAACCCATGCAAGCACACGGCATACAGGCCATGAGTATCGGATTTTTGGTCGATACTGACACCCCCATGGTGTGGCGCGGCCCGATGGTCACCGGTGCGCTGGAACAGCTTTTACGCGACACTAATTGGAAAGATCTAGATTATCTGGTGATTGATTTGCCTCCCGGCACTGGTGATATCCAGCTGACATTGGCACAAAAAATTCCTGTTACCGGCGCCATCATCGTCACCACACCGCAGGACATTGCCTTGCTGGATGCGCGCAAGGGGTTGAAGATGTTTGAGAAAGTCGGCATTCCAATCTTGGGCATCGTTGAGAATATGAGTACGCATATATGTTCGAAATGCGGCCATGAAGAACATATCTTTGGCGAAGGTGGAGGCGAGCTGATGGCGAAGGATTATGGCGTCGATGTGCTGGGAAGTTTGCCGCTGGATATCCACATCCGCATGCAGGCAGATAGCGGCAAACCGACAGTGGTCGCCGAGCCCAATTCAAAAGTGGCGGGCATCTATAAAGAAATAGCGCGCAAAGCTGCGAGCAAAATCGCTATCGCAGCACTTGACCATAGCGCCAAGTTCCCGAATATCGTGATTCAAAACACATAAAAATCACTCAGAAACTTCATTATAAAAACAAATGCCCTGGAAGCCTCATCCTGATTGGCTTCCAGGGCACATTTCAGACTAATGAAAATTTAGCGCAACTCTACGCCAAAGCAATACACATCCGCCCCGTTCTTGCCGTGAATCAGCGTGGCAGGAATTTTTGCCCCTTTGCGCCAGTTATCCACGGCTTCTTGCTTGCCAGCACCCGTTACCAAGAACATCACCTCGTGCGTATTATTGAGGCGCTTCTCGCTAATGGTAATGCGGTTTGCAGGCGGTTTCGGCGCATTGAACACAGGCACAGCGTCCGCGCTGTTATCCACCTCTTGCCCAGGGAACAAGCTGGCGGTATGACCATCCTCGCCCAGCCCCAGAATCACCAAGTCGAAACTGCGCACGCCTTTTAGCGTTTCGGCATAAGCCTTGGCGCCAGCAACATTACCGAGTTCAGCCGGAATATCATGAATCTGGTCTTCCGGGATGTCTACATGGCTAAGCCAGGCATCACGTGCCATTTTGCTGTTGCGCTCGACATGATCTACCGGCAGGCAACGATCATCGTTGTGATAGACGTGCCAGTTGGCCCAGTCAGCCTTGGCTTTGCTTAAAAGCTGGTAGACACTTTTCGGCGTGCTCCCACCAGCAAGCACAATCAGGAAACTCCCGCGTTTCTTGATCGCTTTATCGGCCGCATGCAAGATACGGTCTACCGCTGCGTGATTGATGTCGTGCTGAGATTGGAAAACATGCCAACGTGTTTGGCTTTGAGACAAATTCTGCGTCATGAGCAAACCTGAGAAATCCTGAAAATTACGAACTGCACTGCAAATTAGGGCCAAAAAAAGAAAAAAGCAGCTTTAAGTGAACTCGCTGCATTTGTTATAATTATACCTAACTCAAAAAGATAATTCTTGTGTGAATTATCGATAATTGAATATTTGAGTGCAGCCGTTCAAAAGACGGTGCTTCTTAACTCCTCACACCATAGGAAAAACCATGAAACTCGCAATGATCGGCTTGGGCAAAATGGGCGGCAACATGACCGCACGCATGCTCCGCCACAAAATCGAAGTCGTTGGCTTCGATTTCAACTCCGATACAGTAAACAGACTAGCCAAAGAAGAAGGCATGATTCCTGCCAGCTCCGTACAAGATGCAGTGAGCAAGCTGGAAGGCCAGAAAATCGTCTGGATGATGCTGCCAGCTGGTGAAATCACCGAAAAACAGATTGTTGACCTCATCCCGATGCTCAACAAGGGCGACATCATCATCGATGGCGGGAACAGCAACTACAAACACAGCCAACGTCGCGGCAGGATGCTGGCCGAGCACGGCATCGGCTTCATGGACTGCGGGACATCCGGCGGGGTATGGGGACTGGATAATGGCTACTGCCTGATGGTGGGTGCAGAGAAAGATGTGGCAGAGGCCGTCACTCCCGCCCTGAAAGCCCTTGCACCAGCCCCGCACCGCGGCTGGGCACACGTGGGCCCTATCGGTAGCGGCCACTTCACGAAAATGATACATAACGGTATCGAGTACGGCATGATGCAGGCGATGGCTGAAGGCTTGGACCTCCTGAAAGGTAAGGAAGAATTTAACCTGGACCTTGCCCAAATCACCGAACTATGGCGCCATGGCTCCGTCGTACGCAGTTGGCTGCTCGACTTGACTGCTGAATCCCTCAAGCATGACCAGACACTGGATGGCGTAGCACCTTACGTGGCGGATTCTGGTGAAGGCCGCTGGACTGTTGTTGAAGCTGTTGAGCAAGGCGTTGCCGCGCCAGTGCTGAGCCTGGCACTGCAAATGCGCTTTGCCAGCCAGGAAGAAGATGGCTACAGCTACAAACTGCTTTCCGTGATGCGTAATGCGTTTGGCGGGCATATGGTAAAAACTAGCAAATAAAATTTATTGGGGCTAAAAATGTCGAAGAAAATTGATCCATGTACCCTTGTACTGTTTGGTGCCAGCGGCAACCTGTCGCGCATCAAACTGATGCCAGGCTTGTTCCGTCTGCATACACTTGGCCGTTTACCGGAAAAAATGGCCATCCTGTCCGTTGGTCGGGGAGAATTAACCCGCGAGCAATGGCTGGCAGAAATCAAAGGGATGATGGATGCCAAATTCAAGAACGGCTACGATCAGGCCGCGTTCGAGAGCTTTTTGGCCCGTAACCATTACCATGCCAACCCGCCAAGCGATCCGGACGCGTTCAAGAAGATGGCGGCAACGTTATCCAATGCAAGCGTATTCCCGCAGAATCTGGCGTATTTCCTTTCCGTGCGACCTACCGATTTCGCGCCTGTCGTAGAACAACTTTCTGGTGTTGGCTTGCTGGATGAAAGCAAATACTGGCGTCGCGTATTGATTGAAAAACCTTTTGGAACTGATTTGCCAAGCGCACAAGATTTACAGGCGCGCTTGACCAAGCACTTAAAAGAGCACCAAATCTACCGCATCGATCATTACCTGGGCAAATCTGCCATCAACAACGCGATGCTTACGCGCTTCACCAATACGATTTTCGACCCGGTATGGAACCACGAGTATGTGGACCACGTGCAGATCACTAACAACGAGATTCTAGGCGTTGGTGACCGCACCACTTTCTATGACGCCACAGGTGCATTGCGCGACATGTTCCAAAGCCATTTGCTGCAAACCTTGGCGATGGTTGCCATGGAAAAACCAAAAGACCTGTCACCCAGCAGCATCCGCGCAGAAAAGATCAAGCTACTGCAATCCATCCGTCCGATTGATGTACAAAACATCAATAAACAGGCATTCCGTGCACAATATGCAGCTGGCCGGGTCTGTATCGCAGACGGGCATGGCGAGAACGTACATGGCTATCTAGAAGAGCTGAAACGGGATGGTATCGAATCAAGCAATACCGAAACCTATGCAGCAGTAAAGCTGTTCATCGACAACCCTCGTTGGAAAGGCGTGCCATTCTATGTGCGTACTGCGAAGCGCATGCATGAAGGCAACACAGCTATCTCCATCCGTTTCAAAAAGGCACCAATGATGTTAGCTGAAGGCCAACATCAGAACTGGCTAATCATCAATATTCAGCCACGCGAATGTATCAAGCTTGAGATCGAATCCAAAGTACCAGGGCTGGACATCCAGACACGCACATTGAGCATCGACGGACCACAGCGCCAACAGGGTGATGACACGGTAGATTCCTACGAAACACTATTGCTCAACTTAATGGAAGGCGACAATTCATTGTTCCTGCACATTGACGAAGTTGAAGCGCAATGGAAGCTGGTCGACCCTATCGTGAAAGCATGGGCAGAAGACAAAGGTCCTGTGCATCAATACCGCGCAGGTAACCGTGACCCTGAAGAATCCAGTGTGATTTTTGAGAGCAAGGATCAATTCTGGCGTTACTCGATTGAACTGGGCGGTGACAAGCACTAAACTGAAAAAAATTGCAAACAAATCATCATTTGTTGCTATTATTTGCGTTTTGTAAAAGCGGGGTTTCGGCTCCGCTTTTTTATCTTGAATATTAGGTCAAAATCTAAGGTAGACGATGAGTATTAAATCAGACAGATGGATACGCCGCATGGCTGAAGAGCATGGCATGATCGAGCCATTCGAGCCGAATCAGGTCAAAGTGAACGAGGCTGGGCAACGCCTAGTTTCATATGGCACTTCCAGTTACGGTTACGATATTCGCTGCTCACGCGAGTTCAAGCTGTTCACCAACCTGAACTCTACGATTGTAGATCCTAAAAACTTTGACCCCAATTCATTTGTTGAAGTGAATGCGGATTACTGCATCATTCCTCCGAACTCATTTGCGTTGGCTAGAACCGTAGAATATTTCCGTATCCCACGCAACGTGCTGACTGTGTGTTTGGGCAAAAGCACCTATGCACGCTGTGGCATCATCGTTAATGTCACGCCATTCGAGCCAGAATGGGAGGGTTATGTAACCCTGGAGTTCAGCAACACGACACCATTGCCAGCAAAAATTTATGCTAACGAGGGCTGCGCCCAGGTGCTGTTTTTTGAAGCCGATGAAGATGATGTTTGCGAAACCAGCTACAAAGACCGAGGTGGCAAATACCAAGGTCAGGTTGGCGTTACTCTACCCAAAATTTAATAAGGAATTTCAATGAAATTTCGGTTCCCCGTTGTCATCATTGACGAAGACTTCCGCTCCGAGAATTCCTCCGGCCTTGGCATCCGCGCACTCGCGAAAGCCATCGAAGATGAAGGAGTCGAGGTGTTAGGCGTCACCAGCTATGGCGATCTATCCAGCTTCGCACAGCAGCAGAGTCGTGCTTCCGCCTTCATCCTTTCAATCGACGATGAAGATATCGTTGAAGAGAAACCCGAAGCAATCGAACAGTTGCGCCAGTTCGTCAATGAAATCCGTTATCGTAATGAGGAAATCCCTATCTTCCTGCATGGCGAGACCCGCACTAGCCGGCACATCCCTAATGATGTGCTGCGCGAGCTGCATGGCTTCATTCACATGAATGAAGACACTCCGGAATTCGTAGCCAGACTGATCATCCGTGAAGCCAGAGCCTACATGGATAGTCTGCCCCCACCCTTTTTCAAAGCACTTACTCACTATGCGGCGGATGGCTCCTATTCCTGGCATTGTCCGGGCCACTCAGGCGGTGTCGCTTTCCTTAAATCACCGGTTGGTCAGATGTTCCACCAATTTTTTGGCGAGAACATGCTACGCGCCGACGTTTGTAACGCGGTGGATGAGTTAGGTCAATTGCTGGACCATACTGGTCCTGTCGCGGCATCGGAGCGCAATGCTGCTCGCATTTACAATTGTGACCATCTTTATTTTGTCACGAATGGCACATCCACCTCAAACAAAATCGTCTGGAACTCTACGGTCGCCCCAGGCGATGTTGTAGTTGTTGACCGCAACTGTCATAAATCTGTATTGCATTCCATTATCATGACTGGTGCAATTCCAGTATTCCTGATGCCAACCCGCAACCATTTCGGCATCATCGGCCCAATTCCGAAAAGTGAATTCGCTTGGGAAAACATCAAGAAGAAAATCGAGCGCAACCCTTTTGCCAATGACAAAAATGCAAAACCGCGTGTCTTGACCATTACGCAATCCACGTACGATGGTGTGCTATACAACGTGGAAGAAATCAAGGATATGCTGGACGGCAAGATAGATACGCTGCATTTCGACGAGGCTTGGCTCCCGCATGCAACATTCCATGACTTTTATGGTGATTATCATGCCATCGGTGCAGACCGTCCGCGTTGCAAGGAAAGCATGGTCTTTTCCACACAATCAACACACAAACTACTAGCAGGCTTAAGTCAGGCATCCCAAATCCTCGTACAAGACGCTCAGGAGAACCGCCTCGACCGTGATGTATTTAACGAGGCTTATCTGATGCATACATCCACCAGCCCGCAGTACTCGATTATTGCCAGTTGCGATGTAGCCGCCGCGATGATGGAAGCCCCTGGCGGCACAGCTCTGGTGGAAGAATCACTCACCGAAGCTCTGGATTTCCGTCGCGCCATGCGCAAGGTAGATGAAGAATGGGGTGCGGACTGGTGGTTCAAAGTGTGGGGGCCTAACGATCTATCTGAAGAAGGTTTAGAAGAGCGCGATGCATGGATGCTCAAAGCCAACGAGTCCTGGCATGGTTTTGGTAACTTGGCAGAGGGTTTCAATATGTTGGACCCAATCAAAGCCACCATTATCACCCCAGGATTGGATATTCATGGCGACTTTTCCGATGAAAACGGTATCCCCGCCGCGATTGTAACCAAATACCTTGCTGAACATGGGGTAATCGTCGAGAAGACAGGCTTGTATTCATTCTTCATCATGTTCACCATCGGCATTACCAAAGGCCGCTGGAATACCATGGTAGCTGCCTTGCAACAGTTCAAGGACGACTATGATAAAAATCAACCGTTATGGAAAGTGCTTCCAGAGTTCGTGCAGAAACATCCTCGCTATGAACGCGTGGGCCTTAAAGATTTGTGCGCACAGATTCACGCTGTTTACAAAGCCAACGATGTTGCACGCTTGACGACTGAAATGTATCTGTCAGATATGGTACCTGCGATGAAACCGACAGATGCATTTGCGAAAATGGCGCACCGCGAGATTGACCGTGTCGCGATTGATGAGCTTGAAGGCCGCATCACAGCTGTATTGTTGACTCCTTATCCGCCAGGCATTCCGTTGCTGATTCCGGGTGAGCGTTTCAACAAGGTGATCGTAAACTACCTCAGATTCGCACGTGAATTCAACGAGCGCTTCCCAGGCTTCGAGACTGATGTACATGGCTTGGTCAAAGGGGTTGTAGATGGGAAATCGACCTATTATGTCGATTGTGTACGTACTGAAGTTTAACTAAGAGGATTTGAGTTAAATCAAAGCGATGCTGGTGTTTTAAGTGCAGACTTTAACAGTTGATGATGTGTCTTTAAAAGGAGAAGCTCATGAAATTGTTAAGTGATTTATTCGGTACCGATTATGGTTTGCTAAGCATCATTGTCATTGCTGCTGCTGCCATCACCATGGTTGGCTTAGTATTCGTGGCGATATCGAAAATCAAAGAAACATCACCTAAGTAATGACATAAATAGCTACACTGGCAAGAACACTATCTAACAACTCATCTCCGCCCAAAAACAACGTAGTGAAAGTGGATACCCATTTCGCTGCGTTGTGCTTCGCGGCTAAGTTCGTGCCACATAGAGGGTTCGACAGGCGGGAAATAAGCATCCCCTTCAAACTGAGCATCAATCTCAGTAACATACAACTTGTCTGCAAGACCTAGCCCCGCGTGATATAGCTCTGCACCACCAATCAAAAACGCCTCATCATCTCCATCGCAAGCGTTTAACGCAGATTCAAGGCTATCCACCACAATAGCCCCCTCCACTTTGAAATCAGGATTGCGCGTCACTATCACGGTTGTACGTCCAGGTAGAAGCCGCCCTAGTGAATCGTAGGTTTTGCGCCCCATGATGATATGGTGTCCCATAGTCAACATCTTAAAACGCTTTAAATCTTCTGGTAGATACCAAGGCAGCGTATTGTTGAGACCAATGACGCGATTTTTGGCATAAGCCACGATAATACTGAGATGAGTCATACGCAGATTATACTAGATGTTTGTATGGTTTCTTTTTAGAATGCTTCCATGTTGCGCTGGCGCTATCCAAAATCGTTTCTAAAGTTACTACTCGTCGGTTTTGCTGTGGCAGTGCTGCCCTTGTTGCTAGCCTTTATTAATGCCAATATCGCTTTTGACAGGATAGCCAGACAAGGACAAGAGACAGTTGACAATGCCGTTGTCGCCACCCGTGCGACTCGCACGTTGCAGGCACAATTAATTGTCATGGAACGCAGTTTATTGCAATATCAGGTCCTACAAGAGGTTGGCTTGATGCAAAACTACCAAAAAGCCTCTGATCAAACAAGCGCTTCATTAAAGCAACTGCTTAATTTAACTCCTTTACAGTCAAAACACCTTGCTATCTTCAACAAGACACTAACAGAAACTAATCGTTGGACAACACAACCCACCATAGAGCATCCATCAGCACCAGAAATCTCCGAACGATTTGCCGATCTCAATGATTTGGCGGCAAAAATCATGCAGGATGTGAATGCGCAGATTGATGCAGACAGCGCTGCGCTTAAGCAAAAAGCCGCTCAAACTCAAAAGCGTTTACTGTTGCAAAGCCTGATTTTAGCTCCACTGGCACTTATATGTGCCGCATTTATCACTGTTATGCTGGCCAGGCCCATCAGTCATATGGATGAAGCTTTGGAGAGAATCGGCCAAGGTTACTACGACAAACCTATTCGAATTGATGGCCCGGGAGACCTCAGCAAGCTAGGCCAGCGGCTTGATTGGCTACGCAAGACATTACTTGAAGTTGACCAGCAAAAACAGCAATTCCTGCGTCATGTCTCGCATGAACTCAAAACACCTCTAACCGCAATTCGAGAAGGAGCAGAGTTGCTACATGACGGTATTGGTGGGCCTTTAAGTCCACAACAAAATGAAATCGCAAAGATCTTGCGTGACAACAGTCAAAAACTGCAGAAAATGATAGAGAACCTGCTAAATTACACTAAGCTAGAAACTCTTGTCACACCCTTGAATATTGAATCAGTGTATATGCGCCCGCTAATACAGCAGACTTTGCAAGACCACAGTCTGAGCATTCAAAAGAAATCCCTGCATATTCAAACTGATATTACGGATGAATTATGGGAGGTAGACAAAGAAAAGGTTCAAATGATTCTGGACAACCTTATCTCTAATGCGATCAAATTTACACCCGACTTTGGAAATATTGCTATTAACGCTCAGCTACTAGGAAAAAACTACGTGTTCAGCGTAGCTGATTCTGGTCATGGTATAAGCTTATATGACCAAAACAGATTGTTCAGCCCCTTCTACAGTAGTAGCGAGGCCAAGCAAAGCTTGGTAGAAGGTAGCGGCCTTGGCTTGGCTATCTGCAAGAATCTGGCTGAAGCCCATGGAGGAAGCATTCAGCTTGAAACACAAACCAATCACCAAGGTGCGACTTTTGTGGTTAAATTACCCATAAAAAACGAGGTAATTCGAAAATGATTTTCTATCGGGCTTTCGCTGGGCTTTTACTGGTTCTGCTGGCCGCATGCACACACTCCCCCGCGCATAAAAGCACCTCCCCTGGGTTGCGC
The DNA here is from genome assembly GCA_035423825.1 of Methylophilus sp. Taxonomy (GTDB): domain Bacteria; phylum Pseudomonadota; class Gammaproteobacteria; order Burkholderiales; family Methylophilaceae; genus Methylophilus. The sequence continues at coordinate 472,656 of DAOMMM010000001.1, read as the reverse complement.
GGGTTCAGCCTGTCACAGACACAGCACACCCCCGAACTGCTTGCCTTTTATGAAACAATATCTGACACCAACGCCGATGCTCACAAGGCCATGTTAGCTGAATTAAATAAGCCTATTGCCGATACCAGACAAAACCAGTTACGGCAAATCAAATTGGCAATGCTGTTAGGTCTCCCCTCCAGCAGAATCAGGGACACGGTAAAATCTCAATCACTGCTGCAGGAAATCATTCAAGCCAACAATCTGGAACCAACTGATACGGCCTTGGTTAATTTGCTTTTTGAGTTCATGACTGATGCAAATAGGCTAATCAAGGTCAAATCCGATAACAAAGCCCAGCAGCAAAGAATCGATGCTTTGCAACAAAAAAATGAGCAGCTCCAACAAAAATACGAAGCCTTGGAGCAAAAGCTGGATGCGTTGAAAAAAATTGAGAAAACCATGGGCGACAGGGATGTGATATCGCCGGCAAACCCTTAAATGAATATAGAAAATCAAGCACTATACGCAGCAAATCAGACCCTTCACACGATACTGGTTGTGGATGATGACGCTGACATTCAGAAACTCATCTGCATGCGTCTGAATGCGGCAGGTTATCAAACTTTGACTGCTCATAACGGTCTGGAGGCACTTAACGTCATCGAACAGCAACAACCAGCACTTGTATTGAGCGACTTGCGAATGCCTGACATGGACGGCATGGCACTTTTAGAAGCGATCCGCCGTAAGCATGTGACAATGCCTGTCATCATGCTTACTGCGCATGGCTCTATCCCAGATGCAGTAAAAGCAACGCAGCAAGGTGCTTTTGGTTTTTTGACAAAACCTTTTGAAAGCCAACACTTGCTGCAGCAAGTAGCTAGTGCGCTACGCTTAAGCGGCGCCACACAAAACCAGCCTTCACAAGACGACACCTGGCGCTCCCAAATACTGACACGCAGCACAGAGATGGAGAACATGCTTAGGCAAGCTAAATTGGTCGCCATGACAGACGCCAGCGTGTTCATACAAGGCGAAAGTGGCTCAGGCAAAGAACTGCTGGCACGCGCCATCCACACTGCAAGCGCACGGGCCGCTAAACCCTTCGTGGCCATAAACTGTGGCGCTATCCCTGAGAACCTCTTGGAGTCAGAATTGTTCGGCCATGCAAAAGGTGCATTTACTGGCGCTGTGAAAGCGCATGCAGGTCTGTTCCAAAGTGCTCATGGCGGCACGCTGTTTCTGGATGAGATTGGAGATATGCCGGCCAGTTTGCAGGTAAAAGTTTTACGGGCGCTACAAGAGCGCCTAATTCGTGCGGTAGGTAGCACCCAAGATGTACCCATAGATGTGCGATTGATTTCTGCCACGCACCGTGATTTACATGAGGAGATGCGTGAAGGACGCTTCCGGGAAGATTTATTTTATCGAATCAATGTCGTCACATTGAACATTCCTCCATTATCACAACGTCGAGAGGATATCAGTTTGCTGGCGAAGCATTTCGTAGATATTTTTAATAAGAAATATCGCAAAACAGTACAAGGATTCGCACCGGATGCCCTGGAGATGCTGATCAGTGCATCCTGGCCAGGCAACATCCGCCAGCTCCAAAACGTGATCGAGCAAACCGTGGTACTTGCAACCGCTCCATTGATACCTTTGGCGCTGGTGCAACGTGCATTACGCGACGATGGCAACAGCATGATGGCATTCGATACTGCCAGAATGCAGTTTGAGCATCAATATCTAAGCAATCTGCTCAAAACCACGCAAGGCAATGTAGCACTTGCCGCCAAGATTGCAAAGCGCAATCGGACGGAATTCTATTCCCTACTTAAACGCCACAAGATCGATCCAAAAAGCTTTCAACTCCCACTGGAATAAACATCCACATGCTCTCTTTTTTTGTCGCTTAATCACGACAAAATAAATCCTTATTTTTCATCAAGTTAAAAAAAAACATTAATATTATGTCGTTTATTAACGACATTCTCCATATATCAGAAAATATTCACCAACTGATAACATATTGTTTTCTAATGGAAAATTATGTTGGCATACATTTCGCTATCAACATTGTGCAACATCTTTATTATGTATTTGGAGAGCTATAAGATGAAATCATTATCCTTGAATAAATTAGCAGCAGCGCTGATATTTGCCTTATCCACAGGCACGCTGTCTTTGCTGATAGGAAGTACGACCGCACATGCCGACAACAAAAATACGCTGAAAGACGCTATTGGCAACGGTGTCATAGTTGCTGAAGCCAAGACCGGACAAGTAAAACCTGCAGAAATACAAGCTGCAGACATCAAGTCTGGTGAAGTCGCTAAGTCAAGCACTGATCCTGACTTCAAGATGCTGGATAGCAATCATGATGACAAAATTTCCGCCAAAGAGGCAGCTAAAGACAAAAATCTTTATTCTATCTTTGACGCAGTAGATACAAACCATGACGGTGGGTTGAGTGCCAATGAATATGCTAGTTTCAAATCAGCAATGAGCAACAGCAAATCGCCTGAGGCTTTACCAACAACCAACTAGCTCCTAGTAGTGCTTCTTGTGATTCCCTCCCTTGTGATCACAAGTATTTTTTGCCCCGCGAAAGCGGGGCTTTTTTTAACTAGCTAGGTTAAACTGCAACAGGCGCCTTGATGGCAGGATGAGGGTCATAATTCTCGAGCAAGAAATCTTCAAATTTGAAACCGAAGATATCATTTACATCAGGATTGATGCGCATTGCAGGTAATGGACGAAATTCACGTGAAAGCTGTTCTTTCACCTGTTCCATATGATTATTGTAGATATGTGCATCTCCCAAGGTATGCACAAAATCACCCAGTTTAAGGCCGCAAACTTGCGCCACCATCATCGTTAATAAAGCATAAGAAGCTATGTTGAACGGTACGCCAAGAAAAATATCCGCGCTACGCTGATACAACTGGCAACTCAGTTTTCCGTCCGCAACATAGAACTGGAAGAACGCATGGCATGGCGGCAGCTTCATTTTATCCACATCCGCCACATTCCAAGCGCTCACAATCAAACGACGTGAATCAGGGTTGTTTTTTATCTGCTGCACGACCTGCGCAATCTGGTCAATATGCGACCCGTCGGGCTTGGGCCAATTACGCCACTGATAACCATAGACAGGGCCGAGGTTACCGTTCTCATCCGCCCATTCATCCCAGATGGTCACACCGTTTTCTTTCAGATAGGCAATATTGGTACTGCCTTGCAGAAACCATAACAACTCATGGATGATGGACTTTAAGTGGACTTTTTTGGTCGTTAATAACGGGAAACCTGCGCTCAAATCAAAGCGCATCTGATAGCCAAATACTGAAATCGTACCAGTACCCGTCCGGTCATGTTTTTGATGACCGTGTTCCAAAACGTGTTTGAGCAAGTCGTGATATTGTTTCATACAGTCTGGTCAAACGTGCTGGGTAATAAATTTTTTGATAGCGTCTACGCTGACATCCATCACTGTAAACCTTTGCGGCAGTTTTTCAATACCTTCCAAGCTGGCAGGCCGCTCAGGCGAGTGCCCCAGCGCCTCTGCAATCGCATCCTCAAACTTGGCTGGCAACGCCGTCTCCAGCACCACCATCGGCACATTGCTATCGCGACCGTCTTGATTCAAATAATCCAGCGCGACTTTCAGGCCATCTGCCGTATGCGTATCAATCACCACACCATATTTGGCTTTTGTGTCGCGAATGGTTGCCATGCGATTCGCATGATTGCTGGAACCGGAAGTGAACCCGAAATCCGGCACTTTGTCGAAGTAGCCTTGCGCTTTCAAATCGAAGCTGCTGCCTTTATCCACCGCACCCCAAAGCTCGCGTACTTTTGCGCCATCCTGACCGACCAGATCATAGACAAAACGCTCGAAATTGCTGGCCTTGCTGATGTCCATCGAGGGACTGCTAGTATGGTAGGTCTGCGCACTGCCGCGCGGGCGGTAAACACCGGTTTTGAAAAACTCGTCCAGCACGTCGTTCTCATTGGTTGCCACAACCAGCTTATCCACGGGCAAACCCATCATACGGGCGATGTGGCCGGCGCAGACATTCCCGAAGTTGCCCGAAGGCACACAAAAACTGACCTTTTGCTGATTATTTTGCGTCACTGCAAAATAACCTTTGAAGTAATACACCACTTGCGCGACGATGCGGCCCCAGTTGATAGAGTTCACAGCGCCGATTTTGTAATTGGCCTTGAAAGCCGCGTCATTGCTCACGGCTTTGACCATGTCTTGGCAATCGTCGAACACGCCTTTCACGGCGATATTGAAGATATTTTCGTCTTGCAGGCTAAACATCTGCGCGGTCTGGAAGCGGCTCATTTTCTGGTGCGGCGAAAGCATGAACACACGCACACCATGCTTGCCGCGCATCGCATATTCCGCTGCAGAGCCTGTATCACCAGAGGTTGCGCCGAGGATATTCGTCGTCTCGCCGCGCTTATCCAGCACATACTCGAACAGGTTACCCAGCAGCTGCATCGCCATGTCTTTAAACGCCAGCGTTGGCCCGTTAGATAGCGACAGCAAATAGAGGTTGTCTTCCAGCTTCAGCGTCGGAGTTATATCCTCCGGATTCTGATTCGGACGCGCATAGCAATACACCTCTGCACGATAGGTCTTATCGATGATCGCCTTCAAATCCACAGCCGGAATATCGTCAATCAGACGCGAGAGGATTGCAAAAGCCAAATCACGGTAGTTCATCCCTCGCATCTGTGCAAGGTCAGCATCACTGAAATGCGGGTATTTTTCGGGCATATACAACCCGCCGTCCGGCGCTAAGCCACCTAACAGAATATCGCAGAATGGAAGCGCGGGCGACTGGCCGCGTGTAGAGATATATTTCATCACGCTATTATAGTGCAAAGCCGTAATGAACTCACGAGAGGATTACGGGTTCGATGACGTTCCAGCAAAGCTGATGTTGCTATAACCCAATAGAGTCCCTGTTGCAAAGGAAAGATCAATCAAAGCTACTTGATAATCGGTAATAGCACGTATCTCGCGGATTTGAGCATCTCCAAGCCGCGTCAGCATCTCTAGCACCTCCGTCATAGTACGCAAACCTTCCTTGAACTGCTTTAGCTCCGCATCATAGTTCATGCCGGCAATCCCCACCTGTTGACGTGCCGCAATGATCCGCTGCCAGTGTTGCTCAACCACATCCAAACTATCATTGATTTCTCGTTTGATTGTCATTTCCTGTAATTGCTTAGTCGAAATACGCTGCAAGCGTTGTTCAACAGCCCTGCTCAGCCGAGCTTTCCTTGCTTCATTCGTGACTGGCATCTCGAAACTGAGGCCAACATACCAGTCATTAAAATCACCATTGAGCGTATTGCCATAGGCGCCACCGAAGCTACCTGCGCTGTTGGATAGCGCGCCATAGCTGTAATCTATTGTAAATAAAGGTAAAGTCTGATTCTTCAGGTAGTCGACTCGCAATGCATCCTCGGTAAGTTTCAGTTCAGTTTCCAGAAGCTCCAGCCTGTTTGTAATGGCTAGGTTAAGTAGTTTTTCCCGGTCGAAACTATAATGCAACAACTCAGGATTGGTTGTCGGGGAGATGCCAGTATCACCATCTATCGGCATGGCTGCATCATTCAGCAAAAATTTCAGCTGTCGCTGCGCAAGTTTTAGATTAGTATTCGCCACAATCAGTTGCTCGATTCGATCCGTTACGCCAAACTCAGCACGGTTCACCTCGATGGCGGCACTCAATCCTTCCTTGACTCGACGCTGCACCATTGCCAGATTCTGACTGGCATAGTCATACTGCTGACGCCGGATATCCAGTTCTGTCCAAGCCTGATTGAGTGCCCAATAAGCCTTGTCGATCATGGCTATCACCCGGATAGACTGCAATCTGGTACGAGCCTGAGTAGCATTCTGGTCAAGCATGGCGATATTGATACTGGCTTCATTTACCGCAACCCCTGCATCGCGAAGCAATGGTTGGCTGACTGAAAAACGCAAACCAGTGCGATATTCGTCGGATCCAAATGGGCCTGATTTATCTTTGTTTTCGAAGGGGGAACTGAGTTGGATATTGCCACCGGTGCGTAATGGAACTTTGATACCAACTTCACCATCCAGGCTCTTTGTGCGCTGGTTCAACAAGGTTTGCTTCACATTTTTCTTATTCAGCAACACGTCTTCGGAAGTAAATCTGACGCTTTCACCACTCCTTTCGGGTAGATCATATTCTCCATACTTCAGGCTGGCATAGATGATGTTATCGAATTTTGCGCGTTCTTCGCTGACACGCGTTTCAGCGATTTTAGGATCCGCCTGAATCACCTGCAAAGACAAGTTGTTTTTAAGCGCGGCAGCGCGAATCTCAGCAATCGTACGTGGCAAGTTGTCGAGAGAATCCTTTGGTTTTGCTGTATCAGTTTCCTTGAGGATTTTCTGCAAGTCAATCTGAATGCCAGTGCGAGACTCTTTCTGTTTCTGAATCGCCTCGTCTATGGTCTTCGCCGGGGCGCTGTATTGTTCAAGCTGCAACCCTTCATCCATCTGGAGTCGATGTTGCAGACGTGGCAATACTTCATCTCCGTAAGCAAACGAAAAAAAACAAGTCGCTATCGCCAGCATCCAGGCTGATAATGACCGCATCATCTATTTACTGCTCCCGGCTTCTGTCGTTTTGGGTATGCGTGGAGGGAAACCGTTAAGCAAGCGCCATATCTCGTAACCCACGGTCACTTGTTCTAGCAATATCCAGCCTTGCACCGAAGTTCCCTGGCGTAAGAACCTATCTTCAGGCCATTTTTGTTGACGCTCATCTGGCACCACCATGACGCGGAACGTTCCTGTCCCGTCATCTGTAGCGTCCACAAACGCAACCTTGCCTGCAAATGTACCTATCGCCACGTTTGGCCAACCAGAGACTTGCGCAGCTGGCCAACCTTCGAATTCCAGACGGACTTGGCTATCCTTTACTATCAAAGGCGCGTCCCGACCATCCACAAACAGTTCAACTGCGCGCTGATTATTCTCCGGCACAATCACAAGCAAAGGCTGACCACGCGCAATGATTTGCGATTGTGAATTGACTGGAAGACGAAATATTGTCCCATCGCGTGGAGCGATAACTTTCTGCGCCTGCTGACGAGCAAGATTCACTTCAGCGTTGAGTACGCTATTCTGGCTATCAGCAATCTCTCCTCTTAGTTTGTTTATTTGTGCGTTGGCGTAATCGATAGACGTCTGAGCATCAGCTCGAATCTGCGTAATCTCCGCAGTAGCGGAACGTTCCTCTGCACGCGCTGCGTCCAGCTGGGCTCTCGAGCTGTTAAGCGTACGCATCGCAACCGCATGATCTCGCTCTGCCACTTCCTGATCACGTTTGCTCACCAGCCCCTCGCTCAGCAGACGCTCCATGCGAGTAAGCTGGTACTGGGTCGCCGCTAATGTGGCCTCAGCAGCGTGAATGGCTTCTGTAGCAGAAAGGACTTTTTGTCTGGCCATATCACGCTTGTATGTCGCTGCACTGGTCTTGGCATCCCGTGCAGTCAGGTAGCTTTGCAGCTGCATCTGGTATGATTTAAGCTCTTCTTGTTTGGCCTCGAGTTTGTTGTTGCTGGCGGCAAGCTGCTCGCCCAGCCTATCTTGAAACTCAGGATCCACATCGGTCATTTCCAACAAGACATCGCCCGCTTTAACTTTCGTACCCTCTTGCACAAACCATCTGCTGATAACCCCACTGATAGGAGCATCCACAGTTTGACGACGCTCCGACGGATGGAATGCCGTCACCATCCCCTTACCTTGAATGTTCTGCAGCCAGGGGAAGAACAGCATCACAACAGGGATAACAAAAAACAGCCAGAAAAACCATTTACTCAACCTTCGCACAAAGGCCGGAGTCATGGATTCTTCTAATGATTGATAGTTAAACTGCATTACCACTGTTCCCATGATGCGGATTGTCAATTTTCACGATCTTGCCGAAACATCCGGCCACTACAGATGACTGCGTCAACACAATGAGAGTCCATGGCTGTCCTTCAGGCTGCAAAACCTTGCTTGCTGCCACTAGCGAATTGTGGTCTAGCTCATCAAGTATCGCATCGATCACGATCAAGTAAGGCTTAGCCAAGCATGTTCTCGCAATCATCAACAGACGTTGCTCGGCGCGTGACAACGGCATGCCTCTTGCAGCCAGCTGTGTATCCAGCCCATCTGGCAGTCTTTCTACACTACTAGCGAAATCAAAGTCTTGTAAAACAGCTTGCACCTCTGGCAACGTTGCTGATGTTCCGTAGGTAAGATTTTCCAATATCGAACCTTCCAGTATTTCGAGGCGGTTAATAAATCCAACCTTCTCCCTGTACTTATCCAGATTCAGTTGCCGTAAATCAATATCATTGATTAGGACTGCTCCAGATTTGGGATTGCGTAACCCCACAAGTACATCTGCAAGAAGTGCGCGATGGACACCAGACTGAAACTCCAGCGCAATACTACCCTTGGCGACAGCAGTAAATTGAATGGCTTTCAGTGCTTGATGATGCGAGGAATGATCAAGTATGACATCCCTACAAACCAATTCTGGCGCGGACTCTAGAACCATAGAATGCCCCGTTTGGCGTTCCCTCGGCAAATCATGGATAATCCCTAATTTATCCAGTGCGGCAACCAAGTCGTAAAGGTACTCAAGCTTGCTAATAAAACTCAGGAAAGCGCCCAGCACACCAAATATAATCAGCTCTGCCGCCACAAACTGGCCAAGGTTGATATGACCACTCATCACAAGCCAACCGCCAAGCCCGAGCATGAGCGAACCCGCGGCTGCACATACCACCACTGCCAGAATATTTTGTCTTAGTAAAGTACCGAAATGAGCGCGACGACGGGACAGATAGTCTTTAGCCAAGCTGTCTGCCTTCTGTGTGGCGAAGTTTTTACCGGTGCCAAATTTGAATATATTCAAATTGTGAGCAATACATTCCAGCCAGGCTGCCATATTATATTTTGCATATGACTCATTAATGGCCGACTGGATCGCCACCCTGCCAACGACAACGATAACGAACCAAGCCATCAATAATAAGAAAATCGCGATTACAGCAAAATAGAAACTGTAGAACATCAACACGATGCTGCCCAACAATGCCTGCAAAGCCGCCGCCAGGCCCTTTGTTAGGAGTTGGTAACTGGTTTTTTGCACTGTCGATACATCAAAAAACCGGTTCATCAGTTCGATCGGATTTTGAGAATCAGCCACTGAAACATCCATGGCCTGGGCTGACTCTACTGCCTGCAAAGCACTGCGGACAAAAACTCTGCGTAATATCAGCTCTACCACATAGTATTCAAGGATATAGAGCCCCCCAGAAAGGCTCAACAGAATAAAAAGCATGATAGACAGCACTACCAGCGGTTGGACAGCACCCCCCATGGTCACCACGTTCACCAGCGTCTGTACCGCCAACGGGGTTGCAAAAGCAAGCAGGCCAGATCCGATTGTCAGCAGGAAAATGATATAAATATCCCGCTTTTCTAGCTTTAAAAGCTCGATCACTGGCTTGATGGGGTTTGAATTGACGTTTTTGCTAGCCATAGCTTCACTGAAATAATTTTAGTTATTCTATCAACAAACTCAATTGTTGACAAAAAGAGTCAACTTTAGTTCAGTGCGAGATGCGAGCCTGTGATCAAGCTCGCATCCATCTCTATCTGTTAAGATTTTCCACACGCAATTTGATTAGTTTGCCTACAATCGCAGGCAACGCCTCGATTGCAGCAATCGCAGCATCCATATTCTTCTCTTGGGTGATGTGAGTCAGAATCACGATATCAGCTTCTGTCTCATTGTCATCCGGCTCTTTTTGCAGCATCGCATCAATCGAGATATTTCTGTCCGCAAGAATCTTCGTTACGCCAGCCAGCACGCCTGGCTTGTCGGAAGCACGCAAACGTAGGTAATAGGCGCTGTGAATCTCGCTGATAGGCAATACCGGCAAATCATTCACTGCATCGGTCTGGAAGCCAAGATAAGGCACGCGCTGGCTTGCATCTGCACCACTCAGGCGGGCGATATCCAGCAAGTCCGCCACCACCGCACTGGCCGTTGGCTCTGCGCCGGCACCAGCGCCGTAGTACAAGGTCGGGCCGACGGCATCGCCTTTCACCAACACCGCATTCATCGCACCGTTCACATTGGCGACCAGACGCTTCTCAGGAATCAATGTCGGGTGCACGCGCAGTTCCACACCTTGATCGGTGCGCTTGGTGATGCCCAGCAATTTCACACGATAACCCAGCTCTTCGGCATATTTGATATCCGCCTGCTGCAGCCTGGTGATGCCTTCAGTGTACGCTTCGTTAAACTTGAGCGGCATGCCGAACGCGATTGCGGACATGATAGTCAGCTTGTGCGCCGCATCGATGCCCTCCACGTCAAACGTCGGGTCGGCCTCAGCGTAGCCCAAACGCTGCGCTTCGCCAATCACATCCTGATAGGCCAGCCCTTTTTCGCGCATTTCGGTGAGTATAAAGTTGGTCGTGCCATTAATGATACCTGCTACCCATTCGATTCGGTTCGCACCCAAGCCTTCACGTAGCGCCTTGATGATGGGAATGCCGCCAGCCACTGCCGCTTCAAAAGCGACAATGACGTTGTTAGCTCTGGCAGCTGCGAATATCTCGTTGCCATGCAAAGCCAGCAATGCCTTGTTGGCAGTGACGACATGTTTCTTGTTGGCAATCGCCTGCAGCACCAAGTCTTTGGCTACCGTGTAACCACCAATCAGTTCGACAACGACATCCACCTGCGGGTTATTCACCACAGCAAAGGCATCACCCGTCACATCCACTTTGCCTTCGGTCAATTTTTTGGCGACATCCACATTGCGGTCAGCCACTTGAACGACATTGATCCTGCAGCCGGTGCGGCGCGTAATCTCATCTGCATTGCGGGTCAATACCGTATAGGTACCGCCGCCTACAGTGCCAATTCCCAATAATCCTACATTCAACTGCTTCAAGCTTTTGCTCCAAACTTCATTCTGTAACTCTTCAAAAATCTCGCGATACGGTTGATCGCTTCGGTCAGGTCATCTGCATTCGGCAGAAACACGACGCGGAAATGGTCCGGCGTCTTCCAGTTGAAGCCCGTACCCTGCACCAGCAGCACTTTCTCTTCCAGCAGCAGTTCCAGAATAAACTGCTGGTCGTCTTTGATCGGGTACATTTTTGGATCCAGTTTCGGGAACAGATACATCGCCGCCTTTGGCTTCACGCAAGTCACGCCGGGAATCGCCGTCAGCATGTTGTAAGCCAGATCGCGCTGCTTGCACAGTCTGCCGGACGGTGCAACCAGGTCCTCGATGCTTTGATAACCGCCCAGTGCCGTCTGAATGGCCAGTTGACCCGGCACATTGGCGCACAGGCGCATGGAGGCCAGCATGTTCAGGCCTTCCATGTAATCTTTCGCGCGTTTCTTGTCGCCAGAGACTACCATCCACCCGGCGCGGTAGCCGCAGGTGCGGTAGTTCTTGGACAAACCGTTGAACGTGACGAACAGCACATCATCCGCCAGCGATGCCATGCTGACATGCACGTTGCCGTCATAGAGCACCTTGTCATAGATCTCGTCCGCAAACACGATCAAGCCGTGCCTGCGCGCGATATCGATGATACCCAGCAATGTCTCTTTCGGGTACAGCGCGCCCGTCGGGTTGTTCGGGTTGATGACCACAATGGCGCGCGTATTCGGCGTGATCTTGGCTTCGATATCCTGCAGATCCGGCAGCCATTCGTTGGCTTCGTCGCACAGGTAATGCACCGCCTTACCGCCAGCCAGCGTCGCCGCTGCAGTCCACAGCGGATAATCCGGCATCGGCACCAGCACTTCGTCGCCATTGTTCAGCAGGCCCTGCATCGCCATCACAATCAGCTCGGAAACACCGTTGCCGATGATGATGTCGTCTACCGTCACGCCATGGATATGCTTGCTCTGCGTGTAATGCATGATGGCTTTGCGCGGCTCGAACAAGCCTTTGGAATCCGTATAGCCGCCCGCCTTGCTCATGTTGCGAATCACGTCCTGCAGCATCTCTTCCGGCACCTCAAAGCCAAAGGCGGCCGGGTTGCCGATGTTCAGCTTGATGATACGCTGGCCTTCGTCCTCCATCTCGCGGGCGCGCTGCAGCACAGGGCCGCGGATATCGTAACAGACATTGTTGAGCTTATTGGATTTTACTAGAGGTTGCATATCGCAAAATAAGCGCCACCGGCGCAATGTATAAAGCCGCTAGTTTACATTAGAATGCTACTCTGCTTCAATGAAACCATTCAATGAAACACGGCACAAACGGGCACGCAAAGACATGAAACTCAATTTGACACAAGCCGATGGCAATTACCTCATCACCGCCTGCGGCAGCGGCTTTGTGGAAATCAACCAGACACGCTATTCCAGCCACCTCATCGTCTCAGCGCAGGCTGTCCATACAGACTGGGTGACTGGAGGGTTCGATAACCTAAGCGCGCAGGAGATGGAAACCATCCTGTCGCTCAAGCCGGAGATCGTACTGCTAGGCACCGGCGAAAAGCAGCGCTTTCTGCACCCCAAGCATTATCAGGCGCTGACACAGCAAAATATCTCGCTGGACTGCATGACCACTGCCGCCGCATGCCGCACTTACAACATCCTGGTGAGCGAAGGCCGCAGCGTAGTGGCAGCATTGCTGCTGTAACGGAAATGGTTTTTTCTTGCGGTTTGCGTTAGTATTTATTCAACCAAGCATCACAAAAAAGCATGATGTATTGCATGAAAGTTTTTAGGAAGCACTAAAAACAGATAACCATATGAAAACATTAAAAACAGTCTACATTTTTTCAACCAAAAAAGCACCTTTGACGGAAAGTTTTCCGTTAAATAGGATGCCTATTTTACGTTAGGCCTCAGGAGACTACATGGACTTTCCTGGCGAAAAGCTAGTCATAAAGCTGTGGGAGACGCTGGCTGAGAAAGGCGTCGGCTCGCTACTTTCTCCGTGGCAAGCGGGTAGAGAAGGACGCGCACGGAATGAAGTTCGAAGGCAAGAAATTCTTATGCTTGCGCAAGCGGAGAAAGATGCTGCTGATATCCGATCTGGGAAAAAACAACTTAGCGCCGACGGCACCTTGTTGCTTGCCAACCCTCAGCAAACGATTACCCCTAATGGAATTGAACGCATTGAGCCAACACTAGCCCTCCCTGACGCCGTCAAATACGGAAATCGGGCCGCAACTGACGCTGCGGCCCGCTCAGAAATTAATGCATCAAAAGCCATTTTGTTTGCAGAGGAGCAGCTCGCCCACGACACACAGACCCCTCCGACAGAGGATATTGATGAAGATTGGCTTTTCATGTGGCGAGAGTATGCCGGTAAGGTTTCAGCTGAGGACCTGCAAAGGTTGTGGGGCAGTGTCTTAGCAGGAGAGGTAAAGGCACCCGGCAAGTATTCCATTCGAACCTTGGAGTTCTTAAAGACTCTTTCCAAACCAGAAGCAGAAATGATCAGCAGGTTAGCGAGCTATGTGATCGATGGAAGAGTTGCTCGCGACCAAAGTGCATATCTTGATTCAAAGGGCTTGGACTTCTCGACGCTTTTGTTGATGCAAGAGCTCGGAGTAGTTTCAGGGGTCGAGGCTATCGGTCTAACAACTACGTACAAGTCTCTCGATAAGGGAAAGTTCGTTCGGGCCTTCGTATCGCACAATAAAGCACTTATCGTCGAGCACGACGACCCGACAAGAACACTGGAATTTCAAGTTTATACGCTCACTGCGGTAGGGAGGCAGATTCTCGATCTAGGTTCGTTCGAGCCCGACGTCGAGTACATGCGCCTTATTGGGAACGAGTTCGTAGAGAAGGGTTTCACGGTGAAGCTAGCTGATTGGCGCAAAGTCTCGGAAACACAAGGACAGTATTTCAACGTTCAGGAAATCGTCGCCGATGCGCCTGCCACTGAGGCCTAACCCGCCGCTCCAGAGGGACGCCTGCCGGCAAGTCGGCAGCCGCTCCTTAGCCCCACGTTAGCCATCTTCATTTTCGATGCCCTGAAACCCGCATGGATATTGGGCTGCAGAGCAGCCATTTTTGCTCGGGATTAATTCAATACACCTATCTGGTTGGGCTTAGGGTAATCTGCAAGCCGCTGCCAGTCACCTGCATTTTTTTGGGCGTGTAGCTGGTACCGCCAAATTTCAGGTCTTCTTCTTTCACCTTGTAGAGTGTCAGGCCATTCAGCATCGGCCCGGCGATGACTTTGGCCAGCGCGTTCATCATCTCGTTCTGCTTGGTATCCGCACCGGCAATGTTGAACTGCTCGATCTGCGGTTCATCCAGCACGATGGACTGTGTCGCTGCATCGAACCGCAGTTTGCCGGAGATGCCCAGCTTGCCAGCCAGGCTTTCATCGAACAGTTTGCTTTGCAGCATTGTATCCAGCGTGGTGTGCATGCGCCCGGTCTGCTGGTCGAACTTGACCACGGAGTTGCTCAGGCTGACATCGAATATCTTCAACAGCTGAATCGGCACATCCAGCTTCTTGTTCAGCATGTTCTGGATATCCGCCTCGGTAACGTTGACGGTGCGGTCGCCCAAAGTGGCGCATGCCGTAAGCACCAGCAGCAAGCCCATCCATAGATATCTCATTCCCTGCCCCTTTCTGAAAGATCATCCGTAACATGATGCATATCCTCACACAGTTGTCGAAATATCGACTGTCTGTTTGCAGGCATTAACGTCATTCGCGCAAAAAAAATCAATAATTCAACCACTTAAGCAAAATCGCCTGCTTGGTATGCAATCTGCAATATCCCTCTTAACGATACAACCATATGAAGGATATACAGCTATGTCAAAAAAAAGAATCGCGTTGATTATTTTAACAGTCGGCCTGGGTTTAGGCGTAGTTCGCGCCGTGGCGAACCAGATCGTGTTTGAACTGACTTCGGCACCCAAAGCGGAAGTGATACAGAAGAATACGGAAGTATCCAAAGCAATCAGTCTGGAAACTGCGACCAGCATCCTCGCATTTGGCCTGGCAGGTTTTTGCGTCGCCAACAGCCGCAAAAAAGTCTAACCTTGCAGCAAGCAATAAAAAAACCAGGCGATGCCTGGTTTTTTTATTAACTGAACATCTCTCAGACTGCCTTGGACTGCAGCTTGGCGTCGAACTTCTCGCGATTGATGATGAAGCGCTCGTGGGTTCCTTTGGAGATGACATCGATACCGTCATGCGCCTCGACCGTGAACATCAGCTTGCGGCCATCCACCGCCACGAGTTCCACCCTGGCTGTCACCACTCTGCCTGCAGGGGTAGCCGCCTCGTGGCTGACATTGACGTGCGTGCCGACCGTCTGTTCCGCTGGCCAATCCAGATGCGGGTGCAGCAGTTTGATGCACGCCCATTCCAGAAAGCCCACCATGAAGCCGGTGGCAAACACCTTTGGCATCGCCAGAAACTCATCTGCCTCAGGATACAAGGCTGACACCAGCTTGGCGTCTGTCACCGTAAACTGGTGCTCATACGTCAAGCCGGGCTTTAGCGTCTCTTTCACTAACCTTTAGAGGTTTTTGGTCGAGAAGGTCAACGAAGCGTTAGTCCCACCAAAACCGAAACTGTTGGACAGCGCAGTTTCCACTTTCACGTTATCGATGCGCTTGGTGGCGATAGGCAAACCTTCTGCCGCCGGATCAAGGTTCTCGATATTGGCTGATGCGGCGATGAAGTTGTTCTCCATCATGATTAGCGAGTAGATCGCCTCGTTCACACCTGCAGCACCCAATGCATGTCCGCTGAGGGATTTGGTGGATGCGATGGCTGGCAATTTGCCATATTCGCCGCCCGCGAACACAGCGCGAATCGCCTCCAACTCTTTGGTGTCTCCCACCGGAGTGCTGGTGCCATGCGTGTTGATGTAATCGACATCCTTGATGCCCTGCAGCGCCATACGCATGCTGCGTTCCGCACCTTCGCCGCTTGGGGCGACCATGTCGTAACCGTCGGAAGTCGCACCGTAGCCGACCACTTCGGCGTAAATCTTGGCGCCGCGTTTTTTGGCATGCTCGTACTCTTCCAGCACGACAATGCCGCCGCCGCCGGAAATCACGAAGCCGTCACGATCCACGTCATAAGTGCGGGATGCCTTTTCGGGGGTCTCGTTATATTTGCTGCTCATGGCGCCCATCGCATCAAACAGCAGACTCATGGTCCAGTGCTCTTCCTCGCCGCCGCCGGCAAATACGATATCTTGCTTGCCCCACTGGATCTGCTCGACCGCGTTGCCAATGCAATGCGCGCTGGTGGAACAAGCCGAGCTGATGGAATAATTGATGCCCTTGATCTCAGCACCCGTTGCCAGACAAGCGATGATGCCGTTGGACATGGTCTTGGTGACCATGTAAGGACCAACACGCTTGGCACCTTTTTCACGGAACGTGTCCGTGGCCTGCAGCATGCTCTCGGTAGAGGTGCCGCCGGCGCCGACGATCATACCTGTGCGCACATTCGAAATCAGTTCTGGCGGCAACTGTGAATCCGCAATCGCTTCCTGCAAGGCGATCCACGCATAGGCATGGCCTTTGGCCATAAAGCGGAACAGCTTACGATCGATAAGCGCCTCGATATCCAGATTCTTGATATTGCCGGCCACCTGTGAGCGGAAACCCCGCTCCGCATATTCTGGCTGAAACGTGATGCCCGAGCGGCCGTGGTACAGACTGTCCTTCACTTCGGCCTTATTATTACCAAGGCTGGATACAATGCCCAACCCGGTTACTACGACACGACGCATGGCGCCATCCCCCCCTAGAAATTATCCGTGCGAGTGAACAAACCCACACGTAAATCTTTGGCTACATAGATTTCGCGACCATCCAAAGTCATGGTGGCATCTGCGATACCCATCACCAATTTACGCATGATAACGCGTTTTAAATCGATGGTATATACCGCCATCTTAGCAGTCGGCAACACCTGGCCTGTGAATTTCACCTCGCCCGCACCCAATGCGCGGCCACGGCCCGGACCGCCCATCCAACCAAGGAAAAAACCTACCAACTGCCACATCGCATCCAGCCCCAGACAGCCCGGCATCACCGGGTCGCCGGTAAAGTGGCAGTCAAAGAACCACATGTCAGGCATGATATCCAGCTCTGCGACAATTTGACCTTGGCCGTATTTTCCTCCATCTTCCGTGATCTTGACGATGCGGTCGAACATCAGCATCGGTGGCAATGGCAGCTGCGCATTGCCCGGCCCGAACATCTCCCCCCTGCCGCAGGCCAGCAGTTCCTCTTTGGTAAAACTATTCTGTTTTGTCATGTTATGTGTGCTTGAAGTGATGAAAATGATTTACAGACGCTATTTTCGCTGGAAAACGGCTTTCGCGAAAGCCCTAGTGGGCGATGTTATGAAATAATTTTATGTTCAAAAATGGATGTAGGCAGGCAATTGAATCATGCACTTGCTTAACCCATTGAGATACATGCTAATTAAGCACTCAAAACATGGACAATAATAGGCTTTGGAGTTATAGCGTAAAAATAAAAAGCGCCAGTCGATTTGACATGGCGCTTTGTTACTCCCCTAGGAATTAAACTTAAGCTAATTTGCTTTTGCGTCTAAACCCTAAGAAACCAGCTGCTGCTGTACCGAATAACCACACAGCCGCTGGAACTGGTACACCAGTTGGAGGTGGAACATACGCACCGAAACCATCTAAGTAAACATAACCACCATGACCTGTCCAATAGCAGTCAGCTGCCAACAAGCTCAAGGTGAAAGTATGCCCTAGCAATCCTAATGCGGCCACGTCGATATTCTCAACTACCCACCCACTAGAATACCATGTACTCCATCCAGAGTTATAAGTATTCCAAGTTACACCGGTTGTACCACCGCCGATAGCACCTGCTGAGCTATAGCCACGCGTTACAACATCTGTACCAGTAGTGTCATCATGTAAAGTCAGGGCAAAATGGCCTGAATCAAAAAGACCATGTGAATCTTCCAACACAGCATTCCAGGCAAAGTAGATATTATTGTCGGTATAATTCGCTACAGTCTGGCTAATCGTGGAAACATTAGCACCATTGTTTGAGTCATTGACCCTAACAGAATATTTACCGTTATATACCGTGTTGGCACCGGTGATAGCATCCGTACCGCCAGTCATCACAGTATTCAAGGAAGGACCTCCTGCATAAACAGCTGGATTGAGTGGTGCATTACCACCAGCACCAGGGCCGTAGTACCAGTTCCCTCCACCTTGTGACCAACCACTCAAGTCACCATTCTCAAAACCACCGTTTGTAAATGTATCTGCAAGTGCCAAATTGGCAGAGCCAATCAAGGCAAAAGCAACTGCTAGTTTAATCGCTTTCATCGCCTTCCTCCTTTATAAACATTAAACCTTAACTCGTGTATGGAATTATGAAACTATCATAACTATTCACAATAGCTCTTTTGGGCTAACGTCAGTCCGTAAAGCATGAACAAGATATAGTAATATAGTACTAGCATCGTAATAATTCTAATCAATTGAAGGTTATATACAAACCTGTATACACCTTAAAAAAATTAGTTTACTATCACACAAAAAATAACATCATTCATCACTGATAAAAATCACTAAGGAATCATAATGAGCGACAAACAACTCGCCGACTGGCGCGAACATGCGCTGAAACTGGAGTCAGAGGTCAATAAGGTTGTGGTTGGCCAAACGAAGCCAGTACGTTTGATTACCACCGCGATTTTTGCGCGTGGTCATGTGCTCCTAGAGGGAGATGTAGGCGTAGGAAAAACCACTCTGCTACGCGCATTCACCCGCGGCATTGGCGGTGGCTATCAGCGCATCGAAGGAACCATCGACCTGATGCCCAACGATCTGGTGTATCACACCTACCTTGGGGAGGATGGCAAGCCGCATGTCAGCCCGGGGCCGATCCTGATGTCCGGTGAGAACTTGTCCATCTTCTTTTTTAACGAAATCAACCGTGCCCGCCCGCAAGTGCACTCTCTATTACTGCGCGTGATGGCTGAGCGGACGTTGACAGCGTTCAACAAGGAACACCATTTCCCGCACATGCTGGTGTTTGCCGACCGCAACCAGGTAGAAAAGGAAGAAACATTCGACATTCCTTCCGCTGCACGCGACCGTTTCATGATGGAGATCCCGATTGTAGTGCCAAACGACCCGGATATCATGGAATCCCTGGTGTTCGATACACGCTACCATGATGTAGACACCCTGATCACCGGGGTTGAACAAGATATCCTCAAGTTTGACGAACTCAACAAATTCGGTGCATTGCTGCAAAACAGCATCGGCGCCAGCCCTGCGCTTCGCAAATATGCGCTGGATTTGTGGCGCGCCACCAAAGTCCCCACAGATTATGGTGTCAAAGTTTCCAATGTGGACATGAAGCGCCTCGTCTTGTCCGGTGCCAGCCCGCGCGGCATGGGCATGTTGTTGCGCGCTGCGCGCGTCAACGCCTGGCTCAACAATCGCGAGGCCGTACTGCCGGAAGACATCCATGACGTGTTCCACGAAACCATCGCGCACCGTGTGGTGTTCAGCCCGGTATATGAGATGCGCCGTACCGAGATCGCACGCGAGATGCTGAGCGGCATCATCAACGCGATTGCAGCGCCTTGATGAACTAAGAGACTGGTTAGTTTTTGTATGACGGACCTGATCAAAGAGTTCAGCTATCACATCGCCTGGCGTTCCCGCTCTCGCAGACCGGGACGACATAAAAGTACCCAGCGCGGCATGGGCATGGAGTTTCGCGGCCACACGACGCTGCTTTCTTATCCCGACCCACGCAGAATCGACATTCGCCAAACCATTCGCGACCCGCTCGAGCAGGTGTATGTGCGCATCTTTAACCAGAAAAGCGCTACACCGGTGTTTGTTCTGTGTGACATGTCTGGCTCCATGCAGTACGGCAACAGGAAGCGCAAGCTCTCGATAGCTGCAGACATCGCCAAATCAGTCGCGCAATCAGCCACGCGCAACGCTGACCCGGTAGGCTTTATCGGCTTTGATGACGAATTGCGAGAAGACTGGCTATGTACATTATCCGCTAGGCCACATGCGGTATTTGAAATGGCGGATAAGTTAGATGACTACGTGCCTGGTGAAGTCGGCGGTTCGGCGCTAATAGACACGGTGCGCTTGCTGCCTCGCGAGCGCTCGCTTATTTTTCTGGTATCGGATTTCCACATGCCGATCAGCCAACTTGAGGATGCGCTCATCCTGATGCTTCGCCACCATATCGTGCCCGTGGTGCTATGGAACACGTCTGAATACGCCGACCTGCCTGAATTTGGCATCACCAGCCTTACCGACCCAGAAAGCGGTGAAAGACGTACGCTCTTCCTGCGCAAAGACTATCGCGAACGCATCCTGCAGAGCTTTGCTGACCGCAAACAGGCGATTGCGGATTTGTTCCTGCGCTTCGACATGCAACCATTTTTTATCGAGAGCGGGTTTGATGCAGACTTGCTCACCGAATATTTCCATCAATATGTGGCCGCGTAAATGAAAAAAATGATAATGCTTAAACACTGGGGATTTTTCTTTCTGACCGGCATCCTTATCTTCGCCAATATCGCGCACGCCGATGTCACACTTCCAAGCATTGACGAAAAATATGTAATCCTTCAGGAAATCAATCCTACGCGGGATGCTGGCTATGTGGTAGGTGACACGATTGATCGCACCATTATCCTGACCATCAAAAAACCTTACGAACTGGTCAAGGAATCTTTACCTATCGTTGGTTATGAGCATCGCTATCGTGGCCAGATTTCAGGAATAGAACTTTCAGGCATCAGCAGTGAAGAGCAAAAGAACGAAAACAGCAACACCTACAGAATCCACCTTACATATCAAATATTCACAGTCAGCAAACTAGTCAAACCTGCCGTTCTGCGGGCCGAAATCGTCAGGATTCGCAACATCCAAACCAAAGATGTCGTGCAGTATCGTATTCCAAGTTTTTATTTCCGCATTTCACCCTTGTCCGTGTTCGGGCAAGTGGACCTAAAAGACGACATGAGCCCATTCCACACGCCATTCCTGCTCGATAAAAGCAGGCATGTACTATATCTAAAACTGTTTGCAGGATTGCTTGGGCTTTCTCTTCTAGGATTGCTTTATATCTACGGTACACGCAGTTGGCTACCCAAAATGGGCGGTGCGTTCGCCAAGGCTTACCGTGAAATCAGAAAATTGCCGGACAACGAAACAGGCATACAACAGGCTATCACCCGGATGCATGATGCAATCAACAAAACCGCCGGAACCAGCATATTCCACAACACGCTGGCTGACCTGTTTGCAGCTAAACCAGGATATGCGGCAGCCAAACCGGAACTGGAAAGGTTCTTTGCCCTGTCGAGGCAAGTGTTCTTCGACCCAAAAGCTGCTGTCGATATCGACGCGCCTGCCAAGATATGGCTGCTCAAATTTTGCCGCCAGATGCGAGACTGTGAACGCGGCCTTAAGCCAGAGGTGAAAGCATAAATGGCTTTTAATCACCCATGGGTACTCTGGCTGTTGCCATTGGCCATCCTGCCAATTTTGCTGGAGCGTTCACATAATCGCAGCTACTCCTGGCTCCAGATGCTGCCGCCAGACCCGCTTTCCAGCATAATTGGGCTGCTGCTCAAGATATTAGCTGCCGTCTCGCTGCTGGCGATTATTCTAGGCCTGGCTGGCCCGCATAGTCTTGAACAGCAAGAAGAACGTATCGGCATAGGCGCACAGATTGGCTTGGTGCTTGACCGCAGCGCGAGTATGGATGACCCTTTTGCAGGCGGCGCAGATGGCCGCGTGGGTGAAACCAAATCGGTGGCTGCAGCACGGCTGATGACAGAGTTTGTGAACCAGCGCACTAACGACATGATGGGCGTCATCACATTCAGTAACTCAGCTATGTATGTATTACCGCTTACTGAAAGCAAAGAAGCCGTGCTGGCCGCCATCAAAGCCACTGCAGGCAACTCCCTATTCCAAACCAATATTGGTGGTGGTCTCACAAGCGCAGTAGGACTTTTTGAAAAGGTGCCTGACTCTGGCTCGCGCGTGATCATCCTCATCTCTGACGGCGCGGGACGTGTTGGTGAAGATGTGCAGCAGAAACTGCGTGACTGGCTGCAGCGCTATAACATTACACTCTACTGGATCGTGCTGCGGCAGCCTGGTGGCGTAACGATTTTCGACCCAAAATATGACAGCAGTTATGAAGATGCGCTACCTGCAGAAGTGCAGTTATATCAATTTTTTCAAAAATTAAAGAGTCCATTCAGCGCGTATGAAGCGTCGGACCCGAAATCCCTGGCTGCAGCGGTTGCAGACATTAACCGCAAAGAAAAAAAGACCATCAAGTACATGGAAAAAATCCCCGGCAAGGATTTTACCCGCCTTTGTTATTTACTGGCCATACTGATGATTTCTTTGTTGCTGACTGTGAAGTACCTGGAGATAAAAACATGGCGCTCAGCGTAAAAAAACTGACCTTTCTCTTACTTGCCACGGCTATTGCTAGCGCGGCAGGTGCACTTTATCAATATAACCGCATCCAGCAAATCGATGCATTCAACGCGGCCATCACCACTGGGAAACCTCTCAAAACTGACAAACAAAGCTTGGAAGCCAAATATTCCACCGCTTACTGGCTTGCTAAAAATGAGCGTTTCAAGGAAGCCACCCTGCTGTTTTCACAGTTAATCGACAAAGGCACGCCGGCACAGCGGGCTGCCGTGCATCACAATATCGGCAACATGTTCTTCCTGAAGAGCCTGCAAGTGGGCGGCACCAGCGACCCGAAAGCGCGAGACGAAACCGAATACCTGCTCACACAAGCGTACAGCTCATACAAAAATGCGCTCAAACTAGACAACAGCAACTGGGGAACACGGCGCAATATGGACCGTGTCATTACCCTGTTGCCGGAGAAACCTACCCCTGGCGTAGGCGAATCAGAGAATCCTGGCTTGATCATGGGCAATATCCCTAACGGGTTGCCATAAACAGGAAGGCTGCTGACTTGAGTGCTCTCCAGCGTAATTATGGTGCCTTCGAATGAATAAACAACTGACTTACTTTTTCAAGCACAAGGATACTATCCTGTTAACCGTGGCCTTGCTGTGCCTGGTGGCTGCCATATTTCGACCAACGGTTCCGCTCAAGCATAACATATACACCTACCTGCTGATCGCTGATATATCCCAAAGCATGAACGCGAAGGACATGCAAATCGGCGGCAAACCAGCAACACGCATGGAATACCAGCAAAAACTGCTGCACGAGGTCACAGCATCGTTGCCTTGCGGCACCAAGGTCAGCATCGGCCTGTTTGCTGGAAATGCTGTTGCGGTCATGTATACCCCTATCGAAGTCTGCGAAAACTTTGCTGCCATACAAGACACCATTAACCATTTGGACTGGCGTATGGCCTGGTCCGGGAATAGCCGGGTGCGTGAAAGTCTGTTTGTAACAGCTAAAGCTGTACGAGCGCTTCCAGAACCAGCTCAAGTGATCTACTTCACTGACGGCGAAGAAGCTCCAAAACTGCATGCGTTCAATACCAAAAGCCTGGCAGAGTTCCAAGGCGGAGATGGCTGGCTATTTGTCGGCATCGGCTCTGAAAAGGGGATTGCCATTCCCAAGTTGAGTGACAAGAATCAGGTTATCGGCTATTGGTCTAACGAAAGCTTTGCTATGCAGCCGGGTATCGCGCAAATCTCTGAAAGCACGCTAGGGGTGCGTGATGACAACGTAGCTTCAGGTACGCATGACCGCTTCATTTCCAAACTCGCAACTCAATATCTGCAATCCGTCGCGCAAGAAATCGGTGCCTCATATATACAAGGCGATAGTGCCAATGCCGTGCTGAACGCCATGAAACAGCAGAAGCCCGCACGCCGCGACGTCGCGCCATTCAGTCTGGACTGGATTCTGGCCACCATTGCAGGCTTGGCATTGATTGGCGCTTATATCGGACGCCACCCGCTGCGTCAAATTCGCCATACACTCAAAATGTATAAGCATGACATCCGTGCCAAACATTACAAACATGAGCACGCTGTTTCACACGACAATCATTTTTAGGCGCTAATTTTTTCAGAACCAGCCGGATGTAAGTCTGCGTGACGCCACCATCGTAACCAGACACGCAGGCGGCGATAGCAATCAATATCTGTCCTAGCCACCAATACCAGCGGTGGCAAGCCTGTCTGCCAAATCCTGCTATCGCGATTATGCTTAAAATTCAGCACAATCAGCCAAGGATGTATCCAGGTATCACCTGAGAACACTGGCGTGAACGTCTCTCCTGCCTGATTTGTCAGTCGCAGTTCCCCGTGCGCGCTGATATGCAAGTGCTTCCAAGATTTCGGCAATCTTCGCAAACCATCACGCAATACATAATAATACGTTGTAACGAGCAGCCATAACATCAACAGAAGCTGTAACCGCCAGTCTGGGACATACACAATAACTACCCACAAACCCACAGAGGTGAGCAGCGCCATCAATACACAAAGCAAGATGGAGGACTCCACCACCATCTCGATTTCAGGCATGGTGCGCGTCTTCATTTACGCCCTGAGTTCTTCCCAAGTTTTGTCCAACCGCTTAACAGAAACTGGAAATGGTGTCTTCAACTCCTGTGCAAACAGCGAAACGCGCAACTCCTCTATCAGCCAGCGATAATCCTGCAATGCTTCCGGGACATCCTGATGGGCTTTGTGCAGGGCATTCACCCTCTCATGCCAGCGCTGCCATATCAGTTGAACCGCTTGCCCGCTGCGCGTGTCACGCTCGACACTGTTAGGATATTTTTCCAGCCGCAGCCGTAGCGCTTTCAGGTATCTAGGCAAATGCTGCAAGCGCTCCCATGGCGTCACACTCATGAAGCGTTTCGGCAGCAACACGGCAAACTGCTCTTCCACCTCGCGTTTGATACGTGCCATATTGTTTGGTAAAGCACCCAACTTTTGCGTGAGTGCCTGGTACTCGCCGGCAATCGCCGTAGCCAACCTGGTCGCTGCATCCACCACAGCTGGCAAGCGCGTCCTGGCGCGCTGCTTCAACGTCATGAAATCGGCGTTGGTGCGTGGCAGATCGTCCTCGCCAATAAATGCGCGGTCGGCAATCGCCGCAAGCATTTCGTCGCGCAGTTCATCGGGGGTAATCAAGTTACGTAGCAACAGCGCATACTGGTTAAATTGGGGCAATCCCTTTTCCAACTGCTTCAGCTGTTCTTTCAACTCGAAGCGCATCAAACGGCAGATGCCCTTGCGATGCGCCTGCCTTGCCATTTGCGGCGTATCGAACAGCTTGATGGACACACTATCATCGTTATCTTCCAAAGCGGGATAACCCGTCAGCTGACGGCCTTCCTTGCTGAATGTCAGCGTCTCGGGCAAATCACCAAAATCCCATTGCTTCAGACCGCTCTTTTCGATACCGGGCGAACTGTTCCTGAATGTCAGTTGCGCTGCCTGGCCAAGCTGTTTCTTCAATGCATTCCAGTCGCGCCCCATGCCCAGCTCACGGCCTTTCTCATCCACCACCCTGAAATTCATCCGAAGATGCGCAGGTATATCATCAAGCATAAAATCGTCATGCCCGATCTTTAGACTAGTCTGTTGCTGGATATACTGTGCCAGCGCTGGCACCAAGGCTGTCTGCCCCACCGCGGCATGTTCCAAGAACCCTGTCACGAACTCCGGCACCGGCACGCATACTCGGCGCAACGCCTTGGGCAAAGCCTTGATCAAGGCGGTCAGTTTTTCCCGCAGCATGCCAGGTACCAGCCATTCCGTACGGGTTGCATCCAGTTGGTTCAGCAAGGCCAAAGGCACTGTTGCAGTCACACCATCCAGCAGGTGCCCCGGCTCGAAACGATATTTCAGGTTCAGGCTGATGCCATCGATTTCTATCGTTTCCGGGAACTGCACCTCGGTGACACCCGAAGCGCCATGGCGCATCAACCCTTCCTTGGTAAGATACAGCAAGCGCGGATTCTGTTTTTCAGCTGTCTGGCGCCATGCCTCGAAACTTGCTGAGTTGACGATGTCTGCAGGCACGATTGCATCATAGAAGGCAAATAGCACATGTTCATCCACCAGGACATCCTGCCGGCGCGCCTTATGTTCGAGCTCCTCCACTTCGGCAATCAGTTTACGGTTCGCCTCAAAGAATGGCGCACGGGTGTCGAACTCCATGTTCGCCAATGCCTCTCGTACGAATATCTCGCGCGCTTCTGTCGGGTTGATGGGGCCATAATGTACGCGTCGCTTGGGAATCACCGTCAGGCCATACAAACTCACACGTTCCCACGCGTTGACCATTCCCATGCGCCTGTCCCAGCGCGGGTCGCTGTAGTGGCTATCCGTCAGGCCTTTGGCAAGCGGCTCTATCCAGTCCGGGTCAATCTTGGCGACACAACGCGCATATAGCTTGGTGGTATCCACCAGTTCTGCCGCCATTACCCATTTTGGTCGCTGCTTTTTCAAAGCAGATCCAGGCGCTATATGGAAACGGATACCGCGCGCACCCAGATAAGACTCAGCTTCGCCATCCTTGAAGCCGATATTGCCAAGCAAACCGCTCAGCAAAGCACGATGGATTTGAGCATAGCCAGCTTCATCCGTATTGGGCTTCAGCTCCAGCTCATCAGCCATTTCCGTCAGCTGTGCATGTAATTCACGCCATTCCTTCATGCGCAGGAATGACAAAAACTGCTGATGGCATTGATTCAACAAGTCCCTATTGGATTTCCTGTTTTTCAGGGCATGGCCATACCACTCCCATAGCTTCAGGAAGCTCATGAAATCCGAATCTTCTCCCGCGAACTTGGCGTGCGCCTGGTCAGCCGCCTCACGCTTGTCCATTGGCCTTTCGCGCGGATCCTGTATCGCCAACGCGGATGCAATGATGAGTATCTCACGCAGGCAGTTTTCCTTCTTGGCGGCCAAAATCATGCGCGCAACCCGTGGGTCTAACGGCAAGCGCGCCAGCTGTTTACCCAGCTCAGTGATTTCGCGGCGTGCATTCACTGCACCCAGCTCCTGCAGCAGCAAGTAACCATCATTGATCAAGCGACTGGATGGCGCTTCGATGAACGGGAATTCGGCCACATCGCCCAAACGCAGATCTGCCATGCGCAGAATCACGCTGGCCAACGAACTGCGCAGGATTTCCGGGTCGGTGAACTCGGGGCGATTGTTAAAATCCTCCTCGTCATAAAGCCGCACACAGATGCCATTGGAGACTCGGCCGCAGCGTCCTGCGCGCTGCTTGGCTGCCGCCTGGGATATCTTCTCGATCTGCAGCTGTTCCACTTTGGCTCGCGGGCTATAGCGATTGACCCGTGCCAGGCCACTGTCGATGACATACTTGATCCCGGGCACGGTCAGCGATGTTTCCGCTACGTTGGTCGCCAGTACGATGCGTGCCTGGCTATGTCCCTTGAATATCTTTTGCTGATCCTCGATACTCAAACGCGCGAACAGCGGCAGGACTTCGATATGCCTTAATTTCGCCGAACGTCCTTGGTACTTCTTTAAATGGTCGGCAACATCGCGTATCTCGCGCTCTCCTGGCAAAAATACCAGAATGTCGCCATCCCCCAGACGGAGCAGGTCATCCGCCGCATCCAGGATCGCCTCTTCGATTGCCTCTTCCTCCTCATCCTCCTGCAGCCAGCGCGCTTCGATACGCGGCTTGCGCTTCACGCCCATCAGGTCCTGCCCGAGCAATTCGATATCCTCGTCATCATCGTTATCGGCCTGCAGTTCCTTGGCCACAAACCCTGGCTTACCCAGGGGGCGGTAACGAATCTCGACCGGATAGGTTCTGCCAGAGACCTCGATTACGGGTGCATCGTTAAAGTGTCTGGAAAAACGATCCGCATCGATGGTGGCCGAGGTGACGATGACTTTCAGATCTGGGCGTTTGGGTAGCAACTGTTTGAGGTAACCCAGCAGAAAATCGATGTTCAGGCTACGCTCATGCGCCTCGTCGATGATGATGGTGTCATATGCGTTCAGGAACCTGTCACTCTGGGTTTCTGCCAGCAGGATGCCATCCGTCATCAGCTTGACGTAGCTGGATTCGGACAGCTTGTCGTTGAAGCGCACCTTGTAGCCCACCGCCTCGCCTAGCGGCGTCTTCAGCTCCTGTGCGATGCGGCTGGCGACCGAGCGTGCGGCGATACGGCGCGGCTGGGTGTGGCCGATCAGCCCGGCGACGCCTCGCCCCAGTTCCAAACATACCTTCGGAAGCTGCGTGGTCTTGCCGGAACCCGTCTCGCCGCAGACGATGATGACCTGATGCTTTTGCAGCGCGTGCAAAATCTCATCCTTGCGCGCAGAAACCGGCAACTCTTCGGGATAGTCCGGCTTGGGCAGCGCTGCCAGCCGGGCTTGCCTGCGCTGGATAGAAGATTCGATGCGTTTGGCGATCTCCAGCAGCGGCGCAGTTTTGCCGGCTTTCAGGGCGTCGCCCGCCTGTAGGATACGCCGTCTGAGCGGATATTGATCCGCCAGCATACAGTTAGGCAACTGTGTCAGGAATTGCTGGAGAATGGCTTGCGGATTAGCGTTTGCGGACATGCGCACATTTTATCATGCAGGGCCTGCAAATCCCTCTCGCGCGTTCATTGCAAAAACCTATGCCCTGGAGGCCAATCTGCATGCGGCTTTCAGGGCTATGCTTGGGATAATGAAAACAATGGCATGAAAATTACTTTTGCACGCAGTCTTCCAGGCCGGTATTGCCGCCTTTGAACTCCGGCTCGAAGTAGAACTTATGGAACGTCCATTTACCTTGTCTGTTCTTGCGCATTTTAGCAATGCCCGTTCCGTAATCCTTGTTCTTTCCGCCGTATTGGCCGCTCTCCTTCGGCAAGGCAAAATGCATGGCAACATTCGTGCCATTTGCGGCCGCGTGTCCGCTATAGGTGCCAAAACCCGGGACTTCCAGCGTGAAATCATAGCCGGCGTAATCACCCTTGCTGTGCGCCGGCTTGAGCTGCATCGTCACGATACCTGTGTATTTGCCTTCATGCGCATCGTCACCCGTGCATTCATATTTGCCGCTGAAATCCAGCACTTTGGCTTGCGCCACACCCATGTTAAACAGCAATGCCAGTAGCAGAAATCTTTTCATTCATCATTCCTTGTTAATCAAACTCAATCAAACCTGCCCGCCAGCGATTCCAGGTGAAATGCCTGCAGAATGGCTTCCAGACGCGTTCTGGCACTCTTCTTGGGCTGGCCGGTGTAACGGGCGATGATCAGCTCGTTCTTCATCGCATGCTCCCAGCCCACCAGTTCGGTCACGGTCACCTGATAGCCATGCGCTTCCAGCTGCAGGCAGCGCAGCACGTTGGCAAGGTGGCTGCCAAACTCACGCGTATGGATGGGGTGCCGCCATAGCTCGGAAAGCGGCGTGCTGCTTAAGCTTTGGGCTTTTTCGGCATTCAGGGCACGCGCTACCTCCGCCTGACAACAGGGCACCAGCACCATGTATCTGGCGTGTTTTGCCAAGCCGAATCGGATTGCGTCATCCGTCGCGGTATCGCAGGCATGCAAGGCAGTGACGATTTCGACCCGTTCCGGGATCTCGGTGGCTTGCGCGGCATCGGCCGCGCTGACATGCAGGAAGCGCATGCGGCCGAAGCCGCATTCAGCTGCCAAATCCTGCGACTTCTTTACCAGTTCGGCGCGTGTCTCTACGCCTATCACCTGCCCGCCCGGCATGTTTTTGAATACGGCGTCGTAAAGCAGAAAACCCAGATAGGACTTGCCCGCCCCATGATCGACCAGCGTAGGGTTCGGGTTGGGTTTCATCACCTCTTGAATCAAGGGGGTAATGAACTGCACCAGATGGTTGACCTGCTTGAGCTTGCGCCGGCTATCCTGGTTCAGCTTGCCATCACGCGTCAGGATATGCAGCGCCTTGAGCAGTTCTACAGACTGATTGGGATCGATTTCCGGGATATTTTGCATACGCTATTTTAATTGAAAACCGTCCTGACCGCGCTTATCCGGATGGATTTGATTGGTCTCAGGGTGTCGAAACCAGCACACCGCTGTCATTTTTACGACAGGCGAAAAGCTGCGCGATCCTGTAAAACCAGCCGATACAGCAAAAAATCGTTCAATTTCGCCGGTTTTCAGCCGATACATCCTGAGGATAGGCTAAATTCTGCACTGGCATGCCTTTTGCGACTATCGAACCGAATAAACCCAACCTAAAACGGATGACATAAAAATGACATCGACACCACATTTCAGGTTTAGCCGCCACGCAGGTCTAACGCTGATAGAGATCATCATCGCGATGGCCATCATCGCGGTATTGGCACAGATCGCCATTCCGGCATACGAAGATTACAAAGAGAGCGCCAAGGTGAAGATGGCCGCACAAGAAATTGCGGCGATGGGCAACACCATCGAGCATTATTTCGATGACAATCGCGAATACCCCGACAGCCTGGCCGATGTGGGACTGGCCGGCAAGCTCGACCCTTGGGAGAGACCCTACGTATACCTGAACCTGACCGGCGCGAATAAAGGCCAGGCCAGGAAAGACCATAACCTGGTGCCCATCAACACCTATTTCGATTTGTACAGCACCGGCAAAGACGGCAAGAGCACCGGTCCGCTGACTGCGAAAGCAAGCCGCGACGACGTTATTTATGCGCACGATGGCCGCTACATCGGCTTGGCGAGCAAGTTCTAACCGATGCACGCATGATCCCAAGCGCTTTTCTCCAAAGCAAAGTCGCCCGGCGCATCGCCTTCCTGCTGCTGCTGGCAGCCGCTATCCCCGCCCTGCTGGTGTCCGGCCTCGCGCATCGCAACATGGCGCGCCTTATCCATGAATATGAACATCAATCCCTGAGAGAGACTGCGCGAAACCAGGCGCTGAACACATTCAGCAACCTGCTGTTCGCCAAATCTACGCTACTGCAATTCGGCAGCTCTTTTGACAACATTGAAACGTTGGCAGAAGACTTTCTTGCTCAACGCGAAGCAAGGCTAAGCCACACGGCCATTTTCACATCCGTCTCACTCGTATCCGCCGATGGCCAGCTCGACACCATCATTACCAACCAGGGCAACAACTATGTAAGGTCGGGCAAAAAGCAGATGATGGACACTTTGGAGTGGCTGCGTGATATAAAGCAAACCACATTGCGGGCTGTACCGCAACAAGGCACACAGGGTGCACCTGCCATCATGCTGATAGTGCCGACCAATAAGCCGCAAATACCTTGGCTGCTTGCCGAACTCAACCCGGACTTTATCTGGGGCAATCAAGACGAATTTTCCACAGACTTCAAGGTATGCGCCTACAGCGGTACCGACAGGCCACGTCTGGAGCTATTTTGTTCGACCACCACGACTGTCCGCAAAGATGAAGCCGTAACCGCCAAGTGGGAACTGTTCATAAATGTAGAATTCCAGACAAAACCCTGGGTATTCGAAATCACACGCTTGAAACCCAGCGCCGCAAGCAGCCTGCTCAACTTTTATGACAGTAACGGTTATGCAGGGGTCGTGATCCTGAGTCTGCTGATCATCGGCCTGTTGAGCCTGACCCAGATCAGAAGGACGATGGTGCCGCTGGAACGCCTGATTGAAGGCACCCGCAAGATTGCGCAAGGAAATTTTGATACCGTGCAGGTGGATGGCAAATCCGAGTTCTCCGAACTGGCAAGTGCGTTTAATCAGATGTCTTCCAATATCCAGAGGCAGATGAACACCTTGCAAGTGTTTTCCCAGCTGGACAAGAAAATGGTCGCCAAGCTGGATGTGGACCATCTGGTAGAGCAGATCACCCGCAGAGTTCAGTCACTGAAACCTGACGCGCACGTGCAAATCTTCAGAATCACCGAGCTGACCGATACCGAAGCGCTATGCCAGGCCAATACCGCATACAACGGAACGCTGTCCTCATACCCGATCTCACTGCCTGCAGGGGAAATCCATCAACTCAAATCTTCCCCGGAAGGCTTTTTTACCCATCCCAACATACAACTGCGCCACCAGCAAGAGATAGCCGCACTGGGCTTGCCGTGCTTATGGGTGCTGCCGATATTTTGGCAAGGTACCATCTGCGGATTGCTGACGATAGGCAGCCAGACCCCTCTCGCTGAGAATGATAGCGACTTGGACGAGATTCGCGACCTATCTAACCGTATCGGCATCGCCATCTCGGCGCAAAAGCGTGAGGAGCAATTACTGATACAGGCCCATCATGACTTGCTGACAGGCTTGCCGAATCGTATCTTGCTGGATGACCGGCTGCAGCAGGCGATCGAGCACAGCCGCCGCACCCATTTGCCTACCTGGGTGTTATTCCTGGATCTAGACCGGTTCAAACACATCAACGACAGTATGGGACACCACCTGGGAGACCAGGTATTGATCACGTTATCCAGACGCCTGCGCGAGACGATCCGTGAGAACGATACCATTGCGCGTTTTGGCGGGGACGAGTTCATCGTGGTGCTGCAGGGGCACGAGAACCAAGACCTGATGATGAGCGAAGTATACAAAATCATCGAATCGGTCATCACTCCACTGCACATCGGGCAGCATGAAATTAACATCACCTGCAGCATCGGCATCGCTACCTGTCCGCAAGATGGCGTTACGCCCAACACCTTGATCCAGCACGCGGATATCGCGATGTATCGCGCCAAGGAGCTTGGCAAGAACAATTTCCAGTTCTTTACCCAGGCCTTGAACCAAAAGGTTGCCGAACGCATCCGTATCGAGAATCTGCTGCGCCATGCCATAGAGCGGAATGAGCTGGTGTTGCACTACCAGCCAAAAGTAAACCTCAAAACCATGCGGATCGTGGGCATGGAGGCACTGATCCGCTGGAACAGCCAGGAATTGGGGTTCGTTTCACCTATGCAATTCATCCAGATCGCTGAAGAGATCGGCCTAATCATTCCGATTGGAGAATGGGTGATTAAAACCGCCTGCGCGCAGGCAGTTGCATGGCAGAAGGCTGGTTTTGGCAAAATACTGATGTCCGTGAACGTTTCCGCCAGACAGTTCAGTCAGCCTAACCTGCTTGCATCGATTGAAAGTATCCTTGCAGAAACGGGCCTGGAAGCACGGCATCTGGAGCTGGAACTCACCGAAAGCGTGGTGATGACCGAAGCATCTTCATCAATCAACATACTGGATAATATCAAAGCACTGGGAATCAAGGTCGCCATCGATGATTTTGGCACTGGCTATTCCAGCCTTGCTTATCTCAAAGACTTGCCATTGGATACCCTGAAAATAGACAAATCCTTCATTGATGCCATCGTGACACGCGCCGATAGCGCCCCCATCGTACAAACGATGATCTCCCTCGCCAAGAACCTGAACTTGAACATCATTGCAGAAGGCATCGAATCCCAAGAACAGGCGCTCTGGCTGCAGGTGCATGACTGCAATGAGGCGCAGGGATATTACTTCAGCAAGCCAATGCCAGCTGATGCGATTGAACGAATTTTACTCACCCGATTCGATTTGAACGAACAAGCCTGAATAATCCCCGAACTCCTGCTGAAATAAACTATCTGCAATTCCCCGGCCTGGCATACATGACTGTCCTCCGCCATGGCACTTTAGCGTTAGAATTAAAATTCGCTGCATGTGTCGTCACGTTGCAGTGCCGCGCGTTTTAGTGAGTAAGGGCCCCGAACCTTCTTAACGAACAACAAGGACATGACAATGAAAAGAACCCTACTATTGAGCGCGGCTTTGTGCGCATTGTTCAGCCAGGCCACATTAGCTGCGGATGGCGAGTTTGCCGACAAGCGCGGCGACCGCATCGAAGAACGTCTGGACAAGCGTGGTGACAGGATAGAAGACCGCATGGATAACCGCGGTGACCGTATTGAAGACCGCATGGACAACCGTGCAGACAGAGCTGAAGCGAATGGCCATGAGCAGCGTGCCGAAAACCTGGAGCGCAGGGGCGACCGCATCGACGATCGCCTGGATAGACGTGGCGACCGTGCTGACAACCGACTGGACAAAAAGGGCGAGCGCATCAATAACCGCCTGGACAAACGCGCCCATCGCCGCGCTAAACGTTAATCAGGACTTTACCTGAGGCACGTAATGCAAGCGTTTTTAAGCAGCGTGGAATCGCGTGCCTTGGGCATTGCCCAGATTGCCACCGGCAATCGTGATGATGCACTGGACATCGTGCAGGATACGATGATGAAGCTGGTGCAAAATTATAGCGGTCACCCGGAACCGGAATGGAAACCGTTGTTCTATAGTATCCTGCAAACCAAGATACAGGATTGGCGGCGGCGGCAAACGGTACGCAACCGTTTTCGCGTGTGGTTCCACCGCGATGATGAGGAAGATACCGAAGACCCGCTTGAGCAGGTTTCCGGCAACGCCCAACTTGCGCCTGATTTCCAGCTGGAGAACACACAGTTCTCTAGGCAACTGGATAAGGCGCTGAAAAGATTATCACCGCAACAGCAGCAGGCGTTTTTACTGCGATTATGGGAAGGCATGGATATACAGCAAACCGCCAAGGCGATGAACTGCTCGGAAAGCAGCGTGAAAACGCATTATGCGCGGGCACTGGAACGTTTGCGTGAAGCGCTAGGAGACCATTATGACCGATGAAATGAGCAAACTGGAACAAAGCATCAAGGCGCAACTGGACAGCAGGTCTGCGCAGCTGGATGATGAAACGCGTGCCAAGCTGGCAGAGATTCGCCGAAAGGCGCTGAACCAGCCTGCAACAACAGGCTTTATGGGGAAATGGTTCACGCTCAGCTATATGCCTGCACTAGCTGCCAGCTTTTGCGCCGTACTGGTGATTTCGGTAATGCTGCTGCGCCAGCCGGAAATTTCGCAAGGAAATGGTGCTGATGCTTTCACACTGGCAGAACTTGCCAGCGACCCGGATGAACTGGACGCTATCACCGACCCGGGATTCTATGCCTGGATAGATGAAATCAAGGTGCAAGCAGTGAACAACGATGCGGGGTAAACTCATTTTGCTTGCGCTGATGGCAGGCCTGGGGACCAATATCCATGCGGCTTCCAGACCTATTCCTTTAGATTTGATTGAGATGCTGGGCTAAATGGAAAATAGTGATGTCGTACTGGACCAGGCAATCAAAGAAGCTGAGCAGACCCGCAAAGTAACGCAACAACAGACAACATCGGATGCGCCTAAAACGCAGCAGACCGGAGGTAAAAGACAATGAAGCAACAGTTTATTTTCAAGCAAGGCGTATTGGGCGCGCTGCTTGCGCTGGCCTTGTTGGCGCCATTGGCAGGACATGCGGAGGGCATCGCCTGGGAAGAACTCAATCCACAGCAGCAGGAGATATTGTCCGGCATGAAGGATCGCTGGTCTGACATCCCAGCGGACCGCCAGGAAAAACTGAGCCGTGGCGCAGAGAAGTGGTCAACCATGTCGCCGGAACAGCAAGAACATGCCCGTGAGAATCTGCGCCGCTATCAAAACCTCTCGCCAGAAGAGCAATCGCTGGTTAGAGAGCGCATGCGCAGGTTCCGTGATTTACCGCCGGAAGAAAGACATGAATTGCGCGAACGCTGGAGGAATTTACCTCCCGAGCAGAAAGAGCGCTTCCGCGAGCGCATGCGCAATGCCAGCCCTGAAGAGCGTGAACGCTGGAAAGAACGCCGCATGCGGCGACATGGCGGCGACGAAGATTAATTACGCTTGGGATGTTAAAATGCGCGTATGCGCTTTTATCACATCCAAAAACAGATTTCGCTTCCTCATCAAATAATGACGAGGCGGCAAGCCAAAGACAGTACGTTTTGTGTACGGCGAGGCGCAGCCATCATAGTCAGTGCTGATGAGGATGCGAAATAAATGGCGATACAATGGTTTCCTGGCCACATGACTTCTGCCAAAAAAAAGGCAGAAGAAACCATGGAGCATATCGACATGGTCATCGAAGTACTGGATGCCAGGCTGCCCGCAGCCAGCCACAATCCGATGATCGACGAGATGCGCCTGTTTCGCCAGCGCCCCAACCTCAAGATTCTCAACAAGGCAGATTTAGCTGACCCGGTCGTGACGCAAGCCTGGCTTAACCATTTTAACGCCCAGCCCAATACCAAAGCCGTTGCCCTCAGCTGCAAAAAAGCCGGTGATGCAAAGAAGATTCCCGGACTTTGCAAAAACTTGGTACCGTATCGCGGCACGCCCCTCAAACCACTGCGTGCGATGATCATGGGCATTCCCAATGTCGGTAAATCCACGCTGATGAACGCTTTGCTCAACCGCCGCGTAGCCAAGGTGGGAGATGAACCTGCTGTGACCAAGAGCCAGCAGCGTTTTGAATTGAGCGACAGCATGACCATCACTGACACGCCAGGCATGATGTGGCCGAAAATTCAATATGATTCAGATGGCTACATGCTGGCAGCCTGTCATGCGATTGGCCGTAATGCAGTGATCGAGGAAGACGTGGCCGAATTTCTGGCCGCAAACTTGTTGCGCAACTACCCTGCCCTGCTCAACGCGCGCTATAAAACCGATGTATCGCAAATGGATGCGATTGGATTGCTGGAATTTATCGCGAAAAAACGTGCCTACAAGCGAGATAGCTTTTGGGATATGGAACGTACTGCGATGGCTTTCCTAACGGAATTCCGCAGCGGCACGATTGGCCGCATCAGTCTCGAAACACCGCAAAGCCGAAATGAAATGATGGCAGAAGCCGATGCGGCAGCAGCCAGCAAAAAGTCTAGAACACAGACAACTGAAGATTAGTGCTTGCGGCGACGCTCGACCTGGGTATCTGTGACCAGTGACGCCCGCACGACGCGGTTCCTGCCAGCATTCTTGGCTTGATACAAAGCATTGTCCGCAGCATGCACCAGCGCCTTGAAGTCATAACCGACCCGCACCGAATCAGCCACTCCAATACTTACGGTGACGTGGATCTTGTGCCTGCGGTCCAACAGCGGTGCATTCTCCACTCCAATGCGAATACGCTCGGCCAGCCCTACCGCATCCTGTTCCGTAGTATTGGGCAGACAAACGCAGAACTCTTCGCCACCGTATCGCCCCAAAACATCGCCAGAGCGCAATATGCCGGTAATGGTTTTGGCAAGATGCCTCAGCATATCATCGCCGACCAGATGCCCGTACTGGTCATT
Organism: Methylophilus sp.; assembly: GCA_035423825.1. Lineage (GTDB taxonomy): Bacteria > Pseudomonadota > Gammaproteobacteria > Burkholderiales > Methylophilaceae > Methylophilus. The sequence goes on along the minus strand of DAOMMM010000001.1, from coordinate 435,420 downwards.
GACCTTCTTGAAATGGTCGATGTCGATCATCATGACGGTCATGCTCAGGTTGATGCGCTTACAGATACCCTGCATCTTATGCGCCGCATCCTCCAGCCCGCGGCGATTCACGACACCGGTCAGGCCGTCCATCAAGGCGATGGAAGCCATGTTCTGCGTCAAGCGATAACTAAGCATAAGCAGGAACAGCCCTGAGATAAAAAACTGGATCACCGCGCCAAGCAGGAACACGTTGGCATTGACCGACCAGGAAGCAAGCGACTGAAAGACGCTGGCATCTGCATTAAGGGCCAGCATGGCGCGCGCCGCCATGACCAGGGCAGAAATCAGGAACAAACTGGAAGCGATCCAGAACAAGGTGCCGAGCAAGCCGTCGTCTTTTGACGTAGTTAGCCTTGCACACAATAGATATACCAGAGCGAACACCGCGGAATCCAGTACCACCATCGTGCGGACATCATGCTGCACCAGCATATAGTACGCATCCATCCCCAGCAGCAGTACGAACACCAGCACCGGGATACGGTGGTCCGGGATGCGATTAGTAAATGCCTGTATACCATTGATATATAAACTCAACCCTGTACCTATCAATGCCATTCCCGGCAGAAAAAGCACCTTGCTGCTATCCAGCTGAATCAACACCAGGATCATGCCCAAGCCGACCACCAGATTCCCCACAGACCAGTAACCTGGCCCATGTATCTCCTTGTGATGCACGCGCGTGATAGCCAACATCATGGAAAACATGAATGTCAGCAGCATGGACATGAATACGATCGTTCTTAAATCGAAATTTGGCATGGTGTCTCCCGCAGGTGCCTCACTTTATTAAAAAATATGCTTTCGTTTAAAGACCGCAGTTTTTATAACCAATGAGAATGATACTATAACGGAATATTCGACAGAATCTCCTTGTCGAGTCTCAACAAGTGTTAAAGATGTTAGACAAACTGAATCCCCCGCAACGCGAAGCAGTGAAATATCTGGATGGCCCATTACTGGTGCTGGCAGGCGCCGGCAGTGGCAAAACCCGCGTCATCACTCAGAAGATCGCGTATCTGATAGAAGAAGCTGGATACCAGCCGCGCGAGATTGCCGCCATTACCTTCACCAACAAGGCAGCCAACGAGATGCGTGAGCGTGTCAGTGGCCTGCTGAAGGGCGCATCCAGCAAGGGACTCACGATCGCCACCTTCCACTCGCTGGGCATGCAGATCCTGCGTCAGGAAGCCGAGTCGCTAGGCTACAAAAAACAGTTCTCGATTCTAGATTCTGCCGATAGTTTCAAGATTCTCAGTGACATCCTCAGCACGACCGACAAACAGCTGCTGCGCAAGACGCAATGGCAGATTTCCGGCTGGAAGAATGCCCTCATTAGCCCTGAACAGGCCAAATCGCGTGCAGATGACGATCTGACCCATGCGGCTGCCCGAGTCTATCAACTCTACCAGCAGGCATTAAAGGCATATCAAGCGGTAGATTTCGACGACCTCATCAAGCTACCCGTGGAGCTGTTTGACACGCATCGTGAAACACTGGACAAATGGCAGCGTAAGCTGAAATACCTGCTGATTGACGAATACCAGGATACCAACGCCTGCCAATATAAGCTGGTCAAGCAGCTGACAGGTGTCATGGGCAATTTTACCGCCGTTGGCGACGACGATCAGGCCATCTATGGCTGGCGAGGTGCTGATGTAGAGAACCTGCGCCAGCTGACCCAAGACTTCAGCCGACTCAAAGTCATCAAGCTGGAGCAGAATTACCGCTCGACCGTGCGTATTCTGCGTGCGGCCAACCAGGTCATCACCAACAATCCCAAGCTGTTCGAGAAGAAGCTCTGGAGCGAATTGGGTACGGGTGAACTCATCCATATCAACGCCTGCAGAGACGACATGCATGAAGCTGAAAGCGTAGTGATGAAGCTGCTCGCGCACAAGTTCGAGCATCGCACCCGTTTTCAGGATTACGCAATTCTGTATCGCGGCAACCATCAGGCGCGACTATTCGAAGAAAAACTGCGCGAGCACAAAGTGCCCTATACCATCAGCGGCGGCCAATCTTTTTTTGATAAAACCGAGATCAAGGATATCGTCAGCTATCTGCGCCTGATCGCCAACGAGGACGACGACCCGGCGTTCATCCGTGCTGCCACCACGCCAAAAAAAGGCATTGGCAGCACCACGCTGGAAAGGCTTGGCGACTATGCGCGCCAACACAACATATCACTGTTTGCTGCCTCGTTTGAAGGCGACCTGCAGCGCGAGCTTGGTCACAAGCAATGTGAAGACCTGCTGACGTTCTGCCAGTTCATCAGCCGCTTGCAGGAACGGGCTGGCAAGGATAACGCTCCTGAGATGCTGTCGGCCATGATGGAGACGATAGGTTACGAAGCTTATCTCTACGACAGCGAAGAACCCCGCATTGCTGAAAACAGGTGGAACAATGTGCAGGAGTTCATTAGCTGGATGAGTCGCAAAAGTGAAGGTACCGGCCAAGATGATGAACGTACCTTGCTGGAAATGATTCAGACCGTAGCACTGATGAGCATGCTGGAGGGGCGTGAGGATGGCGAACCAGACGCGGTGAAGCTCTCTACCCTGCACGCTGCCAAAGGGCTGGAGTTCGGCCATGTGTTTCTGGTCGGTGTCGAAGAAGGCATCCTGCCCCACCGCGAAAGCCAGGAAGACACAAAAGTCGAAGAAGAACGCCGGTTGATGTATGTTGGCATCACCCGTGCGCAAAAATCGCTCAACATCTCTTGGTGCAAAAAGCGCAAACGTGCTGGTGAAGTTGAAGCATGCGAACCCAGCCGCTTTATCAGCGAACTGCCTAAGGACGATTTGCGCCATTTCGGTAACCCCTTCAATGAAGCAGAACAGAACCGGGATTTTGGCCGCGCCCGCTTGGACGCCATTAAAGCCATGCTCAACAATACAAAATAGCTCATCGTCAACCAGCGCCTCTTTTCTATAATGAGACAAATCACAAAAGCGCAAAGCAATATACTCAAAAGTACAAAAAGCATCCTAAACCTGCTTTATTTATCCATTTGATTTAAATTTATCCAGTCAAAATCAACGGAATTATCAAAATAATACTTTCCAATGAAAATCATAGGCTTGAGCTACTACACAATTCCACAGCTATACCTGCTGGTTTGGCAATAGTTGCTCTAGCAACAACTTAGGATACAAGCTTAAATTTACTTGATTGCGAACAGACAATTTTTATCTGCTCTTTGTTAGGGTTCTCACCCCAAATAACCAGATGATTGTTAATAGCTTATATTGCTAGTAAAGTGCCGAATTATAATGTGCTTAAAATTTAAACAATTTGTCACCATATTGGCATTACTAGTGGTGAATGGCTGTTCGCTGTCACCTGAACATCCTTTGCGTATGGCTATCCATCAGTGGCCTGGCTATGAATTGTTTTTTCTCGCCAGATCCCTTGGCTTGTATGACAAAAACTCCATTCGTCTCATAGAAACTGCCTCAGCAAGCGAAACCTCAAGCGCACTTCGTCATGGCATCATTGAGGCAGGCACTTTGACACTTGATGAAACGCTTAACCTGATTCAAGATGGCGTTGATGTGCATGTTGTGCTGGTGATAGATGCGTCCAATGGCGCTGATGCTGTCATTGCAAAAAAAGAAATCTCAAATATAGCTTCATTACGTGGGAAACGCATAGGGGTTGAAACTGGTGCGGTTGGTGCCATTATGCTGGATGCCGCATTGCAGGAAGGAAAACTAATCGCCAATGATGTCACTATAGTGCCGCTCAGTTTTGATGAGCATTTGGCGACTTGGCAAAAAGGTGATGTTGATGCTCTGGTGACTTTCGAGCCAATAATCGCTCAGGCACTTGAAAAAGGTGGTCATGTGTTGTTCGACAGCAGCCAAATCCCTTCACGTATTCTGGATGTGCTTGTCGTCAGCGATGATGCATTAAAGAATCACCCTGACGCATTGAAGCAACTCATTAGCGGTTATTTTGCAGCACATGATTACCTGGCACAGAAACCAGAAGACGCGTTAGCCGTCATCGCGCCAAGATTGGATTCAACCCCAGAATCAGTCAAATCCCAGTTTAATGGGATGGTCTTGTTGAATCGCGACCAGAACCAAAAAATCTTGCAAGGGAAGCCAGCGCGATTGGAAACGTTGGCTGCAGAGTTGTCGGAATTGATGATCAGTCGAGATTTGCTGCAACATAAACCCAACATCACCAATCTGGCAGAGCCCGGGTTCCTGCCGCAGGTTAACAAATGAAAGCGCCAAAAACTGTCAATCTCAGGTTCTGGCTGCCAGCGTTACTAAGCTTGTTCTTTGCCGTGTGGCTCACATTCTTTGTTTACCTCGAACAACATCAAAATGAGGTGGAACTTGAACAGAGCACACTGGAACACTTAAACGAAAGATTGGCTGCATCTCAAAGGCAAATCGAAAATCTCCTACACAGCCACCAAAATGCTTTGGTATTTAACGAAGTAACCAGTCTCGCCTTTTTGGAAGGTATGGAAGAAATATCTTTGCTGGATAACAATGGCAGTGTTTTGTATTCATCTAAGAAAGAGTGGCAAGGACATAATGCGAAAGAGGTACAACCTTATTTCAATCGTGAGCTTTTCCTGTCAAGCCAATCCACCAAACGGCAGCTGCTAAGATTCTCTGAGGATAGACGCCATATATTTGGCTACCAGCCAATCACTTTACCGGCGAAAGCAAATGAAATCAGGTCTTCGCAAACCGGTATCTTATTATTTAATTATGATCTTGGAGCTGCAAAAGCCAACATCTGGGAAAAACTATTAAGAAATAGCTTGGCCATCTGGACAATAGCTGCCATTTTGCTGCTGCTGATACAGTGGGCAATCTCTCAGTGGTTATCCAGACCCTTGACGCATCTAATAACCATAATACAACGCTTCAAATCCGGCGAGCGCGATGTGCATGCAAAGATTTCAGGTAATGGCGAGTTGGCTACGTTAGGTAACGCCTGGAATGAAATGCACGATGCAATGGTGGCTGCACTGGGCAATCTTGAAGAAAGCCAGGAAAGGCTTTCGGTGACTTTGTTCTCCATCGGCGATGCAGTAATTGCGACGGATGCAAATGGCAGAATCACGCTTTTGAATGGGGTTGCACAAAAATTGACCGGCTGGCAACAAGAAATGGCCGTTGGCAAAGCGCTTCAAGAGGTGTTCCAGATTGTAAATGCGCTAACGCGTGAGCCAGTTGAAGATCCCGTCAAGCGCGTGCTCGCAACCGGTGAGATTGTAGGCTTGGCAAATCACACCGTCCTGATATCCCGTAACAGGACAGAGTACCAGATTGCAGATTCTGCAGCGCCCATCAAAAAAAGCACTGGGGAAATTGTTGGTGTCGTGCTGGTATTTCGTGACGTTACTGATGAATATGCCCTGCAAGAAAAATTGAAAAAGAATGAAGAACTCCTCAGACTTGGCCAGGCATATGGAGAAATTGGCACATGGGACGCTGATTTGCTGACCAATGAGCAAACATGGTCACCAGAAGTTTTTGAATTGCTGAAATTCCCAAGGCTGGAAAAACCGACTTGGGAAAGTTTTCTCAACCTGGTGGTAGCAGATGACAGGCAAAAACTCATTGATGCTACAAATGCGCATATTCATCAAGGCAAAAAATATGACGTCGAATACCGAATCCATAACGCCAACAACGAGATTCGCTGGATGCGATCCGTTGGGAAAGCCGAATTTGCAACTGATGGCACTCCGATTCGGATGCGGGGTACAGTACAAGATATTACCGATCGCAAACAAGCCACCGTTCAGTTGGAAATCGCTGCCAAAGTATTTGAGCAGAGTGCAGAAGGATTCATGGTTACTAATGCCGATTGTGCAATAGTTATGACTAATCAGGCATTTATGAATATCACGGGTTACAGCGAAGAAGAAGTCGTCGGAAAGAATCCGCGAGTTCTAAGTTCTGGTAGGCATGAAAAGGATTTCTTTAACTCCATGTGGGAATGTATCAACAGCCAAGGCACTTGGCGAGGGGAAATCTGGAACCGCCGAAAGGATGGCAGCCTATTCCCTGCGTCGTTATCCATCAGCAAGGTGTTGGATAACGAAAATCATGTGTCCAATTATATTGGTATTTTCAATGATATTACCCTGCATAAGGAAGCTGAAGAATATATCCATCAGCTTGCACATTACGACTCGCTGACAACCTTGCCGAACAGAGCACTTTTGGCAGAACATATTAACCAGGTAATCAATGCGGCCGAACGAGACAGCCAGATTTTTTCCCTGTTATTCCTCGATCTTGACCGATTCAAGAACATCAACGATTCCCTTGGTCATAGCGTGGGAGACATGTTGCTTAACGAGGTCGCCAAACGGTTAAAAGCTTCTGTCCGAGGCGAAGATATGGTTGCACGCCTTGGTGGCGATGAGTTTATTTTATTGCTTGTGGATACCGATGCAAAAGGCGCAGCACATGTGGCAAGAAAAATTCTTGAAGTCGTGGCCAAGCCATACTTAATTGATCAACATGAGTTGACCATTACACCATCAATCGGGATTTCCATTTACCCCAACGACGGTAAAGACATGGAAACCTTGTATAAGGCGGCTGATACGGCTATGTATCGCGCCAAGGCTAATTTCCGCAATAATTTCTGCTTCTATATGCCTGAAATGCAGATGCGGTCTACGCGTACTCTTCAACTCGAAAACGCGCTGCGCCGCGCCGTAGAATTAAATCAGCTGCTGCTGCATTACCAACCCCAAGTTTGCCTGCAAAGTGGCGATATCATCGGAGCAGAAGCATTGATCCGTTGGGAACATCCGGAATTTGGCCTGGTTTCACCGCTTGAGTTCATTCCCATCGCAGAGGACAGTGGGCAGATTTTCCCGATTGGCGAATGGGTACTGCGTACGGCCATTCATCAAATGAAAGCATGGTTGAATAAAGGATTACCACCCATGAGCATTGCAGTTAACATCTCGTCTGTGCAATTCAGACATCAGCACTTACCTGAACTGATATCCAGAATTCTGCTGGAAGAAGAATTACCTCCGGAATATCTAGAGCTTGAGCTAACTGAAAGTGCATCTATGGATGACCCCGTGAGAGCCACCTCAACTATCGACGAATTGCACCGCCAGGGGGTTAAAATTTCTATAGATGATTTTGGGACCGGTTACTCTTCGTTAAGTTATCTCAAACGACTGGAAATACATAAAATCAAAATCGACAGATCATTTGTCAATGACATAACCCGTGACAAGGATGATGAAGCCATCGTAAGTGCCATCATCAGTATGGCAAAGAACCTCGGCCTAAGCACCATAGCCGAAGGCGTGGAAACTGCTGAGCAAATGGCTTTCTTGCAAGAAAAAGGCTGTGATGAAGTGCAAGGCTATTATTTAAGCAAACCTGTTCCGCCTGCCGAGTTTGAAGCCATTGTAAGAAAGAAGCTGGAAACACCTACAGTGGATTAACGCTGACAGTCCAACAACTCCAGCAGGACTTTTAACCGATTGGCGCTCCGACAGTTTCGGACTAGGATGGATAGATATTTGGCGCCCTCGACACGAATCGAACGTGTGACCCTCCCCTTAGGAGGGGGATGCTCTATCCACTGAGCTACGAGGGCGTTATCAAACGCCCGCAATTATAAGGGTTTCCAGTGAAATTAAGAATAAGCGTGTCGCAATCGTAATAGTGACTGCCTTGTTTTGTTGCTCATATCATAGAGATAACATACCAACTATGAATAACCAGCGTCTGATGCATAGCCATGTGACAGCGACACATCTTTAAAAAGATCTTCCTGAATTCCAACGAATTTCTCAAATTCTTCAGCTGGCAATGGACGAGAGAAGAAATAACCTTGACCATAATCGCAGCCGATACCAAACAGCAAATCACGCTGTTCAACTGTCTCGATGCCTTCCGCCACGACCTTCAACCCCATTTTGTGGGCCATCACGATAATCGCCTCACACAGCACCATATCGCCTGAGTAGATAGAGAGATTTTGCACAAAAGATTTATCGATCTTGATGAAGTCGATATCAAACTTTTTGAGATAGGACAACGATGAGTAGCCTGTGCCAAAATCATCTACTGCCACCTGCACGCCAGCATCCCGAAAAGCCAACAGCTTATCGGTTACCATCCGGTTCTGATCCAGCATCAAACCTTCCGTAATCTCTATGGCCAAACACTCGCCGGGCAGGCCCAGCCTTTTCATATGCTCGAACCAGTCAAGACACTTGCTGCTCTTGCTTAGGAATTGGACAGGAGATTTATTTATGCTGATTTGGAAATCACTGTGTATGGACTCGCGCCAATGAGCCACTTGCTGAATCGCCATGTGAAAAACGATATCGCCAATCTCTACTATCATGCCGGTCTCTTCAGCCACGGGAATGAATTCTGCTGGACTGATAATTCCACGCTGGGGGTGTTGCCAGCGAATCAGGGCTTCTGCCTTATGAATCTGCTGTGTGGCCAAATCAATAATGGGTTGATAGACTACTTGGAACTGCTGTTGCTCGATTGCATTATGCAGATCATTGATCATTGCCCTGCGTTTTTGCGCAGCGATCTGCATAGAGCGGGTGAAATAGCTAAAATTGTTACGCCCTTTGCTTTTTGCATGATACATCGTCTGATCTGCATTCTTGATTAAAGTCTCGGCATCTGAGGCATCTTTAGGATAAAGCGTGATGCCAATACTTACAGAGATATACACCATCTCGCCTCGAAGATAGTACGGCTCCGCCAAGCGGTCCAGAATGCGCTGTGCGACCTTTTCTACATCATTGGGGACTTTCAAATCATTCAGGATAATCGTGAACTCATCCCCGCCCAAGCGAGACACCGCATTGACATACCCTACGCTGTCCGTATTCCTAACACAACTCAGAAGCCGCTCAGCGGTCTCTTTGAGCAGTTCATCTCCCATGTCGTGCCCTAATGTGTCATTAACCTCCTTGAAGTGGTCGAGATCCAGGAACATCAATGCAAAAGGGATATTGGTGCGATTGGTACGGAGAATCTCCTGCTCGAGACGCTCGTGGAACATATGCCGGTTAGGCAACCCCGTCAGTGTATCGAAATTAGCCTGTCGCCATATCCATTCTTCGGCTTGCTTCTTCTCAGTAATGTCCGATATCACAGTCACATAACTGGTCAAATTACCCTTTTCATCTTTTACGGGACTAATCTGCAATGAAACCGGGATAATTCTTCCATTCTTGGCTTGACGATAGCCTTCACCGCGGTAAAACCCGTCCTCGCGAGCTATCCTGTAGACTTCAGCTTGTGATAGCTGAGGCTCCGGCAATCCATCTGGTATCAAGCAGAGCTCTTTGCCTTGTATATCTTCCAGATAATACCCAAACATTACTGTAAAAGCAGGGTTGACATATTGGATAGTCAGGTTTTCATCCCGAAGCGTGATGGCATCTTGTGTTTGCGCTAACGCCTCAAAGTTCTGCCTTAGCTGACTGTCTCGCACTTCGATTTGCGCTAACATCTGATTGAACTCATCTGTCAGCTCGCCTAGTTCATCATCGGAAACTTTTTCCACACGCAGCGCGTATCTTTTGTCATCAATAATCTCACGCACCACTTTTGCCAGCGAGCCGACTGGTTGAAGCAGTTTAAAAACTAAATGCCGCAACACTGCGAAGCCGATCAATAGCGTAATTCCCAAAAATAGCAAATTGACTAGCCATTTATGCATCAGATCTGCCCATGCTTCATCAAGGTCAGCATACACTCGTATCATGCCTTGGCTTTTATCTTCTTGGCTGATATACGTCTGGACGCTAAGCAGGTCTATTGAAGGGAAACGATGCATCCATGACTGCAATAACAAGGGGCGAGGATTGTCGTAAGAGGCGAATACTTCATTACCATTCCTGACGATTTCGACTCGATAAACAATGTTATGGTCTTTTATCGCGGATAAAGTCTCTACTGCGGTATTTTTGTCCTGAAACAAGATAGCAGAGCGGCTATTTCGCGCCAGCACATCCGCTAGCATGTGCATCTGGCTTTTTGCTGATTCACGGGTGCTTACAATATCGCTAAGCGTGGAAACCAATAATGCAACGAATACGGCAGCCATTGAGACTGCCGACACGAGCAGAATCAACTTCTTGCTAATGGAATTAGCACGTGAGAACCTGAGCATCTAGACCAGCTCCGTAATTGACTGATTATTTTTGTTGTTACAATCTACGAAGCAGATTAACACGTTAGCACGAATGCGTCGAGGACGATATGTCAATAAAGTATCCATAGCCTTTTCAGCCAAATCTTCACGTATTTTTAGTGAGGTCATCATGACCGGATCTCCCCTGAGCAAGCTACTCGCAGCATCAAAGTAGATTTCCATTCCCAGCAATTCGGCCAAAGACATCGACACGATTCTAGACAGTTCATCTGACGAAATTTGTACTTGCGATGTAACATAATGAGACACTTGTCTGACCTGAATATCCTTTGAAGGATCGTCCACAAAACGGGAAATGCCAACCGCTGCAAGAATCACAAGTGGCGTCAATATGCCAATCAGCCATAATTGTTCAAGGCAACTTTGCTTGACCCATGTCAGCAAACTCCCAATCTTCACTACTAAATCCCTCATTTTGAACCCTTCACCCTTTTTGCCAATTTAAGCAACTGCGAACTGACCTGTACGCCTGTCCTGCGAGCTGGGGCAAGGTTGACTTCAAACCCAAGACGGGTCCCATCACGAACCAGCCCAATCATGCCGCCCCTGGAAATAAAGTCAGGACTATCGCTGACGGCGACTATCGGCATAGAATCGGCCTTTTTAAGCAAGGCACTGATTGCACCTGTATCGTCTTCTGCGACAAATACCATCTGACAAACATTTAATTTCTCTACAGATAGATTTAGATGTAGTTTGATTGGTTTTTTGCCGACCATCTTTCCTTCAAGCGCCTGCAGGGCATCCTCCAGCCGGTTATCACCTACCACGCATAAATTGAAAGTCGCATACATACTGGTGCTCGCTGGCCACTGGATGAACTTGGTGAAGTTATAAATAAATCCAGCCTTGACAGCACTTTCCGTAGTGGCTGCTTGCGACGTGCAGGTAAACATTGCCATGCTCAGGCAAAGCAGCCGCAGAAAGCTCAATAAACTGAATTTATTCATTAAGTTAATATCCTAGATGCGATTTAACGCCTCTACCACTGACAGCCAACCACTGCCACAAAATCGTTATCCCTAATCATTTCTTTAATAAATTGGTGCTGACTCGTTTCCATCAGATAAAAATATGGAACTATTCTTTTCTCGTTACAGATGAACAGCTGCCTATAGAGGTTATCGGCTGATGATGTGTATTCTTGAGCTCAATCAGACAAAAAACCCTTGAGTGTTACCACTGAATTTAGCAGCTAGGGATCAATCTCAATCTTTAGAACAAATAGCTAAAAAAGATGAATATTGGACTGGATTTGGTAGAAGAATTGGAGCAAGAATATGGCGACCATTGCGATTTATGGTGAGGATTCTTGCTCCGGATTGAGGAACCCTTTAATGTTTATGGTTACCTTATGGTGATTTGCTGTTAGCTGCAGCGCTCACCGCTTTCGGCAAAGTTGACGCATCTTCTGTTTTTGTGACCTCAACCGCTGACTCGTCCTTGATCACATTTTCCTCAGCTTGCTTGTTCATAACAATGATACTGATGCGTCGATTGATGGGGTTGAATGGATTTTCTTTGTCATAAAGTGCCGCAGATGACAGTCCTACGACCCGGAGTAACTTCGTTTCGTCCATACCCCCAGCAATCAACTCCCTACGAGAGGCATTGGCGCGTTCTGATGATAACTCCCAATTGCTGTAATACTTTTCGCCACTCGCATATGGTGTTGCATCCGTATGACCCGACAGGCTGATCTTGTTTGGAACACCGTTCAGCATCTGGCCAATTTCCTGAAGAATCTGTTTGGCGTAAGGCTGCAGTTCGGCTTTTGCTGAGTTGAACATGGGACGATTCTGTTCATCCACGATGATAATGCGCAAACCTTCTGAAGTGATGTCGAGCAGAAGCTGGTTTTTAAAGTTTCTTAATGTTTCACTGGATGCAACTGCACTTTCTATCTTCGATTTAAGTTCTTCCAATTTCGCCTTTTCAGCCTGAGCTAGAGCCTTCTTCAATTCATCGGCATCAACGACCTTATCTTTCAAGTCGGCTGTCTTGTTCTTCTCTTTTGTACCATCTTGCGGTTTGACCTGCAGCTGGTCTTTAGTCAGGTCTTTACCGCCACCTTTGAGCAATGAATCGCTTGCGCCAACACTAGGCCCGCCCATGACCGCGACTTTCAAAGGCATCTTGAAATATTCGGCGATACCCACCAGCTGCCCTTTTGAGGCTGACCCTAGCAACCACATCAGCAGGAAGAACGCCATCATCGCAGTAACAAAATCGGCATAGGCAATTTTCCAGGCGCCACCGTGATGACCCCCACCGCCTTTTTTAATCTTTTTAACGATAATCGGTTTATTTGGTTGCTCTGCCATAACTCAGACTCTGTGTGTGGGTTTAAAAAGCGATTATTTGCCCTTGGCTTGTTTCACGTGTGATTCAAGCTCGGCAAATTTCGGACGCTCGGTCGAATAAAGCACTTTTCGGCCAAACTCGACTGCAATAGTTGGCGCATATCCGTTGAGGCTGGCAAGCAGCGTGACTTTAACAGTCTGGAACATCTTGCTGCTTTCTTCCAGCTTTTGTTCCAGCAAGCCACCTAGTGGGCCTACAAACCCATAAGCCAGTAGAATACCCAGAAAAGTACCCACCAGCGCATGTGCAATCAAGATACCCAGTTCAGCTGGCGGCAGTGCCACATTCTCCATCGTATGCACCACACCCATCACCGCGGCGACGATACCAAATGCCGGCAAACCATCCCCCAGCCTATTGATGCAATGTGCTGGCACGTGGCCTTCCATGTGATGCGTCTCCAGTTCATTGTCCATCAGATTCTCTACCTGAAAGGCATCCATATTCCCAGAGACCATCAATCGCAGATAGTCACAGATGAACTCTGTCAAATGATGGTCATGCAGGATCTTCGGATATTTGCTGAATAGCGGACTGGCTTCCGGATTTTCTACATCATTCTCAATCGACATCATGCCGTCTTTACGTATCTTGCTTAAAATTTCGAAGAGTAGCGCGAGAAGATCCATGTACAGCGCCTTGTTATATTTGGAACCCTTGAACACGGTAGGCAAGGCTTTCATCGTAGCTTTGATCGCTTTGGAGTCATTGCCGACGATAAACGCACCCAATGCCCCGCCAAAAATCATCAGGACTTCCAGCGGTTGCCATAAAGCTCCCAGATGCCCTCCAGCCAACGCATAGCCCCCAAACACAGCGCCACAAACAACGACATATCCAATGATGACAAACATAATGAAACGCTCCAAAAACAGGAAACCATGTTCCCTTTTCTTCTAAAATTTTCATCAGGATAGCAGGGGCTATGGAAAATCAATCTTGCGAATAAAAGCATGTTTCCTGCGCTTTATCGTGATTCGCCATAGGCAAAAAAACAGCCGGAATATCCGGCTGAATGGGGAAAACATTTTACTAGGTTGGATTGAGCGCCACCCTTAAAAAGCGCACCGTCCCTATATTTTCCACACGTAGATATTGGGAGAATGTCCTTTACCTGGTATATCCAGACTTGGCCTCACTCCCGGAATCTCAAATTCATAACTGATTAGCATGCTGCCTTGCTTCATTTCTTGATGTACCTTTTCCCATAGTGCTGGCATGGCGGCGGGAGATAAATAGGCAAATACGACGTCATACTCTGAAAAATCAAGCAACTGGTAATTGCCACGGATAAAAACAGCCGTTGATTTCCTAAACCAGGCCCGCCACTTGCTTAATAAAAATGGCAAAGGTGCAATCTCGATTCCCGAAACACGGCTACTAGGCCTTGCATCTGCGATATGCATCACCAAATCCCCCAAGCCGCTGCCGATATCAATCATGCGGATAGGTTTATCTTTGGGGAGAAGCTCAGCCACCTGACGCCAGACAATTGGACGGGATGGATAAAAGGGAACTTGGCTACGAAAAGTCGTCCAGAACAAGCCAAGACTGACCAGAAAACCGATTAGATATATCTCGTTAGGCAACTGCCATTGAGACATGCACCATAACGCAATAGGGAATACAAAATGAATCCAGCGCCACCAAATTGCCATACGGATAATCGCACACATGCCAGAAGCGAACAGTGCCTGCATCAGTACCAGCAGAAATAGATTAAAGCGTAGCGGAACAAAATAAGTGATAGCCTGAACACTCAAGACTACAGCAATTAGAGCAATTCCTTGTAGCAGGAATGCCTGGGCGGAGGGTACCTTACATACTCCGGAAATATGGTCTCTAAAAAGATGTTTGGCGCTTGAAAGCATTACCCCTTGTCGTACAAATATCTGACCTGCAGGATAACCCGCGTGGCGCACTGACAAGGGGATGTTTTCGTGTCTTTTGTCCATGATACATAGTTTAAGCTGCTACCGTTACCATCTTATAAGTCATCTCTTTAGCTTTTTTGGTTTTACCAGCGCGAGATGGAATATGGCATAAGTTGCAATAGTAATTCTGGTTCAAGTCATACGCATTGACCACGAATTTGCCGCCACAGCAGCTGCAGGTATGCAGTTTCAACATTTTGCTCTCGATGAAGCGTACCAACGTCCAGGCGCGCGTCATGGATAGAACTGGTTCGTCATCAGAATCATGGCCGATTTGCTGCAAGTATAAGCTGTAGGCTTTGATGATTGCAGTGATGTCCTTTACATCCGCATGCTCAACCAGGTAATTGTATATATTCATAAAAATAGAAGAATGAATATTAGGTTGCCAAGTCAGGAACCAGTCAGTAGAGAATGGCAGCATACCTTTAGGTGGCGACACGCCTTTTAGCTCTTTGTATAGTTTGATCAAGCGCTCGCGTGACAAACTCGTTTGTGCTTCCAGCAACTGTAATCTTGCACCCAATTTAATCATTTGAATCGCCAGCTGAATCTGTTCTGCCTCAGCTACAACACTTTTCTTAACGTTTGCCTTTTCCATGATTTTTCCCTTTTTATATCCAAAATCCAGCTGTTATTAAGCTTCCTGCCCAGACAACAAGATTGCAGTATGTGAGTTCGCCAATGCGCGATCTTTGGTGTAGTCAGTCAACATGCTCAGAATCGCACCATCTTCAAAACGGAAACGAGCCAACATCATGTTGTTGCTAGCCAGTTTGAGAATCTGAAGATTGCTCAGGCCTTCAAGCAGGTCAGCAATATCTTTGCTGATGCCCAAGCGGAAGATAGCAGTAGCTTTGTCTGCGCGAATCATTTGTTGTGCGAGCATCAAATAATTCAGATTGGCATCTCTGATTTCCGACATCATTTCGTTTTCATTCATTTTTCACCCCTAAATATCTGCTAAAAAACTCGTTAATAATGCGCTACTCGTGTGAGTCGTACTTTGAGCTTTTTAAGCAAAACAAAATATTGGGATTTGTCGGTTTTTTGTGTAGGACGAGCGGACAGGCTCATGTAGGTGTTTGTCCTACAAACACCTACATGAGCCCAGAATATAAGATATAAAAGCTTGTTTATTAGCCGTTTTGCATGCCTTTCGGCGCTGCGTTGTACTTCCTTTAAATCATGTTTACCTTTGTATAAACAGTAATCGATATACCGCTAACGTCACTGTTTAAAAAAACTTTAGGATTTTTCTAAAAAAATTAGAAATTTATCTGTAATAGATTGTTTATTAATAAGAAATTAATATAAATATTTTTAAAAATCCTGTTTTTTTAACGTTTCTACAGCTAGCTATATAAAGAAAGCAAGGTTTTCACCCTTTTATTCTTGAGATGATTTTCACTTGCCACCCTGAATAATCACACCATCAGAAACAAGTACCAGATTTTTTATCGACTAACCCGGAATCAATATGGCTGAAGAAAGCGATTTAGAAAGAACTGAACCGGCCTCGCCCAAGCGCCTGGAGAAGGCGCGCGAGGAAGGTGATGTTCCACGCTCGAGAGAGCTTGCTACAGTAACCATGCTGCTTGCATCAGGCATGGGACTATTGGCAATGGGTAGCTATTTGAACGACTCCTTGAAAACATCGTTAAGCACTGGTCTCAGTTTTAATCGTACAGCAGCCTTCGATTCTGCCTATTTGCTCACAAGAATATCCGACTCTATCTCTGAGCTATTGATTGCTTTTGCCCCTCTCGCATTACTCCTAATTGTTGTAGCGATAGCCTCTCCTGCACTTATCGGTGGCTGGATATTTAGTGGTAAAGCCTTGATGCCAAAGTTTGGCAGGCTCAACCCTATTAAAGGAATAGGCAACCTAGTATCCAAGAACACAGCCGTCGAATTAATCAAATCGATCATTAAAGCGTTTGTTGTTGGTTTTGTGGCTTACATTGTCATCGCTCATGATTTGGATCCGATTCTCTCTTTGTCCACCCAGTCCGTCCATCAGGCCATTTCACATGTTAGCGATTTGATGCTGATGGGCTTTTTATCTATCGTTGGAGCACTAGTACTGATCGCTGCCATTGATGTGCCTTACCAGCTATATCAGTATGCGAACAAACTGAAAATGACAAAAGAAGAAGTCCGTCAGGAAGCTAAGGAACTGGAAGGTAATCCACAAATCAAGGCGCGCATCCGCCAGCAGCAACGCGAAATCGCCAGACGCCGGATGATGGCTGAGATTCCTAATGCGGATGTGGTGATCACCAACCCTACCCACTACGCCGTAGCAATTAAATACAAGGATGACAGCATGCGTGCGCCTGTAGTGGTCGCCAAAGGCGCAGATGCCGTTGCATTAAAGATTCGTGAGATTGCCGCAGAACATCATGTGTTAACGATGGAAGCCCCAAAGCTGGCTCGTGCGCTGTTCGCACATACAGAGCTGGGTGACGAGATTCCAGAGGCATTATATGCTGCCGTCGCCGAAGTCTTGGCCTATGTATTCCAGATGCGTGTATTTAAACGTGAAGGCGGCTTCCGCCCAGAAATGCCTACCGTGCTACCGGTGCCGGAGGCACTTGACCCACATAGTCTTTTGCCTGCCGCCAGCGCGGCTGAGCCTGAGGTATTTGCCTGATGAATACACTTAAGCTCCCAACGTGGTTAAACGGTATGAACGGCAGCGCAATCGCCGCGCCACTCATCATCATCATGCTGCTGTCCATGATGATATTGCCTTTGCCGGCGGTCGCGCTGGATGTCTTGTTTAGTTTTAATATCGCCCTATCAATCCTGGTGTTGCTTGTTGGGCTACAGACCAAAAAGGCCTTGGATTTCATCGCCTTTCCCACGGTGTTGCTGGTTACTACGATGCTGCGTCTATCGCTTAACGTGGCATCTACGCGAGTGGTATTGACTGAAGGACACACTGGTCCCGATGCCGCAGGTAAAGTAATCGAAGCATTCGGCCACTTCTTGATTGGCGGCAACTACACTGTCGGCCTAGTGGTATTTATTATCCTCACCATTATCAACTTTACAGTGGTGACCAAGGGCGCTGGTCGTATCGCAGAAGTCGGTGCGCGTTTCACTTTAGATGCAATGCCAGGAAAACAAATGGCTATCGATGCTGACCTGAACGCAGGCCTGATCGGTGAGGACGAAGCACGCCGCCGCCGCGCTGAAGTGAGCCAGGAATCGGAATTCTATGGTGCAATGGATGGCGCAAGCAAATATGTACGCGGCGATGCGATTGCCGGCATCTTGGTTATTGTAATCAACGTGATTGGCGGCCTTATCGTAGGTATATTGCAGCACGACCTGGCCTTCACGGATGCCGTGAAGAATTATACTTTACTGGCGATTGGTGACGGCCTTGTCGCCCAAATACCATCCTTGATTATCTCTATCGCGGCCGGTGTGGTGGTATCACGCGTCGCCAACAGCGAAGACATCGGCGGCCAGTTGATTACCCAGTTATTCTCTAACCCCAAAGTAATCTATGTCACAGCCGGGATTATTGGCAGCATGGGGGCTATTCCGGGCATGCCACACTTTGCGTTCCTGATGCTTGCCGCCATCTTGGCAGGTGCTGCATATATCATTAGTGAGCAGAAGAAATCTGGCGAAGAGCCTGAGGTCGAAGAGCCTCCTGCTATCGTGGCTGAGGCAGAAGAGGCCAGTTGGGAAGATGTTGTTCCAGTGGATATTATTGGTCTTGAAGTTGGCTACCGCCTAATCCCGTTGGTCGATAAATCACAGGGGGGTGATTTGCTCAAGCGCATCAAAGGCTTACGCAAGAAATTTGCACAAGAAGTGGGCTTCCTTGCTCCCACCGTGCATATCCGCGACAATCTGGAATTAAGACCTTCCGGATATCGCATCACGCTGAAAGGTGTCGAGATCGCCAGCGGCGAATCCAACTTCGGTCAATTCCTTGCCATCAACCCAGGGATGGTGACTGAAGCGCTACCTGGGCAACAAACCACTGACCCAGCGTTTGGCTTGCCAGCTGTATGGATTGATGCGGCCTCGCGCGACCATGCGCAAATGGCTGGTTACACTGTTGTCGATGCTGGCACAGTCATCGCCACACACTTGAACCATGTGATCTCCATGCATGCAGCAGATTTGCTGGGTCGTGAGGAAGTGCAATCCCTGTTAGATCATATAACTAAGGAATCACCCAAACTGGCTGAGGATTTGGTTCCCAAACTATTGTCACTATCAGTAGTTCAGAAGGTCTTGCAAAATCTGCTGAGTGAAGGCGTGCACATCCGAGATATGCGCACTATCGTAGAGACTTTGTCGGAACATGCTGTCAATACACAAAACCCCAGCGAGTTGACTGCACTTGTACGCATCCAGCTAGGCCGTGCGATCGTGCAGCAATTGTTCCCGGTGGGCAACGAGATTTCCGTGATTGCTCTGGACAATAACCTTGAGCGTATCCTGCTGCAAGCCACGCAATCAAACAATGCAAACGGCACCGCGATAGAACCTAGCCTTGCAGAAACACTGTCCAGACAGGCCGAAATGATCGCACACCAACAAGAACAAATGGGGATGTCCCCCGTATTGCTCGTTCCGGCCCCCATCCGAGCCGCACTATCGAAATTCCTGCGCCGTGCTGTACCACGCCTACGCGTGCTATCACACGACGAACTACCTGATTCAAAAACAATACGAGTAACTAACCTAATTGGAGGTCAAGTATGAACATCAAACGATTCTTCGGAAAAAATTCCAAAGCTGCTTTAGCTCAAGTACGCGAAGCTTTGGGGGATGACGCAGTGATTTTGTCCAACCGCGCCGTAGAGGGTGGAAATGAAATCATGGCATTCCGTGAAGACGACATCGACACGATTCCTCGTTACAATATACCCGATAGCGACGTGGGTGAAGATGCCATCGAAGACGCACGATCCACATCCTTGGAAGCATTGTTCAGAAAGCGCAAACAATCCGAGCAGGCTCCAATCAACATCGCTGAAGCATACCCTGCCAGCCAGCTTGAGGACGACTATCCAATCAACATTGCTGCGCAAAAACAAAGCACATCAGTATCAGCTGATGCTAGCGCGCAAATCGCGAACATGATGCAAGAAATCCGCAACATGCGTGCAGTCATTGAATCACAACTAACCGAAATCTCCTGGGCTGCAAACCAGCATCGCAACCCCATCAGGTCAAAAGTGCTTGGAAAGCTTCTGTCAGCCGGATTCAGTGCAGCATTGTCTAAATACCTAGCAGAAAACCTGCCGGAAAAAACGGAAGAAAATGCGGCTTTGAAATGGGCACAAACTGTGTTGACCAACAACCTGAACACTATTGAAAAAGAAGACGAGCTACTCGACCAGGGCGGTGTGTTCGCCCTGATTGGCCCGACAGGGGTTGGCAAAACCACCACCACGGCAAAACTTGCCGCTCGATATGTGATGAAACATGGTACTGAAAAACTGGGCCTGATCACAACAGATGCATATCGTATCGGCGGTCATGAACAATTGAGAATCTATGGCAAGATTTTAGGCGTCATGGTGCATACGGTAAAAGATGAAGCCGACCTGCAAATTGCGCTCAAAGAGCTTAAGAACAAGCACACGATTCTTATCGACACGGTGGGCGTCAGCCAGCGCGATCGCATGGTCTCTGAGCAGATTGCGATGCTGTCTGGGGCAAGTGCCAATATCAAAAAACTGTTATGCCTGAATGCAACCAACACAGGCGATACACTGATTGATGTAGTTCAAGCATACAAAGGCCGCAATCTGGACGGCTGCATCATGACCAAAACCGATGAAGCCATCACCATCGGAAACGTCCTAGATGTGATTATCCGTGAGAAACTCAAACTTTATTATGTCGCCGATGGTCAACGCGTTCCAGAAGATATCAACGTTGCCAACAAGCAGGACATCATCAGCCGCGCATTCTCGCTTGGCGCTGCGAAGAATAGCCCCTTCCAGTTCAGTAACGAGGATTTGCCGTTTGTCATGGGCCAAACCTCTGGCACATCTAGCAAGCCTACACAGCTGGAGCTAGAACATGCTTAATTTTCATAACGATCAGGCTGCTGGCTTGAGGCGGATCATGGCCGAAAGCAAGACAAGGGTGGTATCTGTTCTGTCAGTTTCCATGTCTGAGAATCAGCCATGTCTTTTGACGAATCTTGCCGCCCAGATGAGCAGCCGCGGACGTGATGTGCTGATTTTGCAGGCTGCAGAAGACTCACCCGAAGCAACAAGAAGTTACGGCACTGCCGCATTGCCGGCCCTGGCAGACGTTGCGAACAAGAAATCTGCCCTAGCTCAGGCCGTCAAGCATACTGCACTGGGATTTTATACAGCGCGGTTACTGCCTAAGAACAGCACATTAACGGCACTGAATAATCAGCTCGAGAACTCATTAAACACAATATTCAATAAACTAGCCGCTCATTATGAGGTTGTTCTGGTCGACACAATGTTGACAAAACAATATGTTTTACCACTTCATGCCTTTAATGAGGGTGAGATATTAATTAGGCTCACTAAGGATGTCGAATCGATCAAACACGCATATATGCTGATCAAACAGATCTGCAGTCAGCATGGAAGAAGAAACTTCGGCATCGTCGTAGATGCCTGCAGCGACGCACAAGCTGCCACAGTATTTCGTAACATCGCTCAGGCGGCACGACGTTTCCTGCTGGTTGACCTGGAGTTCTATGGCGCGATCCCAGCCGATGAACATCTGCATCGTGCGATGAAGCTGGGCCGTGCAGTAACGGATGCCTTCCCTATGGCAAAAGCATCCATTGCTATCAACTTGCTTGCCCAGCGTATCGACTACCAACAAAACCATCATGCTGAAACAGAACTGGCATCCTTGATATAGGAAACATACCATGTATACGATAAACGGAAAAATGGACCAGAAAGACGTGCAATTGCGCCAACATGCAGGCTTGGTCAAGCGGCTGGCTTACCAGCTAAAAGCCAAACTTCCTCCCAGTGTCGAAATCGATGACCTGGTCCAGGCTGGCATGATGGGCTTGCTGGATGCAGTCAACAAATATGAAGATACGCATGGCGCGCAGTTCGAAACCTACGCTGCACAGCGAATCCGCGGCGCAATGCTGGATGAACTTCGCAGTGCCGACTGGTTGCCGCGAAGCGCGAGAAAGAACATGCGCGACGTAGAGGCTGCGATAGCGGCGCTTGAACAAAAACTTGGAAGGCAGCCCAGCGAAAGCGAAGTGGCAAAACACTTGGGTTTGTCGCTGGAAGATTATTATGAAATGCTAGAGGACTGTGGTGGACATCAGCTTGTCTATTACGAAGACTTTCATGATGGGGAAAACAGCAACGAGCATTTCCTGGATCGATTCGTGAAGGATGATTCGGGCGACCCGATACGTGGCCTATTGGAAGGTGATTTCAGAGAGGCTCTCGTAGATGCCATTGATTCTCTTCCGGAGCGAGAAAAAATATTGATGGGTTTGTACTACGAGCAAGAGCTCAATCTCAAGGAAATCGGGGCAGTCATGAACGTGTCGGAATCAAGAGTATGCCAGCTACACAGCCAGGCGGTTGCCAGATTACGTGCCGCACTTAAGGAACAATCATGGACTGGGGTAGTGTAAGCGGTATATTGCTTGCCCTGATAGGTATCCTGTTAGGGCAAGCAATAGAAGGTGGCCGGATTGGTTCTATCCTGCAGCCAGCCGCATTTTTTATTGTGTTCTTTGGCACGCTTGGTGCAGTGCTGTTGCAAACAAAACCTAAAAGTTTTTTGCAAGGGGTCACCATGTCAAAGTTGATACTGCACCCCCCGGTGGATGACCGTGAGGAATTGGCAAAGCGGGCTAGCTACTGGGCGGCCGTCGTACGCAAAGAAGGTATGTTGGCGCTGGAAAACTTCATCACTAGAGAGACTGATCCCTATGTGATCAAAGGCCTGCAATTGATTGCAGATGCGACACCTCCTGAAAAGATCCGTGAAGTCTGTGCTATCGATATGCACTTCTACGAAATGGAACAGCGCAATGCAGCAAAGATTTGGGATGCTGCCGGCGGCTATGCGCCTACGATAGGCATTCTCGGTGCAGTGTTAGGATTGATTCACGTCATGGAGAACTTGTCTGACCCAGAACTATTGGGTAGCGGAATCGCCGTTGCATTTGTCGCCACCATCTATGGCGTAGGTTTGGCAAACCTTGTTTTTCTGCCGATCGCAAACAAGCTTAAATCGCATATCCAGCACGAACTGATGCGGCGTGAGATGTTGCTGAACGCCTGGGTATCGATGGCCAGGGGCGATCACCCAAAAATCATCGAGGAACGCTTGCGTTCTTATTTAAGATAACCGATTAAAACAAATCACAATGATCAGACGTAAACGCGAACTCGAGGAACACGACAACCCTGAACGTTGGCTTGTATCCTACGCAGATTTCATTACGCTGCTGTTTGCTTTCTTTGTGGTGATGTATGCAATTTCCTCTGTGAATCAGAAAAAATACAAAAAGCTATCCGAGTCGATCAATAGCGCCTTTACCAACACACCGCCGGTACCCAGCAAGCCGCTGCATATCCAGGAGAACTCCACCAAGAACGATAAATCTGTACTGAAACCTCTGCCGATGACTCAATTGCATCAGCAAAGACTGCAAGCCGAGCGTGAATCGATGACAAAACTGGGTATAAATTTATCCAATAGCCTTTCTAGCTTGGTGAAAGAGGAGAAGATTCGTGTAGTGCAGAACAACAAAGGGATACGCATCGACATCAAAGATAGCCTTCTGTTCGCCTCTGGCTCAGCAGAGATCAACCAAGACGCCAACAATGTAATGCAGCAAATTTCAGCCTTATTGCTGCAGGACGACCATGCCATTCAGGTAGAAGGGCATACCGATGATACGCCGATACATAGCGCTCAGTTTTATTCCAACTGGGAGCTTTCCGCAGTCCGCGCAAGCAGTGTAGTCAGAATGTTAAGCAGTTTTGGCGTAGAAGAGAATCGCTTGAGTGCGCTTGGATTCGGGGCAACGCAGCCTGTCAGCACTAATGACGCGGAAGAAGACCGCGCAAAGAACCGCCGCGTATCCATCATGATCCTTTATGACAACTTGAGCGCAGGCAATGATGGCGGTACGGAACTAGTACCAAGCGTTCTAAAAAAATAAATGATGTTCTAGAAAAAACCTGTGCAAAATAACCATGGCTACACAGCCAATCAAACACGAGAATATCCTTGGCGACAGAAAATTGGCCAGTGTGGATGTAATCACTTCTAGCATGCTCAAGGCGAAACCAAGAAAAATCTTGTGCCTTGCGTAAGTAGACCGTTTTCCGACAATTCTTCTAATAACTGTCTTCGGCGGATAACGCTACGCTCATCTGCCATAGATTCAATTTTCGCACATGCGCGCGTTCATTATGGAAAACGATGCTCCGAAAGGCAATCTGCATACGCTTTCCAGGCGGATGGCTTCAGCAATGAATATTCGAGGCCAAAACGAATGCACTGCGCACCGATATGCATGCGCCTTTTGGCGATGCTGATTTAAATTGGGTTTAAGATATGGCGAGGGGTTAGCCTAAACTAAAACGCTTGCGCGTGAGATGTTTTTTGCGATTGCCGCTTGGCCGTTTGCGCCATAGACACCTGACGCCTGCCCGCCCTGCAATAGATTCAAGGCCTGTTGATTAACGTTGAAATGTTTGTTGATGAGCTGGCCGTTCAGACGATTCATCTCTTTAGCTCGGCTCAGTGTCTGCTGAAAATCTTTCCAATACTGCACCTGCTCTGGCGTACCGCGCTTCTCAACCCAAGAGGACATGCCATTTTCACTTGCTTCGAAACCTAGCTTGGCCAAAGCATCATAACGCGCCTGTATCGAAGCACTGATGCTTTGTAGAAGCCTGCTTTTTTCATCCAGCAGATATTCTACCGCATCGATATCGGCATCGATCAAGCTTGTTTGCTCGCGCATGAGCAGCCACAAGAGTTGTTCCACAAGTTTTGCGTCATGCTCGAATTGCGCGAATATGTTCATACCAAGCCCTTTATCAGGTTTTTTGAGTGCTTAAGAGATCTTTAACTGTAGATATCAAACCGTCTGCGACCTTGCCAGAATCTACTTTGAACTGACCGTTTGCAATCGCTGATTTGATAGCTTCCACTTTTCCCGCATCAAACACTTCAGCGGCAGCGACATTGGCCTCCAAAGATTGTAATTGCGCAGACAAAGGAGAAAGCGTGACACTTTCGCTCGATTTGGTCGTTGCAACAGATTTCTCGGCCTTTTTACTTGCATTAGACCCAAGCCTCTCTGTTTCCAACCCCATCGATTTTTTAATCGGGTCATTAATCTTCATGGTTATTTCCTTTTCGCATCAATATTTCCGTGCATTTATCCGCACATGTATGAGTCTATAACGACATAGTTTAAGCGAACTTTAATACTTTGCACGTAATAATTTACTACTGAATCATCAAGCCCATTAAAAGCTGACTTCAACCCTGCCGCCTGCGCGCGCTATACCGCTCACCACCTGACCACTAGCAACCTTCACTTGCACGATCTGGCCCTCACCGGCATTGTTCAACGCCTTGCCTTCATTGGTCACACTAAATCCTTTTCCATTTGAAGTTAACAAAATGGTTTGCCCTTGTTGCACCACGGGAGCGAGTTTCAGCATATCCTGACGCAAAATGGTACCCGCAGTCATCGAGATGCTGACCAATCTGCCGGTAAGCTGGTTAGCATCCGTAAATACGCCTGCAGGTAACTGTGTCAGATCACCCTCTTCTACAGTCACATCCTGAGTTGTCATGACATGGCCTTGTGCCAGTGGCAAGGCAGCCACTAGATATTGTGCCCGCACATTCACCTTAGCCTGCACATAAATCGTCCATATACTGGGCGTATTGCATCGTACGCCAACCGTAGTTTTCCCCCATGCGCGACTGCCCGGTGGCAGAAACACCTCAGGATCCGTGCATTGTGCCAGCTTCAGATTAGGATCAATTACGCCTGGCGTTACGGAGACTTTTCCGGGGTATCCAGCCGTTTGCACCAGTAAAAACGCTTCGATCTTTTCTTTCACTACCGCCATATTTTGTCTGGCCGGCAGGTTGTCAGTATTAGCAAATGTATATCCAGCGCCGAAAAGCACCATGGATAGACATCCCTTCAGTAAAGCCTTTGTCCATGTCGCAGCAATAAGGCTCATCATTCTCGTGTTATGCATGCCTAACCCCATCCAATCCAAGAGTTAATCGTTCATGATGCATTCTACGGAATGTGCGATATAGCGAATCCAGAAAAAGACGGTTTTTTACCTCTCTTCTTGAGCAATTGAGCTTTGTTCGTTAGTTCTAGAATTGCGTTCAATGGGATTAACGGCAAAAGATTTTTTTTCTTTAGGCCAAAGAGACATGAAAGGAATCACCGTGCTGAACAAACTGGATTCAACCTTGAGCTTTCACCAGGAGGCCCTGCGAGTTCGCAGCCAGCGTCAGGAACTGATTGCTGCGAATATCGCCAATGCCGATACACCGAACTACAAGGCGCGCGACATTGACTTTAAAGCTGCGATGAAGAGTGCTTTGGCGGGCAATTCATCCGGGGCATTCA
This sequence comes from Methylophilus sp., assembly GCA_035423825.1. Classification (GTDB taxonomy): domain Bacteria; phylum Pseudomonadota; class Gammaproteobacteria; order Burkholderiales; family Methylophilaceae; genus Methylophilus. Next base: position 409,227 of record DAOMMM010000001.1, on the reverse strand, counting down.
ACACGGCTGTCACGAACGAAAAGCATATTAACGGTACGCCGTCGAACAACCTGACCGGCAAACCTGGCGAACCGCTCTTTCGGCCCATCATCCAAGGCAGCGTAGACGGCAACACCGTAGACATGGATGTGGAGCGCAACCAGTTCACAGACAACGCCATCCGCTACGAGGCAAGCCTCACCATGATCAATGGCCAGATAAAGAAAATGCTGAGCGCCATTCAAGGTCAATAACTAGGAGAGCATCATGTCCTTATTTAACGTATTCAATATTTCCGGTTCAGCAATGAGTGCGCAATCACAGCGCCTTAACACGGTAGCAAGCAACCTGGCCAACGCTGATAGCGCAACAAGCGCAAATGGAAAACCATACAAGGCCAAACAAGTGGTATTCAGTGCGGTACCCAGCAGCTCGCCAGATGCCAGCGGCGTGAAGGTTCAAAAGGTGGTCGAAGACACATCCCCGCCCCGCGTTGTGTATGACCCAAAACATCCTTTGGCAGACAACAAAGGGTACGTGACCTTACCCAACGTCAACGTGACAGAAGAAATGGTTAACATGATCTCAGCTTCGCGCGCATATCAGAATAACGTCGAGACGATGAATGCAGCCAAGAGCATGCTTCTAAAAACACTCACCATCGGGCAAAACTAATCCAGCCATCTTATTTTAAGGAAGCAATATGACACTGCAAGCAACCAGCAACGAGGTTTCTCAAAGCCTGCTCGATAGCGTGAACGGCAGCAAGTCCAATAAAAAGAATTCCGTATCGGAAGTGCAAGACCGTTTCATGACACTATTGGTAACCCAGATGAAGAACCAGGACCCGCTGAATCCCATGGACAATGCGCAAGTAACCAGTCAAATGGCTCAACTTTCTACCGTGACTGGCATCGACAGGCTGAATGCCACATTGGAAACCATGATGAGCAATGCCCAAAACAGCCAATCCATGCAAGCCTCCAGCCTGATCGGGCACTCTGTACTTGTCGCTGGCTCAAACGTCCAGTTTGATGGAACGGCAGGCAACTTTGGCATTGAACTGCCTGAGAGCGTTGATAGTTTGCAAATCACCATCAGTGATACAGCAGGCAATCCGATTCGCCAGTTGGCATTAGGCAAGCAAAACGAAGGGATCATCCCGCTAAGCTGGGACGGTTATGGTGACAATGGCACGCTTGCTCCTGCTGGCAGCTACAAAATCAGCGTGAGTGCCAAATCCGGCGGCAGTGCCGCTACTGCTAACACATTGAGTCTGGAGCAGATCAACAGCATCACCACCAGCGCCAGCGGCGTCAAACTTAACCTGAGCAATGCCAACAGCGTGACTACCGCCGATCTAAAACAAATTTTTTAACTTCTAGCAAACCAACATTGAACCAAATATTTAACGAATATCAGTCAGGAGAACATCATGAGTTTTCAACAAGGATTAAGTGGTCTTAACGCAGCTTCCAAGAACCTGGAGGTGATCGGCAATAACGTATCTAATGCTTCTACGGTAGGCTTTAAACAGTCCCGTGCAGAGTTTGCAGACGTCTACGCCAACTCTTTGACAGGCACCGGCGCTTCTCAAATCGGTATCGGCACGAAAATCTCTACCGTAGCCCAGCAGTTTACGCAGGGGAATATCACCAGCACCAACAACTCTCTGGACATTGCCATCAACGGCGGCGGCTTCTTCCGGATGAGCAATAATGGTTCTGTTACCTATTCGCGCAATGGCCAGTTCCAAATGGACAAACTTGGATATATCGTTGATGCGGAAGGCAAACGGTTAACAGGCTATGTCGCTAATGCAAGCGGCGTGTTATCAACTGGCGCACCTACCGAGATCATGATTAATACCGCAGATCTGACACCACTCGCCAGCACCGAAATCACAGGGTTGTTCAATCTGGATTCGACGAAATCCACATTGCCAGCAGCGTCATTTGATCCGACCGACCCAACCACTTACCACAACTCGACAGCAGTTACTGTATATGACAGCCTAGGCAACGCCCACACTCTACAAAGCTTCTTTGTGAAAACCGCACCAGGCACATGGAATGTATTTGCTACAGTGGATGGTGTTTCAACACCGGCGTTGCCAGGATCAACCGCAACAATGACATTTACTGGAACTGGGCTTAACCCTACGGTTGTGCCAGCCACCCCGTCTGTCACGTTCTCTCCTACCACCGGAGCAACGAGCCCGCAATCTGTCACCCTAGACTTTTCCGGCACGACCCAGTTCGGCTCTGCATTCAGCGTGAACAGCCTCAGTCAGGATGGTTACACCTCAGGCCACCTAGCCGGGTTCAATATTGGCAAAGACGGCAGAATCGTAGGACGCTACACCAATGGTCAATCAGCGACACTGGCGCAAGTTGTATTGGCGAATTTCTCCAATCCGAACGGTCTGCAACAGCTTGGCAATAACTCATGGAGCGAGAGCTCTACTTCAGGAACGCCGTTGGTCTCGGTTCCAAATAGCGGGAATCTCGGTGTACTGCAGTCTTCTGCCGTTGAAGACTCGAACGTAGACCTGACTGCGGAACTGGTCAACATGATTACGGCACAACGCGTATACCAAGCCAATGCACAAACCATTAAAACGCAGGACCAAGTATTGCAAACACTAGTGAATTTGCGCTAATTGATAACTAATATGCCCACCCGAACATATAGCTTGATAGGGAGTCCCAAATGGATCGCATGATTTATACCGCCATGACTGGTGCGAAACATATCCTGGAGCAGCAGGCGACCAACTCGCACAACCTGGCCAATGCCACTTCTACCGGATTCAAGGCGCAGGTAGATGCCTTCAGGGCTGTTCCTGTCATCAGCGAAGGATTACCGACGCGGGCTTTTGTCGTCGACGCAACGGCTGGCGCAGATTTCAGGCCAGGTCCGATTCAAACGACGGGACGGGATCTCGATGTTGCTGTACTGAATAAAGGCTGGCTGGTCGTACAAAGGGATGATGGGTCAGAAGGCTATACCCGTAACGGCGCACTAAAGATCAATGAAAACGGCATCCTGCAAACTGCCAGCGGCATGAACATCATGGGGGATGGCGGTCCCATCAGCATTCCGCCCGATGTCAAGATCAGCATTGCCAAGGACGGCACGGTCTCATCGGTGAGCAATGGCGCAACACCAGGCCCCTCCAACATTCTAGGACGATTAAAGCTAGTCAACCCTGCCGAGGAAAACCTGACTCGCAAATCGGACGGCCTGTTTGGCACTAAAGATGGCAGCACCGCTGAAGTAGATACGAATGTCAGTGTCGCCAGTGGCGCGCTGGAAGGCAGCAACGTCAACGTAGTGGAAGCCATGGTCAACATGATTAGCCTGGCGCGGCAGTTCGAAACGCAGATGAAGTTGCTGCAAAGCGCCGAGAATAACGCCAATAAAGCCAGTCAGATCTTCAATTTAAGTTGATTGGCATTAGGTTAGGATGAACCCTAACGACTATATCGGCTATCGCTAGCCAAACTTGAGAGGTACCCAAAATGATTCGCTCACTATGGATTTCAAAAACCGGCCTGGATGCACAGCAAACCCAGATGGACGTGATTGCCAACAACTTAGCCAACGTCAGCACCAACGGATTCAAACGTTCACGCGCCGTATTTGAGGACTTGTTGTACCAGAACATCCGCCAACCAGGAGCACAATCGTCTCAGCAAACACAGCTGCCTTCAGGCTTGCAACTTGGTACCGGGGTAAGACCGGTAGCGACAGAGCGTAACTTCAGTCAGGGTAACCTGCAGCAAACCAGCAACGATAAAGATGTCGCCATCCAAGGTGCCGGCTTCTTTCAGGTACTGTTACCTGATGGCACTACCGCTTACACACGCGATGGTTCTTTCCAGGTGGACAGCCAAGGCCAGCTCGTGACTGCGAGTGGTTTTGCAGTACAGCCTGCCATCACTATTCCAGCCAATGCCACCAGCTTGACCATTGGTCGTGATGGTACCGTCTCAATCACACAGGCAGGCAGTGCTAGCACCACGCAGGTAGGTAGCCTGCAACTGGCAACTTTCATCAACCCAGCTGGTTTGATGGCCAAAGGCGAGAATCTGTATGTAGAAACAACCGCATCCGGAAACCCGAACACCAACACGCCAGGCACGAACGGGGCAGGCTTGCTTTCACAAGGCTATGTGGAAACATCTAACGTCAACGTGGTGGAAGAATTAGTGAACATGATCCAGACACAACGTGCTTACGAAATCAACAGCAAAGCCATTACCACCTCTGACCAGATGCTGCAAAAACTGGCCCAGTTGTAATTAGCTTTATGACGAATCAGGTAAAGATAATGTTGATCTTATTGAACAAGTTTATAAATAAAGTCTTCAGTCCAATGCTTGCATTAGGCGTACTAGCCATTTTGAGCGCCTGTTCTATCACACCGGATACGATAGTCCGGACGCCTACGACTGCGAAACCATCCGCTATCAAACCCAATGCAGCCAATAGCGGCGCGATTTTCAATGCATCTGCATATCGTCCATTGTTCGAGGATAGACGTGCAAGACTGGTCGGTGACATCCTGACCATCAACATCACTGAAAACACCAACGTCACCAAAGCCGGCGGCAGCTCTTCAAGCAAGACAGGTTCTGTAGACACCTCGGTAAAAATGCCAATTGGATTACCTGTCAAACTAATCAAAGAAGACATCAGCATTGGCGCAGATTCATCGATCAAAAATGAAGACAAAGCTGCTGCTAACAATAACAACGTATTTAACGGGTCGATTACGGTCACCGTGGTGGAAGTGCTCTCCAATGGTAATCTAGTAGTGAGCGGTGAAAAACAAATCTCGCTGGACAAAGGTAACGAGTATGTGCGCTTCTCCGGTGTCGTCAATCCAGACACTGTCACCGTTGGTAATAACGTAGCCTCTACCAAAGTGGCAGATGCGCGTATCGAATATCGTACCAACAGCAAGATCGACGCCGCACAGATCGCGTCTATCCTGACTCGCTTCTTCCTGAGTTTTGCACCGCTATAAGAAATATGACAATGAAACATTTTTGCTCACATTGCCTGACATTCATCATCAAGCAGCAACGGGTTCTAGCCGGCCTGATGCTGCTTTTCACCATAGCAGGCATTTCGCCTGCTTACGCAGAACGCCTGAAGGATTTAGCTACTATCCAAGGCGTACGCAGCAATCAACTGATAGGTTATGGCCTGGTAGTTGGCTTGGATGGCACTGGCGATCAGACCACACAAACCCCGTTTACCATTCAGAGCATCATCAGCATGATGCAACAGATGGGGGTAAGCCTGCCGCCAGGCACCAATTTGCAGCTGAAGAATGTCGCTGCGGTGATGGTTACCAGCACGCTGCCATCGTTCGCTCAGCCAGGACAAATGCTGGATATTACAGTATCTTCCATGGGCAATGCCAAAAGCCTGCGTGGCGGCACCCTGCTGATGACTCCGCTCAAAGGTGCAGATGGCCAAATCTATGCAATAGCGCAAGGCAATCTGGTGGTAGGTGGTGTAGGTGCAGCGGCCAATGGCAGTCAAGCCCAGATAAATCATCTGAGTGTAGGCCGTATCTCTGCTGGCGCTACAGTAGAACGTGCGGTGCCTAATAACCTCAGCATTTCAGATACAGTCACTCTGGAACTCAAAGAATCCGACTTCTCTACCGCCTCGCTCGTCGTAGATGCAATCAATCGCCGTTTTGGTCCAAACACTGCCATGGCGCAAGACGGCCGTGTAATTCATATCAAACCACCAGCCAATAATAGTCGCGTAGGTTTTCTTGCATCTTTGGAGACAATCAACGTAACACCTGCACAAACCACTGCCAAAGTCATTCTTAACGCCCGTACTGGCTCCGTAGTGATGAATCAAGCGGTAACGCTGGATACCTGTGCTATATCGCATGGCAATCTTTCTGTGGTCATCAACTCTGCTCCGGTCATCAGCCAGCCTGGTCCATTATCGAATGGTCAGACTGTCGCAACACAAGTCTCGCAGATCGAGATCAACAAGGAGCCAGGCAAAGTCGTGCCCCTGCCTGCAGGCGCATCTTTATCAGATGTAGTGAAGGCACTTAACGCGATTGGGACCACTCCACAAGATCTATTGGCTATCCTTCAGGCCATGAAGGCATCAGGCGCGTTGCATGCAGACCTGGAGATTATCTAACATGGTCAATACTGCAGAAATGAATGGAAGGCTGGCAATTGACGCCAATGGCTTGAACAACCTGAAACAGGCAGCCAAAGAAAACTCTCCTGAAGCTATTCGGGATGTTGCTAAGCAATTTGAAGCCATATTCATGAACATGATGCTAAAAAGCATGCGTGAGGCAACTACTCAAGACAGCCCTTTTGACAACGAACAAAGCCGTACATTCACTTCCATGCTGGACCAGCAACTAAGCACCAGCCTGAGTGCAAAAGGACTGGGTTTAGCGGACATACTCACCAAACAGCTCAGCAAGGTAAGCCACGCAATCACCAACACCATGGAGCAAGCGGTTTCTGAAAGCGCTGCAAAGGTGAGCAATGGCTCGCTATTGGAAAGCATTACATCTAAAAATTTCCAGAAAACTAGCAGCCAAAACCTTCAAGCTGCATCAGGCAAATCGTCACTATCCCAAACTTCACATCATAACAGCCGCGATTTCCATGCACGCATGTCCGAACACGCGGCTCAAGCCAGCCGTGCAACCGGAATCCCCGCACATCTAATGCTTGGTCAGGCCGCACTGGAAAGCGGCTGGGGGAAACATGAAATCACTTCGGCAGATGGCACATCCAGCAGAAACCTGTTTGGTATCAAGGCGACTGCCGACTGGAAAGGTAAAGTAGTCGAGGCCACAACGACAGAATACGTGCATGGCATCAAGCAAAGACGCATCGAAAAGTTCCGTGCATACGACAGCTATGCCGACTCATTCAAGGACTTTGCGAACATGATCACTAACAGCCCTCGCTACCAGCAAGTCATGGCTAATCTGCATGATATCCATGGATATGCGCATGCGATGCAAAAATCCGGTTACGCGACAGACCCGCACTATGCATCCAAGCTGGCTGGAACGATACAAAAAGTAGTAACTGGGTAAGCATGGCTAAAGTTTTGTATTTATCTGCCGTCATGCTACCTATGAGGATGAGAAACACCTAACATGGCAACCAATATTCTTACTATCGGACAAAGTGCACTTGCTGCAGCGCAGGTAGGCATCAGCGTCACCGGGCATAACATTGCCAACGCAGCCACACCGGGCTATTCTCGTCAGGAAGTAATTCAATCCGCCGCACTGGCTCAAGATTTCGGTTATGGTTATATTGGTCAAGGTACAGTCGTATCCAACATCAGACGCATATACAGTGACCTGCTGGCACAACAACTGAACACGGCACAATCTACCAGCAGTGCCACCAGCACTTATGCTGCGCACATGGCCCAGATAGACAATATGCTGGCTGATCCGGCTGCTGGACTTTCCCCTTCGATACAAAAATTCTTTTCAAGCATACAGGCTCTATCTTCCAATCCGGGTGATGCTGCGACACGCCAAGCCATGCTGTCATCTGCCAACTCTTTGGTTGGCCGTTTCCAGAGCCTGGGAGATAGATTGAATGAGATTCGCGACGCATTCAACAATGAACTTGCCACCAACACACAACAGGTGACCGGTTACGCTGCCAAGATAGCACAACTGAATGATGTGATCAGCAAGGCTGTAGGCGCGAACAAAGACAATCTCCCCAATGACCTGATGGATCAGCGCGACCAACTTGTGGCTGAGATGAGCAAGCTGGTAAAAACCACCGTAAACGCCCAAGATGACGGCAGTTATAACCTCTTCATAGGGAATGGTCTCCCACTGGTGGTTGGCAGCAAATCCTATGGACTGACTACCGTCAGATCGACCAAAGATACTGGCCGTGTCGAAGTGGCTTATGTCAGCAACATGGTCAAACCATTGGGTGACAGCATGCTTTCGGGCGGTGCGATCGGCGGCTTACTTCAGTTCAGGACAGGTTCGCTCGACAATATCCAAAATCAGCTGGGCCAAATCGCTACCGTGCTGACACAAACCTTTAACGCGCAGCATAGTTTGGGTTACGACGCCAACGGAAATATCGGCGGCAACCTTTTCAACGTGCCAACACCGGATGTATTTGGGGATGCGGCTAACAGCGGCAGCGCCACTTTAAGCGTGAACATCAGCAGCACCAGCGTGCTGACAAGCAGCGACTATCAACTGAAATATGATGGCACAAACTACACAATCACTCGTTTGAGCGACAACAGCTCTCAAAGCTTTGGCAGCTTGCCTCAAACACTCGATGGACTCACCTTTAACGGCAGCATGTCGGCTGGGGATTCCTTCCTGGTTGAGCCGACGCGCAATGCAGCCACCAAACTTTCTGTAGCGATTTCAGACATCAACAAAATAGCTGCAGCGGATATCTCTGGCGGGAACGGCAACAACCGCAACGCATTATTACTAGCCGGGCTGCAAACCATGGGCACATTGAATAATGGCAGCGCCACTTACGAGAATGCCTTTGGTCAGCTGGTCAGTTTTGTTGGCAACAAAACCAACGAACTCAAAGTGAATAGCGCAGCTGAGCAAACCTTACTAGCCCAAGCTACTGCGGCACAACAGTCCGAGTCCGGGGTCAACCTGGATGAGGAAGCCACTAATCTTTTACGTTATCAGCAAGCTTACCAGGCTGCCGGTAAACTCATGCAAGTTGCCAGCTCCCTGTTCGACTTACTGCTGACAATAGGTCACTAGGATAAGTATGCGTATCAGCACCAACACCATATACCAAACCGCAGTCTCGAAAATCAATAGCCTGCAGGCAGAACAATCCAAGCTTCAGCAACAGATCGCTACTGGAAAACGCATACAAGCGCCTTCAGACGATCCTGTAGCTGCATCCCGCGTGCTCGAGCTGTCACAATCGCAAAACATCAACGCCAGTTATGGCGAAAATCGCAAGGTCGCCGAGACACGTCTGGGTGACTTGGATATTTCGCTATCGAGCATCACAGAACTGCTGACGTCTGTGCGCACCAATTTGGTTGGTTCTGCCGGCACGTTATCTATGGGAGAAAGAAGCGCACTGGCAACGCAGCTTAGTAGTGCTTTCGATACTTTACTAGGATTTGCCAATACGCGCGATGCAGCTGGTAATTACCTATATGCAGGGTTCAACAACAAAACCGTTCCATTCACGGCTACAGCTACTGGCGCCACTTATAATGGCGACAACAACCAACAACTTTTGCAGGTAGATGCGCATCGTCAGATGGCTGTCAATGCAACAGGTGATAGCGTATTCCAGGCGAGTGGTAACGATGTCTTCAACACATTCAGCACGCTGATAACTCTTTTGAACAATCCGGCCGCTTCAGCAAGCACAGTGACTACTGGCGTGGCAAGTGCACTCAGCAGCATCGACAGTGCTATCAGTACTGTTGCCGTTACGCGTTCGACAGTGGGTTCAAGACTTAATGAACTGGATTCCCTGAATGACGTTGGCTCAAGCCGTGAACTTCAATACGCGCAGGCGATGTCTGTCTTACAAGATGTAGATTATGCCGAGGCGCTATCTGCTGTAACCCAGAAACAAACCATTTTGGCCGCAGCTCAAAAATCCTTTGTCACGACCACCGGCCTTTCCCTATTTGACTATATCAAATAGACAGTAAAAGCCGGCTAGTTCGCATCATCTAGCCAGTGAGACGATACGATTCAGTAACATTGACAATTCATCTTGGGATTGCCGCGATCTGCTGCATGTGGGTAACGCCTTCTTGAATCAGGTGTTGTATTGGCTGCAACATACCTTGCAGCGCCACAGCCAGGACAACCAACCCGATCGAGAGCGTCACTGGGAATCCTATCCCGAACAAATTCAGCTGTGGGGCAGTTCTGGTGAGGATGCCCAATGCCATGTTCGTAATAAGCAAAGCCGTCACTGCAGGCAAGGCTAGCAGCAAGCCCATGCTAAAAATGACCTCACCCCACATCACAATCTTCATGGGACTGATACCGGCACCTTGCAAAGTGATTGGCATCGTCACGAAACTTTGTGCCAAGGCACTGACAACCATCAAATGGCCATCTAGGCTCAAAAAAATCAGCATCGTCAACAGCATCAAAAGCTGACTAATCGCTGTACTTTGCCCTTGTGAGTGCGGGTCATAAAATGTGGCAAAGCCCAGGCCCATCCCCATGCTGATCAGCAGACCTGCCATTTCTACCGCAGCAAACACCAAACGCATGCTAAACCCGATGGCAAGCCCGATCACTAGCTGCTGTACCAGCGTCAACAGTCCCTGCAATGAAAATATCTCAATCTGCGGCAACGGAGGTATAGTCGGAACAATAATCAGGGTGAGCACCAGACCAAAGCCTAATTTGATTTGGTTCGGAATGGCTCGATCACTAAAGATGGGAGCTGTAGCTATCACACCTAGCACCCTGGTCAGTGGCCAGAGTAAGCTGATGACCCAAGTTTGAAGCAGATCACTGCTGAAAGAAACCATGACAATGATTTGTTAATTTGCCATAGCGGGAATGCTGGTCAATACCAGCCGCATATAATCCACCATCGTCGTTAACATCCACGGACCGGCGATCACCAAGGTGGCAAAGACTCCTACCAGTTTGGGGATGAACGATAATGTCGCTTCGTTGATTTGCGTCGCAGCTTGGAAAATACTCACCAGCAAGCCGATAATCAATACCACTAACAGCATTGGCCCCGCCACCAACAAGGTGATTTCCATTGCATCTCGGCCCAGATTCATTACGCTTTCAGGAGTCATGTCATTCTCTAAACACTTAATAAAAACTTTGCACCAAAGATCCCATCATTAACTGCCAGCCGTCCACTAACACAAACAGCATTAGCTTGAATGGCAGAGAGACAATCGAAGGTGAAACCATCATCATCCCCATGGCCATCAATACGCTGGCAACCACCATATCAATGATCAAGAATGGAATAAATATCGCAAAACCAATCTGGAAAGCCGTTTTCAGTTCACTGGTCATAAAAGCTGGCACCAGCACGCGTAAAGGCACTTGTTCCGGAGTATCAATCTTTTCCACTTGCGCCATTTTGATGAACAAGGCCAGATCACTCTCTCGCGTCTGTTTCAGCATGAATTCTTTGAGCGGTGCGCTACCCTTATCAAGCGCCTCTTGCATGGTAATGCGGTTCTCCGATAAGGGCTGATAAGCATCCACATACACTTTGTCCAAGACCGGACTCATGACGAAGAAAGTCAGGAACAGTGCCAGACCTATCATCACCTGATTAGGCGGGGCCGACTGTGTGCCAAGCGCCTGTCTCAACAATGAAAGTACGATGATGATGCGCGTAAACCCAGTCATCATCAGCAATGCCGCCGGCAGGAATGTCAGTGACGTCAGCAGAATCAACGTTTGCAAGCTGAGCGTGTAGTTTTGCCCGCCACCTGCCGCTGGCGTTGCATTGATCAATGGCATTCCTTCGGCTAGAGATGCCAGCGGCGTTCCCAGCATAAAACCAAGCGTTACACACAACAAAATGTTTTTCATATTATTCTTTAACATCAGGTTTTCCACCTAGTTTTGTTGACGCTGCTTCTGCGGACTTTTTCAACCACTCAGAGAATGGCTTCACCAACGGTTGCATCATTGGATGCACCATCGGTTGATGCGTTGACTGGCTTGGATTGGATGGCACATGGCTGGCAAGCTGTTCCGACAACATGGTTTCACCAACTTCCAGATTCGCAATCCCATTCACTTGCCCAGGCGCCACACCAACAACTATCCAGCGATCGGCGACTTCCAACACCACTACACGTTCACGTGAACCTACGCTGACACCACCCACGATACGTATCGCTGATTGCTGTCCCATGGCGCCAGGCAGCATCCGTTTCACAGCCCAGCTGACAAGCGCCATCACGGCCAAGACTACTGCGAGGCCAAGTACCATTTTCAGCATGCTGCCTGTGGGAGAAATCCCGGTCGCCGTACTCGCCGCCAACGCTTGTATCGGAAGTGCAAGCCCCAATAGCAATACAGGTGTAGGTTTACGCATGGATTGTTCTTTACTTGTTGATTTTGCGGATACGTTCAGCTGGAGTGATGATATCTGTCAGACGGATACCGAATTTGTCGTTCACCACTACTACTTCACCTTGAGCGATCAGACAGCCGTTCACCAGCACATCCATCGGCTCACCAGCCAACCCATCAAGTTCTACGACAGAGCCTTGTGCAAGCTGCAGCAGATTCTTGATCGCAATCTTGGTACGCCCAAGCTCCACTGTCAGTTGTACCGGTATATCAAGAATGAAATCGATATCGTTCTGGCTTTCGTGCAGTTTGTTCTGGCTCGAGAATTCAGCAAACACTTGAGTCTGTGCAGTTTTTGTCTGCAATGCCGCGGCATCGCCTGATTGCTGTTCAGCCATCGCTGCGCCCCAATCGGCCTCTGCAGAATCTGGTTCTGTTGCAGCCTGCTGTTCAGCCATCGCTGCGCCCCAATCGGCTTCTGCCGATGTTTCCTCAGCTTGTTCTGGTTTAGTCGCCATATGGCTCTCCTTTGATATATTCGGTTGAATTGGATCTCAACAGTTTTTGCACGCGCAAAGCATACTGGCCATTAAAGACCCCGTATTTGCACAGCATCACGGGAATATTGTCGATTTTTGCTTCAATCTCTTCTGAGATATTAAGCGGGATGACATCCCCGACTTTCATGTTCAGCACCTCACTCAAGCGCATGCTGGTCTTGGTCAGATCGGCCACCACCTCTACTTCAGCCGCCTGGATTTGCTGTGTCATCAAGCGCACCCAGCGCTTATCCACCCCTAGCACTTCACCTTGCAAACTGGAAGTCAGCATGTCTTTGATAGGCTCGAGCATCGAGTAAGGGAAACAGAAATGCATCTCGCCAGACTCCGTGCCCAGCTCGATCGTAAACGTAATCGCTACCACGACCTCATTTGGTGTCGCGATGTTCGCGAACTGGGTGTTCATTTCGGAACGAATGTATTCAAACTCGACTGGGTACACTGGCCCCCAGGACTTGGCGTAATTCTCAAAAACGATATCCAATGCCTTGCGAATGATGCGTAGCTCCGTTTGGGTGAACTCGCGTCCTTCGACACGGGTATGGAAACGCCCATCGCCACCGAACATGTTGTCTACCATCAAAAAAGCCAGCGCAGGATCGAACACAATCAGCCCTGTACCCCGCAAAGGCTTCATCTGTACCAGATTCAGATTGGTAGGCACGACTAGGTTACGGATAAAATCGCTGTACTTGGAAACGCGCACCGGACCAACAGAGACTTCGATGGTGCGTCGCAGAAAATTGAACAAACCTATGCGCAACAAACGGGCAAACCGTTCATTTATGATCTCCAGCGTCGGCATGCGGCCACGTACGATACGTTCCTGGGTTGCCAGGTCATAGTCACGCACTGCCGAGGCATCAGCCGCCTCTGGTTTCGATTCTTCCTGCTCTCCATTGACACCCCTTAGCAGGGCATCAACTTCGTCTTGGGATAAAAAGCTATCTGCCATGATTCGATAGGCTCTGTGACAGTGTTACTTATTGAATAACAAACGAAGTAAAAAATACGTCTGAAACCTTTTGCGGTTTGGCACCTACAGCAAAAGGCTGATTGATTTGTGCTGCGATTTCCTTGCTGAGCGCCTTCTTGCCATCCATAGAAGAAATCTCACTGGCCATCTTACTGGTCAGCACCATCAGTACACGGTTACGCACCAGAGGCATATGCTCTTCCAAAGATGCTGCTTCTTCCTTGCTGGATGCACTCAATGTGATATCTACTTGCAGGTATTTTTCGCCATCTTCGGGATTCAGGTTCACGGTAAACGTCTCGAGCTTCACGAAAGCTGGCTCGACATGCACAGCTTCTTCTTTTTCTGCTTCTTTCTTGGCATCTTTCCCGTGGCTATTACCCTGATGCATGAAATACCATGCCGCACCACCGCCACCACCGGCAAGCAAGAGAACTGCTGCAAGAATAATGATCAGTTTCTTTTTGGAATTTTTAGGAGCCTCTGCCGCTACTTCCACTGCTGGTTCTTGTGCCATCTTGTTACCTTTCTTTCATCATCCATGTTGCGAATGAGCTTATTATCAAGAAACTTTAGAGTAATAGATGCGTAGAATAGAAAGGGAAAAATGCGCTTTATCATGGTTAGCCTTACGCAGCTAACCAAAAGCGCATTTCGATAATGTTCAAACTGAAATTGCGTGGTGTAGGCTAGAAACCTAAACTCTCAAGAAGGTCATCTACCTGACTTTGATTGGCCACCACATTCACATTCTCTTCCGGATTGATTTGAGGCCCATTCAATAAAGAGGAATCAGCCTCTTTCTTGTTAGGCGCCGGAGAGAAGTCCACCAACAGCTGTACCAACTGTTGCTCCAGGTCTTGCGCCAATCGGGTGATTTTTTTGATTACCTGACCTGTCAAATCCTGAAAATCCTGTGCCATCATGATTTCCAGTAATTGCGCCTTGGTCGCCGTGCTGGTTTCAACAGTTTGCCTGATAAATGCGAGCGTTTCTTCTGCTGCCTCGTTATATTCGGATTTCAAGGACGGAACCTTCAGCACTTCCTTCCATTTCGCCTCCAATGCTGCAGCTTGTTTGGCAAGCTCATCTTGCAATGGATTTGCGATATCGGTCGCATTCAACACTCGGTCGGCTGCTTGTTCGGTCATCCTGGCAACATAACTCAATCTATCGCGGGCATCCGGGATATCTTGCGCCGCCTTTTCAATCATCTTGTCCAGTCCCAGGGCTCGCAAACTCTCATGCAAGCCCCTGGTCATATGGCCTATGCGGCTTAGCATCTCCCCATCATCGGAGGGAATACCCATAAAATGCGCAGCACTGTTCTCTGAGTTATCTGGCACTACGTTCTTCATATTGATCACTTACTTTCCAAGCTTTTCAAAAATCTTTGAAAGCTTTTCATCGAGAGTTGCCGCAGTAAATGGTTTCACGACATAACCACTCGCACCTGCCTGAGCCGCTGCAATGATGTTTTCCTTTTTCGCCTCTGCTGTCACCATCAATACCGGGATTGAAGCCAGCGCTGAGTCAGCGCGAATGTTCTGCAGCATGGTCAAGCCATCCATATTCGGCATGTTCCAGTCAGAAACCACAAAATCGTAGCCTCCCTGTTTAAGCTTATTTAGGCCATCCACACCGTCTTCCGCTTCTTCCACGTTGGTATAGCCGAGTTCCTTCAACAAGTTGCGCACAATCCTGCGCATGGTTGAAAAATCATCGACGACTAAAAATTTGGTATTTGGGTCAG
This sequence comes from Methylophilus sp., assembly GCA_035423825.1. Taxonomy (GTDB): domain Bacteria; phylum Pseudomonadota; class Gammaproteobacteria; order Burkholderiales; family Methylophilaceae; genus Methylophilus. The sequence continues at coordinate 393,868 of DAOMMM010000001.1, read as the reverse complement.
CCATACCTTACTCCATAAAAAAATCATTAAATCTACTCACATTTACTCTGGCAGCTTGCGAATCATCGCAATGCTGCTTTACCTAACATATCGGTCAAATCTGAAAAAACTTGACCTGAGTGCGCTGAATAATGTCAACAATTAAACACGCAAAGCGCGTGTCCCACTCTCTACCAAGTGGCTCAACACTTGTTTCGGCAGTTCTTCCAAAGGTAGCGTCTCATCAACTCCGCCATGCGCAATTGCCTCTTTCGGCATGCCAAACACGACACAGCTCGCTTCATCCTGCGCAAAATTGTAGGCACCGGCAGTTTTCATCTTGGCCATGCCTTCTGCACCATCCTTGCCCATACCCGTCATGATTACCCCAATGGCGTTTTTGCCTGCGGCAACAGCTGCAGACTCGAACAGGACATCCACGGAAGGCTTGTGGCGGCTGACTGGTGCAGCATCGCTAAGCTGGGTAACGTAGTTGGCGCCACTTCTGGCAAGTAACAAATGCTGGTCCCCGGGGGCGATATATGCATGTCCAGGCAAAATACGTTCGCCGTTTACGGCTTCTTTTACTGAAATCTGGCACAGTGAGTTCAATCGATTCGCAAATGATTTCGTAAAACCAGCAGGCATATGCTGTGTGATCAAAATGCCAGGGCAGTCAGAAGGCATCTTGGTCAGGAAAGCTTTGATGGCCTCTGTGCCTCCGGTAGATGCACCGATGATAATCAGTTTCTCACTGCTCACCATGGGATTCCTTAGTGCAACAGGATTCGACTTATCTTCATTGGCCTTGAGCGAACGATGCAATGTGCTGATTCTTGCCTGTGAAGCGGCACGAATCTTATCCGCAATCAGGTCTGTGTACTCCCGCATACCATCGCTGATAGCCATTTTTGGTTTGGTGACGAAATCTGTTGCACCCAATTCCAACGCGCGCAAAGTAATCTCTGACCCACGTTCTGTCAGCGTTGACACCATCACCACCGGCATCGGCCGCAAGCGCATCAACCGCTCCAGAAAGTCCAGCCCGTCCATTTTTGGCATTTCTACATCTAGCGTCAGCACATCGGGATTTAGTTGCTTAATCATCTCACGTGCCACAATAGGGTCTGGTGCTACACCGACAACCTGCATATCCGATTGGCTGTTGATGATTTCCGTCAACAGACTTCTAATCAAGGCTGAATCATCCACCACCAATACTTTAATCTTCATTTTTATTGTATGCCCCTATCAAAACAGATCCACTTCGCCGCCAACATCGTTCGTTTTGAGCTTATTGGCGTAAGCGTCTTCACGTTTCATCAATGTATAGTTGTTGAGCTGTTTGAGCTTCTTCACCAATACACGCCCTGACTTAGGAAAGAAATACACTTTGCGAGGATATATATCGTTCAAGTCTTCACCAGTCACCTTGATGCGCTCCTCTTTCAGATAATTCCTCACGAAATCAGCATTACGGTCACCCACGTTCATGGTGGTAAAACTTCTCAAGACATTACCGCCACCAAATATCTTGGCTTCAAGGTTTTCCCGCCTGGCGCCGTTCTTGAGCAGTTGGTTAATCAGCACCTCCATCGCATAAGTGCCATAGCGCATGGATTCAGATACAGGAGTATCCTTGTCCGCCTTGCCGCCATCAGGCAACATGAAATGATTCATACCGCCAACACCAGAAACCTTGTCGCGTATGCAGGCTGAAACACATGAACCCAGCACGGTAACAATCACCATGTCCTTGTCGGTATAGTAATATTCCCCGGGCGATATCTTGGCCGCATCACAATCAAACGTTCTGTCGTAGTAGAGCGTGGTTGAAATCTCTTCATGAACAAAATTAGCCATAGCCTACTTTCTTGAACTTACTCGCAGCCATTCTCGGCAGTGAAGAACTGCCCGCAGCATCTGCCAGTTCATACACGGTTTTCCCACGCAGTCTTAACGCATCCGAAACATAGAGAAAGTTTTCGGAATGCCCTGCAAACAATAGTGCATGTGGCTTCATTAAAGGCACGAACTTCTCCAAAATCTTTGTTTGCGTAGGTTTATCGAAATAGATCATGACATTCCGGCAAAATATCGCATCAAACGGTTCGTTCAATGGATACTTGTCATCCAGCAGATTCAATTGTTGAAACTGGATAAGCTGCTGCAGCTCTTTGCGGACTTTAACTGATCCCTCACTCTTGCCTGACCCTTTCAGGAAAAACTGTTTTTTGCGTTCGAGAGGCAGCTTGGCGATACGATCAAGTGGGTAAACCCCTCTTGCAGCCGTCGCCAACACATTGGTATCGATATCTGTCGCGATGATCTCGACAGGCGGCTTCAGCGAATTAAAAGCCTCACAAGCCGTCATGGCAATAGTGTAAGGTTCCTCGCCAGTCGATGCGGCAGAACACCATATCCGAATAGGTTTTTTTAGCTGAAGCAGATGCTCTGCCAAAATAGGAAAGTGATGCTCCTCACGAAAGAAAGAAGTCAGATTCGTAGTCAGCGAATTAGTGAACGCTTCCCACTCCTCAGGATGTCCCTCTCCTTCCAGATAGTCCAGATACTCCTTGAACGAATCCAGCCCTATCGTGCGCAGTCTTCTGCCGATACGGCTGTAGACCATGTCGGTTTTGGCCTCTGAAAGCGAAATGCCGGCACGCTGGTAAATCAATTTACGCACTCTGGAAAAATCCAGAGGCGTAAATTCAAACTCCCGTTCTTCCTGATTTTTTTCTTTTAACATCAAACGCTTTCGTTACTACAAAACCTAAAACACACAGCTTTTAAGCTGAACTCTTACACAGTCTCACGTTGCATGTGCTTGCTGCGTTCCTTCATCTGCTCAATCGCCAATTCAACGGCTTTATCCTCGGCACGGCGGTTCTTGGTCTCGGCTGTTTTTGCCGCAAATGGGTGAGATGCCTCTTTATAATGCTTCAATACTTCAGCTGCTTTAGGTTCACGCTTCACCGCACTCTTGATCGCCATTTTGGTTGCTCTGTAATTCCAATCCTGAATGCGCTCGTCAATATCCGCTTTATGGTCGATGAATACGCCAACGCAGATAAAAACATCATCGGCTTCTTCAACCGGAATCGTGCCGTCCGCGACACAATCCATTACCGCCATGGCGACGCCACGTTGCGCAGGGCCAAACATCTGAACGGCTTGACGTCCGTCTTTAATCGTCACTTTATTGAACATCACGGTGTTGGGTTTCACCATCATGTTAGGTGCCGCAATCGCCAGCAAACCATTCACGCCTTGCTTCTGGTCGGTCAATGTGCGGCAGAAAGCATCTTCCGCCGCACTGCCACGTGGACCCATAATCAAATCAATATGCGCTACGTTCTTCAAATCAGGGCCTGTGCCGTCTGGACGGTCTTCAATCACAAGTCCTTCACCAATCAATACTCTATCAATCACTGCCATTTTGTTCTCCTGGTATCAAAATTACTACTCACGATTCGTTTTAACTGCAAACCCATCCGGGTCAAAACTTTCAGTTAAATTCCCAAAACACGACAACTCTTTTTTTTGAATTCACTTATAAACTGGCGAAAACCTTCAGTGCCAGCATGACCAAAACAGCGTGCAAAGAACAAGTCGTGAAAATTGCATATATCGTTTTCAAAAAGTAATCCACAATCGGTTCCTATCAGCCTTCAAAGTAGTCGAATCTACATATCATCTATCGGTTAAAAATAACGCTCCTTGAGCAATTCAATTCAGCATCAATGCACGGAAAAGCCTGCTTGTTCCGGCATTTGATACAGAAATCAAAACTCTTCCCATTCTTCGTCATTAGTACCGGTCTTGACGGTAGTCTTGGCAGAAGGAGTGGTTGAAGCTTGCTCAATCGTTCTTGCCGGTGTGCTGTTACGCATCGGGCTGTTGTGGGCACGACGTTCCACGCGAGTGGACTCACCTTCCAGCTGGAACACGCTCACCGCGTTCATCAGTTCGTCGGCCTGTTCCATCAGGCTTTCCGCAGCCGCTGCCGCTTCTTCCACCAGGGCAGTGTTCTGCTGCGTCATGTCGTCCATCTTCATCACGGCTTCATTCACCTGGTCAATGCCCGCAGTCTGCTCTTGTGAAGCGGCTGCAATCTCGGCAATGATGTCGGTGACGCGTCGGACAGAGGTGACGATCTCTTGCATGGTCTCACCGGCATTCTCGACTTGTTTGGTGCCTTCGGCAGTCTTGCTGACTGAGTCGGAGATGAGTTCCTTGATCTCTTTGGCAGCTGATGCGGAGCGTTGGGCCAGGTTGCGCACCTCGCCGGCCACCACAGCAAAGCCGCGGCCCTGTTCACCCGCACGGGCGGCTTCCACCGCGGCGTTAAGGGCGAGGATGTTGGTCTGGAAGGCGATGCCGTCGATGACGCTGATGATGTCTTCGATCTTCTTGGCGCTGTCGTTGATGGCGCTCATGGTAGTGACGACGTCGGAGACGACCTCACCACCCTTGATGGCAACACCGGAGGCTGCCGCTGCAAGCTGGTTGGCCTGTTTGGCGTTGTCGGCGTTCTGTTTCACCGTTGAGGCCAGTTCTTCCATGCTGGCAGCCGTCTTCTCGAGAGAAGCAGCCTGCTCTTCGGTACGGCGGCTCAGGTCGGCGTTGCCCTGGGCAATCTCCTTGGATGCCGTGTTGATGGTCTCGACTGCCACCTTCACCGCCCCAATCGGACCGACAATCATTTCTAGGGTCTCATTCATCGCCTCCACAATCTTGCGGAAATCGCCGTTGTGGCGGCTGGCATCGGCACGTACTGAGACACGGCCATTGTTCGCAGCCTCCGAGAGCATCTGGACATCTTCATTCAACGTCTTGAGATTGCTGCGCACCTGTTCGATCGCCTCGTTCACAAACGCTTTCTTGCCTGGGAATTTTTCCAGCGGCGCATCAAAATTACCTTCGCCAAATTCCTTGACGCAGGCCAAGGCCTTTTCTGTCAATTCAATCTGGCCGGCCACAATAGTATTCACAGCGCTAGCCAATTCACTGAAGCCGCCTTTGAACATATGCGCATGCAATGTCATATCGATATTGCCTTGCGCATGTTCGTTAGTCACCCATTTCACAGAATCCAGAATGCCTTTGAGTTTGCCTTTGAGCCTGTCCAGATTTTGATTGATCTCAGCTTTCTTGCCTTGGTATTGCTGGATTTGAACTGCAAAATCACCATCACCTAATGATCTCATCACTTGAATCATCTCGGCTTTTTCCTGCACGTGTGCACCCACCATGCTATTCACACCGTGCACCATCTCTGCATACGCACCCTGATACTTGGTTTCGTCAATCCGTACATCAACATCACCAGCATCATGTTCTTGAGACATATGCTGCATATCCGTGATGAAGGTTTTCACATTGCTGCGTAGCCCCTCAACACCTTCATTAATGAATGCACGCTGACCCGGGAACTTCTCCAATGGCGCATCAAAGTTGCCTTTGGAGAATTCCGAGATACAAGCAGTGACCTTGCGCATCACATCCGCCTGGTTAGACGCCATTTCATTGACGTTCTGCGCCATGGTTTTATAGCTGCCGCGGAACTTATTCGCATCGATCGCTGCGCTGATATTGCCTGCCTTGTTTTCTGCAGACATGACAGTCTGTTCTTCTATCACCGCCTTGAGTGTCTGCTGCATGCTATGCATCGCCGCCATCAGGCTCGTTTTGTCATCTTTTTCAAGCTTAATGACAGTGTTCAATTCACCTTGAGCGATGCTGTTTGCCACTTCCGCAGCTTCACTAGGCTCACCGCCAAGTTGTTTCTTCAAGTTACGAGTAATCATGAACCCGATTACCGCAGTCGCCAGCAAAATAATGACCCCGATAACCATCGAGAACTTGGTAGCACTTTCCTTGACTTCAACGGCATCCTGAGCAATTGTCTGGCCCAACTTCACCTTGTAATCCATATGTGCCGCCATATCCTTGTTCGCTTGTTCGGCAGGCATGCGTATCGCAATAAAGAGTTCTTTGGCCAAGTCTTTTTTATTCTGGCGCGAGGCATTCAATATCGGCTGCATACGCTCGTAATACACATTCAAGCCAGCCTTGTCGGCCTCCAGCATCTGCCTGTCCTGCTCATCACTGGTGTATTTCTCGTACTCTTTCAACGAACTTGAAAGTTGTTCCTGAAGCTTCCTGATCGCTACCTCGACTTCTGCCATCTTTGCGGCATCCGTATTCATCGTGTGGTTGGATAAGCGGATGCGTAAGGTGTTAAAGTCATAACGTATCTTGTCAATCAATACGATACTTGGCGCTATATTGCTATTGGCATAATTGGTTTCATTAAAAACCTTTTCCATCTGGTGCTGGCTTAACGTCAGCAAGCAAACCAGCCCTACCACTGACACCAAGGTCAACATCAACATTTTTTTCGCGACTGTCATTTTCATCATTTACCTACTTTCAAGTTACGTTCCTAATCCAACCAACTTCTGATTTTTATTGTTGTCAGCCAAACTTTATAAAACTTACCCATTTAAAACTCTTCCCATTCTTCGTCATTAGTACCGGTCTTGACGGTAGTCTTGGCAGAAGGAGTGGTTGAAGCTTGCTCAATCGTTCTTGCCGGTGTGCTGTTACGCATCGGGCTGTTGTGGGCACGACGTTCCACGCGAGTGGACTCACCTTCCAGCTGGAACACGCTCACCGCGTTCATCAGTTCGTCGGCCTGTTCCATCAGGCTTTCCGCAGCCGCTGCCGCTTCTTCCACCAGGGCAGTGTTCTGCTGCGTCATGTCGTCCATCTTCATCACGGCTTCATTCACCTGGTCAATGCCCGCAGTCTGCTCTTGTGAAGCGGCTGCAATCTCGGCAATGATGTCGGTGACGCGTCGGACAGAGGTGACGATCTCTTGCATGGTCTCACCGGCATTCTCGACTTGTTTGGTGCCTTCGGCAGTCTTGCTGACTGAGTCGGAGATGAGTTCCTTGATCTCTTTGGCAGCTGATGCGGAGCGTTGGGCCAGGTTGCGCACCTCGCCGGCCACCACAGCAAAGCCGCGGCCCTGTTCACCCGCACGGGCGGCTTCCACCGCGGCGTTAAGGGCGAGGATGTTGGTCTGGAAGGCGATGCCGTCGATGACGCTGATGATGTCTTCGATCTTCTTGGCGCTGTCGTTGATGGCGCTCATGGTAGTGACGACGTCGGAGACGACCTCACCACCCTTGATGGCAACACCGGAGGCTGCCGCTGCAAGCTGGTTGGCCTGTTTGGCGTTGTCGGCGTTCTGTTTCACCGTTGAGGCCAGTTCTTCCATGCTGGCAGCCGTCTTCTCGAGAGAAGCAGCCTGCTCTTCGGTACGGCGGCTCAGGTCGGCGTTGCCCTGGGCAATCTCCTTGGATGCCGTGTTGATGGTCTCGACTGCCACCTTCACCGCCCCAATCGGACCGACAATCATTTCTAGGGTCTCATTCATCGCCTCCACAATCTTGCGGAAGTCTCCTTGATGCTGGGTGGCATCGGCACGGGTAGAGACCTTGCCTTCATGCGCAGCATCCGCCAGCATCGCAGAATCGTTCACCAGGCGGTTCACCGCATCGATACAGGTGTTGAGGTTGTGTTTGATGGTGTTGAAGTCGCCTTTGTAGTCATCGGTGATCTTCGCCGGGATGTTGCCCTTGGAGATGTCATCCACATACTGCGCTGCTACGTTCAACGGGCCGATCACGGCATCCAGTGTCTCGTTCACCCCTTGGACGATCTTGCGGAAGTCGCCCTGGTGCTTGCTGGCATCGGCACGGGTCTCCAGACGCCCTTCCACTGCGGCCTGTGACAGCATATTGGCATCGGCCACAAGTGCGTTCACCGCATCGATACAAGTGTTGAGGTTCTGCTTGATGGTGTTGAAGTCGCCTTTGTATTCATCGGTGATCTTCGCCGGGATGTTGCCCTTGGAGATGTCATCCACATATCGGGCAGCTACGTTCAACGGGCCAATCACGGCATCCAGCATGTGATTGATGCCATCGCCTGTGTCACGGATAAAGCCTTCGGGCAAGATGGCTGTATCCACACGCTCTGCCAGATTGCCTTCCACCGCCTCTTGCACCAGACGCGCGACTTCTTGCTCTGCAATCACCTCTGCAGTACGGTCGTTCCATTGTGTCATGCGGCCAAGGTATTTGCCTGCTTTATCATAGACAGGGTTCAGTACCAGACTCAGATGACGGCTTCCTATCTGCGTATCCATAAAGCGCGCGCTTTCCAATGGCTTGGCGAATGCTACGCGATCCTGCTCATTCTGCAGATATTGGCCAACCTTGGTACCTATCATCGCATCGACCGCGAATCCGGTATGGTATTTAGCCACATCGCCACTCATGCGCTTCCATAGATCTACGCAGGATTTATTCATGTAAATCAAGTTGTTATGCTCGTTGCTGACAGTCACAGGAATAGTCGCGTTGTCCAGTGCAGACTTGATGCGTTCGATGCCAGCTACTGTCTCGGTATGATCGAAATCCAGGCGCGACCTCAACGCACGATAGGCATCCAACACGTCGGTCATCTCATCGCGATGTCCGGTGCGAATGACAGGCTCATGTAAATCACCTTGTGCACTGGCCGTTAGATAATCTACAGCCAACCGGATACGCGGAATAATAGTTTGATATAAGAACCAGCTCAACAAACCTACAACAATGAAACCCAAGGTCGTTAATCCTATTACCAAATTGCGGTGGAAACTATAATCATCGTATGCTTCAAGATACCCTTGTTTAGCGACTTTTAGCTGAATATCGATTAACTCGTTGAGTTTGGATGAGATTGGATCAATTGCAGGATAGAGCTCACTCGTAGTAAAACTGACCATGCGTTTTGCATCGTGAGTACGCATGATGCTTTGCAAATCGGCAGTGACACGCTTGGCGTCGACAAATAGGGGCTCGATCTCCTTGATGAGCTTCTGCTCCTCAGGCACCAGGTAGGACGATGTGTAGGCCTTCCATTGTTTATTCACTTCAAGCAGTGCGGCTTCCACATTCTGCTCGCCTTGCTCCCAGCTTATGGTACCGTTGCGCACCTTGTGGGATGTATCGACGATATTGACTGCATACATATCTGCCACTATTTTTAGTTGCTGCAATGGCACAACACGGTCGTTATAAACAGTCGAAAGTGACTTATTGGTATCATTCATGCCTGACAGGCCAACCCAACCAACAAATACTGTCGTCACTACCATAGCTAAGGCTATACTTATCAGGCGATGTTTGATTTTGATGTGACTTTTGGCTCTCTTAAGCTTGCCCATCACGGCAACCCATCCTGATTGCCCTTCTTTGATTTTGCGGTGGAATGCCATCGCACCGCGAATCTGCTCACGGCTGGCTTTTCTGCGTACCGAGATGTATCCGTTTACCTGGCCGCTATCACGGGTAGGGGAAACAATCGCTTCCACCCAATAGAAATCGCCGTTCTTGCAGCGATTCTTGACGATACCGATCCAGGGCTTGCCGGATTTCACGGTCGTCCACAAATCCTCAAAGGCCTCGGGAGGCATATCCGGATGACGTACGATGTTGTGGCTTTGGCCGATCAGCTCTTCTTCGGAGAAACCGCTGATTTCTATGAAATCCTGGTTCACGAAGCTGATCCGGCCTTTCAGATCGGTCTTTGAAACGATCATTTGACCTTCTTTTAATTCCACTTCGTGGTCAGTCACCGGCATGTTGATTTTCATGGCAAGTTATTCCTTCAAACATTGATTTCGCTAGCCTTTGCAATCGCAAAGGTACCTGCAGGATTTCTTTAGCCTGCTTAGGTATTACGGCACAATTTTGTACTACTTGAAGGGATTTCGATTGGTGAAAGAAAGCGGGGATTCATCGCTAAATCCTGCTTTTAGTAACAATGCTGAAAAGAATAGTGGCTGCCGTATTGGCAGCCACTCATGAAAGTATGTTTTTATGATGTCAGTAAAAAATTACTGCATTTGCCTCTCTATGGCAAAAAAACAGAACCGGTCTCGTCCGGAAGATTTTGCACGATACATCGCTGCATCTGCCCTGCGCAGCATCTCATCACTCGGCAGATGAGGGGACGTGAACATGCTGATTCCCAAACTGACCGATGTGCGAATCTCAATGCCATTGATCAGGAAAGATTTGCGAATCTCGTTCAGCACTTTTTCGGCCACTACTCTGACTTGCCTTTCTGCTTCCTCGGCGTCCTGACTGAGAAACTCCAGCAATATCACGAACTCATCCCCACCCAACCTGGCCACGGTATCCTCTTCACGAGTGCAGTAGCGCAAGCGGCGCGCCACCTCTATCAGAAAATAATCGCCGGCCTCGTGGCCGTAGGTGTCGTTAATTAGCTTGAAATTATCGACATCCAGCATCAACACCGCCCCAAAATGCTGGTTGCAAACACTATTAGCTAAGGCATCGTTCAAGCGGTCGTTCAATAGCCTGCGATTAGCCACATTCGTCAGTGAATCATAGAAAGCCATGCGATGAATCGCCTCTTTGGCATCGACCTGTCCGCTCAAATCATTGAACGTTCCAACATAGTTCTGGATAGTTCCATCCTCTCCAGTCACTGCACTGATGGACAGCCATTTTGGATAAATCTCACCATTCTTGCGCTTATCCCAGATCTCGCCCCGCCACACCCCTTTTTCGTGGAGTGTCTCCCACATTTTCTGATAAAAAGCGGCATCATGTCGTCCGGATTTCAGGACCGCCGGGGTCTTGCCTAGCACCTCATCTTCCATGTAGCCCGTGAGCCGGCTAAACGTATTGTTGACGCGGATGATGCGTTTGTCTGCGTCTGTCACGATAATCGCATCCAGAGAATCAAAGGCTTTTTCCGCGACACGCATATCACGCTCTGCCCGTTTACGCTCGGTGATATCGTTGCCAATAGTGATCAGCACCTTGCGCTTGCCTTCACTGTCGAATACCGGCGATTTACGCATCTCGAACTCGAATACATCTTCTTCATGTCTGAAGGTTTTTTCAAACACATGCAATTGCCTGCTACTCCAGGTGTATTCATCATTCTTCGTACAGCTTTCCAGCATGTCCGCCATCATAGGATGCAACTTCGCTAGCTCTGTATCCGTTTTTCCATACCAATCAACTGCTTGCAAGGCGAATAGTTGCTTGGTCTTTTCATTGACCGCCATCCATCGGCCTTGGCCATCCTTCAGTACCAGGACATCCACGGCTCCGCCAACACTATCAAAAGCTTTGGTGAACAGCGTCAAGCAATCATTTATATCAGCCATTTTCTAATCTCCGCATGCGGATCATGCTATTGGTATGACCGCATCCCTCACTGTGCTTTATAAACCCAGGATATATCAGCAACGTGTTTTACAATATCTATGTACTTGCCCTGTTATTTATTGTTTTATACCTCAGCAAAATATCTTTTTTGATTTAAATCAAATAACCAAAACACAAAAAAAAGGGCACTAAAAATAGTGCCCATTGGATATCAGTTGATGCTTTATTGAGACAGCTTACCGCTTAAAACTCTTCCCATTCGCCATCGTCTGTGCCTGTCTTCAAAGAAGCCGGTTTGGCAGGTTTAGGTGTTTGCTGCTGTCTTGACGCAACAGGCGCATGGCTAGCTGGCCTGCGCATCGGACTATTTGCAGCGCGTCGTTCTGTTGCACCGCCACGCACAGTGAATCCATTCACAGTGTCCATCAGGCTGGCGGCCTGTTCCACCAAAGACTCTGCCGCAGCAGCCGCTTCTTCCACCAGTGCGGCGTTTTGCTGGGTCACTTCATCCATGCTGGTGATTGCATCATTTACCTGGTTGATACCAGCACTCTGCTCGCTAGATGCAGCAGAGATCTCGCCCATGATGTCGGTGACGCGCTGTACAGAAGAAACGATCTCCTCCATGGTCTTGCCCGCATCTTCTACCAGCTTGGTACCTTCGGCGGTCTTGTTGACGGAATCAGTGATCAATTCTTTAATCTCCTTGGCAGCAGAGGCTGAGCGTTGCGCCAGGTTGCGCACCTCACCGGCTACGACGGCAAAGCCGCGGCCTTGTTCACCCGCACGGGCGGCTTCCACCGCGGCGTTAAGGGCGAGAATGTTGGTCTGGAAGGCGATGCCATCGATGACGCTGATGATATCCTCAATCTTGCGGGAGCTTTCATTGATCTCGCTCATGGTGGTTACCACATTGGCCACCACTTCACCACCTTTCACCGCCACACCGGAGGCCGCAGCCGCCAGCTGGTTGGCCTGTTTGGCGTTGTCGGCGTTCTGCTTCACGGTAGAAGCGAGCTCTTCCATGCTGGAGGCGGTTTTTTCCAGATTCGAAGCTTGTTGCTCGGTTCGACCGGACAAATCATTATTGCCACTAGATATCTCGCCCGCTGCTGTATTAATAGTTTCACCTGCTTCTTTTACCTGAATCACGACTTCGGCGAACTTATCCATCAATGCATTGATGCCTTCGCAAAGCTGCGCAATCGCACCTGTTTTGCCTTGCAAGGAAACACGCTCAGTCAAATCGCCTTCTTTGGCTTGCTGAATCACTGCTTGTGATTCATTTACAGCATTTTCCAACGCGACTGCACTGTTATGTTGTTCGGTGATATCCGTTGCATACTTCACGACCTTGAACGGTTTGCCATTCATATCAATAATCGGGTTATAGATAGCTTGCAGCCAAACCTCTTTACCACTTTTGCAGATACGTTTATATTGGCCAATATCTGCTTCGCCACGGTTCAGTTTATCCCAGAAGGCTTTGTATTCATGGCTGTTCTTATAGGCTGGTTCTACAAACATGCTGTGGTGGTTACCGACGATCTCTTTTTCGCTGTAGCCAGTCACCGCAGCAAAGTTCTCATTCACCGCAATGATCTTCCCTGTCATGTCGAACTCTATCACCCCCTGAGTTTTGTTGATAGCCGCCAGCTGCCCTTCGAAAAAGGCGTTCCTGAGTTTCTCCGCTGTGATGTCAGTAGCGTATTTCACTACTTTGTAAGGCTTGCCGTTCATATCAAATATTGGGTTGTAAGTAGCCTGCAGCCAAATCTGCTTACCGCCCTTGCCTATACGATGAATTTGGCCACTTTCTGCTTCACCCCGTGCAAGCTTATCCCAAAACGCCTTATATTCATTACTGTTCTTATAGGAAGATTCCACAAACATGCTGTGGTGGTTACCGACGATCTCTTTCTCGCTGTAACCGGTTACCGCAGCAAAGTTCTCATTCACCGCAATGATCTTCCCTGTCAGGTCAAACTCAATGACCCCTTGAGTCTTGTGAATAGCTTTTAACTGGCCCTCATAGTCTGCATTCTTGAGTTTCTGTTCCGTGATGCAATAAGAATACACCACTACCTTATATGGCTTACCATGTTCATCATGGACCGGCACGTAAGACGACTGGAACCAGTATTCCTTGCGGTCCTTACTGATACGTTTGATTTCCCTTGTCACTGACTGGCCTGCATTGAGCTTTTGCCACATAGCTCTGTATTCTGCGCTGTCTGCTACACCGGGCGGCAGGATAAAGCTGACGTTCTTGCCAATAATCTCTTCTTTGACATAGCCCAACGGTTTTATAAAAAGCTCGTTACAGTCGATGATGTTGGCGTTCATGTCGCATTCCATGACGCCGAAGGTTTGATTAAGCGCCTCATCTTCACCTTGCAGCACAAGCGCCCTGGCCTTGTCAGCCGTGATATCTGTCAGATAACAGACCACCTTGACCAGTTTGTGTGCCGCATTGATGACAGGGGCGTAATAGCCCTGGAACCAAACTACCGACCCCTTCTTGTCTTTGAGCTTGAACTGACCGGTTTGGGTGATGCCTGCGGCGAGGTTCTCCCAGAAAATCTCATACTTGGAAGAACCGCTCTCTTCGCGATCAATCAACACACGGTGATGCTCGTTCAGCAATTCCGATTCTGCGTAACCGAGAGACTTCAGCGCGTTCTCATTCACGAATGTGATTGAACCATTTGCATTGAATTCCAATACACAACGCGCCTTGTTGATCTCTTTCTTCAAAGTACGGAACTCAGTGATCTCGTCCACCATCTGGCGAGTAAGGGCAGTTTTGCTGGAAAGGTAATTGATGATGTTGGCAAACATGTTGATATCCTTGATATTTTTTATAGAATTAATGAATGGTGCTGTCCAGTAGTTCCATTTCCTGGCTGTTCATCAGTTGCTCGATATCGACCAGGATGAACATCTTGTTGTCCACAGTAGCCAGACCGGTGATGTACTTCGTATCGATGCTGGCCACGATATCCGGTACGGTGCGAATTTGGCTATCATTTAGGTTCATGACATCGGACACACCATCCACCACGATGCCTACCACTCTGCCGCCTAGATTCAGGATAATGACGACAGTAAATTCGTCATACACTACCTTGCCCAAGCCGAATTTGATGCGCAAATCAACGATAGGCACAATCAGCCCTCGCAGATTGACGACGCCTTTGATGAAATCCGGCGTATTGGCGATTTTAGTGACTGCATCGTAGCCGCGAATCTCCTGCACTTTCAGGATATCTATACCATATGACTCATCACCCAAGACGAAAGTAAGAAATTCCTGTGCGTTCATCGAGACGCCTGCGCCACTTTTTTCTGCGCTCACTTCAGTGTTGATACTCATTGGTAAACTCCTTCTTTAAGATTGTTTTGTCCCATTTTGATGACGGTCGGCACGTCGAGGATCAATGCGACCGAGCCATCGCCCATGATGGTCGCCCCCGAAACACCTTGGATTTTCCTGAAATTGGTTTCCAGGCTCTTGATGACCACTTGCTGCTGGCCAACCAGCGCATCCACGAAAAGGGCTGCCTTTTTACCCTCTGCCTCAATGATCAGCAATACGCCTTCGGTAGGGTGCATGATTTCGGTATCCTGCTTGAACAAGGCATAGAGCGGGATGATCGGCAGGTATTCGCCGCGCACATGTACCATCAAACCTTCGTTGGTCACAGTCTTGATATCTTCCATCCTCGGCTGCATGGTTTCGACTATCAGGTTGAGCGGGATCACATAGATGTTCTGGCCCAGAGATACGGACATGCCATCCAGGATAGCCAGCGTTAACGGCAATGCGATGGAGATCGTGGTACCAAAACCCAACGCGGAACGGATCTCTACCGAGCCGCCCATCGCTGTGATATTACGTTTAACGACATCCATACCGACCCCACGGCCGGAGACATCGGTCACTACCTCTGCAGTGGAAAAACCTGGCGCAAAGATCAGGTTGAACACCTCACTGTCAGTCATGTTTTCGCTGACAGATAATCCATTGGCTTGCGCCTTGGCAAGAAGCTTGTCACGGTTCAAACCAGCGCCGTCGTCCGTGACTTCGATGACGATACTGCCGCCTTTATGGGCTGCTGTGAGTGTTAGGCGACCTGTTTCGGACTTATTCACAGCCCTGCGTTTTTCCGGCACTTCAATGCCATGGTCGACACTGTTGCGAACCAAATGCGTCAGCGGATCAACGATACGCTCTATCAAGCCTTTATCCAGTTCTGTGGTAGCACCGACGGTCACCAGTTCCACCTTCTTACCTAGTTTTGCAGCTAAATCGCGCACCATGCGCGGGAAGCGTGAGAACACGAAATCCATCGGCATCATGCGGATGGACATGACCGATTCCTGCAGGTCACGGGTGTTGCGTGTCAGTTGACTGATGCTGTTGATCAACGCTTCGTTTTCAATCGGGTCGAGCTTGCTGACGCGTTGCTCGATCATTGCCTGCGTAATCACCAGTTCGCCCACCAGGTTGATGAGTTGATCCACCTTCTCCACGCCCACGCGAATGGAGCTTGTCTCTGCGCTGGCAGGCGCCTTGTCTGTTTCGCGGCGGCCGAGATTTTTCTTCTCTGTCGCAGGTGCGGTATTTGCATCTTTGGTTTCAGTAGTTACTGCAGGCGACGCTTTGACTTCAGAAACAGAGGCTGCTTTAGCTTCCGCACTGACCGGCGTATCATCGCCGATGAGCTCGGTTTTGACCGCATCTTTATGTGGTGTGAATGGGGCGAACAGGCCATAACCCTCTTCTTCTTTATCTTTGCCGTTTGCAGCGAACAAGCCATAACCGACCTCTTCTGCCACCTTGACCTTTTCATTTGCATCTGTATGCTGGCCTGCAATCGGAGCATCATCAAAAAATCCATATCCTGGATCCGCCTCAGCTATCTCTTTAGCAGGAACTGGGACTGCTTCAGCAGTCTCTGTTTTTACTGCAGCGGCTGCAGATGTTGTAATGACCAAATCATTAGGGTTCAGAACAAATGAACAGATCGAGACAATATCTGACTGCGTCGAATCTTCTGTTGTAAGTGTGAGCAGGTAACGCCCATTTTCCTGCTTGCTTGCAACCACATTCCCAAGCAGGCCAATCTCTTCTTTAAGATTATTCAGGTCTTTTTCGGACACTTCTGGCAAGGCTATGTTAAATACTGTTGAGCCAGAGGAATGTGCTGCTTCAGCATCCGTCTGTGGTGCATGGGATGAATTTACCGCAGGCTCTGATGCTGGAACTGGCGCCTCGATTGCCGGTACAGCCTTAATTTCCAAGCCTCCCGCATCAGCCAGAGATTTAAGTGTCATTTTCACATTGGCTACCTGATCCTGGTCTACATCCGTTGCCAGGCGATGACCGTCAAGTTCCATTTTCAGCACGTCCTTGGCAGCAAGGAACGCATCGACATGATCTGAGGTGAGCACCATTTCATGCTTGCGGATCTTGTCCAGCAGATTCTCCAGCACGTGGGTGATTTCTGCCATATCCATAAAGCCAAAGGTGGCTGCGCCACCTTTAATGGAATGGGCTGCCCGGAATATCGCATTCAAATCTTCCGCATCAGGGTTCTCGATGTCGAGCTGCAGCAATAAGCGCTCGGCTTCTGCCAGGAGTTCTTCTGACTCATCGAAGAAGACCTCGTAAAATTGACTCATATCGACAGACATTGTTGTACTCCGTACCTGTTCATGCTCTATGTGTTTATAAGAATGCTACTTGAAGCTTTAACCAATGACTTTCTGTACAACTTCAATCAATCTTTTCGGGTCGAACGGTTTTACCAGCCAGCCGTTGGCACCTGCTGCACGGCCTTTGGCTTTCATCTCGTCGCTTGATTCTGTAGTCAGCATCAGGATGGGCACTTTTTGATAGCTGCCCAGCTCGCGCAGATGTTTAATTAGCGTGAGCCCGTCCATGATGGGCATGTTCTGATCGGTCAGCACCAGATCCACAGTTTTCTCTTTGGCTTTGTTTAAGCCATCTTGACCATCTACCGCCGAGACAACGTCGTATCCGGCCGCCTTAAGACTGAACGCGACCATCTGTCTTAAAGATCCTGAATCATCCACCGCCAAAATTGTTTTTGCCATTTTTCTATCTCTCTTTTGAATAAAATAGTCTTTGTCTCAACTAAAACAACTCCACTTCACCGGAAGTCATGTCCTGCTGTGTCACTGATTTGCGTAATTTGCCTTTGATGACATCATTGTGCGCACTCAACTTTGCGCTCATCGCATCCAGGAGCCGGGCAATCTCTTCATGTTCATGCTCGGGATCCATCTCCTCGCCATGCAAAGCCAAAGCCGCCAATGAATCCTGTAATCCATTGACGCGATTGATTGTTCGGGTGATAAGCTGACTTGTCATATCTTGAAACTGCAGGCCCGTAATGGCCGCATTCACGTTATCGGCAATTTTTTCCCGATATTGAGTGATTTTCTGAAAATAGTTTTCTGGAAGGTTTGCTTCGCACAGCAACGATTCGATCTCTGCCTGTTGTGTCGTGACGGCCTCATGGATCTTCATAAAGCTTTCACCTAGTTTTTCAATTGCTTCAGACAATAAGAACGCCGTTTGTACCAGGTCTGCCTCAACTTCGATAAGATGCTGCTTCCCATGGTCGGAAACCGCTGCCAATAGGCTTCTGAGCTCTGCGACTGGGACTGTTTTGGAAGCCAATTTCTAACCCTTCTATGCTCAAAGTTCATCAACGAATAGAGCCATTATCAGATAAACTCCTTGCAGCCAATGACTTAAACAGCAAGGGAAAAACCTCTTATATTTAGCAATATCCGATGATGTATCGACTTAAAAGTAAAAATCTTTAGCTGACTAATGCAAAATTTTCAGGCTGCTCAGATAACCATTGCACTGAAAGCTCTTTTTGTTTGCACTCTTGCCATAGCTGACGCTGGATTTTGATTTGGCGTCGCAGGCTTTCCACAATCTCTTGCTGTTCGTAGATAACGACATCCAGCCTTGCAAAAAAACTTTTGAATCCACGATGACCATCTTCATCAACATACTGTTTCATCTCGCTGTTATATCGGTCGATATATTCCTGACGGAACTGACGCAGCTTGTGGCATCTGAATTCTGCCTCATTGAATTCTTTCGTCATCTTATTCAGGTTGGTTGAAATGACTTTCAGCTCTTTTGCCACCATCTCACTATTGATGATCTCATCCATATTGATATTTTCAATCATGATGCTCTCCCATAATCTTTCAGGTAAATTAAGTAACTATCAGCTTTAACTAATAGCCGTATGTAGCTAATTTACATGAAAATTTCTAATGGAAATCCTGAAACAGGAGGGTAGAAAACATTCAATTTCAGCATCTTGTAGGAGTCAGTCCTACAAATCGCCATACATCGTAAATCCAAGGCCAGATTGGTCAGAACGTAATCAGGCGAAAGTATCTACCAGGCCATTTTTGGCACGCATCACTTTAGAAACTGCCGGGTTATTTCCATCCTCTGCTGAGGACTCTTTTGCTGTCGGGTGCAGGTTTTTGGGGCTCCCAGAAGTTTGCTGAAAGTCTTGCTCCTTGCCTGAACTTACATTCGTCTGCCCTAACTGTACACCGGCCTGACCCATCAAATCGCGCAATGCTGGAATCCCATCCTCTAATGCTTTCCTGACTTCAGGATTCTCGGAAATGAATGTCGTATCCGCTTTTTCATTATTGACATTGATAACGACCTGCAATGGCCCAAGGTCAGGTGGATTGAGCGTTAATGTCGCAGATTGTTCTGCAGCGCCCACCATCCATACGATTCTCTGGCTGATTGCCTGGTCCCATCCCGTTTTGCCTGGATAGATATCGATGACATTCGAGCTGGCCGTCTGTATCTGAGCTGCAGCTGTTTGCTGGGCACTCTGCGATGCTTGTATAAATGAAGTCATGGCTAGTTCTGTCGACGCATTGATAACCATTTGTTCCTGTTTGCCTTGCAGTTTTTCGCTCAACTGCATCGCGCCTTCCGGTGATTTGGAAGGCGTCAGCCGTTCATCATTCGCAACCTGCTGCCCATCCGCTTCAACAGAAGCTGCGCTGGTAGCAGTTAGCTGCTTCTGAAAAGAATCAGTCTCATTAGGCTGCTGCGATGGCAACGACTTTAGCGTCATGGGAACGCTCGAGTCCACCTGTCCGGACCTTTCTAACCCGAGACCTTGAATCGAACCTTCCAAAGAAGTCTGAGCAAAATCACCCTTTGCAGAGGGCTCCTTCACCATAGAACCTGCATTGACCATCTGCTGGATCATCATTGCAGATAGAGACGGCGCTGGATCGATGGTGACGTTTTCCGCTTGCGCTTCTTCCACCAGGTTTTTATATTTTTCCGACTCCATCAGCATCTGTTCTGCATCAATCACCAGATTTGCCTTCTCGGCAATATCGGCTTTACCTGAACCAACCTTGCGAATATCTTGGTTGGCAGAATTGAGACTCTTGGTTTGAGGCTGATGTGTCTGCGCCTGAAGTTTTTGTGTTTTTATTTGAGAATGCGGCTTGTCTTTGCCATTAGCCTGAACCTGCTGTGACAACACCTGTTTAAAAGACGTACCGCTCGGCTCAACTGCTTTTTGGTCAACCGCCAAAGGGCTTGCTTGCTTGGGTGATGAGTTTTGATTCACTAAGAATGGTAAGTTTTGCACAATATTTAGTCCCGGTTTATATATTGGTTCAATGTTGTTTATTGCGTTTTGCACGCATCGCATATTCATCCATCAGCTTTTGATCCTTTTTTAAGGCTAGCAAATGCTCTTTTTTCTGTTTTTGCTTCATTAAAACCTCATATGAAAGCTTCTTGCGTTGCGCTTCCTGCCAAATCGCTCGTTCCTTCTCTACCTGATAACGCGTTGAGACGATAATTTCTTTTTGGCCTTGAATCGCCTGCTCCAGTTTGTTCAGAAAGTTCTGGTAGTTCTGATGCGCTTCTATGGTCAGCCCTTTTTCCATTAGCCTAGACAAATTGCCCACATAATCCTGTCGGTAATCTTGCAGCATATTTCCTTTTTCTTCTGCATCCTTGAGTGCCCGGTTTGCCAGCGCCAAATTCTGGCCTGCCTGTTCAAGCTCCTTTTCGACAAGCTCGATCAATGTGTGCAAAACTGAATATGACGCCATCCACTGCTCACGAATCAGCTATAAAGTACGCCTGCAAGCTGTTGTATGCTTTGCATCACATCTGACCGCTCATTGATATCCTGCTGCAGGAAAGCTGCAACCTGATCATGCTTCGCGATCGCCTCATCCAATACCAGGTCACTGCCTGGCTCATATGCTCCCACGTTGATCAAATCGATACTCTTGGAATATTTAGCATTCAACTGCTTAAGTTTGAGCGCCAGTTTCAGGTGTTCCGGGCTGGTAATGTTGTGCATCGCTCTGCTGATAGACTGCTCGATATCGATAGCTGGATAGTGCCCGCTCTCTGCCAAGCTACGGCTTAATACGATATGGCCATCCAAAATCGCACGCGCGGCATCAGCGATCGGGTCCTGCTGGTCGTCGCCTTCGGTAAGCACGGTATAGAATGCTGTGATTGAACCTTCACCCCGTTTGCCATTACCCGTACGCTCTACTAGTGCAGGCAGTTTGGCGAACACTGATGGCGGATAGCCCTTGGTGGCCGGTGGCTCGCCTATCGCCAAGGCAATCTCGCGCTGTGCCATCGCGTACCGCGTCAACGAATCCATGATCAACAACACATTCTTACCCTGGCTGCGGAAATATTCTGCAATAGTGGTTGCGTAGTTAGCTCCTTGCAATCTTAGCAATGCAGGCGCATCCGCCGGCGCAGCAACGACAACTGATCGTGCCAAGCCTTCTGCGCCGAGAATGTGTTCGATGAATTCCTGCACCTCACGGCCACGTTCGCCAATCAAGCCTACGACAATCACATCTGCCGTTGTGTAACGTGCCATCATGCCCAGCAGGACACTCTTACCCACGCCTGACCCGGCAAACAAACCCATGCGTTGACCACGACCTACGGTAAGCATCGCATTAATTGCGCGCACGCCTACATCCAGGACTTCTTCAATGGGTGCGCGCATCAATGGATTAATGGTCCTGGCACTCAATGGCGCGCTATGGCTGGTGACTATTTTTCCCAGCTCATCCAATGGGTTGCCTGCGCCATCGAGAACACGACCCAGCAGTTCATCCCCTACTGGCAAATGCCGAGCGCGGTCGGAGGCTCTTCGTCGTGGTGGGTTGTCGTGATGAGGCTTTGGCAAGGCATCTGCCACATTCATTGCGAACACTTTTGCTCCGGGCACGATACCATCTACGCTACTTTGCGGCATCAGCAACAGTTTTTCACCATCGAATCCAACCACTTCGGCTTCGACTCGCCGACCATCCTCAAGAGGTACGTAACATGCTGAACCGACAGGCAATTTGATGCCAGCAGCCTCCATCACCAATCCTGTTAATTTTGTGATACGCCCGGCAATCTCCAATGGTTCGACGATGCGTAGAATCTCCTGGCAATCACGCATATGACTTTGCCAACGCTGCTGATGTACACCTGTCGCACTCATGGCAGCATCCAGTCGTTAGACTGCGCCAGGGCTTCGCTGATTCTTTTCCAGCGCGTTGCATTGGTGGCATCGATCTGGTTGGCACCAGTTTCCACCACGCATCCGCCACGTTCGATGTTGTTATCCTCTTGAATCAGCCAAACCTGCTCGGAAAGCTCGTCCCCTAGCTGCTCTCGCAAAATGCGCGCATCCTCATGATGTACAAATATCCGTGCTGGCTTTTGCACATAGGGCAAGTAGTGCATCGCTTCTTTGACGACGGGCAATATCGCCTCACGATCCACTTGTAATTTGGTTTTCAGCATCGCTTTGGCAATATCCAACGCGAGCGCCAATATATTCTCTTCTATTTTTTCATCATTCAGTTTCAACGCTTCTTCAAAGGCATTTGCCAATGTTGTGAAGCGCTGCCTATCATCTTCAGCATAGTCTTTAGCTTTGGCCAGACCTACCGCAAAGCCTTCTTGCATCCCTTTGGAATAAGCTTCCTTGCGGATGCTTTCAAACACTTCAGAAATTTTTGCAGCAGATGCATCAGGTGTCTTTTTTTTGGCTGAATTGCTGTGCACTGCCGTATCAGGTTGGGAAAACGCAGACATCTCCCAACGCTGGTAAGCGGTTTGCTGCTCTTTTGGCACAGACATATTAGACATATTGATCGTCTCCGCCCTTGCCGCCAATCATGATCTGACCTTCGTCGGCAAGTCTACGCACCACTTGCAGCATTTGTTTCTGTTGCGCTTCGACTTCTGACAGCTTGACTGGACCCCTACTCTCCAGGTCTTCACGCATCGTTTCCGCGGCACGTGAAGACATGTTCTTGAATATCTTCTCGCGCATTTCTGCTGTTGCACCTTTAAGTGCAATGATGAGTGTCTCAGACTGTACTTCACGCAGCATGGTCTGTATGCCTTTATCATCGATTTCGATGATGTCATCGAACACGAACATCGTATCCATGATCTTCTGTGCCAAATCTTCGTCGTAGCTTTTCAATCCCTCCATCACAGCAGCCTCAGTATCGCCGCTCATATAATTCATGATCTCGGCAGCCACCTTGATGCCACCCATGGACTGTTTTTTCAGATTCTCATTACCAGACAATAACTTGGCTAACACATCGTTTAGCTCTTTAAGTGCGGAAGGCTGCACGCCATCCAATGTCGCAATCCGCAGCATCACGTCTTGACGCAACCTCTCAGTGAAACTGCCAAGAATCGATGAAGCATGGTCTGCATCCAGATGCACGAGAATAGTCGCAATGATCTGTGGATGTTCGTTCATGATCAACTCTGCCACTGTTTGGGCATCCATCCATTTCAAACTTTCGATACCGCTGGAATCGCGATTCTGCAGAATGCGATCCAAGACGCTGGATGCCTTGTCATTGCCAAGCGCCTTGGTCAGCACAGACCGGATGTACTCATCTGAATCCAGGCCAAACTCGCTGTTTTTTTCTGTCACTGCCAGAAAATCCCCAATCACGGATTCTACCTGCTCGCGCTCAACCGATTTCAGCGTCGCCATCGCAGCGCCGAGCTTCTGCACTTCTTTGGGGCCCAGGTATTTCATCACCTCGGCCGCTTCATTCTCGCCCAGTGCCAACATCAGCACTGCACTTTTCATAATGCCGTCATCACTCATTTGTCTGTCCCATTCGTCCAACCTGCGACTACGTTCGCTACCATTTTTGGATTAGTCATGGCAATCTGCCTTGCAGCTCCCAGATTTTGTTCATAGCCGTTTAACGGTGTAGCTTCAATCACTTGCTGTTGTGAGTTTCCAAGCTCAGGCGATGGTGAAGGTCCACGCAAGGTCAAAGGTTGACCCAATTTGCTTAGCATTGGCTTAAGCACCTTTTTGTACAACATCATCAAGACGACCATGCCAACAATGAAGCGCAAAGCATCTTTGCCATACTCAATCGTTTCTGGCTGCTTCCAGACAGGAATCTCTTTGAGCACCTCGGGTTTTTCGCCGGCGAAAGAACTATTGACGACAGTCAACGAGTCCCCTCGCTCTTTGTTGAACCCCATTGCCTGCATCGCCAGATCGTTGATCTGCTTTTTCTCGGCTTCTGTCAGAGGACGATTGCTGACCTTGCCCGTCTTGTCAGTCACTTCGATGTTATTGACGACGACAGCCACAGTGAGGCGCTTGATGCCACCCATAGGCTGCTGGACATAACGCACCGTTTTATCCACTTCGAAATTGGTCGTCATATTCTTTTGCGTATTGAACGGCGATATGTTGCTGGACGCCGTAGTATTTGCATCTGGAGTGGCGTTGGATGTTGTCGCCACAGGTGCAGTAGCCGGAGCAGGTGGCTGATTGCTTAATGCGCCAGGCACTCCTGTCGCACCGGCATCACCATTATTGCTATTGGATTCATTGACCTGCATGCTACGTATTGCCGCTTCTTCGGTTTTTTGATTTGGCTTATATGTTTCAGCGGCTTGTTCCTGAGTCGAGAAATCGACTTCCGCACTGGCTTCGGCATGCACATTTTTAGCGCCAACGATAGGGGCGATAATCGCCTCGACGCGCTTCGCGATATTTTGTTGCAGCTCCTCAACATATTTAAGCTGGTCTGGGTCCAGATTGTTCACCCCTGGCTTTTTAGAAAGGTCTGACAGTAAGTTGCCGTTCTGGTCAACCACAGTAACATTTGATGTCGGCAAATCTGGTACGCTGCTCGCCACCAAATGCACGATGGCACTGACTTGCTGCTGATCTAAAGTGCGCCCAGCCCGTAGATTCAGCAATACGGATGCCGTCGGTTTAAGTTGATCACGCACAAAAACGGTAGGCTTAGGAATGGCCAAATGGATTCTTGCGACATCTACCGCGCCGATTGACTGGATACTGCGCTCCAACTCGCCTTCTAGAGCGCGCTGGAAGTTAACCTGCTCAACAAACTGGGAAACGCCGAATTTCTGGTTCTCAAGAAGCTCAAAGCCAATATTGCCACCTTTAGGTAGACCTTCCGAGGCAAGCTTCAGACGCGCCTGATGTACTTGTGCAGCGGGCACCAGTATCGCAGCGCCACTGTCTGAGAATTTATAAGGCACATTCATCTTTTCCAGTGACGCGACAATTGCTCCACCGTCCTTGTCAGAATAATTAGAAAATAGCACACGGTAGTCCGGCTGTTGACTCCACATCCAGAAAACTGCCATCACAGCAATCACTGCAGCCGCTCCAGCCAGCAACAGCAGCTTGCCTCCCAACTGCGGTGCCAGCCCTATGTTTCCAGCATTTACATTATTGAGTGTATCTGTTGCTGCCATACGTATATCTCCGATTCGCTGTTGCAATCACTATTCCATGTCATGTCTCAGGGAAGCAATTGCACAATTCACTTATTGGATACCATTATGCGGATTACTTTAATTTTTAAATCTAGGAATAAAGCCTGTTTACCCAGCCTATTTCTGGGCTTAACAAATACTGCAAGTGATAAATTAGCAGCATGTCATTTTTAGTGAAATGTTAAGGAGTCGACCGATGAAAGCAGGAGGAATAGATTCAGGCAGAATCGAAGCCATGCTTGCCCAACTCAAGGCGGCGGCACAAAAACCTCAGGCAAGTCCGGTGGATGGATTATCCTCCGCAGTTGGGACACAAAAACCCCCACAGGCTGCCAAAGTCAATTTTTCGGATGCATTGAAGGCTTCGCTGGATCAGGTGAATCAAGTTCAATTGCATGCTGAGCAACTGGGTAAGAACTTTGCGATGGGGGATGACAGCGTCAGCCTGTCAGATGTGATGATCGCCGGTCAAAAAGCAAACATCTCTTTTCAGGCCACGGTGCAGGTGCGCAACAAGCTTGTCTCCGCTTATCACGACATCATGAACATGCAGGTTTAATAGAGTGAATTCATACAGCTTGCTAATGCTCTGGACGAGTGATTAAATGCAGTTATCAACAATAACATTTAAGTGTCTTGAACGATGCTTAAAACAAGAGAGCCTTTAGCTAAGTGAAACAATTTTCTGAAATAGATGCGGCTATTAGCAGACGTTTATATCAAGCAAGCGTCTTGCCATATGCTATCGGGGTCGTTCTTGCTGCAATGCTGGTATTGAACGCTTATCAGCATGGCGAAGCATCTTCACTTACGTATCTTTGGTTAGCTTTAATCGACACGGCATATATCGCCCGTTTCTATCTGTCTCTCGCTTTTCACCGCAACAACCTGCCGGATATTTCATGGCTAACCCGATTTAGAGCAGGCATTATCCTTACCGGGATTCTATGGGGTACAGGATGCTTCCTGTTGTTTCCGGCAGATAATCCAATCAACCAGTTAATCGTGATTTTGGCAATCTTGGGGATTTGCGCATCAGCAGCCATCGCTTACTCCGTTGATTTGATATCCCTGTTTGGATTTGCGGCACCCATCCTACTGTCTTTACTGATTCGTCTTTATGTCGAAGAGACAACTTCCGCCAACACCATGGCCCTGATGACATTATTATTTATGGTTTTCATTGCCTCTGTGGCCAAAAAGTCAAACCAGACCATATTACAGAACATAGAACTGACGACCACTTCAGCCGCCAGAGAAAAACGCGAAAAATCCTATGCCCGCATCATGGGAATGATTGCCAACAACGCGCCATTGAATGAGACTCTGGAATTTATCGTCACTAGCATGGAGACACAAAACCCTGACTTCATTTGCAGCATTATCGGGTTGGACAAGCAGGGTAAACATCTACTCCATACTGTCGGACCCAGCCTGCCTGAGTTTTATATCAAGGCAATCACAGGTCTGGAAATCGGACCAAACGTAGGCAGTTGCGGCGCGTCTGCATACACCGGTATGCGTGTAATAGTAGAGGATATTCAATCCCACCCTAACTGGGCTCCATATAAAGAGCTGACAGCGAAAGCCGAGTTGGCTGCCTGCTGGTCTGAGCCAATCAAGAGCTCTACAGGTAAGGTACTGGGTTCACTGGCTGTCTATCGACGGGCTCCCGCCAGCCCCAGCGATGACGACTTAGAAGTCATCACGCATAATGCATACCTGGCCGGGATTGCGATTGAACGTGCGGATTACAATAAAGAACAGACACTCGCATCGATGTTTTATCAGAATACCAATGAGTGCATGATGATATGCGATGCGAAAAACAGGATCATCGCTGTAAACCCCGCTTTTACAAGTATAACCGGATATTCTGCGGAAGAAGTCATTGGCAAAAATCCAAGCATGCTCAGCTCAGGCCGGCAGGATAAAGCTTTTTATCAAGAGCTCTGGCATCAACTGACCACCACAGGAAAATGGCAGGGAGAAGTGTGGAACCGCAATAAGAATGGCGAACTTTACCTAGAGTGGCTCAGGATCAACACTATCTTTGACGCAAATGGTGCAGTACTTAACTATGTCAGCCTGGCGACCGACATTACCAAGAAAAAAGAATCAGAGGACATCATTTGGCGGCAGGCCAACTTCGACCCGCTGACCAATCTGCCTAATCGTCGCATGTTCAACGACAGGCTCAATCAGGAAATCAAAAAAACACATCGCGCGGATTTACCGCTTGCTCTGATGTTTATTGACTTAGACCACTTTAAAGAGATCAACGACACGCTTGGGCATGCTATGGGCGATGTACTGCTAATTGAGGCCGCCAAGCGCCTGGTTGGATGCGTGCGCGACACAGACACTGTTGGACTCAGCGACCACGCGGTATCCCGGCTAGGGGGGGACGAATTCACTATCGTGCTTGGTGAGTTACGTGACATCAACTGCGTGGAACTGATTGCACAAAGAATTCTGGACAAATTATCTGAGCCGTATCAGCTTGGGTCTGAAAAAGTCTACATCTCGGCAAGCATCGGCATTACTTTATATCCAATGGACTCAATGAATGCCGACACATTATTGAAAAATGCGGACCAGGCGATGTATGCCGCAAAAAGGCTTGGCAGGAACCGATTCAGTTTCTTTACGGAGTCTATGCAGGTGACCGTTCAAAACAGAATGCGCCTGACGAACGACCTGCGTGACGCGCTTGGTAAAAACCAGCTATATCTGCTTTATCAGCCTATTGTTGATTTATCTACCGGCCAAATCAACAAAGCCGAGGCGCTGATTCGCTGGCGTCACCCCATCAACGGCAACATCAGCCCGGCTGAATTCATCCCGATTGCAGAAGACACCGGGCTAATTATGGAAATCGGGGATTGGGTGTTCACACAGGCTACTGAACAAGTCGCATTGTGGCGCCAGTCAATCCACCCGGACTTCCAGATCAGCATCAACAAATCACCGGTACAGTTCTTTAACAACACGAACAAAAAGTCACATTTGAACTGGACCAATCATCTCAAAAAACTTGGTCTGCCAGGGCAAAGCATCTCGGTTGAAATCACGGAAAGACTGTTATTGGACAGTAGCAATGCTATCCGAGATCAATTGCTCGAGCTCCGTGACAACGGTGTTCAGGTATCCTTGGATGACTTTGGTACCGGCTATTCATCGCTGTCTTACATTAAAAAATTTGATATTGATTACATCAAGATTGATCAGTCGTTTGTAAGAAACCTCGAATCCCAGACTGATGACATGGCGGTTTGTGAAGCGATTATCGTTATGGCGCACAAATTAGGCATGATGGTGATTGCGGAAGGAGTGGAAACTGAACAGCAATGCAATCTGCTCAAAGCCATCGGCTGTGACTATGGCCAAGGCTATTACTTCTCGCGCCCTATTGCCGTCGAAGAATTTGAAAAACTATTTGCTTAGATTCTCAATGGCTGGCGGAAGCTGCCCCGACTCCAATCGATACAGCCAAGCTAATATTTCCGCAATTGCTAGATAAAGCTCAGGGGGAATGTAATCATCCAGATCCACCTGCATCAACAATGCAATCAATTCTTTAGATTGATGCACAAATACACCATGCTCCTCTGCTCTGGCGATGATTTGCTCGGCAATGGCCCCTCGACCCTTAGCAACTACTCTAGGCGCAAAATCACCTGACTCGTAAGCTAACGCGATAGCTTCCTGTCTTGTAGTCAAAGCATCATACATAAGAGGCCACCGTTAACCCATCGAGCTTTTGTCCATTGCGCTTAATGGCATCAATCAAGCCAACACTTTGAGCCCTCATCTGCGAGCACGCTTCTGTTTTCTCGGCAAATAAGCCAATATGCATGCGGCCATCGACCAGGCTGAGCTTAGCAGTGACTTTCCCCAGATGCGGCAGATCCAAGGTCAAATCGGTAAATACCGACCCTGGACTGGCTGCAGTTTTTTCACCACTTTCCTGCTTATCATCTTTCAAATAAACATCCCAATCCATTTTTTGACCCGGCCATATCTCACCGTGCCAAGAAAGACGCTGGGTTTCAAGTATTGCAAGCTGTTGCGGCAAAAGTGTGTTGTTTGTGTTGGACTGATTCTGCGGCTCTGCACGCAACTCGGATAATGCCCGATGCCCTTCATGGTATTGTCTGAGATGGGATTCGTAGAATAAGCCGCTTTGTTCTATAGCAGCTTTAAGATTTTGCGCGACTAACTGCGGAATGGACGGAAAATGGGTCACGACTTGCTTTGCTTCATACCTTGCTGAAGACCCAGCAACATCCGCGAGCTTAAGCGACTCATCGATAAAGTGTGCTGCAGCACTCACGGTGGAGCTAACAGCATTGTTTTTCTCAGCGTGAGCAGTCCCATTCCCCAACAATGCAAACGTGGGAACAGGTGAGTCATTCAAATATTGAAGCAATAAGTGTTGGCCTATGGTTACAGATACCCCAAGGTTCATCTTGTATGATGACTGGCCAATCCTGACCATAAAAGTTCCATCATCAAACTTGGAAGTGACCAGTGCCGGATAATGTGTACCCTTAGTAAACAGAACAGCCCGCGCATTCAGCTCCTGAAGCGCGTCACCAATATGCGAAACAGACATTACCGGTGCCACTCTTGCGACTGGATGGATGGCGGTGTTCTCAGCAGATGTCAGCGTAATGGCCATCACCAGTATTTGCCTTTAGGCGCGTGTGCTGCCCCTGGCCTCAGCCCGGTTGTTGTTGAGCATCGAATTAAGCTTAACCATCCAAGGGGCCATCAGATTCCTGATTTCGCGATCATCTGCCAGTATGCGTTTGATACATGCCAATTTTTTGGCTTGCGCATCTCCTGTCAGCGGTTCTAATTGCTCGTGTAGCTTGAGCTTCTCCACATATTCCGCACAATATCCCTCCAGTTCACTTAGCTTGTCCCAATCCTGCTCTTGGGCTGCCAGCAACATATGGCTCGTGATTTCTGCGACCGATTCGTATAATGACAATACATTAAGATAACTCATCATCAAGCCTTTTCTAAATATGCAACATTATTCACATTATCCAAATTAGCGACTCTTACCTGATTCGCCAGTTCCCTTTTGGATATTTCCTCCCAAGCGCTGCAAAGTTCGGTAAGCAGCTTAATCACTTCCTCTACCAGTTCTGTTCTGTTCTCAATATTGGCCTTGATCAACAGATTGGTCATATAGATATACAAAGCGTCCAGATTCTCAGCGATCTGGCCACCCTGCTGCTTATCCAAACTCATGCGCAAGCCGCTTTGAATGATCTTGATTGCCTTGAAAATCATCTCGCTTTTCTTTGCGTAGTCATTATTTTTGATATGAGGAATCGCAGAACGACACGCCACTATCGCACCCTCGTAAAGCATTACGATCAATTGGACAGGATTTGCTGCAGCCACTCCTGTTTCAATACTCATTGTCTTGTACTGATTCACACTTTTATTTGTCGTGCCGAACATTGTTGTTTCCCTTCAATGACTATTGTTGCTGTGTAGCGATTTTGCTTACGTATGACTGTTCTGAACTCATTCTTGCCAAAATCACGTTCAGATTCGTGAACTGCGCGGTATAGCGTTTCTTGATGCTATCCATGCGCACCTCTAGCCTATCCACTTCTTTTGCTATGTTACTGATTGCAGTATTGATGTTCGCGGTTCGTGAAGTAATGGTGACATTCAGCGTAGACTTGGCCCAAGCATCCAATTTGGTAGCAAACCCGCTGTCCGAGATGAACAAATTGGATAGATCAGCTAGATTATTTGAAACAGCCGCGTCGAACTTGGTGGTATCAAGCACTAATCCGGTACCTGGCTTGCTATTGAATCCAACATCAGACAGCATGGTGTAAGCGCCACCGGCAACGGTGCCGCTCATGATGCCTCTGAGTTCATCTATCATTTGCCTGACAGCAGGATCGCCTGCCAAAGACCCTGCACTACTGGTACTTGTCTTGTAGGCAGAC
The DNA here is from genome assembly GCA_035423825.1 of Methylophilus sp. GTDB lineage: Bacteria > Pseudomonadota > Gammaproteobacteria > Burkholderiales > Methylophilaceae > Methylophilus. The sequence goes on along the minus strand of DAOMMM010000001.1, from coordinate 362,735 downwards.
ATGCTCTTTAGGCCGTTCATCAGATCGTTATAAGCCGATACAAACGAATTTGCAGCAGAACTGATCGCAGACGTATCCTTGCTGACGCTCATACTAACCGGAGAAGTTGTAACCTTACTCAGGCTCAAAGTCACCCCCTGAATTGCATCTGATACGGTATTCGAGGTTTTAGTGATGGAAACACCATTCACCTTGAGATTAGCGTTTTGTGCTGCTACCGTCTGCGACAGGTTTTGTGTCCCCGCTGGATCATGATTCAACAAACCGCCAATGGCAGCATCGCCAGCAACCGAGATGCTCATGCTATTGCTTACACCGGAGGACGCCGAAGATAAAGCCAAGCGATAAGGTGTACCACTACCATCATTGACGATAGTGGCATTCACACCGATATTTGCCTTGTTGATTGCATCCCGGATTCCTTCCAGTGTATTGTTACTGCTATCTATCATCACGGTTTTGGTACCGCCACCGTTACTGGTAAAACTTGCACCGGAATATGTTCCGCTAGCTGAGTTGAAACTACCGCCACTGATCGTACCAAAATCAAAACTGATTGTCGTAGCTGACCCGCTGCCTATCGCTGCAGTTGAGCTAGACTGTCCTGCAGCGACAAGTTGCTGAGACTGAGCAAGACTTGAAACCTCAAGACTGTAGTTTCCTGGAACTGCATTAGTACCGGTGCTAGCATTGAATACCGAGGTATCTCCAACGTTCACTTTAAATGCCTGGAACCCGCCACTACCTTTAAGTTTTTGCACTGCCGCCTGAAAATTGGCAACGCTGCTTCTGACAGAGCCGAATACGGAAAGCTGAGTTTCATAACTCGCTGTTCTTTTATTCAGCTTGTCTATCGGTTGACGCTCAACCGCCATCAGTTGTGACACGATGGATGTGACATCCAGAGTACTCGCATTAATGCCTGAAACACCAGCCATTTTTATTCCTCTTAAGTTTTTTGCTTCAACATCAAACCTGCCAGACCTGAGTCGGCAGCTTTGAATGCAGCATGGCGCTCGACAATTTCAGATTGCATCTGCGCAATCGCTTTGCTGATAGCCAACGCTTGTTCTGTCGGATACTGATTTATTACTTCACCTGAGCCATGCTCGACTAGCTTGATGACAACCTTATTGGATTCTTTATCCACGACAAATTGCACATCCGAGTTTATTTGCCTGAATACTTCGTTGGCGTCCTCTACTGCCTTTTGCAGTTGATCTGATGTTGCAACCTCTTTTACTTCCACTGCCTTTACTTCTACAGGAAGCGCCTTACGAGAAGTTGTTGACGGAGCCGGAACATACCCTCCTGGCTGGACGACTCCACCGGTTAGTGTATTCATACTCTGTATAGACATTTTGTGTCCCTTCTTCAACTTCAAAAACCAGCCAGGGGTATCTGGCTGGTTTGTTGCTTACTACGCCTACAGCCTAATCGCCAATTAACGCAACAAGCTTGTAATGTTTTGTGGTGCTTGGTTAGCTTGTGCCAGAGCCGCAGTACCAGCTTGTTGCAGGATGTTGTTCTTAGTCATGGATGCAGTCTCAACTGCGTAGTCTGTGTCACGAATCGCACTTAATTGTTGTGCCAACATTACAGCAGAGTTACCCAGGTTGTTAGCTGCAGATTGGTAAGTCACCATGTCCGCACCAAAGTTAGCACGTGCTGTTGACACTGCAGTCAAAGCGGTATCAATGCTTGCTACTGTCGTACCGGATGCTGCAGTAAATGCAACCCCTTTACCTGTCACTGTTCCGCCATCCGCGTTCACCACCACAGCGCCTGTTGCTGTAATCAAACCGGAGATACGTGTGTTTTCCGCATTCAACGCATCGGCTTCAGCGCCTGATGCAGTGCCGCCTTGCTGTACAGCGATTTCACGCAGACGTTGGAAGTTTTCTGTAATTTGGTTCAGGTAGCTGTCGTTGGTTTGTGCTTTTGCCACACCCTCGTTTGCGTTACGTTGTGCTTGCAAAGAACCACGCACTTTAGAATCCAAACCGATTGCTGTTACCAGACCAGTTGCATCGTCACGAGCGGTGTTGATACGGCTGCCGGAAGAAAGGCGTGCCAAGGACACATCCAAATCATGTTTAGATTTATTCAAAGCGTTAACGTTGAACATAGATGCTACGTTTGTGTTTAATACTGCTGCCATTTTGATTCTCCATTCAATTAAAAAAATTCAGTACATCATTTAAGAACTGGCTTTGCCTCACATCAGATTTGCATCGCCTTTGTAAGTGTTATCGGTAGGCTTTTTATAAAATTTAGGGTTAGTTTTAAATTTTATTTTTTCAGGCTACCGCACTCGCGCCTCATGAAAATGATGTCGGACGAATTTTCTTAATCTTTAGCACCTTCCATGAAAATCATACAAAAAAATTACAAAAATCATTTACATTCATGCTGTTACATAACATCTACTGAACAAAAATTTCTTCCAGCTTACGCTTGACTTGGCCAACCACACTTTCCCAATCATTAAAATCTGGCTGCCTGAACAACCTTACACTTGGATACCAGGGGCTATCTTCTCTATCCAACATCCACCGAAAATCCGGAGCATAAGGCAGCATGACCCAGCAATCTTTACCCATTGCTGCCGCCAAATGAGCAACCGAAGTATCTACAGATATCACCAGATCCATCAACGCAATCAAAGCCGCTGTATCTGAAAAATCCGTTAAGTCGTTCTGATGTAATCTGACATTGTCGAATCTTCTAATTACCGGCATATCGTTTTCGCGGAATTCCTTTTGCAACAAGTGGAATTCAGCTGGAAACTCAACCATAGGTGATAATCGTTCAAATGCAATGCTGCGGTTATGGTCATTCTGATGCTTTGTTGAGCCAGAAAACACCAAGCCAATTCTCGGCCTGGCCTTGACACCCAACTTGTCTAACCAGCGTTTTTTCTTTTCATTATCTACGAACAAATATGGAACATTGTTTGGAATAGTTGAAAGCTCTGTTTTTAGCGCAGCAGGCAAACTCATCATTGGGCAGTAGTAATCTGTCTCTGGCATGGCATTGCCAGCCTCAACCATCGTAAACCCAGCATGCATGCTTGATATCACGGTTTGTAATGGCTTTGGCACTTCCAGAAACACTATTGCACCCATAGCCTCGAGGATAGGAATGTACCTGCAGAATTGGAGGAAGTCTCCGAAGCCCTGTTCACTCGTTACTAATATGGTCTTGCCTTGAATAGGCTGCTTGCCTAGCCATAATGGCTGGGGGAATTGCCTGTAAAAATCTTTGAGTATGGTTTTCCATCGCCACTCATACAGAGGCCAGCCATGCAAATAGTCCCCCCGCAATAAATATAAGAGAGCCTTGTTCCAATAAGCATTATCCCAATTCGAATCCAGCTGAATCGCAAGATCGTAACTTTGCATCGCTTCGTCTAGTCGCTGCATGTCGGCCAATATAAGACCGCGATTGGCATATGAGGCCGCATTTGATGGGTCGAGCTTAATCGCTCTATCGTACACTTGCAATGCTTCTTTCAGGCGTCCCATTTTTCCCAATACGACGCCAAGATTAAGATGGGCATCAGTTTGACTTGGAATGATAGAGACCAGCTTATTTGCAACCGCTAGCGCTTGCTCCAATTGGCTTAATTCCAAATGCATCAGGAAACAGGCTTTCAATGCAGACGCATCCTTTGGCCTAAGTTTAAGTGCCTGGCTGAAATGATTCAGGGCTTCTTGATGTGCTTTTAATTCTTTCAATGCCAACCCACATGCATACTGAACCTCATAGTCGTTTGGATCTATAGATAACGCCTGCTGATAACATGCAGCTGCAGCCACGTAGTTAAGTCGTTCATTACACAAGTGCCCCAAGTTGACAAAGACATCTGCATTATTAGGGTTCAAAGCGATGGCTTTCTCATAACTCTCAATAGCTTTCTCAAAATGCTGGAGCGCCCTTTGCGCATTCCCGAGATTTACGTAAGCCTCCGGGCTTGCCGGGCTCAATTCAATTGACTTCTGACAAGCATCTATAGCCTTTTGGAAGAGCCCTTGCTGGGTATATGCAATCCCTAGAAGGGACCATGCCTGTGCCTGTTTGGCATCAAGTGTAATGGATTTACTTAAACGCGCTATCGCTGAACTTGTATTACCTTGCTGGAGTTCAAGATTAGCCAGAGCCGTTAATAACGCAGGCTGATTGGGGTCATGGCGTAATTGGCGTTTATATTCCTTTTTGGCTTGCGCCAGATTTTCAGCTGAAGCAAGTGGCAATTGCTGATTAGGCTTTTGTATCTCAAGATGGCTTGCACCCTGAGAATGTTCGCAAATCTGAGTATTGAGTTCGTCCACATCCTCGCCGCTTAATCCAAGTGCTATCCCCGACATCAGTATTTTTCTGGCTTCCGCTAATTGTCCTAAATGCATCAAGGCTTTCACATAACTGATCCAGTACTGAGGTTCACCTGGGTCAGTTTCCAATGCACCACGAAAATAATTCAAACCTTCATCCATGCGATTGGTACTGAACATCAAAACGCCAAGATGGTGGCTTGCTATCGGTTGGGAAGGCGTGATCTCCAACACCTGTTTGTACATCGACTCTGCCTGCTCCAGACGGCCAGACTGCTGGTGCGCAATAGCTCCCTTGAGCAGATCTAATGTTGCATCAGCATGTTCGGCAAATGTTCGGGGAATATGATTTTTGGCCGCATGTACGCTATCATGGGTTTCCTGCTGAGTTGAAATCATTCTCTATCCTTTAATCCTGATGCACAACTTACAAAATTGCACCAAGCGCATCCATATTCAGAATGGACTTATTATCAGAGACTTCAGAGAGAATTGATGTTTGAAATAAAGCAGTAATTACCGCTTAGTTATTGTGTTGCGCTAATCCACAAGGTTGTTCTTGATTGCATAGTGGGTTAGCTCAGCGTTGTGTTTGAGCTGCATCTTCTCTAACAAGCGTGAACGATACATGCTCACAGTTTTGACAGATAACGACAACTTCTCTGCGATGTCACTTACCGACAAACCAGAAGCGATCATCGTTAGCGTTTGAAACTCACGGTCTGAGAGCAGCTCATGCGGAGCCTTTTCGTTCTCCGAGCCTACCTGATTGGCCAGAATCTCAGCGACAGTGGCAGTGATATATTTTTTGCCTTTTGCCACCGTATGAATTGCATTCACCAACTCAGAAGAAGCACTTTGCTTACACAAATAACCTGATGCCCCTGCCTTTAATGCTCTCACGGCATACTGATCTTCCCGATGCATTGACAACATCAGCACGGCAACTTGAGGATTTTCTTTCTTGATGTATTTGAGCGCCTCGATCCCACTCCTATCCGGCAAGGAAATATCCAGTAAGAGCACATCAATCTCTGGCATTCTGCAAAGCTTGATAGCATCGCTGGCATTGGAGGCTTCTGCAATCACGGCAATATCATCAGTCTCAGCCAGAATCTGTTTCAGGCCGGCTCTCAAGATAGCATGGTCGTCTGCGATGATAACGTTTATTTTTTTTGCCATACATTGCACTCCAGCAACTTCAAGTACTATGCGGAATTTTCCACATACCTCGGCAGCATCACGGTCACATTGGTTCCTTTATCCGATGCCTTGCTAATTGAAAACTGGCCATTCAAGGCCGCTACGCGTTCTGCCATCCCACGTATCCCAAACGAATTTGACTTTAGCGTATCTTCCATAGCGATGCCAACACCGTCGTCATGTATCAGCATTCTAATACTATCAGGCTCGAAAAACAGCCCGATATCAACATGCTCAGCATACGCATATTTGGCGATATTTGACATCGACTCCTGACAGATGCGAAACAAGGTGATAGCCTGATCAGTGGTGACTTTAGCTTCTGGCTGATTAGTGCTGAAACGCGAACAGATACCCATCTGTTTTTCAAATTCATTCGCTTGCCATTCAAGCGCAGCAACAACACCAAGCTCCAGCACATTTGGCCTAAGGTCGGCAGATATCCTGTGTACAGCCTCGAAAGTATTATCAACGATCGATTCCAAGTTCTTGGCCTTCTCAATCAGCAATGCCTGATCATTCGGGATGCGTTTGAGGATAGAAGCCAATCCTATCTTGATTGCCGTAAGGTTACCACCTAAATCATCATGAATCTCACGCGCGATACGACTACGCTCCTCCTCCTTAGCTTGCGTCAGGTGAGCGGATAACTCTGCCAAACGATTTCTTGATTGTTCCAACTCGAACTTTTCGTTCTTGCTTTGCGTAATATTTGCCATGATACCCTCCCACTGAACAACGCCAGTCGTGAGTTTCCTAGGTGTTGCGCGCATATTCACCCACTTGGTATCTTGCCACTCATCAATCCATACCCTGCCTTCCCAGTTCAGCATCTTTAGGTCTGAAGCCGAAGCCTGAATGCTATCTTTTAATTTTGCACGGTCTTCTTCATTGATCATTGCATAAAAGCGCTGCGGAGACTTCATAAGCTGAGATGCTTCTATGCCAAGCAGCGCCTTGCAACGTTCACTTAGATATACAAATGTTATTTCATCCTGCTCATCTAGTTGGAATTGAAAGACTAGGCCGGGGCTATGCTTTATGAGCGTTTGCAGTCTGGATTCGCTTTTGCCAGATGGATTATAAGCCAAGCCTTTGTTAGGGCTTTCTGGTTTGATAGCCATTAAGTAACTCTGATGATTGGCATGGATAAGCATCAAAACCAGCTCGATGGATTCAGGGTGACTGGGGTTGATTGTGATTTTTTTGGGATTATCCTGACACTCTGACAGAGGTGCATGCGCATGGACAAGTTCTGTCAGTGCTTGCTCATTGACGCCTATGAGTTCCTGAAACCCCATTCGCTGCAGCTCTGAAAGATTTGCAGCCTTGCGTTTGAATACCTTGGCACTTACATCAACAAGACGCATTGACGACGCATCAATCAGATAAACTTCATCTGAAACATCAGACATCAATGCTTGAATGAAAGGATTATCAGCTAAGGGGTGCAGCACTAGAACCTACCATCTTAAAATGCCACATAAGCACAATACGCTCATTGTGGCATTGTCATCGGCTCTTCGCAATCACCAAGGCCTCCCGCTCGAGATTAAATACGTACTGGTGGATCTTTTTCTGGTCAGACCCTGATTGCTCGATGAATTGCAAGCCAATGCGGTGCTTAGTTTCGCCACTTCGAAGCGCTATTGATTTGATGTTACGAACACTAAGGGAAGGACTAACCTCTCCTATTCCGGGAAGATTGATCTTGCATCCGGAAAAGCGAGCTCCTTCTGTCAGGGCCGGATGGATTGGGCCAATGATGTTGGTGCCGATACCGCCTAAACTGATATCGACAAGAGTTAGCTCGATCAGGGCATCATCATCAGGATTTTCCGGATTGCTGTAAGGGATCAAACATTTTACCGGATTTACAACAGGCGTATTCAGCCGGAAAAACTCCCTGCGCTGCAAGCGAATCAGGCTTTTGGGTACAGCGATTTTAAGCGCAGCGCCATCTTTTAGTTGAACCTCGGAAACACTTGGACTGGCCCAGCTGATCCTGATGCCATCGTTCTTTGAAAAGATGACATGATTGCTGTTCACAAGCCGGCGATTGAATCCATCGTCTATGCCGATATCCAGATAAACTGCGTTTCTGTCGCCATCCACAGCGATGACTCTAGACAGGCATTGGTCTCTACCCTGATTGAACGATAGATTAATCACCGCCTTGGCTTTTGCCAGATCGGATAATATTTGACAGATTTCCTTGTGATTATGAACGGTACAACGTTCATCATCCGACAGATCTGATTGATCAATCATCTACTTATCAACACCCTTCTGCGCTTTTTCAATAAGCAAGTTTAATATGTGAGCGCAATGGCCGCCAATCGCTGATGGATTTTGCATCTCTCATTTTTACTATTATTACGCCGAATTCAGCCATAACTTGAATTCGGGACACTTTTTACCTCAATACGAATTATCTTACAGCCCATGAAACTTAAATCCATAAAATAACGGTATAGATGCCCGCTTATTAATGCATTGAAGGCATACCAAGTCATATATTCTAGTCAAACTCCAACAACTAGAACCAATTATCGCAAATGGAACACATGGCTAAGGTAGACACTCCACTGGACATCGCGCGCCAGACGCTTTTGCAGCTGTCGAAACAGAAAATGATGCCGACTCCTGACAATTTTCGTAACGTATACAATGAGATTGCCGGCTTGGATTCATCCGACCATGATTGCGAATTGACTAATAGCTTCAAAAAAGTAATGGCAGAGGCCCATAATCACCACAATGGCTCAAATTCTATTTTTCGTACTATAGATAGCTTGATTGACAAACAAGATTGGCCAAAGCTCGAGACCCAATTGCTCAAGTTGGTGACATCAACAGATTCTGGCAAGCCCAGCACTGCAAATTGGTCTGTCATTATCCGTACCTTATTAAAACAGCTGGAAACCAGCCACAAGGGCATCACCATTAGCCGTAAAAAAGAAGGTCTGCATCGTGTTTTAAGTAAATTTGGGCTCGAGTCGGACTTGCTTGGAGAAAAAATCCTTGCGCTGGTCTCATCATGGGGACAAGACCAGAATGATGCCATAGAGACGCAAACAGCTTCTGGAGAAGCTGAACCGTCAGATACCCCAACCGAAGCAGAATTTGCCCAAGTTGAAGCAATCAAGAGCGACAATATGTGGCGGCAGATGATGCTTGAAATTATTGAATTAGAGTTCATGCCTAATCTCGAGGAAATCCCGGAGGCTCACAAAAAAGCCTCGGCCATGCTTGAAGAGATCAGGCAGACAAACTCGCAATCTTCCACAGACAACCATGTCGATACGCTTAAAAGCATTTTGCTTGTTTTAGAGACCCAGCGTGATGAGCGACAACGCATCAAGACGTCTTTGCTTAATCTGCTGCGCTTGCTAACCGAAAGCATGGATGAACTGGTCATTGAAGACGACTGGCTGCACAGCCAGATTGGTATCATCAGCGATATCATCAACAAACCCATCAACATCAATACTCTTTATGATGCTGAAGCCAGTCTGAAAGACCTTATCCAAAAGCAGCTCAATCTAAAACCTGCGCTGCATGATGCCAGGGACACGCTAAAACAAATGTTGTCCACATTCGTTAGCGGTCTAGCTGTCATGACCGAAAGTACCAGTGACTACCATGCAAAAATCGAAAATTATCAGCAAAAATTAAGCAATACTGAAAATATTGAAGAATTGAACGACGTACTTCATAGCATACTTGAAGACACCAAAAACGTGGGTTTGAGCGTACAAAAATCACGCAGTGAATTTCAAGAAATTCAGAAAAAAGCTCAAGAGGCTGAACAAAAAATAATAAGCCTGTCTGCCGAGCTCGATCATATTCACGAAGTAGCTCACGAGGACTACTTGACTGGCACCCTCAATCGGCGCGGTATGGATGAAGCCCTTGAAAAAGAGTTCAGCCGTGCGGACAGATATAACACCGCATTAAGTATCGCGATGATGGACATCGATCATTTCAAACAGCTCAACGACAAACTTGGCCATGCTAAAGGCGATGAAGCGCTGACCCACTTTGCCAAAGTAGTCAAACAGGTGAAGCGCACTACCGACGTACTGGCGCGTTATGGCGGTGAAGAGTTTGTGATTATCTTGCCAGGCACAAAACAGGAAGATGCCATTGATGTCATTGCCCGCGTGCAGCGGGAACTTACAAAGAATTTCTTTATGAGTAACGATGAACATGTGCTGATTACTTTCAGCGCCGGGGTGGCAGAACGCCTTCCTGGAGAGAGTCCAGATAGCATCGTTCCTCGGGCGGATGCTGCGCTTTATAAAGCAAAGAACTCTGGACGTAATCGAGTAGTTGGCGCTGAGGTGCCATCACAAAGTAGTGGTGCCCGGGGCCGGAATCGAACCGGCACGCCTGTTTAGGGCGAGGGATTTTAAGTCCCTTGTGTCTACCAATTTCACCACCCGGGCTTTTTGACGCGGTGCGTATTCTAACATTCTCTAGGCTATTCTGATAATCATTCGCTGATTTTTTTGTGAAAACGAGGTACAAAAAAAAGCGCATCACTGTACGCAATGCGCTTTTAATTTATCAAAAGGCGTTATGGATTGACTAGCTCACGCACAATCTGCCATTGACTACCAATCTTTTCAAAATCGAGCTGTTTGTTTACCTTGTCTGCAAAGCTTTTCACTGGAATACGTTTAGCATTGCATATTTCACAGCCCATACTATCTTTGGCCTTTTTAAGTTTGTATTTGGTAACACTATAATCCTGATCAAATGCTGCTTGTGCCTTATCACCATCGCAGGTGACTTTCATATTGCTAAGCTCCAATTCAATCTTGCCATAACCAACGATACGTGATTTACGCTGTTTCTCCCAATCCTGCCTTGTCAGCGGCGGCTCTGGCGTAAATTTGTCGGCATAGAATCGCATGTAATTATCAAAATCCTTATGACGCCATGCCGATGCCCAGTCGTTCACACGGGATGTTACTTCATCGACGCTGCAGGTTGCTGCAGGTTTAACCATTGGTTTTGGCATCACTTTTTCATTCGCCACACTTAAAGGTTTTGCATTAGCTACCAGACTGGCCTTATCTACAACCAGCATTTCAGGTGCGAAAGCCTTACATGTCTGATAGTTTTCAGTGTAATCGCCCTGCCCGATATCAGGCAGATCGCCACGCACCACACCCAACTTGTTTAAAAGCTGTCCTTGACTGGCATAGGTTCTAGCATATGCCGTGTACATATCGCGCTCTGTATTGGTATAACTGCGCTTAGCCTGAAAATATTCGTTCTCAGTATCTAGCAAATCCAGCAAAGTACGTTGCCCAATATCAAACTGCTTGCGATAGGCTTCCCTCGCTTTTTCAATCGAGAGTTGGTGCTGATTCCGATAGCCGAGCTGCTCTTTCAAGCTCACGATATCGTTATATGCGATCACCAATGTTTGACGTGTGTCTATACACGCCTTATCCCGCAAATCTTGTGAGGTGTTGAGCTTTTCACCAGCCTGCGCAATCATTGCCTTGTCTGACAGACCGTTGAACAGATTAAAAGTGGCTACCAGTTCCAGCGTATCAGCTGCCATACTGCTATTTCTACCATCTGAACTCACATCCAGGTTTTTCCTTCCCTGCAAGTCAAGGCGAGGCATATATCTGGCTTTCCTGCCCTCGACCTCTTGCTGAGTAGCAACAATATTCTCGATGGCTGAAAGAAGCTGAGGGTTTTGTTTATAAGCGACCATCAACGCCTGGTTTGCGTCTGGCTCTACTCCATCTTTGAAAAAGTCAACTTCCTGTAGCGTATCAGGCGGCAATTCACCAGAAAGACGCTGAAAACGCGCTGTAACATTTTGTAGGTTTGTAGTCTCTGTGAGAAGGTTTGCTTCTGCCAACGCCATACGTCCACTGGCCTGCTCCAAATCAACCCGGCGGGCTACGCCAGCTGTTACACGCTCCTCGATACGGTCGTACAACTGCTTGTGGACAATGTAGTTATCTTTGGCATAATCCACGAGTTGACGATAACGCTGGATATCAATGTAAGCCCTAACCAAATCGAGTGCAGTGTTTTGCATACTATTCTGCAATTCGTAATAACGCACGCGCGCCGCATGGTCCAACCGATTCACTTCACTTCTGGTGGCGAAACCATCGAACAACATTTGTCTAAGCACCAACTGGGTCTGCCTGTCCGGCGTGGCAGTATTGCCGATATTGGGGGTTAGCCGTTCCTGGCTCCTCCATGTGGAAACAATGTCGGCGTGAGGGTAATATCCGCCTTTAGCAGCATTCTGATCCTGCAATGCCGCTTTGTAATTGTGGAAATTTGCCTGAACTTCCGGGTTTGAAGTTACGGTTTTTTCGACGATTTCTTTGAGTGTCGCGGGAGCCTCGGCATGTGCGGGGTATGTCCCCAACAAAGCTAAAACTACTACAGCTCCCCGATATATTATTTTCATCATTGTCAATATCGTTCTTGTAATTAATCTTTTAAATTCATGGGTAAAACCATCCTAATCCTAAAGATTCAACCCAATCGTTTTAATTTATACTTCTTGTTCAGGGCGCTAAACAGATTCGCACTTAAGCAATCGTCATAACGCCATACTTGGACAATTGGTTTACTGGCAATGGCAAACCACAGCATAAAGACTTTGCCGCTGACTGATTCTAATACATTGATACTATTATTACAAAACTAATCAAAAACAAAACCATTAAACAACATAGCCCAATCAGGCTATTTGTATGTTTTTTTACACTTTTCTATGTGATTAGCTTTGCACTGGCGACAGACTTTACCAAATTAGCCAATCAAGCCAACCAACGTTATGGTGAAACCGCCCGCAAAAGCATCCTGGAATTACAAACACTTGTGACGAGTTTAAAAACTGCCCCAGACATCGAAAAGCTAGCGCAAATCAATCGCTTCTTTAATGAAAGAATAACCTTTGACGAGGATCAGGCAATTTGGGGCGAGAAGGATTATTGGGCGACACCTCTTGAAACCATCGGCAAAAAGCATGGCGACTGCGAAGACTACAGCATTGCCAAATACATATTCCTGCGAGAGCTTGGCATCCCGAACGAACGATTGAAACTCACCTACGTTCGCGCCCAAATCGGCGGGCCTCAAAGCAGCATATTCCAAGCGCACATGGTGCTTAGCTACTACCAGACGCCTTCATCAGAACCCTTGATTCTGGACAATCTGGTCTCGGATGTGCATACAGCTTCGCGTCGTATTGATTTAACCCCTATTTTCAGTTTCAATAGTGAAGGTCTGTGGACAGGCACAGCAAGCACTCCCCATGGCACTTCACTCAAAAATCTCTCGCGCTGGCGTAACGTTCTGGTGCGCATTCAACAGGATGGTTTTGAGTAATATGGATAGGAATCAACATGTCTCTCATTAAACAATTATGGCTGGCAATTATCCTTGTCATTGCGCTGGCATTTGGCACTGGGTTGATTATCAACATCATTACCAGCAAGGATTATCTTGAACAGCAACTGCAAATCAAGAATACTGACAATGCAGTCTCACTGGCGCTTTCTATCTCACAGATGAAGAAAGACCCCGTCGCCATCAACCTGATGTTATCGGCGCAATTCGATAACGGCCACTATCAATACATTAGACTCAGATCTCCAAAGGGCGGGATACTCAGCGAGCGTATCGATACCAATATTTCCAGCGAAATCCCGGTTTGGTTCAAAAGCCTGATTTCCATAGCTCCCGACCCTGGCATTGCCCAAATCCAGGACGGCTGGTCTCAGTACGGCACGCTGACCATTGCTAGCAAGACCGATTTTGCCTACATTGAGTTATGGAACCATACCAAATGGACACTGCTTTGGAGCGCTTTGATTGCTTTTGTCTGCGGAATCATTGGAACATTAATTTTAAAAACAATCCTTCGTCCTCTCAACGAAATGGTGGAAATGGCTGATGCGATTGGTGATAAAAACTTCATCACCATGAAAGAACCCAGAACCCTCGAGTTCAAATCCCTGGCGCGGGGAATGAACCGTCTATCGCAACGCATCAAGGGCATGTGGATGACACAGTCACAGTTGCTCGATCAGATGCGAATCGAGGCGAATTATGACGCAGTGACAGGCCTGATGAACCGTAAGTATTTCAGCAGCCGTGTCAATGCTTGCATTGCGAACGATGAAAACTTTACCAAAGGGGTATTGGTTATATCTCACATCAGCAACCTTGCCGAAATCAACGAAAAACTTGGTGAAACAGAATCCAATGCTGTCTTGAAAAGAATGGGGACCTCTCTCGACATATTCTGTAAAAAGCATCCCAATTTATTCGCAGGCCGTTTAACGGGCTCTGATTTTGCTGTGTTCTCAACCGAGCCGACCGACAGCAACCTGTTATGCGGTCAAATCAGGAACACCCTGCTACAAGCTGCCGGATTGGAAAACAAGTTTGAAAACTTCAAACTTCCGACGATCTCCAGCAGTATCCATAAGTCCGAGCGACTCAACGCGCTCAATGAGTTGATTAAAACCATTAAGGGTAAAACCGATCCAGCAGAAATGGATCTTCTGGAGTTGATAGACAAAAACGATTTCACTAAATACGAAGACAGCAATGAAAGCGAGTGGCGAACAATGCTGACATCTGCACTAGATGCAAAGCGCTTGAAACTTGCCTCATTCCCTGTCATGACAGACGATGGCAAAATCATCCACAAAGAAAGCCCCGCCAGGCTGCAATTGGTGGAAAATGGCACTTGGCATTCCGCTGTTGAGTTTATCCCTTGGGCGACACAGTTAGGCTTGGTAGCGCAGCTAGATTGCTTAGCGATTGAAACCGCTATCAAATCCCTCAACAAAAATGACAAGCATGCAATTGGATTAAATATCTCCACCAACACAATATGCAATCCTGAATATCTTGCTCATATCACAAAAATGCTGAAACGCAACCCCGAGGCGGCAAGCAGGTTATGGCTTGAAGTGCCCGAAAACGGAGTATTTCAATACTTGCCGCAGTTTAGAGACTTCTGCACATTGATCAAACCTCTGGGCTGCAAACTAGGGGTAGAACACGTAGGTGCAGAAATTAGTCGCTTGGGGGAACTGCACGATCTGAATTTGGACTACATCAAGATTGATGCGTCAATCATCCGTAGCATCGATCAAAACCCAGGCAACAAGGCGTTCCTGAAAGGTATCTGTCTGATTGCACACTCTATCGGCCTGATGGCGATTGCCGAAGGCGTACAAAGCGAACTAGAACTTGCTATATTACCGGGGCTTGGAATTGATGCGATGACCGGACCAGCCATCAAGGCTGGTGAAGATTAAAAGTAAAAAGGCGCTGGCATCACCGGTGCCTTTAAACTGGCATCTTTAGTATCACATAAAAATATTACATCAAATGTTCCTCATCCAAGAGGTGGAGTTTTGCATTTCTCATTCTCAAGCCTTGGCGCTCAATCAAGCGTTTTTGTGCAGCTTCGGGAAAATCGGTGAACCTGATGAAATCACGATCGATCAACAACGAAATCAAATCTTCCAACACCCGGGCGAGCTGGATGTCACTCTCACGGAATGGATCTTCTGATTTGATTGCGAAATCCAGATAATCCAGATATTCCTTATTACCTGATTCCAGCTGTTCCCAGCCAGTCATTGGCATACTCGTCTGACTGATCGCCTGGATATTCCCGTCCGGGCCTCTTAATACGTATGGCATCCTGGCCTCCAAGTGTTGATATAGTTCACCATATTGATATTTATCGGTCAGATTTTGCAAAACTAAAGACTTGAAGGAATAATTTATAACCATCAAATAAAAACCCGGATTTCTCCGGGTTTTTACAAGTCGCTACAGTCCTCAGTCGACTATCAGCTTGTTGTTGGTCAACAGGTTTTGGATAACCGCTTGATCATCTGCCAGGCTTTGCACCAAATCTACGCCTGTCAAGGTGATTCGCTGCACATCTTTTGTTGGACTAAACCCATTTGCGAAGCCACCATTGTCACTGATATGGATGATGGTGTTACCACCCACCACTTCAAAGTGCAGATAAGATGCCAGATTACCTGCATCACTACCCACATGCTGTTCGCCCGTCAGCAAGTCACGCAGATCCAGTACATCACCTCCTGCGCCAGCGGCCGCAGGGTCGAAATCTGTAATCACATCTACCGCAGGGCTACTTGTAGTACCCTTGTCAGCAAGTTCCCATTTGAATGTATCAACTCCGACACCTCCACCCGTCATGGTGTCATTGCCAGCACCACCTACAATCACATCGGCGCCCAAACCACCGTTGATGATGTCATTGCCAGCACCACCGTTGATGTAGTCGTCACCGTCGTTGCCACTCAGGTTATCGTTACCGTCATCACCGAAGATAGTGTCCTTACCTGTGCCGCCTGTAATCGTATCGTTGCCGGCATTACCATAAAGCTGGTCGTCATTCGCTCCGCCATCGATGATATCGTTGCCATCACCACCGCGCACAATGTCATAGCCAGCGCCAGCATTGATCGTGTCGTCCCCGCCAAAGCCTGAAATAGACTCATTTCTAGCAGAACCATTGATAGTATTGCTTGCTGACGTACCTGCAATGTCGTCTATGATGTTGTTGAGTGTCAAGGTTGCACTGGAGATGTCGCCATCAGTATCTGTAATCGTATAGCTGATGACCTCTGGCGCCGGCGCGGCGGTACCAGCCGTATCCAGAATGGTAGAGTATCGCACTGCGGATATGCTGCCGTATGCACCAGGATATGAGCCGACGCCACCCGCATCAATGATAATCTTACCGATGCCAGTGAGACTTGCAGGCAAAGCCACGTTGCCTTCCAGGTTGCTGGCAAACTGGCCTATCAAATCCCCATGCACGTTATAGACGTTGTAATTGAAAGCATTGGTTCCACCAAGATTACTATTAGAGGTATCCACGGTAATCGTAACACCTTGCACACCATGAGGATGGAGACTAGTATCAAAAGTAATGACCAGGCTTTCGAGACTATCGATCCTGGTGTTTGTATTGCCTACGATACCGACCCCATCCGCGTTAGGCGTATTAACTGCTGCGCTGCCTTCTGCAGCACTTGTCCTCGCGATACCGGTTAACGTCATACCTGCTGTTGCAGCCGTCGTGACCAAGGCTGCACTCGTTAGAGCGTAATTCGTTGATGCACCAGTCACATTTGTCGAAAGCTCTGCTGTAGGAGGCGCATATCTATAATATCCATCCTCATTAAACACCAAACTAGAGCCATTGGTTGCATGTGTCCAGGTCAACGTATTTACACCGCCAACGGAAGTCACCGTGTAAGTTCCCCCCAGTGCTGCCGTAGAGCCAACTAGTGTCGTCAAATCGAATGTAACCCCTTTGAACACGATGGAGCTGACTGCTCCGCTATCACCCGGATTATCTTCACCGGAACGATTGGTACTGAACGAGGTCAGTTGAACGTTATCGCCGCCGTCCGTACCGATAGCTGTAATCACATTACCTTCGAAGAAGGTTGCATCACCAAGCAAGGTATCGATGTCATTTTTAGCTTGTGGCTTACCGTCGACAATTTGAATAGTTTGCTTGCCGGAAGCAGTATCGCCATCACCATCCGTTGCAACAAACTTGATGTCAAATTGCTCGCCTTCACTCGCAAAACCTGCAGTCTGATAGGTGTATTCCCCGGTAACAAAATCAAACACCAGAATGCCATCTGCAAACCCATTGCTGGCGTTGAGTGTAAGTGAACTGCCAGCCAGCGGGAATCCGGTTGCTGGGAAAGGCCCTACCACACTGATCTGGTTAGTACCGGTGTTGTAAGTGAATGTTACATCCGTATCAGCGACATTATCGCCATTCGTATCCAGCCTCATGATCAAGCTACTGATGTATCCGCCATCTGCGCCAAAGTTGAGGCTGGAATTAGCCGCGCTGCCGGCAACCGACCCACCAAACGTGGTAGGTACGGAAGCCAGCAGCACATCATCCAGTGCAGCGACATTCGTCACGATGATGGCAGCATCTTTTACGCCACTTCCATCACTGTCCACGTTATGGATGTTATTCAATTCAGTCGGATTCGAGATATCAGATGCGATACCAATCGCATAAGAGTTGATACCATTCGAGTTCACAAAGTCTCGATATCCGTTACCTGTCGGCACTGATGCGCCCGGATCTGTCGTATCGCCAACGCTAGGCACGCCATCAGAAATGAAGTAAATCGTATTGTTTTCCAGCGGATTCACTGGGCCATCCATCGTGAATGCATCCATGGCTTTTTGCAAACCATCCTGATAATTAGTACCCCCACCGAGCGTGATTGCATTGACTGCGGCGATTGCAGAAGCCGCATTGGTATATGCCAGCCCGCCATTTAGCAACACAGCGGTTGCCTCAAAGCTTACCAGCTTGATCGATATGTTACCGCCTTGGCTGAAATACTCGTTGATTACGGCAGCAATGGCGATTTTGGTGGCATCAAGACGATTCATGATCGTGACAGTACCGTCCGCAGCCACATTCTTGACTTCGCCGGCCATGCTGCCGGAACGGTCGATTACGAACACCAGATTGGTATCTGGAACCACGCTTTGCTGAACCTGTACGATCGCATCTTGCACGGTTGGTGCGTCATCCACGATATTCACGGTCAGCGTTGCATTATCAATCTCGCCAGATACGCTGTTTTGCAACTGATAATTAAAGGTAAGCACATCGTTGACCCCCTCTGTAGTCTTGCCAGTCAGAGTCACGACATAGTCGCCTTTGACAAAACCACCAAAGTTTTGAGTGTAAATCTGCACGGTACCCCTTGCGTCAGAGAATGTGATCACGCCATTCACATCGGGCGTAGAACCATTTACATTGGTGATTTGCGTGAACGCATTTACCCCTGTGTCATTCGCAAGTATGTTGCCTGATGCTATCTCGATAGATTGGGCTTCTTGCGTACCGCCATTCTGTGCACCATTCTCATTGATACCGGCTTCATACACTGTTGCGACATCATTGTTTGCAGTCGTGGTTGTGTCATAGTTCATCGTCAGCGTCGCGCTTGAGGTATCGCCATCATCATCACTCAGCGTATAAGTAAATACATCTGGTAATCCTGAGGGCTCAGGCATCACAGTAATGCCATCCACCCTGAAATGGCTTGCACCTGCAGTAGAACGTACTACAACATAACTGAATGCAGTGCCTGATGAAATATTGATATTAGTCAGACCATCCGCATCCCCTGCAGTAGTACCCGAAGAGACTATGGCACCTGAAGCGCTATAGGTTTCCCATGTAGCCACTTCTCCAGTCAATAAGTTGCTTAATGCGATACTTGTTGATTTGGAGGCAACACCAAGGCTAATCACTAACTGCTCACCATTCTCTATTCTATTGGTATTGCTTGAACCTGCATTTTGCTCAACACCTACTCCATCGTCTGTCTCGCCAGCTTTTTCCTGGAACCTTGCACGTGCAGCAGAAGTTGCATCTAAAGTACTTAAATTCAACCCACTGTTTACATTTCCAGCCGTGTTGTATGGCTCTGCTGTATCAAAACCATACAGATTAATGCCTTGTGCTGTGAAGCTTGCCGTGCCAGTTGGGTTGGTGACCGTAATAGGCGCTACCGAAGCAGTATAGGTATAACTGCCATCGTCTTGATCAATCACCAAAGTACCGGCATTAGTCACGATAGTACGTACATTGCCCGCACCTAAGGTATTTGAAAGCAGTGTACCTTGTGTTAACACCACATTGGTCAGACTAAATGGGCTATCAGCACTCAAGGTGTCAGCTGTCACTCCGCCCGCACCGGTAATGACATTGCCGCTGACTGTGCTGCCAATACCAACACTATCCACATCGTTGTTGGCAATGGGGTTTGTGTCTGTAATATTAATGGTAACAGTTGTCCATCCCGAACTCAGGCTGCCATCGGTAGCTCGATAAGCAAAACTATCCACATCAGCAATCGCATCAGCATGATTGCGAGCTGGTGCCGTATAGGTATAAGTACCATCGGCATTCATTACAACCGTACCACCCAATGCAGTGGTAATCGTATTAGTGCCATTCGCCGCAAGCGCACCTGCACCTGAGGTATTTGTTGCAAACATCCCGACTGTCAACACATTCCCGTCCGGATCGGTGTCGTTAGCCAAAACAGAAGATTTTACAGTCGTGGTTCCCTCTACAGTAGAGTAATTATCTGCATTCGCCACAGGCGTCTCGTTCACATTGGTCTCGTTCAGGGTGATGGTGGCGGCACTGCTGTTGCCGGCCGCATCCAGGGCC
>DAOMMM010000001.1:0-342802 GCA_035423825.1 Methylophilus sp. | reverse complement strand
TAGCCCCCGCCACCTGGTTCTCGGCATAGTTGAAGGTCTGTGCCGCAATCACCGGCGCGGCGTCGTCAACGTCGGTCTCGTTCAGGGTGATGGTGGCGGCACTGCTGTTGCCGGCCGCATCCAGGGCCGTCACGCTGTAGTTGCGGCTGTTCGGTGCCGTCTCGAAGTCATTGGCACCCGAGGCCACGCCGGCCGCGGTGATGGTGATCACGCCGGTGTTGCTGATCTGGTAGAAACCATCGGCACTGGTGTTGGTGCCAGTGGCCGTGAAGCGGTAGCCGGTCACGGCGACGTTGTCTGTGGCGACCACGGTAGCCACGGTAGCCCCCGCCACCTGGTTCTCGGCATAGTTGAAGGTCTGTGCCGCAATCACCGGACTATTAATGTCTATTATGTAGCCTTCGGTATCGGTCGCGGTCGCGCTGTTGCCAGCCGCGTCAGTGGTGGTCACCGCTGCGTCAATCAGACTGTCAGGGTCGGCCACCAGGTCGGCGCCAGGCACCAGGATGCTGAAGGTGAGCCCTGGCTGCACCAGGCCGGTATAGGTGTTGCCGTTGACCGTGAGCGTGACGGTGTCGCCTACCTGGGCGTCACCACCGACCGTGCCGGTCACTGGAATGTTTTGTCCGGACTCGGCCAGATTGATGGTGTCGTCCGCGGTGATGTTAGGGTCCAGACTGATGGTCGGCACCGGCGGTGCCGTGTCGATGCCCACCGTGTCGCTGCCGCCCGTACCAGGCGTGCCAACACCATTGGTGTAGCTGCCGGCCGTAACCGAGACGCTGCCAACCCCTTCAAAGCCAGGGTTGGCGGTGAAGGTGGCAGTGTAGACCAGCGGGTTGCCGGTCGGCAGCAGGTTGCTGACCGTGCCGCCTGCGGCACTGATGTCCGCCAGCGTGAAGCCCGTAGGCGCTTCACTGAAGGTGAAGGTCACCACAGACACGCTGTCCGCCACATTCAAGCTGGCGTCCACGATGTCGACCACCACGCTCGGTGCGCCGGTGTTGACGCTGTAGCCTTCGGTATCGGTCGCGGTCGCGCTGTTGCCAGCCGCGTCAGTGGTGGTCACCGCTGCGTCAATCAGACTGTCAGGGTCGGCCACCAGGTCGGCGCCAGGCACCAGGATGCTGAAGGTGAGCCCTGGCTGCACCAGGCCGGTATAGGTGTTGCCGTTGACCGTGAGCGTGACGGTGTCGCCTACCTGGGCGTCACCACCGACCGTGCCGGTCACTGGAATGTTTTGTCCGGACTCGGCCAGATTGATGGTGTCGTCCGCGGTGATGTTAGGGTCCAGACTGATGGTCGGCACCGGCGGTGCCGTGTCGATGCCCACCGTGTCGCTGCCGCCCGTACCAGGCGTGCCAACACCATTGGTGTAGCTGCCGGCCGTAACCGAGACGCTGCCAACCCCTTCAAAGCCAGGGTTGGCGGTGAAGGTGGCAGTGTAGACCAGCGGGTTGCCGGTCGGCAGCAGGTTGCTGACCGTGCCGCCTGCGGCACTGATGTCCGCCAGCGTGAAGCCCGTAGGCGCTTCACTGAAGGTGAAGGTCACCACAGACACGCTGTCCGCCACATTCAAGCTGGCGTCCACGATGTCGACCACCACGCTCGGGGGCGTTGATGGGCCAGCGCCAGACGTCGGCAAAACTCCTTGGTTTGGATCAGCTACTGCAAATGTAATTTCCGGCGTCTCAATGCGGTTAGCCTCAAACTGAAAAGCCAGTGGATTAAGGTTCTCAACAATCCTGCGTAAATTCACAAAGTCAAAACCATAACTGGTTGTTGAACCACTATCGATACCCGCGGCAGTCTCTTCAAGCACGTCACCAATATCACGGCCTTCATTAATCGCCTTAATCACCGCTTGAATTGTTGCTTGGTCGACAGCGCTGTCACCTGAGCTAGACGGAACAGCATCTGCAAATTCCTGAGTAAATTTTACGATCTGCTCGGCAAAAATGGGTAACACTTTGCCATTTACCAACTGCAATTCGACAATCACGCCGGGAGGCGTAATAACAGTGTCGCCTAGTTGAATCGTATCATTCAAACGCACAGACTTTTTAACACCACTTTCTGTCAACACCATTACATGGTTGACTGCGTCTGTTGTGCCGTTAATCGCAACTACTGTACCGAGAACTGCCATGATTTTTCCTTTGTTTTTGCTACATGCGCGCACAAATCGCGCCTAGTATGCGAGATTAGACAAGAATCTGGATTGTTTGGATATTGTCCTGAAGGACAATATAGAGCATTCTGAATTTAGGTGCCTATTTAGGCAGCTAGCTCAAGCTTTTTTTTAAGTAATCCGTTTGCAGCCTGGGGTTTATCTGAAACAGTCTTAGTACTCTTGTTTTTTTTATCATGCTTAATTGGGTTTGAATGTTGATTGTCTTGTGATTTATTGTTCAACACCAATGCAAGCTGCAGCCTGTCTTTCAAACCTAGGCGCTCTAATGTGGACGATATATGCGCCTTTACAGTACGCTCTGTAATATTCAACAGTCTGGCGATCTGCTTATTGCTCAGGCCAGTCGCTGCTTGTAGCGCAACTTCTTTTTCGCGCGGAGTTAACAAGTCTAAAGCTTGCTGCACATCTTCAGCAGGATTGTGAACTAACTCCCGGGTTGTACTGATCAGAGTTTGAAGCAGATCGCGACCCAACCAAATCCCACCATGTGTAACGACTGTCTTGATCTCAGTGAGGAGATTAGCTGGACTGTAAGCATGACAGTACCCAACCGCTCCATCGCTGATTGCTGCTAAAGCCTGAGCTTGATTAGGGGTGTTAGCAAGGATGACCACTTTTGAGATTTGGAATTTCTTAGTGATATCTGCCATGGTTTTCTCCAACCAGGCTTGGTCGTTTTTATTGGCGTGCACCCAGAAGAGTACCGGTTCATTTACCGGCACAGTAGCAACAGAAATAGAAACCATGGCCTTAGGGCAAGCCTCAGACCAGTTTTCTAACATATTGCCATGCGGGCAAACAAAAATATCGCGCATCATCTCTCCGTAAAAGCGTAAGCCTTAGCTTTCAATACAGGTTTCAGTAGATAGGAAAGTACGGACTTTTTACCAGTAATGATATCTACCTGTGCAACCATGCCAGGGATGATAGGCAACCCTTCACCAAGATTAGGCTTCAATGTACGTACTTTGACGATATAAAAAGCATTACCTTTATCATCCACTATTGAATCGGCAGAAATATTCTGAACTTTAGCTTCCAATGTGCCGTATATCGTGTAATCGTAAGCTGTCAGCTTAACGTTGGCACGCTGGTTCAGGCTCACAAATGCGATATCTTTGGGCTGTATCTTGGTTTCCAGCACTAAGGCATCATCAGTCGGCACAAGTTCTAGCACTTCCTTGCCTGGCTGGATGACCCCACCGACCGTATTGAAAAATAAACGGCTTACTGTACCATTGACCGGTGATTTGAGCGTTGACTGTTTCACTTTGTCGCTCAATGCCACGCTTGCCTCCGAGATGGCATTTAACTTGGCAGTAGTATCTGATAACTCTGAGCGCACTTTGCTACGAAAACTTTGCTGTGTCTCGCTAATCTTGCGCCTAGCTTCGGATATAGCAGCTTCTACGCGGCCAATCTGCGCCCTGGCTTGGTCACGTTCACCCCGGAATCTTGCCGTATCACGTTCTAATCTCAGCAAATCCACTTCGGAAACCGCTCCACTTGCTTCCAGTGGCTTGGTAACCGCTAATTCGCGACTGGATAACTCATAACCTCTTTCAGCCTGTTCAAGTTTTGCCCTTGTTTCCGCCAACTCCCTCTCTCGCTGCTTGACTTGCTCTGCTGCAATAGCCAGCGAAGAGGCCAGTTCTTCGTTGCTGGCCACATATAGCGCTTTCTCCTGAGAGGCAACGTCTGGAGCTTCCTTTAGAACCTCCTGAGGCGGATTAAATGCGCCCCCCCCTGCCAAGGCCTGCAATCTCGCCTGCTTGGCCAGCAAAGACAGATACTGCGAGCGATTCTCACGCAATGAAGACACTGCGCGCGTCTGATCGATGCGTACCAGCGGCTCCCCCTCTTTCACCGTCTGTCCTTCGCGCACCAGCAGTTCTGCTACGATACCACCGTCCAAAGACTGTACGATCTGCACCTGCTTGGAGGGAATCACTCGACCCTCACCACGCGTCACTTCATCGATTTGCGTAACACCTGACCATACTAGTAACACTATCAGCACTGCCGCTATCCAATAGAGCACCTTCTTGGCTCGCAGCGGCGCCTGTTCCAGCATGGCCATATCCGCCTCTTCTTCCCATTGGTGGTCTTCTTTGGTATACCCAGGGGCCCATTTTTCCAACAGGGCATGTACATGCCTGGTAAGCCAATGCTGCTCTTTGAAGAAATTATGCAGCTTGCCAAATCTTTCGAATAGTTGCTGACTCATGATGCCTTGCCAATCTTCCCACTGCGCAAAGCCTCAATGACTTGCGTTTTACCACCATCAGCAACAATCTTGCCGGCATCTACCACAATGATTCGATTCACCAGATCAAACAAGGAAGAACGGTGCGTGATGACCATCAACGTCTTACCCTCCGAAGCCTCTTTTAATCTGGATTTGACATATTCTTCCCCAGAATGATCCATCGCACTGGTTGGTTCGTCGAGCAAGATAATCGTTGGGTTAGTGACCATGGCACGTGCGATACCTACACCCTGCCGCTGCCCGCCTGAGAGTGTTTCACCACGCTCCCCTACCATCATGTCAAAACCTTTAGGGTGCATATTGATGAACTCGGCAATTCCACCGATGCTGGCTGCCTTGAGTACTTGCGCATCCTCAGCATGCGGCGCAGCGATACTGATATTCTCACGCATGGTGCCAAAGAATAGATTGGTATCCTGCTGCACATAGCCGATGCTGCGCCTAAGCTCAGCAGGGTCGATCTGGCGGGAATCGATACCATCGATCAAGATAGCGCCAGAAGTAGGCTGATAAAGACCGAGGATAAGTTTTTGCAAGGTTGTCTTACCAGAGCCCATACGGCCAAGAATCGCCACATGCTCACCGGCACGGATCCTGAATGACACATTCTTCAATGCGGCAACGTCCGTACCAGGGTAATTGAAGCTCACATCACGAAACTCGATATCGCCAGCAAACGCATTACGTGAAAGGAAGTTGGATTCTGCCGGACGCTCCACAGGCCTGCTCATCACTTCGTTCAAGGAAGTAAGCGCTGTAGTGGCGTTATGGTATTGTGTCATCAATCCAGCAGACTGCGCGATTGGTGCCAATGCTCGACCAGCCAGCATCGTACATGCAATTAAGCCACCCATCGTCAT
The DNA here is from genome assembly GCA_035423825.1 of Methylophilus sp. Lineage (GTDB taxonomy): Bacteria > Pseudomonadota > Gammaproteobacteria > Burkholderiales > Methylophilaceae > Methylophilus. Next base: position 337,479 of record DAOMMM010000001.1, on the reverse strand, counting down.
ATCGCCTTGCACAACGAGGTACACACCTAAAAGTACCAGCACCACATTTACCAGCTGCTGTATGCCATTCGCGCCATTGCTGACAGATGCTGAAAGCAGCTTCAATTTCCCACTCACCTCCGTCAGGAAACGTGAGCTCTGTTCCCATTTGCGTTGCATGTAACCTTCCACCCCTAACGCCTTGATTGTCTCTAACCCCACTAGGCTCTCTATCAAGGTTGCGTTCCTGTTGGCGCTAGCGCGAAACATCGTCTCAGCCAAGTCCTGCATCTTAGTTTGCACGCTGAATGAGTAGATAAGTAATATCAATGCGCCAATCAATACAGGAATGATCATATAAGGCGATATCCAAGCGATGACAATGATGAAAATCAGCGCAAAAGGAATATCGATCAATGTGGTAATGGTAGCGGAAGTAATAAAATCCCGTACTGTCTCGAATGCGCGCAAATTGGACGCGAACGAACCAGCCGAGTTAGGCCGCAACTCGAAGCGTGTGCCCAGCACTTTTTCCATGATGCGCGCTGTAAGCTTGATATCCACCCGGTGGCTGGCCCAATCCAAGAAGTAGCCGCGTATCGATCGCAACACCACATCAGCCACCACAACTAGAGAAACCCCAACCACCAACACCCACAGCGTTTCCATTGAGCGGTTTGGTACGATGCGATCGTAAACATTCATCGTGAATATCGGCATCGCCAGCGCAAACATATTAATCAGAAATGCCGCCAGCATGATGTCACGATAGATGAGCCTGTTTTCCGCCAATGTCCCCCAGAACCAGTGTTTCAGGTGTACGTTGCCAACTGCTGGCGTGCGCTGGTCAAACTTGAACTTCGGTTTGGCTACAATGGCATAGCCGGCATATCTATCGTCAAGCTCTGCAGACGGCACCAGCACCTCAGCGGCGCCAAGTTCAGGATAAATGACACGAGCGTTGTTTTTACTATCATCCCAACCAAGAAACAAACAGGCCTCTTCATCCTTCAGCAGCAAAATCGCCGGTAAAAACTCCGTGCGGATCGCATCTAGAGGTTTTTTCAGTATATTGCTTACCAGATTGGCGCGCTCTGCAGCGCGCTTGAACAAGGCTGGAGACATGCGTCCGTTACGCAGGGGCAACCCTGCGACCAGCGCGTCCTTTGAAATCGTAATGCCATGCATCTGACACACGATAGACAGGCTATCAAGCAAACTGTCTGTCATATTACTTTGCGCTTCAACTAACGGCATTTCATTTGACACGTTATCTATGTTCATTTTCGTCATCTAAAGTGACATTAAGTGTAATACTTTAATGGATTTTCTTTAATTATTACAGCATTTTACAGCGTACATTGAACCTAAATTCAAAGATTTGACGCATAAAAAGTGCTGAATTCATCAATTCGAGTGGTTTTTGCGGTCGAACTCATCGAAAAAACAGCAAAAAGCATGCCCGTGAGTGTCGTTTTAATGATAAGGCGTGAAGTGGTATGGAGGCGCGTGCCGGAGTCGAACCGACCTACATGGATTTGCAATCCAGTGCATAACCGCTTTGCTAACGCGCCGTTGAAAACACCGAGATAATCGATGCTTAAAACTAAAAAAGGGAAAGCGCGCGCAATCCCTTTTTGTTAAATTTGGAGCGGGAAACGAGTCTCGAACTCGCGACCTCAACCTTGGCAAGGTTGCGCTCTACCAACTGAGCTATTCCCGCGTCGTGAAAGAAGCGAGCATTCTAGCGACTTTTAAAAAAGTGTCAAGGCAACTTTGCAAAAAAACCGGTTTTTTTCATTGTGTTTGCGATTGCCTGAAAAGGCACATGCTGATTGCCTTCCAGGGCAATCCTTTTCGCAATGAAACGGGCACGCAAAAATTCCTTTAAAATCAATCCGCGCGACTGATTTGCGGCCATGCGGCCTTGAGATAATAGGCCATGGAAACCAGCGTCAGAATAGCTGCTATCACTATCAGGATATGTCCATAAAAACGGGGATCGAATACGCCTATTTTATCCCAATACAGCAACAGTTCTATTGCTACCATCTGCACGGCAGTCTTCCATTTGCCGATTTGCGCCACGGCCACGCTGCCCCGTTCACCAGCTCCGGCCATCCACTCTCGCAAGGCGCTGATGGCAATCTCTCTGCCGATGATGATCAGCGCAATCGCGGCTCCAACTCGCTCGAACTCCACCAGCACGATCAACGCGGCAGCTACCATGAGCTTATCTGCCACAGGGTCCAGAAAGGCGCCAAAGTTGCTAGTTTGATGATATTTACGTGCCCACCAACCATCCAGCCAATCAGTAAAGGCGGCAATGGCGAAAATCACCGCAGCGGTCAGATTGACCCAGTGTGCAGGGAAACCGAAGATATCAAACGAAGACTTAGGGAAATAAAAAATACCCACAAACATTGGTATCAGCACAATGCGCAACACAGTCAAAATGTTAGGAATGTTCCACTGCATCAATGTAGTCCGTCGTATATTGTTTTTGCCAAAGCCTGGCTAATTCCATCTACCTGCGCCAGTTCATCTATGCTAGCATTTTTTACGCCGTCTAATCCACCAAAGCGCGTCAATAAGGCTTTGCGACGTTTGGCGCCAACGCCATCGATATCCTCCAGACTGGATTTGAGCCGCGCCTTGCCGCGTTTGGCGCGGTGTCCGGATATGGCGAAGCGATGCGCTTCATCGCGAATCTGCTGCAATAAGTGCAAGCCTGCGTTGTCGGTGGGCAGGTTGAGCATTTCGCCGGTATCGCTAAAGATCATGGTCTCCAGACCAGGCTTGCGCTCCTCGCCCTTGGCAATGCCCACCAGCAGGATATCGTCCAACCCCACCTCATGCATCACCTCTATCGCCACGCCAAGCTGGCCTTTGCCGCCATCGATAAACACCAGATCCGGTCTTTTCCCCTCTCCCGCAGCCACCTTCTTGTAACGCCGTGTCAGTGCATCGCGCATGGCGGCGTAATCGTCACCCGGTGTGATGCCAGTGATATTGTAGCGGCGATATTCGCTGTTCTGCAGATTACCTTTATCGAACACAACGCAGCTGGCCACTGTCGCCTCTCCCATGGTATGGCTGATATCGAAGCATTCCATACGTTCAATCGAATCCGGCAGATGCAACGCCTCGCGCAGCTCCAGCAGCCGTGCCGCCTGGTTAGTGTTACGCTGTTGCATCTGCGTCAATGCAAGATTGGCATTCTTTTCTGCCATCTGCAACCATATGCGCTTGTCGCCAATTGGTCTGGTTTGAATCTTCACCTTGCGTCCAGCCTGCTCGCTCAAGGTATGCTCAAAATTCGCTGCATCTATCCCCAACCCGCACACAATTAGCGGCGGCGTATTCTGTGCTGCATAATGTTGAGAAATAAACGCTTCCAATGTCTCTACTGCATCCGCATCGGCGCTGTTCTTGGGGAAATAGCTCTTATCACCCAGATGACGTCCCCCACGAATCATGACGAGATTGATGCAATGGCCGCCATTATTGACCGCAAGAGCAATCACATCGGCATCGTTGACGCTAAAGTCGCTGACAAACTGCTTAGCCTGCACTTGACGCAAAGCCTGCATACGATCACGCAAAACCGCGGCCATCTCATACTCTTGTTTCTCTGCGGCAGCATTCATCTGCTCAGCCAGTGCATTCAGTACTTCATTGGTCTTGCCTTCCAGAAACATCGCCGCATGACGCACATCCTTCGCATAGTCCTCTGTGGAAATATAATTCACACAAGGTGCGGTGCACCGCTGTATCTGGTACTGCAAACAAGGGCGGGAGCGGTTCTGGAACACGCTGTCTTCGCAGGTGCGCAGTTTGAAGACTTTTTGCAATAGCTGGATGCTCTCGCGCACCGCAACTGCATTGGGGAAAGGCCCGAAATACTGATGCCCCTTTTTCTGCGTGCCGCGATGAAAGGCGAGGCGCGGAAACTCATCATCAGTCAATGTGATGTAGGGGTAAGACTTGTCGTCACGAAACAGAATGTTATACCGTGGGGACAGGCCCTTGATGAGATTGTTTTCCAGTAGTAAAGCCTCTGCCTCGCTACGGGTCACAGTCGTCTCGATCTTGACGATTTGCGAGACCATCATCCGCGTACGCGGACTGTGGATATTCTTGTTGAAATAGCTGGAAACGCGCTTCTTTAAATCCTTCGCCTTACCTACATAAATCACGGCGTCTTCCGCATTGATCATGCGATAGACGCCAGGCAGGTTAGGCAGCGATTTAAGGATGGGTTTGGGATTGAACATCTACCCTGCTTATCACCCCAGCAAATTTCCGCCTATTGCCCAGTCTTCGTATTCGACCTCCTGGAATACGATGTAGGTATAGTTAGCGGGCTTATGCGCATGCTTTTGCAAAGTTTCCGTAATCTCTTTGGCGATTTGTGCTTTTTGCTCTTTGGTTACGGAGCCAGCGAGTTTGACGTTTACGTAGGGCATTTTAAATCTCCTTTGCTAACAGGGTTTGGATCTCCGCAAACACGTTTTCAAACATCTGTGCCGTCAGGCGCTTAGTTTGTGTGTTATAGCGGCTACAATGGTAACTATCCACCAAAACATGACCGTTTGGAAGCTTGTGCTGCGCGGCATGGGCAAATTTATAGTCTTTTAGCTTAAGACCTAGGCCTTTGATGACAGCTTGGTGCGCTATATTCCCTAATGCAAGTATGACACTGCATGGACTTAAAATCCCCAGCTCTGCAGCCAGAAACTGGTTACAGGTCGCTATCTCCACTGGCAGAGGCTTGTTTTCCGGCGGGAGGCATTTGACTGCATTGCTGATACGGCAATTAATCAGGCGCAATGGGTCATCTGCAGAAGTGGAAACTGCGTGTGTCGCAAAACCGTATTTGTATAAGGTTTCGTATAGCAGCACGCCCGCATAGTCGCCAGTAAAGGGACGCCCTGTCCTGTTAGCCCCATGCATCCCAGGCGCAAGTCCGACTATCAACAACCTTGCATGTGCATCACCAAAAGGAGGCACAGGTTTGCAAAAGTAATCAGGGTTCTTCGCTTTGACCTCATCGAGAAAACCGGCCAAGCGATTGCATTGTCTGCACTCAGCATCAAAGCATGTCATCTGGAACCTGCCAGCACGTGTGCATAGATGCGACGCACCAAGGGCACTGTCATGGCGGTCAGCAAAACTGCACTTAACAGCGATAGTATCGGGTCAATCATCTGCCAGCCGGTAAAATAGATGACAGCGCCTGCGGCGATTGCGGCAATCGAGCCAACCACATCGCCTATCACATGCAGATAAGCCGCCTGATTATTCAGGTTTTCCCCGTGATGATGGGCTTGATGATGTAATTGCCAAGCCACAATAATATTCACGACCAAACCCGCCAGCGCAATCCATACCACTGCGCCACCTGCCACTTTAGGCGGATCCTGCAGTCGCGCCATGGCTTCATAGGCGATACCTGCAATAATCACCAGCATCAGCACTGCGTTGATACCACTTGCCCACAATTCGGGATGTGACACACCATGGCGATTACGCTTGACCTGGCGATGCATAGCCACATGTGCTGCCCACCATGCCAGGCCAAGCGAGACTGTATCTACCAGCATATGTCCGGCATCACTTAACAGCGCAAGTGAATTCGTCCACCAGCCGCCCCAAAATTCAAGGATGGAAAAACCCAGAATCAGGAAAAATGGCAAGCCGTAATGGGTATGGTCGTGCGGATGATCGTGGGAATAATGGTGAGTTTTTGTCATGAGCGTAATTATGGCATTGATCGCTTACTGCGACAAAATCGAACCGCAAAATAAATCAGCGCCACCTGTCAGGATAGCGCTGATATTTAAAAACAAACCTAAAAATTATTTATGGTCGCCTTTTCTTTCACAATGCTCTTTATGCATGCCGTGCATCTTTTCATGCATAGCTTTTTTCTCGGCTTCATCTACTGTACCATCATTATTCGCATCCATGCGTTTGAACATCTCTTCACCACGCTTGTCATGGTTCGCCTTGAACTCGTCATGACTTAGCTTGCCATCATTGTTAGTATCAGCCTCTTTAAACATTGCACCTTTACGTGTGCATTTTTGGTCACCTTCATGACCACCCTCGTGGTGATTGGCAAAAACCAACCCGATTTGCATTACGCTTGCAATCGCAACCAGTGTCAAAATCGATTTCAAATTCATTACTTTCTCCATGTTGAGTGAAACGATATAGCATATAACGCACATATGACCACGATGTTGACGTAAAATTCCAACCATGCTTAGTTATCGCCATGCATTTCATGCCGGCAACCATGCCGACGTACTGAAACACTTTGTTCTCACACAAGTGCTCGACTATTTCAACCAGAAAGACAAACCCTACTGGGTGATCGACACCCATGCAGGTGCCGGTTTGTATCAGCTAGATGCTGGCTTCGCCGCACAAAATGCCGAATGGGTGAACGGCATTGCCAAACTTCAGCAAGCACAGCATCTACCCACAGCTTTGCAGCAATTTTTGCACACCTTTCAGAAGGCATGCCCGCAAGCCGCTCAGAATCTGTATCCTGGCTCACCTTTTTTTGCTCGGGCACTTTTAAGAGAGCAGGATAAGCTTCGGCTGTTTGAATTACATCCCGCAGATTACAAAATATTGCTAGAGAACTTTGCGGGTGAAGGGCGCCAAGTCAAAATCGAAATGCAAAATGGCTTCGAAGGGATCAAAGCCTGCCTGCCGCCGCCCACTAAACGTGCAGTAGTGCTGATCGACCCTCCCTATGAACTGAAAGAAGATTACAGACACGTAGCGAAATGCCTGCAGGACTGTTTGAAGCGCTTCGCTACAGGCACTTATCTGGTGTGGTATCCGCTGTTGCAACGTGCGGAACCGCTGCAGATGGTGGAAGCCTTGAAGAAACTCTGCCCAAATAACTGGTTGAATGTGACGCTCAGCATCAAAGCCCCCAGCAAGGACGGTTTTGGCATGTATGGCAGCGGCATGTTCATCATCAACCCGCCATGGTCTTTTCCTAAGATGCTGCAGGAGACTATGCCTGTGTTACGTGACTTGCTGGCATTGGATGAGGTTGCCAACTTTACGCTCTCGCACCAAATCAGTTAAGATTTTATTATCGTAAACTCCGAAAGACATCATGCAACAACCTACCAAGAACGAGTACCACCAAAGCAACATCATGAGCAGCATTCTCTTTGGCAGCCGCTGGCTGCAACTGCCGCTCTACCTTGGCCTAATTTTAGCCCAGGCTGTGTATGTCTACTTTTTTGGCGTGGAGCTTTGGCACCTGATTCAGCACACCACCACCATCAAGGAAGCCGACATCATGCTGATCGTGCTTGGACTGATTGACGTGGTAATGATTTCCAACCTGCTCATCATGGTCATTGTCGGCGGCTATGAAACTTTCGTGTCTCGCCTGCATCTGGAAGGCCACCCGGACGAGCCAGACTGGCTATCTCACGTAAATGCCAACCTGCTGAAAGTGAAACTCGCCACTGCAATCATCGGCATTTCGTCAATTCACTTACTAAAAACATTCATCAACGCCGAAAACCTAAGCAACAAGGTGCTGATTGCACAAACGATCATTCATATGACATTCGTACTTTCGGCAATTGCGATTGCATACATCGACAAACTGATGAGCCACGCAGATGGCAAACACTAAATATACTGCGCAATAACGTATCCAATGACGATGCCCACCAGCAAGGCAATCGTCAGGCCTCGGTAAGTAAGGACATCCTTGCTGTATCCGCGATGGATAGCCACGTATGAAACAAGATAACCGACTGCATTCAATAGCCAGATAAAGCCGATGCTGAGTATCTTGATAATCAACGGCCCGATGATCGGCACCATGCTGATGATGCCTGCCAGCCAGGCAAGCACGCCAGACCCCAAGCCCAGCAATGCGGCACTCGCGGTCGTAACTTTCTTATCCAACCCCAAATGATCCCCCAACCAGATGAGCAGAACCAGCACTAGCAAAAGGGGAAGCATAACCTTCCAGGTGCCGCGTTTCTTTGCCGGCAACAGGTCTTCTTCGGAAAAAATGTGATGCTCGTCGATGGCCCTGGGGACGTCAGGTTTTTGTTCTGTCATCGTAATCACCGCTAAAAATTTTCATTGGCATAACGACAGCCGCAGAAAGCGCTTGCAGATTGGCTGGCTGGCCAGCGAGCAGTGCAATGAACACGCGTACGCGAGGCTTGTGCCCTGTCATTTAAGCAGAGTCTCCTGCAATACTTCGCTGCAGCGGCTGGTGCCAATGTCATCGACACAGTGCTTTTCCACGATATAGCGCAGCTCCAGCAGCCCTTTCATTAGCATAAAGGGCTTGTGCACATCCAGCTTGTCACCGGGGACACCAAGCTTGCCGGAAAGCACTCCCATCACAACTTCCTGATTGGTCATATCCAGACCGCAAAGCTTGCCTAATCGGACGATCTGTCGATCCAGCTCAAGCAGTTCATGATCAAAATGCTCTATCCCGCTCATGCAGGTATCCCTCCAGCCAAGCTATACAGCACCAGCCTCGGCAATCGGGATAACTTTCTTCACTTTTTCCAGCGCTGGCTTGTAGGCGGTCATCTGGTCGAAGTTCAGATATTTGTAGATGTCAGCCGAGTTAGCCAACTTGTTACCAATCGTTTCCAGGTATTCCGCATGCGTCGGTATACGTCCCAGTTTGGCACATACTGCGGCCAGCTCGGCGGACCCTAGGTAAACCCGCGCATCCTTGCCCATGCGGTTATCAAAGTTGCGCGTAGATGTAGAAAACACAGTCGCCTTATCTGCCACGCGGGCCTGATTGCCCATACACAGACTGCAGCCCGGCACTTCAGTACGTGCTCCAGCCAGCCCGAAGGTACTATATACCCCCTCATCACGAAGCTGGTTTTCATCCATGCGTGTCGGCGGAGCGATCCACAAGCGTGTCGGGATGGCACCCTGGCCTTCCAGCACTTTGGCCGCAGCGCGGTAGTGGCCGATGTTCGTCATACAGCTACCGATGAACACTTCATCCACCTTGTCGCCCACCACGGCAGAAAGCGGCTTAATGTCATCCGGGTCGTTAGGACACGCGACCAACGGTTCCTTGATTTCATTCAGATCGATCTCGATGATATGGGCATATTCCGCATCTACATCCGGCTGCAGCAACTCAGGCTTAGCCAGCCAGGCTTTCATGCTCTCGATACGGCGCTTCAAGGTGCGCGCATCCTGATAGCCGTCGTCAATCATCTGCTGCATCAGCACAATGTTGGAGTTGAGGAACTCGATTACCGGTTCCTTGTTCAGCAGCACAGTACAGCCATTGGCCGAACGCTCTGCAGAGGCATCGGCGAATTCGAACGCCTGCTCCACCTTCAAATCCGGCAGACCTTCGATTTCGAGGATGCGGCCATTGAAAATGTTCTTCTTGCCCTGTTTGCCGACCGTCAGCGTGCCTTCCTGAATCGCTGCGTAAGGAATCGCATTCACCAGATCGCGCAAGGTGATACCAGGCTGCATCTGGCCTTTGAAGCGCACCAGCACGGATTCCGGCATATCCAGCGGCATCGCCCCGGTTGCGGCAGCAAAAGCTACCAAGCCAGAACCGGCTGGAAAGCTGATACCGATTGGGAAGCGCGTATGCGAATCACCGCCGGTACCGACAGTATCAGGCAGAATCATGCGATTGAGCCAAGAGTGGATGACGCCATCGCCTGGTTTGAGGGATACGCCGCCACGGCTGGACATGAATTCCGGCAGTTCATGCTGCAGCTTGATATCCACGGGCTTCGGATAAGCCGCAGTATGGCAGAAACTTTGCATCACCAGATCACTGCTGAAGCCCAGACAGGCCAGCTCTTTCAGTTCGTCGCGCGTCATGCCGCCAGTCGTATCCTGTGAACCGACAGTCGTCGCTTTGGGTTCGCAATACGTGCCCGGGCGAACACCAGCTACTCCGCAGGCGCGACCTACCATTTTCTGCGCTAATGTATATCCTTTGCCAGTGTCTTTTGCAGGTATGTTTTTGATAAACGCATCCGATTCCGGCATCCCCAAGACCTGACGCGCATTATGCGTCAAACCGCGACCGATAATCAGCGGAATTCGGCCACCTGCACGAACTTCGTCCGGCAAGGTCACTGGGTTCAGCTCAAAAGTCGCCAGCGTTTCACCCTGCTCGTTAAGTACCTTACCTTCAAATGGTTTAACAACAATTACATCTCCAGTCTGCATCTTGGACACATCGCACTGGATGGGCAACGCGCCAGAGTCCTCGGCAGTATTGAAGAAAATCGGCGCTATCTTGCCGCCGATAACCACGCCGCCAGTGCGTTTGTTTGGAATGAACGGAATATCGTCACCCATGTGCCATTGCACAGAGTTGATGGCGGATTTACGCGATGAACCGGTGCCCACCACATCGCCCACGTAGGCGAGCGGGAAGCCTTTTGCCTTGAGTTTGGCCAATTGTGCCAAGCCATCTGGCATACGGTTAATGAGCATGGCTTTAGCATGCAAGGGAATATCTGGGCGGCTCCACGCATCCTGAGCAGGACTCAGGTCGTCGGTATTGGTCTCGCCATCCACCTTGAACACGGTAAGTTTGATTTCGTTTGCCAGCGCAGGCTTTTGGGTGAACCACTCCGCATTGGCCCAGCTGGTCAGCAATGCAGTTGCATTCGAATTGCCGGCTTTATGCTTTGCTGCAACATCATGGAATGCATCGAACATCAAGATAGTGTGGCTCAACGCCTTCACTGCTTCTGGCGCCAATGGGGTATCCAGCATTGCGACCAGCGCCTGCACGTTGTACCCACCCAGCATGGTGCCAAGCAACTCTACCGCGCGCTGCGACGTCAGCAATGGCGAACTGGCCTTGCCGTTCGCCACATCGCTCAGGAAAGCGGCCTTGACATAGGCCGCCTGGTCAACGCCTGCCGGTATGCGATTCTCCAGCAGATCGATGAGTAGCTTCGCATCTTGGCCCGCAGGCTGCTTGATGAGTTCGACCAGCTGAGCTACTTGCTCGGCATTTAATGGTAAAGGTGGGAGGTTTTGTGCGGCGCGTTCCGCAACGTGCTTGCTGTATGCATCTAACATAGTGAATGAAATCTACGAACTGGTAAAAGGTTGATTATACAACCAGCCGAGCCGATTCACTCAACACCACACGCCAGTTTCATTATTAAAAGCATTGCCGTGAAAACCGCATGCAGCTTACCTTTCAAGGCAACAAAAAAAGTAATGAACGCGTATGTGTGCGAATTTAAGGCTGCACTGGTCTACTGTAACTCATATCGCTGTATAGCTCCTTGGCAAACGGTGTGCTACAGCTTTTGCCTTTCGCACTTGCCTCCCATCTGTCTAACAGCTCTTTTTCGTAACCTATGCCGTGTTGCAGTTCGAGATATGCGCGCACCTCAAACACATCGGCAAAGCCATTCTTATCTTTGTCCATCAGCGCGACTTGATCTTCAACAGTCGGGCCAGCGTATTTTTCGGTCAACGCTTCAATCAGAGTCTCGGCAAAGGCAGGAGCGCAAGCCACTATGCTTATTAAAAGAACTAACACACTTTTTCTCATATGCTTCATACCAAGTCCCTAATTGTTTAACTAGGACTCATATTAAAGATAAAAATTCAAATACTTTGTAACTTAACTCACACTCATCAATTTTATTTTTTCCGCCCACAGCTTGGGTGCAACCTCGTGTATCGACTCCCCCTGTGCGGTCACTGCCACTGTCACAGGCATGTCTTGCACATCGAATTCATAGATCGCTTCCATCCCTAAATCGGCAAATGCCAGCACGCGGGATTTCTTGATAGCCTTGCTGACCAGGTAGGCCGCCCCTCCGACGGCTGTGAGGTAGACGCCACCATGCTGCTTGATGCTCGAAACAGCTTCGCTGCCACGCTCCGCCTTGCCTATCATGCCAATCACCCCCGCATCCAGAATTGTGTCGGTGTAGGCATCCATACGCGTCGCCGTAGTCGGCCCCGCTGGGCCAACTGCCTCATCCCGTACGGCGTCTACCGGACCAACGTAATAGATGAAGCGATTTTGCAAATCCACAGGCAAAGGCTCGCCGTTTTGTAGCATGCTGGTAATGCGCTTGTGCGCTGCGTCACGTGCGGTCAGCAACTTACCCGAAAGCAGCAAGGTCTCGCCAGCGCGCCACGTGGCAGTTTCTGCCTTGCTAATGTCATCCAGACTCACACGCCTTGCCTGCGGGCTTGGCATCCAGTGCACATCTGGATAGTCCGCCGGCTCGGGCGGCTCCAGTTTTGCAACACCGCTGCCATCCAGCACAAAATGCACATGGCGGGTCGCGGCACAGTTCGGGATCATGGCCACCGGCAAGCTGGCTGCATGGGTAGGATAATCCAGAATCTTCACGTCGAGCACAGTCGTCAGCCCACCCAAACCTTGAGCGCCGATGCCAAGATTATTCACTTTTTCACAGATTTCCACCCGCAATTCTTCCAGCCTGTTTCGTGCGCCACGTGCTTTCAATTCATGCATATCGATAGGCTGCATCAGAGACTCCTTGGCCAGCAGCATGGCCTTTTCCGCGCTGCCGCCAATACCAATACCGAGCATGCCAGGCGGACACCAACCTGCGCCCATATGCGGCACGACATCCAACACCCAATCCACGATGCTTTCACTCGGATTAAGCACCGTGAACTGCGCCTTGTTCTCGCTGCCGCCGCCTTTGGCTGCAACGCTGATTTCGATATGATTGCCGCGTACCAGCTCGACATGCACGATCGCCGGCGTGTTGTCTTTAGTGTTCTGGCGCTTGCCGGCCGGGTCGCTCACCATCGAGGCACGCAGCTTATTCTCCGGCATGAGGTAAGCGCGACGCACACCCTCGTTCACCATCTCTTCCAGCGTGAGGTCACCCTCCAGCCTGACACCCATGCCGAGCTTGATGAAAGCGACCACCATGCCGGTATCCTGACAAATCGGGCGCTTACCTTCGGCACACATGCGCGAATTCGTCAATATCTGCGCGATGGCGTCCTTGGCGGCTGGCGATTGCTCTCGCAGATAGGCTGCGCCTAGTGCTTGCAGATAATCTGCCGGGTGATAGTAAGAGATATACTGCAAAGCATCTGCGACGCTTTGGATGACATCATCAGTTTTGATTACATTGGTCATGAACGCGAACTTTTTTCGTAAGCGATTGAATTATTGATATCTTTACGCAAGATTTTGCCGTTCTTGGTACGAGGAAAATCCTTGGCCAAATATACCGTCTTAGGTGCCTTATAGGCCGCCAGATGGGCTTTGGCATACGCCTGCAAATCATCGGCCGTCGCATTGGCACCAGGCTGAAGGATAGCATAAGCCACTACCAGCAACTTGTCTTTTTCCAGTTCCTCGCCGACTGCCGCGCAATCTGCCACCGCAGGGTGCGCTTTCATGACTCGCTCGATTTCGTACGGGGACACACGGTAACCAAAACTCTTGATGATGTCATCCTTGCGGCCAAGGAACCAGATATAGCCATCTTCGTCATATCTTGCATAATCTCCGGTGAAGAACCAGCCATCATGTTTGTACTTATCGGTTTCTTCCGGCAAGTTCCAATAGCGAAGAAACAACCCGGGATCGCTCAATGGCACACAGATCATACCTTCCTCGCCATGCTCGACCGGTTGTAGGGTTTCTGGATTCAGCAGTTGGATAGCGTGCCCAGGCTGAGGGAAACCTGCCGAACCTGGCCGAATCGGGCGAAATTTGCTTTGCGATAGGTAATAGGAAAACTCGCTCATACCCACTGCCTCGTAGATATCTACGCCAAAGCGCTCACGCCACTGACTCAGCACCTCATCAGAAAGATGTTCGCCAGCACTCATGCAATGCCGCAAGCTAGGTACATCTGCACTACGCATCTGGGTTTTCTGGATGATTTGTCGATAGATGGTTGGCACCCCAACGAAAATGCTCGCACTATGCTTTTTGATAAGCTGCATCCATTTCTCTGCGTCATTCTTGCCTTCATGCACGATAACGGTCTTGCCAAGATATAGCGGGTCCATCAGGGCAGAACCCAAGACATAAGTCCAGTTGAACTTGCCTGAATGCATTATGCGATCTTGTTTCTCAGCATCAAAATCGAACCAGTACAGGCTAGCTGGCGCTCGACCTAACAATGCACGATGCGCGTGCAGCACACCCTTTGGATAACCTGTCGTGCCGCTGGTATACACCAGGTAAGCTGGGTCATCAGCCTTGGTATTAAGCGGAGGATTACTGACATCCACTGCAGCCAAGCCAGCAGCAAGATCTTGCACGTTCAGCCTTGTGTCATTGGCGAGAGGGCCATCGCCAGACAGTAACACATGCTGCAGGTTAGCTGATTCGGCAACCTTATGTGCCAGGCTTGGCCATGCTGCCTTGTCGGTCACAAGCACTGCTGCACCCGAGTCATTGGCAAGATATGCGACTTCCTCGGCTGTGAGCAAAGTAGAAGTTGGCACTGCAATGGCACCCATCTTCATCGCGCCAAGAAACGCGACTGGGTAATCCAGACTGTTAGGCAAACGAATCAGCACGCGGTCTCCCGGCTTAACGCCCAGATCGCGCATGCATTGTGCAAAACGATTCGTCTGCTCGCCCAATTCTGCATAACTAATACTTTTGGTACCTATGGCATCATCTTCAAGAATCATGGCGATGCTGTGTTCTACCGGCGTGCCAATGTGACGGTCGGAACAAGCGACACCAATATTGAAATATTCAGGGATGTCCCAGTTCCATTGAGGGTAAGGGGTGAATTTACTCATTATAAGATGACTCCATATGGCCAGTTCTCACGTACCACCTGCGCAGGTAGCATCTGCATCACTTGCAGTGCAAACTCGACGTCACTGGATTTAAGCGCCCGTAACGCATGCGCGCGCAACAGGGTTTGCAGTGCCTTGCCGAACATCGGCGGGTCGAGCATTTCGCCTTCAAACTTGATTGCACCGCCAAGTAAAGCGTCCGCCTCAATCGCCGCACGCAGGATGTTGATTTTCTGTGCAACCTCGGTGGGCGATGGCGTATAAGCCGTTTTGCAGAGATGGATATGCCCGGGATGTATTACCTGCTTACCGGAAAGACCCATTGCAGCTTCCTGGCAGGCATGGCGATACACCACGCGCGACTCGTTATCCCCATGAAGATCCAACCAGCGACGCACATCATGCGGCTCGACATATTTCTCAGGCATACTGTTAGCGCCAATCAGGGTTTCCACACCACCAATCACGCCTTTGCCGGCAATGCGTGCCTCGAAAATCAATTGATGCAAATAGAACTGCAGTTCCTCTATCCAGTTTTCAGGCGTGATATGAATACCCATCGCTTTGGAAAAATCGTGGATACCGAACACCACATGTTTGACGGTGTTATATTGCATCAGCTCTGGCGCTATCTTGAGCGACTTCGGGTGCTCGATGATGGGCTGAATGGTGATGCTTGGATTGATGCCCAACAGCATGCTGGACAGGTCGCGCACCTCTGCAGAGCCATAAGCTTCACCGGCCTTGGCCAGCATGATGACATCGATGTACTCACCCATCTCACGCACCATTTCCATATCAAGGTCGTATTCCGCTGTTCGGAACGAATTCACCCGCAACGCGACTGTCACATGCTGATTAATCTTCCTTAGACCAGGGAGCTCCTGACGCAGCAATTCCCTGCTCATCTGCTTCTGACGGCAACCGTCTTCCAAGTCGAAAATCAATGTATGGGCATTGGTAAAATGCGCATGCTTCTTCATGCGCGCACTCGCCTGTGCCATGTCTTCATAGATGCCCAGACTTGGCGCGTATTTCACGGGGGGGTAGTACAGTTGTATCCCAGGCCAGTAGTCGCCTAATGTCGCCGCACCGGTTGCATCTGTCATATGTTCGCTCATATCAGTCCCTCGTTATTTAACATGCCCTGAAAGCCAATATTCATGCGCCTTCCAAGGCATGCAGTTTATCTAGAATGGACTGTTGCGCTAAGCTCTTTGCGTGCAGATTCTTCATCTGCAAGATATTCCAGAACTCAGTATCCGGCAAGTCCAGAAAGGCATCGAAAGCTCGCAGTTCATCCAAACTCAACCGCTCGAAATAGCGCGCCAGAAAACGTTCCAGCAAGATGTCCAGCTCCAGCATGCCACGACGGCAACGCCATGCCAATCGGCGTTGCTCCGCATCCTTGATGTTTTCAGCGTTCAACATAGCATTCTCCTATAGCGGGGTGATACCGATGGTTTTCTTGCGCGACTTTTTCTCGGCCGCTCGCTCGATCTTCAAGTCCTTGATAGCTGCAATCGCAGCATTTGGATTAAGTTTTTTCGGACAGACCTCGACACAATTCATGATGTTGTGACAACGATAAAGACGATACGGATCTTCCAGATTCTCGAGACGCTCTGTTTCGGCTTGATCGCGCGAATCAACAATAAAACGATAAGCCTGCATCAATCCAGCTGGCCCGACGAACTTGTCTGGGTTCCACCAGAAACTTGGGCATGAAGTGGTGCAGGCACCACACAGAATGCACTCGTACAATCCATCCAGTTTCTTGCGGTCCTCTGGACTTTGCAGACGCTCAGTCTCTGGCGGTGGGTCATTATTGACCAAATAAGGCATCACTGAATGGTAGTTCTCGAAGAACTGAGTCATGTCGACCACCAGATCGCGAATCACTGGCAACCCTGGCACAGGACGCAACACGACCGGTTCCTGCAGGTCGGCCAGCTTGGTGATACAGGCCAGACCGTTCTTGCCATTAATATTCATTGCGTCAGAACCACACACCCCTTCGCGACAGGATTTGCGCAGACTCAACGTGTCATCCAACTGCTTGATGCGCACCAAGGCATCCAACAGCATCTGATCGCCCTCTTGCAATTCGACGTCATAGTCCTGCATGTAAGGTTTTTTATCGGTGTCCGGATTGTATCGATAAATGGAAAAACGCATTTCAGTATCCTTAATAAACCCTGGCCTTTGGCTCAAATGTATCAACCGTCAATGGCTTCAACCTGACTGGCTTGTACTCCAACCGATGACTTTGCTTGTAATAAAGTGAATGCTTGAGCCAGTTCTCATCATCCCGTTTCAGATAATCCTCACGCGCATGCGCGCCACGGCTTTCGGTGCGAAGATATGCAGAATGCATGGTCGCATTCGCCACCTCTAGCAGATTATCCAGCTCCAGAGCCTCTATGCGCGCTGTATTGAATACTTTGCTTTGGTCTTTGATGACCAAGCGTTCTGCACGTGCCGTGACCTCGCCAATCTGAGCGATCCCTTTCTCCAACAAGTCCGGGAAACGAAACACGCCACAATGCGTCTGCATCGTATTGCGCATAGCTGCGCCTACTTCAGCTACGTTTTCACCACTGAGCTTGTTGAATCTATCTATTCTCTCTAGCGTGCTATCGGCAGCCGTCTCTGGTAATGGCGCATGACTCATGCCAGACTTCAGTGTAGCTGCAATATGCTCGCCCGCTGCCTTGCCAAACACCACAAGATCCAGCAGCGAATTTGAACCCAACCTGTTCGCGCCATGCACCGAAACGCAAGCACACTCCCCTACGGCATACAACCCTTTCACCACCTGCTCTCCAGCACCCTTGGGCACGACCACCTGACCCTGAATATTGGTCGGCACGCCTCCCATCATGTAGTGTGCGGTAGGGACAACTGGTATTGGCGAGTTAATTGGGTCGACGTTTGCGAATTTCTTGGCAATCTCACGAATACCCGGCAAACGCTCGTTGATCAGCGCCTCACCTAGGTGATCCAGCTTAAGGTATACCGCATCTTTGTTTTTTCCTACACCGCGCCCTTCTTTTATCTCTGTCGCCGATGCGCGCGCAATCACATCACGGCTGGCCAGGTCTTTCGCTGTAGGGGCATAGCGCTCCATAAAGCGCTCGCCTTCGCTGTTAATGAGATAACCACCTTCGCCGCGGACCCCTTCAGTAATCAAGACACCCGCATGTAACACACCTGTTGGGTGGAATTGCCAGAATTCCATATCCTGCAAGGGAATTCCTGCGCGCGCAGCCATGCCCAAACCGTCACCGGTATTGATAAATGCATTGGTACTTGCCCCGAATATGCGCCCTGCTCCACCCGTAGCAAGCAGTGTAGCTTTCGCTTGCAGCAGATGAATCTCTCCTGTTTCTATATCCAGCGCGATTACACCCAACACATCACCTTCGTTGTTTCGAATCAGGTCCAGAGCGAACCACTCGATGAGGAAAGTAGTATTCGCTTTCACATTGCGTTGATACAAGGTATGGAGCATGGCATGGCCAGTTCTGTCTGCCACCGCACATGTCCTCGAAATCGGCTTCTCACCGAAATTCTGGGTCATTCCGCCGAATGGCCTCTGGAATATCTTACCGCTTTCCAGACGATCGAATGGCATGCCGAAATGCTCAAGCTCAATGATGGCCTTGGCCGCATGCTTACACATAAATTCGATGGCATCCTGATCGCCCAGGTAATCAGAACCTTTGATGGTGTCGTACATATGCCACAGCCAATTATCACCTGAGACATTGCCCAAAGCGGCAGCGATACCACCTTGCGCCGCCACTGTATGCGAACGCGTTGGAAACACTTTGGACAGTACAGCCACTTTGACACCGCTTTCTGCCAGTTGCAGGGCTGCCCGCAAGCCTGCGCCTCCGCCGCCCACGATGACCGTATCAAACTGATGTTTCTCCATAGTGTGTTTTTGACTCGCCATACTCAAATATTCCACAAAATCAATGCCAGCCATACCAGATAGACTGCCAACAGAATTTCCATCAACAACTGAAGATAGCCTCGCAAGATGATGTTTTTGACGTAGTCTCGCATCACATCCCTTATCCCAAGCCATGCATGCATCGCTAGACATATAAACACTAACATCGTCGCTAACCTCAGCCACCATGGCGATACGAAAGCACGCCATGCAGCATACCCAGTTGGCTGCTGAATCAACAGCAACAACACCATCAAGACTATATAACCCGCCATGACCAGCGCGGTAAGTCTTTGTGTAAGCCACAACCGCATGCCAGGGTAACGCTTTGTAAGCAAGTCGACTAGCATTTGCTTCTACCAAATCACGATGGCGAATATCAGCACCGATATAACATCCAGCCACAATACAACACGGCCACTAAAGCGCGCCTTTTGCAGTGTCGTCATCCAGTGCACATCCTGACCCAAATGACGCAACCCCGCATAAAAGTGATGAAACAAAGGAATCACCAAAGCAATCAGAGATAGCTTGACCCACCACGCATCTCCAAAGCTAACCAAATATAGATAATTCTCCTCATCTCTCAGACTCGTCTGCAATATCCACAACATCACAGGTAGCATCAGAAACAAAACGACTCCACTTAAACGATGAAAAATTGAAACGATCGCATTGATTGGCAAGCGTATCGTTGTCAGATCCAGATTCTTGGGCCGGCTTGGGGAACGATTCTTCGTCATAACGCTAGCCATTCGACATACCTGCCGCCCGTGCCACCGCGCCCGAAACACGCACCATCAAACGCGGATCGAACGGTTTTGGAATGATATAGTCCTTACCAAAAGCCAGCTCCTCCAGACCATAAGCATCCAGCACCTCCTGTGGCACCGGTTCTCTTGCCAGTTCACTCAAGGCCATGGCAGCGGCAATCTTCATCTCATCTGTGATCTGCAAAGCCTTCGCATCCAACGCACCCCGGAAAAGGTAAGGGAAACACAAGGCATTATTGACCTGATTGGGGAAATCACTGCGTCCTGTTGCCATCACGATATCGCTACGAATCTGGAATGCGACACTCGGCAACACTTCCGGGTCAGGATTCGCCAATGCGAATATAATTGGCTTTTCCGCCATCGTACCAATCAATTCTGGCGGCAGAGCGTTCTTCGCTGATACACCGACAAACACATCCGCGCCGTCCATCGCATCAGCCAGAGTTTTCACATCACCAGCAGGAACAGCCAACTCTCGATTGTTATCGTGCAAATCCTTCCTGTCGGTATCCAGAACACCCGTTCTATCCACCATCGTCACATGTTTAGCGCCCATGAGTTTAAGCAGCTTGGCACACGAGCAGCCTGCGGCGCCCGCACCGAGAAATACAATCCTAACCTGATCCAGCGTCTTATCTTGTATACTGAGTGCATTCAGCAACGCACCCGCAACAATCACTGCTGTACCATGCTGATCGTCATGAAACACAGGGATAGCAAGACGCTTCTTCAACTCGCTCTCGATATAAAAGCAATGCGGAGCAGCAATATCTTCCAGATTGATGCCACCGAATGTAGGCGCGATATTGACCACTGTCTCGATGAACTCATCCGGCGTCTTGGCATTCACTTCAATATCAAATACATCGATATCTGCAAAACGCTTGAAGAGAACAGCCTTACCCTCCATCACAGGCTTACTTGCCAGAGCACCCATATTCCCCAGCCCTAGAACAGCAGTACCGTCAGTAATCACAGCTACCAGATTGCCCTTGTTGGTATAGCGATATGCGTCTTGCGGATTATGATTAATGGCTCTAACGGGTTCTGCCACACCTGGCGTGTAAGCTAGCGACAGGTCAGCTTGAGTAGCGCACGATTTGGAGGACTCTACACTCAACTTCCCAGGTTTGGGAAATTCGTGATAATGCAAAGCTGCCTGCTTCAAATCCATGATTATTCCAATTCGCTCAGATAATGATGATCATCGGTAACACACAAGCCCAGACGCCACTCCATCGGCTTGTCACCATAGGTAAATGACACGCGTTCGATGCTAAGCAACGGAAAGCCCTGCTTCAAACCGAGAGCTTTTGCCACCTCGGCATCCGCAGCTACGGCCTTTAGCCGCTCTTCTGCGCGCACCATGCGTATGCCAAACTGTGTTTCATACATGCTGTACATCGAGCCGTTGCTTTCCTCTACCTTGCTACCATTCAAACCTTTGAAGGAGGCAGCTGGCACGATGATATGGTCATAAATGACCGGCCTTCCCGAAAAACTTAACAAACGCTTCACTTCAATAGTCGACGCCCCGGCTTTCAAGTCAAGCGCCTGCGCAATGCGCCCTTCCGCCTTGCTTTTGATACAGCTTATAAATTCGTTCTGCAACAACTCCTTCTGACCGTTAACAGCTGTTAGCCTAAGGAACCGCAACTTCACGTTATCTTCTTTATGTGTCGCGACAAAAGTACCCTTGCCCTGACGGCGAATCAGGATATTCTCGCTCGCCAAGCTATCGATTGCCTTGCGCACAGTACCTTGGCTAACTTTATACCGATTGGCCAACTCTATCTCGCTAGGAATCATGTCCCCGGGGCGCCATTCGCCACCGATCAAGCTTTGTGTCAGCAACACCTTGATCTGGTCATATAAAGGTCTGTAACTCGGTGAATTTGTCATTTTTAACTCCATGACACTATTTATATCATGCGCATTTTTATTTGTCTACTATTTTATATCTTATATAAGACATAAAATATATGTTGACTTTTATTTGGCGCGCAAACTATAATCGAATCAAGTTCAATTTTTTTGTGGCTCATATCTATGGAATATTGCCTAAGACCGCGTCGCTCCATGCTATACGTACCGGGGTGCAACACACACTATTTGGATCGCGCCAGAACTTTGCAGGCAGATTCAGTAATACTGGATTTAGGCGACCCCATTCTGGTAGATGCAAAAATCCAATCTCGCGACAATATCGTAGCCGCCGTAAAAAAAGGTGGTTACGGCGCCAGGGAAGTGGTTATTCGGGTCAACGATCTGGATTCCGTATGGGGCAAGGATGACATCAAGGCAGTTGCCGATATCGGCGCAGATGCGATTCTTTTTCCCAACATAGAATCCAGCGAAGACGTTATCAAGGCGCAAGCATATTTAGATAGCGTGGGTGGCAGTCATATGCCCATCATGGTGATGATAGAAAGCCCTCTGGCCGTATTGAACGCGAAGGAGATCGCGGCCGCCAGTGATCGCATCACCTGTATGGTGATGGCAACTTCGGACTTGATATCCCAACTGCACGCAAGAGTGACCCATGAGCGCATCGCACTACTGACCTCACTATCTCTGGTCATCCTCGCAGCAAGGGCTTATGGACGTTGCGTGATTGACGGCATTACCAGCGACTTCAAGAACATGCATTCCTTTGAGTATGCTTGCCGGTTAGGCAGGGATATGGGCTTTGATGGCAAATCCCTAGTGCATCCGGCGCAGATTGCCTATTGCAATGACGCCTACACACCGAAAGCGACCGAAATTGCATATGCGCGCGAAATCATCAAAGCGCTCAAAGAAGCCAATGAAAGCGGTCGCGGCACTGTAGTGGTGGATAACAAACTGGTGGAACAACACCATGTGAAAGCTGCGCAGCGGCTTATCAAACTGCATGAGATGATCACCGAATTAGAAGAAGAGTTTATTTAAAATGCAAAAAATCTACGCTGGTCGATATTTTGAAGATTTCAGCCTTGGCGAGGTCATTCGGCATGCCACACCTCGCACCATAACGACAGGTGATTGCGCACTGTATATGGGACTATATGGCGCACGCCAGCCCTTGTTCTGCAGCGCGCCATTCGCTCGGGACATGGGATATCCGGCTATGCCTGTTGACGACTTGCTGGTATTTCATATCGCATTCGGCAAAACCGTACCAGATATTTCTGTAAATGCAGTAGCCAATTTAGGCTATGCCGATGTGCGCTTCCACCTGCCGGCGTACGTAGGGGACACCCTCTCCACCACCAGCGAAGTGATTGGCCTGAAACAGAACTCCAACGGCAAAAGTGGCGTAGTCTGGGTGCGCTCGACAAGCTTTAACCAGTTAGGAAAGGCTGTCTTAAGCTGGGTGCGCTGGGTGATGGTACATAAAAACAATATGACAGCGGCTGCGCCTGAAACCTTGGTGCCCACTTTGCCTGAATTCGTGGATGCAGGAAACCTGGCGACGGTGCCATCAGAAGCTAATAACAGTCTTGTCAGCCAAACGACCGGCAGTCAGTACTTTTGGGAAGATTACATAGTCGGTGAGCAGATCAACCACCCGTCGGGCATCACGATCAATGACAGCGACCACAGCATGGCGACGCATCTATACCAAAACAATGCGCGCCTGCATTTTGATGCTCACATGATGCAGACACGCCAGTTTGGCAAACGGCTCGTGTATGGCGGAGTCGTTATCAGCATATGTCGTGCATTGAGCTATGAAGGCTTGGAAAATGCTCTGTCGATTGCCGCAATCAACGCCGGCACGCATGCCAACCCAAGCTTTGCTGGCGATACTATTTATACACGCTCCGAAGTACTGGACAAATGGGCACTGAGTGCACAGACTGGTGCGTTGCGTCTGCGGATGACAGGCATCAAGAACCTTGCATCCACCGACCTGCCGTTTGTCCGAGAAAATGGCACTTACCACCCAAATGTGGTGCTGGATTTAGATTACACCGTGATGATGCCACGGAAAATAACTTAAGGAAATCGATATGGCTGCACATCCATCAGAAGCATTGTTTGGCGGAGAAAAACCATTCCCGCTGATTCCAGCCTGCGAACATTTTGCCGGCAGCGAGAAACTCATTCTGAAAGCACTAAGCCTGCAAGACACAATTGGCCCGGTTTTTGATATTACCTGTGATTGTGAGGACGGTGCAGCCAGCGGCCAGGAACGCGAGCATGCAGAAATGATCGTGCGCGTGTTGAATTCGGAAGCCAATAAACACAAGATGGCTGGTGCACGCATTCATGATTACACACACCCAGCCTGGAAACTGGATTTGGACATCCTAGTGAGTGGCGCAGGCAATGTATTGGGTTATATCACTATCCCAAAATGTACGGACATTGCACAAGCAAAGGAAATGATTGCTTATCTGCAAAAAACCGCCGCCACCCATGGCATCAAACGCGAGATTCCGGTGCACATTCTGATAGAGACTCATGGCGCGCTTAGACAAGTACATGAAATTGCGAAACTGCCTTGGCTGCAAGTACTGGATTTCGGGCTGATGGACTTTGTCAGCGCCCACCATGGCGCGATTCCTGCCAGCGCCATGCGCAGTCCGGGACAGTTCGATCATCGCCTGCTCGCAAGAGCTAAAACTGAGGTTGTTGCTGCTGCACTTGCCAATGGTGTGGTACCTGCACACAACGTCACGCTCGACCTGAAAAATGTAGAGACTACTTTCAGCGATGCTTCGCGGGCGCGCAACGAGTTCGGCTTCATGCGCATGTGGAGCATCTATCCAACACAAATCCAAGCGATTGTGGACGCAATGAAACCAAACTTTGATGAGGTTACTGATGCAGCCAACATTTTACTCGCTGCACAAGACGCCTCTTGGGGCCCTATCCAGTATGCAGGCGAACTGCACGACCGTGCGACATACCGATACTTCTGGGAAGTATTGCAGAAAGCCAAGCTCACAGGCGTCAATATGCCAGAAGAAGCAGAACGGAGGTTCTTCGCATGAGCGTTACATTAACAGCAGGGGCACTCTTCAGAGCAGCACTCGCCACAGAAAAACCGTTGCAGATCATCGGCGCTATCAATGCCTATCACGCCATGCTCGCCACACAATCCGGGTTCAAAGCCATATACCTCTCCGGGGGCGGCGTGGCGGCGGGCTCCCTTGGCTTGCCTGACCTTGGCATCTCGACTTTAGAAGATGTACTGGTTGACGTACGCCGCATCACGGATGCGGTGGATACGCCATTACTGGTAGACATCGATACAGGGTTTGGCGGTGCATTCAACATCGCACGCAGCATCAAATCCGTCATCAAGGCTGGCGCTGCTGCGGTACACATCGAAGACCAGGTACAGGCCAAACGTTGCGGCCATCGTCCCAACAAGGCCATCGTGTCGCAATCCGAAATGGTGGATCGCATCAAGGCTGCAGTGGATGCCAGAACCGACCCGGACTTCGTCATCATGGCGCGTACGGATGCACTAGCAGTGGAAGGCCTGCAATCCGCCATTGATCGCGCCTGTGCTTGTGTCGAAGCAGGTGCGGATATGATATTCCCCGAAGCCATGACCGAACTAGGCATGTACAAGCAATTTGCAGCGGCAGTTAAGGTACCGGTGCTGGCCAACATCACCGAATTCGGCTCCACTCCGCTGTTCACCGTGCAGGAACTGGCTTCAGCGAACGTCAGCATGGTGCTCTATCCGCTATCCGCTTTCCGCGCCATGAATCAGGCTGCGCTGAAGGTATATCAGGCCGTGCGCAAGGACGGCACACAAAAGAACGTATTGGATCTGATGCAAACCCGGGCTGAGTTGTATGAACACTTGGGTTACCACGCTTTTGAGCAAAAGCTGGATGCATTGTTTAAACAGGGAGACTAACCATCATGAACATGGCAACCGAACTGCCCAAAAAGAAAAAAGGCGTAGCCTTGGCTGGCGTGGCGGCCGGGACAACCGCTATTTGTACAGTCGGCCACACCGGTAATGACTTGCATTATCGCGGCTACGACATCCTGGAACTGGCGCAACATGCAACCTTTGAAGAAGTTGCTTACCTGCTGATTCATGGCGAGTTGCCAAACAAGGTGCAACTCTCGGCGTATCACCAAAAGTTGAAGACGCTGCGCGGTTTGCCAGCCGCACTTAAAACCGTACTGGAGCAAATTCCCGCCAACGTACACCCAATGGATGTCATGCGTACCGGCTGCTCCATGCTGGGGACTTTGCAGCCAGAAGAAGTTGACCGGAACATTGATGGCACCAAAGAGCTGGGTGACAGACTAATCGCCTGCTTTGGCTCAATCCTGCTGTATTGGTATCACTACAGCCATTTCGGCAGAAGGATCCAAGTTGAGACCGATGATGATTCGATTGCCGCCCACTTCCTGCATCTGCTGCATGGCGAAAAACCTAAGCAGCTGCATATCGATGCAATGAACACCTCATTGGTGCTGTATGCCGAGCATGAGTTCAACGCCTCGACTTTTACCGCCCGCGTGGTTGCCGGCACTTTGTCAGACCTGTACAGCTGCATCACCGGTGCGATCGGCGCATTGCGCGGCCCGAAACACGGTGGCGCCAACGAGGCCGCAATGGAAATCATCGCCCGCTACAAGGATGCGGACGAGGCTGAAAAAGACATCCGGGAGCGCATGGCGCGTAAAGAGATCATCATTGGCTTCGGTCATCCGGTTTACACCATCGCCGACCCAAGAAACGAGGCAATCAAAGCTGTTTCGAAGAAATTAAGCGAAGATGCCGGCAATATGACACTTTTTGATATATCCGCCCGAATCGAGAAAACCATGTGGGACGAGAAGAAAATGTTCCCTAATCTGGACTGGTACAGCGCTTCCAGCTATCACCTGATGGGCATCCCCACCAGCATGTTTACGCCCATTTTCGTAATTTCCCGTACCACAGGCTGGGTAGCGCATGTCATCGAGCAACGCATTGATAACAAGATCATTCGCCCAAATGCGGAATACACGGGGCCGGATAACCGTCCATACGTTCCACTGAACCAACGTTAATTTTTAAAGAAAGTTTTACATGTCTAGCCATATTTCCAATGTCCGCCCTGATCCCGATCAGGTCATCGTCGATATCGCCAACTATGTGATGGATTACGATATCAGCAGTGCTGAAGCTTTCGACACAGCCCGCTATTGCCTGATGGACACACTAGGTTGCGGTTTCGAGGCCCTTGATTACCCGGCCTGTACCAAAGTGCTCGGCCCCGTCGTTCCCGGCACTATCGTGCCGAATGGCGCAAAAGTACCTGGCACAAACTTCCAGCTGGACCCGATTCTTGCTGCCTTCAATATCGGTGCGATGATCCGCTGGCTGGACTTTAATGACACATGGCTTGCTGCGGAATGGGGACACCCTTCAGATAATTTGGGCGGCATTCTGGCTGTAGCCGACTATATCTCACGCAAGAATGTCGCTGAAGGCAAAGCGCCTTTGACCATGCGTGACGTGCTGACTGCCATGATCAAGGCGCATGAGATTCAGGGCGTGATGGCTTTGGAGAACAGCTTCAACCGTGTCGGCCTTGATCATGTGATTCTGGTCAAACTCGCCTCCACCGCCGTAGTCACCAAACTACTGGGCGGCAACCGGGAAGACGTCATCAATGCTGTTTCCAACGCATTTGTGGATGGCCAAAGCTTGCGCACCTACCGACACAGCCCGAACACCGGCTCGCGCAAATCCTGGGCGGCGGGCGACGCGACTTCGCGCGCTGTACGCCTGGCCTGGCTGACTATGCAAGGCGAGATGGGTTATCCATCTGCACTCACCGCCAAGACATGGGGCTTCTATGATGTATTGTTCAAAGGCAACACGTTCAAATTTCAGCGCCCTTACGGCAGCTACGTGATGGAACACGTCCTGTTCAAAATATCCTTCCCGGCCGAGTTCCACGCTCAAACAGCGGTGGAGTGCGCATTTACACTCAACCAGCAGGTCGGCAACCGCCTGCAGACCATGGAGCAGATCGCGCAAATCGACAAGATCGTCATCACCACACACGAGTCCGCCATCCGAATCATCGACAAAAAGGGGCCGATGAACAACCCTGCCGACCGCGATCACTGCATCCAATACATGGCTGCGATAGGCCTGCTCAATGGCAACCTGACCGCGCAGGACTATGAGGATGAAGCCGCTGCCGACCCACGTATTGATGCGCTACGTGACAAAATGGAATGCGTAGAGAGAGCTGAATATACACGCGACTATCTTGACCCGGAAAAACGCTCGATTGCCAACGCGATCCAGATTTTCTTCAAAGACGGTAGTTCGTCAGAGAACATCGCAGTGGAATATCCAATTGGCCATCGCCGCCGTCGTGCGGAAGGTATCCCGGAGTTGATCAAGAAATTCAAGGTCAACCTGGCACGCCGTTTTGACGCCAAGAAGCAAGCTGAAATCCTGGCATTGTGCGCAGACCAGAAGAAGCTGGAAGCCACACCGGTCAACCAATTTGTTGATTTGCTCGTTGTTGCCTAGGGGTTTTGTTAACAGTTTTGTCTAAAACAAAACTCCGAAAGCGTTCACTCACAGCGCGCCGAGTCACTTCGGCGCGTTTTTTTATTTTCTTTCATTGCATTACCAGCTGGTCTACTAGGAAAGCAGAATAAGCCTTACAGAGCATCACACTTAACAATGAAACGCGCACCCACGTAAGGAGGGGCACGACCATATTTCCAAATGGATTTAGCCAGCCAAAAAGCGTAAAATATACCCTTCTAAAAACATTGAAATCTACGTTTTATGTCACTCACCACGCTCAATGCCCTTTCCCCCCTTGATGGCCGCTACCAAACTAAACTGGATGCATTGCGCCCGTTCTTCAGCGAATATGCACTCATCAAGCATCGCGCCAAAGTGGAAGTGGAATGGCTGAAAGCGCTGGCGGCCTCGCCTGAGCTCACCGAGATCCAATCGTTCAGCATCGCAACGGTGGTGGAGCTGGATGAGGCCATCGCGGAATTTAGCGAAGCGGATGCCGCGCAGGTAAAGGCGATTGAAGCGCGCACCAATCATGACGTAAAAGCGCTGGAATACTGGCTGAAAGAGAAGTTCGACGGCAATCCTGAAATCAAGAAGGCCAGCGAGTTCATCCACTTTGCCTGCACTTCGGAGGACATCAACAACCTCTCGCATGGCCTGATGCTGAAGGGGGCACGCGATGCCGTGATAATGCCCTTCCTGGAAAAAGTCATCGCACGCCTGACCGAACTGGCGCATGAACTGGCCGAAACCCCTATGTTAAGCCGCACCCATGGCCAAACCGCATCGCCCACCACAATGGGCAAAGAGTTAGCCAATGTCGTATATCGCCTCAAACGCCAGCAACAGCAGCTTCAGGAAGGTGAAATCCTGGGCAAGATCAACGGCGCAGTCGGCAACTTCAACGCACACCTGGCCGCTTATCCTCACTTTGACTGGGAAGCGTTTGCACAGCGTTTTGTGGAGCATCTGGGACTCAGCTACAACCCGCTCACCATTCAGATCGAACCGCATGACTACATGGCAGAGCTTTATGACAATCTGGCTCGCATCAACACCATCCTGATCGATCTGAACCGTGACATCTGGGGCTATATCTCCGTCGGCTATTTCAAGCAAAAAGTCAAAGCGGGCGAAATCGGCTCATCCACCATGCCACACAAGGTCAACCCGATTGATTTCGAGAACTCTGAGGGCAATCTGGGCATCGCCAACGCCATCTTGCGCCACATGGCAGAGAAACTGCCCATCAGCCGCTGGCAGCGTGATTTGACCGACTCCACCGTGCTACGCAACATGGGCGTGGCTTTTGGCTACAGCCTGCTGGGCTACGATTCTTGCCTGCGCGGCCTGAACAAGCTGGAAGCCAACCCGCAACGGCTTGCGGAAGATTTGGACAACAGCTGGGAAGTACTGGCCGAACCTATCCAGACCGTGATGCGCCGCTATGGTATCGAGAACCCGTACGAGCAGCTCAAAGACCTGACGCGCGGCAAGGGCGGCATCAACAAAGCCTCGCTGCATGCGTTCATCGAAACACTGAACATTCCTGCTGAAGCCAAACAAGCGCTGCTGGAGATGACACCGGCCAATTATGTTGGCAAAGCGGCTGAATTAGTAAAGCGAATTAATTAATGGCTATCCATGCTGAAAGCAACGCCACACTTGCTGTTTTGATTGACGCAGACAATGCACAAGCCTCAATCATTGAGGGGTTGCTATCAGAGGTTGCAAAATTTGGAGTTGCCAGCGTAAAAAGGATTTATGGTGATTGGACAACCCCTAACTTGGTGCAGTGGAAAACAACCTTATTAGAGCACTCCATTCAGCCTATACAACAATTTCGCTACACTACCGGCAAGAATGCCACTGACAGCGCCATGATTATCGATGCAATGGACTTACTCTATACCGATAATTTTGACGGTTTTTGTATTGTTTCCAGTGACAGTGATTTCACTAGATTAGCGTCAAGAATTCGCGAGTCCGGAAGGCGCGTGTATGGTTTCGGCGAAAAGAAAACACCTCAACCCTTTGTGGCTGCCTGCGACCGCTTTATATACACCGAAGTATTCTCACTTAAAGCAGACGCTCAAGAAGAGCAAACCAAAACGCCACCTAATAAATTAAGACAAGACACAAAACTAATTAACCTCTTCAGGTCAGCTATAGAGGCGGCTTCTAATGAAGATGGTTGGGCAAACTTAGGTGCCGTTGGCTCCAATATCGTCAAAAATGCCCCCGAGTTCGACCCAAGAAACTATGGATATGCAAAACTTAGTGATTTGGCACTAGCGATTGAATTATTTGATGTGGAAAAACATCAGTCGCACATTTTACTAAAGAACAAGCAGAAAAAATGACTGAAATCCTTGTTCTGTATTACTCCCAAGGCGGTGCGGTGCGCGAGATGGCGCAGCTGATTGCGCGCGGTGTGGAAAGTGTGCAAGGCGCAAAGGCGCGCATCCGCACCGTACCGAAAGTCTCGGCCAATTGCGAAGCGACCGAAGCCGACATTCCAGCCAGTGGCGCACCGTATGCCGAACTGAAAGACCTGGAAGAATGTAGCGGACTGGCTTTAGGCAGCCCGACGCGCTTTGGCAACATGGCTGCGCCGATGAAATACTTTCTGGATGGCACTTCCGGCTTGTGGCTAAAAGGCACGCTGATTGGCAAGCCCGCTTGCGTGTTTACCTCCAGCGGGTCCATGCACGGCGGCAACGAGACTACATTACTGACCATGATGCTGCCGTTGATGCACCACGGCATGCTGATGGTGGGCCTGCCTTATTCCGAGCCAGCCTTGAGTACGACACAGAGCGGCGGCACCCCATACGGCGCTAGCCATATCGGCGGCACGATGGATGACAAACCTATCAGCGAAGATGAGAAAAAACTGTGCATCGCGCTGGGCAAGCGCCTGGCTGAAACTGCCCTGAAATTGAGCAAATAACGACCATGAATCTGGCAACCGAGGCAAGACAATTCCTGCGCAGCACCCGCAGCGGCATCCTTTCCACACACTCTGCGAAATATACTGGCTACCCGTTCGGTTCTGTGGCGCCTTTCGTGCTGGATCATGCCGGCAATCCCATCATCCTCATCAGCAATATCGCGGAACACACCAAGAACATCACAGCCAATCCGAAGGTCTCGTTACTGGTGTTTGCCGGTGCCGAAGACCTGCAGGCGAATGCCCGCCTGACATTGCTAGGCGAGGCAAGGTTGATTGACAAGTCTGCCGACAGTGATTTGCGCGCCCGTTATTTGCGTTATCTGCCGCAGGCTGCCACCTACTTCGACATGCATGACTTTGCTTTCTACCGCATTCAAACCACACATGTCCGTTATATCGGCGGATTCGGCAAGATGTCATGGATGGAGGCAGACAGCATTACAGCGCCAGCCAATCAATTGGCCGAGATTGAAAGCGGCATCATTCAGCACATGAATGCTGACCACTGCGAAAGCCTGGTGGCTTACTGCAAGCATTTCCATAGTGCTCAACCGCAGCAGGCTGAGATAATAGGCATCGATTGTGATGGCTTTGATGTGCGCATCCGCGACCATGCTGGCGCCACCCAAATTTTACGCTTTGATTTTGAAACGCCCGTCACCAATGCTACTGAAGCACGCCAGGCCTTGGTAGCAATGTCCAAAGCCTGCCGCGCATGATGTCCAGATTGCGTTTGGGCGCCAGCGCCAGCCTGCTGGCCTTGATTCTGCTTTGTCTGGCCTGGGAGACATTCCTTGCGCCGCTCAAACCAGGCGGCTCCCTGCTGATGCTAAAAGCAGTGCCTCTGCTCATACCCTTGTTCGGTATCCTGCGTGGCCGGCGCTATACTTATCAATGGGCCAGCATGTTCATTTTGCTCTATTTCACCGAAGGCGTGGTACGCGCCTGGGCCGACAGCGGCGTTTCAGTCAAATTGGCTGTGATTGAAATACTACTGTGTCTCATTTTTTTCTGCTGTGCAATTTTTTACGCAAATCTCAGCCGAAACCCAGCATAAAAACGCATGGCTTAATTTATAATTCAGCCATGCGCATTCTGATTTGCAATCCCGTATGAAAATACTATTGTCCAACGACGATGGCTATTTTGCACCCGGGCTGAACATCCTGGCTCAACATCTGGCCCCACTGGCTGATATCACTATCGTCGCCCCAGAGCGCAACCGCAGCGGCGCCAGCAACTCTTTGACACTCGACCGCCCTCTGCGTGTGCGAAAAACCGGCGAAAATGCCTATTACGTGGATGGCACACCTACCGATTGCGTACATATCGCACTGACCGGCCTAATGAAGGAACTGCCAGATATGGTCATTAGCGGTATCAATGATGGTGCCAACATGGGTGATGATACGATCTATTCCGGTACCGTCGCTGCGGCGATGGAAGGTTATCTGCTCGACATTCCCTCGATTGCGATTTCCATGTCGCAGCACAACTCGACCTATTTCGAGACGGCGGCAAAGGTCGCTGTTGAACTGGTGCAACAGCATATGAAAAAACCTTTCAACAGCCCGACATTGCTGAATGTGAATGTGCCGGACATTCCATATGACCAGCTTCAAGGAAAAGTCATCACCCGCTTAGGGAAACGCCACAAAGCCGAGCCCGTAATGCAGCTCAAGACACCACGTGGTGAAACTGTGTATTGGGTAGGCGCTGCCGGCCAGCCAAACGATGGCGGTGAAGGTACAGATTTCTATGCCGTGGCCAGCAACCAGGTATCCATCTCCCCAATCCAAGTTGACCTAACCAAACGCAGCCAGCTCAATGAAATGCAAGATTGGCTGAATAATTAACTTATGGCATTACTAAGAAGTAAAACCGGTATCGGCATGACCTCGCTACGCACGCGCGAGCGCATGCTTGCCCGCCTGCGAGAACAAGGCATCAAGGATGAAGTGGTATTGCATGTGATGGGAGAGATCCCGCGCCATATTTTCGTGGATGAGGCGCTGTCCATACGTGCCTATGAGGACGTATCCCTGCCGATCGGCTTTGGGCAGACCATCTCCCAGCCTTATACAGTTGCAAGGATGACCGAGCTATTACGCAACGGCGGGCCACTGGGCAAGGTGCTCGAAATCGGTACCGGGTGCGGTTATCAGACCGCCGTTTTATCACGCATTGCCAAAGAAGTCCTGTCCCTTGAGCGCATACGCCCACTGGTGATGAAAGCACGTGGACACTTGCGTACGCTCAAATGTGTGAATGTGAAACTTGACCATGCGGATGGCAGCGAGGGCTTGGCTGAATTCGCACCGTTCGATGGCATCATCGTTACCGCTGCCGCTAGCCATGTGCCCCAAGATTTGCTCGCGCAACTAGCTGTGCGCGGACGCATGGTGATTCCTATCGGCACCAGTACGCAAATATTGACACTCATCGAAAACACCGGCAAAGATTTCCGCCAGACCAAACTGGAAGCTGTGAAATTCGTTCCTCTATTAGGCGGTGTAAGCACATGAAAAAGGCCGCGAGCTGCTTGATTCTTTGCGGTCTGCTCGCTGCCTGCGAAAGCAATCCCCCCGCACCGGTAATCGACCGACTGCCTGAGAGCAAATCAGCATCACCTTCAGCAAAACCAACGCAGTCAAAACCCGTGGTCGTCACAACTGGCAAAGACTGGCGGCCAGACACCTATACAGTCAAAAAAGGCGATAATCTGTTGCGCATCGGCCTGGAATTTGGCTATGACTATAAAGAAATCGCAGCTGCGAATAACATCCCTCCACCCTACAGCATCAAAGTGGGCCAAGTGCTTAACTTTGCTCCGTTGAAATCTAAACCTGTTAATGAGCCCGCGAATGCGGATGGCGTGGTGGTAAGCACCGTCAAAACAAGCCCTGGTGTCACCGAAACTACAAATGCCACGGCAGCCACCGCCCCCTCTGCCGTAACGCCGGTACTCAGCGAACCTAGAGCCACGCGCGAACCCTACAGTGTGGAAGCCATGAATCGTCCAGTCAGCAAGCCAGCTGATGCGAAAACTGCCGACACAAAAACCACAGATGGAAAAGTAGCAGAATCTAAACCTGCAGATGCTAAGCCAGCTGACGATGAAGCCATGAACTGGAGTTGGCCGACTCAGGGAAAAGTCATCGGCAGTTTCAACGAATCCACCAACAAGGGGATAGACATTGCTGGCAATACAGGCCAAGCCATCAATGCTGCTGCGCCGGGCAAGGTGATCTATACCGGATCCGACTTACGTGGCTACGGCAAACTGGTCATTATCAAACACAACAAGACCTATTTGTCTGTCTACGCCCACAACAGCAAGATTCTGGTGAAAGAAGGCCAGACAGTCCAGGCAGGGCAGAAGATTGCCGAGATGGGCAATACGGATAGCAATACCGTCAAATTGCATTTTGAGATTCGCCGGCAAGGCAAATCGGTTGACCCGACTAAGTATCTCTCGCAAGATTAGCATGATTTTTTAAGGAGCTCCCATGGCCGCCACACAGAAACACGACCCGAATAAATACCGTAAGAATGTGAACATCAAACCTGAATCCGGTTTAAATAACATGCTAGCCATTGGCAGGTTTATTTTGATGGTGATTGGGATAATCGGGCTGGCAATCGAGTTCTTCAAAGAAGGCGGGTGGCTGAAGAGCGCACTGGCATGGCTTTTCCAAGACACCTCCCACATGACCTTCATCCCCATCATCATCCTGATATTATGGTTCATCAACCGCTGGATATCCTCACCATCCAAAGTAGAAACCAAAAAAAGTGGCAATCTGCCGCTTTATGTCATGATGGGGTTAGGGGTGTATTATCTTTTCAGAATCGTCACTACAGGTGGATTCTAAAAGAATTGACCAAGAATAAAAAAGCCGCTTTAAGCGGCTTATTTTATTTTACCAGTTCGTTTTGTCTGGCCATGAAATCGCGGACGTTCGTCATATCATAGGCTCGCGCCCATTTAATAATCTCATCAAAAGCTGGCGCGCCAATCTCACCCACCTGGGCATGGATGCCAGCGCGTTCGCGTATCACCAGAATGCCTGGAATCTGCTGCACCTGAAAATACTCGGCAATCTCCGGGTCAGCTTCTGTATTCACCATACCAAAGACGATATCTGGATTGTTTTTGGCAGCAGCTTCAAAAGTAGGTGTAAACGCCACGCATGGATCACACCATGGCGCCCAAAAATCCACAATGACGAAATCATTGCTTTCAATGGTCTCTTTGAAATTTGCTTTGGTAAGGGTCAAAACTGCCATGATAGTGTCTTTAAATGTAAAGCGGCGATTGTATCACAAGGCCTATTTAATCGGCGTATCCCACATACCACCAAAAAACAATTCACCCAGCGGCAAACGCTGGCGCGGTGCCAGCTGGCGTTCGCGCAAATCGTCCGGTAATGATTCTGGCACATCACCATGCCCAATCGCTACCATCGCCATCAGCTCGAACTGTTCCGGTATATTGAAGGCTTTGCGCGCAGCCTCGACACTAAAGCCACCCATCTGATGCGCGACCATGCGCAGCTCAGTCGCCTGCAGACACATATTCTCCACTGCCGCCCCCGTGTCATATCCCGCCCAGCGGTTAAGCTTACTATTGTGTCTGAATAAGGTATTGGCACACACTAGTATCAGCAAAGGCGCATTCTTGGCCCATGTCTGATTACTCTCGGCCAAAGTCTCGAATGCTGCCTGCCAAGCTTGCGCGTGGTTGGCTTTGTTGCACACCACGAAACGCCAAGGCTGGTCGCCATAGCAACTGGGCGCCCAACGCGCCGCCTCCAGCAAAGCAATCAACTCCTCGTCTGTGACAGGTTTGTTAGGGTTGTAGGCGCGACCGCTCCAGCGGTTTGCGATGATATCGGCAACTGGCTGTCGGGTTGTTGCTGGTTTCTTCATGTTCATTTTCCTAGGTAAGGATAATCGGTGTAGCCTTTTTCTGTTCCGCCATAAAAAGTATTTGCATCCGCTTCATTCAGCGGCGCATTTTGTCTGAAGCGCTCGACAAGGTCGGGGTTGGCAATGAATGGCACGCCGTAAGCCACACAATCTGCATGTCCGCTCGCTATCGCTGCGTTACCGCGCGCCTTGTCATAGCTCAGGTTAGCCATATAAGCGCCTTTGAAGCGCTTTCTGAAAGCATAAAAATCAAACGGGTCTGCCTTGCCGCCCCCATGAATGCCGCCTTCCACGACATGCAGATACGCTAGACTGAAGCGATTCAATGCATCTGCCACATATTCAAACAAGGCTTGCGGGTTAGTGTCGTGCATATCGTTGAATGGATTTACTGGCGACAGACGTACGCCGGTCTTATCTGCACCGATTGTGTTCACAACAGCCTTCATCACCTGCATCAGCAGGCGGGCACGATTCTCAAAGCTGCCGCCGTATTCATCAGCACGCTGATTCGTTCCATCACGCAAGAACTGGTCTAGCAGATACCCATTCGCCGAATGCACTTCCACCCCGTCGAAACCAGCGTCCATCGCGCATTTCGCAGCATGTACATAATCATTGACGATTCTGGGCAACTCACTTTTATCCAACGCGCGCGGTGTGACATAATCCTGCAGGCCGCTATAGGTAAAGGCCTGTCCAGCCGGTTTGATGGCGCTTGGTGCGACAGGCACCTGCCCGCCAATCAAACTTGGGTGAGAGATACGACCCACATGCCACAGCTGGATGACAATCTTGCCACCTTTGGCATGCACAGCATCGGTGACCTTTTTCCAACCTGCCACCTGTTCCGGCGTGTAGATGCCCGGCAGGGCCGGGTAGCCATGCGCCATCGGCGAGATTGGTGTCGCCTCGGTGATGATCAGGCCGGCAGATGCACGCTGCTCGTAGTAAGTCACATTCATCGCCTGCGGCACACCGCCCTCGCCTGCTCGGTTGCGGGTCAGCGGGGCCATGATAATGCGGTTTTTCAAGCTGAGCGCGCCCAGTTGGATCGGACTGAACAAATCAACTGCCATGAAGCCTCTCCTCAATATGTTTTGGTGTTTTGATATCGATTCAAAATAAGCGAATATTATGACACCGTTGGTATCAATAAAGTTGAGCCAACTAATGAATTAGCCGGCAAGTTTGTGGTTAAATTCCACCTGATACCCATCGTTTACTTTGGAGCCTCAAATGACGCAAGACCAACTGCCCAGAGAGTTTGAACCCCTGAACAGAGCCGCTGTGCGCGCCATGCTATGGCTGAACGGCTTTGCCCATGTCGTGATAGGACTGGCACTGGCTGTGTCCGTCCTGATGTTCACCTGGCTGTTCTTCAAGGATGTCAAAGAAGCCGCCTATGCCCACAACCTGGTACATGGCTTTTTACATGCGCTGGGGACACTCATGCTGCTATGGTCCATCTCTGCGCTCATCTCAGCCGAGATTCGCTACCTGATGGGGTACAAGCTGCAAGTCGAGACCTTCGTCGAAGTCGTGCTTGTCATGTTTTTACGCAAACTCATCGTCATCCCCGTGCAAGATGCCACCCCCACTGCAATGGAGATTGGCATGTGGGTGGGCGGTGCATTCGTGCTGGGCGTCATCTACGTGCTGGTTCGCTGGGCGGATAAAGGTAATGACAAACATTTAACAAGTCGCAAAACATGAACGACCATGGTTGGATGCAGCAGGCACTGGATCAAGCACGGCTAGCTGCACAATGCGGCGAGGTGCCGGTAGGCGCCATCGTAGTGAAGAATGGTGCCGTGATCGGCCGGGGTTTTAACCAGCCCATAGGCCAGCATGACCCCACTGCCCATGCCGAGATACAAGCCATGCGCGAAGCGGCTGCGCACTTAGGCAACTATCGTCTGGTAGATTGCGAGCTATACGTCACGCTGGAGCCTTGCACCATGTGCGCCGGCGCCATTCAGCACGCCCGCATCGCACGGTTGGTATATGGTGCGTCCGACCCCAAGACCGGGGCCTGCGGCAGTGTGGTGGACCTGATGGCGGAAGCTAAACTTAATCATCATGCAGATGTAGTTTCTGGCGTGATGGCGGAAGAATGTGGCAAGCTGCTGAGCGAATTTTTTAGAGCGCGCAGACAAAAAAGTCAATAAAAAACCCGCCTTTTAGCGGGTTCTTTATTAGGTACGCAATTGCTTAGTCATCATTGCCCATGAAGGACATCAGCAGGCTCAACAGATTGGTGAACATGTTGTGCAGGCTGATATAGATACTCATGGTGGCCATGATGTAGTTGGTTTGGCCGCCACGCACGATTTGGCTAATCTCATACAAGATAAATCCTGCCATCAGTAATACAACGACTGCTGAGATAGCCAGCGACATCGCAGGGATGTGTAAGAAGAGGTTGGCAACAATTGCCAAAATCACCAGCACCATACCGATGGTGAGGAACTTGCCCATGTTGGTGAAATCGCGATTTGTGCTGGAAGCAATCGCTGACAGCGTCAGGAAAGATGCCGCAGTGCCGCCAGCTGCCAAGCCAATCAGCTGTGCTCCATTACTCAGATGCAAGGCGTGCTGCAGCAATGGCCCCAACAATAAGCCCAGCAGGAATGTGAAGCCAAACAGCAGCCACACACCTGCGGAGTTCTGGCTGTTCTTGGCTACCAGCCAAGACATGCCATATACTCCAGCAAACATCGCGATAAACGCCAGGATTGGGCTTGACGCCATCCAGGCAAAATTCATATTGATACCCACCATCGCGCCGATGACGGTTGGAATCATGGTTAAACCAAGCATTGCGTAGGTGTTGCGCAGTACTTTGTTTTGCGCTTGTACCGAGGACGATTCACGACCTAATACTTGCATATTATCTAACATTACTATTCCCTTTTAAGTAAGCTGCCAAATGGCAACGTGATTAAGATAACGATTTTATGTGAAAGTTTCAAGTTACAAATTGTTAGCGTCTGTATCGCTTATGCAAACAAATCCCGCTCTTCCTTGCCTATCAGGCCAACCTGTTTCACTGCCGCGACGAACTCGCCGCTTTCGTGCAGATGGTTCATATCCACAGGACGATGCCCGCCGTGCATGCGTGCCAACCGCGCGATGCTTTGTGCGGACATCTTCCACTGCAAATTGGCTAACAGTTCGTCTGCGAGATCCGGACGGTTGCACAGCAGCACCATATCACACCCTGCGTTGAGTGCCGCCAGCGCACGGCTGGTCACGTCACCCGCCACTGTCGCGCCTTCCATGCTCAGGTCATCGCTGAAAATCACGCCTTCGAAACCCAAACGCTCACGCAGCACCTTCTGTAGCCATCTGGATGAGAATCCTGCAGGCTTTTCGTCCACTTTGGGGTAGATGACATGCGCAGGCATCACCGCTGCCAGCCCGTCATCAATCATCTGCCGGAAAGGCTGCATGTCGTTTTGTGCGATTTCGTCAAACGGGCGTTCATCCACCGGGATGCTGACATGCGAGTCCGCCACCACAAAACCATGGCCGGGGAAATGCTTGCCGACAGCCTGCATGCCGCCTTTTTTCAGCCCTTGCATCAAAGCGAACGCCAGTTCATGGATCGCATAAGGGTTGCGATGAAAAGCACGGTCGCCAATCACCAGGCTGTCACCGTAATCCATATCCAACACCGGCGTAAAACTAAAATCCACGCCGTGCGCACGTAGTTCTGCCGCCAGCACCCAACCGGCTTCCTGTGCCAGATGGCGTGCCTGCTTGGGGTTTTTATCCCACACTTTGCCAAGTTCACGCATCGGCGGAATCTTGGTGAAACCATCCCTGAAACGCTGCACGCGGCCGCCCTCATGATCCACACCAATCAACAGAGGCGGCTTGCGAACCTCATGGATACTGGCTGTCAGCGCAGCTAGCTGGGCGCAGTTCTCAAAGTTGCGTGCAAACAGTATCACACCACCCACCAGCGGATGCTGCAAACGGCGGATGTCATCATCTGACAGCTCCTTGCCGACGACATCAATCATGACTGGGCCTAAACTCATACGATTCCTTATATTCCTAGTTAGTCTATTTTAGCGGATACCGCTTTTAATCTATAGAGCGAAGTCACCTCTTTGCTCCTAGCCTGGTACAGCGGGTCACTTTTGTCCTGTACCTTGCCATGGAGCGGCCTGGTATCGAGTCTCTCCACCTCTTGCATGCCAGCGGCTTTGATCCACGCAGCCAACTCGTCTCGTGTACGCAGGCCTAAATGCTCAGCCAGATCGGAAAGAATTAACCATGCCTCGCCGTCTGCGTTCAAATGCGCTTTTACTCCATTCAAAAAGCCTTTGAGCATTCTGTTTTCCGGGTCATAAATGGCATGCTCAATGGGCGCATTGGCCTTGGCCGGCAGCCACGGCGGGTTGCACACGATCAGGTCTGCTTTCTGTTGCGCAGGAAACAAATCAGCATCCACCACCTCGATTTGCGACTGCAGACCCAAGCGCGTGATATTCTCACGGGCACAAGCCAGAGCACGCGGATTGTTGTCCGTAGCAATCACTCGCTTCACGCCGCGTTTAGCCAAAATAGCCGCGATCACGCCTGTACCTGTGCCGATATCGAACGCGGTTTGAACGCTATGCAATGGCGCTTGCTGAACCAGCTGCAGATACTCGCCGCGTAAAGGGGAATACACGCCAAAGTGCGCATGGATATTGGCTTGCAGGGCATCGATAGTCACGCCTTTTTTACGCCACTCATAGGCGCCTATCATGCCCAGTAGCTCCCGCAGCGACAGCACCAAGCTGGCAGGCACCGTATCCAGCGCCTGTGTGACCGCTTCTTTCACATCCGGTGCGCGCTTCAGGCCGCAGCGTCCATCATTCAGTTCGATGAGTATCTTGCCAGTGATGCCGGCGCGCTGGATCTGCCGGGCACGATGCTGGTGAAACGCCTCCGTCAGATTATCTACCGGTTTCGCAGGCTTGCGGTCCACACGCCGCGTGATGGCTTGCAGCAGCTGTTTGGCATTCTGGAAATCACCGCGATACAGCAGTGCCGTGCCTTCGCAGGCCAGCTTGTATGCATCGTCCGCCTTGGTAGCATCATCCGCGATCACCACTTTTTTGGGTGGCGGATTGTTCGCCTCGGATTGCCAATGCGCGCTGTGTGATTGCTTGTTTTCCTGCCAGATGATTTCCATGTCAGCGCTCTGTTCTCACATCCAGCTTATCGCGTAAATAATCCCCACCTAAATTAATTGCAAGGACCAGACTCATCATGCTCAACCCCACCACCAGCACATAATGCGGCGCCACCAGCATATACCGTACGCCATCGCGCAGCATGGCGCCCCAACTAGCCTCGGGAGCCTGTATGCCCAAGCCAAGGAAAGACAAGGTCGCTTCCGCCACCATCACGCTGGCCAGACTGTACGTTGCCTCTACAATCAGCACAGAAGCTAGCAGCGGCAGGATATGCCTGCCCAATATGCGTGGAATGCTGGCACCCAGCGATTCAGCCGCCACCACGTGCTGGCGATGGCGGATGCTCATCGTCTGGGCTCTTGCCAGCCGCGCGTAACTGACCCAGCCGGTGAGACACAAGGCCAGGATCAGGTTGCCCAGACCAGCCCCCAGCACCGCGGCAAACGCGATTGCCAGCAAGACCCCGGGGAAGGCCAGAAAGATATCCGTGACTTGCATCAGCACCTTATCTGCAGCCCCGCCAAGAAAACCGGCAAGCAATCCAACTGTCACACCCAGCGTCATAGTAACCAGCGTGACTATCACGCTCACCCAGATCGACACTTCCACGCCTTTCAGCACACGCGCCAGGATGTCGCGCCCCAGATCATCCGCACCGAGCCAGTAATGCACACCAGGCTTGGCCAGAATATTGTCCAAATCGATTACGTTCGGCTGCAGACCATAGAGCCTGCCAAGCATGACCGCCACGAACCAGAACAGCAAAACAGAAAGTGCGAATCGTTTCATGCGCCCTTAGTCCTAGGGTCAGCCAGCCGATAGGCGATATCGGTCGCGGCATTCACCAGCACATAGCTCAGCGCAATGGCCAGCACGCAGGCCTGCGTCACCGGATAATCACGCTTCTCGATACTCTCCACCAGCAGGCGGCCAACCCCTTCCCAGCTGAAAATCGTCTCGGTGATGACCGTGCCCGCCAGCAGGCTGCCCATCTGCAGTCCAACAATAGTGATGATGGGCAGCAAAGCCGCGCGCAGTGCATGCCGGGTAATGACCTCGCGCTCGCTCAAGCCTTTGGCACGTGCGGTACGGATAAAATCCTCATTTAGCACTTCCAGCATACTGGTACGCGTCATACGCGTCAGGATAGCACTCAAGCCAAAGCCCAGCGTGAGCGCCGGTAGAATAATCGAGGATTGCCCCTCCATGCCACTGACAGGCAGCCAGCCCAGCCAGACAGCAAACAGCAGCATCAGCAGCGGCCCAAGCCAGAAAGCTGGCATCGCGGAAAACCGTACACTGATGAGCGTCACCAGCATATCCTGCCATTTGCCGTTGTGCAGCGCCCCATAGATGCCAAGCGGAATGCCAATCGCCAAGCCTATCAGCAATGCACAGATGGCCAATTTGAGCGTGGCCGGATAACGTGCAACGATGAGTTCGGCAATCGGCTGATGCGTATGGATGGACTGCCCGAAATCGGCACGCGACAACTTGTGAAGATATTGCCAGAATTGCGTCAATATAGGCTGATCCAGACCCAAGTCCGCACGCAGTTGGTCGCGGTCGGCCATGGTGGCGGAATCGCCCAGCATCACATCCACCGGGTCGCCCGGCACCGCATGGACAAGCAAAAAAGTCAGCAGCAAAACGCCGAAGATGACGATGGCAGCATGCAAAAGACGGCTTAACATCAGGCGTAAATAGATACAGGTGTGCCTACGGGCACAATGTCATACAACTGGATAATGTCGGCATTGCGCATGCGCACGCAACCGTGAGAATCTGGCTTGCCCATTTCCATGCTATCCGGGGTGCCATGGATATAGATATAGCGCTGCATGGTATCCACATTGCCGAGGCGATTCTTGCCAATCTCTTTGCCGCTCAGCCACAGGATGCGCGTCAGTATCCAGTCTCGTCCGGGGAATTGTGCGATTAGTTCCGGCGTACAGATCTCTCCGGTTGGGCGTCGTCCTACAAATACTGTATTTGCTGGCAAGCCGGCACCGATCTTGGCGCGGACGATATGCTCCCCCAAGGGCGTACAGCCGCTACCCTTTTCGCAGCCAGCGCCATTGGCTGCGGTCGAGACTAAATAACGGGCTTTGACCCCGCCAAAATCGTCGAACAGCGTCAGGGTCTGGTGGGTGATAGAGATTTCAATACGCATGATACTTATTGTAGCCGATTCACCATGCTTAAATCGTCCCAATTACCGTCTGGCTTTGGGGTAAAGCCCTGAATATCTCGGCGCATGGCGGTGAACTGGCCTTCATACCATAACGGGATATAAGGCAGCTGCATATGAATACGCCGCGTGGCCGCTGGCCAATCCTCTTTCGCAAGGAGTACATCGAGTTCCGCGTCGGCATATCGGCCACGGTTGAAGCCTGC
The DNA here is from genome assembly GCA_035423825.1 of Methylophilus sp. Classification (GTDB taxonomy): domain Bacteria; phylum Pseudomonadota; class Gammaproteobacteria; order Burkholderiales; family Methylophilaceae; genus Methylophilus. Next base: position 293,969 of record DAOMMM010000001.1, on the reverse strand, counting down.
GGGCGGCATACAGCTTGAGCCAAACGCCTTGGCATAGATTTCCGGCGTCTTGATGCCCACCCAGGTCAGCCCGAACAGCTGAAAATTACCTGCTTTCACATCTGCGAAGAACGTACCCCAATCCAGGCTCCTGATATGCAGTTCGATACCGGCTTGCCGCATCTGCGCCTGCATGATGGTGGCAAGACGCACGCGAAAGGCATCCGTGCTGGTTTTATAGAGCAGTTTCAGCGGCAGTTGCACGCCTGCTTCTTGCAAAAGTTTTTTAGACAATTGCGGGTTGTAATCATAAGACGCCAGATCACCGTTCCCCGCCCAATGTTCAGGCGGCAAAATCGCACCCGCCTCACGCGACCCGTCTATCATAACCTTGCGGATGATGGCCTTGCGGTCGATCGCATGTGCCAATGCTTGCCTTACCTTCAGGTTTTGCAGCACTGGATCCTGCATATTCAGGCCGAGGTAAGAATAGTTGGCTCCCAAGCCAGTCTGGATGCGGACTTCAGGTATGCTCTGCAAATGCTTTACCAATTCTGGGGGCAAATCGCCTTGCAGCAGGTCCACCTCGCCGCGCTGCAGTTTGAGCACCCGCACCGTCGGGTCTTTCACTTCCTGCAGGGTGATGAATTGACCATCCGACATACGTTTGAGCTCTAGATCATGCTTCCAGCTTACGAACCTGAGCGCACCTGAACCAACCGGCTGATGCGAGAAATCATGGTTTTTGTCGATTAAGTCCTGTGGCAGGATGCCGATGATGAGCTTGGATAGAAAATGCTTATCTGCATGTTTCAATTTGAAAATCACCGTTTTTTCATCCGGCACTTCAATCGTGTTCACATTCTCGAAATCCGCCGCGTGCGGGGAATCTTTCAGTTGCATCAGGCTTGCGTAGGTTGCCTTCACATCGGCCGATGTGAGCATTTTTCCATGATGGAATTGTGCGTTCTTGATTAACGTGAAACGATATTCCGTATCAGAGACAGCATTACCAGAAGCCAATACCGGCGAGGGCCTTGAGGCAGCATCAAAATCCACCAGGGGCTGATACAACAAGCGATTCACACGTTCGGAGGCGGCATCGGTGGCATAGCGCGGGTCCAGGTTCAGCGGCATCTGCGCCACGGCAAAGCGGATGTCTGGATGCTTGCCCGGCTGGCAAGCGCACAGCAACAGGCATATCAATAATAAAAATATCCGCATGCACGAATTTTACACAAGTTTGCAGTGGAACGTATTTGCAGTCAGACAAGGACAAGTTTATGATGAATGCACTTTCCACCAAGGAGCGATGGATGAAAAGCATCACCCAACTGTTGTGCAGAATCATGCTTGCGCTGATCTTCATCTTTGCTGGTTTGAGCAAACTCAAAGACCCATCTGGCACGATGGCTTACATGCAAGCGATGGGCGTGCCGGGGTTCTTGCTTTGGCCAACGATACCGCTGGAGATTCTCGGTGGCATTTCGCTCGTACTCGGCTATAAAACGCGCATCACCGCTTACACATTGGCGATTTTCAGCATCGCCGCAGCAGCGATCTTCCATCATGACTTTAACGACCAGATGCAAACAATCATGTTCCTGAAAAACATCGCTATCGCGGGCGGCTTGCTGCTGCTCGCCATCAGCGGCAGAATGGCCTACAGCATGGATAATCGTCGCACTGAGAACAACTTCTTTGGCACGCGCTTTTACCGCTAGCCCTTTTCAGACAGTGCGCTCAAACAGCGCTATAGACTCCACATGCCCAGTGTGCGGGAACATGTTCATCACACCGGCAGACACCAGCCTGTAGCCTTTGACCTGTGTGAGCACAGCAGCATCGCGCGCCAGCGTGGATGGGTTGCATGATACGTAAACAATGCGTTGGGGCGCCCCTTGCCCGTCATCCGGCAGCGCTTTCACCAACTCCATGGCGCCATCGCGTGGCGGATCGATGAGCCATTTATCGAAATGACCCAGAGCCTGTAGTTTCTCTGGAGTCATCTCGAACAAGTCAGCATGACCAAACTCGACCTGCAAACCATTCAAAGTAGCATTCTCGACCGCCCTGCGAACCAATCCAGATGCGCCTTCCAGGCCGATGACTTTTGCGCCACTGCGCGCGATCGGCAAAGTGAAGTTACCTAATCCGCAGAAAAAATCGGCAATGCGTTCATTGGCTTTGGGCTCCAGCAACTGCATGGCACGGCGAATCATCACGCGGTTTATGCCAGGATTCACCTGTGTGAACTCGGTCGGACTGAACGGATAACGTAAATCATATTCCGGTAATGTATATTGCAAAGGCGCAGGCTGCTGAGGATACAGCGGCATCACGGTATCCGGTCCTTTGGTCTGGGTCCATATCTGTACCTGATGTTCATCCGCAAATGCCTTGAGTAAAGGCAAATCGTCTGGCAGCAAGCCTTGCAAGATACGCAGCACGAGCACCGTGACATTACCCTCGCCCACAGCAAGCTCAATCTGCGGCAAAGCCTCCTTGACACTCATCTCCGCAATAAGCAGTTTAAGTTTTGGAATCAGGCTGGAGACGTGTTTGGGCAAGACCTCGCAGGAATCCATATCTGACACATAGCTGCTGGCCTTTTCGTTAAAGCCCACCAGCACGCCTCCCTTTTTAGGCACATGGCGCACACGCAACCTGGCTTTATGACGGTAGCCCCACGGGGTGCCAATCAGCGGCGGCAGCACGTTCTGCGCACGCACGCGGCCGATATGCCACAGATTGTCTTCCAGCATGCGCTGCTTGGCAGCCACCTGCGCATTGAACTCCATATGCTGCATGGCGCAGCCTCCACAGTAGCCAAAATACCGGCATTGCGGGATCACCCGCTGATTGCTGGGTTTCAGCACATCCACCACATCTGCGGTCTCGTAACTAGGTTTGACCTTATTGCTTTTAAACGTCACCTTCTCGAATGGCAGCGCACCTTCGATGAAGATGGTCTTGCCTTCCACATGTGTGACGCCGCGGCCTTCATGGTCGAGAGACTCGACGATTGCGGTTTTGATTTCGGCAGTTTGCGGAGATGTATTACGAGAGCGGGAACGGCGCGCCATGAGAGACCTGTCAAGCTAGCATTAAAAACAGGGCTGAATTTTACCGCAGAATTGCGGTCGAGGCTGAAACTCCTATGGCAACTTCTTCAGTAGCCAGACACTCTCTTTGGCCGGATATTTACCCTTCAAGCCATCCGGCATGTCCTGCTTGGCCAATAGCTGAATGTTGTAATGCATCCCATATTGGCGACGCACTTCTTCTTCCCCGATGGAGAAAGGCGGCCCCTCCACCAAGCTTTGATCATATTCAAAGCAGATCAGCAACTGCGACGCAAGGCGCGTCACTGCCCTCAGATGCGAGGTATATCGGTCGCGCATCGCTTGCGGTAATGCCACCAGAGCCGCCCTGTCATAAATGGCATCGACTTTGCCCAGCAGGTCTGCCGTCAAATCGAAGATATCGCCCACGAATATATCGATATCCTGTGCGCTGTAGCGCTTCAAACGGCCGGCTTGCGTCACCGTTGGCTGCACCCCCAGCGTATCAAACAACTGCTCGATGGCAATCTCGCTCAACTCCGCACCTGCCACCTGATATCCATTGGCAAGCAGCCAGGCGATATCCAGCGTTTTGCCGCACAAGGGCACGAACACGCGGCTGCCCGCCGCCAGTGCAAACGCCCTGAAATGGCTGACCAGCAAAGGATTGGCTTCACTCAGGTGAAAGCCGATCTCCATTTTTTCCCATCGTTGATGCCAGAAATTTGCGTCCACGGTATCTGTATTAAATCGCGCCTTTAGTGTATGGTGAAATATATAACACTCATTCAATGATATTTCCGTAGATTCAAGGAGTGCATGATGAAATTTACCAAAATATATGTTTCATCTCTAGGGTTGAGTCTGCTTCTCACTTGCTTTAACAGCATCGCACAACCCATTGAGTTCAAAAAGTCCGAACAGGGTATCGAATACATGACAGGTGGCATCAGTCTGGATGAAGCTGAATTCATGAGCAATTATATCTATGTCTATAGCGTGCGCATGCTGTTTTCCGAAGGTGCCTGTGGACGCTCCATAACCGGTGTAAACGTGAGCATTTATGACAACCATCAAAAACTGGTCTTTCAACTCAACGATGCACAGCCGCAGCTTTTTATAAATCTACCTAAGGGCAGTTACTATGTTCAGGCTGATTACAATGGCGATAAACAAGGTCATCAATTTCAGCTAAAAGAGGGCGAGAATAAAAAAATAGTGCTTAACTGGAAAAACTGTGTAGACGAAGACTCGCTGGAAAACGGTGATAATAAAGAGGAATAAACGCTACCTCCACGCAGCCAAAAACTCTTTCCAGTGCATTCCTGAATAACTGCTCAAAGTCTCGCGCACCAGCTTGATCTCGACTTCATAAGCCTTTTGCGTGAGGTGTCCGCGCATCAGCTGGAAACGCAGATAGACGAGGTAGGTGTTGGCCACATCAGTCTCGCAGTAGTTACGTATCGCTTCGATCTCGCCGTTTTTGTAGGCTTCCCACACCTTGCTGCCATCCATGCCCAACTTGCCGGGAAAGCCGCATAACTGCGCGATCTCATCCAGCGGCGCATTGGCGCGCGGCTGATACAAAGCCAGCAAGTCCATCAGATCCAGATGGCGGGTGTGGTAACGGCTGATGTAGTTGTTCCATTTAAACTCTTTGTCATCCTCACCCATGTCCCAGTAGCGCGGCGCCTGTATGCCATGCACCAGCCCCCGGTAATGCAGCACGGGCAGGTCGAAGCCGCCGCCGTTCCAGCTGACCAGATTGGGCGTGTATTTCTCGATGCCATCGAAGAAGCGCTGGATGATCTCTTTTTCGCCCGCATCTTTCTCGCCCAGGCTCCAGACACGGAAATGGTCTTTATCCCGCAGGGCGCAGGAAATGGCACAGACGCGATGCTGCTGCAGTGGCAGGAACTCGCTGCCGTTCTGCTGGCGGCGCTCATGGAAAGCGATGTTGGCCACATCCTCATCGGTTGCCTCGGAAGGCACGTCCAATAAGCCTCTCAGACCCGTCACATCGGGAATGGTTTCGATATCAAAAACAAGTATTGGTGTCATGCGCTAAGCATACACCAAAACATGGGGGATTTATCTTTAAACCAGCTCGACTTCCTGATGCATACTCTCTTCCGCCTCATGTAGAAAATCCTCCTCGGCTTTATGGATCAGTAATGGCGGACGCATTTCGCTGCCGGAGAACACCAACAGCCCATAGCTTGGCGATTCATCCACACCCAAAGGCGTGAACTTGCCAAAGCCGAACCTGCTGTTGCGAATGGCCTGCCAAGCGCCCTTGGGTTCGGCATATTCCGGCTTGCAGAAGTGATGCCGGAGTTCGTCGGTGGTCATGCTGTTCAAGGCATAATCGTCATGCCCGGTCAGCATACTCCAGTAGAATTCGTCTTCCTTTGGCGAGTTTTGCAGTTGGTAGATATACCAGTCTTCCTTATAAACCAGCTTGACCACGTTATGCACCGCGCCTGTAGCCGAATTCATGGTGTAATAGATGCCCTGGTCATCCAGTGTGATCGGTTTGCCAAACATCGGCAGGGCTACCACGTTATCCAAAAAGTTATCTGGCATCGCAACACTCCCTTCCCACGAGCGGGTTTGAGTCAATTTCAGTGTAGCGATGTTAAGTCGTAAACCAAAAGCGGATTAAAGCCGGATTTACCGGCTAATTCTCGCTATTCAATGGTGATATTGTCAAACTCTGCAGGCTTAGGCGGGTATTGCAGATCCAGGCCTTGTAGGGTCTGCAATAAAATTTCTGAAATCAGCAGGTTGCGGTTGGTCTTGGAATCCGCCGGAATCACGTACCAAGGCGCTGCCTCGGTGCTTGTCTCTTCCATCGCCTTTTCATAAGCACGCATGTAGTCATCCCACATGGCACGCTCTTTCAGGTCATTCGGGTTGAATTTCCACACCTTGGTCGGGTCGTTCAGCCGCTCCTCAAAACGCACTTTTTGCTCCTCTGGCGAGATATGCAAGAAACACTTGATGATGACCGTGCCCGTCTCCACCAGCAGGCGTTCAAAATCCTTGATTTGCTGGTAACGCCGCTTGCACTCCTGATCGTCTATCCAATTATGCACTTTCACGATCAGCACGTCCTCATAATGGCTGCGGTTGAATATCACCAGCTCGCCAGCCCGCGGAACCTGCTGGTGCACACGCCACAGGTAATCGTGTGCCAACTCCTCTGGACTAGGCGCCTTGAAGCTGGCAAGACGGATACCCAAAGGATCGCATTCGCTGAACACATGTTTTACCGTACCATCCTTGCCGCTCGCATCCATGCCCTGGATCACCAGCAGCAGCTTACGCTTGCCTTCGGCATGCAAAATATCCTGCAAGCGGTTAATCTCTATGCCCATCTCCTGCAAACGCGCCAAGTCTTGCGCCTTGTTCTCGCCACGTGCGGATTTGTCTTCAGGGCTGAAATCCTTTAGCGATAACTTCTTGCCGGGTTTGATGCGATATTTATCAATGTTCATGTCGTTTCTCTAATTTAGGCGCGTGTACTGTTGATGCCGGGCTCCTGTCGAACATCGTTAAACTGTTTGGGATGATTGAACTCGCGAATATGCTCGGCAATCACCGAAACCAAGCGCATCAGCTGCCATTCTTGATACAGGGTTTTAGTAAGCCACGCACTCCCGGCGACTAACGCCACCGTCAGCAGTATACGGCGCGGACTTTCCGCGCTCAGCTGGCGCTTGAACCATGAATTCAAGCCCTTGAAGATTTTCATGATATAAAAGACCGGCCTGGAAGCCATATCCAGATTGGACTGCAGGCCGATATCTTAGATAATGAAACGCGCATACGTGAGAGCATTACTTTTTCGCCCAATCGCTGCCGCTGCGGTAATGCCATCCCCCCTGTGCCTTGTCTATCCAGCGCCCGGCAAAGGTCTGGCGCACTTCGCCTTCCCATTCGGGATGGCCGTTTGCTTTGGCGATTTCCTTGTACAGCGCACTACGGTCTGCATTCTCGGACGCCACCAGGCTATTGATACCGCCGCGCTCCTTAAGCGGTACTGCCGTGGTATCGCGCACGGCAATCAAGCCATCATTGGTTAGTCCTACCGCACCGCTGTTATAATGCGGCAATAGCTGTGCATGGCGCGCCTGCATGCTGTTTTTGAGTGCGGTGATGGCAGGTGTGTCGATTTCCATGTTGGCCGCTGCTTGTGCCAGCTGTGCAAGCGCAAACAAAGTCACGGCCAGTAAAGCCCAGGCCAGATGCTGCATGCGGATGTCCTGCAAGGAAAGCGTTTTTGCGATTATTTTCATCATGTTCCCCTTATTTGCTCTCTGCAGGTTGGGTTTCCGGTGTCTTTTCAGCCGGCGTTTTTTCAGTGTCCGGTTTCTGACCGTTTTTCAATTGCCAGACTTCGTCGATGATTTTGTCTGCCGCTTTCTGTGCCTCGGCAGCGGGGAAATAGATATTGATGGTGACGCAGGCACTCAACACCAACAACCCGCTGATAACAAATAACTTTTTCATATGCATACTTTCAATTATCACTTCACAATCATCTTCGCATTGGTGTCGGTAATCCGTTTCATCCTTGCAAGCAAATCGGCCCAGCTCACGTATTCGGTATAGCCATTCACGTTCACCGATGGAATGCCTTTCCCTTTAACGATGACAAAACCGGTCGGCGTTGACTCGACACCACCCATTTTGCAGATATCTTGCCGCAATTCGCAGCTTAAGCCAATTTTTTCGTAATTGAATTCCTTAAAGAAACGCAAAAAGGTGCGCTGCAAGGCCGCGGCCGTGCCTTCTCCACCCAGTGCAGTGATGTTTTCCACCGCCCGTTGCGAGACTTTTTTCACATGATTGCCATCCATGGTCTGAATCTTGGCGTTCATATAAACCGGCTTCCAGTTCTCCAGCCGCAGGTCCGTCACATCGCCCTCCAGCTTGCCTTCTATCGCACCAAAGTTGAACGTGCGCGTGATTTCGCCCAAATCGATATTGCGCATGTGCAAGTTGGCGTACAACTTGGGCGCGGTGCCCAGCGGGTCTTCGATGCGCAGGCCGCTCATGCCTACACTGCCCTTGAAAGCGTTAAAGTTCATCGTGCCATCCATATTCAGCAGGCCATTGGCATAGGTGATCAGCGGTACCTGGCCATCGATCTTGCCCTGCATCTCAGGCCAGCCCAAGGCCTGGCTGAACTGATTCATGGTGATCGGTTCCAGCTGCATCCTGAGATGCCAATACCATTTTTGCCCAAGGTAAGCGGCCGAGACATCCTCGAACTTGAATGCCCCATCGAGTATCGGCAGCCGCAGGATTGGCGCCGTCAGCGAATAGCGATTAATCTCTGCCTGCAACTGGGTGGAGCCGAGCGGCAGATTAAGCACATAGCCACTGTTATAACCCAGCGTAACCGTCTGCGGCACATTGTAGTCCCATGGGATATGGGCATTGATGTTGTAGAAGGCGAACTTGCCATTCAAATCCTCGATATTGGCATCACGCAGATTGAGTTCGAAATTCAAGGGCTGCATATCTTTGATCTCGAACTGCCAGTCCGCCTTACCGGACACCTGCAAGTTACCGAATGCGGATTTCTCCACCATCGGCTTCAGCAGCAACTGATACAAGCCGGCAAAATCCACATTCTGGGCACTCACGCTCACGTCCTGTACCGTTTTGCTGCGCGTGTTGACTCGGGCTGAAGCCGACATTGTGCCAACATCTATGACCTGCAATACTGCCTGGCTGATATTGACGATCGGACCTTGGGATGTACCGCTAATGGCAAACAGATTGCCCGCCTTGCCAAAGTAGAATGGCTGCCAGAACAGCTCGCCCTCCGTCCAATTGAACAACCCGCCCCAATACCAGAGGCCATGTTGCTTCTTGGCTAATAAGCGGATGCTGCCGGTCAGTTTTTCACCGGCATGCAAGCCGGATTCATCGCTGAAGCCAGCCTGACAGAAATCCAGGTTGGCAGAGAAATCGTCTGGGAAGATGCCGATATGCAAGGAAAGCGGCACTTTGATGCGCTTGGCGCTGAACATGCCATTCAGGCATTCCAGCACACCGATACGCGGATTCCAGAAAGTGCCGCAGCGCAGATCGAACGGCATGAACTGCGGCTCACTGGCCGGCTTCACCTCGGCATTCAGTCTAAGGGAAGGCGACTCCCCTTTCAAGTCAACCTGAAACTCAGCATTCCTGACTTCGCCCGCCGGCGCGCTGACCTGTCCGATACTGATATGCACGCTTGAGATGGCGCATGCCTGCCCGCCGTATATCGCAAGCAGAAAGAACACCGCGTTGCGAAAATAATTTACCATACTTAAGAAGGAAACACCCCTGTCGACAGGTAACGATCACCTCTATCGCAAACGATGCTAACGATCACAGCATTCTCTACTTTCTTTGACAACTGCATTGCCGCATAAAGTGCACCGCCACTGGATATGCCAGCGAATATCCCTTCGGTCGCTGCCAGCTTGCGGGTAGTGTCCTCGGCCTGCTTCTGGTTCACGTAAATCAGTTCATCCACGCGGCTGGGATCATAGATCTTTGGCAGATACTCTACTGGCCATTTACGAATACCGGGTATTTGGCTGCCTTCTTCCGGCTGCACTCCAATGATACGGATATCAGGGTTCTGTTCTTTCAGATAACGCGAAGTCCCCATGATGGTACCTGTGGTACCCATACTGGAGACAAAATGCGTAATCTTGCCTTGTGTGTCGCGCCAAATCTCTGGCCCGGTGCCTTCGTAATGCGCGAGCGGATTGTCACTGTTTCCAAACTGATCCAGGACAATCCCTTCACCTTCTGCTTGCATCTTCATCGCTACATCACGCGCCAGCTCCATGCTGCCATCCTTAGGTGTCAGCACCAGTTCGGCACCATAGGCCTTCATGCTCTGGCGACGCTCCACCGATTGGTTCTCCGGCATCACCAATATCATCTTGTATCCCCGCATGGCCGCTACCATCGCCAGTGCGATGCCAGTATTGCCGCTGGTCGCCTCGATAAGCGTATCGCCCGGCTTGATATCGCCGCGCGCCTCAGCCCGCGCAATCATACTGTATGCCGGCCGGTCTTTCACCGAACCAGCCGGATTGTTGCCTTCCAATTTCAGCAAAATCGTATTGCTGGGATTGGGGTTCATGCGCTGTAAGGCCACTAGCGGCGTGTTCCCAACAAAGTCACCTAAAGTCTTTATCTTCATGAAATTGATTTGTCACTGATTAAATACTTGCTTACACTAACGTCAAATTTATAAAAAAATAATTGTGATTAAGTGCGAATGGATATCTTAAGAGCTCTTCTTGATACTCAGTTACATTATACGCGATGCTTCGAGCAGTAAAGTTTTTCCTGAGACATCCAACATCACCTTGAAAGTAAATAATGATCGATAAGGCACAAGTGCACAGCTTTTTGCAACAAACTTTGCAGTTCGAAGGCTCGGAAGATCAAATCCAGTTATTGGATAAAGGAAACATCAACTTACCAGACACTACGGTGAAGTGCGTGATTTCCAACCCGGCTGGTAGCGATTACTTCATGCTGGTCTCTGCCCCCAATGGCACTTCTGGTATAGCCAGGGCAGTGGAAAACATCAAAAAAATCAAAAGCCTGCTCCCGCAGGATTTCGCTGGTACGCTGTTATCTCCATTATCTGCAGGAGAAATCAATCATCGATCTTGTGCCGTTTGGGCTTTGCATGAACCTTTCATGCCGTCCAGTCAGATGCTTTTCAGGCTGCGCAGAATCCTCTATCGCAGGCGCTTCCTGGATTGGGCCTACGATTTTTGCGCGCATACGCTTTCCACACCCTCTGGTCAGGAAAGTCTGCTCTCCGGCTTCATCCGCCCATTACGACAGGTGATGGCCAGAGAGACGTTTCCCGCCCTGATGCGGGAACATGCGAAAATCGCCATCCAGCGCATTGAATGCAAGCAATGGCAGCCAAAGCACTGTGTTCAACACGGTGACCTGTGGTATGGGAATATCCTGCTTCCCAATAAAAAATACAAGAATGAAGCCAATCTGTACGTCATTGATTGGGGTAGCGCTAATATGTATGGATATCCGATATTCGACTTCGCCCGACTGGCGATTGCCATGAATTCGAACAGGAGAGTATTGAGGCCTTACATCGATAAATTTACACAGCTATTAGGCTGTGAGCGTCCGGACATTTCAGCCTACATGCTATGTGCGATTGGCGATATGGCGACCAAACTGGAACACTTTCCAGAGGATCAGTTCCATCTTATGTCGATAGGCACATACGAATACATACGCAACATGTCACTGGGTACAAACGAGAAATTACCCCTCGCTTTCCTTAACGCTTCGAAAGCTTAAAGAGCCAGGCTGCATAGCATCCGAAACCGATGAACGAGATTATCGACAATTGCGGTATCGTCAGCCCCAGAAACGTCCAGTCTATCGTCGCGCAGTCTCCCGTGCCGCGAAACAGCAGCTTGAATGCCTTGCTCAGCGGAAAATTTTCGAACATGTAATCGAAACCAACACCACAGTCGGCGACCATGCTTTCCTTATGGGCCTGTATCCACCAATGCCGGACAGCCACACCTGCACCGCCAATCGCCGTCAGCACCTGTAACATGGCCATCAATTTTTTTGGCCAGCCATCCGGCATCAATGCCCCTAACAGGAACGCGACACCCAATGCCATGAATACGATACGCTGCGTAATGCATAATGGACACGGCTCAAGCTTGTAGTAGGTCTGTATCCACAGCGCCAGCGCCACCAGTCCGAAACAGCCGACAAAGCCTAGCAGATAACCGCGTTTACCTGAAAATAATTGCTGCATGCATATTCCTCGTTTCCTGATTCGCGAATTGTAATGGATAATAAACCCCATGGCTGAATCTGACCGTTTTCTGCAGCAAAAAATCCTTACCGTAACGGAATTGAACCACTTGGTGCGCGATGCACTCGAGGGAGCATTCCCACTATTCTGGATCAGCGGCGAGATCTCCAACTTCACCCGCGCCGCCAGCGGACATTGGTATTTCTCTCTGAAGGACACGAGTGCACAGGTACGCTGCGTCATGTTCAAAGGCCGGAATGCTTATGTCGATTTTGATCTGCGCGAGGGGGACCACATCGAGGCACGCTGCAACATCAGCTTTTATGAACCGCGGGGGGAATTTCAGCTGAACGTGGAATTCATCCGCAAAGCTGGATTAGGCGCACTGTTTGAAGCATTCGAGAAACTGAAGAAAAAACTGGCGCAGGAAGGGTTATTTGATGCCGCAAACAAACGCCCGATTCCCGCTTACCCTAAAACGATTGGCATCGTCACATCCCCCGACGCCGCTGCCTTGCGTGATGTACTGACCACACTCAGACGCCGCAATCCGAACATCCGCATCATCATCTACCCGACTCCCGTGCAGGGAAAAAGTGCGGCCACACTCATTGCCAAAGCCATCCGCACTGCAAGCGAGCGCCGTGAAGTAAATACACTGATCATCTGCCGCGGGGGCGGCAGCATAGAGGATTTGTGGCAGTTCAATGAGGAAATCGTGGCCCGCGCAGTGGCGGAATGCCCAATTCCGACCATTTCCGGGGTCGGTCATGAAACGGATTTCACGATTTGCGATTTCGTGGCTGATGCCCGCGCCGCGACTCCCACAGCAGCCGCAGAACTGGCAAGCGTAGACTTGCAAGCCTTACGGGCTTATGTGGCGCAGTTATGGAGCAGGCTGGAAAGGCGCATGGATATTGGCTTGCAGAGCCATGCTCAAAGACTCGACTTCTTGGCTAGACGACTGATCTCACCGCAACAGCAAATCAAACTGCGGCAGGATCACGTCGACCATCTCAAAATACGTTTGACCGGATCTTTTCAGGGCTTCCTAAAAGTACAAAAACTGCTTCTGGCCAATATGGAAAACAGTCTGGTTCAACTAAATCCGGATAATGTACTAGCACGCGGTTTTGCCATACTTCATAACATGGAAAAAGCCCCTATAACGAGCATAAATGAGGTTAGCTTGTCTGAAAAAATCGAGATTCAACTAAAAGACGGCAAACTAGCTGCACAAGTTTTGGCAATCGACAAAAGCCATATACTGCCTGACTAGAATCGGCTAGATAGCCCATTTGGGCTATTTAACCTCAACCTGACCAGGGCTAGTATGCAAGTAAAGGTTTGAGATAAACAATACGAAAAACAGAAAATAATATTCTCTGAAATAAAAAAGGTTGGTTGATACCAACCTTTTTTATTTGTCGCTGATTACGCAACATTGTTTATTTCAAATATCATTGATATTAGAAAAATCTTGGTTTGTAACGTTGATTAGTCAATAATGCGAATTTAAGCATTATCCGCTACAGAATGTCTAAAGATAATACGCAAAAAACCCCTTTACCGGCCCTTGCCTTAGCTGCACTCGGCGTCGTCTTCGGTGATATCGGCACCAGCCCACTCTACACCATGAAAGAGGTGTTTGCCGTTGGGCATCATCCTGTTCCGCTCAATCCAGATAACGTTTACGGCATCCTGTCGCTCATCACTTGGGCGCTGATTATGGTGGTATCGGTAAAATACGTGGCCTTCATCATGCGCGCAGATAACCGTGGCGAAGGCGGCATCATGGCCTTGCTTGCGCTAGCCAGCCATAGTGCCCAAGGTAATCGAGTCAGGCAGCGTAACATCATGTATCTGGGCATTCTTGGGGCATGCATGTTCTATGCGGATGGCATGATCACGCCGGCTATCTCGGTGCTATCTGCCGTGGAAGGGCTTGAGGTCGCAGCGCCCAGCCTGCACAGTTTGATTGTCCCTATCACTCTGCTGGTGCTGTTTGGTTTGTTCTGGACCCAAAGCAAAGGCACCGCTGTTGTCGGTGCTTTCTTTGGGCCGGTCATGCTGCTTTGGTTCGGCACACTTGGCTTACTAGGAGTGATCAATATTAGTCATGACCCGGCTATCCTGAACGCCATGAATCCCGCTTACGCCTGGCAATTCTTTGCAAGCCATCCTTGGATTGCTTTCGTCGCCCTTGGTGCTGTCGTCTTGGCGGTAACGGGGGGTGAAGCGCTTTATGCAGACATGGGGCATTTTGGGCGCCTGCCGATCCGCATCACCTGGTTCGGTTTTGTGCTTCCAGCCTTGCTGCTTAACTATTATGGCCAAGGTTCACTAATCTTGCATGATGCAGCCTCTGTAAAAAACCCTTTCTATCTGCTTGCTCCTGCGTGGGCTTTGTTCCCCTTGATCTTGCTTGCAACACTTGCCACAGTGATTGCATCCCAAGCTGTCATCACAGGCGCATTCTCAGTATCCCGCCAGGCACTACAGCTTGGCTATATCCCGCGCATGCACATCCAGCACACTTCGGAAAGCGAACAAGGGCAGATATATATGCCTCGTGTGAACTGGGGCCTGATGGCGGCCACCATGATCCTAGTGATAGGCTTCGGCAGCTCCGGCAAACTGGCCGCTGCCTATGGCATCGCTGTGACAGGCGACATGGTCATCACCAGCCTGCTGGCAATCATCGTCTTTCATGAAATCTGGCGCTGGAGCTGGCTGCGAACCGGTCTTCTCGTCGCTGTTTTCCTGACGATAGACTTGGCATTCTTCTCCGCCAACGTGCTCAAGATACCTGATGGTGGGTGGGTGCCTTTGTTAATGGCTATCGTGATTTTCACACTGATGCTGACATGGAAATCCGGACGCAGCATGCTATACACCCGACTGAAATCCGAAGCGATGGATATCATGCCATTCATCGAGGCGATTGGTGCACACCCGCCAGCGCGCGTTGCCGGCACGGCCCTTTTCATGACACCTAACCCGGACGGGGTGCCGCATGCCTTGCTGCACAACCTGAAACATAACAAAGTGCTTCACGAGAGAGTAGTGATTCTTACCGTGCGTTTTATGGACTATCCGCACACCAGCGTAGAAGAGCGCATTTCGGTAGAGACCTTGCCTTACCAGTTCTATCGCGTCACCGTACAATATGGTTTTAAAGATGAACCTGATTTACCTCGTGATCTGGCGTTGTGTAAACAATTCGACCTGGAAATCGACCCGATGGACACTTCGTTCTTCATTGGTAAGGAAATCCTGATAGCCAGCGAGAAATCCGGCATGCCTATCTGGCGTAAGAAAATATTCATTGGTATGTTCCGCAGCGCGGAAACCATCACTAACCAGTTCAACCTGCCACCAAACCGTGTCGTTGAACTAGGTTCGCAAGTCAAAATATAGTCCTTTTATCGCGCCAAAAATCAACCGATTATTTGCTCATGCGTTAATCGCGTAAATATTTGAGGAGTTATTAATGAAAAAAATAATTTTCGCCTTGATTGTTGCATCTAGCCTGGGGATTACCAGCTGCGCAACCACCACCAAAGATAGCGTATCCGGTGTAAAGCGCTCACAATTCATGCTGTTGCCATCGGGCACAGTTAACAACATGTCATCTCAAGCCTATGCGCAAACTATCAACGAAGCGCAAAAGAAAAGTACTCTCAACGTCGATAAGGCTCAAGTAGACCGCGTGCGTGGCATTTCCAATCGCCTGATCGCGCAAGTGGGCGTGTTTCGCCCTGACGCTCCCAAGTGGGGTTGGGAAGTGAATGTGGAAAAAAATGACCAGTTAAACGCGTACTGCATGCCGGGTGGCAAGATTATGGTCTATTCGGGCATGATGGACAAACTGAAAGCATCTGACGATGAATTGGGTGCCGTGATTGGCCACGAGATTGCACACGCTTTGCGCGAACACGGACGTGAGCGTATGTCACAAGCCTACGTCCAGCAATTCGGCTTACAGGCGCTAGCTGCGCTGGTGACAAAAGGCGCCGCTGGGAGCGCCATCGTCCAAGGTGCCAACATGGGTTCACAACTATTTTTTGCACTGCCAAACGGACGAGAACAAGAACGCGAGGCAGACAAGATTGGTTTGGAGTTATCGGCACGCGCTGGTTTTGACCCTGACGCTGCGGTGACCTTGTGGCAAAAGATGGGGGCGATGAACAAGAACGCTCCACCGGAATTTCTGAGCACACACCCTAGCAGCGAGAGTCGTATGGCAGAACTAAAAGCCTTGGCGCCTAAGGTACGCCCATTATACGATGCTGCCAAAGCTCGGAAATAAATCATATCCACATAAAAGCGCGTCTAATGACGCGCTTTTTTATTTCTACGGCAATCGGGTAAAATAATGTTTTTGCCATCATTTTCTAGAGAACCATATGGATCCACGTCAAAGTATCATCGAAGCGGCTTTTGAAGACCGCGCCAACATCAACCCTGCCAACGCCAGTGCAGAAATCAAGGCTACAGTCGCTAGTATTCTGGCAGATCTGGACGCTGGCAAGCTGCGAGTCGCCAGCCGCATCAGTGACACCCAGCAGTGGGAAACGCATCAATGGATCAAAAAGGCAGTGCTGCTCTCTTTCCGTCTGGAAGATAACGTGCTGATGGATGATGGCGTGACGCGCTATTTCGACAAAGTGCCTCCAAAATTCGCCAACTATACTGAGGCAGATTTCAAGGCCGGTGGATTCCGTGTAGTACCTAACGCTATCGTACGCCGCGGCTCTTTCATAGCAAAAAATGCAGTATTGATGCCATCCTATGTGAACATCGGCGCGCATGTAGGTGAAGGCACAATGGTCGATACTTGGGCTACAGTGGGCTCTTGTGCCCAAATCGGCAAGAACGTACATCTAAGTGGTGGCGTGGGCATCGGCGGCGTACTGGAACCAGTTCAGGCCGGCCCCACCATCATCGGTGATAACTGCTTTATCGGCGCACGCTCCGAGGTTGTGGAAGGCGTGGTTGTAGAAGACAACTGCGTGATCTCAATGGGCGTCTATATCGGTCAAAGCACAAAGATTTATGACCGTGAAACCGGAGAAGTCTTCTACGGTCGCGTTCCACAAGGCTCCGTTGTTGTTTCAGGCAACTTGCCATCCAAAGATGGTAGCTACAGCCTGTACTGCGCTGTCATCGTCAAAAAAGTCGATGCTAAGACATTAGGCAAAGTAGGAATCAACGAATTGTTGCGTGGCATTTAAACATCTTTAGCTCATCTTTTAGAAAGCCAGCATTTTTCACATGCTGGCTTTTTTCTTGCCTAGTACAAACGTCATGTCAAAAATACATTAATGTCAATTTATCAACACTACAGACACACCGACTAGATTCCAAACATCTGAAAAATCTTGTTAATGTATTGTTTTATATGTATTTTTTAAAAAATTATACGCCTAATAATATAAAACCATTAGTGGTATAAATTTTGCAGAATATTCATTAAGTCTATAATCAAGGCAAAATACAAGTGCGTTCGGAATACAACTATCTGTTACTGGCATTGTCGTTAGGAGTATCTATCCTAGCGATGCTGGGTGTATTCGCGCTGAATGAAAATATATTTAAAGCCAGCGGGGAATTAGGCAAGAAGAGCCGAAGAACCATGCTGGCGGTTTTTTCTATTATCGCCGGTAGTGGTTTGTGGCTAAACCATCTTTTAGTTGCCTATTCTACGCTCGATAATTACAAACCTAGTTTTTACCCGGTAATGCTGATTTTAGGCTGGTTTTTTTCCATAGGCACTTGTGCTGTCATACTGGATGTCGGCTCAAAAGCCCAACTCCCAATAAAACGTTTGCTAGTTGGTGCATCATTAAGCACTTTACTTATCTTTGGCATGTTCTATGCGGACTGGCGTGCAACCTTGGGTGCTACGGAGTTCGGTTTTAAACGAATCGACTTGCTAATTGCATTGTTGGTGTCGACCATGGTCGTCATTGGCAACATGCTGACCTTTTTCTGGCTAAAAGGTTATGCTGGCCAACACAGGAAACTCATTAAAGTCACGCTGGCATTGATTGGTGGTATTAGCATCATAGCGGTGCATGTGGCATACAACCAGGCGATTTTTGCTCTTTCTTCGGTCAACGATGTCAGCGCATCCGGTTCTTTCTTAAATAACAAACTAGTAGGTATCGTCATCACGCTGACACTGCTTTTCATGTTCTCGGCGATATTCACCATCGTGTTGTTGTATGAAAAATATCAGATGCGTCGGAGTACCTTAAAACCTGTTCCAATCCAAGAAGAGGTAATCGAGCCTCTGGATGCGCTAACCAAGCTGCCAAATCGCCACGCTTTCGACATGCATTTGACAGGTGCTGCTAAACGCTGCCTACGTAGCAGCAAAACCATCGCTGTCGCGTACGTCGATCTGGATCACTTCAAACCTATCAATGACCAATACGGGCACCATGTAGGCGATGTGGTGCTCTCTGTAGTTGCTGAGCGCTTGAAAGCAGCTATCCGTGGCTGTGATTTTGTCGCGAGGATAGGTGGGGATGAATTCGTCGTGATCTTTGAAGAGATCATCACTGAAGACGATATCACCCCGATTGTTCAACGCATCGTTAATTCCATCAAGCAACCATTCACCGCCGGCGGCCATCAAATCGACATCTCCTGTTCTGTTGGTATCGCCATTTATCCTCACGACGGCGATACCAACGGACTAATGGTCCGTGCAGACGCTGCTATGTACAAAGCCAAAGAAGCCGGAAAGAACCAGTTCAAATTCTTTGATGAAGAAATCGAGCGCGCTTCCAACCAGATGCGCGATATGCGCACCGATTTGCTGGCAGCGATTCGCAACCAGCAATTAAGCATGATGTTCCAGCCGAAAGTCGACTGCAAGACTTATTCGCCTGTAGGGGCAGAAGCCGTCATCTGCTGGAATCATCCGGAGAAGGGCTTTTTGTTGCCCGAGCAATTTTTGCCAGCCGCTGAGAGATTCGGGCTGATTAACCAAATCAACCACTGGGCATTGGAAGAATGCTGCAAACTGCTAACCAAAGCAGCCCAAAAGCAACTTCGTCTACAACTATCAATGAATTTGTCAGTAGTACAGTTTCGCCGTGCAGATTTGATCGATGAGATTCGCCAGACACTCGGCAGCTATCAACTTCGCTCAGACCAACTGACTTTTGAGATAAGAGAGATTTCTTCCATCCAGAACAGGACACAATTGCACCAGCAACTTGAAGAGTTTAGAAAAGCCCATATCAGGATATCACTGGACGACTTCGGCTCGCAATCATTCAGCCTGGATTCCCTGCAGAACCTGAATGTGAACGAAGTGAAACTGGATAAGTCATTCGTCAGCCAGATAGAAAACGACAAAACAGCGCGTTCATTAGTGGATGCTGTCATCCGCCTTTCGCACGCACTGAATCTCAATGTAGTAGCCTGCGGGGTAGAAAACGATGTACAAAGCAAACTACTGAAAGAAATGAATTGCGACCAGATGCAAGGATATTTGTTTTCCAGGCCTGTGCAGCAAGAAGCATTGCTCAACATGTTCGTACAACTCGACTCTGGCTTTGAGTCGACGGGTCAATTCCAGCTCAGTGACTACCAGGCTGACACCATCTAAGGCGCCCTTAACCCAAGATCTTTCAACACCTGCTAGAATGCCTGTTTATTAAACGATAAACTAGGCATATGAAGCTTTACGGAATCCCTAACTGTAATACTGTAAAAAAAGCCCGTAATTGGCTGGAAATACACAATATCGCTTATGACTTTCACGATTTCAAGAAACTGGGGATAGACGAGGCCGCACTGAGTGACTGGTTAACGCAGTTAAGCTGGGAAAAACTGGTAAATCGGAATGGCATGACTTGGCGCGGCCTGGATGAAAACACTAAATTCCAAGTCAAGGATAATGCCAGCGCAATCCTGTTGATGCTGAATAAACCCTCGATCATCAAAAGACCTGTCTTGGTCAAAGACGGTAAAGTGTTATGCCTTGGCTTCGATGAAGCTACCTATAGAAAGTGTTTTGAAAGATGAGCAACACCTTAGACCTTGCGATTGAACTTCTCAAACGGCGTTCGTTGACTCCGGAAGATGCGGGCTGCCAGGATATCATGATTGCCCGTCTGGAAAAACTCGGGTTCAAAGTAGAACGGATGCGTTTTGGCAATGTGGATAATTTCTATGCCCGGCGAGGGACAACTGCACCCTTGCTGGTATTTGCAGGACATACTGACGTTGTACCTACCGGCCCATTGGATAAATGGCACACACCGCCATTTGATCCTACCATTAAAGATGGCATGCTGTACGCGCGTGGTGCCGCAGACATGAAAACCTCGTGCGCAGCTTTCGTTACCGCCATCGAGGATTTTGTTGCCCGCAACCCCAATCATGCCGGTTCAATTGGTTTGCTCATCACATCTGATGAAGAAGGTGTGGCTGTGGATGGCACAGTCAAAGTGGTACAAGCGCTAAAAGCGCGCGGCGAGCATTTTGATTACTGTATTGTTGGCGAACCCACCAGCAACAAAGTCGTTGGTGACATGATCAAGAATGGCCGTCGCGGCTCGCTTTCTGGCAAGCTGACCGTGAAAGGCGTACAAGGGCATATCGCCTACCCGCATCTGGTTAAGAACCCCATCCACATGGCTGCGCCAGCTATCAAGGACATGGTCGATACTGTCTGGGATAATGGCAACGAGTATTTCCCACCGACTTCCTGGCAGATATCCAATATCAATGGCGGCACCGGTGCCACTAACGTCGTCCCGGGGGAAGTCGAGATTTTGTTTAACTTCAGGTTCTCCACCGCCAGCACAGAGACTAATCTGAAAGAGCGTGTCTATGCCATTCTGGATAAGCACGATTTGGATTATGATTTGGAATGGGAATACTCCCCGCCGTATATAACCCCACGCGGCGAACTGGTAGCAGCAATCTCGGAAGCAATCCAAACCAGCTACGGCGTGACCCCAGAACTATCCACCACCGGCGGCACTTCCGATGGTCGTTTTATTGCGGACATTTGCAAACAAGTCATCGAGTTCGGCCCGCTCAATGCCACAATCCACAAACTGAACGAACGCGTGGCTGTGGCTGATATCGAACCGCTCAAAGACACTTATCGCATTACATTGGAAAAACTGCTGAAATGATTCATTATCCTCACGCCGCCGACGAACTGTTCACGATTCGTGATTGGGTGCGTTTTGCCGTCAGCCGCTTTGAAGAGACCGGAATCTTTTTTGGTCATGGTACCGACAACAGTTATGATGAGGCCGTGTGGCTGGTCTTGCGCGCGCTGCATTTACCGATGGACACACTGGATAATTTCCAGGATGCCGTCATCACTCAAAAAGAACGCCAGCATCTGGCCTACCTCATCGAGCAGCGTGTTACCAAACGCACACCCACAGCTTATCTGCTGCGCGAGGCATGGCTGCAAGGTTTCAAGTTCTATGTTGATGAACGTGTCATCGTGCCACGTTCCTTCATCGCAGAACTGTTGCCAGAAGGGCTCACTCCTTGGATAGAATTCCCTGAGATGGTGGAAAACATTGTAGACATCTGTACAGGTTCCGGCTGCTTGGGCGTGCTGCTGGCTGACGCCTACCCCAACGCGCATGTAGACCTCGTGGATATCTCACCTGCAGCAATTGATGTCTGCAACATCAACATCAATCAATATGGCCTGCAGGATCGCATCTCGGCCATCCAGTCCGACATGTTCGCCGCACTGAAAGGCAAACGTTACGACCTGATCATCAGCAATCCTCCCTATGTCGATGCGCCCAGCATGGCGCAACTGCCACAGGAATACCGGCAAGAACCGCAGTTGGCATTGGGCAGTGGCGAAGCCGGACTGGACCATACGCACACATTATTGAAAGAAGCTGCAAACCATCTCATAGAAGGTGGTGTTCTGGTCGTGGAAATCGGCCACAATCGCGAAGCTTTGCTGGATGCATATCCGGATGTACCTTTTGTCTGGCTGGAGGTGTCGTCTGGCAATCAGTTCGTATTTTTATTAACCAAGGAAGATTTACTGCAGATTCACTAATACCATGATGCATGACTACTCCAACTGGTGGATCAACAGCGTCGTTGTGATTGCCACGCTAATGGCGATCGGAGCATGTGTGCTGGTGCATTTTGAGGGCCTGATATCGGTTTACCGAAAACTGCCGCATATCAGCACGCCACCAAGAATGCGGCTAATTTTTGTGATTGGGGCCATTCTCGCCCTGCATATCATCGAGATATGGATCTTCGGCATCATCGAGTGGCTTTTGCTGTCAGTACCAGGCACTGGCGCGCTAGCCGGCCAGACGCAGCTGCATATCCTTGATATTATTTATTTATCTGCGGTCACTTTTACTACCGTAGGTTATGGCGATTTAACACCCAATGGCCCTATTCGCTTCATGCTAGGCACTGAGGCTTTGACCGGTTTTGTACTGATCACCTGGTCGGCATCCTTCACCTATCTGGAAATGGAACGGCTATGGCGAAGACCCTGAGAACTGTCTAATTGGTCCTAGCAAGCTAGCAGTATCAGCCGCGCCCGCGATTCCTGTCGTTCTTTTTTTGCATGGCTGGCGCGCCAGTTTTGTCACCACGCACACGCTGCGGTTGTATCGGTTTTTGTGCACTCTTGAATGCATCTTTACTGCCCATGCTCTGAGAGCTAGTCCCCATGCGGCTTCCATGCCTTTCATTTTCTCTCGGCGCTTTATCCAGCACGCTACCACGCTGTTTACGCACTTTTGCTGTAAACACCGAAGTCGCTTTGTCTTTCTCACGAGGTGATAGCTGTTTCAGTGGCTTCCTCGGTACCGGCAGGCCTGCCCATTCCAGCAACTTGACCACTTCTTTTTGCTCAAGCTTCAGCATCTGTCCACGCTTGACGCGTGATGGCAATGTGATTGGTCCAAAACGCACGCGCATCAGACGACTCACTTGCAAGTGCAAGGCTTCAAACAGACGTCGGACCTCACGATTACGTCCTTCCTTAATGACCACCTGATACCACTTGTTTGCCCCCTCTCCGCCTTGCGGATAGATACTCTCAAAGTTGGCCATGCCATCTTCAAGTTCTATGCCATGCGTCAATTGCAAAAGCTGGCCTTCGCTTAACTCGCCGAGGATGCGCACCGCATACTCGCGCTCTACCTCATAGCGCGGGTGCATGAATCGGTTAGCCAAATCACCTGAACTGGTAAAGATCAGCAGACCGCTAGTATTCATGTCCAGCCGCCCGATCGCTATCCATTTACCTTGCTTGATACGAGGCAGTTTACTGAATACCGTGGTACGGCCTTCAGGATCGTCTGCGCTGACCAGCTCGCCTTCCGGCTTGTGGTAGAGCAGCACCTGAGGCAGTTCCGGTTCGAATGGCAGGCGTACCGGGCGACCGTCCACGCGCACGACATCTTCTTCTATAACTGCTGCCCCCACCTGTGCCACTTGCCCGTTCACCGAGACTCGACCGGCCTCGATTAGTTTCTCCATATCGCGGCGCGAACCTAACCCAGCCAAGGCCAGCAATTTATGCAGCCGTTGAGAACCGCTTGGGATATCATGCTCCACAGGCACATGGACATTAGCCTCCAGACCTGCCTTTTTAGCGACAGGACGACGAGGAACAAGATTGGAAGGTTTGTGTGGGCGAGCCATAGCGTGCCTCAATTCGAAAAGGCTATTTTACCCGATAAGCGAACTGTCGCCTAAGTATCCAGTGGTATTTCGCTCTGCGCAAAGTCATCAAACGGTGGCAACTCTGCAAGCGATCGCAACCCTAGATCATCCAGAAAATGTTTGGTCGTGGCATACAGCGAAGGCCGACCAGGTACTTCGCGCTGGCCTACGACGTCTATCCAGTCGCGTTCCTGCAATTGACGTATGACGTTGGGATTGACCGCCACGCCGCGAATCTGCTCGATATCACCGCGTGTCACCGGCTGACGGTACGCGATGATGGCCAGCGTTTCCATCACTGCACGGCTGTATTTAGGCTGCCGTTCCGGATTGAGGCGTGCGATGAACTCACTGTACTGTGGCCTGGCCTGAAAACGATAACCAGTCGCCACCTGCACCAGCTCCACGGTTCTGCTATTGTCTTCCTGATTCCAGTCAGCTTTCAGTTCATCCAGTAGCATGCGCAAGGTAGCTCGCTCCATACGGCCTGCGAACAGCTTGAGCATATCGTCCAGACTTAAGGGCTGGCCTGCCGTTAACAACGACGCCTCCAGAATCTGTTTCATTTCAGTGATATTGTCAGGTTCTCTCATTCCAGCACACTCGCTTGCAGGTAAATGGGCGAAAAAGCTTCTTGCTGCGTAATCCGGATGAGACCTTCCTTGGCTAGTTCCAACAGAGCGAGGAAATGCACGACCAACTTGGGCAAACCGTCGCTGATAACATCGAACAACTGGGAAAACTCGATCAGTTCTTCGGTTTTCAGTCGACGCAGGATAAGGCTCATATGTTCTCGCACAGAAAGTTCGGCACGCCCCAGTTTGTGATGCTGGTTCAGCTTTGCGCGCTTAAGCACATTCTTCCAAGCTTCCATCAAGTCATCCAATGTAACTTCGGGTGGTTTGACCTCGGCGATGTGCTGATAATACGCACTCGCCACGTAGATATCCTCACCGACTTTTGGCATTGCATCTAAATGTTGCGCGGCCAATTTGATGGCTTCATACTCCATCAAGCGGCGAACCAGCTCAGCGCGTGGGTCATCTTCTTCTGTGATTTCTGCCGGCTTAGGCAATAACATGCGTGATTTGATCTCGATCAGCATGGCTGACATCAAGAGATATTCCGCTGCCAACTCCAGCTTGATGGCCTTCATCTTTTCCACATATGCCATATATTGAGTTGTGAGCAATGCCATCGGAATATCCAGGATATCCAGATTGTGCTTGCGAATCAGATAAAGCAGCAGGTCAAGCGGCCCTTCAAACGTCTCCAGATATACTTCTAATGCATCAGGAGGGATGTATAGGTCCTGGGGTAGCCTGGAGAGTGGCTCGCCTTTGATACGGGTAGCCGTGTATGAGTGACCAGCGAATACGGTTTCGGTGTCCATAACGCATTATCCACAATATTGGGGATAAACGCCAGAGATAAACACTACATATTGTGGATTGTTTTTAAGCACCAGCTGACGCTGACTTACAGCAAGGTCTTGATTTTATATAGCAGCTCCAGCGCCTGCTTTGGCGTCAGGTCATCGGGCTGCATGGTCTCTAGCTCAGCTAATACGGGATGGGTTGGTGCTGGCGTTGCATCAATCTGTGCCGCGAACATATCCCCTTGATGGTTTTTCTGGACAACCTGAGCATTCTCCAACTGTGTCAGCTTACGTTTGGCATTCGCCAACACGGATTTTGGAATCCCCGCCAGCTGCGCCACCTGTATGCCGTAACTTTGATTCGCAGCACCAAGTTCTACCTTGTGCAAAAATACCAGTTTCTTGTCTGCGCCATTGCCATATTCCACTGCATCCAGATGGACGTTGGCTGCGTGCTTGTGATCTTCCACGATTCTTGTCAGCTCGAAATAATGCGTTGCAAACAGCGTCATTGACTTGTTTCTTTCCAGCAACTGATTAGCGACGGCCCATGCCAGACTCAAACCATCAAATGTGGATGTCCCGCGTCCAATCTCGTCCAGCAACACCAGGCTACTTTGTGTGGCATTGTGCAGAATGTTAGCCGTTTCAGTCATTTCCACCATAAAGGTAGAGCGTCCGCCCGCCAAATCGTCAGACGCACCTATTCTGGTAAAGATACGATCTATTTCGCCGAATTTTGCCGAACTTGCAGGCACAAAGCTGCCGACATACGCCAATAGCGTCACCAGCGCGGTTTGTCGCATAAAAGTGGATTTACCCCCCATGTTCGGGCCGGTAATCAGCAGCAATTGGCGATACGGACTTAACGCTACATCGTTGCTGACGAACGGCTGAGTGATACTTTCCACCACAGGGTGACGACCGCCGATGATCTCGATCCCAGACTCATGGGTAAATGCCGGGCGCACGTATTTCAGCACCATCGCGCGCTCCGCAAAGCAGCACAACACATCCAGGCTAGCGACCGCGCCACTATTGGTCTGCAGGGCAACGATGTATGGCGCCAATTCGTCCAGCAATTGCTCGTATAACATCTTCTCGCGCGCAAGTGCGCGTTCGTTAGCACTCAGGACCTTATCCTCAAAAGCCTTTAATTCTGCGGTGATGAAACGTTCAGCATTCTTCAACGTTTGGCGACGACGGTATTCTGCTGGTGCATTTTCCGCCTGGGCGCGACTGATCTCGATATAGAAGCCATGCACGCTGTTGTATTCCACCTTGAGATTTTGCAGGCCGGTACGCGCTTTTTCCGCCGCCTCGAACTGTAGCAGAAAGTCGCCATGATTGGTTTGTATCGCGCGCAGCTCGTCGAGTTCAGCATCGAAGCCATCGGCAATCACGCCGCCTTCACGTAGCACTGCCGCAGGCTCATCCTTAATGGCTTGCAGAATCGCGAGCACCTGCTGCTGTGGACTCAAGTGCTCAGCCAACGTCTGCAGCAAGCTGCATGATGCATGATTTAAAGACTGCCGCAATACAGGAAGTTGTAGCAGACTATCCCGCAAGCCAGACAAATCTCGCGGCCTGGCACTTTTGAGTGCTATCCTGGCTGTGATGCGCTCGATATCGCCGACCTGTGCAAGTGAGACGCGTATTGACCCTAGATCAGCGCCTTGCAATTCTTCAACCGCCTCATGGCGTTTATTTACCAGATTTTGGTCACGCAAGGGATGATGCAGCCAGAATCGCAGCAAACGGGCACCCATCGCGGTTTGCGTGGTATTCAGCAAGCTATATAGCGTCGGGCTGGCCTCGCCGCGAATAGTGGTATCGATTTCCAGATTGCGCCTTGTCGCAGCATCCAGCTGGATATATTCGCCTGCCTGCTCCACGCGTAATTCAACGATATGCGGTAAAGCGCTGCGCTGTGTATGCTTCACATAATCCAGCAGCGCGCCAGCGGCGCAAACGGCTGCTGACATGTCGGCGCAACCGAATCCAGCTAGATCCTGGGTATTGAATTGCTTGGTCAACCCCATCAGGGCGCTGTCGAAATCGAACTGCCACGGTGCCAGTTTTTTTTGGGGCGCTTTTTGGACGTTCAGCGCCTCAAAATCCGCATTGTCCGCACAGATGATTTCCGCTGGAGCGATACGCTCGATCTCCTGCGCCAATTGCCCTAGGGCAACCTCCCACAGCACGAACTCACCTGAGGCTAGATTCAGTCGCGCCAACCCTAGCACTCGATCGATCTGGCAGATGCTTAGCAATGGGCGATCGCGCGATTCTTCCAGCAACGCTGCGTCCGTGAGCGTGCCTGGCGTGAGTATACGGGTGACTTGACGCTCGACCGGGCCCTTAGATGTCGCAGGATCACCCACTTGCTCACATATCGCCACAGCTTCACCCATTTTCGTAAGCTTGGCCAAGTATTGTTCAGCAGCATGATATGGTACACCCGCCATCTTGATTGGCTCACCATTACTGGCGCCACGGCGAGTCAGGGTGATGCCCAGCAGGCGCGATGCCTTTTCTGCATCGTCGAAGAATAGCTCGTAAAAATCACCCATGCGGTAAAACAGCAGCATATCGGCATACTGTGCCTTCAAGGCCAGGTATTGCCGCATCATCGGTGTATGCCCTGCAGTGGATGAGATTGCCGTCACATTAAACTTATTTATCGTTAAAAAGCGCATTTTACAGGGTTAGCAGCTCTGTCAAAACTCAATTTTTAACATCCGCTTTTTGTATTAATTTTCATCACTGATAGTGGAAAGTTCGACATCATACAAGCTGCCTTGAGATTTTAAGATTAAATAATATATTTAAATCAATATCTTATATTCAATCCACTATATCAACAAGCTGGCATGGATCATGCGACTATTTATACCATCGAATCCAACCTTGGGGATAAATCATGATGAAAAAGCACGCTAACCATTCTAATTTTTACGCACATTTCTTAGCGCAGTTCCGCGAATTGGTTGGCCCGTTCGATGCCCACCGTCTTGCCACGGATGCAGACTATCAAAATGAGCTGATTGCCATCATAGCCAACCAAAAGGACAACAAAAAGCTGTTTAAGATGGCAGAAGTAGTGCAGAAAAACCTGCACTGATAGGCATAAAGAAAAATAAAGTTAGCCCTTGGCAAAACCTAGGGGTGTTATAGATTAGGCTAGCGTCTTCAAGTCCGGCGTCAGATGTGGCGACAAGGTTTGCAGCATCTGGGCGAACACTTTTGGGTTGCCCGCCACGATATTGCCAGTGGCCAGCCAGCTCTCATTTCCCTCAAAATCACCGACAATCCCCCCGGCCTCTTGGACCAGCAATCCGCCCGCTGCGATATCCCATGTGGAAAGATTGATCTCGAAAAAACCGTCTGTCCAACCTGCTGCTACGTAGGCCAAATCCAATGCTGCTGAGCCTGGGCGGCGGATACCGCGCGTCTTCTGGATCATATCCTTTAGCATACCCATGTAGGTATCCAGATGCGTGAAATCGCGAAATGGAAAGCCAGTCGAGATCAAGCTATCCTGCAATTTGCTACGGTTAGTGACGCGGATTCTTTTATCGTTTAGAAAGGCACCGCGGCCTTTCGTTGCGGTAAAGAGGTCATTACGCACTGGGTCGTAAATCACTGCTTGGGTCAGAACGCCTTTTTGCTGCAAGGCAATGCTCACGCAGTAACATGGAAAGTTATGCAGGAAATTCGTCGTACCGTCCAACGGGTCAATGATCCAGATATTCTCGGCATCTTGATTGGTCTTGCCGCTCTCCTCGCCCAAAAAACCGTGGTCTGGATATGCATCCTTCAAGATATCGATGATTACCTGCTCAGCGGCTTGGTCAACCTCGCTGACAAAATCGTTGACGCTTTTACTGCGCACATTCAATGAGCCCACATCTTGACTGGCACGGTTGATGATACGCCCTGCTTCGCGGGCTGCCTTGACGGCGTTGATGAGTATTGGATGCATAAGAACGGCTTAAAGAACTGATAAAATACCATTTTAGCATTTTTAGGCGCTTCCCCAAATTGCCACTCGACATTTTCAACAACATCAGAGTAGTTTTATGTGCCACCAGCCACCCAGGGAATATCGGCTCCACCGCCCGCGCGATGAAAACGATGGGACTCAGCCGGCTTTACCTGGTAAGGCCCAAGCACTTCCCGGATGGTGAAGCCAAATCGCTGGCGGTCAATGCAGCAGATTTGCTGGATAGCGCTGTCGTAACCCGAACACTTGAAGAGGCGATTGCGGATTGCCACTTTGTGATTGGCGTCAGCGGCAAGGAACGTTCGCTTTCTCAGGAGGTGATGACTGTGCGCGAAGCCGCACAAGAGGTGAAGCAGATTGCTACGCATCAGCAAGTCGCGTTGGTGTTTGGCACCGAAATGAGCGGACTGAGCAACGCAGAAGCCGATCGCTGTCATGTGCTGGCCACCATCCCAGCCAATCCGGAATACAGCTCCCTCAATCTGGCACAAGCAGTTCAAGTGATGTGTTATGAAGTACGCATGGCCGTTACCGAAGGTCAACTGCACTACAACGAGAAACCAAACGAGCTCGCCACACAAGAAGACCTTGAACGCTTTTATGCACACCTACAGGAGACACTGGAAGCGATAGGCTATATCAATCCGCGTGCTCCAAAAAAGCTTTTTGAGCGCTTGCGCAGGCTATACGCCAGAACTCGGCTGGAAAAAGAAGAGGTCAACCTGTTGCGCGGAATCCTAACCTTGAGCGTCAACCCGAAACAACATAAAAAATACTAACTCCATGCCGCTTGTCACACTGCGCCATCTGCGCGGATAATAATTGCAAGGAGAAATCATGATTGCCTTATTGGAAGCGAAGCAAGCAGGACTATTCAGCAAATCCCACCTGTACAACAACATCCTTTCCGGCATCATCGTTGGCATAGTCGCTTTACCTTTGGCTATGGCTTTTGCTATTGCCTCCGGCGCCAAGCCGGAACAAGGTATCTACACCGCCATCGTTGCCGGAGGACTCAGCTCGATACTTGGCGGCAGCCGAGTGCAGATCTCCGGCCCAACTGGCGCGTTCATTGTCATACTGGCAGGCATCACAGCCAAGTACGGTATTGCAGGTTTGCAAATAGCCACATTAATGGCTGGTGTCATGCTGCTCATCATGGGTTTGGTGCGTTTCGGTGCTGTCATCAAATTCATTCCAGACCCGGTTATCGTCGGTTTTACCACCGGAATCGCTATTATTATCTGGGTCGGACAATGGAAAGATTTCTTTGGGCTTTCTCCTGAATTCAGCGGGGAGCACTTTCACGAAAAAATCTGGACGCTTTTCCAATCCATCCCCACAGCCACCATGACCACTACCGGCTTGGGGCTGTTCACACTGGCCACGGTGATCCTTTCCCCGCGCATCTTCAAGCGCATCCCTTCGCCATTGGTTGCTATGGTGGCAGCCACGCTGCTACAGAGCGCATTCGGCTTCGATGGTGTAGCCACCATCGGCACCGCATTCGGCGGTATCCCCCAAAACCTGCCGCATTTCGAACTGCTGCCCATCACCACGGGTGAAACCCTGCAACTGATTGGCCCGGCATTCACCATTGCATTGCTGGGTGCCATCGAATCCCTATTATCCGCGGTGGTGGCAGACAGCATGACCTCTACCAGACACGACTCCAATCAGGAATTGATTGGCCAAGGCATTGCCAACATATGCTCCCCTTTATTTGGCGGCTTTGCTTCCACTGGCGCTATCGCCAGAACCGCCACAAACATACGCAATGGTGCCACCAACCCGCTTTCCGGTATCGTGCATGCGCTGACATTGGTATTCATCGTGCTGGCATTCGCGCCGCTCGCCAACCACATCCCCTTGTGTGCCTTATCTGCTATCCTCTTTGTGGTAGCTTACAACATGAGCGAACTGCATAAGTTCTTCTTTCTGCTGCGCACATCGCCAAAAGCCGATATCGCTGTCCTGCTCATTACCTTCCTGCTCACCGTATTCACCGATCTGGTGCTGGCGGTGAACATCGGCATACTGATTGCCTCGCTCTTGTTCATGAAGCGCATGAGCGAAACGGTGACCATCGAACAGGAAGCCAAGACCGAAACGCTCAAGCTGCCTGAATCCACTGTCGTGTTTTCAATGGAAGGACCTTTCTTCTTTGCCGCAGCGGACAAACTCATTACCACCTTGGGTAATGTGCACGAACATGCCGACACCCTGGTGCTGCGCTTTGGCCGCGTCCCCATCATCGACGCCACCGGCCTGCAGACGATATGGGACATCATCGAAAACTGCAAAAGACACAACACGCGGCTGGTACTGTGTGAGCTGCGACCGAACATCCTGGAAAAGCTCAAGAAATCTGGCATCTACGAAACGGTAGGCCCAGCCAATATTCTTAACGACATCCACTCACTCAGCGGGTAAAAAACCTGGTCAAACATTAACCTGACAGGCGGCATTTCATTCATTGCTAAAAGTATTGACCTGTAAGGCGCATGCAGCTTGGCCTCCAGAGCAGGTGTTTCGATAATGAAGCGCGCGCATATAGCGGTGCATTCAATCTTCTGCAGAGCGGCTGATGGCAGCGCCATCTCTACGGATGGAAGCAGCAAGATTGCAAAATTGTGATACATTTTCATTGGCTGATTAAATAAACTAATTTATATTTTGAGAGCTGATTGTTTTCAGCATCACAACTATGCAGCAACAAAGATATCAATTCCAACCAAAGGGTCAACCGTATGAGCAATAGCGATTCAGGCAGCTTTCCGTCAGTTCGTCAGGTTAACGCCAATGCAATTATCGACTGGCTTCATGCCGGTGTAGAAGACACCCATCGCGGTGGCTGGGCCAGTCTATTCTATGGTTTTGTTTTCACTGTTACTGGACTGCTGATCAATGCGTTTTTTGCAGATGAGTATTGGCTTTTAGCTGGACTAAGCACAGGATTTTTCTTGTTCGGCCCTTTTCTGGCCATGGGGCTGTACGACCTGAGCAGGCGCATCGAGCGCGGCGAAGCGCCGTCACTTATCCCCAGCCTGGCAGCCTGGCGCACAAATTTTATCAACATATCCCTGTTTGCACTGCTATTGCTTGCTGTATTGCTAATATGGACGCTGTTGTCGCTGACCATCTTCTCCCACTATTTTCATGGCGCATTCCTCAGCTTCACTGATGTCGCACTGAATGTAATCACGTTAAAACAACCCACATTCACGCTGATTTACTTTTCTGTTGGCGCAGTCTTTGCGGTATTCGTCTATGCCATCAGCGTAGTAGCCTTGCCTATGATGCTAGATTGTAAAGCCAATGTTGCGACTGCCGTTGTGACCAGTCTGCGCACATGTGCCCGCAATCCTCTTGTGATGTTACTTTGGGCGCTATGCATTGTTGTGCTTGTAGGCGTGGGCCTTGCGGCAAGCTATATTGGTTTGTTTCTGACCATGCCGGTAGTTGGACATGCCAGCTGGCATGTTTATCGGGGTCTGATAGAAACAAACCGCTAGGAATCTAGAGGCTGACTCCTTTGATTAAGGAGATATGCTCAAGCCAGCGCGTTTATGTCATCCACCACCACTGCGAACAGATCACGTATAGCTGCCAATGCAGCGTCGTGCATGACTTGCGCCTCGATGATTTTACCGCCAGGCCCCGCCAGACTGCGCGTTGCGCAAGCACTGGCTACCACCGTCGCCTTGAAACCTAGATTAAACGCACCACGAGCAGTAGAGTTGATGCACATGTGCGTCATGAATCCGGCCAGCACGATATTTTCCACACCCTGAGCTTTGAGCTGAGCTTCCAAACTAGTTGAAATAAAGGCGTTTGGATAATTTTTGGTAATCAGCGCTTCGCCGCTGGCTGGTACGACCTCTGGTGAAATCTGCCCGATCTCAGAACGAATATCATAAGGAGTGCCTTCGCCGGCATCATGCTGGATGTGGAATACTGGAATTTTCAGATCACGCGCCATATGCAGCAATCTTTGCGCCTCTTTTATCGCCGGCTCCACGTTGGTAAGCTGCATTACGCCTCGACGGTAAGTATTTTGGCAGTCGACCATCACCAAGGCTGAATCAGCCAAGCTTGCATAGGCATACCCCATGCCGGTGATCTCACGTAAGGTTTGTGAAGCTATAGCCATGAGAAACTCCTTAATTTGTACTAGTTTAATTTCCGAAGGAAATATAACCAGCTTTTTATTGATAACACAAGCATATCCAATGGATGATGGGTTTATTCTCTAACCAAGACCCATACTGCCGACTACGCCAAGACCAATACCCAAGTAAATTACTAGGAATTAGGATTTATGGCATAATCACGTTTTCTGATTTCAGTCCAAAATCCATGTTCAGCCACATCAAAGAAGACATTGCCATCGTTTTCGACCGCGACCCTGCGGCGCGGACGCATTGGGAGATTTTGACCACCTACCCCGGCGTACATGCGCTGATTATTCACCGCTTTTCGCACTGGCTTTGGAAAGCTAGATTCTATTGGCTGGGACGCATGTTTTCGCATATCGGCCGCTGGCTCACTGGCATCGAGATTCACCCAGGTGCAACGATTGGCCGCCGCGTATTCATCGACCATGGCATGGGCGTAGTCATTGGCGAAACCGCCGTGATCGGCGATGACTGCACGCTTTATCATGGTGTGACGCTGGGTGGTACCAGCTGGAACAAAGGCAAGCGCCACCCGACGTTGGAAAGCGGTGTAGTCATTGGCGCGGGTGCCAAAGTGCTTGGCCCTATCACGGTAGGCAAGAATGCCAAGATCGGCTCCAACGCGGTAGTGGTAAAGAACGTGCCGGAAGGCGCAACCGCGGTAGGCATTCCTGCGCGTATTCTGGAAGAAGAGAAAGCCAAACAGGAAGCGCAGAAAGCCAAATTCAGCGCCTACGCAGTGGTGAGCGATGACGAAGACCCGATGACTAAAGCGATACATACGCTGCTGGATCATTCTGCTGCGCAGGAGAAGGAGTTGCAGGCACTAAAAGTCCAGCTAGCTTCCCTGTTGGATACGCAAGCGGACAGCCAGGTAGCTGAAGCATTTGCCAGCAAAAAGCCTAAAACCAAATCTTCAAAATAGTTTGAACCAATCCGGCCAATAGTTGACTAAAACAGTCAGTTATTATAGAATTCGCTATTATGAGACTTACTACCAAAGGACGTTTTGCCGTGACCGCGATGCTGGACTTGGCGTTGCTGGAAGCGGAAAAGCCCGTGACACTCGCTGGTATCAGCGAACGTCAGGACATTTCTTTATCATACTTGGAGCAGTTGTTCAGCCGCCTGCGCAAGCAAGGCTTGGTTCTGAGCGTGCGCGGCCCTGGGGGTGGTTACCGCATCGCCAAACCACACAAAGAAATCTCCGTCAGCGACATCATCACGGCGGTGGATGAGCAGATCGATGCCACCCAATGCGGCGGCAACGAGAACTGCCACGAGGATGGCCCTTGCATGACACATGACTTATGGGCATCACTCAATCAGAAGATATTGGATTACCTGTCTGGCGTGACGCTGGCCGATATGGTGCGCATGCAGCATGCCAAACAAGCCGGAGAGGCAAAAATCAATTTACCGTCACGCGGGCTGCGCGATAACGTCGAGGCGCTGCAAGTCAATGGCTAACGCCTATTTTGATCACAACAGCACCACAGCCATCCGGCCGGAAGTACTGAGTGCCATGTTGCCATTCATGCAGACGCAGCATGGCAACCCCACCAGCCGCCATGTATATGGGCGCAACGCACGTGATGCCGTAGAAGCTGCACGTGGGCAAGTAGCCAAAGCGGTAGGTGTGCAGGCTAGCCAAGTCGTGTTCACCAGCGGTGGCACAGAAGCGAATAATTTTGCTGTACATGGCATCACTGCTGGGCTGGCAAGAAACGGTATAGAAAAAGGTCATATCCTGACCAGCGCAATTGAACACCCGTGCGTCTCAGGCCCGGCACAGGCACTGCAGGCACACGGTTGGCAAGCGAAAAGCATTCCGGTAGACAAAGACTGCCGAGTGAAATTGGATGCCTTGGAAGCCATGCTGAATGTGCCTTGCAGCCTAGTATCCGTAATGCTGGCCAATAATGAGACCGGGGCGTTGCAGGATATCCCGCAAGTAGTTGCGCTGGCGCGCGCCAAAAAAGTGGCTGTGCATACCGATGCAGTGCAGACTTTGGGCAAAGTAACATTAGATTTTAATGAACTATGCGTAAACGCGATGACGATTTCTAGCCACAAGATCGGCGGTCCGCAGGGCGCAGGCGCCTTGGTACTGGATAAACGCCTGGATATCGAACCACTGTTGTACGGCGGCGGACAGGAACGCGGACTGCGCAGCGGCACTGAGAATGTCGCCGCCATCGTCGGCTTCGGCGCCGCATGTGAGTTAGCAACGCAAAATCTGCAGGATTACCGGCAAAAAACTGCCACGTTGCAAGCTAGGCTGGACGCGGCTCTCGGAGCCATGGGTGCAAGCATTTTTGCAGCAAACTCTAATCGCCTGCCAAACACGACCTTCTTCGCATTTGAAGGCCTTGAAGGCGAAACCTTAGTGACCGCGCTGGATAAAGCCGGGTTTGCCGTTGCCAGCGGTTCTGCATGTTCCAGCAACAGCGGCAAGCCAAGCCATGTGTTACTGGCGATGGGTGTAACTGAGGACTTGGCACGCGGCGCAGTGCGCGTAAGCTTTGGCAGCAGCAACACCTTAGAAGAGGTCGATGGATTTTTAATGGCGCTGCAGCAAGAAGTAGCGCGTTTGAAACAGTATTCCGCAATAGCGGCATGATTTAAGAGCAAAAGATGACAACAGGACACAAACCTATTTACCTAGACTACTCAGCCACCACACCGGTTGATCCGCGCGTAGCGGCTAAAATGGTCACCTATCTGACAGAGGATTTCGGCAATCCAGCCTCACGTAGCCACGCTTACGGCTGGGTTGCTGAAGAAGCCGTGGAGAACGCACGCAACGAAGTTGCCAAATTGGTGGGGGCAGACCCACGCGAGATCGTCTGGACATCCGGCGCGACCGAATCCAATAATCTGGCCATCAAGGGCGCGGCGCACTTTTATGCGCCAACCAAAGGCAAACACATCATCACAGTTGCTACAGAGCATAAAGCAGTAATCGACCCTGTGCGGGAACTGGAACGTGAAGGTTTTGAGGCGACTTTCCTTGAGCCAGATGCGGATGGCTTGGTAAGTTTGGAGAAATTCAAGGCGGCGATTCGCCCGGATACAGTGTTAGCTAGCGTGATGTTCGTCAATAACGAGATTGGCGTAATTCAAGATATCGAGGGCATTGGCAAGATCTGCCGCGAAAACAATATTATTTTCCATGTGGATGCTGCACAAGCCACCGGCAAAGTGAAAATCGATCTGGAAAAACTGCCGGTTGATTTGATGAGTTTCAGCGCACACAAAACCTATGGCCCCAAAGGCATAGGCGCATTGTTCGTGCGTCGCAAACCTCGTGTGCGCATCGAAGCGCAAATGCATGGCGGCGGCCATGAGCGCGGCATGCGCTCTGGCACTCTACCTACACATCAAATCGTGGGCATGGGGGAAGCGTTCCGCATCGCGCGTGAGGAAATGGATACCGAGAACGAGCGTATCCGGATGCTGCGTGACCGTTTACTGAAAGGCTTGCTGGAAATTGAAGAAAGCTATGTGAATGGTGATTTGACACATCGCGTGCCACACAACTTGAACATGAGCTTCAACTACGTGGAAGGTGAATCACTGATGATGGCGGTGAAAGATATCGCCGTATCATCCGGCTCGGCATGCACATCAGCCAGTCTGGAACCAAGCTATGTACTGCGCGCTTTAGGCCGCAGCGACGAATTGGCACATAGCTCGATCCGCTTCAGCATTGGCCGTTTTACGACCGAAGCGGATGTGGATTACACGATTAAATTAATGAAAGAGAAAATCGCAAAATTGCGTGAATTGTCTCCATTATGGGAAATGTACAAAGATGGTATCGACATTAGCAAAGTCCAATGGGCAGCGCATTAAGGAGTAAGATATGGCATATTCAGACAAAGTATTAGACCACTACGAGAACCCGCGAAATGTAGGGACTCTGGACAAAAATGACCCAACTGTTGGCACCGGTATGGTGGGTGCACCAGCCTGCGGCGACGTAATGAAACTGCAAATCAAGGTGAACGATCAAGGTGTTATCGAAGACGCCAAATTCAAGACCTATGGCTGCGGTTCAGCCATCGCTTCCAGCTCATTGGTGACTGAATGGCTTAAAGGCCGTACCATCGATGAGGCTTATGCGATCAAGAATTCCGACATCGCAGAGGAACTGGCTTTGCCTCCAGTAAAGATCCACTGTTCAGTGCTAGCGGAAGACGCGATCAAAGCCGCAGTGGCTGATTTGAAAGCCAAACAAAACAAATAGAAGGTTAGCGAAACAAGATGGCGATTACATTGACAGAAACCGCAGCCAAACGCGTTGAGAAGTTTTTGGCAAACCGTGGCAAAGGGGTTGGCCTACGCTTGGGCGTCAAGACCACTGGCTGCTCCGGCATGGCTTATACGCTTGAATTTGTAGATGATCTGCAGCCGGAAGACTTGCAGTTCGAAAGCCATGGGGTAAAAGTCATCGTGGATCCGAAAAGCCTGGTTTACATCGATGGCACCGAACTGGATTACACCAAGGAAGGGTTGAATGAGGGCTTTAAATTCAACAATCCCAACGTTAAAGGTGAATGTGGTTGCGGCGAATCCTTCACTGTTTGATTTCTTCGCTAGATCAGCCATGACCATATTGCTTCTGTTTTCCGTACCCAAAATCAATTGGGTGCGTCTCAGTGCCTTGTTCTGACTGATTTTTCAAAGAAATTGCGCGCACTAGACAACCAATGCAAAATTATTTCCAACTTTTTCAGCTTCCACAACAATTCGACATTGATCTGACCAAGCTGGAAACAAGCTATCGCGCAATTCAGACAGCATCGCACCCTGATCGCTATGTGACCGCCAGCGATGCTGAAAAACTGGTGGCGATACAAACCGCCACCAGTGCCAACGAAGCATACAAAACCCTTAAAAATCCTGCCCTGCGAGCCGAATATCTATTAAGTCAGCAAGGCATCATTGCGATTGCCGAAACCAATACAGCAATGCCGGCTGATTTTTTGATGCAGCAGATGGAATGGCGGGAGGCGATAGAAGATGCAGAAAATGCTAAAGATATTAGCGCGTTGGATAGACTGCTTGTTACCATACGCAGTGAGAGCAAAGCATTGCAGCAAATGCTCACCAAACAATTCAAGCGGCAAATGCTGAGCGAAGCGACAGACACTACTCGCAAGCTGATTTTTATGGAAAAAGTGCAAGCGGATATCCGCGATGTCATAGAAAAGTTAGAAGGCTAAATGGCTTTATTGCAGATATCAGAACCGGGTCAATCCCCTTCCCCGCACCAGCATAAGCTGGCTGTCGGCATAGACTTGGGGACGACCAACTCGCTGGTGGCCACAGTGCGCAGTGGCATGGCGACCGTATTGCAGGATGCGCACGGACACGCCCTGCTGCCTTCGGTGGTACGTTATCTGCCGAATGGCCAAGTAACTGTTGGTCATGACGCGCAAGCACAGCAAAGCCAGGACCCGACGAATACTATCGTCTCTGTCAAACGCTTTATGGGACGCGCACTGGAAGACATCACTGACCGGGCACATATTCCATATAAATTCGTCAACCGCACACAAGTGGCCATCGAAACTTGCGCTGGCGTTAAAAACCCCATTGAGATATCAGCTGAGATACTGCGCGTCCTGAAAGAGCGTGCAGAAAAGGCGCTGGGTGGCGAGCTAGTTGGTGCCGTTATCACCGTGCCTGCCTATTTCGATGATGCCCAGCGTCAAGCTACAAAAGACGCCGCTAAGCTGGCTGGCTTACATGTGCTGCGCCTGCTGAACGAACCCACTGCGGCCGCTGTGGCGTATGGCTTAGATAACGCGGCCGAAGGCACTTATGCGATCTACGATCTGGGCGGCGGCACATTTGATATTTCCATCTTGCGCCTGACCAAAGGCGTATTCGAGGTGCTGGCTACAAGCGGTGATGCCGCGCTGGGGGGTGACGATTTTGACCACCGTATCTATTGCTGGGTGCTGGACCAGATTCGGCAAAACAGCGAGAGTTTTAATCCACTGAATGAAGCGGACACGCGCTTGCTGCTCACCAAGGCTCGTCAGGCTAAAGAGTGGCTGACCGACAACTATGAGGCGCAAATCGTTTGCCGCCTGAGCACCGGCCTATTAGTAGATGTCACACTAAATGTGGCTCAGTTCAACGAACTGACACAAACGCTGGTCAATAAAACGTTGTCACCCACCCGCAAAGCCTTGCGTGATGCGGGCCTTGAAGCTACCGATATCAAGGGGGTAGTTCTGGTGGGAGGTGCGACGCGCATGCCGCATGTGCGCCATGCCGTGGCTGATTTCTTTCAGCAAGAACCGCTGACCAACTTGGATCCAGACAAAGTCGTCGCACTGGGGGCGGCAATCCAGGCTAATGCGCTAGTAGGCAACAAACGCGACGAAGATTTGCTGCTGCTGGATGTGACGCCGTTGTCGCTGGGAATAGAGACAATGGGGGGCTTGACTGAAAAGATCATTCCACGCAACTCGACGCTGCCTGTAGCTCGCGCGCAAGAATTCACGACATACAAAGACGGCCAGACCGCGATGAGCTTCCACGTAGTGCAAGGGGAGAGAGAATTGGTGTCAGATAACCGCAGCTTGGCGCGTTTCGATTTGCGTGGCATCCCACCGATGCCTGCCGGTGCCGCGCGCATCCGCATTACCTTCCAGGTCGATGCTGACGGCCTACTCTCTGTAAGTGCACGCGAGCAAACTAGCGGGGTTGAAGCGCATGTGATGGTCAAGCCCTCATATGGTTTGAGCGAGGCTGAAATCGCACACATGCTTAGCAGCTCATATAATGCCGCCTCTGCCGATAAAGAAGCGCGTGCGTTGGCTGAAGCCAAAGTGGAAGCCAATGGCTTGATCAGTTCAATCCAATCTGCCCTGCAAACTGATGGTGATTTATTGACTGATGCTGAAAAACAGCAAATCAACGCCAGAATAACTACCCTGCAAGCCAGTATCCATGGGGCTTCCAGCGATGTCATTCGGGCAGATACGGATGCGTTGAACCGTGCCACTGAGGCCTTTGCAGCGCGCAGAATGGATGCCAGTGTCAAACGCGCGCTGGCTGGAAAGAACTTGGACTCAATCGAGCTATAACAGCAACATATAAAAACCTATGCCACAAATCATCGTCTTGCCTCACATCGAGTTATGCCCTGAGGGTGCCGCTTTTGAAGCAGAATCCGGAAAATCCATCTGCCAGAACCTGCTGGACAATCACATCGATATCGACCATGCCTGCGATCAGGTATGCGCCTGCACCACCTGCCACGTTATTGTACGGGAAGGCTACAAAAGCCTGACCCCCGCAGAGGAAAAAGAGGAAGACCTGCTAGACAAAGCATGGGGATTGGAGCCGCTCTCCAGGCTGTCATGTCAGGCGAT
Source organism: Methylophilus sp. (assembly GCA_035423825.1). Classification (GTDB taxonomy): domain Bacteria; phylum Pseudomonadota; class Gammaproteobacteria; order Burkholderiales; family Methylophilaceae; genus Methylophilus. The sequence continues at coordinate 253,418 of DAOMMM010000001.1, read as the reverse complement.
TGTAGAGAAAGAAGATCTGGTGGTGGAGATCCCGAAATACAGCATCAACATGGCCAAGGAAGGCAAGCGATAAGATTCGCTTGCCCCGGTTGCAGCAATGTCATATTACTGCATGCGCCTAATCTGAAAATCAGATACCCACAAATGTTTTCTCCAGGAAATTGACTTTGCCTGTAGCCAAGTCATAGCTGGCTCCTACGATCGCAATCTGTTTATCTTCTATCATTTGATCCACGATATCGCTCTGCCTGATGATTGTCTCTATCTGATGCTGGACATTAAGCGCATTGATCTTTTCGACGAAATCGGCATTCTGGGAACATCGATCCGCCTTGTTTGTAACAGTTTTTTCATGGCGGATTGATGGCTTGATGAAGTTGATGATCTCACCGATATGCCCATCCCTGAAATCATCACAAGCCGCTTTGACGGCACCGCACGAAGTATGCCCCATCACTACAATCAATTTGGAACCTAAGTATTTGGTACTGAACTCCAGACTTCCAATCGCCTTATCCGATGCTATATTGCCAGCAAGACGAACGCTGAATATATCCCCAAGAGCCTGATCAAAAAGCAACTCAACTGGCGCGCGAGAATCACTACAGCTGAGGATAGAAGCAAATGGATGCTGTTTATCTTTAGTAATTTGAATTAGAGCCTTGAAATCTTTTTCCTCTTCAAGATCATTCACAAATCGCTGGTTTCCCTCGATCAAAATGTCCAGGGCTTCTTTAGGCGACATCTTGTCACGGTCTAATAAAGGATGTTTGTACATAAATTCCTCGTTTCTTCTGTTTTATGTTTTTAATGTGCCAGCAAATGTTTAGGCGGTTTAAAGTTAATGGTTTCCACCACGATGTTCTTCAGCTTGGCGTGTAGCTGATAATCATGGATGAACTCTACTACATCATAGGCAATGGATTTGCTGTTGCTGCAATCGATTACCACTTTTGAATTGGCTGGAATTGCCTCTAACGCCTCAATAATACGTGCCTTATTGAAAAAGGACACCTCTTCCGCAAGCACGATATGGTGCACTTCGCGCCCACCTTCTGCAGCCTTGATATCTTCCATATGATAAGTATTACGATAGCTATGATGCAGCGTAAATATCAACGCAACCACCAAGCCAATACCAATACCCGTCAACAAATCGGTCAATACAATAGCAGCAACCGTAATAACGAACGGCGCAAATTGCTCCCAGCCTAGTTCATACATTTGCTTGAAAAGTGCAGGCTTAGCCAGTTTGTAGCCCACCACGATCAGGATGGTCGCCAGGCTTGCCAAAGGAATCATGTTCAGCCACTCGGCAATCGTGAGCGCACAAATCAGCAAAAATACACCATGCAGCACAGCAGAGAGCTTGGTTTTGGCACCGAAAGAGATGTTGGCGGAACTGCGCACAATCACCTGCGTGATTGGCAGGCCGCCTATCATGCCGGAAATCAGGTTGCCCAAACCTTGTGCTTTCAATTCTTGATTAGTCGGTGTCACGCGTTTGAGCGGATCGAGCTTGTCTGTCGCTTCCACACACAGCAGGGTTTCCAGGCTGGCTACGACTGCCAATACAATCGCCACCTTGTAGATTTCCGGGTTCGTCCACTGAGAGAAATCTGGCAAAGTGAATAATCCAGCAATACCGCTCAAACCATCCGCCACCGGCAATTGCACCAACTGCTCAGGGTTTAAGCTCAAACCGGCGAAACCACGGCTATATAGAAAGTTAATTACGATCCCTAGCAGAACAACAACGATGGGGCCTTGCAATATCTGGAATACCCGATGTTTCTTAGAGAGAAACATATCCCACAACACCAAGATGAGCAGCGAAATGACTGCGATCAGCACCGCTCCGGGAGTTAATGCTTCCAATGCGGTACCAATTGCAGTAAAAGTATTTCCCCCGTCGGCCTGCAGGAAAGACTCGTCACCTTCGAAATCTGCACTGTAGCCCAACGCGTGTGGAATCTGTTTGAGAATAATCAACAGCCCTATCCCGGTAAGCATGCCTTTGATGACTGACGATGGTACGAAGTAGGCGATAAATCCTGCTTTAAGCTGCCCGGCAAGCAATTGCAAAGCACCGGCAATCACCACCGCCAGCAGGAACGCCTCAAACGAACCCAGGGCAGCGATGGAAGTCAGCACGATCACGGCCAAGCCTGCAGCAGGCCCGCTCACACCTAACTGCGAGCCGCTCGCCAAGCCAACGACAATGCCACCAACGATACCTGCAATGATGCCGGAGAAAAGCGGTGCCCCTGAAGCGAGCGCAATACCTAGACAAAGAGGCAGCGCGACAAAGAACACCACAATGCTGGCAGGAAAGTCACTTTTGAATTCTTTAAACAGTTGCATTATTTTTCACCATCCCTGTAAGTTGGCGGTTCAAACAACAAAACCTTCACACAAAAACCCCGCCTGAGATCAGGCAGGGTAGGTTACCAATCTAATTTGACCAATACATTGCAGTCAATCTTTATTGCCTTCCATATAAGGCTGTTTGCCCAGCATGTTGATACGCAATTTTTGATACTCAGTCGGGCCTTCAGTGGCAGACCGCTCTTTCACCAAGGTTGAACCCTCCCAATTATCACCCTTATTGTAGGCAGACTCATCTGGCAACTGCTCGTATGGGCGCTTGGACAAGTTTTGGTTGTTTGTATTAGCCTTGTCGTTCGCTTGCGCCAAACCACTCGCCAACAAAATCGCGGTAGATACAATCACTGCCAAATTCAAGGTTTTCATATTCGTCTCCTACTCAGCCATCCACCCACAAACTATTAATATGGGCGTTTTGACAAATTGTTAAGGCGTTGTGCATGCTGCTTTTGATCTACAACATTGCCATCCTCACCCACTTCACCACGCACTAATGTCGCACCTTCGAATCCATCAGCTTTTTGATAAGCACTTTCAGGCAAAGGCTGTGCATATGCACGTTTTGAAAGGTTCTGATTATGGACATTTTTCCTGTAAGCATCTTCCGCATTTGCCAAACCAGAAACCATCAAAGCTACTGCTGATACAATCACTGCCAAATTCAACTTTTTCATGTTCATCTCCTTTTATAGATTACTACTCAGTTAATTCAAGTTTCAATCGCTTTCTTGATGGAACGAATTATACAGGTCGTCGTCAATGAAAAATCTACCAAAATAGGTAGAACGGTATATACTATTCGGCATATGCCAAACGACCTATCCAACAATCTGGAACAGCCGACAAGCGCGCGCGCCCTCAGGCATAGCCTGAAGCAGGCGCAAGCTAGCGATACGCATTTGCGACTATATCTGAATCTTGGTCAGCAACTGTTCGAACATGGCTGGGGCGTGAACACAGCTGCCACACTGCTCCACTCCCTTTGTTCCTTGCTTTCTGCTCAGCATGCTTTGCTGGCTATCGAGAACTCTGGCAAGCTGATTGTCTTCAACCAGCTAGGCCAGACGTTGCCTGCAGGCGCCAGGATCCCTATGATGGGCATATTGGCGATGATGCTTAAGAACCCAGTGCGTTTTGCTTTGTATGAAAATAAGGGCACGCAACTCTGGACCCATGGTGACCTCAGCCACCATGAATGTCTGATTCCCCTCGCATTGGGCCAGCATGGCAAAGGCATCATTGGGTTTTCCGGCAAGAGGCTAACTCTAGAACCTGCCGAGATCGAGACCTTACAAGCAATAGCTGGCCTGGTTGGGCTAGCCATCTCCCAGCATCAAGGGCCTATGCGCAGCGAAGCGGACCAAACGATATTAGAGGCGCTAACGCCAAGAGAACGCGAAATTCTTGCGCTGTTGCCTGCTGGGCTCAGTAACAATGAACTTGGCGCTAAATTAGGCATCGCACCCGGCACGGCAAAAATTCATGTTGAGCGCATATTGAATAAACTAGGGGTAAAGGATAGAACTCAGGCAGCAGTCAAAGCTGTCGAATTGGGATATAAATCCTAAGCTATTGTTATATGACTACCAGACACGAAACAGCAGCCAAAACATCAGCCCTTAGACCCATCGATTGGGTAGCGCAGGCTTGGCAGGATCTGCCTTTGGGTATCAAAGGCGTTTGTGTGATTGCCTTGCCATTGCTTGTCTTGCTAGCATCACTTGGGTCTTTGTACCTGCGGGAACAGGAGTCAACCCAGCTAGAAAACAAACTCCGGCTCGCACTGCAGAATCAGCGGGACATTCAAACCGTTCATACACAACTACTGGAAGCGTCCACAGGTGTCAGGGACTATTTATTGACTGGCGACAAACACTTCCTGGATATTTTTTTCCGAGTTGAATCGGTCCTGCCAGGCATTCTTATCCATCTGCAAAGTCAGCTGGAAAACGAAGCGCAGAAGAGGCGGCTTGTACAGATCACGCCTTTGGTCGAACAGAATTTGCATGACTTAAGAATACTGTCAGAACATGAGTCGGATGTTGCCTCGGAAAGCCTGATCGCAAAATTCAAGTCCCAGGTCGATACACTGGACAAACTAAGAAAGGAGATTGAGCGCCTCAACGCAGAAGAAGCCATTTTGGTTGCAAAAGACCAGCAAGATGTCTCTGACCAGCGTCAGCGTAATATCATCATCACACTTATCGCAGCATTATCCGGTATCATCGGCTCGCTGATGGCGGTATGGGTATTCTCACGCACCATCGTCAAGCGTGTAAGACTGCTAAGAGACAGTGCTGGGCACCTTGCAAAGGCCGAAGCCCTGGACCTGCCTTCGAGCAGCCGTGACGAACTCGGACAGCTATCCGAGGAACTCGACCATGCGTCACAATTGCTGGCCAAAAACATCAGCGATGCCCTGCAGGCAAGACAAGAGGCGGAAGAAGCTAGTGCTTCAAAGAGCATGTTCCTATCGCGCACCAGCCACGAACTAAGAACCCCGCTCAATGCCATCTTGGGGTTTGCCCAACTGCTGGAACAGGATCTATCCCCTGGCAAACAGCGCGACAGCATATCGCTCATCATCGGTGCAGGCCAGCATCTACTCAAGCTGATCAATGAAGTGCTGGAGATTGCCAGAATCGAGTCCGGAGAAATTTCTCTGGAATTGGCGCCTACTCCAATCAACAACTTGCTTGAAGAAGCTGCACACTACATCGCGCCGATAGGAAAAATCAGGGATATCGAGATTAAAAGTGAAATTGCGCCGAACCTATGGGCAATGGCTAATCGGCAGAAACTGCTGCAGGTGGTGCTGAATTTGTTGTCAAATGCACTTAAGTATGGTCCTGTCAGCTCTATCGTGCGGCTAACAGCTTATCAGCATGGCAACAAAATCGTAATCGAAGTACAAGATGACGGTCCTGGCATTCCACCTGCATTGAAAGAAAGACTATTCACCCCCTTTGACAGGCTTGGCGCTGAGCATACTAAAGTTGAAGGCACTGGCCTTGGACTAGCCTTATCCAAGCAAATCATGCAGGCGATGCACGGCAGTATCCACGTAGCAGATGATAAAAGTTTATTCTGGGTTGAGATTGCTGCTTCTGAACCTAGCACTGAGCTCACTCAGGCTGCGCAGCCAGCGCAAAACAAGCTGCCTCCCAGCCTGAAAAACAAGCGCTCCATACTATATGTGGAAGACAATGCCAGTAACCGTGCTCTTGTTGAAGCAATTATCCAGCGCCAGCATGACTTGCGTATCCACTGCGTCACCACATTGAAAGATGCCAGACAATATTTAAGGGAAGTAACTCCCTCATTATTACTGATCGATCTGGATTTGCCCGACGGGTCCGGCGAGGACTTGGTCCGTCACATCAAATCCGATCCTAAATATAACAGCACACCCATCATGATATTAAGCGCCGATGCACTGCCGGAAACGATAGACCGCTTACATGCCGTTGGGGTAGACTATTACATGACAAAACCATTCGACGTTGCTACTTTTGGCAAAAAAGTAAGAGAACTCATCGAAGCGTAGAAATAGCATGAACGAAGCCGAAATACTGAATGCCAAGATATTGATCGTTGACGATGCAGAGGCCAATTTAAAGCTTTTGGAAGACCTGCTAGCAAGGGAAGGCTTCCATCAGGTCATCAGCACCGCGGATTCCACGCGTGCTCTAGACTTGTTCAAGGCTTTTGAACCTGACCTGATCCTGCTGGATCTGATGATGCCGGAACTTGATGGCTATGCGGTGCTTGAGATGCTATCCCGCCATATCCCCAGTGATGAATACTTACCTGTTCTTGTCCTTACTGCAGACGCCACGATAGGTGCAAAAAGAAAAGCGCTTGCACTGGGAGCAAAAGATTTTTTAACAAAGCCATTCGACACCATAGAGGCCATGTTGCGTGTTTGGAACCTATTGGAAACACGCATGCTTTACCGTCATCTGAAATCACTGAATGCCCGCATCAAGCCCGTGCATCACACTAATACTGCGTCTGAATAGCTTGAATGAAATCAAGTCTCATACACTAATTTAGCAAAGCAACTCTTTGCGATGCGTTAGCAGATTTTCCCGTCATTTCCATGATCTTTGCCAAATAGTCGCCAGCAAGACGATGCTCATGATTGAGTGCCAGCACTTGATTCAAATGAACTGAAGCTTTATCAAAATCCTTGGCTGCATATTCAGCGGCGGCCAGGTAGAACCAGGATTCAGGTGTATCCGGTTCTGCTTGCACCCACTGCTGTGCCACTTTCAACAGCGATTTCCAATCTTGATTAACGTAAGGCTGCACCACTTGCATGAAGTATGGACGATTTTCTGAAGCCAGAGCCCAGAAAGGTTTCTCGCTTTTTACGCCCAGCGTTTGGGCTGGCTTGTTCATCAACGTTTTTACCCATTCCACCGGCATGTAGTAGTAATGTGCCTGGCTGCCCTTGCTTTTAAGCGTGATGATGCCAACCAGATTGCCTGAGTCATCGAATGCACCGCCGCCGCTTGCGCCTAATCTGAAAGTGCTGGTAGCGCGCATCACCATGCTGCCGTCCATCGGGAAGAGTCCTTTAACCTCACCGTAAGTTGTGACTGGCTGCGTAGTCTCACCCGGATAGCCAACTGTAAATACAGATTCTTCATAGTGAAGGTTCTTGGTGGAACCCATTTTTACCACTGGTGCATCCAGACTTTCCACTTTCAGCATGCACAGGTCATGATGCCAATCCGGCTTGATAGCAGTCACCACATAAGGCTCGCCCTTGTGGATAACCGTAATATCTGTCGCATCATTCACCACGTGGCAATTGGTAATCACCTCGCCTTTGGCAATCACCACGGCAGAACCCAGACCATGCTTGCCATCCGGCAGGTTCACATGTACGCGCAGCACGCTGTTGCCCAATTCCTGTACCAGCTCGTCTGCAGGCATCGCCGACGCACCACTGACCCAGAATCCCAAAAGGAAAATTGAACCGTGTACTGCCAGAAAATGTTTAATCATCACCTGCCTCGCTAAACCATGTTGAACATTGCTTGCAAGCTATATCTGCAATTCCCGTTCCAACTGTTCAGCCCTGGATATGACGTGCCATAACCCTAGCATTGACGCGGGTTACAGCTGGACAAGTCATATAAAACGCTCTTGTAACAAGCTAATTACGCATGGGGAAACGCACGTTTTTAGTGCGGCATGCGTTTATTGGTGCATGTGATGCTCCTTCGGAAAGACCTTGAATTAGAAGGAGAATGTAATGGCTGTAGTGGCGATGAAACTGTTTTGGCTCGGTCTATGACTATCCAGGAAGATTTTATCCTTGCTGTGAAATTGCCTTAACTCGGCCCGCAAGCTAACGTTGGTTGAAAACTTGTAATCCACGTTGGCTGAATAGCTTGCCGTCCTGAATCCGGACGGCGTACCGGTATCAATAATCACCCCGTCTTTATCCTGATAATACTCGGCTCTGGCGGCAAAACCCAGTTTGTCAGAATAGGTATATCGGGCAATGACTATCGGGGTAAACCATATATTGTAACTACCGCTGTTTCTCTCTTTTTGTTCTGCACCAACATCAAACCCGGTCGTCAAACTCCAGCGATCATCTAGCTGATACTGTCCATAGAAATTATGGAAATAACGCATCCTGCGGTCTCGGTCCGACTTGTCATTGCCAATGAACGAACTGCTATTCAGCGTCATCCTTGAATTCGGCTTGTAAGTGAGCTGATGCCCAAATGCAGGCGTAGTGTTTCCATCTGGCCGCTGGATACGCTGCCAGCCGTTTAGCAACAAACCGCTGGCATACCACTTGCCATCCTCCGAAGTATATGACAATCTCAGACCCGTCTCGAAATAGGGCGAATTGTCAGCCAAGATACTTCTAGTCAACGTCCAATTCTCTGCACCTATGGCGCTCTCAAAACCGATATGCGAAGGCAGCACCCCAGCATCTAGCCACAGGTTATATTGGTTAGATAACTTAAGGCCGATATTAGCCTCAAATACTTTTTGCAGATCTTTAGGCTCCAAAGCATAGTTGGCGCGCATGTAAGAGCCGGAACCTAGCGCAAGATTTGCCCTGATGTTGTCGGAGTCCAGTCGGGCCTTGATAATTGCCAGATTGATACTGGGCTTACCTGTTTTGTTGTGGCTATAAGCAAAACTTGGACGTGTATCATTTGAGGCATGATCAAAATCATGAATATAGTAAGTTTCCAGATACCCGTTCAAACTAAAAACACGGGCATTCTCCTCTGCCGCCATGCTTGCGAACGAAGCTCCGAAAAAAAGCAAAGCTGTCGTCGGGGGAATTAACTTATCTTTCACACAGACCTATTGTTCAAAAGGTTAGCATCAGAGTCGTAGACAATACGTGATTTTCCGCATCAATCCTGTTGTGACGATTCACATATTGATTCAGGTATCCCACTTCAAGGCGCGTTTGCGGATTGAATGCCCAGTTCACGCCAAGAAACGCCCGGTTCTGGTCAAAGCCGCGCACCGCGCCATAGTCGGTGGTATTGAAATTCACAAAATATTCATCATAAAACACCCATTGCAGTTGCGGGCTCAGGCTGCTGGGCAAGGTGAAACGAAACAGTTGCCGGAGTTTGTACCCGGTATCTTCCGAATCCTCAATCAAACGTTGCTCAATACGCGTACGACTCTGGATATTGACGCCGTGAACCGGCGCAAAGTTGTACAGAAACTGCTGCCAGAAACGATGCTCTTCGAACGCCGGCTTGCTGGCGGGATGCGTCATCACATAAGCATAACCCAACCAGATACTGGCCTGTTTAGAAAGCGCATAGGAAACCGCTGGGCGTAACAGCGCCTGGTCAAAATGTTTGCCTTCATCCCGCCAACGGGGCTGCAGCTCCGCATACCAGCGCCAGTTCTCCAGTGGCATCAGGCCTGTCGCATTGACGTTGAACCAGTAGCGGCCGTCTTCTTCGGTATCTTCGGCATGTACTGGCAGGCCTGTCAACAGCACCAATGCAAGTACGGTCGAGAATAGAAATCTAATCATATTCACTTTTTTGCATACATCACTCAGACGGTGCGAGTGTACACAACAAAAGCTTTTTCTACAAAACTGCCAGATAACGGCTTTGTAGTCTTAGGCTGCGTGACTGAAAAACCGGAAATTTCTGGGCTTTACAAAAACCTCTTCACCAACTGCCAGATTTAGTGATGCAAACTGATCTCGCGTCAATTCGGCTTCAATGAATTGATGTTCTTCCTGCTCCAACTCCAGCCTGACAGTTGACCCTAAGTAATTGATATATGACAGTTTTGCCTTGAAAGCCCCAGCTAGTGGCTGGCGTTCCACCTCGATATCATAAGGTCGCGCAAAGGCAATCACTTCTGCATCTCTCACATCAGAAAACCCTGCATCAGCAAACTCCTGCTGACCTAAAGTGATAATTCCATGATGCACACGGCCTTCAAAGCGATTCACATTGCCGAGGAACTGGTACACAAAAGGCGAGGCAGGATGATCGTATACCGCTTGCGGTGTACCTATCTGTTCAATCTTACCCTGATTCATCACCACAATAGTGTCCGCGACTTCCAGTGCCTCTTCCTGGTCATGGGTCACAAACACACTGGTCACATGCAATTCGTCATGTAATCTGCGCAGCCACCGACGCAAATCTTTACGCACTTTTGCGTCTAAAGCGCCGAAAGGTTCATCCAGCAACAGTACTTTGGGTTCCACAGCCAGCGCACGTGCCAGGGCAATGCGCTGGCGCTGCCCGCCGGAAAGCTGCGGCGGGTAGCGGTCTGCCAGCCAATCCAGTTGGACAAGATTCAACAGCTCATGCACACGCCGCTTAATCTCGGCCTCGCTTGGGCGCGTATGTTTTGGCCTCACACGCAAGCCGAATGCCACGTTCTCGAACACTGTCATGTGGCGAAAAAGCGCATAGTGCTGGAACACGAACCCGACTTCACGCTCCCGCACTGCGCGATCTGTCGCATTCTCCCCGTGGAAATGGATGCTGCCGCTGTCCGGCGTTTCCAGACCGGCTATGATGCGCAGCAGAGTAGTTTTTCCACAGCCAGAAGGTCCGAGCAAGGCTACCAACTCGCCTGTGGGAACGTCCAGTGAAACATCCTTCAACGCGCTGAAATTGCCAAACCCTTTGTTGATATTCTTGATTTCAATACTCATGATTATTCCTGTTCAATTTCGATAGCGTCTTTTGCCGATTGCCATTCCACATAGGTCTTGAGCGCCAATGTCAGCAAAGCCAATAACGCAAGCAAAGATGCAACGGCAAACGCAGCAGCATAGTTATATTCGTTATATAAAATCTCCACATGCAGCGGCATGGTGTTCGTCAATCCACGGATGTGCCCGGACACGACAGACACTGCACCGAACTCACCCATCGCACGCGCATTACATAGGATTACCCCATAAAGCAGCCCCCATTTGATGTTAGGCAAGGTCACTCGCCAGAACATCTGCCAGCCAGAAGCACCTAGTACCAAAGCGGCTTCTTCCTCTTCCTTTCCTTGCGCCTGCATCAGCGGAATTAACTCGCGCGCCACAAAAGGGAAAGTGACGAAAATAGTAGCCAGCACGATACCCGGGATCGCAAAGATGATTTTGAAATCATGGTCTGACAGCCATTCGCCGAACCAGCCTTGCAGACCAAACATCAACACATAGATCAAACCAGCAATGACCGGGGAAACGGCAAAAGGCAGATCGATCAAGGTGATTAGCAAGCTCTTGCCTTTGAACTCGAACTTGGCAATTGCCCAAGCGGCGGCAACGCCAAAGATAAGATTTAGCGGCACTGCGATGCCGGCGGCTATCATAGTCAGCTTGATTGCCGACAAAGCATCAGGCTCTTTTAGCGCAGCAAAATAGGTATCTGCCCCCTTGCTGAAAGCCTCTGCAAACACTGCTACCAATGGCACGAACAGAAACAGACTCAAGAACAGCAAGGTCACTGCAATCAGTGCATAACGCACCCACGCTGCCTCTGAAGTTGCACGGTTTTGGCTGACCCTTTGATTGTATTTTTGATATTGAGAGATATGTCCCGTAGTCGCTGACATGAATTCTTCCTTACAAGGCGTTGCCCAGACGGCGATTGCTCCACCACTGGAATGCATTAATCAGAAACAAAAGCACAAAGGAAATGACCAACATTATCGCAGCTACTGCAGTAGCGCCTGCGTAGTCGTATTGCTCAAGCTTGGTGATAATGATGAGTGGCGTGATTTCCGAGACCATCGGCATGTTGCCCGCAATGAAGATCACCGAACCATATTCGCCTATAGCTCGCGCAAACGCCAATGCAAAGCCGGTGATGAGTGCAGGCCAGATAGCAGGAAAGATGATTTTATAAAACACCTGCCAACGGTTGGCGCCCAGACTGGCTGCGGCTTCTTCCACCTCTGCAGATAAGTCCTCCAGTACTGGTTGCACTGTGCGTACAACAAATGGCAAGCCGATGAACGTCAGCGCCACCACCACACCTAATGGCATATAGGCTACCTTGATGCCTGCGGGTTCCAGCAGACTGCCTATCCAGCCATTGGTAGCGTAAATGGCAGATAGCGATATGCCTGCAACGGCTGTCGGCAAAGCAAATGGAAAATCCACAAAAGCATCAATAACTTTCTTTCCCCAGAACCGATAGCGCGTGAGCACCCACGCGGTCAATAAGCCAAATACGGCATTGATACATGCCGCGATGAGCGACGCCCCGAATGTTAGCTTATAAGAAGCCACCACCCGTGGCGAAGCGATTGCCTGCAAGAACTCGGCCCATGTCAAGCTAAATGATTTGATAAATATGGCCGACAACGGAATCAGCACAATCAAACTCAAATACAGCACAGCATAGCCCAGCGACAAGTTAAAGCCCGGCAAAATATTCTTTGTTTTTGTGTTTTTCATCAAAAAACTGGCGCATTCAAGATGCGCCGGCTCACGGTTAATTAAACTTTAGCTAGTGCTACGTCTGTTGCTTTTACCAACGCTAAAACTTCCGAGCCTTTATCCAGCGCAAGCTCGCGGATGGATCGCGTGGTAATGACGGAAGTCACTGTTCCTGCCGAAGTCTCTACTTCTACTTCGCTAACAACATCGCCAAACACGATGTTTTTGATTTTTCCGCGCAATTGATTGCGCACATTGATTGCCAATAAAGCCATGACTGTTTCTCCTTTACTGTTTACAGGTGTCAACCCAAGCAATTGGGTCGTTGTGATGTATTGGACTACGTGCATTTACAAAACGGTCTCATTTTTGATAGATCTGGTCGAATACGCCGCCATCTGCAAAATGGGTTTTCTGCGCTTTCTGCCAGCCGCCAAACACATCATCAATCTTGATTAAATTGATTTTCGGGAATTGTTTCTCGTACTTTGCGGCCACTTTCTCAAGCGTTGGACGATAATAGTTTTTCGCGGCAATCTCCTGGCCTTCCTCGCTATAGAGATATTCCAGATAGGCTTGGGAGACAGCACGCGTTTTCTTCTTGTCTACGTTTTTATCAACAATTGTGACCGGCGGCTCGGCAAGAATGGAAAGCGATGGGATGACAATCTCAAACTTGTCTGGGCCCAGTTCCTTTTGAGCAAGAAACGCTTCGTTTTCCCAAGAAATGAATACATCACCGATACCGCGTTCGACAAATGTGGTTGTTGAGCCACGTGCACCGCTATCCAACACAGGAACGTTTTTATATAGTTTGGTTACAAACTCTTTGGCCTTTGCCTCATCATTGCTGTTCTGCTTCAAGGCATATGCCCATGCAGCAAGATAATTCCAACGCGCGCCGCCAGAGGTTTTGGGGTTTGGCGTTATCACCGAGACCCCCGGCTTCACAAGATCAGCCCAATCTTTTATGTTCTTGGGATTACCTTTACGCACCAGCAGCACAATCGTCGAGGTGTAAGGCGAGCTGTTGTGCGGCAGACGTTTTTGCCAATCTTTGGGAATCAGCCGCCCTTTGGCATGGATCTCGTCAATATCGTAAGAAAGCGCCAAGGTCACGACATCCGCCGGTAAGCCGTCAATCACAGCACGCGCCTGTTTGCCAGCACCACCATGCGATTGCTTGATGGTGACGTTGTCCCCGGTTTTTGCTTTCCAGTATTTTGCAAAAGCTTCGTTATATTCCGCATACAGCTCACGTGTTGGATCGTATGACACGTTTAACAACGAAATATCTGCCGCATGTGTGAATACAGGGCTGGATAATGCAATGGCCACCAATAATTTTTTCAGTTTAATACTTATCATCATGTTTCCTTAAAAATCTTAAAACCCTAATAGTGTCAATTCCGTATAAAAGAAATCGGAATCAGTATCGCGGTCTGCCTGACCGGAAACCTTTCTCGAAGTGGTTTTAACAAAATCTCCCGCCCAGAAGTGGGCATAGCCCAAGTTAAGCGATGCGTATTGGTTGATTGGGAAGCGCACTCGCAGGTCGAACTCTTTGCCTAGATCTTTCCCGCTCTTACCTGTCTGGTCACGCAGATTGGCACCGGCATTCCAACGATCAGTCGCGCTATCCAGTCGATACCAGCTAAACCCTGTATCCACTTTCACGTTATCGATAAAGGCAATCTTAGGGTCAAACTCCAACCGCAGTTTGGGCGTGCGGATATTTTCCATCTGAATGTAATCGTCGTTCGACCAAGGGCGGGCGAAACCAAATAGCCGCTCAAATCGTTGGTTTTTGCCATCATTTGGGTTCTTGTCCCCGCTGGCAACGCCATAGAAGGCACTCAAGCGAGGCTTCCAGGGATGTTTGAAGCTGTAGCCAATCTCGGCGTTGTAGGCATAGGCGTCATGGTCCAGTTCGGCGATAAATTTGCCGGCATTGTTCAACCTGTCCTGATGTCCCCACTGTTTGACATAGCTGGCATCATAATCAAACCCGCTTTTGCCAACCACGCCGTAAGCACGCAAACCGGCAGTGTGGATCTCGCGGTCGATTTTAGTGTTGGCCGCAGCAGCCTTGCCGTTGCTGTCGTATTTCACCTCATCCCCATCCTGCTTCAGCAACAGATAATAGGGTTCCAGCGTGACGTATTCCGACCAGGCACGCCAATCGCCGATAACGCCGTAAAAGTTCTGTGCATGATCCACTTCATCCAGCCGTGTGGTAAAGCGTTGCACCGGTTTGACCGCAAGCAATTCCACTTGCCAGTCATTCTTCTTGTCACCTATCTGCGCCCTTACCCCTTGAAAGGTGTTGGTGGTATTACGCCATTCGTTACGCGCAATCAGGCGGCGGTCTATGGCTTCCCAGGCGTGGCGACCGGCACGTACCCAAACAGGGCGTGCGTTACCAAGATCATCTTTCCCTAGAAAACTCTCTTTAAAGTTAAGCTCCAGATAGCCTTGCAGAATATCGGCTTGGTTGATATCGCGCGTATCGTATTCACGCGTATAGTCACCATGATTACGGCGTGAGTCTTGCAACTCGACAGCAAGGCGTAACGGATCGAGGATATTCTTGACCCCAAGATACGCCCGTGTCCTGAGCAACAATGGCTCGTCGATATTCTGGTCCGCACGGCGGAAATCATTGTCGCGATGCTCGAAACGTGCGCGGTATTCCAGCCCCACATCCAGCCAATCCACATCAGCAAACGCGTCATAGTCTTTCAGCCAGGTCTTGTTGGCCTGCTTCACGTAACGCGGGGGGTCCGTCTCCTTCTGCGTACCGTAACTTTTACGCTCTACATAATGTCCATTGGCTGCAATGGCAGCCGCTTTTTCTTCCGCAGCAATCTCGGCCAGACGTGCTTTGACCTTTTCATCTTGTAAAACGTCCGCCGCAGCCTCTTCTGCACTGCTTGTCAGTGGAGCTAGCAACAAGCCAGACACTGCTAGCGCATACACTATTTTTTTGTATTGCATCTTTTGACTCCTATAGTTTTTGCTTCCAGCTGTCTGGTCAACTTTTATAAATATTTAATTTCGAATCTAACTTTTTTTGCGCTGCTCAAAACGCACTTTTTCGCTGCGCTCGATTTGTGTGACTCGACCATCATGGACTGTGATCTCTATCGAGCCATATCCCGTCTGCTCTTTCACCAATCTTATCGATTCGGCTATTGCCTCTAATACGTCGGTGGATTCATCCTTAAGCAAGATTTTCGTATTCTGATTCATCATATTACTTAGCCTTATTTCCAAGACATGCGCACTATAGCACTGCATTCTTTATTCTATTAAATACTTTAAATGAATATCTTTATTCTTTTTAATTATATTTAAGGACGTAAAAAAACCCCGCTTGCGCGGGGTCTCTGAAATGTTGCTTGATAATTACTTAGAAGTTGTATTGCAACTGTACACGCAGTGCATCAGCATCAAAAGATTGGTAATCTTTCGTGCCAGCGCGGTTACCAGTTACCAGGTTGTTACGCTTCATGCGATGATATTCCGCCATCAGCTCGACTTCTGGTGCGATTTGCCATTCCACGCCCCACTCCCAATCGTTAACTTTGTTTTGCGGTGCATTGGTTTCAGCCTTGTTGTAGCCATCGAAGTATTGCCACTTCACAAACGGGATGAATGTACCCCAGTTATTCCAGTCTTTCAGCATATACATTGCCTGAACATAGCCACCATTCAAGCTTTTATCTTCAATCCGGTTTTGCGCCAAATCAAGGCCAGGCGTTTTACCCCAGTTCCATTCCGCCTGCAAACCGAAAGGTTGCGGATACATCATGAAGCTGATACCCATGCGCTCATCCTTGAAGCCTTTTACATCCGCTGCTGATATCGTCGGTGTTCGAGTAGCGCCTGTATTTGCTGAGCTGCTTACATTATTGTTACCGTTGATGTTGTAGCGGCCAGTTGTTGGCACATACTCACCGCGATAACCTTGAATGCCTACTTCATATATCTGTCCAGACTCGGTCTTCCAAGGATATGTCGCACGAGCCACAAAGTGCCAGTTGTCATTAGCTTCTGCACGGTTTGCGCCTTGGCCATTATAGAAACCAGCGCCCAGCAGGCCATAATTACCAGAGTGTTTCAGACCTTGCTTGCTGATCTCTTCAAACAACTCTTGAATATTTGTTGGCGTGTAGTAGTAGAATGCGCCAATGTCACGTTCATCACGTACCGCACTGTTCATGGCATCCACACGGTCCATCGCCAAGCGGTTGGACGAGGATTGTAGGTTCTCAAAGCCGTAAGGCACTTTGGATTGGCCTACACGGATACGATGTACTTTAGTTGCATCGAAATTGATATCCCCATAAGCATCACGCAATTGCGCAACACTGCCGGTAGTGCCAGCTGAAGAAGCAAAATCTGGCTGGATGTAGTAACTCAAATGATCACCGTAATCGCCAAAGATAATCACGCGGGCACGGCGAATCAAGAAGTTCTTGTCAGGGTTGATAGAGCTATCTGTACCTACCGAACGGTCTGACCATAAGTCAACCGGGTTAGCCAAATCGTCACCGTCATCCCCAATCATTTTGGTGACACGGTTCTGTACATAGCCACGAATATTGACATGACCTGTCCAGTGCTTTTTCTCTTTTTTCCTTTGCACTTCAATCTCGCTGGCATGTCCCTTGTTCAACAACGCACCTTCTTCTTCGGTCAATACACCCTTGCTAACCAGCGCCTGCACCAAATCTGTCGTATTATCTGCATTTGCAAACGAAGCAAAAGTCATGCATGCCGCTGCAACCAACATCCTAGTTTTTGAATACATCTATTCCTCCTTATCAGAATTACGTTATTTTCTTAGTCCAATATGACAAGTTCATGACAAAAATAAAAAAGCCATGTGTCAGACATGGCTTTTTGATAAACAAAGATAGTTGTCTATGCAGAGGTGTGCCGGACATCGCGCCCTTCCACGATATAGATCACTTGTTCGGCTACATTTGTAGTATGGTCGCCAATACGTTCCAATGCACGTGCCATGGTCATCATTTCCAATGCCGCAGAGATTGTGCGAGGGTCTTCCATCATGAATGTAATCAACTGACGCACTGTAGATTTGAACTCGGCGTCCAAAGTATCATCCGCGTTAATGACGGCTCTTGCTTCAGCCGTATCCAAGGTTGCAAAAGTATTCAATGCACCTTGCAGCTGCTTGCTTGCCATCCTCGCAAGATGACGCACCCCAATCATATCCACCGGTGCTTGATGACTGGGCTTTTGCATGTTGCGCACGCTTTTAGCTATTTTTTTTGTCTCATCTCCCATACGCTCAAAATCTGTGACGATTTTGCCGATACTCATAATCAAGCGCAAATCCGATGCCGTTGGCTGGCGCTTGGCGATGATATGGATACACTCATCATCGATTGCTTTTTCCAGCTGATTTACTTGATCATCGTTTTCCAGCACCTGGAGTGCCGCAGTGACGTCATTTTGAGTATAGGCTTGTGTCGCCATCTTGATTTGCGCCTCTATGAGTGAGCCCATCTTAATCACATCATCACGCAAGCGCTCGAGTTCTTCGTTGAATTGGCTTGAGCGGTGCAAATTAGATTCCAACATAATGTATTCGCTTTCCTTAAAATATTAGCCGATACGACCCGTGATATAGTCTTCTGTGCGTTTGTCTTTTGGCTTGATGAAAATATCATCGGTTTTACTGAATTCCACCAAATCACCCAAATACATATAAGCAGTGTAATCAGACACGCGAGCCGCCTGCTGCATATTGTGCGTCACCACCAAGATGGTGAGCTTATTGCGCAACTCAGTCATCAATTCCTCGATGCTGGCTGTCGCAATCGGATCCAACGCACTGGTAGGCTCATCGAACAGCATGATTTCCGGATCTGTTGCCAATGCGCGGGCTATGCATAAACGCTGTTGCTGACCACCAGAGAGGTTGAAAGCCAAATCATCTAGGCGATCTTTTACCTCATCCCACAAAGCTGCACCACGCAAGGCATGTTCCACTTTATCATCAATCACTTTCTTGTTTTTTCCACCACGCACGCGCAGGCCATAGGCCACATTCTCGTAGATGGATTTTGGGAAAGGATTCGGCTTTTGAAACACCATGCTGATACGCATGCGGACTTCGATCGGGTCTACGCCATCTGCTAAAATATTGGTGTTATCCGGGTGCATCACGATTTGACCATCATATCGATTGCCAGGATACAAATCATGCATGCGGTTAAAACAACGTAAAAATGTCGATTTTCCGCAGCCAGACGGGCCAATGAGAGCTGTGATCTTGTTTTCATAGAGCGGCATATTGATGCCTTTAAGGGCATGCGCTCCATTGCTGTAGTAAAAGTTGAGATTGCGCGATTCCGCTTTGACAACATGCGTTGCTTGATCCATTTGTCTTAGGTTCCCTTGTAATGTACTTACCATTTGCCTGCTTACCATTTAATGTTCTTACGAATTTTGTAGCGTAACCAGATAGCCGTACCATTCATCAACAAAGTAACAAGGATGATGATAGCTCCTGTCGCGGCTGCATTGATGTGGAAAGCATGATCAGGGCGTGACAGCCAGTTAAACATCTGAATCGGCAACACAGTAAAGCCGGAACTTAACCACTCAAAATTGACAAAAGGCGCTTCAGTGCCAATAGGCGATGGCGGCAAGAATGCAATAAACGTCAGCGCACCTATCGTAATGATTGGCGCCGTTTCACCCAAGGCACGCGCCATCCCAATAATGACACCCGTCAATATGCCGCCTTGAGAATATTTTAGGACATGGTCTTTAACCACTTGCCACTTGGTAGCACCTACTGCATATGCCGCTTCCCGAATTGCAGTCGGAATTGCCCGGATAGCCTCACGCGTAGATACGATAATGATGGGCAGTATCAGCAAACCCAGCGTCAAACCCGCTGTCAGGATGCTTTGCCCAAAGTCAAGTCCATAAACAAACAACCCAAGTGCCAAAAGCCCATACACAATCGAAGGCACACCAGCGAGATTAGCTACATTGATCTCGATCAGGTCGGAAAACCAGTTTTTGGGCGCATATTCTTCTAGATATAGTCCGGCCGCCACTCCCATGGGCACTGCAGTCAAAAAAGTCACCAGCATGACTAGCAAAGAACCCACCCATGCCGAGAGTAACCCAGCATGCGCGGCGCGGCGCGACGGAAACTCGCTCAAAAACTCTGTGTTGAATCGTGGGTAGCCATCCATGACCAAATCAATGAACAACGTAAGTAAGGTGAGCAATGCAAACATCAATGCCAGCAACCCTACTAAAGCAAACAATATATCTTTGCGCTTGTGGCGACGTATCATCGCCCGCACTTCCTGTAAATCATCCATGACCGATGCTTTAGTAGGTATCAGGTTTTGGTTATCCATATCCGCTCTCAATTAATACTGCTCTCGATATTTCTTGCGTATGATGTGACCTATAATGTTAAAGAACAAAGTCATCGCCATCAGCATCAGGCCTGCGGCAAAAATGCTTTGGTAACCGATGCTGCCATGCGGCAAATCACCCATTGCCACCTGCACAATAAAGGAGGTAATCGTAGCCGCACTTTCCATCGGATTGAATGTCAGGTTAGGCTGCTGACCAGCGGCTACGGCTACGACCATGGTCTCACCTACCGCTCGTGATATCGCCAGAATATAAGCTGCCACGATACCGGAAATTGCAGCAGGGGTCACGACGCGAATCGCTGTCTGGAAGCGGGTAGCCCCCATCGCATAGGACCCTTCGCGCATATGCATCGGAACAGCGCGCATGGCATCTTCCGCTACTGAAGCGATATAAGGCACGATCATGATCCCCATTACAATGCCAGCACCCAGCATGTTAAATCCAGGCAATTCAGGGAATACTTTTTGCAAAAGTGGCGTAACAAACAGCAATGCAAAATAACCAAATACGATAGTAGGCACCCCTACCAGCAGTTCCAATATCGGCTTCACCATCTCGCGTGTTTTATAAGAGGCAAATTCAGAAAGATAAATCGCTGCAACCGTACCCATAGGTACAGCCACCGCTAGCGCAATTGCAGAAGTCGTCAAGGTGCCTGCTACCAATGGCATAATGCCGTAATGCGCATCTTCAAATAGCGGTGTCCACTCTTTAGCGGTAAAGAACTCCAGCAAAGATACCGTTTTAAAGAAACTCAAAGACTCATATAACAAAATCGCCACAATGGCAAAGGTCGTTGCTACGGCTGATAACGCAGCGAGCATCAGAATAAACTCGATCACGCGCTCCCTCATATTGCGTCGCACGTTCTTGGCCAAGCGAGGACTGATTGCCGTTTGTGTCGAAGTTAATTGAGACATGGTTGCAGAATTCATAAATATGCCAACTTAATCAAAGAAAAAATGGGGGCAAAGCGCCCCCATTACTTCGCACAAGCTTACTTGATACGATCCAGCAAGTCGGTGATTTTGACGCCCACCTCTGGCTTGCCATTAAACCCGGTACCTGGTTTCATGGCCTTGAAGTGATTTTTCACCGCAACGTAATCTTCCGCTGGAAGCGGTACATATTTCACTTCTTTCGCCAACTGCGGGACATTTTCCAGATAGTAATTGATAAATGCCTTTACTTCAGGCTTGAAAGCAGCTGAAGTGGCATTGACGTAAATAAAAAGTGGGCGTGACAATGGCTGGTATGTGCCATTCATCACAGTCTCTGCCGATGGCAATACGCCCGGCGTGCCTGCTTTAGCTACAATTGGTACGGCTCTCAGCTTATCTTTGTTTTCTTCATAATAAGCCAGGCCGAAATAGGCCAATCCACCATTATTAGTTGAAACACCTTGCACCAGAACGTTGTCATCTTCCGATGGCGTATAGTCAGTGCGACTTGCTTTTGCTTTACCATTAATCGCTTCGGTAAAATAATCAAATGTGCCCGAAGCTGTTCCTGGACCATATAACGCCAATGCCTTATCAGGATAGGCTGGGTTTACTTGTTTCCAGTTTTTTACGCCAGATTTAGGCTCCCAGATTTTTTTTAGCTCTTCAACTGTAAGACTCTTAACCCAATCATTCTTATCATTTACCACAACAGTTAATGCATCATAAGCGATAGGCAATTCAATAATCTGCACTCCGCCTTCTTTACATGCATCAATCTCTTTTTGCAAAATCGGACGCGATGCGTTGTTGATATCAGTTTCACCACGGCAGAATTTTTTGAAACCACCACCTGTACCGGATTCTCCTACCGTCACTTTTACTTTTTGTGCTTTCTGAAATTCTTCTGCCACAGCCTCGGTAATTGGATACACCGTGCTAGAACCATCAATCTTGATTACTTTGTCAGCCGCATGCGCGTATCCGCCCATAAAGCCAGCCAACAACAACATCGTGATTCCTAATTTACGTTTCATCATGCACTAATCTCCTCGATTTAATTCCATTTGACTCAATTACACACATTTTAAGAACTGAATATGACAGCTTTGTGACAAGAAATAAAAAAGCCGTGCTGAATAGCACGGCTTTGTCACACTTCCGTCACAATCAAGCTTCTGGCCGCATATGCGGGAACAAGATGACATCCCGGATACTTGGACTGTCCGTGAGCAGCATCACCAAACGGTCAATACCGATACCACAACCGCCAGTAGGCGGCATGCCGTATTCAAGTGCACGGATAAAGTCGGCGTCATAATACATTGCTTCGTCATCCCCCGCCTCTTTGGCTTTAACTTGCTCCATAAAGCGTGCAGCCTGATCTTCAGCATCATTCAGTTCACTGAATCCGTTCGCCATTTCACGGCCGGTGATGAATAGCTCAAAGCGCTCGGTGATAGTAGGGTCCTTATCAGACGCCCGCGCCAGAGGCGACACCTCTACTGGATAATCAATGATGTAGGTAGGCTGCCATAATTGGCTTTCTGCCGTTTCCTCGAACAAGCTGAGCTGCAGCGAGCCCAATCCAGCATGCTCGAATACTTTGATACCGCGCTTATATAAATCGGTACGCAAAAAATCGGCATCATTCAGTTGTTCTAATGTGTACTTCGGTGCGTATTTTTGTATCGCCTGCACGATTGTCAGGCGCTCGAATGGCTTACTCAGATCCACTTCCCTACCATCATAACTCACCACCGCTGTACCACATGCAGCAATCGCCGCATTACGAATACATTGCTCTGTAAAATCCATTAGCCACTGGTAATCAGTATAGGCCGCATAGAATTCCATCATGGTGAATTCTGGATTATGGCGCACGCTCAAACCTTCGTTACGAAAATTGCGGTTGATCTCGAACACACGATCAAAACCACCCACGACCAAGCGCTTCAAATAGAGCTCCGGCGCAATCCGCATGAACATCTGCATATCCAGCGCATTATGGTGGGTAATGAACGGCTTTGCTGCTGCCCCACCCGGGATTGGATGCAACATAGGGGTTTCCACTTCCAGAAACTCGTTTTGCACCATGAAACTGCGAATCGCCGACACCACTTTGCTGCGCGCCATAAACGTAGCACGCGTCTCTTCAGATGTGATCAAATCCACATAGCGCTGGCGGTATTTGATTTCCTGATCAGAAAGCCCATGGAACTTCTCAGGCAATGGGCGCAAGGATTTTGTCAATAAACGGATCTCGCTGACATGGATGGATAGTTCACCGGTTTTGGTTTTCATCAATCGGCCAGATGCCCCTACGATATCGCCCAAATCCCAATGCTTGAAACTTTCGTATAGTTCTTCGCCAATCTCGTCACGTGCCACATAAAGCTGAATACGCCCGCTGGTGTCCTGTACCGTAGCAAAGCTGGCTTTACCCATCACGCGCTTAAGCATCATACGGCCAGCTATGGTCGCTGGGATTCCCTGTGGATCGAGCGTTTCCTTATCCACTACTCCATACTGGCTTTGCAAAGCTGCAGCCTTATGTTGGGGCTTGAAGTCATTAGGGAAGGCTACGCCCTTGCTGCGGATAGCTTTTAACTTTTCACGGCGCTCCGCAATCACATGGTTCTCATCAATGGGAATTATCTCGTCCGTCATGCTCTAGCTCACATCAATTTGCGATAAAACCGATATTTTAACATTTTCCGCATATTTTTATTTGCGTACATTTTCAGCCTCTTTTCAAGCGATTGAATCACTGAGACTCTAGCTATCCTTACTGTATTCAAGGAGAACTATGAATGGTTGTAGTGCACGGCAATAACATTTCTGGCTGGATGGGTTTTCTCAGCAAAACCCCCATCCCTGTACTGAAAAACACGGTACGGGAGTTAGAAAGCTTAAAAAATGACGAAAGCAAGCTAAGTGCTCGCGCCATTGCGGTTATTGTCTTAACTGATCCTTTCATGATGTTCCGTATCATCAGTTATGCAAAGACGCACCAGGGTAAGCACCAGTTGCAAGATTTGATACAAGTGGAACAAGCAGTACTGATGATGGGGACTGAAGCGTTCTACAGCAACCTGTTGCCGGCGCCTTCGGTGGAAGATCAGCTTAAGGACAACCCATTGGCGCTGATACATTTGCTGAGGCTGATCAAGCGCGCGCACCGCGCGGCCCGTTACGCCCTAGAATGGGCTGCCCTGCGTAAGGATTTGCATGCGGATGATGTCCGTACGGCAGCTTTATTGCACGATTTGGCAGAAATGATGATGTGGTGTTTTGCGCCAGACAAGATGAACATGATTTTTGCCATGCAGCAAGCAGACTCCACCTTACGCAGCAAAGTAGCGCAAGAACAGGTCCTTGGTTTCAAGTTAACAGACTTGCAGAAAGCCTTGATTGAAGCCTTTCATTTGCCGCAGTTGCTCTCTAAACTCATGGAGAATGAGAATAGCGAAGACGTGCGCGCCAGAAACGTCGCTCTTGCAGTCAATCTGGCAAGGCATTCTGCCAATGGCTGGGATAATGCAGCATTACCGGATGATTACAAGGATATCGCAGAGTTTTTGCATGTGGACACATCACGCGTGATGTTCCTGGTGGGAGCGCCACAAGCATAGCGGAACGACGCGATATTCAAGCGCTGGAATTATTTCCTTGCGAACAATCTGGCAGGGATTGATCTTAGGCGGCGCGTTTTGTTTTGTCGTGCGTTTCTGTCCAGAAATAATAAAACTCCCGCACAACCGCCAAAAAGAGTTCCCTGATCTCTTTTACCCTGAACAACGGTAACGTCATGTCTACCGCCATGCGATACGTGATGTTGCTTTTAACTGGCGCATCCCTCAGCCGCACCACCACCACTTTGGCCAGTTTCAAACGGGTATCGACGACCAGCGGCTCAGCCCCTTGCACATACAAATGTCTTGAGTAGCGTAACAACGCCAAGGTATCTCGCTCATCAAAAGACTCGTGCTCAAGGCTTTCGGTAAGCTTTTCCAGCGATGCCGGCAAAGGTTTCCACTTTACTGGCTTCACATCATAGCCATAGTGCTTTTCAAACAATGCAATCGCTTTGATGTCATTCATCCAGAATGGATAGAACTCGCGCGCGGTGTTTTGGCATTCCAGCATGTCCAGTTGTGTTACGGTCTTCAAAACATCCGTGAGGACTTTGCCGAATTCCGTCGCGTTCTGCGTCTTGCCAGCAAGCCCTGCGGTAAGGCTGTCCAAAAACAATGAACGTCTGTAAAGCGTACCTGCAGAGGCACCTTTCTGACCAAGGAATTTCAAATAGGCTTCGGCAGCCTGCTTTTCACGCGATTGTTTCATATCGCCTATTCTAAGCGGGTAACGACGCTGTTAAAGCGAAGAACAAGCCGGAAAAAACACAACAATTTCAGAGAAGGCACAAACTAAGCAGCTGTTTGGACTAAACTCCCTGTTTGAGGCTCTCCATGATGAAAGGATCCAGATCGCCATCCAAGACGCCTTGCGTGTTGCCAATCTCCACATTGGTACGCAGATCCTTGATGCGCGATTGGTCAAGCACATAGCTGCGAATCTGGTGTCCCCATCCGATATCGGTTTTCGCATCTTCCAGCGCTTGTTTTTCAGCATTACGTTTGTTCAGTTCCAAGTTGTACAGCGCACCTTTCAGCATACTCATCGCTTCGTCTTTATTGCGGTGCTGGCTGCGGTCATTTTGGCATTGCACCACCACGCCGGTTGGAATATGGGTAATACGCACAGCAGAATCTGTCTTATTGATGTGCTGACCGCCTGCACCGGACGCGCGATAAGTATCGATGCGCAAATCGGCCGGATTGATCTCAATCTCGATCGAATCATCCACTTCGGGAAAAACTTGCACGCTGGCAAAGCTGGTATGGCGCTTGGCGTTGCTGTCAAAAGGCGACTTCCGCACCAATCGATGTACTCCATTCTCCGTGCGCAATGTGCCATAGGCATAATCGCCAGAAACCTTGATTGACGCGCCTTTGATACCGGCTACGTCGCCCTCAGACTCCTCCAGCACTTCCACCTTGAAGCCTTTGCGCTCGCAATAACGCAAATACATGCGCAACAGCATGGCCGCCCAATCCTGCGCCTCGGTGCCGCCGCTGCCAGATTGGAACTCGACAAAGCAATTGGCGGAATCCAGTTCGCCGGAAAACATGCGACGAAACTCCATTTCGGCAATGGTTTTCTCAATCGAGCTGGTATCCGCATCGATGCTCAATAACGTTGCATCGTCGTTTTCTTCGCGCGCCATTTCAAACAGCTCGCGGCTATCCTTCAAGCCAGCTTCAATTTGTCGCAGGCTGTTGACCACCAGCTCTAAGGTGCGTTTTTCCTTGCCCAGCTTTTGCGCTTTTTCGGCGTCATCCCAAACTTTCGGGTCTTCTAAAAGGCCATTCACCTCTTCCAGACGTTGTGACTTGTTCTCGTAGTCAAAGATACCCCCGAAGCGCAAGGTGGCGATTGGCGAGATCGTCCAGACGATTGGCGATCTGATTGAGTTGTTCTGCTTCCATGATGTTTTCTTGCCTGATTTCGTGAAGACGCGATTATACCGCAAGCCCTTAAGGATTTTTGTGTTAAGGCTTTACGGTTCAATCTGTTAACTGTGCAAAGTTGAAGTTAGAGATCAAAGCCCTCAGCAACATCCTAAAACCAGCTAGAAACTTTATCCCTGCTTGGCACTCCGCCAGCATGTACCACTTTGCCATCTACCACCACGCCAGGCGTCGACATGATGCCATAGGCCATAATTTTTTGAAGCTCCTCGATCTTACCAAGCTGGATTTCAATATTCTTTTCACGAGCCACTTCTTCTATAATTTTGAGGGTAGCTTTGCAATTTGCACATCCCATTCCAAGCACCTTGATGTCTTTCATCGTCAACCTCTACAGAACGCTATTAAACACATAACCCACAAGCAATATCCCAGCAGCAACTATACTAAGAAAGGTAACAATAAGTTTAACTTTTAACACTTTGCGCAGAATAATCATCTCTGGCAATGACAGCGCTATCACACTCATCATAAAAGCGAGCACAGTACCAAGTGCAGCACCTTTAACTAGCAGGGCTTGTACGATTGGGATCACTCCAGCGGCATTGGTATACACGGGGATACCAATTACTACAGCTAACGGCACAGCCCACCATGCGTCTTTACCCATAAAGTTTGCCAAAAAGTCTTGCGGAACATATCCATGAATGCCAGCACCCACAGCGATACCTACAAGAATATACGGCCAAACCTTACCGACTATTTCATGCACACTGGAAAAACCTACATTGATACGCTCAGTCAAACTAAGCGCTACGTCATCAGTCGCCGCATCCACACGCGGAATATTCCGGACCCAATCCTCTAAATAACGTTCCATTTTTAGCTGGCCTATTATCCATCCTGCAACGATAGCAATTGACAATCCAAGCGCTAGGTAAAGGACAGCAATTTTCCAACCAAAGATTGCAAACAAAAATGTTAACGCCACTTCATTAACCATCGGTGCCGAAATCAGGAATGAAAATGTAACGCCAAGCGGTACGCCAACCTGCACAAAACCTATAAACAAAGGCACTGCAGAACAAGAGCAAAAAGGAGTGACAATTCCTAGAGATGCTGCCATGACATTGGCGGCCCCTTCTTTGCGGCCTGCCAATAAAGCGCGTGTCCGCTCAGGAGTAAAGTAAGAATTCACCATTCCCATCAAAAACACAATGCCCGTAAGTAGCATCAGCACTTTGGGAGCGTCATAAAGAAAGAATTGTACAGCCCCGGCAAAATGGCTGTCGCGATGAATTGGCAGCCACCCGACAATCATCTCAGACATTGGCATCAGTGCTTGATATATAACCCACCACAGCACCGCTGCAATAAACAAGGAGGTCTTGGGTCGCTTGGTAGCCAAAGTCGAAAGATACCCCATGATTAATTTTTCTTAGCAGGCAGTAGCATACCTATCCTATCCAACTCCTTTTTGAGCTGCGTTTTGTCTTGCTGCAGCGCATCGAGCGGCAGTGCCAGAAAGGCTTCGATACGGCAGCGCAATATCCGGTAGGCGTCTTCAAAACTCGCATTGATCTCGGCGTCCGTGCCGGTCGCTTTGGCCGGGTCTTCTACGCCCCAGTGCGCCCTTATCACGTTCCCCAGATAAGCCGGGCAAGTCTCGCCTGCTGCATTGCCACATACGGTAATGACGATGTCTGGGACGGCAGGTAGGTTCTCCCAGGATTTGCTGTAATAACCGTCTGTCGGGATGCCTTTGCTTGTCAGCAATGCGATCGAACGCGGGTGTACCTCGCCTGTGGGCTTGCTGCCAGCACTCATCGCCCGCATACCTTTGGGAGCAAGTGCGTTGAATGTAGCTTCTGCCAGAATAGAGCGGCAGGAGTTGCCAGTGCATAAGAATAGAATGTTCATTTTTTCCTAAAACTTAATTTTGTTCGTACCAGGCTTTGCTGCGGTTCACAATCGCAACGATAGACAGCATCACTGGCACCTCGATCAACACCCCCACCACAGTTGCCAGGGCCGCACCTGAGTTAAAGCCAAACAGGGCGATCGCGGTCGCCACCGCCAGCTCGAAAAAGTTGGAGGCCCCGATAAGCGCGGATGGTCCTGCGACGCAATGCGCCACTTTGAATTTCTTGTTCAGCCAGTAGGCCAGCAGCGAGTTGAAATAGACTTGTATCAGGATTGGCACCGCTAGCAGGGCAATCACGATAGGTTGACTCAGGATCTGCTCGCCCTGAAATGCGAACAGCATCACCAAGGTAATCAGCAGCGCTCCCAGGGAAACGGGCTGTATCGTTTTCAACACGGCATTCAGTCTTTCCTGACTGCCCTTGCGCAGCAGGAATCTTCTCCATACCTGGCTGATGATGACAGGCACGACAATGAACAGCAGCACCGATATCAGCAGTGTCTCCCACGGCACGACGATGCTGGACAACCCTAGCAGCAATGCCACGATTGGGGCAAAAGCGAACAGCATGATGGTGTCGTTGATTGCTACCTGTGACAACGTAAACTTGGGCTCTCCATTGCACAGGTTGCTCCACACAAACACCATTGCAGTACACGGTGCAGCCGCAAGCAGAATGAGGCCTGCCACATAGCTGTCCAGTTCTTCCGCTGGAAGCATGTCCGCAAACAAGTGGCGAATGAACAGCCATGCCAGCAAAGCCATCGAGAATGGTTTGACTATCCAGTTAATGAACAATGTCACCCCTATCCCCTTGGCATGCTGCAAGACTTCGCGCATCGCAGAAAAGTCTATTTTCAGCAGCATCGGGATAATCATCAGCCAGATAAGCAGAGCCACCACCAGGTTCACTTCGGCCAGCTTAATCCCGGCAAAAAAGTGAAATACGCCCGGATATAATTTGCCAAGCGTGATCCCCACCACGATACAGGCGGCCACCCACCAGGTCAGATTACGCTCGAAACTGCTGATTTTGGGTTGATCAGCCACAGCTTGGTTTGTCGTCATGCTGATGCTTCTCTCTTTTTATGCTGAATTGAATCGTCTGGGGTGTTGGTGCACAGCAACTGCTATTTGTCGCCATAGTGTCGTGGCTATCGTTGAATGTAAGCGCACTTTCCAAAGTATGGTAAGCCTCCCACGCCAGGCCGGACGGGTCCTGCAGCCAATGCTTGTCAGATTTTGCATAGCAGCAGGTAGTCCCTGCCTGCGTGAGCATGGCTACATTTGCCGCTTCCAGCCTTGTCTTGATTTCTGCAAGCTCTTTATCGCTATCCACCTGGATACCCAGATGATCTAGGCCGACTCTGGCGCCGCGCTGACTGATGGCGAAATTCACCAGCGGATCATCCAGCATCCATTTAGCATAATCTGGTTTTTCGACACTGGGCGGCACGCCAAACAAGGTGCTGTAGAACTGGATACTTTGCGCTAAATCTTGTACAGAAATATGTAGATGCAAGCGTTTCATTCGATCATTCCCTTTATTCCTCACACTGCAAAACGCTCGTGCAGCAACCAACTTCATTGGCGCAGCAGTTTTCAGTCAGATATTGCAATAGCTGATTCATGGCACCGTAATTGGCAGAGTAATAAATGAAGCGGCTTTCTTGTCGCGCATTCACCAACCCACTTTGGCTCAATTCTTTGAGGTGAAAGGAAAGCGTACTTGCCGGAATCCCCAGCTTTACACCAATCACACCCGCCGCCAGTCCTTGCCGGCCAGACTGCACCAGCAACCTGAAGATTTCCAACCGAGCCTCTTGCGCGATTGAAGAGAGCAATGTCACTGCGTTTTTAATTTCCACGTTTCTATTATTCCATAAATATAGAAATAATCAATACCACTAAAAACTGATAGGCAGTTGCCAGATTGCTGTCATAATTCTGTAATAAAATTGCAATATTGCATGGGCGTTAATGCCAAAGAAATATACAATAGCGCAAAACCAAAATTTTCAGGGAGAGTATTATGGCAAATGGCGTATTAAGCCGCTTGGTGGCATCGATGGCACCAAAGAACGAAAACTACTTCATTCTTTTCAACAACTTAGCAGAATGTGTAGTAAAAGGTGCCAAAACCTTGGCCGCGATGTCCGCCACTGACGACCAGAACCTGTTCCAAAAACAGTTCGAGGAAATCCGCAAGCATGAATCCGAAGCAGATGAGTACACCAAAGAGATTCTGCTCAGCCTGCACAAAACTTTTATCACGCCTTTTGACCGTCGGGAGATACGCGAACTCGCGAACGCCCTGGATGATATCGTTGACACTTGCGAGGACATCCCTCAGCGGACATATGTATACGGGCATATTGGATTCACCCCCGAGATGGCTGCCTTGGGACAAATCCTGTTGCGCGCAGCAGAAAAAGTGCGTGATGTCGTGATTTTGCTATCGGACATGAAAAATGCTGACCGTATCCTTAAACTATGTGAAGAGATCAGCATCATCGAAGGTGAAGCAGACCATGTGATGCGCGCAGGCATGAAACGCCTGTTCGCCGAAGTCACCGACGCACGTGACCTGATTCGCGCCAAAGAATTATATGACCTGTTCGAAGCTGCGGTAGACAGCTGCGAGGACGTTGCAGACGTTATTCATGGCGTAGTGCTTGAGCGCATCTAAGGCGGGTTCAATATGATAGAACACGCCATATTAATCATGGGGCTACTTGTGCTGGTAGCCCTGCTATTTGACTTCATGAACGGGTTCCATGATGCGGCCAACTCGATTGCGCTCATGGTTTCCACACGCTTGCTAACGCCACAAGTTGCTGTGGCTTGGGCAGCATTCTTCAATTTTATTGCATTCCTGTTCTTTGGTTTACATGTAGCCGACACCATCGGTAAAGGTATCATCAGTCCGGACATTGTCAATAACGCGGTGATATTCGGCGCTTTAGGCGGTGCAATTTCCTGGAACATCATCACCTGGTGGTTCGGCATCCCTTCATCTTCCTCTCACGCACTCATCGGCGGTTTGCTAGGTGCGGGTTTTGCTCAGGCAGGGATGAACGGTATCATCGTAGGTGAGAAACTCATTGCGACCACCTTGGCCATTTTCCTGTCACCGCTGTTTGGTATGCTGCTTGCATTGCTGATGTCGATAATGCTGCTATGGATGTTCGAGAAATCGCAACCGTACAAGACAGAAAGCCGCTTCAACAAGCTACAATTCATTTCTTCCTCGTTTTTTAGCCTTGGTCATGGCGCCAATGATGCGCAAAAAACCATGGGCATCATCACGGTCTTACTGTATGCCAACGGTTATCTGCAAGGTGATTTCCATGTTCCGATGTGGGTAGTCATCTCCTGCCAACTCGCCATGGGTTTGGGCACATTGTTCGGCGGCTGGCGCATCGTCCGTACCATGGGCATGGGTATCACACGCATCCGCCCAACAGGTGGATTCTGTGCGCAAACCTCTGGCTCGATTGCACTTTTCCTGGCTACTTCATTGGGCATTCCGGTGTCGACCACCCATACCATTACCGGTGCAATCATCGGTGTGGGTTTATCCAGACGCGCTTCTGCAGTGCGCTGGGGCTTGGCTTCACGCATCGTTTGGGCTTGGATCATCACCATCCCGGCATCGGCCTTTATCGCAGCACTGTTTTTCAGCTTCGGTAAAACATTCTTGTAAGCAGTTACTGGTTATGAAAAAAGGGCGCTCCACGCCCTTTTTAATTTCGGACAAGCCTTTGGTAGAACCCCACCTTTTGCACTGCTTTGGCATAGGCAGTCCAATGCTGCGTCACATAGGCTTTCCCAGTATTACCTAAGATTGTGCGTTCTACAGGTTGTTTTAATAGGTCGTGGACAATCTGTGCGAATCCAATTTTATTGTCTGGTGCAATTCTAGCCCCTTGCCCCTCGACTAGGATTGATGCAGTGCCCAGCTCGGCTATAGCGACGACGGGGGTAGCTTGTGCCATCGCCTCAAGCAACACCAAGCCCTGCGTCTCACTCTTGGATGCGAATACAAAGATATCCGCAGCTTGATAACAGGCGCCAAGTTCCTTATCCCGGTCCAGATAACCTATAAACTGAACATGTTGCTCAATGCCATGTACATTCACCTGCTTGCGTAAATGTACTTCTGCAGGCCCTTCGCCAGTAATTACCAGCAACACATCTGGCACCTGATGCCTTAGCACAGTTATCACCTCAAGCAAGAAATCTATATTCTTCTCATGTGCAACACGCCCCACATAAAGCAGCATTGGGCGGTTTATTGGGATGTTGTATTTTTTCCTGAAATGAGCCCCCTCATTATCAGCAAAACTGGCGGGTTGCAGCCCAGTAGCAATTACTTCTGCATGCACTGTCACACCATAATTACGCAACACATCTAGCATAGGCTTGGATGGTGAAATGATCGCATCCAGTGCATTGCATTGTTTCTTTGAGATTATTCTTGCTAAGCCTTTTGCAAAAATTTTAGGTATCCATGGCAAATAGTGATGCAGATAATCTTCAAAGAACGTATGGTAGGTCTCCACCACAGGTCGATTTAATTCTCTGGCGATTCTCAGTCCAGCGTAGTGCGCAACGAAAGGCGTATGGATATGCACGATATCGAAGTCTTGAATACGCAGCTCAGGAAGCAGTTCCATTACGCTTGCATACCTCATTAACCTATCCTCCGGGTCAAAAAAAATCTGTCGCGAAGGCACACGGGTTATCCAAGCCTCATCTTCCGTAATCACCCCATATTCTGGCGCAATCAGATGAACTTGGTGCCCAAGCGCCTGCAGTTGTGTCGCAAATGTCTTTATCGAAGTGGAAACCCCATTTACCCGGGGGAAATATACATCAGAGATCAGTAATATTTTCATGAGCTTACCTTTGTTTTGCGCATAGTAGACTTGGTATGCGTCAGTTTTATGACCAAATAAGGGGCTTTCATCAAAATATCATCTGCCTGTCACGATATTTTCATTTCCGAATGTCAAAGTGCGCGCATGTCAAAGTCCAGGCATTTCAAAATCTTATGGGCCATTCCTATCAGCTTGTATGCACTAGATGCCCAAGCATGGGGACTTTATACCCACATCTACTTCTCGCAATACCTGCTGATATGCGCGCCTCTTATGGACCAACGAATCAGGCAAGCCATTCAGAAATTCCCTCATCTTGTGCAAGCGGGAGCCTGCTTGCCTGATCTAGCCGTTATTTCCAAGTCGTTCAGCACGTCTCACCAGTGGCATATCTCTGAGCAAATGATGGATACTGCCGATTCGGAAGAGGATCTTGCGATTGCGGTAGGATATGCCAGCCACCTGTTTGTAGATGTGATTGCACATAACCATTTTGTGCCTGCACATGAGGCCAAATGGATGCATCGAACGATAGCGACGCATATCGCTTCCGAGTGGGCAATGGACGGGCATGTCGTCAAACAGATCAGCAAAACGCCGTATCAGTTGATCAGCGCCAACCTGGAAGTGCTAAGCAGATTTGCCGCACAAAAGTTTGGTGTCCATCACAATATAGCCAAGACGCAATTAACACGGCTGTCTTGGCTGGATCGCATGCTTAGAGCCAGCAAGATATCTGAGTTCTTATTGTGGCTGTTAAAAATTCGGGATGTTGAACTTATGAAAAACCTGAATTATTACCTCAACAAGACAGAACATGCATTGAATCACTTCCATTTTACATTGGGTGGTCAAAGGCCTTTATGGGAGCCAGAACTCAAGAATATGAATGCGGCAGAACTGATTGACTGGCGCTCACGATGCTTGGGGGACTTACGCATGCAGGCGCACACACCGGTCGATATCTTTTCCCCTAGGGCCACCAACAACTTTTTCTAGGTTTTCAAGCTAACAAGGTGAATGAGCTGATGACTAAAACATATCCGATAGCTGCGCCTGCCACAACGTCACTGGGATAATGCAACCCCAGTACTACCCGGGATATCGCCACCATGAGCATGAATGGTGTAATGAGTACCGATAGCAGCGGAAAGTAATAGATAGCTGTCAGGCCAAAACAAACTGCATGCAACGTGTGTCCAGACGGGAAACTAAACCTGTCCAGCGGTTTGCCTGTGATAAAAACGTCCTGACGTACCTGATATGGTCTTGGTCGATGCGTTTTGAGTTTGAGCCACTTATACAAAATGGTACCCGTCAATCCGACCAAGAGCATATGCAGCACAGGTTCAACCCCCTCTCCACGCTTGGCAAGCAATATTGCCAGCATCAGGGTATACCAGAATACCCCATCGCCAAGTCGACTGATAAAACGGAACCAGTCACGCACCAGGCGATATTGACCAGTTCTGCTTAGGGACACACACAATGCACCGTCCCAAGCTTGCATGCGGTTCCAATATGTTCGAATCGAATACATACCTGACATTTACAATGTTTGATGTTGCCAAGATAGGCCTTGTCAATGTCAGCTTGATGAAAAGTAGATGAAAGTTTTTTTACTTGGTTGCTGATAACAAAACGATGTGTATTTCTTTTTAAGCTTGCTGCTTCACCACTTCTGCGATTTCCTCTGCCAGCTTTCTGACCAGTATGGCGTCCTGGCCTTCTACCATCACACGGATTTTGGGCTCAGTGCCGGATGCCCGCAATAAAACGCGTCCAGCTCCATTCAGGGTTTTTTCTGCATCCTTGACTGCGCGCTGAATCGGCTCTGCAGTCAAATCCAGCTTGGTCTTTGTTGTGACATTCACCAGCACTTGCGGATACAACGGTAAAGACTCACCCATTTCGGCAAGTGTCTTTCCGCTGATTTTGAGCGCCTGCAGCACTTGTAAGGCAGCAATGATTGCATCGCCACTGGTGTGTTTATCCAGCGTTAGAATATGGCCTGAGTTTTCCCCACCAAGTTGCCAGTTCTTTTGCAGCAGAAGCTCAAGCACATAACGGTCACCCACCTTGGCTCGCCCAAACGGAATCTGGTATTTGGCCAGCGCATGCTCAAGCGCGAGATTGGTCATCAGCGTGCCCGCCACACCGCCCTTCAGTTTACCTTTGCCATACAGGCTAAGCGCAATGATGTACAGGAGTTGGTCACCATCCAGCAGCCTGCCCTGCGCATCCACCATCATCACGCGATCACCGTCACCATCGAAGGCGATACCCATATCCGCCTGATGTTCGACCACGGCTTTCTGCAATGCCTGCGGATGGGTTGAGCCGACATCGTGATTGATGTTCAGCCCATTTGGCTCGCTACCGATGGTCACTATCTCGGCGCCCAACTCGTGGAATACCGGCGGAGCTACATGGTAGGTTGCACCGTGGGCACAGTCGAGTACGATTTTGAGACCCCGCAGATCCAGATTATTCGGGAAAGTGCTTTTACAAAACTCCACATAACGCCCTGGGGCATCATCAATCCGGCGTGCTTTGCCGAGTTTAGCCGATTCCATCACCTGCATCGGCTTATCCAACTCGGCCTCGATAGCGAGCTCCACATCATCTGGTAGTTTGGTCCCCTGGGCAGAGAAGAACTTGATACCGTTATCAAAATAAGGGTTATGTGACGCGGAAATAACGATACCCGCCTGCGCGCGCAAAGCACGTGTCAAGTAGGCAATCGCCGGCGTTGGCATCGGCCCCGTCAGTAACACATCGACCCCGGCAGCCGATAAACCCGCCTCCAAGGCTGCTTCCAGCATGTAGCCTGATATGCGTGTATCCTTGCCGATCAACACAGCAGGATGTGCACCCTTGGCGAGATTACTCTCAAGACTCGTCAGCACCCGGCCCGCAGCGTAACCCAAGCGCATTACGAAATCCGGCGTGATAGGGGCTTCACCCACCTTGCCGCGAATGCCGTCAGTACCGAAATATTTTCTACTCATACAATCCTACTATCCCTAATCTATTGCTGAAACAATCTTAAGCGCTTCCTTAGTAGCCGCTACGT
Source organism: Methylophilus sp. (assembly GCA_035423825.1). Lineage (GTDB taxonomy): Bacteria > Pseudomonadota > Gammaproteobacteria > Burkholderiales > Methylophilaceae > Methylophilus. Next base: position 217,313 of record DAOMMM010000001.1, on the reverse strand, counting down.
CATGCACACGCAGGATTTTAGCACCCTTCATCGCCGAAATAACGGCCGCCGCGACACTGGCATGCACTCTTGCATCCACCTCATTGCCCGTCACCTGGCCCAACACCGACTTTCTTGACAAGCCGACTAGCACCGGTTGACCAAGCGCGCACAGAACGCCTAGGTTTTTCGCCAGTGCGATATTGTGCTCACGTGTCTTGCCAAAACCAAACCCCGGATCCAGCACGATGCGCGAAGCCTGAATCCCCGCATCCTGTGCAGTCTGAAGACGTGTCATCAGAAAATGTTTGACATCGTTTACCACATCTTCGTAATGCGGGTGCTCCTGCATGGTTTGGGGCAGTCCCTGCATGTGCATCAAGCAAACTCCTGCATTAGAATTTGCCACGACACCTAGAGCGCCCTCTTCCTGCAAAGCGCGTATGTCATTTATCATGCTGGCACCAACTGCTATTGCCGTCTGCATGACTTGCGGCTTGTAAGTATCGATTGAAATAGGGATATTGACTTGCCGGATCAGCGACTCCAGCACTGGCATCACGCGGTCAAGTTCCTCTTGCAGCGACACGGGTACTGCACTAGGGCGGGTAGATTCACCGCCGATATCCAGGATATCCGCGCCTTCTTCCACCAATTGTAGTGCATGTGATACGGCTTTTAGTGAACTGGCATAGCGCCCGCCATCAGAAAAAGAATCTGGCGTCACATTGACGATACCCATCACCTTTGGGGTCGACAAATCCAGCGTATATTGGCCACAAACAAATCGCATAAAAAATAAAAGGGTTGGCGCACCAACCCTTGTTTACCCCTTAATTATCATTCACCTTTAGCGGTAGGCTGAGGTGCAGGACTTACAGAAGCCCCGCCAGAACTTGCCCCGCCACTAGTTTTGTTTTCCTTTGGCTTAGGCGCACGTACTGGTAAGCCGGCCATGATGTCGTTGATTTGATCGGCATCGATAGTTTCATATTCCAGCAAAGCTGCTGTCATGGCTTCTACTTTGTCGCGGTTCTCTTCCAGAATCTTGCGAGCCACGGCATACTGCTCATCCAGAATACGTCGAATCTCGGCATCCACTTTCTGCTGCGTGGCCTCCGAAACGGTACGTGATGACATGCTGCCAAAGAAAGAATCCTGTTCGTCGCCAGCATATACCATCGTACCGAGCGCTTCGCTCATGCCATATTTCGTTACCATCGCGCGGGCCAGCTTGGTTGCACGCTCAAAGTCATTGGATGCGCCGGTGGACATCTGATGCATGAACAGTTCTTCAGCGATACGTCCGCCGAAGAGGATGGAAATCTCTTCCAACATCTTGTCCTTGTAATTGCTGATGCGGTCGAACTCCGGCAACTGCCAAGTCAGACCCAATGCCCAACCGCGTGGCATAATCGTTACTTTATGCACTGGATCTGCTTTCGGCAGCATTTTCGCGACCACTGCATGTCCCGATTCGTGATAAGCCGTATTTCGACGCTCTTCTTCACGCATGACCATGGATTTGCGCTCGGGACCCATATATATCTTGTCTTTGGCATCCTCAAAATCCTGCATGTCTACCGTACGTTTATTACGACGCGCCGCAAACAATGCAGCCTCATTGACCAAGTTAGCCAAATCAGCGCCACTGAAACCTGGCGTGCCACGCGCCAGAATATCAGCCTTCACATCCGGATCGATAGGCACCTTGCGCATGTGCACCAGCAATATCTGCTCACGGCCTTTGATATCCGGCAAACCGACCATCACTTGCCTGTCGAAGCGGCCGGGGCGCAGCAAAGCTTTATCCAAGACATCTGCGCGGTTGGTTGCGGCAATCACAATTACGCCAGAATTAGCTTCGAATCCATCCATCTCCACCAGCAGCTGGTTCAATGTCTGTTCACGCTCGTCGTTGCCACCACCGGTGCCGGCACCACGATGACGGCCAACCGCATCAATCTCATCAATGAACACGATACATGGCGAATTCTTCTTGGCGGTCTCGAACATATCACGGACACGCGCAGCACCTACACCCACGAACATCTCGACGAAGTCGGATCCAGAAATAGTGAAGAATGGCACCTTAGCTTCACCTGCGATTGCGCGTGCCAATAAGGTCTTACCGGTGCCAGGAGGGCCAACCATCAATACACCACGGGGAATGCGTCCCCCCAGTTTTTGAAACTTGCCAGGGTCTTTCAAAAAGTCCACCAGCTCGGATACTTCCTCTTTTGCTTCATCGCAGCCAGCTACATCAGCAAATGTAGTACTGTTGTTGGACTCATCCAATTGGCGGGCTTTACTTTTCCCAAATGAGAATGGGCCACCGCTTTTGCCGCCACCCTGCATCTGGCGCATAAAGAAAATCCACACACCAATCAGTAACAGCATCGGGAACCAGGACATGAAGATTTCCAGCAATACTGAGCGCTGTTGTGGCGCCTTAGCCTCGATCCTGACATTGTATTTCAACAGATCACTGACCATCCACAGGTCATCCGGCGCGTAGGTCGTGAATTCTTTACCGTCACGGCGTGTACCATGCACGGTGCGGCCTTCGATTTGCACTTTATCAATATTGCCATCTTTCACTTCCTGCATGAATTGTGAATAGACGATTTCGCTTTTCGGCTTGCCCATATCGACAAATTGATTGAACACCATGGTCAGTACGGAAAATATCGCAATCCACAGGATGACATTCTTTAAGATGTTTTTCACTTAGTTAAATTCCTTTTAAAGCGTGAAACTTTGGATTATTCTAACTCAAAATCAAGCGCTTAATGCTTTTTATTGAGTCCCAGCAGATAGACTTCACTGCTGCGGTCACGTGAGGCTTTTGGCTTTCGCGTAACGACTTTATCAAACTGCGTTCTCATCGATTTGACAATCTCGTCGAAGCCGCTGCCAATAAATACTTTGACCAGAAAGTTGCCTCCCGGTTTCAGCCATTCTCCGGCAAAATCCAATGCTAGCTCAGTCAGATAAGCCGCATTCGCCTGATCAACGGCACTTATGCCACTTATATTGGGGGCCATATCGGCGATTACAAGGTCTACCGGCTTGTTTTCTATCGCAGCCTCCAGTTGCTTCAACACGGATTCTTCGCGAAAATCCCCTTGAATGAACTGCACACCAGGAATCGGCTGCATTTCCAGAATATCCAGCGCAATGATCTTGCCCTGCCCTTTCAGCCGCTGCACCACCACTTGGCACCAGCTGCCGGGAGTCGCACCTAAATCAACGACTGTCATGCCGGGCTTGATGAGCTTGTCCTTATCGTCGATTTCGATCAGCTTGTAGGCGGCACGAGCGCGATAACCTTCCTTCTGGGCACGTTTCACGAACTCATCGTTGAGGTGCTCCTGCATCCAGGCTTTACTGGTACGTGATGGCTTCATTGAGTTTTTAACTTACACTTAAAACACAGTATTTTACGCCGTATTTAACAACTTCGGCCGTCCCGCTTTACCTGCCGTCACACGCCTCCCCAAGGCCTCTTCAATCTGCTGCACAAACAAGGCATTGCCAAGCGCATAATTTCCATTGGTCGCCTTGCGTATTTCGTCCACCACACCAATATCCAACTGGGCTCTAAATAACTCACGGTAAGCCGCCTGTCTGCTTGCATCATCAGCACCTAGGGCTTGGTATAAAGGGTGCGGGGTAACAATCTCACCATCCTCACGTTCTGGTTTAGCTCCCTGCGCATTTACCGCATAACTACTCCATCGGTATTCTGCAGGGTGGCTCACCATATTGGCACACACAGGGTTAAGCTCAATATAGCGCTGGCAAGCCAGCAAATAAGTTTCCGCCTGCGTGGGGCATGATTTATAGCGCCCTTCCCATAAGGTGCCAGTACGTTTGTACATTTTATTGATGTATTGCACATAACGTTGTCCCAGCGCCTTCATCATGGCGCCGACGGCTTCAGCTTTTTCGGTAGAAACCAGCAGATGCACATGGTTTGTCATCAATACATACGCGTGAATTTTACAGTCGGTTTTTTCAGCATATTCTTTAAGCCATTCAAGATAAGAAAGATAATCTTCATCGGCATAAAAACAGGCTTGTCGGTTGTTGCCGCGTTGGATGATGTGTTGCGGAACGTTGGGGAGGATAACACGGGGACGGCGGAGCATGGGATGCTCAACAGTTGATTAAATATGCCCTAATTGTAGCATTTAATCGTGGTCTGTCCCCTATTATTCTATTCCCTATTATTCTATTCAGGCTGTCGCACTTCGCAGTTGAATCCGCCTTGTGCTATTTTATTCGTATTACGTGCCTATTATTACGTGATCAAATTTACAGTAAAGTAAAAAAAAATAACAAGCCCTAGCATTGCACAAACAAAACGTAACTCAACTGAATCAGTTTCATTGATCACAGTATGGAAAAGATATATTTTTGTTTTTGATAAGAATGCACAAAAGCAATGTAACCCATACAACGATAATAAAGCATAAAGCATAATTTTAGAGCTTGGATAATTATTGCCTACCCCACAAAAAATGGCATAAACAATGACTATTATCATTATCAAGAAAATAGATTTAAATTTAACTGAATCAGTTACCATCAATTTCCTTTTAACCAATCGGAATAATAGGGGACAGGAATAATAGGGAATAATAGGGAATAATAGGGGACAGACCACTATTATTTTGCGCCTTGCTGGTTCTACTGGGTTTCATAATTTTTTCATTATAAAGATGATATGCCTTGGAAAGCATATCCAGCTTGCCTTGCAGGCCATTATATTTTGCAATGAACACGCGCGCATACGTAAAGCTCATATCAGACAGCTGGCATGTTAAAATGACAACTATGAAATTATCTACAAAACAAATTGCCCACCTGCGCGGCCTTGCGCACAGCCTCAACCCGGTAGTCATCATCGGCAACCAGGGTTTATCTGAAAACGTACTTCAAGAAATCGAGCGCAGCCTGAACGCGCACGAACTAATCAAGGTACAAGTGGCAGGCGATGACCGTGATGCCCGCAAGGCTATGTATGATGAGATTGCGAATGCTACCAGCGCTACGCAGGTACATCATATCGGCAAGCAATTGATTTTTTACCGCGCCAGCGAAACCGCTAAAGAAAAAGCGAAAGTCGTAATTCCCAAGTTTTAACCAAACCTGGGGTTTAGCGTACTTTCAACACCAGGACGACACCCAGCAGGCACTCGAACAAATAAGCAACACTGGCAATCCCATGCCAGGTTCTGAAACGGTCGGCGAACACGCTATGCATCACATCGGCCGGCATGGCGCTAGCTTTGAGCTGTGCTAACAATGGCTGGATGCCGAAATGGCCTGCCAGCACCAACAGGAACATGAAAAAGACCGCCCAGAAATAACTTTGCTTGAGCGCGCCGGTGCTGTAAGACAGCAGGCGTTCGATCATCAGGAAAATCGCACTGGCGATACCGATGTAACTGACAATCTCAAACAGATTTCCCGCCAGACTTCCTGCCAGCTGCTTGTCACCTAAGTTCTGAAACAAGATGTAAGCAGTGAGGCCGGTCATCCATAGCGCACCAACCCATAGGGTAACAATGATTAACGAAAGTTTCTGCACGGTTCTGCTCGCTTAGATATATTTTACTTCCAGCACCTCGTATTCTTTGACGCCTCCAGGCGCTGACACTTCGGCCACATCCCCCTCGCTTTTTCCTATCAGGCCACGCGCGATAGGAGAGCTCACCGAAATCTTGCCGCCCTTGATATCGGCTTCATCGTCGCCGACGATCTGGTAGGTTTTGACGTCGCCAGATTCCAGTTCCTCAATCTTCACCGTCGCACCGAATACCACGCGGCCATCAGCATTCAACGTTCTCGGATCGATAATCTGCAGGTTGCTCAGTTTAGCTTCCAACTCGGCGATGCGGCCTTCGATAAAACTTTGACGCTCTTTGGCAGATTCATATTCTGCATTCTCGGACAAATCCCCTTGCGCGCGTGCTTCGGCAATCGCCTGGATGATGTTGGGTCTATCCACTCCGCGTAAACGCTGCAACTCTTCTTTCATTAACTCGGCACCGCGCACGGTAACCGGAATTTGATTTACTGCCATATTAAAACCTCTACATAAAAACAAAACCACACTCGCCAAGAGCGTGGTTTTTAATCATACAAGTGCCTAACTGACACAAGTGTAAGTTAAGCAAGTTTCTTATGCAACTCCTGCACAGAATACACCTGCATTTCCTTGCTTTGCGCCATGCCGATGCACGCAGCGCGAGCACCTGCCAGTGTAGTGTAATAAGTCACCTTGTTCTGCAAAGCACTGCGGCGAATCTCATATGAGTCGGTAATCGCCTTTTTATCTTCTGTCACATTGACAATGAAGCTGATCTCATCGTTCTTGATCATGTCCACAATATGCGGGCGACCTTCTGCCACTTTATTGACAGGCGTCACTGCCAAGCCGTGCTCCTGCAAGGCGCGAGCAGTACCCTTGGTTGCAACCAGGTGAAAGCCCAGACTTACCAGGTCTTTCGCAATATCGACCACTTTCTGATGGTCCTCATTTCGCACACTGATAAATGCTTTACCGCCTTTTGGCATGCGCACAGAAGCGCCCAATTGCGATTTCACGAACGCCTCGGCAAAAGTCGACCCGACACCCATCACTTCACCAGTAGATTTCATCTCTGGCCCCAGAATCGTATCTACGCCGGGGAACTTGATGAATGGAAAGACCGCCTCTTTGACCGAGTAATAAGGCGGCACCACTTCTTTGGTCACCCCTTGTGACTTGAGCGTTTGTCCGGCCATACAGCGCGCGGCAATCTTGGCCAACTGTAAACCGCAAGCTTTGGAAACGAACGGCACGGTGCGCGAGGCGCGAGGGTTCACCTCCAGCACGTACACCACATCGCCTTGGCCAGCATTCTGCACGGCAAATTGCACGTTCATCAAGCCTTTGACACCAAGCGCCTTGGCCATTTGTACAGTCTGGCGACGCAGTTCGTCTTGCAGATCCTGACTCAGGCTATAGGGCGGCAGGGAGCACGCGGAATCACCGGAGTGGACGCCAGCCTGTTCAACGTGCTGCATGATGCCGCCAATAAGCACTTCTTCGCCATCCGATAGAGCATCCACATCCACCTCGATCGCGTCGTTCAGGAAGCGATCTAGCAACACAGGGGACTCATTGGAAACTTTCACCGCCTCGCGCATGTAGCGTTCCAACTGACTTTGTTCATGCACGATTTCCATCGCTCGTCCGCCCAACACATAGGATGGGCGCACCACCAGCGGATAACCAATCTCCGCCGCCAGGCGAATTGCCTCTTCCGGCGCACGTGCAGTGCGGTTTGGCGGCTGCTTCAAGCCCAAATCGTGCAGCATCTGCTGGAAGCGCTCGCGATCTTCCGCACGGTCAATCGCATCCGGTGTAGTGCCAATGATAGGCACACCAGCTTTTTCCAGATCGCGCGCGAGCTTCAGCGGCGTCTGGCCGCCATATTGCACAATCACACCAACCGGCTTCTCGATATGCACGATTTCCAGCACATCTTCCAGCGTCACCGGCTCGAAATATAGGCGGTCGGAAGTGTCGTAGTCTGTAGAAACAGTTTCTGGATTACAATTGACCATGATAGTTTCATAGCCGTCATCGCGCATTGCGAATGCCGCGTGCACGCAACAGTAATCGAACTCGATACCCTGACCAATTCTATTAGGACCACCGCCCAACACCATGATTTTTTTCTTGGCCGATGGCTCAGCTTCGCAATGTGGCTCATAGGTAGAATACATATAAGCCGTGTTGGTGGCGAATTCAGCCGCGCAAGTATCGACGCGCTTGTATGCAGGGCGTACGCCTAATGCCTGACGATAGGCCCGCACGGCATGCTGGTCGGTATCCAGCAACTTGGCCAAGCGGCGGTCTGAAAACCCGCGGCGCTTGAGCTGATACAATGTCTCTTTATCCAGATCGGCGATATGCATGCCTTTCAGGGCATCTTCGCGGTCTACGATATCCTTGATCTGCACCAGGAACCAAGGGTCGATCTTGGTAATATCAAAGACATGCTGAACGCTCATACCCGTTCTGAATGCATCGGCCACATACCAGATACGCTCAGGGCCAGCCTCGCCCATTTCCTTGGTGATTCTATCGACGTCAGAGGTGATTTCATCCAAACCATCGACACCGACTTCCAAACCACGTAGCGCTTTCTGAAATGACTCTTGGAAAGTGCGACCCATCGCCATCACTTCGCCTACAGATTTCATCTGCGTCGTCAAACGGCTGTCTGCCTGAGGGAACTTCTCGAAAGCAAAACGCGGTATTTTGGTCACCACGTAATCGATTGAAGGTTCAAAACTAGCCGGCGTCGCGCCGCCGGTGATCTCATTCTTCAGCTCATCCAACGTATACCCAACCGCCAGTTTGGCTGCCACTTTGGCAATCGGAAATCCTGTCGCTTTTGAAGCCAGCGCGGATGATCGCGATACGCGCGGGTTCATTTCAATAACTATCATGCGGCCATCATTCGGGTTGATGGCGAACTGCACGTTGGAGCCGCCGGTATCTACGCCAATCTCACGCAGTACCGCCAAAGAAGCGTTACGCATGATCTGGTATTCTTTATCAGTGAGCGTCTGTGCAGGTGCCACGGTGATACTGTCGCCAGTATGCACCCCCATCGGGTCGAGGTTCTCAATAGAACATACGATGATGCAGTTGTCCGCCTTATCGCGCACCACCTCCATCTCATACTCTTTCCAGCCAAGTAGCGATTCCTCGATTAGCAACTCGTTAGTTGGCGACGCATCCAGACCACGCTCACAAATAGCGATGAACTCTTCGCGGTTATAGGCGATACCGCCACCGCTGCCGCCCATCGTGAAAGATGGGCGAATAATGGCCGGGTAACCGATATTGGCTTGGACCTGTAAAGCCTCTTCCAGACTATGTGCAATAGCAGACCTTGCTGAGGCAAGGCCGATTTTGGTCATCGCCTCTTTGAACTTCTGGCGGTCTTCCGCCTTGTCGATCGCTTCTTTGGAAGCACCAATCATCGTTACGTTATGCTTTTTCAGCACACCGTGTTTATCCAGATCCAACGCGCAATTCAAAGCGGTCTGACCGCCCATCGTCGGCAACAAGGCATCTGGCTTTTCCTTTTCGATGATTTTTTCCACCATCTGCCAAGTAATTGGCTCGATGTAAGTAGCGTCTGCCATCTCTGGGTCGGTCATGATGGTAGCAGGGTTGGAGTTGACCAGGATGACGCGGTAGCCTTCTTCCTTCAGCGCCTTGCAGGCTTGCGCCCCCGAATAGTCAAACTCACATGCCTGCCCGATAACGATCGGACCTGCGCCAATAATCAAAATACTCTTAATGTCAGTACGCTTGGCCATTAGCCAGCCTTCCTTTCTTGCATCATGCTAATGAAGCGATCAAACAAATAACTCATCTCATGTGGTCCCGGACTTGCCTCTGGGTGGCCTTGAAAACTGAACGCCGGCTTATCGGTACGTGCAATGCCCTGCAAACTGCCATCAAACAGCGAGACATGCGTCACTTTCACATTCTTCGGCAGTGTCGCTGGGTCAGCTGCAAAGCCATGGTTCTGACTGGTGATATATACTCGTTTGGTTTCGACGTCCTGCACGGGATGGTTAGCTCCGTGATGACCAAATTTCATCTTGATGGTCTTGGCACCGCTTGCCAATGCCAGCAACTGGTGCCCCAAACAGATACCAAACGTCGGGATACCAGTTTCTACCAAGGTTTGAATCGCGCTGACTGCGTAATCGCATGGCTCAGGATCTCCTGGACCGTTGGATAAAAAGATGCCATCCGGTTTGTATTTCAGCGCTTCTTCAGCGCTGGATTGAGCTGGCAGGACAGTGACTTTGCAACCGCGCGAAACCAGCATGCGCATGATATTGCGCTTAACCCCATAATCAAACGCCACCACATGAAATTTTTGCTCGGTTGTTTTCGCGAAACCTTTGCCCAGCACCCACTCCGGCTCGGTGAATTCGTATGGAGCCTTGCAAGTCACGATTTTAGCCAAGTCCATACCGGACAAACCAGGAAACCCTTTCGCAAACTCTAACGCTTTATTGGCATCCACATTCCCCGCTATGACACAGCCAGCTTGCGCGCCTTTTTCACGCAATTTGCGTGTCAACGCACGGGTATCGATATCCGCGATTGCTACGATATTATTTGCTTTCAGATAGTCGCTCAGATTCTGACTGCTACGGAAATTGCTTTCCAGCAATGGCAGATTTCGAATCACCAACCCAGCCGCATACACTTTGCCGGATTCTACATCTTCAGCATTAGTGCCGTAATTGCCGATGTGCGGATAAGTCAGCGTGACGATTTGCTCAGTATAAGATGGGTCTGTCAGGATTTCCTGATAACCGGTCATACTGGTGTTGAATACCACCTCACCAACCGTATGGCCGGAAGCACCGACAGAGATACCATGAAACACCGTTCCATCTGCCAATACCAATATTGCCGGCTGCATGTTCTCTGGACGTGTTGTGGCCACTAAGCGCTCCTGTCATTCATCTGGTTAAACTTTTTTGGTGCATCATGAGGCGATGCTAGATATGCAAAACGGGAGGAGCCGATTCAACTCTTCCCGTTGCAAGAATTAATAAATTATAGCCGATTTAGTCGTTGCGTTCAAGCCGAGCCAACTGTTTGTCATGTAATTTCGCCAGCACGATTTGAGCTAAAACCGCCCCTACTAAAGCCAAAAACATGTCCCATTGCGTATCCCACACGTCACCCTGCGTACCGAGGAAAGCGTCTGCTGCCGTGCCTGAAACCACAGCCACCCACCACTCGATGAACTCGTAGAACGCACTGATAGCCAGACATATACAGCACACCACAAAGAATAGCCACTTACCTGGTTCAAGCGGTGATCGCCGCAGCAGAATCTCGCGCGCGATGATTGCAGGCACAAAACCCTGTACAAAATGTCCGATGCGGTCGTAATAGTTACGCGCCAAATCAAGCGTATCGCGCAGCCAGTTGAATATCGGGACTTCTGCGTAGGTGTAATGCCCACCAACCAATAAAATCAAGGCGTGCAGCAAAATCAGGCTATACAGCAAATTGCTGAGCGGAAAATTTTTGTAGGTAAGGAACAGAATTGGCAACGCGATCAGCGTCGGCACGACTTCCAGAAACCAGGTGACATAATCATGTGGACGAATGGCAGACCATGCGAACACCACAATGAATATCAGAAACAACCCATACAGATAATTTCGTGAGATTCGCATACAATTCATTACATCTACTCTTGTACGTGCGCACATTCATTATCGGCATCACCACACGGATAGACGCTTGTAGCCTGGGTTTTGAGAACGGCATGTGACACAATGAAAATGCTTTAAAATTTGACAGGTCTTAATTACCCAGATCTAGCACATCACGCATATCGTATAAGCCAGTTTTTTTGCCGGCAAGAAATTTCGCAGCGCGCAGCGCCCCTTGGGCGAATGTGGCACGGCTGCTTGCTTTGTGCGTGAGTTCCACGCGTTCGCCGGTACCGGCAAAAATCACGGTATGGTCGCCCACCACATCACCGCCACGTAGCGTAGCGAAGCCGATCTTTCCAGTCTCGCGCTCGCCAGTAACACCTTCGCGAGCATAGATGGCGCAATCTTTCAGATCCTCGCCGATACCTTTAGCTGCCGCCTCACCCAGCCTGAGCGCCGTGCCGGAAGGCGCATCCACTTTATAACGATGATGCATCTCGACCACCTCGATATCATATGCATCTTTCAGGACTTTAGCCGCCTGCTCAACCAGACTGATGAGCAATGTCACGCCGACGCTCATGTTCGGTGCAAATACAATCGCATTGGTTTTGGCTGCTTCGGCGATTCTGGTTTTTTGTTCGACGGTGAAACCGGTTGTACCGATTACCAATCGCACACCCTGGCGCTGGCAGATTTCCAGATAATCCATCGTGGCTTCCGGGCGAGTGAAGTCGATCAGCACATCCGCGCCTTCAAGCGTTTCGTTGGCGTCGGCGCTGATATACACACCCGTATTCCTGCCGAAAAGTTCGCCTGCATCGCGACCAATGCTGGCACTGCCGGCGCGGTCCAAAGCGCCATATAATTGCAGGTCGGCATCTTCAAACACTCCAGCTAACAAAGCATGTCCCATACGCCCACTTGCACCGGCGATCACAATTTTAATTGCCATAATTAAAACCCTATTTGTTCCAATATCCGCTCAAAATAACCCGGCCCCTCTTCCTCTGGTGGCGGTTCCAGCTTCTTGGCAGCTGGCTTAGGTGCCGCCACTGGGGCTTCAGGTGTCGGTGCAACCGGCTCTACCACAGGTGTACGCATGGTTTTATCCATACGGAAGATCAATCGCTCATCCCTGACAGGCGCAACTGGCATCACTTCAGGCGCAGGCTTCATCGCTTCTGTCTCAGCAGGCTTGACAGGCTCAACAGCCACCGGTGCAGGGGTAGGATCGGGTTTAGCTGGCTCAGCTTGCGCTGGCTGGCTTTGCGGCGTATCTACCTTCGGCGCTTGCGGCGCTGGCAGAGTAACCGGCGCAGTCACACCCGACTCAATCGGTACTGCGAGTATGGATGGCGTATCACCGGCAGGGGCTTCACTGCTAGGTGCTGTGGCAGGTGCCGCAGGGATTTCCGGCTTCATTTCGGGAGCCTCTGGAGATTTGGGCGTTTCCGCAGGTGCTTTGGGCACTTCGGCTGGCTTGTCATCACTTTTCCAGAACTTGAGCCTATCCGTCCAGCTTTTTTCCTCGCGCTTGGTTGGTGCAACCTCGATGGTCTTGCTGGCATTGCTCTCCACTGCGCCCTCGGCTGGCTGTGAGCCGGCAGGAACCACGTCGCCGCGCACACGTTTCAGCAGATCTTTCTCAAACTCTAATATCACGCGGCGCTGCTCCACCACCTTGCCTGCCTGCCGCAGCTGATAAAAGTAATCCCAACGGTCACGATGAAAACTATCCACTACCAAGGGCGTTCCCATGATGTAGCGCACTTGCGATTTGGTCATCCCAGGCCGCAATTGCAGCAGCATCTTGGAAGTCACAACATTGCCTTGCTGAATATCCATCTTGTATGGCTTGAGCGATGGGACGCCAGCGCCACAGGCCGTGAGCAGGCTGATAAGTAACACGAGAAAATAGCGCATGATGTTGTGCGGGATTATAGAGACACGTAACAAAATTGGCGTTAATATACCATGTCTGGGTTTAGCCTTAAACCTTGAATGACAAGTTAACTGATGCAAACTTCGCGAGACATAAGCACATGCATGACCTTAAAGACCTGAAAAACGCCGGCCTGAAAGCCACATTGCCGCGCCTTAAAATTCTGGAGCTATTCGAGAAAAGCAGTGAGCGACATCTATCTGCTGAAGACGTCTATAAGGTCATGATCAACGCAGGTGATGACGTTGGCTTAGCTACTGTCTATCGCGTGCTTACCCAGTTCGAGCAGGCAGGCTTGCTGGTGCGCCATCATTTCGAGAGTGGGAAAGCGGTGTTCGAACTCAATGAAGGTAGCCATCACGACCATATTGTCTGCCTGCAGTGCGGTCATGTGGAAGAGTTCTGTGACGAAGAGATTGAAAAGTTACAGCACAAAGCTGCAAGTAGCCGAGGTTTCAAAATCCATGAGCATTCCTTATATATTTATGCCGACTGTACCAAGAAGCCTTGTCCACATAAAAAATAGTCATGCGTTAATCAAGCCACAAAACCCTACCGGAGTTGCGTGATGAAAAAATACCATTCCCTGCTTATTGCGCTATTAATTGGCGTGAGCGTTACGGCCTGTGGCACCAACCCGGTCACCAAGAAAAAAGAGTTTCAGTTCGTTTCCGAGGAAAAAGAGATTGCCATCGGCAAGGAAAACTACTCCCCTGCGCGGCAATCACAGGGTGGTGATTACGTCATCGACCCCGAATTGACCGCGTATGTACAAAGCATTGGCAATCGTCTGGCGGCCGTATCAGACAGGCCGGAGCTTCCCTATGAATTCGTAGTGCTCAACGACTCCGTCCCTAACGCTTGGGCAATGCCGGGCGGGAAAATCGCCTTCAACCGAGGCATACTTTATGAACTGAACAGCGAAGCAGAACTGGCGGCCGTGATGGGGCATGAGATCGTTCATGCAGCAGCACGCCATGGTGCCAAAAGCATGGAGCGTGGCATATTCCTGCAAGGCGCCATGATAGCGGTAGGTATCGGGGCACAAAACACCGATTATGCCAACCTGATTGTTGGTGCATCACAAATCGGCGCTCAGTTGATTAGCACCAAATATGGGCGAGATGCCGAGAGCGAATCTGACTATTACGGCATGAAATATATGAAAAAAGCCGGTTATGACCCTGCTGCGGCAGTCACTTTGCAAGAGACCTTTGTGCGCCTGAGCGAGGGCCGTGAAACCAACTGGCTACAAGGGCTGTTTGCGAGTCACCCGCCTTCACCTGAACGCGTAGCCGCCAACAAAGAGACCCTCAAGAAACTCGGTGCAGGCGGAGAAATGGGGAAAGACGTATATGTGCAGAAAGTAGCTAAAGTAAAGGCCACACAGCCCGCCTATAAAGCCTATGACGATGCTGTGAAAGCCCTAAAACAGGGTGACACTAACACTGCTAGCACACTGGCACAAAAAGCGATTGCAGGTGAGCCCCGTGAAGCGCGGTTTCAGGAACTGCTTGGCGATATCGCTTTGACGCAGAAAAAACCCCAAGAAGCCATTAGTTATTATGCAAAAGCCATACAGATGCAACCGGACTACTTCAAACCACATGCGCAGACCGGTATCGCTTTGTTCCAAATGGGTCGCAAGCAAGAAGCTGAAAGTTATCTCAAAAAGGCCAACTCATTATTGCCCACCGCCCCAGCGGCACTTTATCTAGGTGAGATTGCAGAAGAACGCGGTGATATCGAGGGCGCACTGCAAAATTATCAGTTAGCCGCTGGATCCAATTCCGATATCGGGAAAGAAGCCAACAGCCGCGGTGTTCGGCTGGATTTGCCCCGCAACCCATCACGCTACATACGTTCCGGCGCACAATCGGATAATGCGGGCAACCTTTACGCCGTGGTGGAAAATGCGACCGATATACCGGTGGGACGCGTGCAAGTTCGTGTCATCAAATATGACGCCCAGACAGGACGCGCGGTAGGCCAGACGCCATCCATGGTCATCAAGGGTGGCGTAGCGCCTGGCAAGCGCAATCAGATCGCCATCGGAGAACGCATCAAGACCGCTCAGGAGGCGCAGTTGTATAAAGTAGTAGTTGAGGCGGCAGAAATAGCCAAATAACTAAAATTAGGGCACAATGCATCAAGCCCAAATCAATCATTCGAGACTAGCATCATGACCAATCAAGCTAGCAATATCATCGCATCATTGCAGCCCAAAACCGAAGCACTTGCAATCGACCAATCCAAATATGGTTTCCTGTATATCTCGCTATGGCTAGGCAGCATCGTTGCTGCTTGCTTGAGCGTCATCCGCCTGCAACATTCCATCACTATCGGCCTTGCTGACTTGCTGTTTGCGGTCATTGCACTGGTGATGGCATACTATCTGCGCCGCAATCCGCAGCGCGCAGAATCGATCGGTTCGGTAACCATCGTGCTGTACTGGGCGCTTTTTCTGACCATTTTCATATTTGCACCCTACAACAAAACACGTTTTCTGCTGTTTTTCTTGCTCGCCGCGGCCGCATTGTTCCTGAAAGGCCGAAAGATCGGCATGCGCTGGGTGGTTGGCATCATGCTGTCTGTTGTAGCCGCGCATACCTTGATGCAGGATTCCGGCTATTCCAATCTGGATATCATCACAGGCGTTGTTCACACGCTGGTGTTACTGGTAATTATGGAGTTCTACGAAAAACTCATACGCCAGCAACATACCCAGCTTGAGCGATCGAACCTGAAACTCGAAGAAGAAGTACGGCAGAGGACTTTGGAACTGCAAGAAGCCAACAGGACACTAGAGTTGGAGAAAGAGCACTTGCGCCATCTCACCTTCCACGACCACCTGACCGGCCTATTCAATCGCCAGAAGATTGAAGAAGCCTTTGAATACGAAAAGAGTCAATTTGACCGTTACCGTGAACCTTTTTCGCTGGTACTGATTGACGTGGACCATTTCAAGAAGATCAATGATCACCTTGGCCATGAAAGCGGGGATGACACATTGAAAGAAATCGCGGACATACTTGGAAGATACACTCGAGTCAGCGATGCAGCCGCACGCTGGGGCGGGGATGAGTTCATCATTATCGCCACCAAAACAGATTCGCAAAAAGTAGGCGTGCTAGCCGAAAGCATCCGCAGCCACATCGAGAGCGCTCAACTGCGGGCGCATGATGACAACATAGTGACCGTCTGCATCGGTACAGCCACTATTACCCCGGACGACAATCTGAAAACAATATTACGCCGTGCCGATAATGCCTTATATGAGGCAAAACGCAGTGGTCGCAACTGTATCAAGTCACTGTAAATAACCCCCATAGATGCACTCAACCGGGTTCCCACCTGTCGTCGGCAATAACCCCAAGCTACTGATTCTCGGCTCCCTGCCTGGACAGGAATCATTGCGGCAGCAGCAATACTACGCCCACCCGCGCAATGCATTCTGGCACGTGATAGAAAGCGTATTAGGCATACCAGCCAATCTGCCTTATGCAATACGCTGTCAGAGTTTGATGGATGCTGGCGTGGCACTATGGGATGTCTGCGCATCCGCGCACCGCCCGGGCAGCATGGATGGTGCCATCCAATCCGACAGTGTCGTGCCAAACGATATCGCTGATTTTTTAAGACAGCACCCAAGTATCCAGTTGATATGCTTTAACGGAAATACCGCAGCCTCTCTTTTCCGAAAACATATCCAGATGGACAGAAGCATAAAAACTCACCGATTACCATCCACCAGCCCAGCACACGCCGGCATGTCATTGGCACAGAAGGCAGAACAGTGGCAGGTGATCCAGCAGGTCATTCGCTAGCCCTCGCGCGCGTTCATTATCAAAACAGATGCACTGCACGCCAATCTGGATAAGGCCTGCAAGGCAGCTAATCAGACAATGAAGAATCAGCGAGAAATAATTAAAAGCTACATGCCCAGCATTTCGCGGGCATGGCTGAGCGCTGTGTCAGTGATTTGAACGCCGCCCAGCATGCGGGCAATCTCCTCGATCCTTTCCACTGTGCTGAGCGGCTGGATATGGCTGAGCGTTTGCCCGTCACTTTGGGACTTGCGCACTTGCAGATGATGTTGTGCCTGCGCCGCCACCTGCGGCAGATGCGTAATGACCAGGACCTGATTTTCTTTTCCCAAAGCATGCAGCAATCGACCAACCACTTCTGCAACGGCGCCACCGATGCCGACATCCACTTCATCAAAGATCATGGTCGGCGTAGTGCCCTTTTTGGCAGTGGTGACATGCAGCGCCAGGCTGATGCGTGACAACTCGCCGCCAGAAGCCACTTTATTGAGTGGCCGCGCTGTAACTCCTGCGTGACCAGCGACCATGAACTCGACATGCTCCAGCCCATGTGCAGACGGCACTTGCGGGGTGATCTCAACCAGAAACTGCCCCCCTGCCAGCGACAATGTCTGCATGTGCTGTGTAATCTGCGCCGACAGTTCAACTGCAGCCTTTGCGCGTTCATCACTCAATATCTGAGCCGCCTGCATATAGGCATGCTCGGCTTCCAGACAACGTCTAGCCAGCACACCATCGTCGGAAAAACTTTCCAGCTCAGCCATTCTGGCCTGGCCCATATCCAACACATCAGCGATCTCTTCCACACGCAGCCGGTATTTGCGCGCCGTGTCGTGGATGTTCTGCATCTGGTTATCCACTTCCTGCAATCGCTCTGGATCAAGCTCGGTACGCTGCAGGTAGCGGCTCAAAAAACGGTTGGCATCTTCTGCTTGAATCAGCGCGTTATTAATGGCTTCCAGCGGCTCGTTAAGCTGGGCGTCATATTCGGCCACATGCTGCAACTGGCTATAAGCCTGCGATAGCAGATCTCGCGCATTAATCTCCAACTCACCCAATAGATTAACGCTGGCTTCTACACCTTGGATCAAAGCGGCTCCGTGACTTAGACGCGCATGCTCGGCCTGCAGATCCGCCCACATCTCCGTACTGAAATTCAATTGCGCCAGTTCACGATTCTTGTCGCGCAGTTCAGCCAGCTCATCGGCATACGCCGTCGCATTCTGCTCATAGGCCTTGCGTTGTCTATCCAGTTCAACCCATGCCTTATAGTAGCTTGCCACCTGCTGCACCTGTGCATCCAAACCGGCGAATTCGTCCAGAATCTGGCGTTGTGTGGCGGTCTTCAGCAGGCTATGGTGCATGTTCTGACTGTAGATATCCACTAGCAGATCACCAAGCTCCTTGAGTTGCCCAACGGTGACCGAGACCCCATTGATGAAAGCGCGGCTACGGCCATCCGCATAGAGCACACGCCGCAGCAGAAGGCTATCATCTGCGGCGATTTCATTACTCTCCAGCCATTTCCGGGCAAATTCGGTATTGTCGAAGGTAGCCGAAATATCCGCTTTCTCGCAACCTGCACGCGTCACCACGCCATCACCGCGCGCTCCCAGTGCGAGCGACAAGGCATCAATAAGAATGGACTTGCCTGCACCGGTTTCACCAGTGAGGGTGGTAAACCCAGTGAGGAACTCCAGATCGAGTGCATCAACGATGATGAAATCACGTATGGAAAGACTTTGCAGCATACAAACTTGTTATGACCAATTCAACTTATTGCGCAACATGTCGAAATAACAATAATTAGCCGGATGCAGCAACGTGACCATTTGCTCTGCACGTTGTATCAACACTTTGTCTCCATGCTCCAGATCCAATTGGATCTGGCCATCAAAACTGACCTGCGCATCATCTGCCTGCAGCACAGTAACCTCGACCCTGCTTCCGCTATTGACCGCGATGGGACGATTAGACAGTGTATGCGGACTGACAGGCACCAATGCAATCGCCTCGACATTCGGATGCAAAATCGGGCCACCGGCACTCAATGCATAAGCGGTGGTGCCAGTCGGGGTACTGACGATCAATCCATCAGCACGCTGTTTGTGCAAAAATTTTCCGTCGATATGTACCTCGAATTCCAGCAAGCGGAGACAACTTTTCACCACCACATCATTCATAGCCACGCCAGCGTGCAGCAATTTGTCTTGGCGAAAGACTTGCGCGTTGAAGAACATGCGCGTCTCTCTCTGAAAATCACCAACTAAAATGCGATCTATCGAGCTCAACATCTCCTCGGCGCGGAGGTCGGTCAGAAAGCCAAAGCGTCCCCGGTTGATGCCTACCAGCGGCACCGGATTTTGCACCAAGGCCCGCGCAACACTCAACATAGTGCCATCACCGCCCATCACGATCACCATATCCGCCCTGGCGCCGATATCGGCCAGAGGCACGGTACTGAACCCCTTCAGATGTGCGTGTTCAGCCGTGTTTTGCTCCACCCAAACGCTAATGTTCTTAGACTGCAAATGATGTGCCAAATCCGCTAGGTCGCTTTGCATCTGCTGCAGCGCGTCATGGTTCATGTATTTGCCGACGATACCGATACTATTGAATGCTTGAGTCATGGCAGTATTAAATCATAAAACCGCCTGTAAAATGAAACATGGGGGCTTTTTTGGATAGCTTTTTATTCAATGCAAAGGCAAAATAGCGGCATGCAAAAAGGTCTGGATAAACGTGCGCAAATCCTGCTGAAAACCCTTATCGAGCACTATGTGGCCGAAGGTCAGCCTATCGGTTCGCGTACATTGCTGCAGCACTCCGGTCTGGATGTCAGCCCTGCGACCATTCGTAACGTGATGTCCGATCTTGAGAACCTGGGTTTCGTGGCAAGCCCGCACACCTCTGCCGGACGCATCCCTACCCAGCGCGGCTACCGGTTCTTTGTGGACACCCTACTGACCGTACAGCCACTGGAAAGCAGAAAAATCGAACAGCTGCAAAGCGAACTAAATCCTGCCAAACTCGGCAATGCACAGGAGCTTATCAGTACCGCGGCCAACATGCTTTCCGGCCTGACGCAATTCGCAGGTGTGGTCATGTTGCCCAAGCGCTCCTCATTAGCCTTAAAACATCTGGAATTCTTACCGCTGGCTGAAAAACGTATCCTACTGATCATCGTCACGAATGATGGCAATGTGCAAAACCGCGTGCTGGTAACGGAAAAGGCCTACTCAGCCGCAGAACTGATTCAGGCCAGCAACTACTTCAACGCACACTATGCAGGCCAGACATTTGAATCTGTACAAGCAAAGCTGAATGCTGAACTGAAAACCATGCAGTCCGACATCAGCCGCCTGATGGCCGCTGCTGTAGAGGCCAGCAACCATGCGCTTGGCAGGCAGGACAATGTCGTAATTGCTGGAGAACGTAATCTGCTGCAGGTAGACGAGCTGAGCACCAATGTCACCAAGTTACGCAAACTATTCGATCTGTTCGAACAACGCACATCGCTGATGCAATTGCTGGATTACAGCCAAAAAGCCGAAACGATGCAGATATTCATTGGCAACGAAGCCGGCGTAAGCCCGCTAGACGAATGCAGCATGGTTACCGCGCCATATGAAGTGGATGGCCAGATCGTGGGCACGCTCGGTGTGATTGGTCCTACACGGATGGCTTATGAACGTGTCATCCCGATTGTCGATGTTACCGCGAAATTGCTATCCAGCGCACTTTCCAATCACTAGGCAAACAGCTACAATAATCACCAGCGTAGTTCTCGCATCCAATAACTCCAATCAGAACTAAATTCACAAGGGAAGCTTCTGCCAGAAACCTGGTGCCGTTTTGCACGTGTGAAACGGGTTGATTTCAACAATTTAGGAGAGTGAATGATGACTTTGTCTTTCAAAAAAGCAACAGCCTTGGTATGTTTAATGAGCGTTCTAACCATGACCGGATGCGGTACGATGTCCACGCGTGGCAAAAACACTGCCATTGGTGCAGGCATAGGCGCGGTCGGCGGCGCAGTACTGACCGGAGGCAGTGCCTTGGGAACTGTAGGCGGCGCTGCGGTGGGCGGATTCATCGGCAACCAAATACACAAACGATAAATTACATACTATTCAAAAGGCGCAACCGCGCCTTTTTTGTTTTGATGTTGGCTATCATGGCTATTCAACAGGCTTTAAATTAGAATAGATATATGTTTTACTTTAATCCGGAACCACCTTACCAGCACGGCGACCAGTTGAAAGTCGGCATTCTGCTAGCCAATCTGGGTACGCCGGACGCACCTACCGGTGCGGCTTTGCGGCCTTATCTGAAACAGTTCCTGTCTGACCGGCGCATTATCGAAATACCCCGTGCCATCTGGTGGTTGATTCTTAACAGTATCATCCTGAACACGCGTCCAAAAAAATCCGCTGAGAAATATGCACAGGTATGGATGAAGGATGGATCTCCATTACTGGTATATGCCCAGCGGCAAGGCCGGTTACTGCAAGGCTACCTGGGTGAAAAAGTCAAATCACCGTTTGCGGTAGAAATTGGAATGACTTATGGCAACCCGAGCATGCAGGAAGCGTTGGAAAAGCTTAAAGCAGTCCACTGCGATCGCATTCTGGTGATTCCGTTGTTCCCGCAATACGCAGCTAGCAGCACCGCAGCTGCATTAGATGCAGTTTGGCGCGTACTGCTGAAGATGCGCAACGTGCCAGCGATCCGCACGACCAAACACTATCATGACCATCCGGCTTATATCAGCGCTCTGGCCAAACATGTGAACGCCTACTGGATCGTGAATCGCCGCCCGAATTTTGACCAGGGCGACAAACTTGTCATGAGCTTTCACGGTGTACCTAAATTCCATCTGATGAAAGGTGATCCTTATCACTGTGAATGCCACAAGACCGCACGTCTTCTGGCCGAAGCGTTAGGGCTGAAACAAGGCCAGTATCAGGTCGCCTTCCAATCTCGTTTCGGCCGCCAGGAATGGCTGCAGCCTTATCTGGCAAACACTCTGGAAGTATTGGGCAAAGCAAATACCAAACGTGTGGATGTAATATGTCCGGGCTTCAGTTGCGATTGCCTGGAAACACTTGAGGAGATTGCGATGGAAGGTAAACATATCTTTACGAGCAATGGTGGCGGCGACTATCAGTACATCCCTGCCTTGAACGACAGCGACGCTTGGCTACACGCCCTCACACAAATTGCACTGGAAAACTTGCAAGGCTGGGTGACAGCGAATTGGGATACCGCCATGGCGAAAGTCGAGCTGGCTGCTACAAAAAGCAGGGCGCAGGCTTTGGGCGCAAATGAATAAGCGTTATACTTATCTATCGTTAATTACAGCGTTTTAATCGCTTGAATTTCAGATGATCATTATTACTGGTGGCGCGGGCATGATAGGCTCTATCACCGCCTGGCATTTCAACACAATACTCAAGCGCGACGATTTAGTGATTGTCGACCGTATCATGCACGAGGACCAATGGCAGAATCTGGTCAAACGTCGTTATGCGCATTATCTGGATAAAGATCAACTGCTTGTGTGGCTGGAAGGCCGCAAAGACGTGGAGGCCATCATCCACATGGGTGCCATCAGCGCCACTACCGAACGAGACTTCAACAAACTGGTTGCCGACAACATCCAGTACTCACAGGCATTATGGGCATGGTGTGCACAAAACAAGGTGCCGTTCTTCTATGCCAGTTCCGCCGCCACATACGGTGATGGCGATGCGGGATACGACGACATCAGTATCGAGAACTTGCGCCCTCTTAACGGTTACGGTTATTCAAAACACTTCTTCGACCAATGGGTGCTGCGCCAGCTAAGTGAGAAACTGCCGACACCACCTAGCTGGGCAGGCTTCAAGTTCTTCAATGTCTATGGCCCTAACGAATACCACAAAGGCAGGATGGCGAGTGTTGCATTCCACACCTTCCATCAATTCAGCCAGACTGGCGCCATGAAACTGTTCAAGAGTGACCAACCTGAGGTTGCACATGGCGAACAACAACGTGATTTTGTTTATGTGAAAGACTGCGCTGCTATCATAGGGCACTTCTTTGCTGGCAAAGGGGTAAATGGTATTTACAACATCGGCACCGGCAAGGCTAGGACATTCCGTGACCTGGCAACCAATGTCATGACCAGTATGAATAAAACGCCGAACATCATTTATATCGACATGCCAGAAGATTTAAAGGGCAGGTACCAGTATTTTACCGAGGCACCCATGGCCAAGATCCGTGCCGCTGGGTACACTGCACCGATGACCAGCTTGGAAGATGGCGTGCGAGACTACGTACAGAATTACCTAATGAAACCAGACCCTTACTGTTAGCGGCCCAAAATGAAATATGTAGATTTTTTAAAAACCCAACATGCCGTTCACATGCAGATGTATGAAGCATTGCCTGCCTTGTTCCCTTTAATTTCGGAAGTTGGCACAATCCTGCAAAACACCATCAAAAATGGTGGCAAGATACTGTTATGTGGTAACGGCGGTAGCGCCGCAGATAGCCAGCACATTGCTGCCGAAATCGTCGGCCGTTTCCAGAAGGAGCGTAAAGGCTTGCCTTCTATCGCTTTGACCACAGACACCTCCATTCTGACCTCTGTCGGTAATGATTATGGTTACGACTATATCTTTGCCCGTCAGGTGGAAGCGCTATGCACGCCGAAAGATGTATTGATAGGCCTAACTACCAGTGGCAATAGCGCTAATGTGGTAAGGGCCATCGAGGCTGCGAATACCATCGGCGCGATAACTATCGGCCTCACAGGCGGCACAGGTGGCAAAATGAACGGCATGTGCACTCACAACATCGTTGTGCCTAGCAATGTAACGGCACGAGTGCAAGAAGCGCATATCTTCATCGGCCATTGTTTGTGTGAAATCATCGAAAGCGACTAATGCCGCAACTCATCGATATCGTTAAAAGTTTTGGTGCAAATAAACAGCATGTTCTTGTTATCGGTGACGTGATGTTAGATCGTTATCTCATGGGGGAAGTTGGCCGCATCTCACCCGAAGCACCAGTGCCAGTCGTGCTAGTCAAGAGTGAGCAATTACGCGCCGGAGGTGCGGCCAATGTCGCTGCCAATCTGGCTTTGCTTGGAATTCAAACACATTTGATTGGATCAGTAGGAGAAGATGCTGAGGCTAAACACCTGACCCAACTTATCACGGCAAGTGGGGTAAAAGCTATGTTGATTCCCAGCAAATCACGCCCAACCATCGCAAAAACACGCATCATTGGCGGCCACCAGCAAATGTTGCGCCTTGACCAGGAAGATAGCACCGCTTTCTCGACGGAAGAAAACACTGCTATGTTAGCTGTCGTGGAGGCTGAAATCACCAATAAACCCGCAGTCGTGATTCTCTCTGATTACGCGAAAGGCTTGCTAAGCGAAAAGGTTTGCCAGCAAATCATCAGTCACTGCAAAGCATACAAAGTGCCTGTACTAGTGGACCCCAAAGGCAAGGACTACGGCAAATACCAAGGTGCTACTGCGCTGACGCCAAACAAAAAAGAAACAGCCGAAGCGTGTGGTACGACTATACAAGACCCAGAGCTAATCGATAAAGCAGCGCGATTAAAAGCCTGTCTGGAACTAGGATTCCTTGCAGTCACGCGCGGAGAGGAAGGTATCAGCCTGATCGATGAAACAACTCATCACTTGCCTGCTACTGCTAAACAAGTATTTGACGTTTCCGGTGCCGGCGATACCGTGATTGCGTCGCTGGCGGCCGGGCTGATTCACGGCCTGACAGCATTGCAAAGCCTGGAGCTTGCGAATATAGCTGCAGGCATTGTTGTCGGTAAACTCGGCACGGTGCCTATTACCAAAATTGATTTACTTGATGCTTTGACTGCAAAACAAGGCAACGAACAAGCGCACAAAATCTGCAGCACATTGCCAGAACTGCTTGCCAAAGTAGATGCCTGGAAACAAGCTAAACAAAAAATCGTATTCACCAACGGCTGTTTTGATTTGCTGCATGCAGGGCATGTCACTTACCTGGAAGCGGCAAAAAAACGCGGAGATAAGCTCATTCTGGGCTTGAACACCGATCGTTCCGTGCGCGCGCTCAAGGGCGAAACCCGTCCGGTTGTCCATGAGAATGACCGTGCGCGCGTACTCGCAGCGCTGGAAAGCGTCGATGCCGTCATTCTCTTTGACGAAGACACCCCTTTGAGCCTGATCCATGCCATCAGGCCGGATGTGATTGCCAAAGGCAGCGACTATACGGCAGACCAGGTAGTAGGTGGCAAGGAGGTGCAAAGCTGGGGCGGGGAGATTGCCTTGATTGACTTGGTGGAAGGTCGCAGCACCAGCAACATCATCAAAAAAATGAATGCCTGATGGGGGAGAAAATCCTCATTCTTGGTCCTTCCTGGGTAGGCGACATGGTGCTGGCGCAAAGCCTTTTCAAGATACTGAAGACTAACCAGCCGGATTGCCAGATTGATGTTGCCGCGCCCGCATGGACGTTTCCCTTGCTGGAACGCATGCCCGAAGTTGGCGAAAAAATCGCTCTTCCCTTCAAACATGGGGAATCTGCAATCTGGCAGCGCATCAGGCTCGGCAAATCACTGAAAAACAAAGGATATAGCCAAGCCATCATTCTTACCAACTCGTTCAAATCTGCCATCCTACCTTGGGCTGCAGGCATCCCAAAGCGTACAAGCTTCCTTGGCGAGATGCGCTACGGACTGATCAACGACATCCGTCCATTGAATAAAACCAATCTTAAAAAAACCGTGGAGCGATTTGTTGCCTTGGGGCTATGCAAGAATACTCCTTTACCAAAGGCTTTACCCACCCCATCTCTAAACACATCGCCGGAAACCGCATGGATATTGGCTTCAAGGCATGGGATTTTAAATAATCAAAGCAGAATTTTAGGACTTTGCCCAGGCGCAGAGTATGGCGAAGCAAAACGCTGGCCGGCAGAATACTTTGCCGAAGTTGCCAAACATGCCATCTCTCAAGGTTGGCAGGTCGTGCTGTTCGGCTCAGAAAAAGATGTGTCGGTAACCAGTCATATTAACCAGCTCGCGCAAGGCCATTGTGTAGATTTGGGTGGCAAAACCAAACTAGACGAAGCAATAGACATCATGTCGCTATGCGATACGATTGTCTGCAACGACTCTGGCCTGATGCACGTAGCCGCCGCGCTGGATAAAAAACTCATCGCCATTTTCGGCTCATCAGACCCTTATCACACACCGCCCATGCATCCCAAAGCTGTGATTGAATATCTAGCATTGCCTTGCAGCCCATGCTTTGAAAGAATCTGTCCACTTGGGCATTTAAATTGTCTGAAACAAATCACCCCGCAGCTAATTCAAGCTAAAATTATTTGACAATGCAAGCCTGGTTAATCAAGTTAGATGAAGTAGCTCCCAAAAAACTGTTTTGGTGGATTGTATCGTTCAGCATTGCACTTGCTGCATGGATACAATACATACAGCATGGCTGGATAAATCCTGACTCAGTCATCTATTTCGAGCAAGCGCGCTTAATAGCAGCGGGGGACTGGCATAGTGCCATTCAAATATTCAACTGGCCATTATATGGGTTTTGTATTGCTCTTATACACAAGCTTACCTTGCTTGACATTCACAGCTCCGCTCAAATACTCAACTCTATTTTTTTTGGGATAGCTACTGCTAGTTACCTTAAAATCATTCAGATCTGCGGTGGCAATACCCGCGTGATGCTTTCAGGAGCGTTTATCCTGTTTAGTAGCCAATATATCGTAGGTGACGCGCTGAGTATGCTCTTGAGGGACGAGGGCTTCTGGGCTTTCTATCTTGCCAGCCTATTTTTCTTTATTCGATATTTGCAACAGGAACAAATCCGTGATGCACTCATTTGGCAAGTGTGCATCATGATTGCAACACTTTTCAGAATAGAAGGTATTAGCTACCTGATAGGTTTACCGCTTATTTTCCTGTTTTTGCATCACCAACATTGGTTGGCACGTCTTAAGCATTTGCTTTACACCAACTCACTTAGCATCCTGACAATGGGATTTATCGCGACGACAATCTTAATCAATAAAGATCTGAGTATGAAAAATTTTGGTCGCTTGCAAGAAGTCTTTACTACCAACTTTTACCAAGAATTTACTGCGCATTTGCAACAAAGCACGAAAATCATGTCAGAACAGGTATTAGGCAAATACCTCGATGAATATGCAGTTGTAGGCTTATTAGTTATCTTCGCATATATCATCATCGTAAAAATCATTTCAACCACCGGCATTATTCCAAGCGCATTAAACTTTTTTGCCTTAAAGCAAGGAGCTTACAAATCACTTGAAAAAAACGCCCATTTTGCACTACGGGTTGTAGCACTGATTGCTGTATTCAATATGGCGCTAATTATCATTAAAGTTTTTGTTTTATCTGGGCGTTATGTGATTGCGCTCAGCTGGATACTCATGATACTGGCGTCTTTCTATTTAAGTGATTTGGTTAAAACGCCCAACAGAAAACATGTTCAAATAGGACTTCTAGTTTTGATATTGCTTTTTTCCGGCATGATAAAAAATATCCTGCCCAAACACGAAGGCTACAACTATCTACAAGATGCTGTAGCATGGACTACCGCAACTGCCCCAGATGATAAGATTTTCTATGATGACTGTAGAATGCGTTACTATGCCAAAGCACCTTTCGCCGGAAAATGGGATAGTACTTGGTCAAAGACGATCCAATCGATTGAAAACAAAAGCATTTATCAAAATGATTTTTTGATTTTAACACTCTCTGCGAATCATCCTGAAAGAATTCCAATGCTTGAGAAGCATCTACTGGAATACAAAGAAATCAAGCGATTTTACTCGGACAACAAAAAAAAATATGCGGCGATTTACCGCAAAGTTTCATCTCATAAATAATACGCGCGGTACCATTTAATAAACCTCTCTATGCCGCTTTCCAGCTTGGTGTTCGGCTTAAATCCTACCCAAGCTTGTAGCGCGCTGGTGTCTGCAAAGGTGGATTTAACATCCCCTGCCTGCATTGGCAGGAACTCTTTCTTAGCGGTCATACCTAGCGCGTTTTCGAGAGCACCAATAAAATCTAGCAACATCTCTGGCTGACTATTCCCAATATTAAAAATACGGTATGGCGCATTACTGGTAGATGCTTTTGGTGAAGTCGTGTCAAAATCAGGGTCTGGAGTAGCAGGCTTATCCAATACTCGAACAAGACCTTCGACAATATCATCTATATAAGTAAAATCTCGCATCATATCGCCATGATTGAATATCTGGATCGGACGTTCACTCAAGATGGCATTTGCAAACAGGAATGGTGACATATCCGGCCTGCCCCATGGCCCATACACGGTGAAGAACCGTAAGCCCGTAGTCGGCAATCGATATAAGTGGCTATAGGTATGCGCCATCAGTTCGTTTGCCTTTTTTGTGGCGGCGTAAAGACTCACAGGATGATCTACCGTATCATCCTCACTGAATGGTAGCTTGGCATTACCCCCATAAACACTGGACGAGCTAGCGTAGACTAGATGTTCGACCTGATGATGCCGGCAACCTTCCAATACATTGACAAACGCTACCAAGTTACAGCTGGCATAAGCATATGGGTTCTTGATTGAATAACGCACTCCTGCTTGAGCCGCTAGGTGCACGACCCGTTCTGGCTTCTCTGAGGAAAACAAGGCATCGGTCGCCGAAGTGTCTGCCAAATCGAGCTTAATAAATGTTAGATTAGCCTGCCTGGGATGTTCTTTAAGCGATGCGAGTCTTGCTTGTTTCAAACTGACATCGTAATAGTCGCTCAGATTATCCACTCCGATGACAATGTCTCCACGCGCAAGTAAACGCTGCGCCAGATGGAATCCTATAAAACCTGCAATACCGGTGACTAAAACTTTCAACGATTCATCCAACCCTGGTCAAATTCTATTTTCTTCCTATCGGGTAGTACCTCAATCCCGCTTTTCTCACAATGGCTGGGTCATACATGTTCCTGCCATCAAATATTGCTTTTGCTTTTAACTTACTTTCCAATTCGGCGAAATCAGGACTCCTAAACTCTTTCCACTCTGTGACTATCACTAGCGCATCGGCATCATCCAGAGCCTTGCTCTGCGAATCTGCGAACTCAATATTAGCAGTGCCGTGAAAGATCCTTCTGGACTCATTCATCGCCACCGGGTCATAGGCTGTGACTGACGCACCAGCCGCTAGCAGATCCATGATCAACACCCTGCTCGCCGCTTCACGCATATCGTCAGTATTGGGTTTGAAGGCCAAGCCCCAGAGCGCAAAATGCCTACCCTTGAGGTTATTTCCAAAATGGCGTTTTATTTTTTCTGTTAACACATGTTTCTGAAGGTCATTAGCACTTTCCACTGCTTGCAATACTTGCAAGTCGTACCCATGATCTTTGGCAGTTTTTATCAACGCTTTTACATCTTTAGGAAAGCATGAGCCACCGTATCCACAGCCAGCATACAGAAAATGGTATCCAATACGAGGATCTGAACCAATACCCTTGCGAACGTCCTCAATATCTGCGCCTAAGATTTCTGCCAGGTTAGCAAGCTCGTTCATAAAACTGATACGAGTCGCCAACATGGCATTAGCAGCATATTTCGTCAATTCTGCCGAACGCACATCCATAAAGACTAAACGTTCGTGATTACGCTGAAAAGGCGCGTACAAATCACGCATGATTTCTCTTGCATAAGCATCTTCGGTGCCTACCACGATACGATCAGGACGCATAAAATCCTCTACCGCTGCGCCTTCTTTCAAAAACTCCGGATTAGAAACGACTTGAAAACTTAAACTGGAATTCCGTGCTCTTAATTCATTGGCTATGGCCGTTCTAACTTTGTCAGCTGTTCCGACTGGTACGGTGGATTTATTGACGACCACCTTCGGCTCTATCATATGTTTACCGATATTTCGGGCAGCCTCGACAACATATTGCAAATCAGCAGAGCCATCTTCATCAGGTGGCGTTCCTACCGCGATGAACTGAATATCTCCAAAATGTACCGCTTTTTCTATATCTGTAGTGAATGACAATCTACCCGCATCCACATTGCGCCGCACCATCTCTAACAGGCCTGGTTCATGAATGGGAATCCCGCCATCTTGTAGTGTCTTGATCTTAACTGGGTCAACATCCATACAAAGCACATGATTACCCACTTCTGCCAAACATGTACCTGTGACCAGACCTACATATCCGGTTCCGACTACTGTCAATTTCATTATTCGTCTCTAGTTTTAATCAAATTCATTTAAAATCAGCATGGCATATCGCACCAAAACCAAATGCTATCAATTTTTTTTTCTTTTTGAGATAGGGTGAGAATTCTTTCAGTTTGCAAGCTGATGATGGAATAACAGCAATATCACTATCTTCAGCTAACAATACGAATGTGGCCTGACGCATGCTTAATGTGCTTAACCCGCTTTTATCCAACGGCTTGATTGGCTTGCTGGCGTAATATACCAGTCGGCTATCTACGGTATCGTACGCATATATATTCTCTAATTCGACCTTCTTGCTCCATTGCTGAAATTCTGGGAAAACCGCAACACGATAGCTGAATATCTGAGACTCCAAGGAAACATAAAAAATCGCCAAGGCAAATGGCAGCAAGATACCGACTAAGTATATTGCTCTTCTGAAACCCGCGCTTGCTGCCTGATACAAGTTTCTGACATGCACCCCCAACAAGATTGCGATGACGGGGTATATTGGTAGCAGATATTTGGCGTGTTTGTTACTGAATAATGAAAAAACCAGCAATGGGATTAGCACGGCAGCTATGAGCAAAAGAAAGTTAGCCTGCTTGAAATTGATGCGGAATGTATTTGCCGGCTTGATCAGAAACAAACCTGTTAGCATTAAAAAATCCACAGTAATCCAGCCCAAATAACTTAAAACTGGCTTTACATTCGTATCTCCTTGCATCTTTTCCAGCATGTCGCGCTTCACTATCAATGACCATATGTCCGGCCCCAATCTGATTGTAACCAAGGCATACCATGAGAGCGCTACAATAAAAAAGAAACCCCATGCACGCCAATCTACGACAATGCTTCTGATTATAGAATCTTTGCGCCAAAAAACCACTAACAATATAGGCAAAGTAACAAAAAGCATTGCCACAGGCCCTTTAGTAAGAACTGCCAATCCAAGCAGACCGTAACTTAAATAAAGCCAGACACGCCGTTGTTGCTCTGTATATTTGATGGCAGATATCAGCGATCCGAAGCACAATGCAGTCAGCAGCATTTCAATCTCTGCACGCCGGGCCAACATCGCAAACCCAAGATTCGCAATCAACAGTACCAAAGTACATATCGCCGCCAATTGACCAAAACGTCGTTGTGCAAATTTGTAGGCAACGCCGCACGTTATCAGCGCGGAGACAGCTGAAGGCAGTCGAAGCGTCCACTCATTCACGGCCCCATGTATGGATGAAAACAACATCGCAAACCAATAAAACAACGGCGGTTTTGTCAGGTATAACTCACCATTCAAGCGAGGCAAAAGCCAATCTCCTGTTTGGTACATTTCCTTTATCACCAATGCGCGTCGTCCTTCATTAAGTGACATGAGCTGTAGACTACCCAACCCCCAAAACAAAATCAGAAAACTGCAAGCAATCACCACCCAAAGGAAATATTTGAACTCTTGATTGTGGTAGTAATTTTTCAAAATAGTGAAACTCAATGAGGCTTTTGCTGCGACTTTCTAGCGTGCCGCTTTATAAGTACCAGATTACGTGCATAGACGATCGTCCCAGGCAATTGACCAAGAATAATGACAGGATCGATACGGTGTATCCCATAAGCCAGGACGATCAATCCACCTAGCAAACTCAAATACCAGAAGCTGACAGGTATCAGACTTTGCTGATGTCGTTCGCTATGTATCCATTGCACTATGAAGCGCATCATAAACAAACATTGTCCAGCCAAACCAATTGCCACCCAAATCAAATCCTGCTTAGATGTTCCTGCGAGATAATGATGGACTGAAGATGCGATATGCCCAAAAAAATAGCCGATTCCATGTTCCATACCAGTTCACTCCAAATCATGTATCACAGGGATTTTAGCGCGCCTCTGCAACCATGCTACGCCAAACAAATCAACAATACCAACCATTAACCTGTCTATTGTGCCGTAGTTGGATTTTCCGTGCTCACGATTGCGGTGACTTACGTGCACTGACGCGATTTTACCGCCACGACGTTTTATCAAAGCAGGCAAGAAACGATGCATATGATCGAAATATGGCAAATCCATAAAAGCAGCTCGATTGAAAAGCTTCAAGCCGCAGCCTGTATCAGGCGTATCATCGCGCAACATCTTAGAACGTACCGTATTCGCAATCACCGATGAAATTCTTTTTACCCAAGTATCTCTTCTACTAAGGCGTCTATTGCCTCCAACCAACTCTATGCCTTCAGCTAGCGCGGCTATTAGCTTTGGAATATCTGCCGGGTCATTTTGACCATCCCCATCCAACGTAGCAACCCATTCATTCTGTGCAAACTTCACTCCCGTCCTGACCGCAGTGCTTTGCCCACAACTTTTTAAGTGACGTATGATTCGCAGTTGCTTATATTGCTGCTGAAGTGCTTTAAGCCGCTCATATGTAGCATCCGTGCTGCCGTCATCCACATAAATGATTTCATGGGGAATGACGGCGCTCAATGCAGCATCAATTTCGCTTATCAAAGTCGCTACATTGTCTTGTTCGTTGCGTACAGGCACCACCACAGAAAGTTGTTTTATTAGAGAAGACACTAGCTACCTTTCAGATATTGTTTATTGGTCATAATAAACTGGCGATGTTTTTTGCTATTTTGATATGGTTGATATCACAGAATTCCTGCCAATCTGCCACTTCAGTCCAGTCTGTTAGAAAAACAAAATCGATATTAGCATGCATCGCTGCCTGAAAATCATATTTACTATCTCCAACAAACAGTGCGGGGAAAAGCAGATTTCCGTTTGATATCTCGCGGTCAAGCACGTCTTCCTTGATATCCGGGCCGCCAAATATCCCTGCTTCGAACAAACCCGACAAATCACGACGCGCAAATATTGTTCTGAGTTCTTTCTGATCACCCCCGGACAGCAGCATCCAGCGGGCATTAGGAGTGGCAGATTTGAGATCGAATAAACCAGGAGCTATTTCACACTCCATCAAAGCCTTATCCAGCACTTCTTCAAAAGTATCCATATACTTCTGCATCACTTCCGGGGTAACAGGCTGCTTAAGTATTTCTTTAAGGTAATACTCGATCTTTCCATTACGAGGAAAGCTACCTTTCCTGACATGATGATCAGCTAGTGCTTGCGCTTGCTCATCAGTGCCGCCATTGCGTTTGGCCACTTCATAATAGGCATTGACTTTGGTTTTATTGCTGTTAAGCACTACACCATCACAATCAAATACTATTGTTTTATACTGACTCAAATTCACAAATCTAATCCAATAAAAAAGGCTTGCGATAAATCCACAAGCCTTGATTATACAAACTCCCAGCTTATTTGGCTGGCGTAATCGCGCTAGCCTCTTTGGCCAACTTGGTAATATGAGCCCAATCCTTTCGCGCAACCGCATCTGCAGGTGTAAGCCACGTACCCCCACACACTACTACATTAGGCAATGCTAAGAATTGTGGCGCACTTTCAACTGTAACGCCACCTGTAGGGCAAAATTTTACATCCGCAAAAGGGCCAGCAAAACCTTTCAGTAAGTTGATACCACCGACTGCAACCGCAGGAAACAATTTTAGGAAATAATAATCATCGGCGTTGGCAGTCATGATTTCAGAGCCAGTGGAAACACCTGGCAACAAGGAAAGACCAATCTTGCGTGCGAACTGACCCAACTCAGTGGTATAACCTGGACTTACAGCAAACTTACAGCCGACATCCAGGCTGGCTTGTGCATCTTTCAAGTTGCGCACCGTACCGGAACCCATGATTGCATCCGGTACATGTTTAGCGATCTGCTCCATTGCTTGCAAGGCACAAGAAGAGCGTAAGGTCACTTCGAGCACTTTGATGCCGCCTTCAAGAAGGGCTTCTGCCATCGGCACGGCATCTTCAACTTTATTAATCACAATCACGGGAATCACAGGGCCGTGCATTGCCAAATCAAGAGTATTCATATTTCTTACCTACGATAAATATAACAATAAATTATTCTGATACGGTCAACCTTAAGGATTTTAGGAACTACAACCAGGTGATTGCACCTTCTTCTGCTGACAGAACATTTTTGCGCATGCCGCCAAACAGCTCACGTCCCATGCCATGCGAGTTCACATTGCGCTTCGCATCGGACAGTTCTTCCACTGCGCGTTCTGCCCAAGTATCCTCATCCACAAGCACGTTCAATTGACCGACTGCGGCGTTCAAACGAATCATGTCCCCAGTGCGAATCTTTGCGATTGCCCCACCCGCAGAGGCCTCCGGTGTTAAATGAATCGCCGCCGGGATTTTGCCGGATGCACCACTCATACGCCCATCGGTCACGATTGCCACTCTAAACCCTTTGTTCTGTAGCACCGCCATAGGTGGCGTCAATTTGTGCAATTCAGGCATACCGTTCGCTTTGGGCCCCTGGAAACGCACCACAGCAACAAAATCACGTTCCAACTCACCACGGTCAAACGCGGCCAGCAATTCTTCCTGTGCATCGAACACAATCGCCGGAGCCTCTATGATGTGTCGATCTTCCGGTACTGCAGAAATCTTGATAACACTACGACCCAAATTGCCTTTCAGCAGTCGCAAGCCGCCCGACTCATTGAATGGGTGGGCAGCAGTACGCACGATAGTCTCATCACAGCTTTCCGCAGGGTAGTCACGCCATATCAAATGATCTTTTTCCACTTCCGGCTTTTTGCCATATTCGCGCAAGCCTTTGCCTGTTACGGTAAACACATCCGGATACATGCAACCAGAATCGATCAACTCACGAATCACAAAGCCCGGACCGCCTGCAGCCTGAAACTCGTTCACATCGGCCTTGCCGTTTGGATAAACGCTAGCTAGCAACGGCGTAGTTCTGGCCAAATGATAGAAATCCGTCCAATCAATGATGATGCCTGCTGCGCGGGCGACAGCAACCCAGTGAATCAGGTGATTGGTTGAGCCACCTGTAGCCAATAATGCTACCATGGCGTTGACGATGACATGCTCATCCACCAAACGGCCGATTGGAATAAAACTCTCTTTTCGTGCGTTCTGAAGAACCAGTTTTACCGCTTCACGCGTCAGCATCTCGCGCATTCCATCAGCAGGGTGTATGAATGCCGCTCCAGGCACATGCAAACCCATCGCTTCCAGCAACATCTGGTTACTGTTCGCAGTGCCATAGAATGTACAGGTACCTTCGCCATGATAGGCTGCAGATTCAGACGCCAAGAGCTCAGCGCGTCCTACCAAACCTTGTGCATACTGCTCACGCACTTTAGATTTTGAAGTATTATCGATACCCGTACTCATTGGACCAGCCGGGACAAAGACGCACGGCAGGTGGCCAAAATGCAAAGCCCCAATCAGCAAGCCAGGGACAATCTTGTCGCATACACCTAGCAGCAATGCCGCATCAAATACATCATGCGAGAGAGCAATAGCCGTGCCCATCGCGATGGTGTCGCGGCTAAACAGGCTAAGCTCCATGCCTGGCTCGCCTTGAGTGATCCCGTCACACATCGCTGGGACCCCACCTGCAACTTGCGTGGTGGCACCATGCTTACGGGCTTCATCTCGGATAATGTCTGGATACTTAACGTACGGCTGGTGTGCTGACAACATCTCGTTATACGCAGTGACAATACCGATATGCGTCGGCTTTTCAGCGTAAATCTTTAGCTTGTCGTTCTGCGGTAATGCAGCAAAAGCATGCGCGACGTTTGCGCAACCCAGGCGATCTGGACCCTTTTTGCGGGTCAGCATTGCATCGACGCGTTGCAAATAGGCAGACCTGGTCGGGCGGCTGCGTTCAATAATCCGTTCGGTAACTTCGATATGAGACTGTTTCATAATTAGAGGTGCGACTTGATTATGTTCACTGACTATTGGCCAATACAAATTAACCACTTACGGCCAGCATTCGTTATGTTACAGCCTCATTATATAGCAATTTGGTTCATGGTTTCATGCAACCATTTAAAATTGCACATATTTGGGGCAACTCATGCCCCGAAGTTAGGCAGACTTTGTCAGTTCCGTCTTGAGAATTGCAATATCGTTCGGGGTATAGGTTTTATCGGCCTGTATCGTATTCAATCCTTCATGGGCGTTTTGCTGGATCAAACCGTCTTGCTGGGTAAATGGAATAGTTCTAAGTTTTAGATCGTTTTTAAAAATTTGTCTAATTTTATAACCGTTACGAATCGAATTCACATGCAACCATATATCGTCGCCTTTGGGACATAGTTCTAGAAAAACATCGCCGGCATTAGCAAGCATGTGTAATAGTTTAGGAGGATAAATAATTCCAGCTACGCCTGTTGCATGATGCATATAACTTGGCACATCAGTGTTACACATACCCCATTTATAAAAGGGTGCGACCTTATTCGATTCTTCATCTATCAGCATTAGATGCGCCCTGTAACAAGACACCACTTTATCGTCTTTCAGGTACGCCTGATACAATCCCTCCAGCCAAAATTGCGGATAAAAAACGTCATCATCCGCAGTTACTAAGGGCAAATTATCAGCGGCAAATTCCTTGATGTAAGGATAATACTTAGTGTGCGAACCATAGTTTTTGGATAGCCGTATCTCCAACCCTCGTTCACGCAATCGCTGAAGACTCTTGGGCAAATTCAGGAATTGATGTTCATCTTGCACCCATAAAATCAATCTTTTGGGTCTGGCGCAACCGCTAACTATCGATTCGATTGTTAGATACACTACCTGCAGTCTCTTGCCGTATGTAGTTAAACTTACCACAACCTGCGTATCCCCATTCACTTGCCGATTAGACAATCGGTTCCTAATCCAGTAATAACATAACAGATAGGTTTTATGTATTCCTCTAAATATTTTGAAGAAATTATTCATATCAGCACCAAAGTAACATTTTGCTTATTTCTTAGTCACCAAAACATCTTCCAGCATCAAGTATTCCAGATCACAACCATAAAACATATTCAGCGCATCGGTTGGGCTACAAATCATCGGCTCACCTCGCCGGTTTAATGAAGTATTCAACACCACTGGGTTGCCGCGCAGTTCTTCCAGATGCTCTATCAGCGCGTAGTAGCGCGGGTTCGTCTCCTTAGTCACCACTTGTGCACGTGCGGTACCATCTTCGTGCACCACTTCCGGGATGCGTGATTTCCAATGCTCGGCCACATCAAAAGTGAATGTCATGTAAGGTGCAGGATGCGAAGTCTGCAGGATGTCTTCCGCTACCTTATCCAGCATACTCGGACAGAATGGCCGCCAACGCTCACGATACTTGATTTGTGCATTGATACGATCGGCCACACCCGGAAAGCTCGGGTCGCCCAAAATACTGCGGCAGCCCAATGCGCGCGGGCCAAACTCCATGCGGCCCTGAAACCAGGCCAGTGGATTGCCAGCCGCAAGCAGTTCCGCAGCTTTTTTAGGACCGTCTGCAACCCGCGTAAAGACTGGTTTGGCGGGGTGCTGCTCGCATGCTGCGATACATTCTTCATTGCTAAAACTGGGACCAAGATAGGCGTGCTCCATTTTATGGATGGTCTCGCCAGCCAAATGTGCAGCATAAGTTGCGGCGCCGAGTGAGGTGCCGTTGTCGCCGGAAGCTGGCTGCACGAACAGTTCCTTCACATGCGGCGATGCAATGATACGCTGGTTCAGCTTCACGTTGAGCGCCACACCTCCTGCCATAGCGATCTTGCCGGTCTCACGGATAATATCGCCTAGATAATACTCGATCATCTGCAGCGCCAAATCCTCCAGCAGCTTTTGCACGCTAGCGGCGTAATGAATATAAGGATCGTCAATCTCGTCGCCTTCACGCTTGGGGCCAAGCCACTCAATCAATTTAGGTGTGAAATAGAAACCCTTACCATTCTCCTTGTAGCGACGCAGGCCGACCACATTCACGTAATCGGTATTCACAATTAGCTCGCCATTCTCGAATTTGGCCAGGCGGCTCAGATCATATTTGTCAGGATCCCCATACGGCGCCATGCCCATCACTTTGAACTCGCCATCCAGCATCTCGAAACCAAGATATTCCGTGATTGCGCCATACATGCCACCCAACGAATCCGGATCGTAAAACTCCTTGATTTTATGGATTTTTCCATTCTCGCCGTAGCCGAAGAACGTAGTCGCGTACTCGCCTTTTCCGTCGATGCCGATAATGGCGGTTTTTTCCTTAAATCCGCTTAAATGATACGCGCTGGAGGCATGTGCCAGATGGTGCTCGACCGGCACATATTTGGCCTTGGTCAAGCCAAGTTCTTGCATCAATTTCAATGACTTATCGCGATTGCGGCGGAATCTTCTGTTCCCGTTGAAAATCGCGTCCAATGCTCTATCCGGCGCATACCAGTAACGCTTGGCGTAATGCCAGCGCGCACCAGAACTCAGTGGAATCTCGCCATAAGGAAAAGCGACGATATCCACATCTTCCGGTTTCACGCCAGCTTGCTTCAGGCAGAATTTCGCTGCTTCATACGGCCAATGATTCTTCGCGTGTTTGTCGCGGATGAAGCGCTCTTCTTCCGCCGCAGCGATAATTTTGCCATCTACTAAAATTGCAGCCGAGGCATCATGCCCAAGCGCGCCAGAAATCCCTAATACAATCATTGAATTATCTTAGATATAGTTATCGAGCAACATTTTCAAAAACGCCCGCCAACTCCAAAGGTCGGGCATTCGCATAAATGGCGCGAAAAGTCTTAACAAACGCATTATACAACGCGGGCTGGTTTTTCCAATTTTGCATGAATCGGCGCAAATCGCGTACATGCGCTTTCAGGCAAGTGCGACGATGCTGACGCATCGCGTCCAGATCTACTAACGCGGGCTGCGTGCCTTGCATCTTGATATTGGTCGCCTTCATGTCGCCATGCGAGATTTGCAGCAAATACAAACGATAAAACAGTGTGCAGATATTTTTCACCGCATCAGTACGAGCCCCTTTATCCTGCGTTTGCGCAAAAAATTCCATCGCATCCGGCACATTGATAAATTCCGTCAGAAAATATGCCTTGCCGCGCAAAAAACCGAATTTTCTGGTTTCCAGCAAAGCGATTGGTGCTGCGGTGGGAATGCCCAGCAGTTTCAGCCGATGCGCATTCCCCCAAGAAACCGCCGCGCGGCTTGGGCGAAACGCCCTGCTGAAAGCATGCGCCAAATCTTTGATGTTGTAGCGCTTGATGACGATCTGCTTGCCAGCGATTTCGGCCAAGCCCACCGTGCAAGTTTTGCCGCTTTTCAACCGGGCACCACTTTCCAGCAAGGCGTCCAAATCCAAATCCTTGGGCAAATCGAATGCATTTGACCATGCCTGAAAGGCGCTTGTAGACTGGCTTACAGACACGTCGGTACAATTCCTGAACACCTTGTTTGCATAATTGTTGACCGCTTTCAAACGGTAATGATTTGCCAGCGACGCCACCTGCTCCGCACCCATCGGCAGGTGCCAACTGATGATGGTGTGATACGCATCCAACAATTGCTGTAGCCACTCCGCCTGCTCTAGCGCATCAAATTTGGAAACCATTTCCGCCAGATTATGTAGCGCCCTTTTGTAGGTCAACCCGGCATATTGGCGTATGCCATCACCATCCAGCGTGTAGACGAAATCATCGGTGACCAGAAAATTTTTGAGGTGTAAATCCGTGTGAATAATATCGGCATCGTGATGTAGCGCGATTACTTTCACCAGCTTTTTCGCCAACTCCAAACGCGCTTTTGGCTTGAGCGTCGGCCACAACTCTTCTATGTTCTTTGAGTTTTTTATCTCTTCGAGAACAATCACTTGCACTAACTCACCGCTATGCATTGTGCCCGTACCAGCATGCAGCAACTTAGGGGTAGCGATATGCTCTTGCTGCAGGATGGCGATGCCATCCGCATCGCGTTTGGCATATTTCAGTGCATCCTTACCCAGAAAAATCTTGGCGAACACGCCTTGCCCCTGCCATTCCCCACGGTAGACCTCGCGCCGTCCGGGAACGACCCTAACCCGATCAAGAAGGGTCAACGAAGACGCATGATCTAGCTGAACTTGATCTGGCAGAACTTGAGTCAATGCTTAATTTTTACGCAGTATATAGACGCGCCACATGGCGTAATACGGCAGGAAATCCAGATGGTCGACTATCTTGAATCCAGCCTGTGCAAACTCCTGCTCAATCTGTTTGGCAGGAATCAGGAAACGGTTCTGGTTTGGCCCGCGCGGATGCCGTTCCTCAGAACGGCGGCGTTGCCACGCCTTGAAATTACCATCCACCCACAAGGAGAGGATTACCGTATCTTTAGTAACGCGGTGGAACTCTTTCAACATCGTCAGGCGATGCTCAGGCTGTCCAATATGGTGCATCAGCCGCATACTGAATATGCTGTC
Organism: Methylophilus sp.; assembly: GCA_035423825.1. GTDB lineage: Bacteria > Pseudomonadota > Gammaproteobacteria > Burkholderiales > Methylophilaceae > Methylophilus. Next base: position 176,651 of record DAOMMM010000001.1, on the reverse strand, counting down.
CACGGCATTATCTGGCAAGTCAATGGCAAACGCAGAGGTCTGCATGCCGGTGATGCGTGAAGCGATCTCCTTCGGGCAATTCTCTGTCGCCACTGCCACCATATCAGCAGAATTATCCGCTCCGATAATGGTCCTGGTCGGGTTCTCGGCCAGCGTTGGCCAGAAGCGGCCGGCGCCACAAGGCAGATCCAGCACCTTTTGCGGCTCACCGGCAATTTTCAGCGCCTTGCGTGCCATCAGCACATCGCGCCAATGTGAAAGGCGAGGCTCAATACCCCTGCGATGCTTTTCGTAGTAGTACTGTGAGTGCTCACGGTCGTACTTGTTTGAGAACTCCAGCTTGATAGGTGCTTCTTTTGGTTTTGCCATAGATTGCTCGTATGAGAGTTAAGACTAAAGTTGGGATTATACCGCTACTTGCTGCGTTTAACGCGGTTAGACCGCTTGACTATGCGCCTGCATAACCATTTGGTGTAGGGCGTCAGTTTAGGGATCCCCAGATACTGCAGGAAGAAATACATCCTGCGCGATCTGCTCCAATGCTTGGCGTGACGGTTCAGCACCGCCAAGTCAATCAGCGTGCGCAGGAACGGTACGCGGTTAATGCGCGATTTCTCCAGATCGATTACCGCCACTTTGGGCGCATTCGCATCCGCCATGTTGACGAACAGATGTTTAGGGTAGAACGACCGGTGCTGGATCTTGACCGCATGAAGCCGTTTTGCCAGCGCCGCCACGGCACCGACGACTGCGCGCTGCGTCGCCAATGCTGGGCGCCCTTCTGCGAACAGCTTTTCAGTCAACTCCTCCAGCGGAACATATCCCGCCAGCTCTCTGGTGAGCAGGGTCGTTTTCAAATCCCCTGCCGGGTTACGCCCAAACAGCATCACTTCTGGCGCGGGCACAGCGTGCTGTTCCAGATAATGCATCATCTCGAATTCGCGCTGGAAAGTCGGCACGCCTTTCACCGGGTGCAGCAGCGAGGTGCGGCAATGGTTGTCCTGCCGCTTGAGATAAGCGCCGATCTCGCTGCCATCCTCTGCCTTAAGCGTGATACGCCCCACCCCGCTCCAGCCGCCGCGGCGTTCGTTGGGCTCCTCGAACCAGTCTGCCTTGTAGTTCCATACTTTCTCAAAAGTATCCAACTGGTTGCCTTGCAGCAGTTTTGCATATCTGGCGGCAATATAAGTCAGCAATCTCAAACTCCATCATGCGTTTATTTGGCAGGCATTTTAACAGGGATACAGCAAGTTTCTTCACATTCGGCCAAATCCGCTACAATGGCGCCCAATATGCTGAATCTCATTTCACAGCTCATTGCAAAGCTGCCGCTGCCCGTCATCCACAAAATGGGGGTAGTACTGGGCTGGCTGATACATTTCTGCACACCCGCCTCGGCGCGCATTCAAAAGCAAAATCTGACGCAAAGTGGCTTGTGTCCAGACCCGGCAAGATTCAAGCAAGTCATCCACACCAACATCGGCGAGACAGGCAAAGCCATCCTGGAGACGCTCGCCATCTGGCAATGGCCGCAGGCAAAAGCGCTCTCCTACGTCAAAAATTGCGATAACTGGCATCTGGTGAAAGACGCGCTTGCCGCCGGCAAAGGCCTCATCTTCATCACGCCGCATCTGGGCTGCTTCGAGATCACCTCGATCTACTACGCATCCAAACACCCGATTACCGTGCTGTTTCGCCCGCCCAAGAAGAACTGGCTCGCGCCCTTGATTGATGCTGGCCGCAGCAAAGGCCAAGTCACGCTCGCACCGGCCAATGTGCAAGGCGTACGCAGTTTGATGCACGCCCTGAAGAAGGGGCAGGCGATTGGCATATTGCCTGACCAGATTCCCGCAGAAGGCGAAGGCGAATGGGCGGACTTCTTTGGCAAACCGGCCTACACCATGACGCTGGCCAGCCGCCTGGCCGAAAAGACTGGCGCCACCGTCATCATGGCGTATGGCGAACGTCTGCAGAACGGCAAAGGCTACGAGATTCACCTGACCAAAGTGGATTCCATTGCCACACCTGCCCTGCTCAATCAGGCTATCGAGGCACAAGTGGCTAAAAAACCGGAACAATATTTGTGGCGCTACAACCGCTACAAAGTGAGAAGGCACAGCCAGAAAACTGCGCCGGAAAAATCAGAAAATTAAACCTGGTTTACTCTAATTACTAAAACCATCGGCTTGGAAGGCGCATCCAGATTGGCTTGTAGGGCGGGTTAGCATAGCGTTACCCGCCGGGAGCAATATCTCCCATTCGGCGGAATGCGTTCCACTTTTCCGCCCTACGCTTGCTAGACTTGCTTATTTTTCTTTAAAGCAAGCAATTATAAAGACAATCCAAGAACCGAAAGAAACTAGAATTATGACCGCCCATGCAAATACCTTATCAAATTGGGTCCAAGTGTCTATATTGTTACTTAATATATTGGAGTGGTAAGTAAACATACCAGAGCATATAGGCAAAGCAAAAGCTGCTAACCTGTAGCCAAGCTTTTGGCTGTCAGTAAGATCTAACTTGCCAATCAAATAAAATGGGGGTAAAACAAACAACCCAAAAAGTATTATAAAAATGACTCCAGCCATAAGTTATCCTTATTATGATTCGTAACATCTCAATAATAACTTAAAAAAAACAGACGTTTTGATTCCTCTTTTTCTTTTATTCACTCTTACTTTCTCTATCCGCCACCACCTTGGCCTGAAATTTTTGGTTTTTAATCTTGGCTAAAAGCGCTTACGAGTGCGTTTCACTGTTCCGCCCTACTTTGACTTATTTGCTTTGTTGTACAGCCAAAGGATGCTCATGGCGATGATAGCGCCACTGAAGGCAAGAAAGGTGTCTTTATCAGAATCCCAGATATCACCCTGCGCGCCGAGATAGAGATCACCGAGTTCTGGGCTGACGATATATGCAACGGCCGCCTCCAGAAACTCATAAAAGCAGCTGAAACCAAGTATGCAGGCCACGGGGATGAAATATGACCAGTTTGGACGGACACCAGCGGCACGCATCAAGATATCGCGCATGGGGTAAGCATTCAGCAGGCCGTAGGAAAAGTGAATAATGCGGTCATAGTGATTGCGCGTCAGGTTGAAGGCGTCTTTTAGCCAAAACCCGAACGGTACCTCTGAATAGGTATAGTGGGCGCCTATCAGGTGCAGGCTGATAAACACCCCGAACAGCATGTATGACAGGTTGGTAAAGGCGAAGCGCCGATAGGTGGCGATGAGCAAACCGACATAGATAAAGACCAACAGGTTCTCAAGCAGCCAGTCACGGCGATTGAAAGGCCCGATGGCGGTGATTACCCACAGTATCACCAGCCAGAGAATGAGTCCGTGCAAGAGGCGGTTGTTGCGGAATGGTTGGGTAGTCAAATCGGTCACCTGTCAAATATACACCGCCGATAATTTTATCGCTTAATTTTAGTTTAATTTTTCCCGGTCCGCCGCCAGCCTGGCCTGAAACTTTTCGCTGTTGAACTTGGCCAGCAGCGCTTGCGAGCGGGCTTCCACTTGCGCCCAAAAGCCATCCGACTGCGGCAGGTAATGCTGTTTGAACAGGGCTAAATCTTCTGCACCCCAGCCCATTTGCAAGCCGGAGAAGAACAAACCGGCGATGTCTTTCATCACAGATTTACCATTCGGTGATTGGCCTTGCAGCATGCGGTGCAGGTCTATCAGGTGCAGATCGAGTTTACCTTGCTCGAACTCGGCTTTCTTCACCACAAAATGGCACAGATAAAAATCGCGGTGGCACAGGCCCGCTTGATGTAATCGCTTGGCAAGCTCCGCCAGTGCTTGTATCAGGGCTTGCCTGGATTCGGCAGGCTTGTGCTGCCAATCTTCACTCAACTCTTCGGCAGTGATGATGTCGCCCAAATCCTCAGTTAAAACAAAGGATTGCATGGTTGCCGGGTTGCAGCCACGCTGACCGTAAGCCACCAGCGGCGTGTTGGGGATGCCTGTCGCATCCAGTTTCTGAATCGCCGCGACTTCGGTCATCGCGCCAAGAATCGGCTTTTTCAGGCTCAGCAGGTTCTTGAGGATCTCACCCCAGCCAACGCCAAAATGCTGTTTTACAAAATAGCTTTTGCCGCCAATCGTTACTTGCATGGTCTTGCGGCCAGGCACATCGCGAAAAGCCTTGCCCTGAAGCTGCATCAAGGCGTCAAACGGCTCGCCCTGCAGGTGGTCGCGTACTGAATCCGGGATTTGCAGGATATCAGCCATGGCTTAGTTTCTTCTGAGCCAATTCAATCAGGATGTTTGCCTCTGCACTGCCGTCATTCTCCTGCATCAGCTGGCGGGCAAGCCGCAGGCCGTTGGCAGACCACTCATGTTTCTTCGGCGAATGGCGCATTTCCAGAAACTGGCGGTTGAATATCAACTGGTCGAAAGGTGTGGCGCTGACGATGCCGGCATCGGCCTCCGCCACGTAATGCGCGTAGCCGCAGCTTTCCGTCACCAGCATGGGCGCGCCGCAGGCCATGCCTTCCAGAATCACCAGGCCAGTGTTCTCGCGCCGCGCAGGGTGGATGCACACATCTGCGCCCTGCATCAGCTGCGGCGTATCCGGCCGGCCTTTGGAAATGACGACATGCGCGGACAAGCCGAGCTTTTTGGCCAGCTTCTCGAAATCGCTCGGGTTATCCTGCCCCACGGCCACCAGCCGCGTGTTGGCCAAATCTTCTTTAGGCAAATCCGCCAGTGCCAGAATGGCGCGGTCAAGGCCTTTCATATGAAAGCCGGAGCCGGTGAGCAGATAGACGAAATCGTCCGCGCCAAAATTGAATTCCTTGCGCAGGTATGCGCGCATCTCGGCTTTATCCTGCAGTTGGAAACGCTCGGTGGACAGGAACGGCGGAATATAGTGGAAACGCGCATCCTGCGTGCCATACCAATGCTGGAAATGCGGCTTTTCGGTGAGCGAGACGGCTAGTATCTCGGTGCTGGAATCACGCGAGAAAATGGCTTTTTCGCACTCTGCAAACCATTTGAAACGCGGTAGCAGGCGATACCAACTGCTGCGCTGCTGCTGCACACGCTCGACAAAACACGGATCGGCGGCAAAGTGCGCATCCAGTCCGGCCATGCGGTTATAGCCAAAGACGTAATCGAAATGGTTATGCCTGATGATGGCAAACGATGCATCGATGAATTTTTGGTAACGCTGATAATTGAACAGACCGGACTGCGGCAAGACATGGACTTTGATGTTGCCCGGCTGCTCGCCCTGCCAGTTCATAGTAAACACTTCCACCTGATGACCGCGCTTCACCAGCTGTTGCGCGGTACGCAGCATATCGCGCTGCATACCGCCGAAGGGGAAATATTTGAATATCAGAAACGCAAATCGCATTTTCGGGATTGTATGCGAAAATACACGCCATGCAGCGCATTCTTCTTGTTAAAACCTCTTCGATGGGCGACGTCATCCACAATTTACCTGTGGTAAACGACATGCTGCAGCACATTCCCAATGTGCAGATCGATTGGGTGGTGGAAGAATCCTTTGCCGATATTCCCAAGCTGCACCCTGCCATACATCGTGTGATTCCGGTAGCGATGCGGCGCTGGCGCAAGCAGTTGTTCAGCAAAGCCGCATGGCAGGAGATTCGCACAGTTAAAGAAACGCTTGCCAATACCAGCTACGATGCTGTGATTGATACACAAGGGCTGCTGAAGAGCGCATGGCTGGCGCATCATGCCAATGGTCCACTGATGGGCTATGACTGGCAATCCATCCGCGAGCCGCTCGCTAGCTTGTTCTATGACAAGCGGTTCGCTATTTCATATCAACAGCATGCAGTGACACGTAACCGTACATTGGTTGCCATGAGCCTGGATTATCCCGTTCCCGACGACGCGCCTGATTATGGGATTAGGATAGATGAAACCTTAGAAAACGATGCCTCTGCAGACCGCATGGATACTGGGCTTCAAGGCAAGTATATCATCGGGTTTCATGGCACCAGTCGTGAGAGCAAATTGTGGCCGGTCAGCCATTGGATGGCACTGGGGCAAGCACTGAATGCTGAAGGCTTTACGCTGGCATTGCCATGGGCCAGTCCTGCAGAACTGGAGCGTGCCATTGAGATTTCTGGTCAGGTCGAAAACTGCGCCGTGCTGCCAAAACTCGGCATCAGGGCGGTAGCTGGGGTGATTGCAGGTGCGCATGGCGCTGTCGGCGTAGATACCGGACTATCGCATCTGGCAGTCGCTTTAAGCATCCCCACCGTCGCCATTTACACCGACACCGACCCTGCCCTGACCGGCGTGATGGCCGGCAGATTCGCCCCCGCGATCAATCTGGGCGGTATCGGCTTAACTCCCGCCGCTAACGAAGTTTTACAACATCTGAAAAAAATCATTCCCAGCCCTTGAATTCCCGTTTGTCATCCCCATATCGCAAAAATGGACATTGAGCAATGACGAGGAAAGCATGCAAGAAAACGAAAACAATCAGGAACAATCCCTGAATCAAACATCGCCAGAATCCACTGAAAACGCCACACCGGAAGCACGTATAACCGAGTTGGAAGCCGCTCTGGAAGAAGCTAAGGCCGCTGTACTATACACTCGCGCCGAGGCTGAGAACATCCGCCGCCGCTCACTGGAAGATATCGATAAAGCACGCAAGTTCGCGCTGGAAAAATTCTCCGGAGAATTGCTGGCCGTCAAAGATAGCCTGGACGCTGCTCTCGCCGTGGATAACGCAACACTGGATAGTTACAAGAATGGTGTAGAACTTACCGCCAAGCAGTTGTTGAGTGTATTCGAGAAATTCAACATCGCCGAAATAAACCCGGCAGGTGAAAAGTTCGACCCGAACAAACATCAGGCCATCAGTGCGGTGGATTCTGACCAGGAGCCAAACACCGTAGTGAGCGTACTGCAAAAAGGCTACACCTTGAACGAGCGTGTACTACGCCCGGCATTGGTGATGGTAGCGAAAGCAAAATAAACATACACCGGGCTTGAAATCTGCCAAGCCAACCCAATTTTGAAACTATCAGATTTGAAATTAATGAACTTGAACTAATAAGGATTATTCAACATGGCAAAAATCATCGGTATTGACTTAGGCACGACTAACTCTTGCGTAGCCGTGATGGAAGGCGGCAAACCTCGCGTGATTGAGAACGCGGAAGGTGCGCGCACGACTCCCTCTATCATCGCTTATCAGGAAGACGGCGAGATTCTGGCAGGCGCACCGGCAAAACGTCAGGCTGTGACCAACCCAAAAAACACGCTGTATGCTGTAAAACGCCTGATTGGCCGTAAGTTCTCAGAGAAAGAGGTGCAAAAAGACATCGACCTGATGCCTTACACCATTACCAAAGCGGATAACGGTGACGCATGGGTGGAAGTGCGCGGCAAGAAAATGGCGCCTCCGCAAATCTCTGCCGAAGTATTGCGCAAGATGAAGAAAACCGCCGAAGACTACTTGGGCGAAACCGTAACTGAAGCGGTCATCACCGTTCCTGCTTACTTCAATGACAGCCAACGCCAGGCAACGAAAGACGCTGGCCGCATCGCCGGCCTGGAAGTGAAACGTATCATCAACGAGCCGACAGCCGCCGCTTTGGCGTTTGGTCTGGACAAACAGGAAGGTGACCGCAAGATCGCGGTGTATGACCTGGGTGGCGGTACGTTCGACATCTCCATCATCGAAATCAATGAGATCGATGGTGAACACCAGTTTGAAGTGCTGTCCACCAATGGTGACACCTTCTTGGGCGGTGAAGACTTCGATAACCGCTTGATCGACTATCTGGCAGACGAGTTCAAGAAAGAGAACGGTTTGGACTTGCGCAATGACTTGCTGGCGAAACAACGCCTGAAAGAAGCTGCTGAGAAAGCGAAGATCGAGCTGTCATCGAGCACACAGACCGAAGTGAACCTGCCATACATCACGGCAGACGCGACTGGCCCCAAACACTTGGTGGTGAAGATCACCCGTGCGAAATTCGAGAGCTTGGTGGAAGACCTGATCGAGCGTACCGCTGAGCCTTGCCGTATCGCACTGAAAGACTCTGGCGTTAAAGCTTCGGATATTTCCGACGTGATTCTGGTGGGCGGTCAAAGCCGTATGCCAAAAGTACAGGAAAAGGTAAAAGAGATCTTCGGCAAAGAGCCTCGTAAAGACGTGAACCCGGACGAAGCTGTTGCGGTTGGCGCAGCCATCCAAGGCGGCGTGCTGCAAGGCGACGTGAAAGATGTGCTGCTGCTGGATGTGACACCATTGTCTTTGGGTATCGAGACTTTGGGCAGCGTGATGACCAAGCTCATCAAGAAAAACACCACGATCCCGACCAAGGCATCGCAAGTATTCTCCACCGCTGAAGACAACCAGAACGCCGTGACGATTCATGTGCTGCAAGGCGAGCGTGAGATGGCCAGCGGCAATAAATCGCTTGGTCAGTTCAACCTGAGCGACATCCCGCCAGCACCACGCGGCATGCCACAGATTGAAGTGACTTTTGACATCGATGCCAATGGCATCTTGCATGTGTCTGCAAAAGACAAAGCCACTGGCAAAGAGAACAAGATCACCATTAAGGCAAACAGCGGTTTGTCTGAGGAAGAGATCAAACGCATGGAAGAAGATGCAGCAGCCCATGCCGATGAAGACAAGAAACTGCGCGAGACCGTAGACGCACGCAATCAGGCCGATGGCTTGGTGCATAGCGTGAAGAAATCGCTTTCCGAGCACGGTGACAAGCTGGATGCGGATGAGAAAGCCAAGATCGAAGCGGCTATCAAGGATGTGGAAGATGTGCTGAAAGATGGTGACAAAGACACCATTGAGGCTAAAACCAACGCCCTGATGGAAGCCTCACAAAAACTGGGCGAAAAAGTCTATGCTGAACAGCAGGCCCAGCAAGGCGGTGCTCAGCAAGAGGCACAGCCCCAAGGTGAGAAACCGGTAGAAGGCGAAGTGGTGGATGCCGAGTTTGAGGAAGTGAAAAAAGACTAAGACATCAACGATGTAAAAGAAAGCCCATAATCAAGTGGGCTTTCTGCTTTTGCGCGAGAAAACGAATGGCTGCTAAAAAAGATTATTATGAAGTATTAGGTGTCAATCGCGACGCTTCTGAAGAGGAAATCAAGAAAGCCTTTAAGAAGCTCGCGATGAAATACCATCCGGACCGCAACCCGGACAACCCAAAAGCGGAAGAACATTTCAAGGAAGCCAAAGAGGCTTACGAAATTCTGTCCGATGACCAGAAGCGCGCAGCTTATGACCAGTATGGCCATGCCGGCGTAGACCCCAGCATGGGCGGAGCCGGCTTTGGCGGCGCGGGCGCGGGCGGTTTCGGCAATTTCAGCGATGCCTTTGGCGACATCTTTGGCGATATCTTTGGTGGCGGCCGTGGTGGCCAGCGCTCCAATGTGTATCGTGGGGCCGATCTGCGCTACAACATGGAGATTAGCCTGGAAGACGCGGCACGCGGCACGGAAACGAAGATTCGTATCCCCACGATGGCTGAGTGTGATACTTGCCATGGAACAGGCGCAAAAGCGGGCAAATCCGCTTCAACCTGCTCCACCTGCGGCGGGCATGGTCAAGTCCGCATGCAGCAAGGCTTCTTCTCCGTGCAGCAGACCTGCCCGAAATGCCATGGCGCGGGGAAAACGATCAAGCACGAAGACCAATGTCCAAGCTGTCACGGCGCAGGTCGCGTCAAACAGCAAAAGACTTTGTCGGTCAAAATCCCGGCCGGTGTGGATGAAGGCGACAGGATTCGCCTCACCGGAGAAGGCGAAGCTGGCATCAACGGCGGCCCTACCGGTGATTTGTATGTCGTGGTGCACCTGAAGCCGCATGGCATATTCCAGCGCGAAGGCGGCAACTTGCATTGCGAGATGCCTATCAGCTTCACCACCGCCGCATTGGGCGGTGAGATTGAAGTACCCACACTGGATGGTGCTGCCAAGATGAAAATCCCTGCCGAGACACAAACCGGCGCGGTGTTCAGGTTGCGCGGGAAAGGCATCAAACCGTTACGCTCATCCGAACATGGCGATCTGTTAGTGCATGTCACCGTAGAGACACCGGTAAAACTTACCGAGCATCAGAAGAAACTGTTGCGTGAGTTTGAGGACAGCACACAAAAAGATGCCGGCAAGCACAGTCCCCGCAACAAGAGTTGGGTAGACAAAGCTAAGGACTTTTTTAGCTGACACTTGTAACTTTTGATTACTGATAGGCCGCCAGACGGTTTCTGGCGCGCCTTTCGCTTACATCTCCAAACAAAAAATTACATTTGTTTACATGCAGGTCATGAATTTGAAATATTGACTTGATAAAGTTAGTCATACCTTAACTGTAGCAAAAGGAGTAAATCATGAACGCTTTAATTAAAAGTACTTTTTTAGGTGGTTTGATCGTAGCTGGGCTGACACTGAGCCCGATGCAAGCTAACGCTATTGGATTCCGCCACAGCCCAGATTCTGTTGGCAAGGTATTATCTAAAGCCGAGTTTTATGAAACTCTAAAAACGATCAAATCTGATGAGGTTGCCAAAGTGTTTGGCATCCCTGATCAAATGCTGACCTTGAAAAAGCCTGACGGCGAATTGCAAGGTGTAGTCTGGGTTTACCGCAATGCGGTCAAATATGGTGAAGCCAAATTGGCTGATGCGCGTCTGGTGCTGATTGACGGCAAACTAGCGTACTTCGCTTTGTCTGGTGATAACTAACCGCATGGAAACGATTGCTTAATGTGCAAATAAATAGCGTGATCCCCCATTGCGCTAGTATCTCCTAATCATTTGCACCCTCGCCCACCCTTAACCGGGTGGGCATTTTTTTGCCTGAATACAGTATCATTCGTACCCAATCATGTTCAGGAAAGTAAAAAGTAGAGTGGGCAAGTTAAAGTTAGCCAAAAAGTGGTGGCAGTGGCCACTGGGATTAACCGGGCTATATGTAGCTTTCGTGTTGGGATTCGTCTGGTGGCATTGCCACAAAAGCGGCCTGGAAGGCGGCAAATACGGTCCGCTCGACGCCTATCGACACACGCTGGCTAGCGCTGTGGTGGCATACACCACCACGCCAAAGCTCGTTGTAGCAATCACCAACCTCATGGAATTCAAGAACCGCCCGATAGACCTGATGGACCAGCACAACAACGCGATTGGCGCGCGCATTGGTATGCAGGTGGATTCATTATTCAAGCTGGATGCCGCAGTGAAAGCGCAAGTGTCACGCGGCACAATCAATGCAACCGATGCGAATCAGACTACCTGGCTGCCGCAGCAGGAATGGCTGGAAAGCTTGTTATGGTAACTAGTCGGCAGGTTAGCCAAGCAAAGCAGCGATAGCTTTCAATTCCTCTTCCGGACTAGCGTAGTCTTCGTATCTTCTGCCTGCTGTCCGTGCATACCAGTAGTTGCTGTTCCACACATCGCCTTCAATCTTGTGCAGTACAGCGTGTATCCAGTTGGCCATCGGGTCGCTGTAGTCCTGCGCGATTCTGTGCGAAGCATCCCATTCACCTTTAAGAGCAAGGTTGCAAGCTTGCACGAGTTGCGCTTTATTACCTGTCATGTTTAATCAGCAATTCGCCGTTGCCGTCATTTGGGATATGTAATTGTGCCTTTTTGGATAAATTCTATTTTGTACCCATCCGGGTCTTCCACAAAGGCAATCACAATCGTGCCGTGCTTCATCGGCCCGGCTTCGCGCACTACCTTGCCACCTTTGGCTTTCACCTGTTCGCAAGCTTTGTAGGCGTCATCCACTTCGATGGCAATATGTCCGAATGCTCCGCCCATCTCGTAGCTGGTCTTACCATAGTTGTAGGTCAGTTCCAGCACGGTATTGTCGTATTCGTTGCCATAGCCGACAAATGCCAGCGTGAATTCACCATCCGGGTAATCGTGCGTACGTAGCAGTTTCATGCCCAGCACGTTGGTATAGAAGTCAATCGAGCGTTGCAGATCGCCCACGCGCAACATGGTGTGTAAGATTCTCATGCCTATTCCTTATTCAATGGCCAGATTCGTTGATATTTTTCCAGCAACTGGTCTTTGGTCTCTTTATGTTCAGGGTCGAATGGGATGCAATCGATCGGGCACACCTGCTGGCATTGCGGTTTATCGTAATGCCCTACGCATTCCGTGCACAGGTCCGGGTCTATCTGGTAGATCTCCTGCCCTTGGGAGATAGCGTTGTTTGGGCACACCGGCTCACAAACGTCGCAGTTGATGCATTCATCGGTAATATAAAGCGCCAAAACCTATTCCTTCAATTTCTTCAAAATCGCCGCTTCCACAGTTGGGGAAACGAACTGATGCACATCACCGCCCAGCTTGGCCACTTCACGCACCAGGCTGGATGAGATAAACATATATTGTTCCGCTGGGGTCAAGAATATCGTTTCCAATTTGGGATACAACTTGCGATTCATCCCCGCCAGCTGAAACTCATATTCAAAATCGCTGGCTGCGCGCAGCCCGCGAATCACCATCTGCGCGCCTTGATTCTGCACGAACTGCATCAGCAAGCCATCGAACCCCACCACCTTGATGTTGTCGGCGTTAAACACTCCCTGCGCCAGCGCTACTCGCTCTTCTAGCGTGAACAGCGTGCTCTTGCTGGTACTGCCCGCCACCGCTACAATCACCTCATCAAACAAGCTGGCCGCGCGGCGCACGATATCCTCGTGCCCTAAAGTGATGGGGTCGAAGGTGCCAGGGTACACTGCGATACGATTTTTGCTCATAAGTTTCACCAATCCCTAATGTTTGGATTTTAACAAATGATAATACACCGCGCCTGCTTTGCCATGTTTTAACACTTGCCAGTCCTCGGTATCCTGCAAGGCATATTCCGCCTCGGCATACACTACGCCACCCTCGGCCAAATGCTGCTTCAACAATGGCAGCAGCTTGTCCAGCCAGCCCTTGTTGTAGGGCGGGTCGCAAAATATCACATCGTATTTCTGATTATTTTGCGCAAGAAACTGCATCGCATCCATCTGCAATACCTGCGCAGCATCGGCTTTTAGCAACGCTTTATTCTGCCGCAGGCTCTTAAAAGCTAAGGGTGAAAACTCCACAATCGTCACCGCCTTGGCATTGCGGGATAGCGCCTCAAACCCCAGCGCCCCCGTACCAGCGAACAAGTCTAGGCAAGCCTTGCCAGTCAAATCCTGCTCCAGCCAGTTGAACAGCGTCTGCCGCACACGGTCGGGCGTCGGGCGCAAGCCTTCCGCATCCGGAAACTTGATGATGCGGCTGCGCCATAAGCCAGCGTTAATGCGTACCTGATTGGTTTTGGATTTCTGCAAAGTGATGTAGAGTTAATTAACAAATGCGTATTATAGTAAATAGTTAGTGGCAAAGTTTCTTGCATTAAAAATACGCTTGTATTGATACTCTCATTGGAACAGTTATTTAACTCAGGGCACAATGGAACACTTTAAGATATCGCAACAGGGCTCCAGTTTACATATAGATGGATTTCCAGATGCTGTAAAGGTAATAGGTATTGATGGGCGAAATTCTAAACGCTTGGCTGACCTAGCCCTCCACAAAGATGACCTAAAGTTTGCAGATGGGTGCCTGGATGCTATAAACCTTTCCCCAGAGGAACCATTCGTTATTCGAGAAGCACTCTGGCGATCTGCAATAGTGCACTTCATAAAATGCTTTGGCGATTCTAAGGCGCGCTTCCAGCTTTCATCAGTGAGAATTCTTAAGGGGGAGCCTCCAGAAGCTATGACGGCATTTGAGTATTTTAAACACCTCCGAAATAAACATTTAGTTCACGACGAAAACTCTCATTCTCAAAGCCTTTCTGGCGCGCTCCTGAAAAACGGAACAAAGAATTATAAGATTGAAAAAGTTGTCTGCTTGGCTACAGTTGCTGGAACTTTATCCCAAGAGAATTACGGTAATCTCAAATTACTAATTCAAAAGTCGCGCTCATGGGTCATCACAGAATTCGATCAGTTGTGCAACACTATTGCGACGGAATTGGAGAGCGTGTCATATGATGACCTACTTAAGAGAAAGTCATTGGAATTTCAAGTTCCAACCAATCATGAGATTGATAAGAACCGCATGCATCGTAAATAATAATCCCTCAGTACGCGCGCATTCATTGCTGAAACTGTTGCCCTGCAAGCCAATCTGGATCCGGCTTCCAGGCCGATGGTTTTGATAGTGAAAGTAGCGCGTGTTAAACCTGCAGGCCTTTCACCCATTCACCATAAACTTGTCTGGCGACTTTGTTAAGGAAAAAGCAGTGCAGGTCCAGCATCTCTTGCATCTTATCCGCCTGCTGCACTGATTTTTCATGCAATGGACTGGCCGCCGCTTCCTGCAACTCGTCCTCGCCCACATCACACCAGGTTTTAATCATCTCGGCCGTCATTTCCACATGGCATTGAAATGCCAGGTGCTTGCCCATGCCCCAGGCCTGGTTCTGGCAATGGGCGCTGGATAGCAGATGCGTTGCGCCTTGCGGGAGGGTGAAGGTTTCGCCATGCCAGTGAAAGCTGTTGAACTTCTGCAACTCGCCAAACCATTTTCTGGCTTCTGCATTATCGCTGACATTCACCGCGCCCCAGCCAATCTCCTTGACGGGGTTCCTGCCGACCGTGCCGCCCAGCGCCTTGCTCATGAGCTGGCCACCCAGGCAATGCCCCAGCACGGGGATATCCTGTGCTACCGACTGGCGAATCAGATCCAGCAGCGGCGGTATCCATGACAGGTCGTCGTTCACGCTCATGGGCCCGCCCATCAGCACCAGGCCGCTGTATGGCGTTATGGAGGCGGGGACTGGCTCGGCCTTGTCTATACGCACCTCTTGCCACGGAATGCTTTGCTCATCCAGAAAAGTGCCCAGGTAGCCAGCACCTTCTGTGCGGGCGTGGCGAAATATCACTATCGGCTTCATTTGTTGATTACCTTATATTGTCCAGGCGGGATTTCGTCCAGCGTATGGCTGCCTATCGCGTAACGAATCAGCCGTAGCGTGGGAAAGCCGATTTTAGCGGTCATCCTGCGCACCTGACGATTCTTGCCTTCTGATATTTTAATCTCCAGCCACGCGGTAGGAATGGCTTTGCGCTCGCGTATGGGCGGGTTGCGCGGCCACAGCCCTGCCGGTTTATCCATCAGCCGCACTTGCGTCGGCTGGGTAATAAAGTCGCCCAGGTCCACGCCATGTCGCAGCGGCTGCAGGTCTGCATCGGTCGGCGCGCCTTCCACCTGGGCCCAGTAGGTTTTGATTTCTTTGTGTTTTGGGTGGCTGAGTTTGTGTTGCAACGCGCCATCATCGGTTAAAATAAGCAGGCCTTCCGAATCGGTATCCAGGCGCCCGGCAGCATAGACGCCGGGAATCGGGATGAAGTCTTTTAACGTGGCATGCTTCTCATGAGCGCTGAACTGGCATACGACGTTAAAGGGTTTGTTAAATAAAATCAGCATGAAGGAATTGTAATGGCTTCTAAAATCACTGTGCCAGCTACTGGCCAAAAAATCACGGTAAATGCCGACAACACGCTCAACATCCCGAATAATCCCATTATCCCATTTATTGAGGGTGATGGTATTGGCGTGGATATCACCCCACCGATGCAAAAGGTGGTGGACACCGCTGTAGAGAGAGCCTATGGCGGCAGCCGCAAGATCGCCTGGATGGAAGTTTATGCCGGTGAGAAATCGACCAAAGTGTACGACAAGGACACATGGCTCTCTGACGAGACCATGAAAGTGCTAAAAGACTATGTAATCTCCATTAAAGGCCCGTTGACCACGCCGGTAGGCGGCGGCATCCGTTCGCTGAATGTGACGCTTCGCCAGGAACTGGATTTATATGTGTGCATGCGTCCGGTGCAATATTTCACTGGTGTGCCAAGCCCGGTGAAGCATCCGGAAAAGACTGATATGGTGATCTTCCGTGAGAATACTGAGGACATTTATGCCGGTATCGAATGGGCGGCAGGCACCGACGAAGTGAAGAAAGTCATCCAGTTCCTGAGCGACATGGGTGTGCGCAAGAAGATCCGCTTCCCGGAATCCTCTGCGATTGGCATCAAACCTGTTTCGATAGACGGCAGCAAGCGCCTGATTCGCAAAGCGATTCAGTATGCCATCGATAACAAAAGAAAATCCGTCACCATCACGCACAAGGGCAACATCATGAAGTTCACCGAAGGTGGCTTCCGTGACTGGGGCTATCAACTGGCCAAGGAAGAATTTGGCGCAGTGGAAATCGACAATGGGCCATGGTGCAAGTTGCCAAATGGTATTGTAATTAAAGACTGTATCGCCGATGCTTTCCTGCAGGAGATTCTGCTGCATCCGGAAGATCACGATGTGGTAGCCGCGTTGAACCTGAACGGCGACTACATGAGCGATGCGCTGGCTGCACAAGTAGGCGGTATCGGTATCGCCCCAGGCGCGAACCTGAGCGATACGGTGGCGATGTTCGAAGCAACCCACGGCACAGCACCAAAGATCGCCGGCAAGAATCTGGCCAACCCTTGTTCACTGATTCTTTCCGCGGAGATGATGCTGCGCCACATGGGTTGGATAGAAGCGGCCAACCTGATTCTAAAGGCGGTTGGCAAGGCGATCCAGTCTGGCCGCGTCACAGGTGATTTTTCCAGCCAGATGGAAGGCGCCACGCAAGTGGGCACCGCGGAGTTTGGCGACGAGATTATTGCCAATATGTAATCAATCTGCGCGATATTGGTGCATGCAAAAAATCGCACGCACCGATGTTGCGCGGTTCATTTCCCACAAAATAACAACAACCCATTGTTTTAAATAATATTTCTTGTTGGCACATACATTGCTCAAGCTAATGTATGCAAGCCAATGAGAAAAATAGCGCATTCGATGAGATGCGCGCCTCCAAAGGGGAGACCCGTGCCATTTACCAGCCTTTTGAAAACTGGCTGGACATGCAAGGTCGCACCTTTATGCCCCAAAAAGCCCAGGAAGCCGAGCTACTCTTCCGCCGCGTCGGGATTACTTTCAACGTTTACGGCGAAGATGCAGGCTCGGAGCGTCTAATTCCTTTCGACCCGATTCCACGCATCCTGTCATCTAAAGAATGGGCGCGCTTGTCCGCGGGCGCCATACAGCGTGTTCGCGCACTCAATGCCTTTCTGGAAGATATTTACCATGGGCAGGAAATCATCCGCGCCGGCATCATGCCCAAGAGTATCCTGACAAATGAGATGTATCGTCCAGAAATGCAGGGTATCCGCGTACCGAATGGCATTTATGCACACATCGCCGGAATCGATATCGTCCGTACCAGCGAAGACAATTTCTATGTGCTGGAAGACAATCTACGCACGCCTTCCGGGGTCTCCTACATGCTTGAGAACCGCAAGATGATGATGCGGCTCTTTCCTGAGCTTTTCCGCCAGTATTCCATCGCCCCTGTTGAGCACTACCCACAAGTACTGCTGAACAATCTGCGCTCGGTAGCTCAAACCGGCGTGCAAGACCCGACCGTTGTGCTGCTGACACCAGGCGCCTATAACAGTGCTTATTTCGAGCACGCATTCCTTGCCCAGCAGATGGGCATCGAACTTGTGGAGGGACGCGACCTATTCGTGAAGGACAATGCCGTTTGGATGCGAACCACGGAAGGTCCGAAGCGCGTGGATGTGATCTACCGACGTATCGATGACGATTTCATCGACCCGCTATCTTTCCGACAGGATTCCATGCTTGGTGTGCCCGGATTGATGTCGGTATACCGCCAAGGCGGCGTCACCTTGGCGAACGCGGTGGGTGCCGGCGTTGCGGATGACAAGGCCACCTATACCTATGTGCCGGACATGGTGAAATTCTATCTGGGCGAGGACCCGATACTGTCGAATGTCCCGACTTATAAGCTAGCGATTGAAGATGATCTGAAATACGTGCTAGCGAATCTTGAAAGCCTGGTAGTCAAAGAGGTTCAAGGCTCTGGCGGCTACGGCATGCTGATAGGCCCGTCTGCATCCAAACAGCAGCTGGCAGATTTTAAAGCCAAGATACTATCTGACCCCAGCAACTATATCGCCCAGCCCACATTGGCGTTATCCACCTGCCCTACCTTGGTGAACCAGGGCATCGCGCCACGGCATGTGGATTTACGCCCGTTTGTACTTTCAGGCAAAACCGTCACCCTAGTACCCGGCGCATTGTGCCGCGTAGCACTGCGAAAGGGGTCGCTGGTCGTGAATTCCTCGCAAGGTGGCGGCACGAAAGACACGTGGATTTTGAATGAAGGACAACCATGTTAAGCCGTACTGCTGATCATCTCTACTGGATGGCACGCTATATCGAACGTGCCGAGAACATGGCACGTGCATTGGACGTGACATACCGGATGTCACTAGTGCCCAGTGCTACGCATGATGACGCCACGCTTTGGCAACCACCTATCCTGGTGACGGGCTACTCAGAAAGCTACAGCCGTTTATTTGGCGAATATAACGCCAAGAACGTGCTGCAATACATGGCGTTTGATAAACGCAACCCTTCAAGTATTGTCAATGCATTGGAAAACGCCAGAGAAAATGCACGAGCAGTTCGCGTAGCGATGTCTTCCGAGATGTGGGAAAACGTCAACGCTTTATGGCTGGAACTGCAACCACGCATGAAAGACAACTTGAGGGAGGAAGACATCAGCGAATTCTGCGACTGGATTAAATCCAGGTCACACCTGTTCCGCGGAGTCACTTTTGGCACAATGCTACGAGACGATGCGTACCAGTTTGTACGGCTAGGTACTTTTATCGAACGCGCCGACAACACTGCCCGTTTGCTGGACGTGAAGTACCACCTGTTGCTACCCTCAGGAGAGGAAGTTGGCGGCGCCGTGGACTATTACGAATGGAGTGCCTTGTTACGTTCGGTATCCGCGCTTGAGACTTACCAGAAGGTATTCCGCGACACGATAGAACCCTGGAAAGTCGCGGAACTGCTAGTATTGCGGCATGACATGCCGCGCTCGCTGCATGCCTGTTTTGATGAGATCATGCCTATCCTCGAAAAGCTCTGCGGCAACCTCGGGGACGAATGCCTACGCCAAGCAGGAGAGCTACATGCAAGATTGCATTATGGCCGCATGGAGAATATCTTTCAGAATGGCCTGCATGAGTTTCTGGATGAGTTCGTAACCCAGCACTATGCGCTGGGTGAAGAGATCAGCCACACCTTTTTTAATTCTTTACCCCATTGAATCATGCACTTGCATATCGAGCACAATACGCGCTACGCCTATGAAGACCCAGTGGATTACACCATCCAGTATCTCAGGCTAACTCCACAAAGCGGCTTTGGGCAGCATGTCAAACATTGGGATCTGCGCGTGAATGGCATTTTGCTGCCGCATGTCGATGCCCACGGCAACTTGATCCACACGCTGGTGATAGACAAACCGCATCAGGAGATCAACATCACGGCCTATGGCGAAGTTGAAACCAATCTGGACCTGCCTCCCCAACTGGAGCCCCTGGCGCCCACAGTATATCTTCGCGCCACCCCCCTCACCATGGTAGATGGTGCCTTGCGTCAACTGGCACAACAGACCTTGACACAAAACATCGACATAGGTTCTCTCGACGCCTTGATGCAAGCCATCCGCGACCGCGTGATTTATCGTCGCGGGGTGACATGCGTACAGACCAGTGCGATCGAAGCTTACACCAAAGGTGAAGGCGTTTGTCAGGACCACGCACATATCTTTATCGCATGCTGCCGCTATGTGGGCATCCCGGCGCGCTATGTCAGCGGCTATCTATTTACAAAAGATGGCCATCTGGTTGAAAGCCATGCTTGGGCTGATGCCTGGGTTTCCGGGCAATGGCATAGTTTCGACGTCTCGAACGGTCAGCGTGCGAATGGCATTCATGTGCGCTTGGCAGTCGGACTGGATTATCAAGATGCATGCCCAATCTCCGGCATCCGGCGGGGCGGGGGCAATGAACAGATGCAAGTCAAAGTGCAGATGAGCCAAAGCCAGCAATAAGCCAGAAACAGCGATAGATTTAACGCGTTGATTAAGGTTAGAATGAGTCCTTTACTATCAAACTAAAAATCAAAAAATGACTTATTGCGTTGGCGTATTATTAGAGTCTGGCTTAGTCATGGCCTCAGACTCCCGCACGAATGCGGGCGTGGATCATGTAGCGACGTTCCCAAAAATGACGATATTTTCAAAACCAGATGAACGCGTTATCACGATGATGACCGCGGGGAATCTGGCTATCTCGCAAGCTGTTGTGAGCCTCTTGCAAAAGCAAATCAGTGAAAACATGGAGCCTAACCTATACACAGTGCCAAGTATGGTAGATGCTGCGCATGTAGTAGGCGATGCACTGCGCGCTGTGCACGCGGAAGACGCAGAACATTTGAAAAAACATGCAGCAGATTTTAATCAAAGCATTCTACTTGGTGGGCAAATTACTGGGGAGCGCCCACGTCTTTTCAATATCTACGCCGCGGGTAACTTTATCGAAGCAGTGGCAGAAACGCCATATTTTCAGATTGGCGAAACTAAATATGGCAAACCAATCCTGGACAGGATTATTGGCAACAATTCCAGTCTTAACGAAGTGACAAAGTGCGTATTGATTTCATTTGATTCGACCATTCGCAGCAATTTGTCGGTTGGATTGCCGATTGATTTATTGCAATATTACACAGACAGCTTCGACGCCTCAAACAAGCGCCGCATCTCTGATGATGACGCATACTTTAAGCAGCTCCGCAAGAAATGGGCTGAAGGCCTAAAGCGCGTCTTCTCCGAGTTGCCTGAACCCAATTAATATAGCAAAAAAAAAAGAGGCCCGCAATGCGAGCCATTTTAGTTCAATTCTGTAACGAATTAAGCTTTTTGGATATTTGAAGCCTGCTTGCCTTTAGGGCCTTCAGTCACATCGAAACTAACGCGCTGACCTTCTTTCAAGCTTTTATAACCAGACTCTACGATCGCGGAAAAGTGCGCGAATAAGTCATCGCCACCATCATCTGGAGTAATAAAACCAAAACCTTTTGAATCATTAAACCATTTTACGGTACCTGTTGCCATTTCTACTTCCTTACATAAACACCGGGGAGGCCCCCAAAAAAGTTTGTCTCAAGAACTCAAGTCGCGATAATACTAAATTCAAAAACTTAAATTAAAGACGGCTAGCATTAGCTCGAATTCAAACACCTGAACGCTTTATATGTTACAAATTGTAAAAAGTCAAGCATAAAGTAGCCGTCCAACCCCAGATTGGCTGCAACTGTAGCATTGTTGCCAAAATGCCTAATTTTGCAACAACAAATCAGTCTACCGAATGAATGGACTTTAAATAAAATATTGTTTTGCCACAATAGTTTATATAGAATAGGTCATCAAGTGCATTAAAAATAGGGATATCTCAACCGATTTGAGTTAAAAATGGCCGCTACTGCAACAACCACAAAACTAAGCGGATTGGCCCGTATGCTCATGCAAGAAGGTTTGCTGAGCGAGGACGAAGCCAACACATTACAATCGCAAGCGAATACGATGCGTGTGCCTTTCATCACGCAAGTGATTGCCAGCAAGAAGGTAACTGCTGAAAAAATCGCTGAAACCTCATCAAAATCCTTTGGTTTCCCTTACTTCAACTTGGATTCTTTAAATCTGGATTATCTTCCAGCAAAATCCATTGACATCAAGCTGATGCAAGCCAATCGTGTATTGGCCATGCAAAGCCGCAACAACGTATTGTTTGTCGCCATTTCAGACCCAACGAATTTGCATGCACTGGACAGCGTGCAATTCCAGATGGGGATGACCTTGTCGCCAGTGATTGTCGAAGATGACAAACTGGGGAAATTGATTGATAAAGTCGTAGAATCCAAAGACACCACACTGAAATCACTTGATACAGGTGATGATTTTGACTTAGAGCTTGGCGCGGATACTGCCGAGGAAGAAGTAACAGACATATCGCAAGAAGTTGATGATGCTCCCGTCGTTAAATATGTTCAGAAAATCTTGCTAGACGCTATCAACATGGGTGCATCCGACTTGCACTTTGAGCCATATGAAAAATTCTACCGCATTCGCTATCGTGTTGACGGCATCTTACGTGATATCGCTCAACCACCACTAGCAATCAAGGAAAAGTTGGCATCGCGCATCAAAGTGATTTCCAATCTGGATATTTCAGAAAAGCGTATCCCGCAGGATGGCCGAATGAAACTAGTGCTATCCAAAACACGTACCATCGACTTTCGTGTCAGCACACTGCCACTGATACACGGCGAAAAAATTGTCATGCGTATTCTGGACCCAACCAGCGCCACGCTTGGAATTGAGGCATTGGGTTATGAGCCGGCACAAAAAGAAGCTTTATTAAAAGCAGTCAGTAGGCCATACGGGCTTGTCTTAGTCACAGGCCCAACAGGTTCTGGTAAAACTGTATCGCTATATACCTGCTTAAACATCCTGAACAAGCCGGATATCAATATCTCGACTGCTGAAGACCCTGCCGAAATCCCTCTGCCTGGTATTAATCAGGTTAACGTCAACGATAAGCAAGGCCTCACTTTTGCCGCAGCATTAAAATCGTTTTTGCGGCAAGACCCTGACGTCATCATGATTGGTGAGATTCGTGACTTGGAAACCGCGGATATGGCTATCAAGGCCGCCTCAACCGGTCATATGGTACTATCAACCTTGCACACAAATGATGCGCCATCCACATTAACGCGTTTAGTCAATATGGGGGTTGCGCCATTCAACATCGCTTCCGCCGTTACCCTGATTACTGCACAACGGCTGGCACGCAGATTATGCAAGAACTGCAAAGTACCCATTGAAACACCACCGAAAGAAGCCCTGCTTCAAGTCGGCTTTATTGAAGAAGACTTTGATCAGCCTTTTCAACTTTATGCAGCGAAGGAAGGCGGCTGCGAGATGTGCACAGGAGGATACAAGGGCCGTGTGGGTATATATCAAGTCATGCCCATCACCGATGCCATCAGCCGCATCATCATGAAAAATGGCACTGCGCACGACATTGCCGACCAGGCAAGATCAGAGGGCGTGAATGATTTACGTCGATCTGGAATATTAAAAGCTATTCAAGGGCTGACATCAATCGAAGAAGTCGAGGCCGTCACCAATGAATAAGTATGTAACAAAACACTATTTGCTCATTAGATAAGGATGCCATATGGCCGCTAGTTCAGCAAAACAAGTTACCTACCAATGGGAAGGTAAAGACAAAAAGGGCAAAATCCTAAAAGGCGAGATGCGCGCTGCTGGTGAAGCCGTAGTCAATGCAACCCTAAGACGGCAAGGTATTACTGTCACCAAGGTCAAAAAGCAAAGCAGCTTTGCGCAAAAAGGTAAAATTACCGACAAAGACATTACCTTGTTTACTCGCCAACTGGCGACGATGATGAAGTCCGGGGTACCGCTGCTACAGGCTTTCGATATTGTCGGCAAAGGCCATAGCAACCCAGCAGTAGCAAAACTGCTCGGGGACATTAAAGCCGACGTGGAGACGGGCAGTAGTTTAAGTGCTTCTTTCCGCAAATACCCTCTGTATTTCGATAACCTATTCTGCAACTTGGTCGGCGCAGGCGAACAGGCGGGTATCCTAGATACCTTATTAGACAGGTTGGCGACGTACAAAGAAAAGATTCAAGCCATCAAGGGCAAAATCAAGTCCGCGTTAATTTACCCGATTTCAATTATCGTCGTTGCATTCATCATCACGGCGGTAATCATGATCTTTGTGATTCCTGCTTTCAAGGAGTTGTTTTCTGGTTTTGGAGCTGACCTACCTGCACCTACTGTGATGGTCATGGCCATTTCAGACATTTTTGTGGAGTGGTGGTGGGCTATTTTCGGTTCGATTGGTTTCGGATTATGGTTTTTCTTTTATACCTGGAAACGTTCCGAACAAATGCAGGCTACCATGGACAGAATCATGTTGAAACTACCTATCTTTGGTGAAGTTATTCGTAAAGCTACGATCGCACGTTTCGCACGCACCTTATCCACCATGTTCGCTGCCGGCGTTCCATTGGTAGAGGCTTTGGATTCTGTGGCAGGCGCCACAGGCAACCGCGTCTATTATGATGCCACCAAGAAGATTCAAGGTGAGATCAGTACAGGTACTAGTCTGACTGTTGCTATGCAGAATGCTGGTGTATTCCCGAACATGGTACTGCAGATGACGGCCATTGGTGAAGAATCCGGCGCACTGGATTCTATGTTATCCAAGGTAGCAGATTTCTTTGAAGGCGAAGTAGACGATGCAGTAGAAGGACTATCCAGCCTAATGGAGCCAGTGATCATGGTAGTACTGGGTACTCTGATCGGCGGTTTGGTAGTTGCAATGTACATGCCGATATTCAAAATGGGCCAAGTCGTTGGTTAACAACGTACCAAATAAAAAAAAACCGGCACAAGCCGGTTTTTTTATAACTTTAAGCTTTTTTATTTCTTGCTAGAACTGTTTAACATTCTTTCAATCTCTTGATAAGGCTGCGCCCCAAGCATCCTGCGGCCATCCGCAAAAAACAGTGTCGGGGTACTATTCACGCCAAATTTACGCGCCAACTCTCCCACTCGCTCAAGAGGCACATCACAGGTGGCTGCTGCTTTAGGAAGTACATTATTGAAAATCCAATCGTTCCATGCCTTGACGCGATTGCTAGCACACCAGATCAATCTAGATTTATTGGCGGCGTCGGGATGTAATTGCTCGATAGGATACAAAAAAGTATAAACCGTCACGTCGGTGATTTTGGAGAGCTCATTCTGTTCCAGCCGTTTACAGAACGGACAATCGACATCAGAAAAAACCACCAACTTACGGCTGCCATTGCCTTTAACCACTTTAATAGCCTGCTCTAGCGGCAAACTATTGAAATCCACCTTGGTCAACTCATCAAGTCGCTCACCGGTGATATCTTTTTTTGTCTTGGGATCCACCAAACGCCCCTCAGCGATCAGAAAGGTCAGTTTCTCATCGGTATATACAATCTGCCCCCCCATAAACACCTCATACAAACCACCATACGGGGTCTTTACCACACTATCCACTTTAAATTTTGGATACGCTGCTTCTACCGCTTTTTTCACGCTAGCTTCATCTGCCATCGCCAAACTGCAAATACTAAAAAGGCACACGGCCAGGAATCGCGTCATTTTCATTTCATCCACACCTTAAAAGTTAATTTTCCAAAAAATCAAATTACTGCTTGTCGTATCAATCGTTTTTTCATCCAGCTATGCTGCCCAACTTGCTTGAAGCTCCATTGCGCCAACGTTTGCAAGCTTGTGTTATGCATGGCAAATAATGTATCCAAGCCCGTGGTCAGTATATGCATACCGAGCACGTCAGCCTTACGGCCACGCTCATATCGTCGCAGTAACTGCGCGTCTCCTAACGGTATCATCCCATGCGTCTCTTGCAACTCCTGCACCAATCTTATCACGTCACGGAAGCCAAGATTGACGCCTTGACCTGCCATAGGATGCACTTGATGTGCCGCATCGCCAACCAATACTGCCCGCTGCGCGACAAACCGGGTCGCTGTAACTTGTTTCAACGGAAAGGCTGTGGCTTCAGTCACCTGCACTAAATTGCCTAAAATATTATCTGATACCTGTCCAATCGATTCGGCCAACTCTTCTGCTGATAATATTAACTTTTGTTGTGCTGATTGCGTTGACAGTGCCCAGACTAGCGATACATGCTGATCAGGCATGGGCAACAGAGCCAAGGTTTCATGAGGTCGAAACCATTGGTAAGCCGCATCGTGATGAGGCTTACTAGCCTTGAAATTGGCGACTATCGCAGTTTGCTCAAAATCATGTAGTCGAGTACTGATTCCCAAGGAATCACGCACCCACGACCTTGCACTATCCGCTCCGATTAATAGCTGTGCAACAATATGCGCCCCATCACTCAAGGTTAACGAAATGCTATCTTCATTATTTTCAATGCTTCGGGGAGGCGCGTCGAATATAGTTTCCAGACCGGTATCTTTTAATCGCTGATTGAATGCGCACATCAGGTTCTGTTGCTCAACGATGACACCCAAATCTGGTAAATGCGCATCCATGCTATCTAGCCGTATGGTAGCGTCCTCATGCCAGAGCCGCATGCAATGGATAGAATTGACCCGGCGTTTATCTACCTTATCCCAAACTTGGATACCACGTAGCCATTGCACATTGCCAGGCGTAATCGCATAGATACGTTGATCGAATTGCGTTGGCAAAGAGAAATCCGGCTGCTTCGCATCCAACAACACGACTCGTTTGCCGATATCGTGTAGCGCCATGGCGGCACTGAGCCCAACTAGCCCGGCACCCACAATCACCACATCGGTTTCTACAGTTAGACTCATCCGCCAAAACTCATTTTCTCAACCAGCAATTTTTTCGCGGGCTTCAACACATCCACCAAACTCAGCCCAAAGCCACGCAATGCCGAAACACCAACGATGTCATTGGAGAAGACATTCACCAGAAAATCGGTAAATAATAAACCGCGGCTAGTATCACGCTGACGCGAATCTCGATATTTCGCAAGCATCTGCGCACTGCCAATCGCGTGTCCGGATCTGACGATTTCATTAGCCAAATTCACCGCATCGCGCAAACCTACGTTGAATCCTTGCCCCGCCACTGGGTGCATCGTCTGTGCTGCATTACCGATGACTGCCACATGCGGTGCATCACTATGCTTTAGCGTCGCATATTGCAATGGAAAACTCATGCGCTTGCTCACACTGAGGAATCGTCCAGCGCGATCACCAAAAGCCGAATGCAACTGACGCAGAAATTCCGCATCATCCAACCCCAGAATCCCATCAATGTATGATTTCTCACCTGTCCAGACCAGCGAGAAATCACGCTCTCCATTCGGTAGCAATGCCATCGGCCCTTGCGGCGTAAAGCGTTCATAGGCGACATGATTATGCGGCAACTCGGCACTGACCTTGGTCACCAAGGCATCATGTCCATAGAACTTTTGTGTTTTCTCAATCCCAGCAATTGCCCCCAAGCTGCGTCCACCATCAGCTACTATCGCTAACGGTGTCTCGATTACAACCTCCTGCTGGTTGCGTATATATGTCACTTTAGCTGTATTCTCTTCTGGGAAAACGTTGCCAACCTCAGCCTCGTAAATAACCCGCACATTCGGCGCCTTTGGCAACACCGCATACAAGGCCTTGCTTAAAACGTTATAAGAAACCACATAACCCAAACTCGGCAATCCATGTTCAGTAGCATTCAGCACTGTTCGACCCAATCCGCCCCGTTGTGAAATGTGGATGGTGTTAATAGAGACTATATCTGCTTGCATCGTCTCCCACACGCCCAAGCGCTCCAGAATTAAGCGCGTACCATGGGACAATGCCAAGGCCCGCCCGTCTTGAGAGGCGCCCTGTGGCCGTGCTTCCAGAATGATTACCGGCTGGCTTGAAGGCAAACTCAGCGCCAGGGTCAAGCCAACCGGCCCCGCACCTATAATCACGATGGATTGAGGGTTATTCGTCATTTACCTGCCATCGTCTTTTCGATATCCAGCACGGTTTTGATTGCGTCATTGGTCAGAATCTCATGGCCATCGTCAGTGATCAGCACATCATCTTCGATACGGATGCCGATATTCCAAAAATGTTCCGCTACATTGTCAGCCGGACGGATGTAGCAGCCAGGTTCCACAGTTAGCAAATTGCCAGCCTGGAGCGGTATCCATTCTCCAGACGCGGATTTGTACTCTCCGGCATCATGCACATCCAGCCCCAGCCAATGGCCGGTACGATGCATGAAGAATTGGCGATACGATCCAGTATCGATAACAGAATCTACTGTTCCATGAC
This sequence comes from Methylophilus sp., assembly GCA_035423825.1. Taxonomy (GTDB): domain Bacteria; phylum Pseudomonadota; class Gammaproteobacteria; order Burkholderiales; family Methylophilaceae; genus Methylophilus. The sequence goes on along the minus strand of DAOMMM010000001.1, from coordinate 148,780 downwards.
AAAGGCCGAAGTCAATCAAGCCTCGAGCCAAGACTTGTAAAGCGGCCTCATGCGGCTCATTCCAATGCTTGCCTGGCTTAGCTTGCTCAATCGCGGCGGCTTGTGCTGCCAACACCATTTCGTAAACATCTTTTTGAACCACGCTAAATTTCCCATTCACCGGGAAAGTTCGCGTAATATCGCTAGCATAGCCATCCAGCTCGCAGCCTGCATCAATCAACAGCAAATCGCCATCTTTCAACGCAGAATTGTTCGCGTTGTAATGCAGGGTGCATGCGTTGGCACCACCTGCCACGATACTGGAATAGGCTGGGGCTTGTGCGCCGTTTCGGTAGAACTCATGCAGGAATTCCGCCTCGACTTGATATTCCATCATATCGGGCTGTACAAAACGCATCGCACGATTATGTGCGCCTGCGGCAATTTTGGCTGATCGCCGCACCAGATCCAACTCATAGGGCGATTTGATCAAGCGCATTTCATCAAGAAGCCGGTGCACGTCCTGTACTGTACTCGGTGCGCTCACGCCTGTGCGCACCTGCGCCTTAACCGCATTCAGCCAGCCTATCACGCGCCTGTCCCAGCGCATGTTCGCCCCCAGGCTGTGAAACAACATGGGTTGATTCGACAGCAGCTTAGGTATCATCTCATCGAGTTGGCTGATGCTATATGCTTCGTCAAAGCCAAAGATTTCCTTTGCTGCTTGTGGACCATGTCGAAAACCATCCCAAATTTCGCGTTCGATATCCTTGTCACGGCAAAAAAGAATAGACTTAGGGACATCACCCGCAATCAAGACAAGCACAGCCTCCGGCTCAGCAAAGCCAGTCAGATAGTAAAAATAGCTGTCGAACCGGTATGGATAATGCGAATCGCGGTTGCGGATGACTTCCGGTGCAGTGGGAATAATTGCCAACCCGGCCCCCATCTTTTGGAGTAGGCTATTACGACGTTGCTGGAATTCGTTTTGGTTCATATCAAAAAGAGACTGCTAATTGTGCATCAAGTTCGGCTAGACGTTGCGGCGTACCGATATCGTACCACTTTCCGCGATGGTGCTGACCTGTCACAAGTTTATCTTGGATGGCTAGCTTGAGCAGCGGTGCCAGCTTGGCTGCTTCGCCGGGCTGGATTCCTGAGAACAAGTCCGGGTGATACACTCCAATGCCAGAAAATGTGAGCCTGTCTTCTCCATCAGACTCAATAAGGCCTTGTCGCAAGACGAAATCGCCAAGAGGATGCTGCGGAGGATTATCTACCATCACCAAATGTGCCAGAGTATTTTTAACTCCTCCAGAAGGCGCATCCAAACTAGCTTTCAGGACAACCTTTCGAAAGTCTATATCGGCAAACACATCGCCGTTCACCACCAGAAACGCTTCCTTCCCCAGCAATGACAGCGCATTAGCAATGCCCCCCGCTGTTTCCAGTGCCTCTCTTTCAGGACTATAACTGATATGCAAACCCCATTGGCTCCCATCCTTCAACGCATCTTCTATCTGCTGCCCAAGATGTGCATGATTGATGACAACTTCCTTGAAGCCGGCTTGGGCCAAACGCTCCAAATGCCAGACGATAAGCGGCTTTCCTCCCACTTTAAGCAATGGCTTAGGTGTATGATCCGTCAATGGGCGCATACGCTCACCCCGTCCCGCCGCTAAGATCATCGCCTTCATGTAACAGCTTTCGCAGTTTCCAGCCCGTTCAGCAAGCGCAGCATCGGACGTAATTCGACATAGCGCTCGCATACCTTGCGCAGATAATCCATCACCAGCGGCATATCCTTCAAATAACCATCTTTGCCATCACGGTGATACAGCCTTGCAAAAATGCCTAGCACCTTGATGTGGCGCTGCGCACCCATCCACTCAAAATCGCGGTAGAACTCGCCAAAATCCTGCGGCACAGGCAAACCGGCTTTGCGCGCTTTCTCCCAATATCTCACCGCCCAATCAATGATTTGTTCTTCTTCCCAGCTGATATAAGCATCTTTCAGCAGCGACACCAAATCATAGGTGATCGCGCCATATACCGCATCCTGAAAATCCAGGACACCTGGGTTTCCACCTTGCAACTCATTGCAAACCATCAGATTACGTGAATGATAATCGCGATGCACATACACCTGGCCTTGCGCCAGGATGTTTTTGTTCAGCATCTCAAACACCGCTCTGAGAGCCTCATCCTGCTTGGCTTCCAGAGCCACTCCCAAATGCCGCTGGATATACCAGTCCGGTAAGAGATTCATTTCACGCGTCAATAACGCTTCATCATATGGCGGCAACATCCCAGGCCTAGAAGCGAGCTGCAAGTTGATCAGCGCATCTGCCGCGTCTGCATAAAGCCTGGAAGCATTTTCCTGATTCAGCTGAGATAGATAAGTAGTATCACCCAAATCACTTAACAACAAAAAACCTTGCTCGACGTCTTCCGCAATGACCTTAGGCACATTCAGCCCGGCTTCCAGCAATAGCCTGTCGATACGCACGAATGGACGGCAATCCTCCTGCGGTGGTGGCGCATCCATGGCGATCAAGGTGCTATCAGACAGATGTACCCGGAAATAGCGCCTGAAACTGGCGTCTGCAGATGCAGTCGTCAGAACAAATGATTGGGTCGGCAACACATCTTTCAGCCATACTTCAAGTTGAGCTTTTCTATCCACCACAGTCCTTTTTATATTTCTACAAACTAATTTTTGATTGATTAAAACGTGCTTTTGTGCGATTTTAACACTCGCGCGCAAAACATAGCATTAAAGCGCTTTTTCGTATTTTTGACATGTGGTTTTTTCATTGGAACTTGCTCGATTTCTCAGCCATCGCATTCATATCGGCATCGTGCGTTTATTCGCTCTGATTTGCCTATGCATTCAGTTGCCCGCGCTGGCCGAAACGATGACGATGGAGCTTTCCAAAGTACCGGAAACCATCGCCCCTGAAGCCCAGCCCGGAGCGATTGAGATTGAAGGTGACCAGCTTCGCCTGTATCTTGACCGCAAAATGCGTGCGGAAGGCAACGCTATCATCCGCAAAGGCGAACAGCGTGTATATGGCGACACGATCGAATATGATATCGAAAACGATGAATTACAAGTAAATGGTAACGCACGCATCAACTTGGGCGATAGTGAAATCAAAGGCCCTGCACTTAAGATGCGATTGTCGGAAAGTATTGGAGAAATGCGCGATGCGAGCATCTCCCTGAATAAACAAATCAGCCCGGAGGATGCCAAACCCAAAATCCGCAACGATCCAACGGTTTATACGCAATCAAAGCTGCTGAATAGCCAAACCGTGCTCACGGATAATCCGCGACTTTACTTGGATGATTATCGCGAAGCATCAAGACCGATAGGTCAATCCTCGATCGACCCGCGTTTCAATTCCTCACGCGGCGATGCCAAAGCCGTACTGTTTGAAGGCGAGGATAAGAAACGCTTACTGAGTGCACGCTATACCACTTGTGAACCAGGCGTTGAGGACTGGTACATCAAATCCAGCGAAATCGAGCTGAATGACTATACACAATCCGGTACTGCAAAAAATGCTTATATAGAGTTCAAAGGCGTGCCACTGCTCTATACGCCATGGATGAGCTTTTCATTTAACAACGAGCGCAAGTCCGGCTTACTCGCCCCAATCATCGGCAGCACCAGCCGAAGCGGTTTCGAAACGCTGATTCCTTACTACATCAATATAGCGCCAGACATGGATGCCACGGTTGCCGCCCGTTACTTGAGCAAGCGCGGCGTGCAATTGCAGGGCGAATTCCGGTATCTAGGGGAAAACTATTCCGGAATGGATAGTCTGGAATATTTGAACAATGACAGTATGAATGGTGGGCAACGGTATTACGCAAATATCAGTCACAATCATAATCTTGGCTCTGGATGGTCGGCGGGCTACAACATAGAAAAGGTGTCAGATAATCAATACTTCTCCGAGATGTCCACCCGTATTATCAGCACAAGCCGCGTCAACCTGCCACAGGAAGGACGTGTGGACTATGTCGGCGACACTTGGCGATTCAATGGCCTGATGCAGAAATACCAGACCCTTGACGATACCAACTACCCCTATGAACGCTTACCCCAGCTAACACTGACTGGTAACAGGCTTGGCCGCGTTTTTGAAAGCAACCTCTATTCTCAATGGACTTATTTTGATAGAAACAGAAATGCTCCGCTGGCAGCTACAGGCAGCAGGCTAACCATATACCCCAGCGTAAGTATGCCTCTGGAGAACGCATACAGTTTCATCACCCCCAAAATCGGCGTCCATAGCACACGCTACAACCTGAACGATAACAATTATGTAATTAATAGCCAAAACATCAGCAACAACAGCGACTCAAGGACATTGCCCATATTCAGTCTAGACAGCGGCCTCTATTTTGAACGCGACACGCGCATCGTAAAAAATAGCTATACCCAGACTATCGAGCCACGACTGTTCTATGTGTATATCCCACATAAAAAGCAGGAATTGCTACCTGTGTTTGACTCAGCACTAGCCGACTTGAATATGACTACTCTGTTTACCGAAAACCAGTTCACTGGCAACGACCGTATCAATAATGCCAATCAGCTTAGCTTGGCACTAACCACGCGTATGGTAGACAGAGATAGTGGGATCGAACGATTTTCAGCAACGATTGGGCAGCGTTATTATTTTGACGACCAGAAAGTCACGCTGCCTGGCGGTGTTGCCACTCAAGACAACTCTTCTGACATCATCGCAGGCATGACCGCCCGCTTATCCAACAAGTGGAACCTAGATGCTTTCTGGCAATACAACACCGATGACTTCGGCATGGTTCGTACGAATCTGCTCACGCGCTATAATCCGGAACCAGGTAAGCTGTTGAACTTCGCATATCGCTATACCCAAGGTCTGCTTGAACAAGTCAACATTTCTGGACAATGGCCGTTAAGTCGAGGCTGGTACGGTGTTGGTCGGTTTAATTACTCAGTGAGAGAAAAAGCTTTGGTCGAGAGTTTGGCAGGCTTAGAGTATGATGCCGGATGCTGGCAGGCACGTGCCGTGGTACAGCGTGTTGAAACTGCGACTGCTGCCGCTAACTACGGCCTCTTCTTCCAACTAGAGTTGGGCGGCCTGGCATCCATTGGCGCCAACCCTCTCAACCTGCTCAGGCGTGACATCCCTGGATACCTGAGCTCAAGCGAAATTCCCAACATATATAGGCAACAAAACTATTACCGATGAAATATACATTCAGACTTTTTCTTTCAATTGCATTTCTATTCACTGGCTATTCTTTTGCAGAAAGCGCAAGCGATGTCGTCAAGATGGATCGAATCATCGCAATAGTCGATCAAAGCGTTATCACCGAACAGGAGTTGGCAGATCGTATTAAAACGGTTAGCGGCCAACTGCAAAAACAAGGGGTTAAGCTACCGTCTCAAGAAGTGCTAGAGAAGCAAGTGCTCGAGCGTCTGATAGTCGACAGCCTCCAACTCCAACTTGCTGCACAAACCGGACTTAAAGTTGATGATGGGCAATTGGATAAAACCATTGAACGGATTGCAGCCCAAAATCAGTTAAACCTGGAAGAGTTCAAAACCGCCCTATCGAAAGAGGGTGTTAGTTTCCGAAAATTTCGTGAAGACATCCGTAACGAAATCACCATTTCACGCCTTCGCGAAAGGGAAGTCGAGAATCGTATCAACGTATCCGATAGCGAAATAGATAACTACCTTACCACCCAGGCTAATAGCAAAGACGATCAGAGCGAACTGGAGATTTCTCACATCCTAATTCGTACACCTGAGGACGCCAGCCCTGAAGACTTGGAGAAAGCCAAAACGAAAGTACTGGATGTGCTCAAACAACTTAAAGATGGCACCCCCTTTGCACAGGTTTCCGCAAATACATCTGATGCGCCGAACGCCTTGGAAGGCGGTAATTTAGGCTGGAAGAACCCATCCCAAATCCCCGCTTTGTTTATGGAACAGTTGCAATCCATGCAGGAAGGGGACATTTCTCAACCGATTCGTAGCCCAAATGGCTTCCATATCTTAAAGCTTACTGGACGTCGAGGTGGAACATCGACATTGGTTGTCGAACAGACCCATGCGCGACACATACTAATCAAACTGACTGAGGTCATGTCAGAAAGTGAAGCCAAGCACAAAATGGATACGATCAAAGAGCGCCTGGACCACGGTACCAAATTTGAAGATATGGCGCGTCAGTACTCCGAAGATGGCAGTGCAAGCAATGGTGGCGATTTGGGCTGGATCAACCCCGGCGATACCGTGCCCCCTTTTGAGAAAGCCATGAACGAATTGGCTCCAGGAGAGATCAGTGCCCCAGTGCGCAGCCCGTTCGGTTGGCATATCATTCAGGTAATCGAACGCCGTAAACAAGATATGACTAAAGAAGCAACGCGCTTGAAAGCACGTCAGGAGATTCGCGCGAGAAAATCAGAAGAAGCCTATGAGGACTGGATTCGTGAACTGCGCGATCGTGCTTATGTCGAGTTGCGGCTAGAAGATAAGTTCTAAACCTTACCCTTGAGCAAGCTTCCACATATAGCTATTACGTCAGGCGAGCCTGCAGGCATTGGCCCTGATGTATGCATACAATTAGCAAACCAGCATTTTGATGCGCGACTGACCCTTATTGGCGATGCAGAACTGTTGTCGCAGCGCGCCAAAAAACTTCGGCTGAACTTTTCTTTACCCAGCTATGACGTAAATACCAATCATCCTGTCAGTATTCTACACATACCGACAGTTCATCCAACATTCGCCGGGAAACCAGATGCGCGTAACAGCGATTATGTGCTCAAGCTCTTGAAACGAGCGGTTCAAGGTTGTCTATGTGCCGAGTTTGATGCCATGACCACCGCTCCAATACACAAAGGGATTATCAATAAAGCAGGCATTTCGTTTACTGGTCATACCGAATTTTTGGCCGAGCTTACCAACACACCGCAAGTTGTGATGATGCTGGTTGGGGGCGGCATGCGTATAGCACTAGCGACTACACATTTACCACTTTCACAAGTTCCAGCAGCCATTTCTGCGCAACATCTAGAAAATACCTTGCGCATCTTGCATAAGGACCTGGTCAGCAAATTTGGGATTGTCAAACCACGTATTCTGGTTGCAGGTTTAAACCCTCATGCGGGCGAAGATGGTTACTTGGGCACCGAAGAAATTCGGATTATTAATCCCGTACTGCAAAAATTGCGCAACGAAGCTATGGATATCCAAGGTGCATTGCCTGCGGACACCATGTTTTCGCAGAAAAATATTGCAGAAACCGACGCTTTCCTTGCCATGTATCACGACCAAGGCTTGCCTGTGCTAAAGCACGCCAGCTTTGGACATGGCGTCAACGTAACACTAGGCCTCCCCATCATCCGCACATCCGTCGACCATGGCACCGCGCTTGATATTGCAGCCACTGGATTTGCGAATCCTGGCAGCATGCAAGCTGCAGTGGAATTGGCAATTGAGTTATCAGCGCGTAGACAGCAATGAAACATCTTCCTAAAAAAAGATTTGGCCAGAATTTCCTGACAGACCAAGCCATCATTCAATCTTTAGTGGATGCTATCAACCCACAGCCTGATGATTTGATGATTGAAATAGGTCCTGGCCTAGGTGCATTGACTCAACCGTTATTGAAGTACTTGAAACATTTGCACGTGGTCGAGATAGACCGAGACATTATTGACTGGATGCAAGGATTTTATTCAACCAGCCAAATCACAATACATGCTACAGATGTCTTGAAATTTGACTTTAGTAAGCTAGGAAGCAATTTGAGAGTTGTAGGCAACTTACCTTACAACATCTCCAGCCCTATCCTATTTCACCTGCTGGAACAGTTACCCTATATCACTGACATGCATTTCATGCTCCAAAAAGAAGTCGTGGAACGCATGGTTGCCGCACCATCCACTCCAGAATACGGACGTTTATCCGTAATGCTGCAGTACAAGCTACAGATGGAGTACCTGGTAACAGTGCCGCCAGAAGCATTTAATCCCCCACCAAAAGTAGAATCAGCTTTTGTACGTTGTGTACCCTATGCTCAATTACCATTCAACGCAATTAACGAATCTCTTTTCGGGCGCATTGTACAAGCAGCATTCTCGCAACGCCGCAAAACCATCCGTAATACGTTGAAGCCTTTCATTAACGATGGTGACTTTGAAGAAATAAAAATAGGTTCTCAACTACGCGCTGAGAACCTATCAGTTGAAGATTATGTAGCCATTACCAATTATTTGGCACGCCGGCAATCTAGTTAGACTTTACGGCGGCTACCCATCAACCCTAAGCCAACCAAACCTGATAGCAACATAGGCAGGGCTGCTGGCAACGGAACCTCGTTTGGCGGATTTAACTTGGCTACCAAGAAGTCCTGATAACCTGGCACCCAGTCTTTACACCAGCCAAAACCATCCCAATGACCGATGCTAGCATACATAGTCAAAGAATACAGGTTAGTTGCGCTCCAGCCAGCCAAGTCATTCAGAAACCCTTGCGCGTAACCGAGGACACTTGCATTGGTGTAGTAAGATTTTTGAACATCACCTGAGGCCAGATTGAGATTGTCATTGAAGATTTCCCAAAGTGCCAGGTGGAAACCGGCAGTCTTGTTATTGTCAGAACCCAATGTTGCGTAAGCGTTGTCGAATAGTTTTTGAACATTTGCCAAGCGCGTTGCACCGTCTGCACGCACCACTCCATTTTTGTCCCTGAAATCTGTCGCATCCAGACTGGACTTCTCGTAGGTAGTGAATTTAGAATTCGCATACTCATATGGGTCCACACAGAAACCAACCAATGACTGGCTGTTTGGACTCAACCCCTCCACCAGATTGTAACTGCCCATCGCAACATTATGAGTCGAGCCATTGATTCTCACTTTGGTTGATGTCGTGGTGTTGACACCGTCGAACTTAAGCTTTACCTGCTCAGCATTTACTGCAAAAGACAAGCCAAGCGCTAACAATCCTACAGTCAGTCTAGACATGGTAATTTCCCTTGTGATTTATTAGTTTGGTTATAAATAAATTATTGGATATAACGTTAAGGCAGATTGTATCTGCGTGGGGTATTCCAACAATGGCCCATTAGGGTAATTGCGGGGAAAATCCCAATTTAGCATTAGCCCGAATGGGCTAATGCTACCGTTTAAATCATGAAAAACATGTAGTGCATCCAATATAGTTGTCGCTGGTATAATGCAGGTTTTATCAGGGAGCTTCTATGCGTATTATCTTACTGGGCGCGCCAGGTGCCGGCAAAGGCACACAGGCCACCTATATCAAAGAGCATTTCAACATTCCACAAATCTCTACAGGCGACATGCTGCGCGCTGCAGTGAAAGCTGGCACCCCGCTTGGCCTGGAAGCCAAAAGCTTTATGGATAGCGGTGGCTTGGTGCCTGACGCTGTAATCATCGGCTTGGTCAAAGAGCGCATCAAAGAGGCTGACTGTGCCAATGGCTTTCTGTTCGATGGCTTTCCGCGCACTATCCCACAAGCGGATGCAATGAAAGAGGCTGGTGTCAATATTGATTATGTTGTTGAAATCGACGTACCAGACTCTGCGATTATCGAGCGCATGAGCGGGCGCCGTTCCCATCCTGCTTCGGGCAGGACTTACCATATCAAATTCAATCCACCTAAAGTTGCTGGCAAAGATGACCTCACAGGTGAAGATTTGGTGCAACGTGAAGACGACAAGGAAGAGACCGTTAAAAAGCGTCTCGATGTATATCATAGTCAAACTAAGCCATTGGTGGACTACTATGCCAACTGGGCCAAGAGTGGTCAATCTGGAGCGCCTAGGCACGTGAAAGTAAATGGGTTGGGTGATATGAACCTGATTCGAGACAACATTCTGGCGGCGCTCGTCTAAAAATACATTCGATAGCACACCGGTATGATAAAAAAGGCCCAATTACAAATTTTACTGTTATGGGCTTTTTTAGTTTTTATAGGGCTGAGTTGCCGTACATATTTCCCTATCGATGAGACGCGTTATGCGACTGTCGCATGGAATATGTGGCTCAATAATGACTACCTTGTCCCTTACCTCAATGGTATCGCCTATAGCCATAAACCCCCTTTGCTATTTTGGCTCATCAATCTTGGCTGGAAGATATTTGGCGTAAATGATTGGTGGCCTCGCCTGGTTCCTTCCCTGTTTTCCCTAGCTACTGTCTTCGTCACGCACCAGATAGCCCTTAAGCTTTGGCCAGAACGTCTCAGCATCGCTCAAAACGCGCCGCTTATTCTGCTGTCAAGCGCACTATGGATAACCTATAGCACTGCATTGATGTTCGATATGCTTGTCGCGTTCTTTACCGCGCTTGGTGCACTTGGCCTCCTGATCGCATCCCAACAACGCTCTTATAAAGGCTGGTTTTTATTTGCCCTGGCGCTAGGGGGCGGATTGCTGGCAAAAGGACCAACCATCTTTTTGCAGTTACTCCCTCTCGCTTTGATGGCACCGTGGTGGAGCAAACAAAGGGTCTTGAATGCGAAGAACTGGTTTTTACCAATCCTCTACAGCACTTTGGCAGGCGCTGCTGTTGGATTGGCATGGGCAATTCCAGCAGGCATTCGGGGCGGTGAGGTATATCAGCATGCCATTTTCTGGGGACAGACTGCCGACCGGATGGTGGATTCATTTGCCCACAAACGTCCATTTTGGTGGTACTTGTCTATCATGCCTGCATTATTCTTTCCATGGTTTTTATGGGGGGCATTTTGGAAAGGACTCATGAATCCAAATAGGGCTGCAGAATACGGCTTACGGTTTGGCATTGCCTGGGTGATACCAGTATTGCTGGGATTCTCCCTCATCAGCGGAAAACAAGTGCATTATGTTTTACCAATATTCCCTGCGTTTGCGCTTTTGTTAGCACGCTATGCAGAAAACAGCCCCATGTACACCCGTTTGCAAACCCTGCCGATCAGCTTGATGATTATCGTAATCGGCGCCACTTTGCTCGGGTTACCCCTCTTCATCCATTACCTCAATCACTCAGCCACATGGCTTGCGCAAATCCCCGTCTGGCTTGGTGGCAGTCTGATCCTCATTGGCATCGGAATCTTTTTCTTGCCTACTAATACTAAAAACATCAGTTCCACAGTTAAGCAATTGACTTTTTTGTCTACTTTAGCTGTCGTCGCTGTTATGTGCGGCTTAATGCAAGCTGCTGGCGAAGCGTATGACGTGCGACCTATCAGCAGGCAAGTCAAGATGCTGGAAACCAGAAATATACCTGTTGCATATCTAGGCCGATACCCCGGAATATACAATTTTGTTGGTCGCCTGAATCAATCGCCTGAAGTCGTCACTCATGCAACACTTGCAGATTGGTTCGTCAAACATCCGCATGGTAAGGTCATTCTTTTCTTTCATGACATCAAAGAAGCCAAGCAACACAAAACCGAGTTCACCCAGCCATACAAAGGCATGGCCATTGCGCTGATGAACCGTGACCAGTGGCAAGCACTCCAAAAAACGCCCAAAGAATCAGCATCCGAATAAGCATGCGTTTTCTCGGCAGTCGCAGCTTCAAGTATAATGATGCTTTAATCTAAATCACCATTGCAAAACGATGCAGCAGCAATATCCTTTCAAGCAAGTTGAAAAAGAAGCGCAATCTCATTGGGAGAACAGTGGCGCATTTACCGCAACCTATAGCGCCGGCAAGCCTAAATACTATTGCTTATCCATGTTCCCATATCCCAGCGGCAAGCTGCATATGGGGCATGTGCGCAATTACACGATAGGCGATGTGCTGACGCGCCACCACAAGATGCGCGGCTACAATGTACTGCAGCCCATGGGCTGGGACGCATTTGGTCTGCCAGCCGAGAATGCTGCGATACAAAACAGCGTACCGCCAGCACAATGGACGTACGACAACATTGCTTACATGAAAAAGCAGCTCAAATCGCTAGGCTTTGCGATTGATTGGAAACGCGAACTGGCGACTTGCCAGCCGGAATACTACAAATGGAACCAATGGCTGTTCCTGCGCATGCTGGAAAAAGGTGTTGCCTATAAAAAGACACAGGTGGTGAACTGGGACCCTGTCGACCAGACAGTGCTTGCCAACGAGCAAGTAATTGACGGCCGCGGCTGGCGGACGGGCGCCTTGGTTGAGAAACGCGAGATTCCCGGCTATTACCTTAACATCACCAGTTATGCACAACAATTACTGGATGATTTAGACAAGTTGCCCGGTTGGCCGGAACGCGTCAAGACCATGCAGGCTAATTGGATTGGCAAAAGCGTGGGCGTGCGTTTTGCCTTCACGCACGACATCAAAGGCAACGATGGTAATCTGATAGACGATGGCAAACTATGGGTGTTTACTACCCGTGCCGACACCATCATGGGTGTTACCTTCTGCGCAGTGGCGGCGGAACATCCACTCGCAACGCATGCGGCACACAACAATCCTGCATTACAAGCCTTTATCGATAATTGCAAGCAAGGCTCGGTGATGGAAGCCGACATGGCGACCATGGAAAAAGAAGGCATGGATACCGGCCTGAATGTTACACACCCGCTCACTGGCGAGCAAGTGCCGGTCTGGGTCGGCAACTATGTACTGATGACTTATGGCGAAGGCGCGGTGATGGCCGTACCAGCGCATGACGAGCGCGATTTTGGCTTTGCTAAAAAATATAGTTTGCCAATTAAGCAAGTTATCTCAGTAACTGACCAATCATTCAGCACCAATGCCTGGCAAGAATGGTATGCGGACAAAACCAAAGGTGCTTGCATTAACTCTGGCAAATACGATGGTCTGGATTACGAAGCCGCGGTGAACGCCATCGCAGCAGATTTAAACGTTAAAGGATTGGGCAAAAAACAAACCAACTGGCGCCTGCGCGATTGGGGTGTCTCACGCCAGCGCTACTGGGGCTGCCCAATTCCAATTATTCACTGCGACACTTGCGGTGACGTGCCGGTGCCTGACAAAGACTTGCCGGTCAAACTGCCAGAAGACTGTGTGCCAGATGGTTCCGGCAACCCCCTCAACAAGCGAGCGGATTTTGTGAATTGCACCTGTCCAGCATGTGGCAAGCCTGCCAAACGCGAGACTGACACGATGGACACTTTCGTGGATTCTAGCTGGTACTACGCGCGTTATGCTTCCGGCTTCAGCAACGAGGCGATGGTGGACGAGCAAACCAGCCAGTGGATGCCGGTGGATCAATACATCGGCGGCATCGAGCATGCCATCTTGCACCTGCTGTATTCGCGCTTCTGGAGCAAGGTGATGCGCGACCTGGGCCTAGTCAATTACGATGAGCCGTTTGCGAATTTGCTCACTCAGGGCATGGTGCTCAACCACATCTTCTCGCGCCGCACGGACAAAGGCGGCATCGAGTACTTCGCGCCGGAAGAAGTGGAATTGCTGCACGATGCCAGCGGCAAAGTCACTGGCGCCAAGGCCTTGAAAGATGGCTTGCCTGTTGACTTCCAGGGCATGGGTACCATGTCCAAATCCAAACGCAACGGTGTGGATCCGCAAGCGTTGATTGAGCAATATGGCGCCGATACCGCGCGCTTCTTCATGATGTTCGCTGCGCCACCGGAACAGACCTTGGAATGGTCGGATAGCGGCGTTGAAGGCAGCCATCGATTCCTGAAGAGAGTTTGGGCATTTGGCCATACTTTACATAGCATGCCTGGAAGCCAATATCCATGCGCCTCGCAGGCCGATGTTTCATCCTCGGCAAAAAATACGCGTCGCGAAATCCATCTGACTTTACAGCAAGCTAACCACGACTTGGGCAAACAGCAATTCAACACCGTGGCTTCCGGCTGCATGAAAATGCTTAACGCCTTGGAGAAACTGCAAAAAGAGGCGGAAACCGGCTGGCAAGCTGTAGCATTTGAAGGCTTCTCACTCCTGCTACGCCTGCTCTCCCCTATTGCACCGCACATCACGCAAGCCCTATGGAAAGAACTGGATTTTGGCAACGATATCCTGACTGCCGCATGGCCAGAACCTGATGTTAAAGCGATGGAAACAGATGAGACAGAAATGGTGGTTCAGGTCAACGGGAAATTGCGTGGTAGTATATCGGTAGCCAAAACGCTGGATAAAGCAGCGATTGAGCAGCTTGCGCTGACACACCCGAATGTGCAGAAATTCGTGGGTGATGCGACAATCAAAAAAGTGATTGTGGTACCTAACAAACTGATTAACGTGGTAGTTTGATGCTACTGAGAAACGCACGATTCATATTATTGATATGCTTGTTATGTCTTAGCGCATGCGGCTTTCACTTGCGCGGCGCAGCCGATGTGCCTTTCAAGACCATCCACATCCAAGGCAACACCCTCGTGATTTCCAAAGGTCTCAACAGATCCCTGCAATACAACGATGTCAAAATCCTTAACTCATCGGAAGATGCGGAAATGAATCTGGAACTCATTGGGGAAGAAAGCGAAAAACGCATCATGTCACTCAGTGGCAGAGGCGTGGTACGAGAATACGAACTGTATTATCGCGTGCATTACCGTACACGATTGGCAGGTGCTGAAACTTGGAGTCCCGTACAAACCATAGAGTCCAGAAGGGACTTCTCTTATGAAGACTCTCAACTATTGGCCAAGCAGGCGGAAGAAAAGCGCTTGAACGAGAATATGCAAAAAGACGTGCTTAATGGCCTGGTGCGTCGGCTAAGTGCCATCAAGAAATAGTTGCATGCATATCGACTCTGCGCAATTAACTCAACATCTTTCAACCAACTTGGCTTCCATCTATGTCTTGCTTGGAGAAGAGCCTTTAGCGCAAACAGAATGTCTAGACAACATTCGCTCAGCGGCCAGGAAAGCCGGGGCGGATGAGCGCAATAGTTATACGGTCGAACGAAATTTTAACTGGCAACAGATACAGCAATTTGGACAGGCAACCTCACTATTCTCATCCAGACGAATCCTGGAAATCAGTATTCCTAGCGGAAAACCAGGAGTAGAAGGCAGCAAAGCCTTGATTGAGTTGGCGCAGGCACCGTTTCCAGACGTCACCACCATAGTGCTATTACCTAATCTGGACCGCGACGCCAAAAACAGCGTCTGGTGGAGCGCATTACAAAATGCTGCCACAGTGGTGGACTTAAAAGAAATCTCAACAGAACACTTGCCGCAATGGATTTCCAGGCGCTTGGCAATGCAGCAGCAAAGTGCAGATCCGGCATCGCTTTCGTTTATGGCGCAGCAGGTGGAAGGCAATCTACTAGCCGCGCATCAGGAGATTCAAAAACTTGGGCTGCTTTACCCGGCAGGGAAGCTAAGTCATGAAGACATCATCGCCTGTGTGCTGAATGTATCGCGTTTTGACGCGTTTCAGCTCGGTGAGTCAGTCTTGCTGGGTGATACATCCCGCACTGCCCGCATCTTGCAGGGACTGCGCGACGAAGGTGAACAACCACTGGCCGTCATGAATCCACTGCTGTGGCAATTCCGCCCGCTGATTGAACTAAAGCATACCGAAGCGCGCGGTGGGAACATGACTCAGGCAATGACGAATGCCCGTATCTATGGTGAAAGGCAAACGCTCGTTAGAAAAGCACTGGCACGTTTCAGCATTCGCCAATTGGAAGCCACATTACAAAAGCTCTGCGATATTGATAAAATGGCCAAAGGTGTCCAGGAAGGCGATGCCTGGCAAGAACTTTCACGGCTGTGTTTTGGCCTTGCTAAAATACGTGCGCGGTCATAATTCATTGAAATATAAAGAAATATAATATGCAAAACATTCAGGCATATATGCATTCTGTCGGCAAGGCCGCGCGTGAAGCTTCACGTGCCATGGCGCGTGCCGACACAAATACAAAAAACAACGCGCTTTTAGCGATTGCAGACGCCATCATGCGTGATAAAGCTAAATTGCTGGCTGCCAACCAGTTGGATATGGCCGCTGCAAAATCGAACGGCATGGATGCTGCCATGTTGGACCGTCTAGCTTTAAGTGAAAAAGCCGTGAACACCATGGCTGAAGGTTTGCGTCAAATCGCATCTCTAGCAGACCCTATTGGAGAAATGTCAGATTTCAAATATCGTCCTTCCGGCATCCAGATTGGACGCATGCGCGTACCACTGGGGGTGATTGGCATCATTTATGAGGCGCGTCCTAACGTGACTGTGGATGCTGCCGGCCTATGCATCAAATCAGGCAATGCCTGCATTCTACGCGGCGGCAGCGAGGCGATACATTGCAACCAGGCATTAGCCAAGCTGGTACACGAAGGCTTAGCCGCTGCAGGGTTGCCGGCGGGTGCTGTTCAGGTGGTAGAAACCACTGATCGTGCTGCAGTAGGCGAATTGATTACCATGAAGCAATATGTAGACGTGATCGTGCCACGCGGCGGTAAGGGCCTGATCGAGCGCATCAGCAACGAGGCACGCATTCCTGTCATCAAACATCTGGATGGTAACTGCCATGTGTACGTCGATGACGATGCAGATTTCGACAAGGCTCTGCGCATCTTGGAAAATGCCAAGACCCAGAGACTGGGCACATGCAACACAGCAGAGTCACTATTGGTCGCACGTTCCATTGCGACTGAAATGCTGCCTAAACTAGCTTCCATGCTGATTTCCAAAGGTGTTGAGATTCGCGGCTGCAAAGAGACGCTAGCGCTCGTTAAGGAAGCCAAAACGGCCACCGAAGAAGACTACTATACTGAATATTTGGCAGCTATCATCTCATGCAAGGTTGTCAGCGGACTGGATGAGGCAATCACTCACATCAATCAATATTCCAGTCAGCATACCGAAGCTATTGTGACTGAGAATTACACCAGTGCGCGCAGATTCCTGCGTGAAGTCGATTCCAGCAGCGTGATGGTCAATGCATCCACACGCTTTGCAGATGGCTTTGAATACGGCCTGGGTGCAGAGATAGGTATATCCACCGACAAACTGCATGCGCGCGGACCAGTGGGACTGGAAGGTCTGACATCACTTAAGTATGTAGTCCTGGGTGACGGCCAAGTCCGTTCTTAGCTCACCGATCAGCTACATCCATGAAGATGATTGGATTGTTTGGTGGGACATTCAATCCAATTCACAATGGCCATTTGCACTTGGCATCTAGCCTCTTGAAAAAAGTAGGCTTCGAAGAGATACGCTTTATTCCTGCTGCGATACCGCCATTAAAAGATATGCCGCAAGTTACAGCCTCGCAGCGCGCTGCGATGTTATCTATCGCAATCAACAATATACCTCAGTTCAAATTAGATACGCGTGAACTGCGACGCAGCGGAATATCCTACACAATAGACACATTGACTTCCTTGCGCCAAGAACTAGGCGATAATACCAGCATGTGCTGGCTCATAGGCATGGATGCATTTAGTCAATTAGATCAATGGCACCGCTGGCATGAGTTATTTGATTTTGCACATTTCATCATCGTAGAACGTCCGCTAAAAGCACAGCATGCCTTATCAGCTAAGTTAGAAAATGTATTCAGGCAAAGACTCACTGATAGCCCGGAACTCTTGCGCGCTCATTCCTGCGGTTACTGCTTCAAGTTGGAAATTGATGCGCTTGCAATCTCCTCCACTGGGATACGCCAGAGACTAGCCAAAGGCCTTTCGGTTGATTCTATGCTGCCTATGAATGTATACGACTATATTCAGCAACATCACTTATATGGAGCATGATATTGGATACCCTTAGCCATACGCTCTGGGGATACGGACTTTTCGGTTATAAACGACATGCCGGGATTGCACTGTTCTTCGGTGCGATGCCTGACTTGATATCGTTTGGCGCATTCCTAGTACAAAGAGTTTTGAATGGCACTTGGCACTTTGGCAAACCCCCACTAGAAATTATCCCAGACTGGCTCGTCATCAATTATGCGTTTGGCCATAGCTTTGTGGTGAGCTTGAGCATCATTGCGATGGTCAGCTTGTGGCGCAAAGAAATCGCTTTTGCCATGCTGGCTTGGCCGTTTCATATTGTGCTGGATTTCCCATTTCACTCGTTCGAGTATTTCCCAACCCCTATTTTCTGGCCTATTTCGGATTTAAAAATCGACGGCATCCCATGGAACAAGTGGTATATCTGGTGGCCCAACGTGGCCGGGTTAGTCATTTTGCTACATTACCGACATAAGCAGAAAAAACGCCTGATGAAATAGATGCAAACAAATAAAAAAGCCTCCTAAGAAGGAGGCTTTTTTCATCAAATTCTGCTAAAAATATTAGCTGATTTGATTACACACTTTTACGACGTGAGAAGCCGAACAGTGCCAAGCCTGTTGCCAACAAAGGCAATGCTGCTGGCACTGGTGTTGGCACAAAACGTGCACCCATCACCATATCGTCATGATCGTGGTGGCCTGCAAATGCATCGTTGAACCCAATCAAGAAGTCAAACACATTGCCATCCGCATCTTTGAAACCCCATGTGTTCAGCAGGTAAGCAATACCAATAATGCCAGTATTTGGTTGACCGTTGTAATGAGATGGCTTACCTGTTGGACTCAAGGTACCAAAACCGAAATCCAGCACGCCTGGGCCAGCCACGTACATTGCAGCAGTAGTGCCTAAGCTTGCATTGTTCTCGATGATTGTAGACGCATTATCCATGTAAAAGTTAGTCCAGCCAGACTCTGAACCCAGGAATGTGGCATAGAACGTACCTTCATGCAGAGCTTTCACGGTACCTGTCAAGAATGTGGAGCCTATAGGCAACACCAAAGCTGGATTTGGCACTGGATCAAATACTTGTGTAATTGTATCTGTACCATTATTATCCAAGATAAGAGCAGGTCCCAGTGGCAAACTGGTAGCTTGCGCTCCAATTGATGCTACAGCAAAACCAAGTGCTACTAAAAGTTTTTTCATGTTATACCCCTTCGTTAAATTAAAAACCGAAACTCAAAACTACAATTACTAAATCTACGGTTTAAATAATATTGATTTGGGGATAGTCCCTCAATAGCCCATTAGGGCTATCGAAAAATTGACAAGTTTCTCGGGTGAAATCACATACAAAATTGCTGTGTTCAGACAGGCAATATCAGTGGCGGCATGCCCAGCCATTTCGCTAAAGTTTCTATATTTTCCTCACCGCATTCAAGTGGTGAAATCACATTGGCCACCCAGCCGGAAAGCCTGATTTGACGGGCCTTCAAGGCTTCTGCTGTCAGTAAAGTGTGATTGATGCAACCTAATTTGACATTCACCACCAAGACAACTGGCAAGTTCAATGCTAAAACGATATCGGCCATGGTACGCCTTTCGTCAATTGGCACCAATAGCCCACCTGCGCCTTCCACTATCACGATATCAGCAAGACCCTGCAGTTCTTTGTAGGCTTGTTGTATTTTAGCCACGTCGATTTGCACATTTTGCTGGGCAGCAGCAATATGCGGTGCAATCGGCGCATCAAAACTATAGGGATTCACCCACTCACGCGGAGCTTGCACATTGCTGGCCGCCATCAGCTTAACCACATCCTCGTTCTGCCAGATGCCGTCTATCATCTCACACCCAGCCGCTACAGGCTTCATGCCCACCACTTTATAGCCCTGTGCGATATATTGCTGTATCAGCCTGACCGCCACATAGGTCTTGCCGACGCCGGTATCGGTGCCGGTAATGAATACACTTTCACTCATTTGCGTTTGAAAAATTGAATGGGCGCTTCGCCCTGTCCTGAAATGCTTGTGCTTTCTGGCTTCCAGGCATGCCCAAAAACCACTTCGAATGTGGCCGGCAGTTTGCCGTTTTGCCTGAACCGCTCGTAATTTTGTGTAAGATCATGCAAAAAACCTTTGCCCATCAAGCCGCGCGCACGGCCTTCTGTAGCGTTGTGTGCGCCGATACTTTTCAAATCGCGCATCACGCCTTTGACGTCATCGTACGTCAGCGTGTAATGCTCCACATCAAGCACAGGCGCACTAAACCCTGCGCGCACCAAGGCGTCGCCTATATCGTGCATATCTACGAAACGGCTGACGTGCGTGTGACCATTCATGCTGGATGCACGCAACTCTTTCAGCGTATCCGGTCCAAAGGTGCTAAACATCAGCAGGCTTTCCGGCTGCATCACGCGATAAAACTCTGCAAATGCGGCGTCCAAGTCATTGCACCACTGCAACGCAAGATTGGACCATACCATTCCTACGCTCGCATCCATCAAGGGCAGCCTCTCGATATCCGCACATAGCAAGGCAGGAGAGGCTGATCGTAAGATCCGCTTCAACAATGGCTGTGTAAGGCGCGTCTGTTCCAGCATCCCTACGGCGAGGTCAAGCGAGACCACATTGGCACTGCCAAAACGCTTGTTCAGCAGATAGCTGCCACGTCCTGTGCCGCAGCCTGCGTCTAGTATGGTGTCAGGCGCAATCTTCATCAGATCCAAACGGCTGGCCATCTCATCGCGCACCAGTTTTTGCACGATTGCTGCCGCATCATAACAGGCCGCAGCACGATGGAACGCCGCCCTCACGCGCGCCTTGTCCAGAAAATAACCGTCCTGCCGCTGCATGATTATGAACTCGGCTCTAGGAACTGATTCAGCGTATCTACGAATTGATCACCATGTGACAGAAATGGCGCATGCGCAGCGCCGGAAATGACGCGCAGGAAGCCCATCGGCAGCTGTTGCGCCATCCAGTGTGCAGCCTGCACTGGCGCAAGGGAATCCCGGTCACCATGAATCAACAGGGTAGGTTTACGCAAATCGACCACTTCATCACGCATATCGGTCATCAGCAGAATCTGCAGGGCACGCAACAACGTCGTCTGCGTTGGCGTTGGCTTGGTTTCGAAACTCTGCCGCAGCTGCTTGATGGTTGGCCGGGCATCCTTGGCCTTCATACACTGCAGCGTAAGGAACTGCATGATGGCATGCCTGTAATCCTGATTCACCTTGCCGGCAAAATCGGTGAATATTGTTTCATCCACGCCATGCTCCCAGCCGGGACGTTCCACAAAACAAGGCGTAGAGCCTACCAGAATAAGCCGGCGCACCCTGTCCGGCTGATTCAAGGCTATGCGCTGCGCCACCTGCCCGCCAAGCGACCAGCCCATGATATCTGAGACACCTGGAATCATCTGGGCGACCTCATCCGCTAGCGCATGCAGATGATATGGTTCTATTGGGCGGCTCTGGCCATGTCCGGGCAAATCTACCAGATAGAGCATATACTGCCTGGACAGCCGCTTCACCAGCGATTGCCACACGCCGCTGTGCATCCCCCAGCCGTGGATCAGCACCAGAGGCTGACCTTGCCCGACGATCTCTACATGCACACTCATGCTGCTAGCTCCTTTTCCGCCTGATTTAGCATATCCGCCAATTTAATTACGTCTTGTCTCTTATGTGCCGCAGAAAGCGAGATTCTCAGCCGGGCCGTATTTGCGGGCACAGTTGGTGGGCGTATCGCCGGCACCAGAATTCCATGTCTCTGCAAATACGCACTTACCTGCAATGCCTCATGATTACCCCCTATCAGCAATGGCTGAATTGCCGTCTCGGATGGCATGAGTTCCCATTTCTTCAAATGCAGATGCTGCCTCAGCGTCATAATCAAATGCTGCAGATGCGCGCGCAGATCATCACCATGCTCAATCAGTTTCAGCGAAGCCGACAAGGTCGCGGACAAGGCCGGCGGTGCGGGTGTGCTGTATACATAGCTCTTGGCAGTTTGAATCAGATAATCGATTACTACTTGCTCACCCGCCACAAACGCACCTGCCACGCCAGCGGCCTTGCCTAAGGTCGCCATCATGATGATGCGCGGTGACTTGAGCCCGAAATGGCTCAACGTGCCACTGCCATGTTTACCCAACACGCCAAAGCCATGCGCATCGTCCATGTATAAATAGGCATCATATTGCTCGCATAGTTTCAGGTATTCCGGAATCGGCGCGATATCTCCATCCATACTGAACACTGCATCCGCCGCGATGATCTTGCGCTTTGCCGTACTTGCTTTCAGCAGTTTTTCCAACGCCTGCACATCATTATGCGCAAAGCGTTTAAACTCCGCCATCGAGTAATAACCGCCATCGTTCAGGCAGGCATGGTTCAATTTATCGGCAAAGATTGCATCTCCGCGGCCGGCGAGTGCGCCCAGCACGCCGATATTGGCCATATAACCGGTGCTGAACAACAAAGCCGCAGGCATCTGTACGAATACAGCCAATTGCTTTTCCAGCGTGTCATGATAACGATGATGGCCGGTGATGAGATTGGAAGCGCCGCTGCCTACCCCAGAATCAGCGGCTGCTTGCTGCATCGCCGCAATCAATTCAGGACGATTAGCCAAGCCGAGATAATCGTTGCTGCAGAAGGAAAGATACTGTCCGGCATCAGCGACGATATGCTCGGCCTGCGGCGAATCCAGCAGGCGCCGTTGCCGCATCAAGCCTTGTTCCTGACGCTGTTCAAGTTCTGCTTTAAGCGCCTGCAGCATTTATACTTTGCGAATCTTCAGTTTATCGAACAAAGCATTATCCGCATCCACATCCGGGTTACCCGTGGTCAGCAGTTTTTCGCCGTAGAAGATTGAATTCGCACCGGCAATAAAGCACAGCGCCTGCACTGCCTCGCCCATGCTCTGGCGACCGGCAGAAAGCCGTACATGGCTTTGCGGCATGGTGATGCGCGCCACGGCAATGGTTCGCACGAACTCGAACGGATCCAGCGCATCTGTGCCGTGCAACGGCGTGCCCTCTACCTGGGTCAGCAAATTGATTGGCACGCTTTCCGGCGGTTGTTTCATATTTGCCAGCTGTGCGATCAAGCCGGCGCGCTGGGTGCGGCTCTCGCCCATGCCGATGATGCCGCCGCAGCAGACATTGATATCCGCCTCGCGCACGCTGTCCAGTGTATCCAGCCTGTCCTGATAAGTACGCGTGGTAATCACCTCACCGTAGAATTCCGGCGCTGTGTCCAGATTGTGATTGTAGTAGTCCAGTCCCGCTTCTTTCAGCTGCTGCGCCTGACCATCCTTCAGCATGCCCAGTGTGGCGCAGGTTTCCAGGCCCATTGCCTTCACTTCGGCAATCATTTTCAATACGGGTTCCAAATCTTTTTGCTTCGGGCTGCGCCATGCCGCACCCATGCAAAAACGGCTGGCACCACTGTCTTTGGCCGCCTTCGCTGCGGCCAGCACCTCGTCCAGCGCCATCAAGGGCTCATTCTCCACATCGGTGTGGTAACGCGCCGCCTGCGGACAATAGCCGCAATCCTCACTACAGCCGCCGGTCTTGATGGAAAGCAAAGTACTCACCTGCACTGCGTTCGGGTCAAAATTCTCGCGATGCACCGTCTGCGCGCGATAGATCAAATCGCTGAACGGCAGCTCGAAAAGCGCCTCAATGTCAGCCACGCTCCATTTTGCATCGGTCTGGGAAGCGCATGCAGATTGGTGTTTCAGGGCATCGGTGTTGATGATTGCGGCTTGTGTAGTTTCTAGCATATTCCACCTTTATAATGGCATGATTACCAAGGATGACAGTACTTATTCGCGCCATTTTAACCGCTGTCAAGCATAAAGCAAAATCATTATTTACAATTGCATAAAAAATAATCAAATGTTCAATTTTGCCCGTTTTGGCGATTGGCTACTGCGTCCGCACTGCCTGCTTTGCGGGGCTGGTGAGGCAGAAAACATCGGCATCTGCCAACCTTGCCTGAACGACTTACCGTGGCACCCTGCCAGCAGCTGCCCGCAATGCGGCCTTGCCAGCAACGGCCTCACCTGCGGCGCCTGCCTGAGCCATCCACCGCATTACGACGCCACACACGCTGTGTTCACTTATTCATATCCAATTGACGCCATGCTACAGCGCTTCAAATACGCCGAGATGCTCAACCTCGGCCATACCTTCGGCCAACTGCTTACGCAAAGCACCGCCAACCGTGATGTGGATATGATTATCCCCATGCCCATGCACCCCAAACGCATACAGGAACGCGGCTTTAACCAGGCGCTGGAAATCGCCAGGCATTTGGAAAAGAGCAAGCTAGATATTCATAGTGCTGAACGACAAAAACTCACGCCGCCGCAAGCCAGCCTGCCGCTGAAGGAGCGTGTCAAAAATATCAAAGGCGCATTCGCCGTGAGTGCTGATTTGACCGGCAAGCGCATCGCCATCGTGGATGACGTGATGACCAGCGGCGCCAGCCTGAACGAGCTTGCCAAAACCCTGAAAAAATCTGGCGCTAGTCATGTAGAATGCTGGGTGATTGCAAGAACGTTACCCAAATAAACGAGATTAGTGATTTTTGTGTCTGATGAATAAGTCATAAGGAGTAATTATGCTAACAGCAGTATTTTCTTTTCTTGGAGTGGTTATCGGCGCTTCTTTACAATACTTCTTCACGCGACATATTGAAAATCAGCGCCATTTAAGAGATTTGCGTTCAAAAGCCTATATGGATTACCTTAAATGTGTATGTGAACAAGCTCAATATCGTTATAAAAGCGGCTCTAGCGAACAGAAAGAGCTTTTTTCTAGGACTGGTGATGCAAAGGCAAGGATATGTCTTTATGGGTCAAAAAAAGTAATTTCTGCATTTTCATGTTTCGAGGAGCTAGGCGCCTCAATGGGCTTGCCAGAACAGCGAAACTCTTTTGTTCAAATGGTTCTTGATATGCGCAACGATTCTGGAAGTGAAGATGGCGCAAAAGCAAAGGAAATTCAAAACGTAATTTTAGGAATTCACACATAGGTTTTTGCATAAAACAATTGGAGCAGCGAACATACCATAACCCCTTGCCGCGCCTGAGGCTTGAGCATAAGCTGAGTGAAACGGCGAGGACTGTTTGAGCGCTGAAAGCGCGAGTTCCGCAGCCGTACCAGCGTTGCGCTAAGACCGAAGGAAGCAAGCGGCACGGGGTGTGATTTTCTTTGATTACTTTCTTTTGCACAAACAAAAGAAAGTGATTAGCTGTCGGGCTACCCCCGACATAAACTCTCATATACGCGCGCATTCATTACGAAAACACCTGCCCTGCAAGCCAATCTGGATGCGACTTCCAGAGCATCGGTTTTGATAATGAAAAACAAATGCGTACAATAGCGCCATGTTCCATATCGTCCTTTACCAACCCGAGATTCCGCCCAACACGGGCAACATCATCCGCCTTTGCGCCAACACTGGCGCGCAGCTGCATCTGGTGAAGCCGCTGGGTTTTGCACTGGAGGATAAACAGCTGAAACGCGCAGGGCTGGATTACCACGAATACGCCACGCTAAAGGTGCATGAGCACTGGGAGGCATGCAAAACGGCGCTGGCGGGCAAGCGCATGTTCGCGCTCACCACCAAAGGCAGCCAGCGCTATACCAATGTGCAGTTTGCGGATGAAGATGTGTTTGTGTTTGGCCCGGAGACGCGTGGTTTACCTGAAGAAATTCGCAACGAATTCGCGCCGGAATTCAGGTTACGCCTGCCGATGCTGCCGGAGAATCGCAGCCTGAACCTGTCGAACTCCGCCGCGGTGCTGATTTATGAGGCTTGGCGACAGCTGGGCTTTGAAGGCGGCGTTTGATTAAACGCCATCAGAACGCTGGGCACGCCCCAGCAAATCCATCACCGCGTCCCTTGCTGATTTTCCATGCGTCAGCGCCAGATTGACCTCACGCGTGATAGGCATATCCACGCCGATGGTTTCTGCACGGCGCATCACCTCGCGCGCGGTGTTGACGCCTTCCGCCACGTGGCCCAAGCCTTGCAGAATATCTTCCAGCGGCTTGCCGGAAGCCAACTGCAGGCCGACTTCCCGATTCCTTGAGTACTGACCAGTACAGGTCAGAATCAAATCGCCAACGCCAGCCAGACCCATGAAGGTCTCGGTTTTGGCGCCAAGTGCCACACCAAAACGCGTAATCTCGGCCAGGCCACGAGTAATGAGCGCGGCACGTGCATTGTTGCCGAAGCCCATACCGTCAGAGATGCCGGCTGCAATCGCCATGACATTTTTTACTGCGCCACCGACGGAGACGCCAATCACATCAGTGCTGTTGTAGACGCGCAGATTGCCGCCATGAATCAGGTTGGCGGCCTCTTGTGCAAAACCATCATCTTTCGCCGCCAGCGTAACCGCCGTTGGCAGGCCACGCACCAGTTCTGCTGCGAAACTAGGGCCAGAAAGCGCGCCCCAATGTGCGTCTTGGCCCAATTCTTCCTGTGCAACCTCATAAGGCAGCTTGGTGGAGACAGGCTCCAGGCCTTTATGTGCCCAGATGAGCGGCTTGCTGATACCAAGTTTTTTGATGTCTTGCAAAATGCCGCGAAAACCGGCAGTCGGCACGACGGACAGTATCAAATCCGCATCTGCCAGCGCTGCCGCCAAATCGTCTTCCACCTGCAAGTTATCGTTGAACGGGAAATCGCCCAGATAGAGTGGGTTTGCGCGCGCTTTGCGCATGCCGGAAACATGCCCGGGATTGCGCGCCCACAGGCTTACCTGATGATTTTGGCTGATTTGCATGGCCAGCGCCGTGCCCCATGCCCCTGCGCCCAGCACCGTTATCTTTGCCATTTACTGCGCTCCCCACAACTGGCTGCTTTGCACGAAACCGCTGACGCCGTTTGCATGCTTGACTTTGACCCAGCCGTTTTTATTATCTGTCACCAATTCCACCACGACATCCTTTTCTAGCGTTGCAACCAGTGGCGCATCCGCATTATCCGTCTGGCGCACTGCAGTACTTGCGGTTGCAACTACCATGCGTTTCTGCACCATCTGCTTGGCCTCTACCCAACTCAGAGTGCCGGTAGCGTCGCGCACTTTCAGCCATTCGCCCAGGTTGACAATCACTTCCAACGGATAGCCCTGGCTGAATATCAGCAGCTTTTTGGCCTCCTGCGATGGGGCGTCATAACTGACTGCCTTGGCCACTGACACCGAACGAAAATCTGCAGCCTGCACATTAGCTGCCGATAAAAAAGAAAACACCAAGCCGATAAGACTTGGTGTCATGCGAAGTTTTAGCAAGTGATTGCTCAATGCAACCTCAAACTAGTTAGGCTGACCGGCACCAGCTGCCTGCTGTTTTTGCTGCATGTACAGGGCTTCGAAATTGATTGGGCTCAGCAATACCGGTGCAAAGCCTGCGCGGGTCACCATGTCGCTCACAGCCTCACGTGCATATGGGAACAGGATGTTTGGACATGCAACCCCCAGGATCGCATCCATGTTCTCTTCCGGCACGCCGCGAATCACGAAGATACCGGCCTGGGAGACTTCCACCAAAAACGCGGTCTTGTCGCCAATCTTGGCAGTCACGGTAACTTTGAGCTCGACTTCGTAGATGTCTGAATCCAGTCTTTGACCCGCATTGCCCAGTTCCACATTCACTTGCGGCGCTGTGCGCTCTGTGAAGATTTGCGGTGCGCCCGGCACTTCGATGGAAGCGTCCTTGATATAGAGTTTTTCGATACCGAACGCAGGTTGGTTCTGTGCGCCTTGAGCGGCGTTATTGTCTTGTGCCATGATGTTCCTAAAATTTAGATTCGAAAGAATGGATTAAACGTAATATTTTAGCTGTGTTTGGGATTGAAAGCATTAAATTATTTGGCTGCTAGCAGCGGATCAAGACCACCTGCCACGTCCAGTGCTCGTAAATCATCAAAGCCGCCGATATGCCGGTCATCGATATAGATTTGCGGCACGGTGCGGCGGCCAGTCTTTTGCATCATCTCCTCGCGCAACTGTGGTTTCAAATCAACGCGAATCTCTTCTATCTCCGTCACACCTTTGTTGTTGAGCAAACGCTTGGCGTTGATGCAGTAAGGACATACAGCCGTGGTATACATCACGATCTTAGCCACAGTTAATCCTTCACTAGTGGCATCTTGGCTTCCACCCAAGCATCCAGCCCACCCTGCAGATTGTGCAGCTGGGTGAATTGCTGGGCCTGCAGAATCGTACAGGCGGTTTTAGAGCGCATGCCGCGCTGGCAATTGACTAATACTGGCTTGTCCTTGTATTTTTCGATCTCCTTGATGCGGCTTGCCAACTCTGCCACCGGGATATTCTTGGCACCCTGGATATGTCCAGCCGCAAACTCCGCCGCATCTCTCACATCAAGCACTAATGGTTTGTTGCGGTTCAGCAGCATCAGCGCCTCTGTCACCGAGATATTGGGCGCCCCGCCAGATTTACGGTTCAGCATCGGCCAGAGCAAAGCCAGCCCAGATCCAATCGCCAAGCCGATCAGCAAGGCATTCTGTTTAATAAATTCCAAGTCCACTCCTCAACAACACCTTAACATTTGGATAAATTTAGCTCAGATTTCAAGCGATTCATTAACGCTTGTGCGCATCCGGCTATTATAATGGATGCTTGGCTGAATTTTAGATAGATTGTGACTGCATCATGGAAATTACCCCGGTTATCCTGCTGATTCTGGACGGTTTTGGCTATCGCGAAGATGCGAAGGACAATGCCATTGCCCAAGCACGCACGCCCAACCTGGACGCGCTGAAGAGAAGCTATCCGAACATGCTGATCAACGCATCCGAGCATTTTGTCGGCCTGCCTGACGGGCAGATGGGCAACTCTGAAGTTGGTCACCTGAACATAGGTGCAGGACGCATCGTGTTCCAGGATTTCGAACGCATTAACAACAGCATCAGCAGCGGGGAGTTCTTTCAGCATCCTGAATTACTGAAGGCTCTGCGCACCCTGAAAGCAACTAACAAAGCCTTGCATATCTTTGGCCTGCTGTCAGACGGTGGCGTACACAGCCATCAAGACCATATCCACAGCATGCTGGATTTTGCCGCCAAAGAGAATCTCGATAAAGTGTATGTGCATGCTTTCCTGGATGGCCGTGACACACCGCCCAAAAGCGCTGCCGGCTATATCGACAAACTGGAGGCGCATATCAAAAAGATCGGCATTGGCAAGATCGCCAGCATCAGCGGGCGCTTCTACGGCATGGACCGTGACAAACGCTGGGAACGGGTGGAGGCGGCTTACGCCATGTTTACCGAAGGCGTGGGCGAGTTCATGGACGACAGTGCGGCTGAGGCATTGCAGGACGCTTATGCGCGAGGCGAGACGGATGAGTTCGTGAAATGCACGGTGATCCACAACCCAAATGAACCAGCCATCAAGCTGGAAGATGGCGACTGCGTCGTGTTCATGAACTTCCGCTCCGATCGCGCGCGGCAAATCACGCATGCGCTTTTAGCCGAGGATTTCGATGGATTCCATCGCCGCCATGTGCCCAAGCTTTCCGGTTATTTCACTCTCACGCAATACGATAGGAAAGAAGTGAAAGCTGTGCCTATCTTTCCGCCATTCACAGTCAAGAACACGCTGGGCGAGCATTTGCAGAACCTGGGGCTGACACAGTTACGCATCGCTGAAACCGAGAAATACCCGCACGTCACGTTCTTCTTCAATGGCGGTGAGGAAAAAGTGTTCGAAGGCGAAGACCGTATCCTGGTGCCTTCTCCAAAGGTAGAAACCTACGACATGCAGCCGGAAATGAGCGCTCCGGAAGTCACCGACAAGCTGGTCGAAGCGATATTGAGCAAGAAATACGATGCCATCATCTGCAACTATGCCAACTGCGACATGGTCGGCCACACAGGCAATCTGCAAGCTGCCATCAAGGCAGTTGAAACATTGGATGCCTGTATCGGGCGCGTCGTCAGCGCCATGCAGAGCATTGGTGGAGAAGTCATCATCACCGCGGACCACGGCAACGCTGAAATGATGGTAGATTACGCCAACCATCAGCCACATACCCAGCACACCACCAATCTGGTACCGATGATCTATATCGGCCGTCCGGCCAACTTGGCAGATACCGGCGCACTCTCAGACCTGGCGCCGACCCTGCTGCACATGATGGGAGTAGCCCAGCCCGCAGAGATGACAGGGCACAGTCTGGTGAATTTCTCATAAAAGCACGCTGACCATGCGCAGACACTTGCTGCTATTTTTGCTGCTGGTAGGCTTGAGCCTGCCCTGTGTAGCAGCAAAGAAGATTGACGCCGCCAAAGAGGACCTGAGCGAAGTAAAAGCAAAGATCGAGTCACTCAAGAAAGAGCTGGATTCCAATCAGGCTGCGCACAAAGATGCCGCTGATGCTTTACGCGAATCCGAGACTGCCATCAGCCAGGCGAACAAGAAACTGCGCGAAATCACCCAGCAGCAGCGGCAGAATCAGGAAAGACTCAATACGCTCAAGAAAGAGTCGTTAAGCCTGAATGACAAATTAAGCCAGCAGCAAAAACAGCTGGGACAGCTGCTTTACCGCCAATATACCCAAGGCAACCAAAGCTATTTGCGGCTGATGCTGCAGGACAAGCATCCTGGCCAAATCACGCGGGACATCAAGTATTTTCGTTACATCGCACAGGCCCGTGCCGAGCTTATTCAGGACATGCATATGAACCTGGAAAAAGTGAAAACGTTAGATGCAGAGACCAAGACTGCCCTGCAAGAAGTGACCGAATTGCGTAAGGAGCAGGAGGCCGAACGCAAGACCCTACAGGAACAGAAGAAGGAAAAAGCTAAGGTTGTCAAAACCCTATCCACCAAGATCGCTAGTGCACAAGAGCAGATCGACAAGCTCAAACGTGATGAGAAAAACCTTTCAAACCTGGTAGAGCGCCTGGCGAAGATTGTGCCGCCAAAACCGAAGCAGAAGAAAAAAGCTGCCAAGTCCACATCCGGCAAACCAGTTGCCGCAACAGCGGATGATGATAAAACCATAGTAGCGACAAATCAGCAATTGCCTCAGGATGATCTGGATGGCGAGTTTGCCAGACTGCGCGGCAGACTCAGGCTGCCAGTGCGCGGCGATGTGTCCAATCGCTTTGGCTCTGCCAGGCAAGATACCGGCGTGACATGGAAAGGCTTGTTCATCAAAGCCGCCAGCGGCAGTGACGTCAAAGCCGTAGCTGATGGCCGCGTGGTATTTGCCGACTGGATGCGCGGATTCGGCAACCTGATCATTCTGGACCATGGCGACGGCTACATGAGCCTTTACGGCAACAACCAGGCGGTGCTGAAGAATGTGGGAGATGAGATCAACAGCGGCGACACGATTGCCAGCGTAGGCAACAGCGGCGGCAATGAAAGCGACGGCTTGTATTATGAGTTACGCAAAAACTCCAGGCCTTTTGACCCGCTGAGCTGGAGTAATTTGCGCTAACGAACTACAGAAAATAAAAAAGCGCGCATCTGCGCGCTTTTTTATTTCAAAGTCATCACTTCGATTCTGCTGCGGGCGCTTCTGCCGCTACAGGCTCTGCTGGTGCTGGTGCAGGAGCTTCGCCAGGAATGGTCGGCAGTGGGGTATTGGCACGTGCTTCAGCGTAAAGCTTGTCCAACTCCTCCTGCGTTCTGGTGATTCCCTTCACCTGCTCCTCCGGGGTAGGCACATAACCGCCTGGTTCAACTGCAGCTGGTGCTGCCGGTTCAGCGGCAGGAGCAGTCGCCTCTGGTGCCACTGCTGGCTCTACAGGTGCTTCGGCCTTTTCGCCACAAGCTGTTAATAAAAGTGCTGCCAAGATTGCAGATACGCTCCAAAACTTCATAGAAACTCCATTCGATTCATGTAAAAAATAAAGTCTGCTCAAAAACACAGTCCATACTTTGGAAGTAGCAAAAAACAGACCAAATAAAAGGTTGGGGGCCATGTTCGCTTTTTTCAATAGACCATCGGTCAAACCGTTACAAAAAAACAATATCAGCTATTGCGGTTGTCCATCAAAATGCGAGCGCCGACTGCATATGCCTGTACCTCAAACGGGCTGTTGCGATAGCCATAACGACACGACCACAGATAGCCCCAGATAGTCATTCTAGCCTGATACTGCGCCACATGCATCAGCTCATGCCCGAGCAGCGCCATTCCTTCAACAGAGCTTGGCTGATATACGCCAGGCCGAAAATAGATACGGTTGTATAAAACCACCGCACACATGTCACGCCGAAGCCAGAAAGGCACCCTTCCATCGACTATCCTTGCCAATTCCAGCACTTCCCGACAGAAATAGGGTGCAAAAACGGTGCGCTCATGCACCGTTAACGGGCGGCCTGTCTCCTGCATCACTCGCCGATAACATGCATCAGCACACGGCGCGTCATCGCCTCGTGCCGGTGCTCGAACAGAAATATCCCTTGCCATTGGCCAAGCGCCACTCTGCCTTCTAGTATGGGGATAGACAGACTGGTCTGGGTCAGCGCGGTACGCACATGGGCGGGCATGTCATCCGGGCCTTCGGTGGTATGGATGAACAGCTTATCGCCATCTGGCACCAGGCGATCGAAGAATGCCTGCATATCCACCAGCACATCAGAATCATAATTCTCGTTGATCATCAAACTGGCAGAGGTATGCTGTATATACAGGGTCAAAAGTCCCGTTGAAACACCTTGCTGATTGGCCCATTGGAGCACTTGCGGCGTGATATCGTAGATGCGTCGCCCTTGGGCCTTGACGACGATTTGCTGGGTAAACTGACGCATGTTGGCATTCCGAAATGCAAAAGCCTATTATAACAAGCCACTAACGCTTACCAATAATATGGGTATCTATAAGGAAAACGCCAAGGAGAGAAATAATATGGGTACCCATAAAGATCATAATACCGATTGTATATTAATGCGCGTTCGCGCTGCAGTTGCTTGAGTGCTGCGCGTTTTTCCTGTTCGCGCTTGTTCATCTCATCAGCGATAGCATTCTGCTTGGCTTTTTCATTGCTTTCCTGGATATAATCCAGCACCTTGGCATCGACGCCCTGCTTGTTCAAATCAATCACTTGGGCAGGTGTCAGCTCATAGCGCGAATTGCTGGTTCTAATCTTTTCGATGATCTCGTCTGACGTTTTACCAGCCTTGCTATCTGCCACGATTTCGCCCAAGCTCACATTGGCCACTGGTGGTGGCATCAACTTGGCCAACTCTTCCGGCGTGATACGCTCCACGGCACCCTGTTGCCCACCTGTGCTGGCGCAAGCTGTCAGCAAAGCAATTAGTGAAATCAATAAAAACATTCGTATACTATTCATCTTAACCTCTCTTCTTTGTACGCCGCGATGTCAACGCGGGAGATGCTTTGGTCAGGCTTTCATCAAATGCGTGCTGGGTATTTTGATACAAGCCCAATACTTTTTTCACATACGCTTTGGTCTCGCGATAAGGTGGCACACCACGATGCTTGTCCACTGCACCTTCGCCGGCATTGTATGCTGCAACAGTTAACGCAACATCGCCGCGAAAGTATGACAACAGCCAGCGTAAATATTTCACTCCGCCCTTGATGTTCTGGCTGGCGTTATAGGCGTTCTTCACGTTAAACCGCTCCGCAGTCGCTGGAATTAGTTGCATCAAGCCCTGTGCATCCGCATTCGATTTGGCATTCACCTTGAAATTGGACTCAGCGGAAATAATGGAAAGAACGAGCTTAGGGTCTATCTTGTGCCATTCGGCAATCGTATGTACCAGGCTCACGACCCAACGCTTGTCTTTGGGCAAGCTGGCGACGTAAGCATCAATGGCGGGGGAATTCTCAGTGGCAGCTTCGACAATCGGCCTCTCTGGCGCTACTGCGTCCAGCACACAAGCAGGCGTGTCCTGAGTGCGGATCTCTATCGTCTCTAGCATCTTCTGTGCCTCGAAATGCCCATGCATGGCCGCGATTCCGAACAGGTTTGCTGCGTAGTCACGATTGGCAGGTACTCCGCGTCCAAAGGCATACAACATGCCCAAGCGGTAAACACCTTCCGCACTCCCATAGCGGGCGGCCTCGCAATAGAGGTTGGCAGCTTCCCATGCCGCATTTGGATCTTCTTCAGACACTTTGGCACCTGCCCGCTCCAGCAAATCCTTGATCAGCGGCGGCTCGTCATCGAACGTCTCTAACCCGGCCTGCGTGTAGGCAAACGCCGCACTGTTGAACAGCAGTGCGGCAAACAGCCAATACCTGATCCCACGTTGGATCATCAGTCTCCTTTTTAAGGCTTCTGCTTGCCTTAGTTTGCCTTGGTAAAGGTCATTCTACCGCCTTTATAATCTACTGTGACCACATCTTTGGCTGCAAAATTCCCTTGAAGAATCTCTTTTGCCAGTGGATTCTCGATCTCGCTCTGGATGGCACGCTTCAACGGCCTTGCGCCATACACCGGGTCAAACCCAGCATTTGCGATTTCCGCCAATGCAGCGTCAGTCACATCCAAACGCATTTCCATCGCTGCCAGACGTTTGGCCAGCAGTTGCAACTGGATATTGGCAATCGATTTAACATGTGCCTCACCTAAGCTGTGGAATACCACCACCTCGTCGATACGGTTGACGAACTCCGGACGGAAGTGTGTTTTCACCTCTCCCATCACCGCCAGTTTCACCAGTTGGTAATCCTGGTCAGCCATGGATTGGATCATTTGCGAACCAAGATTCGAAGTCATGATGATCACGGTATTCTTGAAATCCACCGTCCTGCCTTGACCATCGGTCAAGCGGCCGTCATCCAGCACTTGCAGCAGCACATTGAACACGTCCGGATGCGCTTTCTCGACCTCATCCAGCAGAATCACCGAATAAGGTTTGCGGCGTACCGCCTCAGTCAAGGTACCGCCTTCTTCGTAACCCACATAGCCTGGAGGCGCACCAATCAGGCGTGCCACGCTGTGTTTTTCCATGAACTCACTCATGTCAATCCGAATTAAATGCTCTTCAGAATCGAACAGGAAGCTTGCCAAAGCTTTACACAGCTCGGTCTTACCCACACCGGTCGGCCCCAGGAACAGGAAAGATCCATATGGACGATTCGGGTCGCTCAAGCCGGAACGTGAACGGCGAATCGCGTCAGATACCAGGCGGACAGCTTCATCCTGACCTACCACGCGTTTGTGCAATTCATCTTCCATGTGCAACAGCTTGTCGCGCTCACCCTGCATCATCTTAGAGACGGGGATGCCAGTCGCACGGCTGACCACTTCGGCGATCTCATCCGCGCCCACTTCCACCCGCAGCATCTTCGGCTTGGCTTGCGTACTTTCGGCAGATGATGCCTGTTTCAGCTGTGCTTCCAGCTGTGGCAGTTTGCCGTATTGCAGCTCGGAAACCTTTTGCCAGTCGCCTTTACGCTTGGCTTCTTCCATCTGCAGCTTCAGACGCTCGATCTCTTCCTTGATGTGCGCGGAACCTTGCACCTGGGCTTTCTCGGCTTTCCAGATTTCTTCCAGATCGGCGTACTCTTTTTCCAGCTTGGAAATCTCTTCTTCGATCAGCTCGAAGCGTTTATGGCTAGCCTCGTCTTTCTCGCGACGCACTGCCTCGCGCTCGATCTTCAATTGAATCAAGCGTCTGTCCAGCTTATCCATCACTTCAGGCTTGGAATCAATCTCCATCTTGATACGGCTGGCCGCCTCGTCAATCAGATCGATCGCCTTATCCGGCAAGAAGCGGTCAGTGATATAGCGGTTCGACAGCTCTGCCGCCGCAACAATCGCCGGATCTGTGATTTCCACGCCATGATGCAGCTCATATTTTTCCTGCAAACCGCGCAGGATCGCAATCGTCGCTTCCACGGTCGGTTCGTCCACCAGCACCTTCTGGAAACGGCGCTCCAGCGCGGCATCTTTCTCGATGTATTTGCGATATTCATCCAACGTCGTCGCACCGACGCAGTGCAGTTCACCGCGCGCCAGCGCCGGTTTCAGCATGTTGCCGGCATCCATCGCACCTTCGGCCTTACCCGCACCCACCATGGTGTGGATCTCGTCTATAAAGACAATCGTCTGGCCTTCGTCCTGCGCCAGTTCTTTCAGCACGGCTTTCAAGCGCTCCTCAAACTCGCCGCGGTATTTCGCCCCGGCAAGCAGAGCAGCCATATCCAGACTCAACACGCGCTTGTTTTTTAGGGAATCCGGCACTTCTCCATTCACGATACGCTGTGCCAACCCTTCTACGATTGCGGTTTTACCCACCCCCGGCTCCCCAATCAGCACCGGGTTGTTCTTGGTGCGTCGCTGCAGCACCTGGATCGCACGGCGAATCTCGTCATCTCGCCCAATCACCGGATCCAGCTTGCCCATGCGGGCACGCTCGGTCAAATCCAGCGTGTATTTTTTCAAAGCCTCGCGCTGGCCTTCCGCTTCCTGACTATCCACAGAGCCATCGCCACGCACCGCATTGATGCTGGCTTCCAGGGCAGCCTTGGTCAAACCGCTCTCTTTCAGCAAACGGCCTGCCTCGCCCTTATCCTCTGCCAACGCCAGCAAAAACATTTCGCTGGCGATATATGCGTCGCCGCGTTTCTGTGCCAGTTTGTCGGTCACGTTCAACAGGTTATTCAAGTCGCGGGAAATCGCCACCTCGCCACTAGTATCGGATGAAGTTGGTAGGTTATCCAGCGCATTTTTCAGGCCGGATTTCATCGAATTAAGCTGCACTCCCGCACGAGAAAGCAAGGATGCCGTGCTGCCATCTTCCTGCTGCAGCAAAGCTTGCAGCAGGTGTACTGGCTCGATCGCCGTATTGTCATTACCCAGCGCGATGCTTTGCGCATCCGCAATCGCTTGTTGGAATTTAGTCGTCAGTTTGTCAAAACGCATGTCTGCTCCCAAGAATATCTAGTTACCGTTAAAGTGGGGCGGCTTGTGAGATTTTCAATGGTACCAGCAGGCTTATTTCTATCTTTTTAACCTGTATCAAATAATCTGGGTAATATAGCAACATTATCAGCACCGCCAGCGACTAAACACTGGATTTTGCTGGTAAATGGATAAAGGGATTCAGACCATGCTTCGACAGTTATTGCTTTTGATTCACTTGCTTTCGGTCATATCCTGGGTGGGCGGGATGTTCTTCGCGTATTTCTGCCTTCGTCCAGCGGCCGTCGAAACACTCGATGCACCTTCACGCCTCAAGCTTTGGGTGGCCACGTTCGCACGCTTTCTGCCATACATGAGCATTGCTGTGACCTTGCTGTTGATTTCTGGAATTACCATGCTGCTCTCGGTCGGGTTCCAGTTCGCACCGGTAGGCTGGCATATCATGCTCACGCTTGGCCTGTTCATGGCGGGAGTATACTTGTATATCTATCTCTGGCTGTTCCCGCAACTACGCAGGCATTGCGTTGCATTATCCTGGCAAGAGGCTGCTCAAGCGCTAGCCTCTATCCGCCGGTTCGTCGGCATCAACATTAGTTTGGGGGTAATCATTGTGGTCGCCGCCATCTCGGCACGCTAGCACAAGTTTGATTCTACGACTTGAAACATCTCTCACCCGGCGGATGAAATTACGTTAATCTGCCCTGTGTCACTGCGCGAACTTGTCCTTGATATTCAGCAGTTGCAAGCCCTCACCTGCCAAGTTCCAGGCCAGATAAGGCACACCTTGATGTTGTAGCAGGAAGGGATAATCAGCTTTCTGTTTGCTGCTGGCAAGCGTCTGTGGATTGCCCCAGCTTTTGCCATCATCGTCTGACATCATGCCCATGATACCGCTGGCGCCGTCTTTCTGTTCGCGCCAGACCAGATAGACTTTGCCAGCCAAGCTTAGCAACGCCGGATGCCCGGATTGATTGGCAAAGTTGCCAAACTGCTTGGCGGGTGAACTGGCCCACGTGACGCCATCCATACGGCTGTAGTACAAGCCAGGTTTTTTGTCGTTGCCATCATAATACGCCATGTGGTAGCCCCACCAGTCCTTGCCCTCACCGCCAGATGCCAAGGCCGAACCATGGTGCGGGCAGCCGTCGATTTGCCAGTGCCCGAAAGTGGCGCGCCTGGGAACCGCATCCTGCTTGGCTTCCGGGACAGGCACTGCTGCAATCATATGATCACGCTCTTGACCTTCGAACACATGCCGCCACATGGAAATGACGGTACCGTCCGGCTTGACAGTAGTAGCGATGCGACAACATTCACATGTATTGTCTGCAAGCTTCCTTTCAGGCTGGAAAGTTTTGCCCTCATCTGTAGAAACTGCAAAATAAATTGAACTACCTGCATGCTTTTTACCTTGCTGCTTGGCCTTGACCAAATCCCGCGAGTCCAGCCATATCACAGTGATCCTACCGTCAGGTGAGAGTACAAGTTCCTCAAAGGCGTGGCCAATCTCTGCGCGGTCTTGGTGTACCACGTAGGGCTTTTCAAAATGCTTGCCACCATCTACCGAACGCGCGAACCATATGTGGCCGGAAAATCTAGCAGGTAGGTTTTGCATCCAAGTCACATAGATATGGCCGTTCTTGCCGATAGCGATTTTGGGACGAATCTCGCCATGCGCAGTGACTTTCTGTTTCTCAAGATTCACCCTTACCGGATTGGAAAACGTCTTGCCTGAGTCAGCACTGCTGCTTACCTCCACAAGGCCATCAGTCACCTCGACACGCCACAAACGGCCTGTTTGGTCAAATGCGACGCTGATTGCCAGGCTATCCGGCGGCGCCATGTCATGGTGTTTTTCTTTGCCATGCGCAAATACAGCATGATTAACGCTGAAGACTAGGGCAAATATCAGGCAGTAACGGCTAATGATGTCCATGACGATCCGGACTTGTGAGTACATCTATCACCCCTTCAAAACTGTCGATTTTTTTGAGTTGTTCGGCGGTTAAGCGCTTTTCCTCGTGAGCAAGTTTCTGGCTGATATGGCTCGCATCCTCTTCTTGCACACCTGCTTGCCGCAAAACCTGTGTTGATTTGAACTGCGCACCGCTGCACATAAGCGTATGCCAGCCATCGGCATCTCGCCGCAACAATGCCCGGCCACCGCGCTTATCCTGCAACCAGTCTGCCACGGCAAAGTCGCCGCTGACCACCACAACCGGCACTTCCAAGGGCGTTACCGGACGATCGAACTGGTCTTTCAAGACTTTGACAATCTGTGCTTGTGCAGGCGCATCTGCCGCATATACAAAAGGGGGCAGCAATAGCGCCAACAAGATTATCCATTGTTTTCTCATATAAAATCCAAATCAGGATGCCCCGCAAGGCGCATCCTGATTACCTTTCAAGTCAATATCATCAATAACGCCAAGTGAACCCGGCATAAACCGAGCGACCATCACCCGGCAAGAATGCGCGATCCGAGCCTGTCGCATTTGCTTGTTTCAACACATCTGTGGAAGCCGCGTATTTCTTGTCACCCAGATTGCGCCCCTCCAGAAACCAAGACCAGTGGTCGTTGACATGCTGCCCCATTTTCAAACCCCAGATAGTGTAATTATCCGCATACAGGGTTTCGGCGAAGTCCACATTGTAACGCTCGGGCGACCATTCCACAGTAGGGCCAAAGTAAAAGCCTGGCAGAAAATGGTTGCCTCGGTATAACAGTTCTGCGCGCATTAGTACTCTTGGAATGCCTGCCAGACGGTTGTCGCCGAATGTGTCATCGTTATCAAATTTGAAGCGATTTACCAGCAGATTGTGACGCCATTCCAGACTCATCGGCAAGCGCGCAGTCATGCCCATTTCCAGCCCGACATGAATGGTTTTATCGGCGTTGACGGTATCCGTGTTGCCCGGAAATGGTGAAACCGCCAGCATCTCATCACGCATTTTGGCGTAATACAAGGCTACATCCCAATCTATATACTCGCTATTCCCGCGTGTGCCAATCTCGAAGCTATTACCTTTTTGTGCTTTTAGATTTTTTGCAATAGCAGGATTCACCAGCTCGCCAAAACTTGGCGGTTCAAAGCTGCGCGAATAGTTGGCAAATAATTGCACGTGTTGATCCAGATTGTAGAGCAAACCCAGCTTGGGACTGGCTTGGCTATAGCTCTCGTTGTAGCTCTCGTCGCCTGTTGCAGGGTTGATGAACTTATCTTTGGCCTTGCGCTTAGAATCGGTGTACTGCAAACCAGCAATCACCGCCAACTCAGGCGTGACATGCAGTGTATCCTGCACGTAAGCCTCAAAATTGCGCGCAGTCAAATCAAAATTGTTTGTCATCGTGCCTTTATGGCCATTCAGGTTGCGAAAGCGCTTGTCCTCTATCTCGCCGTATGTTGGACTTAAACCAACGACAAATTCATTCTTCATGCCAGCAATTTCACCGGTATGCTGCAGCCTCATCGTTAAGCCATAATCATCGGTTTTCTGGTCTATCACACCTAATGTCGCAAATGTGCCAGTGGAGAATGGCGGAAACGGCAGGAAAGAAAGATAGGCCAGATCCACAATGGGGTGATACAAATCTTTGTTTGAATAGAACACCCCGACATCCAACTTGGTGTTATCCCAAGTAAACGTCGTCTTGTTCGCCAATCGCCACAGATCAATATTTCGCTCCCACACGCCGGTTCCAGACAGAATCGGATCACCCGGATTGGCCTTGTTTTGCGAATCTTCCGGCTCCTTACGCAACTGTGCCTTGCTGAGGTTGCCCGGCAGCTCAGAATCATTGTTCGTATAACCAAAATAAAAACGGGTTTCTACAGTATCGCTAATTTTATAACCTACATTCCCATTGACACGCTGAGCATCCTGGTCCGCATCATCCCTAAAACTGTTCTGGCTGTAACCGGAAACACTCACGAAATAATCCATGCTATCTATTACGCCACCAGTTTGGATACCCAAGCGCTGGTAACCGAAACTGCCCGTCTCGCCGCGTACTTCAAATCTAGGCGCGGTATAGCCTGTAGGCGAGATAAAGTTGATGGAACCACCCAGATTGCTAGCGCCGTACTGCAGGGCATTGGCACCGCGATACACCTCGATATAGCTAGTGGCGTAAGGGTCAATCGCAGGGAAATCAAAGCTGCCATCCGCCAAGTTCACTGGGATACCATCCTGCATCAGTTTCAGGCCACGCCCATGAAATGTACGCTGCAAACCTGAACCACGTATGGATAGGCGCGTTTCTTCTGAGCCAAATCTTGACTGCGCAAGCACACCTGAGGCCATTCCCAAGGTGTCGTTGTAGTTGGATACCCGACCTTCGCGGAACTGCTCTGCCTCAATTAGGGTTACGCCACCTGGAGTCTTATCCAGCTGCTCACGTGCTGTCTGTGCGTCAGGCTGTGTTACAGAATTTGGCCTTGGTGCCTCGACACTGATTTCATCCAAATGGATAACACCTTCATGCTCTGCCAATGCCTGCTGCGAAAGCGCAGACAGCGCCCCAATTACTGCACAATAGATTTGTTTTTTCATTTTCCCTCCACAAAATATAATTAACTCAGATTAATAAATTTCTGTTTAACACGTTTCGCGCTGCGCTTTTTAAGCCAGATATATACGCCAGTCACTGACAACATCACGATTGCCAATCCCAATACACAGACAAATACTCGATAAGGCATGCCGAAAATATTGCCTTCGTGTAGCGCTACAAGCCAGCTGGTTATGGTGTTACCAGCATATTGGCCTTGGGGCAGCAAAAGCAATCGCTGTGCGCCACTCTCTGCATCAAATATGAGTCGCGTCATGCCGCCTGCATCCAAAATGTCTAGGCTTGAGCGTACTCGGTACTCGTAAACTCCCCTTTCAACATGGTAAGTAAGGCCAAGAGGCGTTACGACCTTAAAGCCATGTGTGTTCGCCGAATCTTGCATCAATTTGGTGGCTACCGATTGTGCTTCACGCCATGTGAGTATTTGGGTAAGCGGCATAGCACGCTCAGGCAAATCAGCAGTTGTATGATAAGGCGCAACCAAACGAGTCGCCCATGTGTAAACAGTATCCGAGAGATTCATATACACACTGGACCAAGCAAATACCAGCAACATTGCCCAAAGCCATAAGCCGCCTGCTCTATGTAAATCAAAATTCAGCTTGTAGGCACTTGCATCCCAACGAATCAGCCATGCAGGCTGCCAGCGTTTCCACCAATATTTTTGATTTACATGCCCCGTTACATGCTTTCTAAGTCGCTTCGCGGGCAGGGTAAGATAAAACCCAACAAAGCAATCGAAAGTCCAGACGAGCGCTACAATACCCAAAACCCAGAGACCAAAAGTACCTAAAGCAAGCTCATAATGCAGCGTGTAAATGAATGGCATAAGATTCTGAATACCGTCGCTTATCGCACCCCAATTTTCACGGCTGATTTCCACGCCACTAACAGGATCAAATCGCAAATACTCAAACTTGGGTTCAGGTTGCCCTTGTGGTGCTTCTACCCTTAGCCATGCCGCCACGCCCGGTTTATATGTAGCCACACTAGTCACAAGTAAGCCAGTAGCTGCTTCTGCACGTGCCGCTAACTCGCCTGGCTCTAGCGGCTTACCAGCCGAAATCGCATATACGCTCGGATTAAACAAACTATCCAGCTCTGAATAAAAGGCAAGCAAACTGCCTGACAGGCCAACAATGACCAAAAAGATAGTCATTGCCAGCCCCACCCATCGATGCAGCCAAACCCAAAAAGTGCGCCGCATGTTTAGAAGTCTAACTTCAGCGAACCAACGGCAGTTCTAGGTGCGCCATACTTAGCCGCATCAAATCCACCGCGATCGAAATACTCTTTGTCGAACAAGTTGTCGATATTGATTTGTGCAGTCAATTTAGTATTGCCAAGTTTTGTGCGATACCCCAGCATAGCACTCGCGGTTGTATACCCCGCGAGTTCCCATGTGTTAGCATCATCGCCAAATCGACGCCCTACCAAATACGCCCCCAAGCCAATCTGCCAACCCTCAATAGCGCCAGGAGCTGAGTCATATTTAGTCCATATGCTCAGTAAATCCCTTGGCACGTTACGTGGCCTATTACCCTGAAGGCCAGTGTTATCCATAGTAATTTCCATGTCATTGTGTGCATATCCCGCAAACAAACTCACATGGCTGGTTATGCGACCTGATACATCAACCTCTATGCCACGATTGCGCACCTTGCCTATTGCAATTTGATCTGTTGGATCAGCAGTACTGAGATCATCAGTTAAGACATTTTGCTTTTCTAGGTTAAATACGGCGATGCTTGCTGTTAAAGACTCATCGGGGGCGCTATACTTGGCACCGATTTCGTATTGCTCTGCTATCTGGGGATCAAAAACCTCTCCAGTACTTGAGCGACCATTGTTTAAGCCAAATGATTCACTGTAGCTAGCGTAAGTAGAAACAGTCGGACTCACTTTGTAAAGCACGCCTACGCGAGGTGAAAACTCTTGATCTTTATTACGTTGCAGTAAATCTCTCGCCTCCGTGATTGAGGTGCCAGATTCACCAGAGCCAGCAGTTGCCCAATCCCAGCGACCACCAACCAGTAAATCTAATTTTTCTGTTACAGAAATTTGATCTTGAGCGTATAAGCCATACCATTCATCAGCGGTATTAAAGAAAAAATTCTCTGGGAGTGCTTTTAATGCTGCCGCACTTATTAAACGATTATTAGGGTTAAAAATATTGATGGATGGCACCGCTGCAGTTGAACCAGAAAAACCATTCCAATTTTCTCGATGTTTGTAGTAATCGATACCCACCAGCAACTTGTGCTTCATTCCAACTAAATCTAGATTACCCAGCAAATCTAGGTTTGTTGCAAATGTTTCGCGATTCACATCTACAAACCAAAGCCC
The DNA here is from genome assembly GCA_035423825.1 of Methylophilus sp. Lineage (GTDB taxonomy): Bacteria > Pseudomonadota > Gammaproteobacteria > Burkholderiales > Methylophilaceae > Methylophilus. The sequence goes on along the minus strand of DAOMMM010000001.1, from coordinate 105,272 downwards.
GCGGTCTAGGGTAGCAACACCATCAAAGCCGTTATTAAAAAGTGTTGTTTGGTGCTCATTTCGGTCATCCCAGTGAAAGCGTTGGGTTAGCTTCCAATTGTCATTAAAAGCATACGTCCAATCAAAGCCAACATTTATTCTTTTTGGGTTATTTGGTTCATCCCAACCGACGGCATCTCCCAAAAATGTACTTCTTGAAAGTTTGATGGGTCTCTTACCAATAATTGGGATGCCTATATCTTCGGTATCTACAAATTTATAATCCTGACCTTCTAGACGCAGATTAAATTCAAAAGCATCACTGGGTCTGAAGGTTAAATAAGCGCCACCAACCGCATTACGTTTTTGTACTACATCCATAAATGAGTCCGCATCGGTATATGCCCCTACCAAGCGATAAAGCACCTTACCATCCTCAGTAAGCTTACCCGTTACATCGCCCGTCGTTCTAAAAAACCCATCTTCACCAATTTGTTGCTGAACACTGGCAGCAAAATCAGCTTGTGGTTTTTTGCTGACTAAATTAACCAAACCACCTGGGTCAATACGCCCAAATAACATAGAAGCTGGCCCTTTCACGACTTCGATACGATCTAACAACGCCGTTTCAAGACCACCAATAGATTGAAGTTGAAGACTGTTGTAATAAACAGATGCTTGCGTATTTGCAAAACCTCTAAGCTGGATAAAGTCGTAATAGCTATAAGCACTTGATACGATGCCGCTCACGTTCTTAATTGCGTCTTTAACCGTCACCGCTTGCTGGTCGTCCATTAACTCGCGAGGCACCACTTGAATAGAAAATGGCGTTTCCAAGATTTTAGTATCTGTTTTTGTGGCACTTTTTGCATTAGTAACCGAATAGCCATCATAGACAAATGGAGCACTAACCTCTATCTGGTCTAAATGAATCACGCCTTCATGCTCAGCGTTTGCTAACAAAGGCAAAGTTGCTAAAACAGCAACCAATATTCTTTTGCTAAACATCTGTCTCCCCCTTTAAATTTTCTTAGCCGCGCGCATTGCAGTGCTATCGGCAGTTTGTTTAAGTTCGGCAAACATCTCATCTAAAAATGTAACTACTTCTTTGGGTGCCGTTGCAACGGAACCTGCATTAAATGGTGGTTGTGGGTTATATTCCAGATAAAGCTGCACAGCCTCTGCATAGCTTTGGTTGCGCAACCTTGCAATCAACAGCAAGCCAAAATCCAGCCCAGCCGTGACACCACCACCGGTAATGCGATTGCGGTCTTCCACAATTCGTGCTTTGGTGGGAGTTGCTCCCAACTCCGCCAGCACATCAAGCGTCACCCAGTGTGATGTCGCTTTGTAGCCTTTAAGTAAGCCTGCAGCACCTAAAATGAGCGAGCCGGTACAAACGCTGGTGATGTATTTCGCGGTTTTACCTTGCTCTTTAAGAAATGAGAGCACTTCCGGGTCTTCCATCATGGCAAATGTGCCCGGCACGCCACCTGGCACAAACAACACATCAAGATTTTTTGGGCAATCTGCAAATGTTGTAGTGGCGGCAACTGGTATCATTGTTGGATGTTTGGGGTCCATATTGCCGACTGGTTTTTTGTCTTTCCACACCAAATGAATCTCGCGATTCATCAAAGATTCAAACATCGCAAGCGGGCCCACCAAGTCTTGCAAAAACATGCCTGGATAGACCAGCATGGCAATTACCAGCTTATCGCCGCCCGTAAAAGCGGCATATTTATTCATCATTTGTTGATGATGCTGGTTATCTTGCATGCCAACCTGATTTTTGGTTTCTTCGCTAGCAGCTTCTGCATTCGCCTGTTTATTCAACAATAAGGCTGCAGAAGCCGCCCCCGCCACCTGCATGAATTTTCTGCGATTCATGCCGACTCCTAGTATTTGAAAGAAGCCGATAGGTAGACCTGTGTACCATTATCTGGTCTTACACGTCCGCCGAAGTAGTTGTAATACTGGTAATAATCTTCATTGGTCAGGTTTTTAATCGTCAGCCCCAAGTTGAAGCGTTGTGTCTGGTAGTTCAGCGCAGCGTCAAAGGTATGATAACTATCGGCCTTGAACTGATTAGCGTCATCCACATACGCCTCTGACTGCCAATAAGCACCGGCTCCGGCACTCAACCCATGCAGCAACTCTTGAGGAAAACTGTAATTTACCCATAGCCTGGCGGAGTTCTTGGGAATGCCCGAGAGTTGATTGCCATCCAGAACGGTAGCGCTGGCATTCTTGGTAAACTCTGCGTCGGTATAGGCATAGTTTGCTAATAACTTCCAATTAGCCGTTGGCTGCCATATCACATCCGCATCAAATCCACGTGCACGTTGTTCACCAGTCGGCGTAGCGGGGAAACCAACCGCGACATTGGTACGCTCTGTGTGATAAAACGCGAACTGGCCGCTAAGTTTTCCGCCGACATCAAACTTGACGCCAGCTTCCTGGTTGCGCGATTCTGCTGGCTTAGGTTTACTGCCTGGTGCAAAGATTGAGAATGGTTGACCGCGCAGACCCTCGCTGTAACTGGCAAATATGGATATATCATCAGTCAGGTCAAATACACCGCCAATGCGAGGTAATAATTTATCCTCGTCGGTTTTTTGATTTGTAGCTGCTGTCAGCTCATGATACCGCACACTTACGTGCGCCTGACGCAGCCCTGCAAGCAAATGAACACGATCAGCTATCGTGCTTTGTAACTGCACATAAGCACCGTGTGTCACATTTTTAACGATGGCATCAGAGAAAGTGAACGTAAATGGTGAATTTGGATCAGGATTAGCATACGGGGTATTAAACACAGGATTATTCAAATCGACGGCACCCAAGGAAGCCATATCCGCGTTCATAAACCCTGTGTCTTTTAGCTCACTGTAATCTAATCCTATTAAGGCCGTGTTCTTTGTGATGCCAACATCAAATTTAGCCATCACATTGGCAAGCACCGATTGTTCTGTCTGCCGCTGGTAAAGCCTAGTATTGACGATCGACCAGGTTGAAGGTGGAAAGAAATCCGGAGCATTGGTCGAGATTAACTGCGTTTTCTCATCAAACTCAGATTCGGCATAACGCGCTTTGACATTGAATGACCAAGTATCATTGATTTTATGGTCTAGCGTGCCCCACAAACCTTTAAACTCAGAAGTAGTATCCGGAATGTCTTTATTGCCTATGAACAAATCTTCCTTAATCCTGAAACTTCCCGTCACCGTACCAGTAGCGGGCAGGCCTTGATAATCCTGCTGTTTCCATCGAGAGAATTTGCCTTGCAACGTAAAGCTGGTGTCATCGTTATTGGTTAATGTCAGTGACGGATTGATGTTATAGCGTTTTTGATCAATAACATCGACATTGCTTTCCGTCTTGGTGTATTCCCCCGTTACTCGAAGTAAAACATTCTCTGTCATCGGCTGATTCACATCGAAGAATGGCTGCACGAAATTGTCTGTCCCCAGCCTTACACCCAACTCACCAAATGCTTTGGCCTGTGGCAACTTGGAGACAATATTGACAACACCACCTACCGGAGAACCAGAACCTCCAGAATAAAGTACAGCATTCGAGCCTTTCAGCACCTCAAGCCGCTGCACGTTTACCAGACTTTCTCTGTCTCCCGGATTGTAGTATTGCGTGAAGCCGTCTATGAGTTGTTCAGCGGCAAAGCCGCGAACGCGCGTAGTGTCAAACACGGGAGGGGAAATTTCCGCATTTGTCACTACGCTGCTCACGTTTCTAAGAGACTCACTGGCTGTGACATTTTGCTGATCATCAATCAACTGCCTAGGAATAATGTGTATGGATTGGGGCGTTTCTTTGACGGGTGTGTCCGTACGGGTAGCTGAAGCTGTATTTTCAACGCTATAACTGGCCTTGGCAGGTTTTTCTGCCTTTACATCTACTGGCTCTAATTCAATATATTCTTCTGCCGCCTTTGCGTTGAAATTAATTATTGCCAATGTGCCAGCCAACACGACATACTTAAACTTCATCATTACCCTCTCCTTACCCTTTAGATTTATCTTTATTAAATTAAGCGACATATGCAGCCAAACCAGGTTAAAGGCTGCATATGTCTAAGCCTATTGTTATGTCTATTTTTCTTCTTTTTCATTTTCTTCTTCTTATCTCCACCCCTTACCTAAAACTTAAGCTGCCTTCGCTCGCCGATGCTGCTGCGCACCATCCGGCACGTATTTCACCAGCTCCTGAATCTCGCACCCAAAAAACGCGCACAGCTTATCCAGATGGTCGGTGACGGTGCTGTAACCTTCGTTTTTCATCATGCGGAACAACGTGGTGCGACTGATGCCTGTAGCGATTGCGATCTCGTTGAGGGTGATCTTGCGTCCCCAGGCGGCTTTCTTTTGTTTGATGACTTGTTCAATTTGTATGTAAATCATTTCATTCACCTCTTTTTTATTCAGTTTTACGGTTTTCAATGGTTAAAAGTTGACGGTCAAGCCGACATTGAGTGAGCGCCCCATGCCTGGCACCTGTGTGCCGTGTTTAGGTGCTGTAGCGCCTGACTCCATGGTGTTGCCCTGGCCGATGTATGCGCCACCCAGCGGGTTGTCATAATCCTTGTCGAAGAGATTTTCGATGCCCAGATCCAGACGTGCATGCTGCCAGCTGTAGCTGGTGTAGAAATTCACAATCCCGTAGCCGGCAGTTTGCATTTCCTTGCGTACAGCTTGCACATGGTCCTTGCTGGTCACCAGTTTCGCCTGCAGCACGTTGTTCCATTGCCCATAGCGGTGCTGCAATGCCAGTGTGGCGTTGAGCGGCATGATGTTGTACAGATCATCGCCCGTGTCACGGTTTTTGCCGCGCACATAGTTAATGACGCCAGTTGCGGTGAAGCTGCCTACACCAGTATTCTCGGCCAACAGCATCTGCCCTGAGATATCTACCCCATATAACCGTGCGGATTGGTTATCCAGACTCAGATTGACGAATCCGTCCGTCCGGGTCGGGCAAGTTGCATAGACACTCAGGCAAGGCACTGCGTCGATATAGTCCTGCACGTAGGTGTAATATGGAGCGACCCTAAGCTGCCACTCACGCTTACCTGCATCGTGCCAATTAGCGGCTACACTAACGGTGTGTGCTTTCTCGGGATCAAGATTCAGATTACCAACATAGCCATTGCCATCGCCATACCAGTTGTTCATGTTCATGACCATAGAATTGGTATTGGACCAGGTATAGCGTTCGTACAAATTCGGTGAACGCGTTTTCATCGCGTAACCGGCCTCGTAAGTTTGCGTAGCATCTGGTGTGAAGCGCAGGGCAGCAGTCGCATCCCAGTTCTGGTCAGTCTCACTACGGTCGGCATTGTTGAACCGCGCAGCAGCGATGCCATAGTTAGCCATCATGGTAGTGCTGTAACCATGCACTCTGCCTGCATCCATCTTGACAGTGCTGCTGCGCAACCCCAACTGGGATAGCCATTGCTGCGACCAGTTAGCTTCCCACTCGCCATAGACATCGTAACGGTCGCGCTGGCCGTTGTTGATATTGATGAACGCATTCGGAGGCGCCATCATCATGGAGTTCGCCACTGGATCCCACCAATCATCTAAACGGTAGCGCTGGTACTCAGCCCCTACCCGCAGCAAATCGCGTGCATTCAGCAGCACATCGGCTTTCAAACTGCCGCCTGTGTTGCGGCCTTCGGTGTCCATCGGCATACCGGCGACGTTATGCGCCATACCATACCAATACAGCTTGTCATCCCCGAACTGCATGCTATGGCGGGTTCGCTCGTGATATGCAGCGGCCTGCAATTGCCCCCAGTCGAAGGTGCCTGTGTAGCGCGCATTGATCTGCTTGCTGTCGTTATCCGTCATATCCATGCGCTGGTTGGGAAACCCCTGATAAGGGATGTTCTGCCAGCCAAGCTTCAGGTCTACCAGATGGTTCTCGTGACGTGCAGCAAGAGCCAGCTGATGATTTTGGGCTTCATATGCGCTGGAGCCCACCTCGTCCCCATCCAGCCATCCCCTACCCCAGGCAGCCTGTCCTGATGGCTTGAACCTCTTGGCTGCGTGGAAGTTATTGGCATCGACTGCAGAACCGGTGTAGCGTACTGACAGATTCTCGTTCGCCAGAGTCGCGCTGACATTGCCGCCCACCGCATCGTTGTTGCTGCGATAGTATCCGCCAACACGTCCCTTAACCAGACTGTCATGTCCCGGTTGAGCAAACTCGGGTGCGGCTGATTCAACTAGTATCGTCCCGGCAATGCTGTCGCCGCCCATGCTGACCGGCGTAACGCCGGCGAATACCTTGATCTGGCTGACATTGGCCGGATCAATGTACGAGAGTGGCGGATTCATATGGTTGGCACAAGACGAGATCAGATCCATACCGTCCACCTTCAGACGGACGCGATCGTCCGCCAGACCATGGATAGCCGGCAGACTCGATACGCCACCTGCGCCATACAGGCTGATACCAGGCTGGTTGTCCAGCATGGAAGCAGTGTCGTTGGTATTGACCCGCAATCTTTGCAAGATGCTTGTATCGAAAGCAGTGTTGCTCAATGTCGGCATCGGCGCATAACGCTCGCTGCTGACATCGATCTCCGGCACATCGATATGCTCGGCCAAGGCCGATGTTGCAAAGAACGGACTTGCAAATATTGTCAAAAGTGCAGTGTTTAATAGCTTGCGTTGCGGCAATGCACGCAAGGATGACGGTAAAGCCATGGCGAATCCTCAAAACAAAAAAACCAAAACGACAGCAAAAGCTTATGCTGCTATGACCAATGGATAATGTTTAGAGGATTTGAGGGGGTGCCTGTGCAGGCGGAGGAAGTGCTGAGAAACTTCTGAAAATCGGTTGACTGGTAGCTGCAAGCTGCTGGGCCTCGACTGCCAGCATTATCACTATTGGCGCATGAGGTGTTTCAATCGCTGCATCGGCAGTTGGGTTCACGCAGAACGGACAATGTTCAAGATGATGATTGATGCCTTTAGGCATGTTCTCATTCGCCGGCTTCACGCTGAACTCGGTCGCCAGTTGCTTGCCTTTGGTAGTCACCACTTGAATGGTCACTTTCTTACCATCGCTGGTACACACGGATTGTGTGAAGGAATTCGTTCCGCGCTGCGCCGCCAAGGCATGCGAGATACTCGGCGCCAGTGCAGCAAACAGTATCGCGAACATCGCGATCTTGCTGACATAACGGAATAATTTTTGCGGCAACATCAGGCTAGTTTAGCATTTTTAGTTAAAATGCCATAACTTTTTAATAGGAGCTGTCATGGCTTTAGGTAGTTTGTGGGCGTTGTTGGACGACATCGCCACGATGTTGGACGATGTCTCGGTGATGACGCAGGTGGCGGCTAAGAAAACCGCAGGCGTGCTGGGCGATGATTTAGCGCTGAACGCGCAGCAGGTCACAGGCGTGGATGCCTCGCGTGAATTGCCGGTGGTATGGGCTGTGGCCAAAGGCTCTTTCATCAACAAGCTGATTTTGGTGCCTGCTGCACTGGGCATCAGCTATGTCGCCCCTTGGCTAATCACGCCTTTGCTGATGCTAGGCGGCGCGTTCCTGTGTTTCGAAGGCGTGGAAAAACTGGCGCACAAATTCTTGCATAAAAAAGAAGCCGAAACACATGACGCCGAGATTAAGCAGGCGATCGAAGACCCCAAGGCTGACCTGGCCGAGCTGGAAAAAGAAAAGATCAAAGGGGCTATTCGCACCGATTTCATTCTTTCTGCAGAAATCATCGTCATCGCGCTGGGCAGTGCCGCAGCCAGCGCTGCCAGTTTCGCACAGCAAGCCGCTGTCGTCTCGCTGATCGCGCTTGCCATGACCGTTGGCGTATATGGCTTGGTGGCAGGCATCGTCAAGATGGATGATGTCGGCCTGTGGATGATGTTGCGCAAAGGCAGCAGCGTCTTCAAACAGATCACCCGAAAAATCGGGCAATGGCTGCTCGCTGTCGTGCCTTATCTGATGCGGCTCTTGAGCCTGTTGGGGACTGCCGCCATGTTCCTGGTCGGCGGAGCGATTCTGACGCACGGCGTTCCGGCATTGCATCACCGGGTGGAGCAGTTCGGCCTGTGGTCCATCTTGCTGAACGGCCTGATTGGCATTATCGCAGGGACCATCTGTTTGGCCTTGTTCAGCGCCGGGCAAGCCATTTTCAAGAAGAAATAAGCCTCGCGCGCGTTCATTACCAAAAGGGATGCCCTGAAAACCATTCTGCATGCGGCCTCCAGGGCAGCGGTTCGCATAATGAATGTCAGAAGTGTGCAGTAAGCCTGACTGAAACCGTGTCGCCTTCCTGAATGCACTCACGCTTGCGCACCTCGGCTTTCAGGAACAGCTGATAGATGCCATTCTCGAAGGCAGGAAAGATCGAAGTCTGCCATATCGTGTCGCCAATGTGTACATCCACCCGCACCGCGCCCCAGCCGCGCCGTTTGACTTGATAATTTTGGCTGAAGAATTGAATCTCTTCGGATTTTTCGCGTGGCAGACTGACGTAATACCAAGTGCTTTTGCTGTCGCGCCAGGTTTTGACGACTCCGCTAAACTCTGCATCAATGTTCAGCATGACTATTCATCATCGCTGAAACGCTGCTCCAACCACGGATCCGCCTCATTGTGATAACCACGAACCTCCCAAAACCCAGGACGGTCGTGCGCATGTAGCTCAATACCATTGAGCCATTTAGCGCCCTTCCAGGCATAGCGTTTTGGCACTACCATGCGTGCCGGCCCGCCGTGGTCACGCGTGAGCAACTGACCGTTCCATTGATGCGCCACCAACACATCATCGTCCAGCAGTGCCTCGATAGGCAGATTGGTGGTATAGCCATCGTAGCCGTGCATGGTGGCAAACTTTGCGGTTTCCAGCGGTCTGGCCAAGGCTAGCAAGTCACGGACGCGCACTCCGCGCCAGTGCATGTCGAGCTGGCTCCAGCGCGTCACACAATGGAAATCGGACACGTCATCGACTTGCGGCAAGGCCTGGAAGGCCGCCCAATCCAGGTTGAGCGCGTTCTCCACCAGTCCAAATACCTGCAGCTTCCACTCCACCGTGCCTATCCACGGCTTGATGCCCATGTCCAGTATCGGGAAATTATTGACCTGCGTCTGCCCGGCAGGAATGCGCGGGTTGTCGCCAACTTTGCCCGGCCTATTGCCCTTCTTGGCCAGGCCGATTTTCCCTTCGATGAGCTTTTTCCAGTCAGGCATCTTTTTTCGCTGTCAGCGCATCCTGCTTGAAGCTATCCCATAACAAAAGCGCTACGCCCACACATACCGCGCTATCTGCCACATTAAAGGCCGGCCAGTACAAGTCATTGATGTGAAAGTATAAAAAATCCACCACATAACCCAGCGTCAGGCGGTCATACAAGTTGCCGAGCGCGCCGCCTAGCAGCAAAGCCAAGCCCAGGCAAAACAGTTTTTGCTGCGCATGCTTGCGGATAAGATAGCTGATGACAACGACGGCAATGACTGCCACAGTGGTGAAGAACCAGCGCTGCCAGCCGCCTGCATTGGACAAGAAACTGAATGCTGCCCCTTCGTTATGGAAGCGCACTAGATTAAAAAAGAAGGTGACGACCTTGCTATCACCCAACTGAAAGGCATTCTCGATCAAATGCTTGGTGTATAAATCCAGCGCGACGACGATCGCGCTGATTCCGAACCACTTATGCATGGGAACGTTTTTCGCCATCGCCGAACAAGTTGCTCACGCAACGCCCGCAAATCGTCGGATGGTTCGCATCTGCGCCCACGTCGGCCCGATAGTGCCAGCAGCGGTCGCATTTCTTGTGTGCGCTCGGTTTCACCAGGATCTTCCTGTCGCTTTCTTTAGCTGCCTTATACACCTTGGCGCTGGAAGTAATCATCACAAACTTCAGGTCGTCTTCCAATGTGTCCAACGCTTTGTAGGCATCGCCATCCAGATGGAATTCCAGCTCGGCCTGCAATGAGGAACCGACCGCGCCGGATTCGCGCAGTTTCTCGATTTCCTTTTGTGCGTCGCCACGAGCAGAAACCACGGCCTCCCAAGCCAATATCTGCGTGGCTTCCAGGCCATGTGCCGGAAGTGTATACCATTCTTCCTCAAACACAGTCGTTTCGTCGCTCACTTTCAGCGTCTGCCAGATCTCGTCTGCCGTAAAGCTCAAGATTGGCGCGGTCAGGCGCATCAAACAATGCGTGATGTGATACAGCGCGCTTTGCGCGGCACGTCGCGCATGCGAGTTCTCGCCGCTGGTGTAGAGGCGGTCTTTCAGAATATCGAGATAGAAGCCGCCCAAATCCTCCGAGCAGAAGCTGACAAACTTCTGCACGGCCAAGTGGAATTCATAGCGCTCATAATCGGCCGTAATATCGGACTGTAGTTTGTCCGCCAGATATAAGGCATAACGGTCTATGCTCAACATATCGGCCTGCTTCAGTAAGTGCTTACTTGCGTCAAAATCCGCCAAGTTAGCCAGCAAGAAGCGCAAGGTATTACGGATGCGGCGGTAGCCTTCTGCCACACGCTTGAGAATCTCGTCGGAAATCGTCAGTTCGCCGGAATAGTCAGTAGAAGCAACCCAGAGGCGCAGGATATCCGCACCGTAGGTGTCCATCACCTTCTGCGGCGCCACCACATTGCCTTTGGATTTGCTCATCTTGTGACCGCTGCCATCCACTACAAAACCATGCGTTAGCAAAGCCTCGTAAGGCGCACGACCGTCGATGGCACAACCGGTCAAGAGGGAGCTCTGGAACCAACCACGATGCTGGTCGGAACCTTCCAGATACAGATCGGCCGGGTGTTGCAGCTCTGAGCGCTTTTTCAGCACAGCAGCATGCGTCGCCCCGGAATCGAACCAGACATCCAGCGTATCGGTGACTTTTTTGTATTGCTCGGCATTTTTCGGTGCATGAGCATTCAGAAAAACTGCACCGTCCAGGCTGAACCATGCTTCGATGCCTTGCTGCTCGACCTGTTTACACACGATTTCCAGCAACTGCAATGTCTGCGGATGCGGATCGCCGGTTTCTTTGTGCACAAAGAACGGCATCGGCACGCCCCAGTTCCGCTGGCGGGACACGCACCAATCGGGACGATTTTTAATCATGGCTTCCAGCCGCGCACGACCCCAACTTGGGTAGAACTGTGTCGCATCCACAGCTTTGTTAGCGTATTCGCGCAGGCTGATGCCCACAGCATCTTCCTGCTGCATGCCGATGAACCATTGGTGTGTCGCTAGTTGCATCAGCGGTGTCTTATGACGCCAGCAATGGGGAAAACTATGCTGCAAACGCGCGCTGGCCAGCAGCGTGCCGTTTTCCTGCATCACACCAAGGATGACCTTATTTGCCTCCTGACGCGGCAGACCGCGAATCGCTGCCAGCTCCACCAGCTCACTGTTGAAGAATTTGCCATCGCCGCCAATCAGCACGCGTGGTTTCTCGCTTGGATAATTGGCGCGCATCACCAGCCAGTCATCGTTACCATGCGCGGCTGCAGTATGCACCAAGCCAGTACCCGCATCTGTGGTGACATGCTCGCCACAGATGATAGGCACCTGACGGTTATCGAACGGATGTTGCAGCATCAAACCTCTGAGTTTTGCACCCTGACTAGAAGCCAATCTGGATGCGCCTTCCAGGCCATAGCGCTTTAATGTGTTTTCTACCAGGTCATGCACGAGAATCAGCAAACCTTTGTCGGTTTGCATCAAATCATACTCGAGCTCAGGATGCACGCTTACCGCCTGGTTGGCAGGCAACGTCCAAGGCGTAGTCGTCCAGATGACAGCATAAGCATCACCTTTTACTTCCACGCCAAATGCTTTGCTCAAGGCTGCGTTATCCACCACCTTGAATCCTACATCAATCGCAGGCGAATTGACGTCCTCATACTCAACTTCGGCTTCTGCCAGCGCGCTGCCGCAATCTACGCACCAATGTACCGGTTTTGAACCTTGATACAGATAGCCGTTCTCGTAGATCTTGCCAAGCGCGCGCATGATATCGGCCTCGGTCATGAAATCCATAGTCAGGTACGGATGATCCCAATCGCCCAGCACGCCCAAGCGGATAAAGTCTTTTTTCTGTTTTTCCACCTGCTCGGCAGCATAAGCCCGACACAGCTCGCGGAACTTGGCAGGGTCGATATTCTTGCCGTGGTTCTTTTCCACCACCAGTTCGATAGGCAGGCCGTGGCAATCCCAGCCCGGCACATATGGCGCGTCGTAACCCGCCATCGTTTTAGATTTGACAATGATGTCTTTGAGAATCTTATTGACTGCATGACCAATGTGAATATCGCCATTCGCATAAGGCGGGCCATCATGCAGAATGAATTTCCTGGCGCCGTTGCGTGCTTTGCGGATGCGTTCATAGACGCGCTTTTGTTGCCAGCTCTTTAGCCATTCCGGCTCACGCTTGGCCAAATCTCCCCGCATCGGAAAACTGGTTTCCGGCAAGTTAAGTTTATATTTTGAATCTTTGTTTTCGTCATTCATGTTTAATTACTTAAAAAAATCTCTGGCAACATCGATATCTTTGGCAATCTGTGCCTTGAGTGCATCCAGACTCTCAAACTTTTGCTCGTCGCGTATCTTCTGTAGGAACTCCACATGCACATGCTGACCATACAAATCCCCGTTAAAATCGAGCACGTGCACTTCCAGCAACAGTTTTGGGATGCCTTCGACAGTTGGCCGCACACCCAGATTGGCTACGGCATTCAAACCCAGCAATTGCCCAACACTTAATTTTACTGCATAAACGCCTGTCAGCGCAGGGCGCTCATGCCGCATATGGATATTCGCCGTCGGAAAGCCCAATTGCCGCCCTCTTTTAGCGCCATGCACCACCTTGCCGCTGATACTGTAATGTCGCCCGAGCAGTCTTTCGGTCAAGGCCAAATTGCCAACAACAAGCGCTTCTCGAACCCTTGTGCTCGAAACACGTTCACCGTCCAGATCTACACGCGGCATGGCAATCAGATCAAAACCGTTCGCCACGAAATCCACCAATGAACCAGCACGCTTGGCGCCAAAGCGGAAATCCTCGCCTACCAGCACCGTGTCCACATTCAGCTTGTCACGCAGCAATTGCATGAAATCCATCGCGGACATGGCGGCAAAGCGCTTGCTGAAGGCATAAACGAATACTTTTTCGACCCCTGCTGATTCCAACAGCTCGAGCTTTTCCCGCAAAGTCGTCAGGCGTGCTGGCGCGTCTTGTGGCGAGAAAAATTCGCGCGGATGTGGCTCGAAGGTCATTACCGCTGGAATTTTGGATATCCTGGACGCCGTCTCCAGCAAGTGCTTCAGCAATGCTTGATGTCCCAAATGCATGCCGTCGAAATTGCCAATTGCAAGCGCAAGCGGCGGGCATGGCGAAACTGGCAGATGACGGAAAACCTGCATCACACGCTCACACGCTTGCTGAAGTCACGCGGACGGAAACCCAGCAGATAAAGTGCTGCAAAATAGCTGGTTGCACCGGCAACGACTAATATTGAAATCCATACCAGTTTCAGCATCGTATGCATATGCAGCCAGTCGCCTGCCATGTTGGATAGGTAATACAGCACGACTGCCATCAGCAGCAAGGCTGCAGCCAGTTTCACATAGAACGAAACCCAGCCAGGGAGCGGCTGGTAAACTTGATGACTACGCAAATGATAATACAACAAGCCAGCATTGACACATGCGCCCAAGCCAATCGCCAAGGCAAGCCCTGCATGATGCAGGCCAAGCCCGAACACGAACAACAGGTTCATCAACTGCGTCAGTACCAAGGTGAAAATCGCAATCTTGACCGGGGTCTTGATGTTTTGCCGTGCATAAAAGCCAGGCGCCAGCACCTTGACCATAATTAACCCGAGCAAACCAAGGCTGTATGCGATGACCGCCTGACGAGTCATCTCGACATCCAGCGTACTGAACTTACCATAATGAAACAGGCTGGCGACCAAAGGTAGCGACAATACCGCCAAAGCTACCGCTGCTGGCGCGGCTAGCAGAAAAGTCAGGCGCAAGCCCCAGTCCAGTAATTGGCTGTACTCACCATCTGTTTTTTCAGCAAATGCTTTTGATAAACTCGGCAGCAGAATCGTCCCCAGCGCCACACCTAATACCCCCGTGGGGAACTCCATCAATCTGTCAGCGTAGTAAAGCCAGGAAACACTGCCAGTCTGCAGAAAGGAAGCAAAGATATTGTTGAGCACGATGGATATCTGCGCGACGGAAACCCCGAAAATCGCCGGCCCCATCAGTTTGAGGATGCGTTTGACGCCTTCGTCCTGCCAGTTCAATTCATAGCGCGGCAACAAACCGAGTTGACGCAAATACGGCCACTGAAATAGCAACTGCAGAATTCCACCGACAAACACTGCCCAAGCCAGCACACGGATGGAGTTATCGAAATACGGCGCGACGAACAATGCCGCCACGATAAAGGAGACATTCAGCCATACCGGCGTGAATGCCGCAATCTGGAATCTGCTGTAGGTATTAAGCACTCCGCCAGCCAGCGAAACCAGCGAGATAAAGAGAATGTAAGGGAAAGTGATGCGCAGCAGTTCAATCGTCAACTGGAACTTGTCAGGCTGATTGACAAAACCCGGCGCCGTAACGCCGACGATCAACGGTGCCGCCAGCATGCCGAGTATCGTCACTACCAGCAGGAACACCCCCATCAGGCTGGCGACATGATTAATGAGACTGTGCGTTTCATTCTGTGTGCGTTTGGTCTTGTATTCGGCAAGGATTGGCACAAAGGCCTGCGAAAAGGCACCTTCTGCAGAAACGCGGCGCAGCAGGTTCGGTATCTTAAACGCAACGAAGAATGCGTCTGTAGCCAACCCCGCGCCAAAGATGCGTGCGATCAGCGTATCGCGCACAAACCCCAAAATGCGCGAGATAAACGTCATGCTGCCAACACCGGCGAGCACTTTAAGCAAATTCATGCTAAAAAGAATGGCGTAAAAAACATAGCCGCGATTCTAGCATGCCGACCGCTTTTTTTAGGTATCAAAATAAAAGGAATTGCTTGCAAATCCCATTAAAAAACACTAATATACGCGGTTTCGTTTTTAGCTAACTAAGTAACAGGATAACAAACACATGGCAAATACCGCACAAGCCCGCAAACGCGCGCGCCAATCCGTGAAAGTGAATGCGCACAACGCCGCTTTGCGCTCTACTTTGCGTACTGCAATCAAAAAAGTGATTAAAGCTGTTGAGTCCGGCGACAAAGCTGCCGCTGCAGCCGCTTTTAACGAAAACGTAGGCGTGATCGACCGCATCGCCGACAAGAAGATCATTCACAAAAACAAGGCTGCTCGTCATAAAGCACGCCTGAGCGCTGCAATCAAGGGCATGAAAGGCGACGCTGCAGTAGCAAAATCTGCCAAGACAGCAAAACCAGCCCCAGCAAAAAAAGCCGCAGCGCCTAAAAAAGAAGCTGCACCTAAAGCTGCCGCAACCAAAGCAGCTGCAAAACCAAAAACCGCGCCTAAAGCGAAAAAAGCTGCCGAATAATCAATCCTTACCCCAAAAACCTCGCTCAAGAATCAAATCTGGCGAGGTTTTTTATTTGGCTTTATTTTCCGTCAGCTTGAACGCTTGTTTGAACTTTTAGCGCAACCACCTAGTCAAGCAGTTGAAGCGCGCTATCCATCCCAACCTCTGAGGAATCGCCATGAAAAAGTGCATGTCTGCAATCAGCCTGTTTTTTGCTGCCAGCATAGCAATAGCAGCTCCAGAAACTTACATTATCGACACCAACCACTCCATGCCAAGATTCAGTTACAACCATCTTGGCTATTCCATGCAATTGAGCCGGTTTGATAAAATTTCCGGAAAGATCGTGATTGATAAAACTGCCAAAACTGGCGCTGTGGATGTGACGATTGACACGACATCAGTTAATACCGGTTCCAGCTTGTTCAATGAACATACTCAAGCCGAAGAATTCTTTGATACCGTGAAGCATCCGACGGCCACATTCAAGTCGACTAAAATGAATTTCAAGGATGACAAGCCGGCCTCCGTGGATGGCACCTTGACCATCAAAGGCATCAGCAAACCTGTGACGCTGAACGTCAGCTCATTCATGTGCATGCCACATCCCATGAAGAAAAAAGATGCGTGCGGGGCCAATGCGAGCGTCGTAGTAAAGCGCAGCGATTTCAATATGGGCAAGCATGCTCCATATGTGAGTGACGAAGTGACAGTTGATTTGCCTATCGAGGCCATCAAGGAATAAATCGGCCCAAATAAAAAACGCATGGGCTTACCACCCATGCGTTTTATCTTTGCGAAAAAGCTATCTTGCTTATTCGCCTATATGCAGTTCGCTCCGCGCAACCAATGCCTGGTTCAGCACATCGTCGATATGATCACCCAGCACTGTGAAATGGCCCATCTTGCGGGCTTTACGCGGCTCTTGCTTGCCATAAAGGTGTAGCTTTAAAGCACCATGCTGGAACGCCTTATTCCATGGGGGTTCCAGCACATTATTTTTCTCTCCATGAAACCAGCTGTCGCCTAAGATATTCACCATGACCGCCGCACTATGCTGATGCGCGCTACCTAACGGTAAACCGCTGATGATGCGTACCTGCTGTTCAAACTGGTTGGTAATGCAGGCATCAATGGTGTAATGACCGGAATTATGCGGGCGTGGTGCGATTTCATTCAGAAGCAATTTGCCACCGACCACGAACATTTCCACCCCCAAAACACCCACATAATTCAATTTGGTCGCCAGCTGCTTGGCCAGTTCCTGCGCCTTGGCTTTCAATACCTCACTGACGCGCGCCGGAGCTATGCTGATATCCAGGATACCATTCAGATGCTTGTTCTCTGCCGTAGGGAACGCCGCGATATTGCCTTGCGTATCTCTCGCCAGCACAACGGAAAGTTCGCAATCCAGCTCCAGCATCTTCTCCAGCACGCAGATTTCTTGCTTAAAATCTTTGAATGCTGCCAAGGCTTCGGCATGGTTCGCTACGCGGGCTTGTCCTTTACCATCGTAGCCAAAGCGCGCCACTTTGAGTATGGCTGGATACATATCACCATCTGAGGGCAAATCTTCGGCTTTCTGCACAACCACAAATGGGCCAACAGGCAATCCATTATCACGAAAAAAGTTTTTCTCTTTCACGCGGTACTGCGCGATAGAAACCGCTTCTGCACTAGGATGCACGACAGTATGCTGGGCCAGAAAGCTCAGGGTCTCAGCCGGCACGTTCTCAAACTCCGTAGAAATCGCCGCGCAAGAGTTTGCCATCTTAGAGAGCGCAGCCTCATCATCGAAGTTGGCACACAAATGGATGTCTGCTATCTTGCCGGCAGGACTATTCTTGTCCGGATCGAGTACGGTAACTTTGTAACCCAGTTCATGCGCAGCAATCACAAAGAAGCGGCCTAACTGGCCGCCGCCCAGCATCCCTAACATAGCCGGAGCAGTAATCACTTTTCTATCCATCATTTTCAAGGTTTCTCAGAAAGTGTCATGGCATGCACTTTCTCGCTTTGTTTTTTACGGAAATCTGCCAGTTTTTTTGCCAAAGCTACATCATGGTTCGCCAAAATGGACACTGCGAACAGACCTGCATTGGCAGCACCTGCTTCGCCAATCGCGAACGTCGCCACCGGAATGCCTTTAGGCATCTGTACGATGGAAAGCAAGGAGTCTTGTCCTTGCAGGTGTTTGCTGGGCACAGGCACACCCAGCACCGGCAATGTCGTTTTAGCCGCCACCATGCCAGGTAGATGCGCAGCACCGCCTGCACCGGCAATGATTACCTGGTAACCATTGTTCGCAGCGTTTTCTGCAAATTCAAACATCAGATCCGGCGTGCGGTGCGCTGAAACCACTTTGGCCTCGTATGGTACGCCAAAATCAGCCAGCATCTGCGCCGCTAGTTTCATGGTGGGCCAGTCGCTGTCCGAGCCCATAATGATCGCTACTAAAGGTTGACTCATTGTTATCCCTTTTACATCAAAATCAGGCTATCTCTATGGATGAGCTCCGGCTCATCCACATAGCCTAGCATCGTTTCGATCTCGCTGCTGGGCTTACGCATGATACGTATCACCTCGCTGGAAGAATAGTTGACCAGACCGCGTGCGACCTCTTTCCCTTGCGCATCCAGACAAGCGATCACATCACCTCGCTCGAACTGCCCTTGCACCGCCACCACACCAATCGGAAGCAGACTTTTTCCTTCTTTGGTCAGTACCTTAACAGCGCCATCGTCCAGCACTACTCCACCACCAACACGCAAATGATCTGCTAGCCATTGTTTACGGGCAGTGGTTTTCATCTGTGTAGCTTCGAGATGCGTACCAATGGCCTCGCCAGCCGCCAAACGTACCAAGACATTCGACTCACGCCCCGATGCGATAATGGTATGTGCGCCACTACGTGCAGCGCGCTTGGCCGCAAGTATCTTGGTCAGCATACCGCCCGTACCCACGCTAGTGCCGGCTCCACCCGACATGGCTTCCAGCTCTGGCGTACCAGCGATAGCATGATTGATGAATTGCGCGTTCTTGTCTTTGCGCGGATCAGATGAATACAAGCCTTGCTGGTCGGTAAGAATCACCAGCGCATCGGCTTCTATCAAATTGGCAACCAAAGCGCCCAAGGTATCGTTATCACCCAGGCGAATCTCTTCTGTCGCAACGGTATCGTTCTCATTGATGATTGGAATCACGCCCAGCTCCAGCAGGGTACGTAAGGTCGTCCGTGCATTCAGGTAACGCGTCCGGTCTGCGAGGTCTTCATGCGTCAAAAGCAGTTGTGCGGTATGCAAGCCATGCTCAGCAAAGCAGCGTTCGTACATCTGCACTAGGCCCATCTGACCCACTGCCGCAGCTGCCTGCAATTCATTCACGGCCGTTGGGCGTTTTTTCCAGCCCAAACGCTGCATACCCTCTGCCACTGCCCCGCTGGAGACCAATATTATCTGCTTGCCTTGTTTGACCAGCGTGCTGATTTGCGCCGCCCAAGCTGCAATGCCAGCACGGTCCAAGCCCTCACCATTATTGGTGACTAGGCTGGAACCCACTTTAACGACGCAGGTTTTGCTATTTTGCAGCAGTGATTTCATGTTCTGCTTTTTTGACAGTTTCCAAATGTTCCATAATAGCGTAGGTCAGTTCCTTGCATCCCACACCACTAATCGCGGAGATGGCGAACACGCGTCCTTTCCATCCATACGCCTTCACAAAATCCGACACTATCTGTTTTGGATTTTCAACCATATCAATTTTGTTCAATACCAGCCAGCGAGGTTTGTTGTACAAATCCTCGTCATATTTTTTCAATTCGTTCTCGATAGCCTTAGCCTCGGCCACCGGATCTACTTCCGGGTCGAATGGCGCGATATCGACCAAATGCAACAATAGCGAGGTGCGTGACAAGTGGCGCAGGAACTGGTGACCCAAACCTGCGCCTTCTGCCGCACCTTCGATGAGCCCAGGCACATCGGCAATCACAAAACTGCGGTTGGCATCCACACGCACAACACCCAAATTGGGATGTAATGTCGTAAACGGATAATCCGCCACTTTTGGCTTGGCAGCAGAGACACTGCGGATAAATGTGGATTTACCCGCATTTGGCATACCCAGCAAGCCAACATCGGCCAATACTTTCAATTCAAGATAGAGCTCGAATGACTCGCCCGGCTCACCCTGTGTAAACTGCTTAGGAGAACGATTAACGCTGGATTTGAAGTGAATATTGCCCAAGCCGCCGTTGCCACCCTTTGCAATCATCACTTTCTGGTCATGCGCACTCAGATCCACCAGCACTTGACCCGTCGCTTTATCACTAATGACCGTACCTACCGGCACTTTCAGGACCATATCGTCACCACCAGCGCCGTAGCAATCAGAACTGCCGCCATTCTCACCGCGCTGTGCGCGGAATGTACGGGTATAACGGTAATCCACCAGCGTGTTCAGGTTACGGTCGGCCTGCACATAGACGCTGCCGCCTTTACCGCCGTCGCCGCCATTGGGGCCGCCCATCGGCTCGTATTTCTCGCGACGAAACGTGGCAACACCGTTACCGCCATCTCCGGCATAAACTTTAATGGTAGCTTCGTCGATAAATTTCATATGAGAAACACTATAAATGAAAAAGCCTCATCATGCGATGAGGCTTTTTAGGTTAAATTCGCTTAAACAGCGACGACGTTCACTGTGTGGCGTTTTAGTGCGCCTTTAGTTGTGAAAGTCACTTTTCCATCAATCTTTGCGTACAAGGTATGGTCTTTACCCATGCCTACGTTGTCACCAGCATGCATTTTAGTGCCACGTTGACGTACGATGATGCTGCCTGCTGAAACAATGGTTTCACCAAAGGCTTTCACGCCCAAACGTTTTGCCTGTGAGTCACGACCGTTGCGAGAACTACCGCCTGCTTTCTTGTGTGCCATGTTGAATTACCTCTTATTTAGCTGCAATCTTGTCAATTTGAATTTCAGTGTAGCTTTGGCGATGACCTTGTGTCTTGCGATAGTGTTTACGACGACGCATTTTGAAAATCATCACTTTATCACCACGACCATGAGAAACCACAGTCGCACTCACCTTGGCACCAGCAACCAAAGGTGCACCAATGGTGACGCTATCGCCATCTGCAACCAGCAATACTTTATCGATCACCACTTTGCTGCCAACGTCACCAGCCAGTTTTTCCACTTTTAATTTGTCACCAGCGGCCACTTTATATTGTTTGCCACCTGTTTTAATCACTGCGTACATAATGCGCCTTTAAACCATGCGTTTTAGTAAACCGCACATTATACGCAATTTTCATGACAAAGCAAACCAAAATTAGTACATTTTTTAGCGCAGCAAAAGTTGCTGCAACTGCTTGAAGCCATTATTCAGGGCTTCCGCAGCCTATGCTAGAATGCGTGCTTATTTTAAACGGTTTTTTGTGTGACGCTTAACCATATCCAATCTCAAATCGCGGCTGACATGCAGGCCGTGGATGCTGTGATTCGCAGTTCGCTGACATCCGAGGTGGCATTGATCAACACCATTTCAGAGCACATCATCGGCGGCGGCGGGAAACGCCTGCGACCCGCGCTAGTGCTACTTTCTGGCGGCATGTTCGGTAAAGTCTCTAGCCAGCACCACCAACTAGCCGCCATTGTCGAATGCATTCATACCGCGACGCTGTTGCATGACGACGTGGTGGACGAATCGCACATGCGGCGCGGAAAAAGCACCGCCAACCATTTATTTGGAAACGCTGCCAGCGTGCTGGTAGGCGACTTCCTGTACTCGCGCGCATTTCAAATGATGGTTAAATTGCAGAACATGCGCGTCATGGAGGTACTATCTGAAGCGACCAATACCATCGCCGAAGGCGAAGTGCTACAGCTGATGAACGTCCATAACGCAGACGTTTCTGAGGTCGATTACATCAAGGTAATTCATTTCAAAACTGCCAAGCTTTTCGAAGCTGCTGCGCGTCTTGGCGCAATAACTCACGCAGACTGCAGCTTTGATGATGAAGAGAATCTAGCTCGATATGGCATGCACTTAGGCACCGCCTTCCAATTGGTGGACGATGTGTTGGACCTGAGCGGTGACGCTGATACCATCGGCAAAAATCTGGGAGATGACCTGAATGAAGGCAAACCCACACTACCCCTGCTGTATGCGATGCGCCATGGGAATGAAGCCAACTCCAAACTGATTCGTGACGCCATTCTGCATGGTGGCTTAGACACCTTGCCGCAAGTGCTTGCCGCAGTAAACGAATCTGGGGCAAAGGAACATGTGCTGCACTTGGCCAGAAAAGAATCACATGCCGCCTGCGCGGCGATTGCGCACTTCAAGGATAACGCTTACAAACAATCGATGATTGAACTGGCGGATTTCGCAGTCAACAGAAGCTTCTGAAGGAGACTTTCAGGGATTTTTCATTAGCGATACGACTGCCCTGAAAGGCACATCCTGTCTGGCCTGCAGGGCATCGCATCGAATAATGAACGCGTGCAAGGACGCGCATAGATTTAGTTAAGCAGAATCTGCTCGCCGCTATCGGCGTTGTAGTAACTCAAATGAGCACATTGACTAGTACCGGTAGTCAAACTGCCATCGAATAACGCTTTGCCGTCAACATTCACGACTGCATAGCCGTTATGGTACAGCGTCACCTCTGCTAGTTTTGAGTCTGCCGTTTTGGAATGCGTACGCGCTTTTTCGCGCCCGAGCGATTCGCGCAGGCTGAAACTGATACAGGATTCATCTTCTTCTTCGTCAAACACTTCCCAGTCGCCTTCACCAGTCAGCTGTTTAAGCCAGCCGGGCAAGTCGACCTCCACACGGCAAATGATTGGCGTGTTCCAAGGATCTTGGCCAGAAGTCTCTACTTCGAGCAACTCTTTGAGTTCTTCAGGTAATACAATCGAGTCGGTCATATACATCACTTTCTTTAAGCACATGGCTTACGATTCCCATGCTACTCCTAGATGGAGACACTGCAATAAATTTCAAGCAATATCTACGCCAGTGACCCAAAAAATCGCTACGAGTTGCATAGATGTAACAACGATGCGATGATACAGGCGGTTTACATCCACCTAAGGATAAATATGCTGGAGTTTTTTACACCGATTTCCGAAGTGCTACGTAGTCAACCCGGCATATTTGTCGCACTTTCCGCCTTACTTGGATTATTGTTAGGCAGCTTCCTGAACGTCGTCATCCATCGATTGCCAAAAATGATGGAACGCGAATGGCATGCCAACTGCCTGGAACTGCAAGGCAAGGAAATCCCTGAACAGCCTAAATACACCTTAGTGTCGCCACGCTCTGCATGCCCCAAATGTGGGCACCAAATAAGTGCGATGGAAAATATCCCGGTGATCAGTTGGCTGTTGCTGGGTGGAAAATGTAAAGGCTGTAAAACTCCCATCAGTATCCGCTACCCGATGGTAGAGATCTTGACTGGCTTACTGCTGGGACTGGTAGCCAATCGATTCGGCTACACCAGCGCCACTTTTTTTGCATGGCTGTTCACGCTGGCTTTGATTACCCTCACATTCATCGACTTTGACACACAACTCCTGCCAGACGATATCACCTTGCCCTTATTATGGCTCGGGTTGCTGTTCAACCTGAACGGTGGGTTCATCGACTTGAAGTCTGCCGTAATAGGCGCGATGGCCGGCTATCTGATTCTATGGAGCGTGTACTGGCTATTCAAACTTGTCACCGGCAAAGAAGGCATGGGCTTCGGCGACTTCAAACTGCTGGCCGCGATAGGTGCGTGGTTTGGCTGGCAATTATTGCCCGCGGTTATCTTATTAAGTTCCGTCGTTGGCGCCATCATTGGCATCGGCCTCATACTGTTCCGCGGCAAGCAAGGCGGCACAGCAATACCCTTCGGACCGTTCCTGGCGCTAGGCGGAATTGCTGCCTTGTTCTTCGGACCTCAGTTGGCACGGTTCTATCTGGGCTGATGTACGTTGTAGCGCTCACCGGCGGGATCGGTTCCGGCAAAACAGAAGCCGCCAATATATTTGCAAAACTCGGCGTGCCTGTAGTCGATGTGGATGCAATCTCGCATGCACTTACCGAAAAACCCACCTTCATTACCTCGAAAATCGGCGAGGCATTTGGTGCAGGCTACCTGACGCCAGAAGGCGCGCTGCACCGCGCCAGAATGCGTGCCTTGGTGTTCTCTAATGACGAAGCACGGGAAAAACTTAACGCCATCCTGCACCCTGCCATTTATGAAGAAACCTTGAAACAACTGCAATCCCATACAGATACACCCTATCAAATCCTAGTGATTCCGCTGCTCTTCGAAAGTGCACGTTATTTACCACTCGTCCAGCGCATCCTGGTGATAGATTGTGACGAGGCCACGCAAATCCGTCGGGTAATGGAGCGCAGCAAGCTAAATGAGGATGAAGTCAAAAACATCATCGCTGCGCAAACTCCGAGACAAGAACGCCTGAAACGTGCGGATGATGTGTTGGAAAACAGCGACAACTTGCAGGAATTGGCAAAAAAAATCGACCAGCTACACAAAAAATACCTTAAGTCTTGCATAGTTAGCAAAACTACCTGATAATCCACTGCAATTTATCACTCTAACTAATTACGCTGACTTGGCAATATCACTTTAAGAATGCCTAGCTACGAATTCCCGTTTAACGAACGTATCCGCACGCTTTTGCGTGTGGAAGACCTATTCAAAAAAGTGCTGCTCAATGTAGAAGCCGCCCTTACACAGCATCACCACTCAGCCCTCGTCTACCTGTTCCAGACCATGGATATCATCGACCGCATCGATATCCGTGTCGATCTGCTGCAAGAGCTGGATAAACAAAAACTGGCCATGCAAAACCTGCGCGGCAATCCGGTGATTGCAGAAAAGATGCTGGAATCGATCATCGATGAGATCGACTCTGCAGCTCAAGCACTGCGCCAAGATAGCAATCGGCTTGGCCAACACATTCGTGACAATGAATGGATCACCAGCATCCGCCAGCGATCCCTGATACCTGGTGGATTATGTGAGTTCGACATCCCATCCTATCACCATTGGCTAAACCACGATGATGCACGTCGTAAAGCAGATTTTGAAGGCTGGCTTGCCCCCTTGATGCCGATGCACAAAGCCATTCAGACCATTTTGCACATTCTGCGCGGCAGTGGTGCGTCTACGCAGCGTCAGGCCCAGCATGGCTTTTTCCAGCAAATGCTCGGCGGCGCCAAACCAGCCCAGATGCTGCGGGTGGAAATCGACGACAACTGCCCATGCTTTCCGGAAGTGAGCGCGAACAAATATGCCATCAACGTGCGCTTTTACGGTATGGATTACGTACAAAAACCCAAGCAGTGTGAACACGATGTAGATTTCGTGATGACATTGTGCAACCTGTAACACCATGGCCAAACCCCGCATGGTCGCTTGCCCGCAATGCGGCGCACTCACCGAGTATTCACCTAGCAATCCATACCGGCCATTTTGTTCGCAGCGCTGCAAACTGATAGACTTGGGTGCCTGGGCGAACGAAGAGTTCAGGATTAGCGATAACACTCCGCCCGAGGATTTGCAAACCGATAATTTGGATTAATCATATGCGTTTTTTGCTACCATTCCTGCTGTTTTTATTCTCCGCCTGCACACAAGCCGAAGTCAGCATCACGGACGGCTGGGCACGCGCCAGCATTCCTGGCCAAAATGTCGGCGTCGCCTACATGACATTCACTAGCCCTAAGGACGGCAAACTGGTTTATGTCGAAACAGAATCTGCCGGCTCGGTAGAGATCCACAGCATGAAAATGGAAAACGGCGTGATGAAGATGCGTATGCTGGAAGAATTGACGCTGAAAGCCAACCAGCCAGAAAAACTGGCACCGGGCGGCTTCCACTTAATGCTGTTCGACCTACCCAAACCATTGAAAGCAGGCGAAAAGATTAAATTCCGCCTGTGTTTCAAAGACCCTTCAGGCAAAATCACTGACCAGTTCGTTACTGTGCCAGTGAAAGGAGTTGAATAGTCATTCCCAAGCCGAGCGCTGCATCGCTACGCCGCGCGCCCCAGTTTGCCAGGCAATGGGTAAATCTTCCGCCGTCATTCCGCCAAGCGCATAGACTGGAATTTCCAGCCCCTGTATCAGCGACTTAAAACCTTGCCAGCCTAAGGTTGGCGCGTTCGGGTGGCTTTCGGTCGGCAGCACGGGCGACAAAGTGACAAAGTCCAGTCCCAGCCTCTGGGCATGCGCCAATTCCCCAGCATTGTGGCAGGAAGCCGCCACCATCAACCCCTCAGGCTTGTGCGTAAGTTGCATCAGTTCCGCGCTTGGCAAATGCACGCCATGCAGATGCAAGCTTTTCGCCAACTCAATATCGCGATTTAGCAGCATTTTTGCGCCATAACTTTGCACGAGGGAAAAAACATCCCCTGCAAGCCTTATTTTATGCAGAGATTGGAGGTGCTCGCGAAACTGTATGAGTTTTAGTCCTTGCTTCAGCTGCTTTTCCAGTGCTTGCAGAAATGCAGACTCACCCATTTCCGCCACATTGGAGATCGCGTAAACGGCTGGCAAATCCAACGCTTTCATGATTGGCGCGTTGGCTGGCAAAACAGGTGAGACAGTCAGCTTACCTGGCTCTTGCCAGACGAACTCCTGCCCTTCATTTGGCGCAAGTTCGCCTTGCCAATCAGTGACAAAATGAAAATGCAGATGCACTGTTCTGGCGGGGGAATCATGTATTTGAGGATAATTATAGATACGCTGCAGCCACGGCAGTACATGCGTCGGCGTAATGCCCAACTCTTCCTGCAGCTCGCGAGTCAATGCATGTTCTGGCGTCTCGCCCGCCTCTATCTTGCCGCCGGGGAACTCCCACCAGTCTGCCCAGGGCTTACCGGCAGGACGGCTAGCCAACAGGTACTCGCCGCTCTGCTTTACCAATACTCCGGCTGCGACATGCGTAACCTTCTTTAACATCTGATTATTTCAGAGCCAGCTTACCTGCGTAGTCACGCGCAAACTGATAAGCCACGCGGCCGCTGCGCATGCCACGCGTATGCGAGAAACTCAGCGCTGCTCGGCTTGCGGCATCATTCCAAGGCACATTAAATGTCGCCAGCCAGCCTTCGCATATCTTCAGGTATTCTTCTTGGTCAAATGGATAGAAAGATAGCCAAAGCCCAAAGCGCTCGGCCAGCGCAACTTTTTCATCCAGCGTCTCATTGGGGCGAATCTCGCCATCCGAATGTTGCAGTGCAAGGTTATCGGCCATGAACTCAGGCATCAGGTTCTTACGGTTTGAAGTGGCATAAATCAATACGTTATCTGAATTATCCGCAATCGAGCCATCCAGAACGACTTTCAAAGCTTTGTAGCCTACATCGTTGGCCTCAAAGCTCAGATCATCACAAAAGATGATGAATTTTTCATTGCGACTTCTGACAAGATCGACAATCTTTCCTAGATGTACCAGATCCTGCTTTTCCACTTCAATCAGGCGCAAGCCATCTTTGGCATAAGCATTCAACAACGCTTTGACCAGGCTGGATTTTCCTGTACCGCGGGCACCAGTCAGTAGCACATGGTTAGCCGGAAAACCTTGCAAGAATTGGCGTGTATTACGTACGATTTCGGTTTTTTGCGCATCGACGAACTGGATATTGTTGAGCGCGATTTGGTGTGGATGCGATACAGCCTGCAAACAACCATGATTACTCTGCATCATCCAACGCCAGGCTATCGCATTCCAATCCGGCTCAATTGGCTGAGCAGGCAATAACTGCTCCAGCCTTGATACCAGGCCTTCAGTACGTGAAACCAAGTTTTCCAGCTTATCCATCAAGACCTGTAATCAGCGTTGATTTTGACGTAGTCATAAGAAAAATCACACGTCCAGACGGTGCAATCCGCCTTACCGCGGTTCAGCGCCACGCGCACGAGAATATCACTTTCCTTCATCACTACCGCGCCTTGCTCCTCTACATAGCTAGCAGCGCGGCCGCCCCTTTCCGCCACCAGCACGTCGCCTAAATAAAGCTCCATATCATTCACATCCAGATCATCGATGCCAGCGTACCCAATGGCTGCCAGGATGCGGCCTAGATTAGGGTCGGATGCAAAGAACGCCGTTTTGATTAGCGGGGAATGAGCAATCGCATAGGCCACCTTGCGGCATTCTTCTACGTTTTTGCCACCTTCCACACGCACGGTCATGAATTTGGTGGCGCCTTCGCCATCGCGCACAATGGCTTGCGCCAATTCAATGGCAACTTCTGTCAACTTGTCACGAATTGCGGAGAAATTAGGGCTATTTTCATCAATAAGCGCATTTCCCGCTTTGCCAGTCGCCATCAGAATCAAGCTATCATTGGTACTGGTGTCGCCATCCACCGTGATGCAGTTAAACGATTTGTTGACTGCATATTTGATAATTGCCTGAAGCGTGGATTGGCTGATTGCCGCATCGGTGGCGATATAGCCGAGCATGGTCGCCATGTTCGGATGAATCATACCCGAACCCTTGCTGATACCGGTGATGGTGACCGTTTTGCCATCCAACTGGAATTGACGCGACGTACCTTTGGCAACAATATCAGTGGTCATAATGGCCTCTGCCGCATTCAGCCAGTTATCCGCCTTCAAGTTATCGATTGCTGCTGGCAAGCCCGCGATGATCTTATCCACTGGCAACGGCTCCAGAATCACGCCGGTA
This sequence comes from Methylophilus sp., assembly GCA_035423825.1. Lineage (GTDB taxonomy): Bacteria > Pseudomonadota > Gammaproteobacteria > Burkholderiales > Methylophilaceae > Methylophilus. The sequence goes on along the minus strand of DAOMMM010000001.1, from coordinate 77,047 downwards.
GAGAACGGCAGCACCTGATTTGACTGAATATTCAACAGCTTGGCCAACGCATCACAGCTTTGTTTTGCCCGGCTCAACCCATCCTCGCCCGTACCTGCATTGGCACAACCAGTATTCACCAGAATGGCGCGAATCCCGGAATTGGCAGCCAGATGGTCTTTACATACCGCCACCGGCGCAGCACAGAAACGGTTAAGTGTGAACACGCCAGCCACAGCCGTACCTTCGGCGAGCTTCATGACCAGCACATCCTTGCGGTCTGGTTTGCGCACATGCGCTTTTGCAAAGCCTAATTCGATGCCGCTGACAGGCAATAGGGATGCGGCTTCCGGGGCAGTCAATTTAACAGGCATTTCTAGTTCCCTCTAGTCTCTTTTCAATCAATCAAGCACGACGCCAAGTCGTGCCTTGCGGCGTATCTTCCAAAACAATTCCGGCGTCAGCAAGTTCTTTGCGGATACGGTCAGCCTCGGCGAAGTTTTTGGCTTTTTTTGCTTCAGTGCGCATTTGAATCAACTCATCAATTTTCTGGTTATCGTAATTAGTTATTGTCGGACTAAAGAAAGTGTTCTCGTTTACAAACAATGGCACTTCAATTTTTTGCTGCAGAAACGAATTTGGGTCACGCTGCAACAACCCAATCACGCCACCAAGGTTTTTTAGCAAAGCCGCCGTTTCCGTTGAACCGGTTTTATTCACCTCATTGGCCAAATCAAACAGCACAGCCATCGCTTCTGGCGTGTTGAAATCATCATCCATCGCGGTTTTAAAACGTACCGCTTGCGGATGGTTCCAGTCGATTATGTTGGCGCTCACTTCTTTGCTCCGCAAAGCCGTATAAAGTCTGGTCAAGGACGCTTTAGCATCGTCTAGGTGCGCGTCAGAATAATTGAGCGGACTGCGGTAATGGGCGCGCAAAATAAAGAAACGCACCACCTCGGCATCATATTTTTTCAGCACCTCGCGGATGGTGAAAAAATTACCCAGCGATTTCGACATCTTTTCATCGTCCACACGCACAAAGCCGTTGTGCATCCAGGTGTTGGCCATCACGCAGCCGTGCGCGGCTTCGCTTTGCGCGATTTCGTTCTCGTGATGCGGGAACTGCAAGTCCATGCCACCACCGTGAATGTCAAAATGGTCGCCCAGATGCCTTTCACTCATCACCGAGCATTCGATATGCCAGCCCGGGCGCCCCGCCCCCCAGGGTGAATCCCAGCTTGGTTCGCCCGGCTTGACGGATTTCCATAGTACGAAATCCATCGGGTCTTTTTTGAAATTATCCACTTCCACGCGCTCGCCAGCGCGCAAGTCCTCAAGTGATTTGCCTGACAACTTGCCGTACTCCGCAAAGCTGCGTACGCTGTAGAATACATCGCCATTCGCGGCATGGTACGCATGACCCTTTTCAATCAGTTTGGCAATCATTTCCAGCATGCCCTGTACGTGGTCGGTCGCTCGCGGCTCGATGTTTGGCCTGATAATACCCAGCGCGTCCGAATCCTCGTTCATGAAATCGATGTAGCGCTGCGTCAGCGCATTGATGGTTTCGCCGTTTTCGTTGGCACGCTTGATGATCTTGTCATCAATATCGGTGATGTTTCTGACATACGTCACATCGTAGCCACTGGCGCGCAGCCAGCGAGACGCCATATCGAACACCACCATGACGCGTGCATGGCCAAGATGACAGAAATCGTAGACCGTCATCCCGCACACATACATACGGACTTTACCTGGCTGAATGGGAACAAAAACGTCCTTGCGACGTGTGAGCGTATTGTAGATGCTTAACATGGGCTAAAAATCGCGGGAATTAATCAATTATCAATATAAATTTCCAATAAAACCAGATAATTGCGCTTTATACCTGATGAACTATTGGATGTTAGCTAAGCAATTGGTAGAATTGACCTTTCTTAACCAGAATCAGTATAACATAATGACCATGAAGAGCGTTTTACTAACAAGACTATTGGCGCCACTTTTGTTGATTGGGGCATTGACCGCACTGGAGGCTGTGGCTGATGAACTGAAAGACATTTCACAACTGTCCGAACAAGGGCAGCAAGCACAAGCACTAGAGCGCATCAACGCTTACTTGGCAGCCAACCCAAAAGACGCCCAAGGCATGTTTATGAAAGGTATCATTCTGGCCGAGAGCGGCAAGCGTGATGAAGCCATCAAGGCCTTCAATGACTTGACGCAGAAATATCCCAGCTTGCCAGAGCCATATAACAATCTGGCTGTGCTCTATGCAGAGGGCGGCCAATATGACCAGGCCAAGAAATCTTTGGAGACGGCTATAAAAACCCACCCAAGTTATGCGATTGCCCATGAGAACCTGGGAGACATATACGCACGTATGGCATCCGAAGCTTATGACAAAGCATTGCAACTCGACAACGGAAACTCACGCGCGCAAAGTAAACTGGCATTGATCAAGGACTTGTTCGGCACAGGCAACAAGACTGTTGTCGCAGCAAAAGTCGACCCAGTAAAACCTGCCAAAGCAGTAACGCAGCCGATTCGCCCTGCTGACAAAAAACCAGAGCCAGCCAAGCCTGAAAACACCGCCGCGCCTGCTAACGACGAAGCTACAATCGCGGATGCCGTGAATGCTTGGGCCAAAGCTTGGTCTAACCAAGATGTAGACAAATATCTAGCCAGCTATGCCGACAGTTTTAAACCTGCAAAAGGCCAGAGCCGCAAGGCATGGGAGCAGACACGCCGCGAGCGCATCAGCAAGCCGAAAAGCATTGCTGTGGAGTTAAACAATCTGAAGGTTGCCATGAATGGCGCAGAAAGCGCTAAAGTGACTTTTAAACAAAGTTATCGTGCCGATGGTAAACCGATTCGCACTGATAAGACTCTGATGTTGAAAAAAGTAGGTAACGCTTGGTTGATCGATGAGGAAATTGCATCGAACTAAAAGCATGCAAAAACTTATACGTTGCATCTGTTAAGTGAGTAATGTTGTACAAGCATCTATCAAAGACCGTTAAATACTGCTTCATTGCCAGTTGCGCCTTGCTTCCATGGAATGCAACTGCCGTGAACCACGGCAATCTGGCACAGAAGGACTTGGTGCGCCAACTTGGTCGTAGCGTGATAGACAGTCTGTTGGTAAAAAGTCTTCAGGAAATTTCTCAGGGCAATACCAAACAAGCGCTGAACACCATCAACCAGCTCATCAACCAGGTGCCCAACTTCAAGTTAGCCCATCTTATCCGAGGCGACTTGTTAAGCTCGCAAGGACAGGCTTTGCAAGCCTTTGGCAGCCCCTCCCCTGGCGTCGCCCCAACGCCTTCGCTAGAGAGAATCGAAGGCCTACGCGAAGAGGCACGCACACGTATCGAGCATTACTTTTCAGCAGAAGCACCCCCTGAAACACCAAGCCTGCTGGCTAAGATGGACGACTCCCAGAATCATCTAATTGTTGTCGACACACTAAGATCGCGATTGTTTTTATACAAAAAGACCGAGCAAGGCTTAAAGTACAGCGCGGATTACTATGTCACGATTGGCAAAAACGGTGCAGGCAAAAACGTGGAAGGTGATAAGCGCACACCATTAGGGTTATATTTTGCAGGCAAGCAGATCAAGCAACCACTGGATGACTTTTATGGGGAGGGTGCATATCCGCTGAATTACCCAAACGAACTCGACCAGCAAGAGAACCGGACTGGTAAAGGCATATGGTTACATGGCACACCTAGCGACACATACAGCCGCCCTCCACGAGCAAGTGATGGCTGTGTGGTACTGAGCAATCCAGATCTCAGGTCGCTTGCACCTATTCTGGAAAATGGCAACACACCTGTCATTATCGTCGCTAATGAAGATTGGCAGGATTCAAAAACACGCCCGAACGACATTGAAAGTTCCCTGATGGAGGAATTGCAGGCTTGGCGTAAAGACTGGGCAGCTCAGGATACTGATGCTTACTTAAGCCATTATTCGAAACAATTCTTTTACAGCGATGGCAATCTGCAGCGTTGGGCGGATTACAAGCGCAGCATACAAGCCAACAAACCTAAAGTCAGCATCGAACTGGAAAACATTAGCATGTTCAGTTATCCATCCAACTTGGAAACCAGCGACCGTCAAATTGTCGTCGTCAATTTCGAGCAAGATTTCAGAAGTTCATCGTTGCAAAATAAGATGCGTAAGCGCCAGTATTGGGTTTACGAAAACAAGACATGGAAAATCTTATACGAAGGGGCTGCATAAATGCGCTTTACAGTTAGCCTGATTGTCGCTTACCTGCTGATTTGCACAAACATAGCCTTTGCCGGACCGCTTGTGGAATTTGAAACTTCTCAGGGAAATTTCACCGTCGAACTCTATCCGGAAAAGGCGCCTAAAACGGTTGCCAATTTTCTGCAGTACGTAAAAGATGGTTTCTATGCCAACACCATTTTCCATCGGGTCATCAATAATTTCATGATTCAAGGCGGAGGCTTTGAACGCGATATGACAGAAAAAACAACTCGCGCGCCGATTGCGAATGAATCTGACAACGGATTACTGAATCAACCTGGTACGATTGCCATGGCAAGAACAATGGATCCAAACTCTGCCACTTCGCAATTTTTTATCAATCTGGTTGACAACGTTTTTCTGAATTATCAGAGCCCTGAGCCGGAGCTCATCGGCTATTGCGTTTTTGGCAAAGTCATCAAAGGTTTTGAGGTGGTAAAGAAAATCGGATCATTACCGACAGGCAATCAGAGCGGTTTCTCTGACGTGCCAATCAGACCTATTACAATCAAGCAGGTTAAGCTGCTTTCAGAGCCTGCTCACTGACATTAACTTTCCAACTCTACAATTTTTAAGGATATCTTGTGGTTAAACTCACGACAAATTTTGGCGACATCACAATTGAACTGAATGCAGAAAAGGCGCCTATCACTGTTAAAAACTTCTTAGATTACGTTGAGAAGGGCTTTTACAATGGTGTCATATTCCATCGCGTGATTAACGGCTTTATGATTCAAGGCGGCGGCTTTGATGCCAGAATGCAGCAAAAGGCGACTGATGCGCCAATCAAGAACGAGGCCAACAATGGCCTGAGTAACGATAAATACACCATTGCCATGGCTCGCACCTCGATTCCTGATTCTGCCACTGCGCAATTCTTTATCAATGTAGCGGATAACGATTTTCTCAATCACACTTCACCTACACCGAATGGCTGGGGCTATTGCGTATTTGGCAAAGTCACCTCTGGCATGGAAGTCGTAGATAAAATCAAAGCAGTCAAAACCACTAGCCGTGCAGGGCATCAAGACGTGCCAGCAGAACCAGTGGTCATTGAAAAAGCCGAAGTTTGCTGATGTTCTTAGCGCTGGCCGCATATCCTTGTGCAGCACACACTTTTTATCTCTGATCTACACTTGTGCGATACGCGGCCGGCTATTACAGCGGCCTTTGCCAGCTTCTTGCGAAACACCGCCTGCAAAGCGGATGCTCTATATATTCTGGGTGACCTATTCGAATATTGGCCGGGGGACGACTATATCGCCAGCGGTTTTCACGCATGCACAATAGCCAACTTGCGTGCAGTCACTCAATCTGGAGTGCCCATCTTTCTGATTCATGGCAATCGCGATTTCCTGATTGGCCATGCCTTTGCCAATGCGACAGGCGTCACTTTACTAGCAGATCCAAGCATCATCAGGCTTTATGGAAAAAGAATCCTCATTAGCCATGGCGATGCTTTATGCACGGATGACGTGGCTTATCAGGACTTCCGCAAGCAAGTTCGCCAGCCAGATTGGCAGAATAAGTTCCTAAGCCAATCGCTTGAGCAGCGCATCGCCATTATCGAGCAATTACGTTCTACCAGTGACCGCGAAAAATCCAGCAAATCCATGGAAATCATGGACGTGAATCCAGATGCTGTACATCAGTTGCTTTCTGAGAACGATTATCCTGCGCTATTCATCCATGGGCACACTCATCGACCTGCGATGCATGTTCATGAGATCGATGGGCGCACCTGTATACGTTGGGTATTGGGCGATTGGTATGAACATGGAAGCTACCTCAGTGTTTCTCCTGACGGTGTCACTGTTCATTCGCTCTAGAAAACCCCGTCTCGCAAAATAGCTTCTTCATCCACATAATCTATCTGCTCTGGATCCAAAAACTCTTCTGCGTATTTTAAATATATTCTTTCGCGGATAAATAGTTCAAAAACATCAGGATCGATATGATGCTCCCGCTTCATTCTGGCGAGAATAGCTAGCGTCTCGGATAATGTTTTGGCTTTCTTGTAAGGTCTGTCTTTAGAAGTCAGGGCTTCAAAAATATCTGCCACCCCCATCATACGAGCTGGCACAGACATCTGTTCCCGTTTCAGCCCTTTTGGATAACCTTTGCCGTCCATACGCTCGTGATGCCCCCCTGCATATTCCGGCACACGTTTCAGATGTTCGGGATAAGGCAATGATTCCAGCATATTGATAGTCACCACTATATGGTTATTGATGACCTGACGCTCTTCTGGGGTAAGTGTCCCACGCGTGATTGTCAGGCAGTGCACTTCATCATCGCTCAAAAATTTAACTTTATGGCCTGCATCATTCACATACTCATAACTCGCGATATCTTTCACGCGTTGTTGATCCTCCGGACGCATGGACTCACTGCCAAAATTTACTTTTCGGATAAAGTTCTTGTCATCATCCAAACGCTTTTTAACCGACTTTATGTCATAGCGCAGTTGCTTAAGATTGACTGACTGGCCTGCGTTCGCTGCATTTAATGCCTGCATCAGATACTTGTTCTCTTCCTGTGCTTTTAAGAGTTCAAAACGTGTATCTATCAAATGCACACGGTCAAATATCGTTTCCAGCTTCGTGGCTTTATCCATGATGTGCTCTGGGGTAGTCACCTTACCACAATCATGCAGCCATGCCGCAATTTTGAGCTCGTAAAGCTCATCTTCAGTCATCGTAAAGTCCCTGAATGCCCCATTTTGCGTATTGACTGCAGCCTCGGCCAGTAGCATCGTAAGCTTTGGCACGCGTTGGCAATGCCCGCCGGTATAAGGGGATTTTTCGTCAATCGCATCAGCAATCAGCTTGATGAAAGATTCAAAGAGGTTCTTCAGACCATCGATAAGGTTTTTGTTCGTCAGAACGACAGCGGCTTGCGATGCAAGAGACTCTACCAGTCTCTGGTGCGACTCGGAGAAATGGATAATTTTTCCGCTTTGAGGATCAACCGCATTGATGAGTTGCAGTACGCCAATGATCTTGTTCTCATGGTTTTTCATCGGCACGGTCAAAAAAGACTGTGAGCGATAGCCTGTTTTTTCATCGAATTTTCGCGTACCTGAAAAATCAAACCCTTCGGTCAGATAGGCATCTTTGATGTTGACCGTCTGTTCTTTCGCCACGCTGTAGGCAGCGACCATATTGAGGTTGGGCTGACCATTTTCAAGATAGATAGGCAATGATGTGAACGGTATCTCGACCCCAGTCGTTCCACCCATTGCGATACCAAGACTTTGAGTCCTCATGATCTCGAATTTGAGCTTGGCGTCATCGGTCACGGTATAAAGTGTGCCACCATCGGCATTGGTGAGCTCTTTTGCACCAAGCAGGATGATTTCTTGCAGACGCTGACTGTTATGTTCCGCAGACAGCGCGATGCCAATCTCATGCAAGCGCTCTAACTGATTGACTAGTTCTGACTCACGCATTGTTATTGTCCTTTTGCATCAGAATTAAAGCTTACCTATTATAGAACTGGATTTTGCTACCGGCCACCTCGATTACATCCCCATCTTGAAGTCGATATGCCTGCATACCAATTGGCATATCATTCACTGCGGGTGTTTTATCACCCTCTACATGCGTCAAGTAATATCCATCCGGACGTTTGGTAAGTACGGCGAGCTGAGTGCTGGATTTTCCCAGTGTCAGCAACGCACGATTCAGTAAGATTTCTTTGCCAAGGTCTTCGCCTTCAATCACCTTCAACCGACCGAAGTTTTTCAGCAGAATTGGCTGCGTCGCCTCTGCATCCAGCTTGTCGTGCGTCACATTCGTCCGCTGGTCGGCCTTAGATGATGACATAAGCGCCTCCACCTTGCCAAGAAGCACATTACTGAGTGCAGATTCAAGAGACGGCTGTTTTTCATTGATATAGGTAAGTTGATATTTACCCAACTCAATCACATCGCCATGGGTTAAAACATATTTTTTAATGGGCTTACCATTCACTTTAGTCCCATTAGTACTGTCCAAATCTTCCAGGAACGAGTCGTTACCGATAGTCACAATGAGCGCATGCTGACCGCTGATCGCCATATTGTCGATGTGTATATCACAGCTCGGACGACGGCCAATCGTCATACGTTCCTTGTCAATCGCATATTCGGCCAGTTGTTTATCTTCAAGAGAGAATTGCAGTTTTGCCATAGATACCCTCATCTCTAAGCTGATGTTTTGTTTTTAACTTTAGCCTTGCCAAACAATCTTTGAGTCCAGCTGTTTTTAATTGCAAAGTCCCTGTTTACTTTTGCCAGTATGACTGAAATGTTGTCTGTTCCGCCAGCCCCATTAGCCAAATACACCAAGTCAGCTGCGATTTTCTCAATATCGTTGCCATCTTGCACAAGCGCCTCATAAATCACATTATCATCCAACATGTCTGTCAAACCATCTGAGCATAATAGGTATAAATCACCCGCTTCCACTTCGTGCTTACTTAAATCCAGCTCAACCGATGGATCAACCCCTAGCGCTCGTGTCACCAGATTCTTATGTTCAGACACGCGCGCCTGCTCCTTACTAATCAAACCAAGATTGATTTGTTCCTGCAACAAGGAATGATCGACAGTAAGCTGTTCCAACACATGCCCCCGTAAACGGTACAAACGCGAATCTCCGATATGGCCTGCAATCAATTGATTATCATAAAAAAAAGCTAGTACGAGCGTGGTACCCATACCGGCACATTGGGGCTGATTTTCTGAGATATGATAAATGGTATGATTGGCGCGTAAAACTGCTTTTGAAAGGCACTCCTCAGCTATATCAATATGAAATTTAGTGGGTACAGAATCTTCATGCATCGCCTCACTCATTTCAGCCATGATTGTCAGCACAGCAATCTCACTTGCAATCTCGCCTGCCTTGTAGCCGCCCATGCCATCGGCAAGCACTAATAATCCGATACTCATATCGCAAGCAAGCGCGTCTTCATTATGAGTGCGGTAGCGCCCTACATCCGTCAATGTTGCTATTTCAATCGCTTCGCCGACACTCATTTAATTACCCGCTCATCTAAAATATTTTGTAGATCTTCGGCTATTTTCCTACAGCTTTGATAGCGTTCCAGCACGTTTTTTTCCAACATCTTGTTCACAACCATCGCCAATCTTTCATCCAAAGCTGGATTCAGCTGACGAATATCTACATGTGGCTCATTGGCAATCTTGTACATCAACGCAGCCATCGAATCTGCCTTAAAAGGCAGACTCCCCGTCAGCAAAGAATAAAGCGTCACACCCAATGAAAAAATATCCGACCTACCATCCAGCCGCTTGCCTGCCAACTGCTCAGGAGACATGTAACTTGGGGTGCCCAATACAACACCGGTTTTTGTTTTGGATGTATCCGTGATTCTGGCAATGCCGAAATCTGTGACTTTAACGACATCTGCTTGTGCGTCGTACATGATATTGGATGGTTTGATGTCCCGATGTATCACATGCTGACTGTGGGCATATTCCAACGCTTCTGCGACACGGATAATGATGCGGAGAAGCGTGTCTTGCGGCAGCAGATTGTCTGGTCTTGTGTATGACGTCAGATCCTCACCATTTAAAAGTTCCATGGCGATATACGCTAAATCATGCTCTTCACCCGCATCATATATCGTGACGATATTAGGATGGTTCAGCCGGCCTGCTGTTTCTGCCTCACGAAAGAATCGCGCCTTCACATCGGTCAACTCTTCTGGTTCAAACTCATCAGATAAAGCCATGGTTTTAATCGCGACGACACGTCCTATCTTAGGGTCTCGTCCTTGATACACCACACCCATCGCACCCTTGCCAAGTTCCTTTTCTACGACATAGCGCCCAAGCATGGGTTTTTCCAAATCCCCGTTCCCCAAAATCAAGGTACCCTCGTTAACTCGGCTAGCGCCCCCCAGTATCACGGTATCAGACATATAACGCGAGCGACTGATTCTTTGAGAAATATCTTTGTAATTAGGATGATACTGCCCAACGTATGCAAATACGGCTTCTGCCTTATTAAATTGACGTTTGCGCTCAAAATCCAAACCCAGGTTATATATGGCGTCAAGCAAAGCATCATCCACAATACACTTCTTAAAACGGTCGAATGCCATGTCCAATTGCCCTTGGCTCTGAAACATCAGCGCCAAATCGCGGTTGCTTTCAGCAGAAATGGCTTCGGCCTTCTGTTTTCCGCGTTCTGTCAGCCAATAGCGCTTAGTCGTCAACAGCACATGGCCAGCTATAAGCAACGACGCAGGCATTGCTAGCTGTAGCCACCAGTTCTTTTGCGTCATCAGAAAAAAATGTGCAATGACCAGTAAGAAGAAAAATACTGCCGTAGATAAAGCAGCTTTACTTGCATTCAATTCGGGTAGCCAAAGGACCAAGTATGCAGCAACCAGAAACCAGACCAAAAATTCTGCCCAACCGGCCCAAGAAGGTACGGTAAAAAAATCTTCGTTCAGGATACTGGATACTGAATGTGCCAACGTCTCGATTGGGCTCATGTCTGCGGAAACCGGTGTCACCTGCCTGTCACCGATCCCTTCTGCAGACGCCCCTATCAGCACGATTTTCCCCTGATATTTTTCTGGGTTGATCTTGCCAGAAAGCACATCATAAAAAGAATCAATATCAAATGGCGGACGCCCATTTTGCCACGGATAAAAATAGGTATTCATACGCAATGCAGCATCCGTCGCAATGTGCAAATATCCTGTTTGCACCTCATTGTGAAACACCTGCAATTGTTGCGCGTCCAATTTAAGGTAACGTGTAGCAACTTGCAATGCCAACGAAGGGTAGTATGCGTTTTGGTACTGGATAAACAAAGGCTCAACACGAATCGCACCATCAATATCCGGCGTGGCATTTAAGTGGCCGATTGCGCTTGCTGCCACACCTGCAGCTATAATCGGCGGCATAGCAGAAATTGCCAATGGTGGCTGAGCAACACCGTCGGTGTGGTCTGATGCAAATGTAAGCGCATTACGCGTCACATAATCCGCCAATGGCTGATCAAGGTTTCCAGGCGGCTCCCCTAACACAAAAGGCATAGCCAACACCACATTATTGGATGCATGCAAACTTGCGGCCAACTTGGCATCCGGATTCAACTTGCTTTTAGCTTCGGCGATCAAAGCCTTGAGTGGGGTCGTATTGGCTTGCGGCCCTAACAAATCAGAGATTTTGTTGATGTAGTCAAGTCCGGGGTCGGTTTGCGGCTCAAGAAATAGTACCGTGCTGCCTATCACTTTGGGTTTGGCGGCATGGAGCAAGTCGAACATCCTGGCATGCACTTCACGCGACCAAGGCCATCGGCCTATATTGGCGATACTTTCGTCATCGATGACAACAATGACGACGTTCTTGTTTGGTTCATGCTGAGTAACACGAACACCCCAATCGTAAGCTTTACGTTCAAGCCCTTGAAAGAATACACTGCTACTGGCAAGAAGAAATGCCAGCGCAAGGAGAGCTGCCTGTAATTTATCGGATTTCCAGCTTAATTTCTTCAAAAAAACGCCTTTAAACTTGTCAGCTGGCAATCGGTGAGCAAGCTATCTAGCGTCGGAACTCCTGTGGTCTGAGACTTGCTGCCACTTTATCCAACACGCCATTGATATACTTGTGCCCGTCCGTACCTCCATACAGTTTGGCCAATTCGACACCTTCATTGATGGCAACACGGTATGGAATGCTCAAATCAAACTTCAATTCGTAAGATGAAATACGCAAAATCGCATGCTCCACCGGACTCAATTCGGTGAGTGGCCTATCAATAAATGCGACGATTTCCTGATCAAGCTCAGGGACTTTCTCGGTAACTCCAGTCAACAACTGCTTGAAATATGATTCATCCGCCTTGGCAAAATCAGGGTCATCTTCTGCATCTCGCATCACCTGCTTCAAATCGGCAGCATTTATCATGCCACGATATACCGCCTTTAAAACCAGTTCTCGTGATTTCCGGCGACTTTGGCCAGGCTTGGATTTCTTTTGCGCCGAAGATATGTTTTGCTCGGTCATTGCAATGCACCTGCCAGATTAGCCATCTCGATTGCCACCTGCGCAGCCTCTGCGCCTTTGACATGCATCCTGGCCAATGCCTGGTCGTCGTCATTAGTGGTTAGGATCGCATTCGCCACCGGGATACCTGTTTTGAGTTGGACCTCAGAAACACCGCGTGCAGACTCGTTTGCCACCACTTCAAAGTGATAGGTCTCACCGCGAATAATTGCTCCCAAAGCGATCAGCGCATCATACTTCTTGGTAAGTGCCATGTGCTGCAACACCAATGGAATCTCCAATGCGCCCGGTACGGTAGCTACGCAAATGTCGACATCATTCACACCGAGTTTGAGCAACTCTGCATGGCAGGCAGATAGCAAACCTTCACCGATGTTGCTATTGAAGCGGGATAGTACGATGCCGATTTTTTTGCTCTTGCCGTTTAAGTTGATGGCTATTTTTTCCAAAATCTTCTCTCAAGGTGTAAAAACTGCCATTTTACCCTATCTTGCCTAACAGTATTTGTCAGACTAGCTAAACAGCGCCCAAGCCTTTTGCAACGTGCTCCAGATGCCATAGGAAATCGGCACTAACACTGCGGCCCAGGCCAGCTTCACTAAAACAGGATGGCCTTCTGCACTAGCTGCTGCAACCGTTCGGCCTGCCTGCATCGACTGCTCATGTGCAATTCTTTTTTCCTCAGCTAATTGCGTTTCGGTCATAAAATGTTGCGGCGCAACAGGTTTGACCAGAAGATTGGCTACAAAACCCACTGCCAGCAAACAAGCCAATGTCACGAAAATCGGCGCATAGATCTGGTCGAACGGCACCCCTGCTTCCAGTCTGGTGTCGTGCATGTAGTTGACGACTACTGGGCCTAAGATACCTGCCGTTGACCACGCTGTCAGCAAACGGCCATGGATGGCGCCTACAAACTGGGTGCCGAACATATCTGCCAGATAAGCCGGAATGGTAGCAAAACCACCCCCATACATACTGGCAATGATGCAGAACGATGCCACAAACAAGGCCAAACCTTTGTATCCTGCCAAATAAGCGGCGGCACAGTACAACAACGCGCCCAACACGAAAAAAATGAAATAAGTCTGCTTGCGGCCAAGCTTGTCAGAGGAAGTCGCCCAACCAATACGGCCAAAGATATTGAACAAGGAAATCAATCCGACAAACCCCGCGCCAACAGCAGCAGCCGTCGTCGTCAGTGCTTCATCTTTCTTGATATCCGCGAAACCGAGTTCTGGCTGACCAATCAGCGCACCCCCAAATGTCTCTTGCAGCATCGGAGCGGCAGCACCAATGATTCCAATGCCTGCCGACACATTCATGCATAGCACTACCCACAACAGCCAGAACTGTGGGGTCTTGTGTGCCTGATTGAGATGCACATGATTGGTCGCAATCATGCTGTTCTCTTTTTGCGAGGGCGGCGTCCAGCCAGCAGGTTGCCACCCTGTCGGTGGCACACGATAGCCAAGTGAGCCAGCCAGCATGAATACCACATAAATAAATGCCAACACCACAAACGTTTGCCAAACGCCAGGACTGGTCGGAGTCGAGAATTGCTTCATCAGCAGGGTAGCCAGCGGTGAACCGATCATCGCGCCACCACCAAAGCCCATGATAGCCATTCCGGTAGCCATTCCACGTCTGTCAGGGAACCATTTGATCAGCGTCGAAACTGGAGAGATATAGCCTAGACCCAGGCCCACCCCCCCGATAACACCGCTGCCGAGCCACATCAGCCAAAGCTGATGCGCATGAACTCCATAAGCCGAGATCAGCAAACCGCCGCACCAACATATGGTCGCCACCACGCCAGCCTTGCGTGGCCCGGCGCGTTCCAGCCAGCCACCCCACACGGCTGCAGAGCAACCAAGTAGCACGAAGAACAAGGTATACATCCAGCCCAGGTCGAATTGGGTCCAGTTACAGTCGGTGGCAAACAACGCTTTCGCAGTCCCTGCCAATTTTTCGCCAAATGTCGTCGCGCCTGCTGCACAGGCTGCGACAGTCTTTCCATCCTCCCCAACCAATGCACTGCCGAGCGGCTTCCAGAAAACGCTAAAACCATAGGCCATGCCGATGGAAAGATGCACTGCCAGGGCGGCGGGCGGCACTAACCAACGATTGTAGTTCGCACTGGCGGTGATACGCTCTTTTGACAAAAAATCCGACATGCACACTCCCTGAAATTTATTCGTGATAATTATCAGCATGGTGTTATAAAATGCAGAAAATGGCAATTAGCAAACCCCAAAATCCCGTTAAAAATTTGAACAGCCTTAGCAATCACTGATAGCTTGTATGCGCCTATTGCTTACGATTGCCCTGATAGCAAACTTATCCGCCTGCGTGAGCAGTATGGAGAAGCACCCGGTTCCAGAGCGAGGCGACCGAAGCTCCGCAAACCAGTTGGCAAAAAACGACCTGGATCGAATGGCCGATGTAGAGATTGAGGAGAACACGCAAAGTCTGCGCAAACTCATGCTCAAGCTTTACAAGCGCAACCCGCGCGAACTGGCCAAAAGCACATCCGACAATGCTGAAAAGATGGTGGATTGGGTGTTTGACGGTGGTGCACAACATCATTTCCAGTTTCAGGAGATCCAGAATAAACAAGGCACAGAAGCCATTTACCTGGCGTTTGACGCTAACTACACAGGAGACAGGGTACTGCCATTTATAGTAGGCCTGCACACCATGCTATTGAAGGCGCATGGTGGCAAGACCGATTTTTACCTGACCGATACCATAGATCCGCAAAGCCTCTACAATGTGGCGCGCAATGTGGAGATTGCCGCATGGAAACTGGCGACGAACCGTGACGCCGAAGGTAACCTGTGCCTGCTTAGCAACGAAATCTCCATTACTGAACGCAATCTCAGTTTCGAACGCGAGTTCGGCAAGATCATCGGTCGTACCGATCTATACGCCATCACGCTGGCGGAAAAATCCCAGCGGCTCATCTCCCGTGTCGTACAGAGCATCGCAACGATGGCATTCCTGCCGTTTTAAGTACTTACTTACATACGCGCGCATTCATTTTTAAAACCGCTGCCCTGCAAGGCAATCTGCATGCGCCTTGCAGGCTGGTAGGATTCACAATGAAAGCAGGTTAGAATGTACGCATGCAATTACTCAACGGACTTAGCCCGCAACAATTCCTGGACGAATACTGGCAAAAGAAACCTCTGCTGATTCGACAGGCGATTCCAGGGTTCACCGGCCTGCTCAGCCCCAATGATCTTGCAGGACTGGCCTGCGAAGATGACGTACAGGCCCGGCTCATCAGCCTTAAGAAGAACCAATGGGCGGTACAGCACGGGCCATTTGACGAAACCGACTTTACGCGACTGCCCAAACAAGACTGGACGCTGCTTGTACAAGGCGTGAATCATTATGTACCGGGAGCAACTGCACTAATGGCGATGTTCAACTTCATCCCACACGCACGGCTTGATGACCTGATGGTAAGCTACGCCCCCAAGGGAGGCGGAGTAGGCCCGCATCTGGATTCTTACGATGTCTTCCTGTTGCAGGGGTTAGGACGCCGTAACTGGAAAATTAGCGCGCAGACAGACCACCAACTGATTGAGAACGCCCCGCTTAAGATTTTGCAGCACTTCGAGACCGAGCAGGAATGGGTCTTGGAGTCTGGTGACATGCTTTACTTGCCACCGCAGATCGCACACTGGGGCATCGCTGACAGCGATGACTGCATGACCTATTCAATTGGCTTCCGAGCCCCAGCAGCGCAAGAGCTTGGTCAGGAGTTCCTAGGCTATATGCAGGAACAACTATGTCTTAACGGTATGTACGCTGATCCGGACTTGACCTTACAAAAGCATCCTGCCGAGATCAGTACCGACATGGTCAGAAAAGTTTCAGCTATGCTGCGTCAGATTCAATGGAACGAAGATAATGTCGGCGACTTTCTTGGACGCTATCTCAGTGAACCAAAACCGCATGTGGTGTTCGAGCCTAACAAAAAGATTAGTCAAAGCAAGTTCGCAACGATGCTACGTGAAAAAACCCTGAGTCTGGATTTGAAGAGCCAGATGCTGTTCTGGCAGAAGCGGTTCTACTTGAATGGCGAGTTGCTAGGTGCAGAAAACGATATTCTGTCAGCCAACATCCTTGCGACTATCCAAGCACTTGCGGACAATCGGGTATTGCCTGCCATGACACTGAACGAAGATGAAATTGCATGTTTGGCGCAGTGGTTTTATCCTGCGTATCTGGCAGGTTTCGTGGAGTTTGCAGCATGACCGGGAATGATTCGACCTCAGACGAGCTCAGGCCTGATGTGGTCTTACTGGGCGAGCGTAATTATGAGGCTGCGCTGGATTTGATATTTGCTCGCGCTGAACGCGAATTGCTGATATTTGACCAGCATCTGCGCCTAGGCGCTTATCAGTCCGAAAAACGTTTTATGCTGATTCAGGACTTTCTACGCAAAAATCCACAGAACCATCTTCAGATGATATTGCATGAAGCGGATTTCTTTAGCCAGCAATGCCCCAGGTTCTTCGACCTACTCAAATCCTATGGCCATGCCATGAATGTCTGGCTGACCAATGACCACGCCAAAATTGCCAAAGACTGCTTTGTAATTGCGGATGGCCTACATACGATACGCCGCATCCACATTGACCATGCACGTTTTCGATACACCTTTGATAATATCGAAACCGCCACCACTCTGCGACACCGTTTCGACGAGATACTATCGGAAACGAGCACTCCTATGACAGCGACCATGTTAGGACTTTAGCCATGAAAAAATACCTGCCGTGGGCCTGCCTAATCCTTTACAGTTCGTGTGCGTGGGCTGAGACTGAATTCAAGATCATCACGCTGCAGCACCGCTTTGCCAGCGACCTGCTGCCTGCAGTCGATCAGATGATTGGCGAACAAGGCTCCGCAAACGCTATCGATAACCAATTGATTCTTCGCACCACGCCAGAGCGTATGCGTGATATCGAAGCGCTTGTCAGCAAGATGGATACAGCAAGGATCAATCGCAGGATCACGGTCAGCACTGGCAGCTCTCTGCAAAGCGAACAAACCGAAATAGCCGCCAGAGGCACTGCCAAGGTGGGCAAAATCAAAATCACAGTATCCAACGACAGGCAATCCAGATTCAATACTGGTCGTGTAGAAGTTGAACAGAACAGACGAGATATTCACCAAACCAGTCAGCAATTCATCAGCGTAATGGACGGGGAGCGCGCATATATCCGCACCGGTCAAATCATACCATTCACGCAAGAATGGATTACACTCACGCGGCGCTATGTACAAGTGGAACGCTTTTCCGATTGGCGCGAGATCAGCACCGGTTTTGCAGTACAGCCTCGTACAATAGGGGATTCGGCAACCGGACAAATCGAACTTGAAATTACGCCGCGCATCGCCCGGACTGACGGACAGGGCATCCTCGACTTCGAAGAACTTAGCACGGTAGTCCGCACCTCACTTGGGGCGTGGGTCGATCTGGGCGGCACCATGCAGCAAAACGACGATGTCAGCCGCAAAATTCTGGGATTTTCCAAGCATAGAAGCGATAGAGAGAGCAGCCTGAATATTCGCGTTGATTAGAAAAATTTTAACTTTAACCAATAACGTGTTGCAAAATAACGATTTTCAATAAGAAAATCGTTGTATTTTCAAAAAAAGTACTGAAGTTTTGCAAAAATGCTGGTAGAATTCGCGCCATTCGGTAAGGAAGTTATCCACCGTACAAGTTTTTTAGTTCATTATTCATTTAAGGAAAATAACATGACACGTTCCGCTCTGTTGGCCGCATTGTTGGCTCTTGCTTTGACTGCTTGTGGCGAAAAACCAGCTGAAGAAGCTGCTCCTGCTGAAGCCGCACCTGCTGCTGAAGCCGCACCTGCTGCTGAAGCCGCACCTGCTGCTGAAGCTGCTCCTGCTGCTGAAGCTGCTCCTGCTGCTGAAGCTGCTCCTGCTGCTGAAGCCGCACCTGCTGCTGCTCCTGCTGAAGCTGCTCACTAATCTTAGTGACAAGCAATTTAAAAAGCCGAGCATTGCTCGGCTTTTTTATTTAGCGCTTTCTCTAAAGGCTGCGCCAATCAAACCCTGAAACCTGATTCGCAATCCCGATCCATTCCCGACTACAGTTCAGCACGGCCGCAAGCGCCGCTTGCGCCAATTCAGGCGTGTTGTTTTTGGCACTCAGATGCGCCGCGATGATATGCTTGAGTTTCCGATTATCAAGATTCGCCAATAACCTAGCTGCACTTCCGTTGTCCAGATGACCTAACCGCCCACCAACGCGTTTCTTCAAAGCTGGGCTGTAGGGGCCGTTCTTGAGCATCTCCAAATCGTGGTTGCACTCCAAAACCAGCGCATCACACCCGGTCAGCATGGATTCGATATGCGGGGTAGAGACGCCTGTGTCGGTAAGCACCCCCAAAGTGTGCTGTCCATCACTAAAAACAAACTGGGTCGGTTCACGAGCGTCGTGCGGAACAGGATAAGGCGCTACTTCCATATCCCGAATCTGAAATGGCTGATGGCTATCGATCACACGCAAATCGAGCGACAAACCTTCCGGCAGGTAGCGCTCCACCATGACGCGGGTACCGTGACTAAGCCAAATCGGTATATTGTGAAAAGCGGCAAACTTGAATGCCCCTTTCGCATGATCATCGTGCTCATGGGTCAAGATAATACCGGTGATCTGTTGTGAATCCAATCCTCGGGAAATCAAGCGTGAAGCGAGATCGCGAGGCCCTAAGCCACAATCCAGTAGCAAACGGGTACTGCCATGCTCGATGACCATGCAATTGCCCGCACTACCACTTGCGAGTGAGGCAAATCGCATGATTATTTCAACTGTTCGTAGAGCAGAGAGATGATTCTGTTGGCAGTAGTGCTGTTATTGCGCTGATTGTCTTTATCTACCACATTCACTTGGGTACCTGTCTCGATATCAGTCACCTTGATACGATACTGTTTGGATGGATCGGTTTTCTCGTCTTTGCCCTTCCAGAACTTCAGCTTATCTACAATCGTGGTTTCGTCCTTGGGCTTGGATTTGTTTTCCACTTTGTCATCATCTTTCCAGAAGGCCAAGGTATCCAACAGGCCTTTTTTCTTCTTCGGACCATCATCTATATCTACGTCTGCGTAACGCACATAGAACAAACCTTTTGAGCGATCCTTGTCCTCGATAACAAAACCAATCCTGTCCAACGCGAGCCCTACACGACGCCATCCACGATCATACGGGTCACGCAATTTCAGCGTCACGCTGCTATCCGATTCCTTGAATACCTCAGCTCGTTTCTCCGCATTCGGGTTCGCCACAATCTCCTGCGCACGTTTTTCTGCCACGCCTAGCTTCACCATCAAGCGTCGCAGTAATTCGGCGTCTAACTCACTATCAAGTTCATCCACTTTCTCGCTGTTCGCTTTATCCGCATCTGCGCGATAGCCGGTTTCAATTTCCCCCAATTGGGTCTTGATACGGTTTTTACCGTCATCGGGAGCACCTGCCACCGTGCGGTGTGTCATATATATTTCGGTAGTCCCTTCCTTCTCACCGCGTTCAATACGGGTTCTGAATTTACGGCGATCGGCAAGTCCTGCAAGTTTATCCAGCCATTTGTCGAATTTATCTAAATAGCCAGCCTTATCTTCTTTCGCTTTAATAGCGTCTGCCTGAATCCACTCAGTCTCCATGATGCCAGTTTCCGGACTTTCTACACGAACAGCAAAACCCTGCTCCATCCAGAAATCACGGATGGTTGGCCATATTTTCTCTGCCGGGGCATTCACTACTAGCCAGCGTTGCGCGCCGGCTTTCTCCATGCGCACGCCTTCCGGATTCACTAGCACCTTTTCCACACCCGCCTCTTCACCCTCTTGCCCTTGTGAATAGCTGGAATAACTAGTACTTCCGCCAGGCACGCTGTAAGCATCGCTGCTTTGTACCGAAGTCAAATCCGGCGGCACTTCCAATGGCTTAGCGCGACCTGCGCCTTTGTAATCAGAGGACGTATCGATAAACGGTATCGAATCACAAGCACTTAGCATCATCACCAGCAGTGCGGAGGTCAACACCTTAACTGAATTCATGTGTTTCATTTCTCACCTATTTAGCATTACTCAAATCACGGCGGCAGCTCGCATAGCTGAGCGCAGCAGTTCATGAAATTGCGAAGACAATGTCACCAATGGTAAACGAATGCCTGACTGAATGAGGCCCATTTCTTGCAACACCCATTTCACCGGGATTGGATTAGCCTCAACAAATAGTTTTTGATGCAGCCCAAAAAGTTTGGCGTTGATTCCGCGCGCCAGCTCAAAATCCTCATCAAGTGCGGCCATACACATCTCATGCATTAGTTTGGGCGCCACATTGGCAGTCACACTGATGACACCTTTCGCCCCCATCATCATCAAAGGTAGACTTGTCGCATCATCCCCGCTGTACACCACAAACCCCTCAGGTGAACGATTGATCAGGTCTGTCCCGCGCTCCAGACCGCCAGTTGCATCTTTGATGCCAACGATATTTTTCACTTGCGCCAGACGTATTACTGTATCGTTATTGATATCGCAGCCAGTACGGCCAGGGACATTGTACAAAATCTGCGGAATATCCACTGCTTTGGCCACAGCTGAGAAATGTTGGTACAGCCCTTCTTGGGTAGGTTTATTATAGTAAGGCGCGACCAGCAGACAGGCGTCAGCGCCTAAGCTCTTAGCTTGTTGCGTCAATTCAATTGCCTCTTGGGTGGAATTAGCACCAGTCCCGGCAATCACAGGAATACGTTTGTTCACATATTGCACGGTGGTTTGAATCAATTGGCAATGCTCTTCCACATCCACCGTGGGAGATTCGCCAGTAGTGCCGACAATTACAATCCCATCAGTCCCAGATTCAATATGCCAATCGATCAGGCTACGCAATGCTGGCAAATCCAGACTGCCGTCAGGATACATGGGGGTAACGATGGCGACCAAACTACCTTGAAACATATGATTAGACCAAATATAAAATAATCGCGTATTTTAACTTATAACTTTAGCTAGGTGGCTAAATGTGGCACTAAGAAACAGCTATATAGCCAACAAAAATACCGATATACCTAATTATTCTTTGCTCACCCATATCTGCTGCCATAAAATGACGCAAAACATAATTTTTTATCAATAGCGTTTACATGGCAGTATCGGTTGACCCATGACGTGTATCTGGCAAACGAGCTATAATGTTTTTTATTCAAACGCACATACTTATACATGACGCATCAATACATTCTGATTTTGATTAGCACGGTATTAGTCAACAACATCGTGCTGGTAAAGATCTTGGGGCTATGCCCATTCATGGGCGTATCCAAAAAGCTGGAAGCCTCGGTTGGCATGGCTGCAGCAACTGCCTTTGTGCTGACTATTGGCAGCATGACCAGCTGGGCGATCAATCATTACCTGCTGGAACCGAATAATCTGGTTTACCTGCGTACGCTGTCATTCATCGTGGTGATCGCCGCGGTCGTTCAGTTTACTGAAATGGTGATGGAAAAGAGCTTTCCCTTACTGTATCAAATGCTAGGCATCTACCTGCCTCTGATCACCACCAACTGTGCGGTGCTTGGCATCCCTTTGCTGAACGCGCAATCCAGCCATGGCCCGCTCGAATCTGGACTGTACGGATTGGGCGGTGCAGTTGGGTTCTCCATGGTACTGATCTTATTTGCCAGTTTGCGCGAACGACTGGAAGCCGCAGACGTGCCGACGCCATTCAAAGGCTCGGCCATCGCTATGGTTACCGCAGCGCTGATGAGTTTGGCGTTTATGGGTTTTGCCGGATTGGATAAATACTAACAAGATGTCCTTGGCATTACTTATCATGATTGGCCTTGCGCTGGTACTAGGCGCCCTGCTGGGCTATGCCGCTCTCAAATTCAAGGTCGAAGGCGACCCGCTCATTGCCCGTATCGACGCTATTTTGCCGCAAACCCAGTGCGGACAATGTGGCTACCCAGGCTGCAAACCGTATGCTACGGCTATCGCAAAAGGTGAAGCGGATATCAACCAATGCCCGCCCGGCGGCGATGCGGGAGTTCGTGCTTTGGCAGATTTACTCGGCGTAGAGTATAAGCCACTCAATGCAGAACACGGAACACCCAAGCCAAAATCCGTCGCCTTCATTGATGAACAAACCTGCATCGGCTGCACATTATGTATCCAGGCTTGTCCGGTGGATGCTATTCTTGGCGCCGCAAAGCACATGCACACCATCATCGCCAGCGAATGTACTGGCTGTGAGTTGTGCGTCGCACCCTGTCCGGTAGATTGCATCAGCATGATTCCGATTGGTGAGACACCTGATAACTGGAAATGGAAGTACCCAACCATTCCAATCGTACCGGTTGGCCTGAACCCTAGGCAATTGAGCAAATAAACAAATGAACGCGCTGGTCAATTTCGCAAAAATATTCAAGTTTCACGGCGGAGTACACCCTCCGGAAAATAAGAACCAGTCCACGCAACTGCCGATTGGACAGTTACCGCTACCTGACAGACTAGTGCTACCTTTGCGCCAGCATGTCGGCAATCTACCTAAAATCAGAGTCGCCACGGGAGACAAGGTATTAAAAGGCCAGCTACTTGCAGAGGCAGAGGGCACAGTGTCCGCAGCGCTCCATGCGCCCACGTCTGGGATGATTATGGCTATCGAAGATGCCGTTATACCGCACCCATCTGGCTTGCCCGATAAATGCATCATACTAGCCCCGGATGGCAATGATGAGTGGATTGAACACAGGCCACTGGATTGGCACAACATGGAACGCAAAGCGGTGATAGCCGAGTTGCGCAACTCCGGCATCGTAGGCTTTGGTGGCGCCACCTTCCCATCACACATCAAACTACGTGCAGATGGCAAATCCGGTGTACACACACTCATCATCAACGCAGCTGAATGCGAGCCCTATATTACCTGCGACGACATGCTGATGCGCGAACGCGCGACACAAATCGTGCAAGGTATATTGATTGCACAACATTTGCTTGGCGCAGAACAAGCAGTGGTTGGCATAGAAGACAACAAGCCAGAAGCGGCGGCGGCCATGCATGCTGCGGCAGTTGGTACCAACATCCAGATAAAGGTAGTCCCTACACTCTACCCAAGCGGCGACGCAAGACGCTTGGTCTACCTGCTCACCGGTCAGGAAATCCCCCATGACAAACGCACCACGGAAGTGGGCTTGCAGGTATTCAATGTCGCTACCGTACTGGCTTTGCATCGCTATCTTGACCATGGCGAACCCGCCATCAGTCGCATCGTGTCTGTCACAGGCAACGTCGGGCGCCCGCAGAATTTCGAAGTGCTGTTCGGCACACCATTGCACCTGTTAATACAGGCTGCCGGTGGCGCAAAAGCAAACACTACGCATTACATTATGGGCGGGCCGATGATGGGCTTCAAACTGCCTGATGACGATGTGCCGATCACCAAGGCGGCCAACTGCATCATCGCATCAGCGCCAGACCTGTTTGAACCGCCGCCCGTACCCATGCCTTGCATCCGCTGCGCGCGCTGTGCGGACGCTTGCCCGGTCAGCCTGCAGCCGCAAGAACTTTACTGGTTCGCCAAATCCGACAACTTCGAGAAGGCCCGTGATTACAAGCTGTTCGACTGCATCGAATGCGGGGCTTGCGCTTATGTATGCCCCAGCAACATCCCACTAGTGCAGTATTACCGCTATGCCAAGAGCGAGATCATCACCGCAGACCGCGCCAAGGAAGCAGCTGACCTCGCGCGTCAGCGCAACGAATTCAGGTTGCAGCGCATCGAGCGCGAGAAACAGGAACGCGCCGCCAAGCATGCGGAACGCGCGCAGGGGGCAAAGGCAGAGGCCGAAAAGACACCCGCCCCGCAAGCCAATCAATATGCGGCCTCCAAGCTAGCCGCTCCTGATGCAGACGCAGCCAAGAAAGCGGCTATTGCAGCCGCCATCGAGCGTGCCAAGGCTGCAAAAGCTGCAGCCGCTCAAACAGGCGAGACTCCGAAGAACATTGAGCCGACATCAAGTGCTGTAAAACAGGAAATCGCCGAGATTGACGCACGACGCAAAAATGTTGGTCTGGAAGACAAACAGGGCGCGGCTTCTGGCGATGCAAAAAAAGTCTCACCAGAAGCCGATGCAGAGAAACAGGCCAAAATCGCTGCCGCTATCGAACGTGCAAAAGCGGCTAAAGCGGCAGCCGAAGCTGCGAAAAAGGAAAAGGGTGAATAATGCTCCAGGCTCCATATATTAACAGTGCTCCTTCCGTCAGTACCATCATGCTCAAGGTACTGCTGGCGCTTGTGCCAGGCATCTTCGCCTATGTGTGGGTTTATGGTGGCGGCGTGCTGATTTCCATCGCTCTGGCCACTGCCACTGCGCTATTAGCTGAGGCCTTGATGCTGCGCCTCCGCAACCGCCCGGTCAAACCTTTTGTCACCGATTACAGCGCAATCATCACCGCATGGTTATTGGCTTTGGCGATTCCGCCGCTCAGCCCTTGGTGGCTAATCGTCGTGGGCACATTGTTCGCCATCGTCGTCGCCAAGCAGTTATATGGCGGATTAGGTTACAACCCGTTCAACCCGGCCATGGTAGGTTATGCCGTACTGTTGATATCCTTCCCGGCATTAATGACCAAATGGCCAGCAGCGCTGGAAATCGCGCAAACCAAGCTGAGCTTTGCCGAGCAGTTCCGTTATATTTTTAGTAGTGTGCTTCCAGGAGATCTTAAACTGGATGCCGTCACCAGCGCGACTCCGCTGGACTATCTGAAGACACAGCTCAAACTGAGCCATGAAGTGGCCAGCATCAGCGAAGCGCCTTTGTTTGGCGCAGTAGGCGGCAAAGGCAACGAGTATGTAACGGCGGCTTACCTGCTGGGGGGCTTATATTTGTGGCAGCAAAAAATCATCAGCTGGCATTTACCTGCCGCCTTCCTGGGTACATTGACATTGATGTCTGGTATTTTCTGGCTGGTGAGCCCGGCGCATTTTGCTTCGCCGCTGCTCCACTTGTTCTGCGGGGCTAGCATGCTGGGTGCATTCTTTATTATCACAGACCCGGTCAGCGGACCGACAACGCCTAATGGTAAACTATACTTTGCAGCAGGCGTAGCCATCATCACTTACCTGATTCGCGTATATGGCGGCTATCCGGATGGCGTCGCGTTTGCGGTTATCTTCATGAACATCTGCGTGCCATTGCTGGATGCACACACACAGCCGCGGGTATTTGGATACAGGCAATGAACGATATCATCAAAAATGCTCGCAAGGATGCCTTGACGCTGGTCGCATTCGCGGCAGTGTTCACCCTTGTAATGGCGTTTGTGTATCAGATTACCAAAGCGCCTATCGAAAAGAGCGAGGCCGAAGCGCGCATGGCGTTGTTTGCGCAAATCATTCCTCCCAATATCCATGATAACGATGTGCTGAAAGATGCCATCACCATCGCACCAAGCCCGTTATTGGGAAACAAGCAACCAACCATTGCCAATCGCGCACGCCTCAATAATCAGCCGCAAGCCATCATCCTGGAAGCCATCGCGCCCGATGGCTACAGCGGTGACATTAAGCTACTGATCGCCATCAAATACGATGGCTCCGTGAGTGGTGTGCGTGTACTGACTCACAAGGAAACGCCTGGCTTGGGTGATTATATCGAGATAGCAAAGAACGACTGGATCAAACTTTTTGATGGTGAATCGCTCACACAAACAAATGATGCAGGATGGAAAGTCAAAAAAGACGGCGGCAAGTTCGACTACATGGCAGGTGCAACCATTACACCCCGCGCGGTAGTCAAGGCAGTGCACAAGGCGCTACAATACTTTGAGGCGAACAAGGCACAATTGTTTGCCGAAGGAGCGAAACCGAATGAGTAACCAGTATAGTGAGATTGCCCTTAACGGCTTATGGAAGCAAAATCCTGGCGTAGTCCAGCTGCTGGGCCTATGCCCTACGTTGGCCGTTACAACATCTGCCGTCAATGGCCTGAGTTTGGGTCTTGCCACTGCGCTTGTGATGGCCTGTGCCAACGGCACCGTGTCTCCCGTGCGTAAACTGGTACCGGACGAGATTCGCGTACCAGTGTTCATTCTGGTCATTGCTGCACTGGTGACGGTGATTGATCTGCTCATTCATGGCTTTGCCCTGCCGCTTCATAAAGTACTGGGTATCTTCATCCCACTCATCGTGGTGAACTGTATCGTGCTGGCGCGCGTAGAATCCTTTGCCGCCAAGAGTGAACCAGCGCCTTCTATTTTTGATGGCCTGATGATGGGGCTAGGGCTGACTGCTGTACTCACCATTCTGGGCGGCATGCGTGAGCTGGTTGGTAAAGGCACACTTTTTTCCGGCCTGGATCTGGCTCTGGGTCCGCAATTCAAGCACTATGTAATTACCGTGATTCCAGATTACCATGGCTTTCTGCTTGCCATATTGCCTCCTGGAGCATTTTTGGGGCTAGCTTGTCTTGTCGCTTATCGTAACTGGGCAGAGTCCCATGATACGCAGTCACAAGCGAATCTATCATTAAAACCAGATCATTAAGCGTGCATGAACGCTGAAAAACGCTATGCCATCTTTTCACGCCTGAGCGCGGCGATCCCCAAGCCGGAAACTGAGCTGGAACACAGCAGCATCTTTGAACTGCTGATTGCGGTCATCCTATCTGCTCAAGCTACCGACAAAGGCGTAAACATTGCGACACGCAAACTCTTTAAGGTCGCCGACACGCCACAGGCCATTGTGAATCTCGGCATCGAAGGTCTGGAAAGTTACATCAAA
The DNA here is from genome assembly GCA_035423825.1 of Methylophilus sp. GTDB lineage: Bacteria > Pseudomonadota > Gammaproteobacteria > Burkholderiales > Methylophilaceae > Methylophilus. The sequence continues at coordinate 49,916 of DAOMMM010000001.1, read as the reverse complement.
ACCATCGGCCTGTATCATGCCAAAGCCAAGAACATCATCGCATGCTGCCAGCAGCTGCTTGATAGACATCACGGAGAAGTCCCAGATACTCGTGAAGCGCTGGAGGCCTTGCCTGGTGTAGGCCGCAAGACGGCAAACGTGATATTGAACACCGCGTTTGGACAACCTACGATTGCAGTAGACACCCACTTGTTCAGGCTTGGCAACCGCATCAATCTCGCGCCCGGCAAAACCGTGCTGGAAGTCGAGAAGAAATATCTAAAGACCATCCCGAAAGAGTTCTTGCATGATGCACATCACCTGCTGATCCTGCATGGGCGATACACCTGCACCGCACGCAACCCTAAATGCGGAGAATGTTGTATCGTGGATCTATGTGAGTATCGCCACAAGACCATCCCCAAGCCGCACTTAATGGGCGGTGAAGCATGAATATCGCCACTGGATTAGCGACTGGTGCAAAAGCATCGGCTGACCTGGCAGGCCAAGCTGTCAAGGATGCATTGGATAAACTAGGTGTCGACCGTGCCAACAGTGTCCTGCTGTTCTTAACCGAGGCCTTTGCCAGCAATCCGGAAGCTGCAATCAAAGCCGCAGCCAAGGCAGCTAGTACAATGCAGATTATCGGCTGTTCCGCACCAGGCATCTTCACCGATGAAGACTGGGTACTCGATGGCGCCGCAGTTGCCGCTATGGTATTTACCGGTGATACCATACTGGAAGCAGCCACACACACCAACCATCATCCCGAGTTACTACTGACGCTGGTAGCCCCCAACGCAATCAATGCGACATGGTTAGCCGCAGACACACCGAAATTTGGTGGGGTATCCGGAGATGCCACTGGCCAGGGCCCCTTCTCCGTCTGGCAAAACGGCAAGGGAAGCACACAGGGGCTTTGTGAGATTCTGCTACGGCACACAAGAGGCGCAGTAAGCGCATCACACGGCTTAAGGCTTATCTCCACCCCACGTCGCATCACGCGCTGCCGAGGCTACGACATTCAAGAAATTGCTGAGACTCCCGCTCTGCAAACGCTGCAATCTGCGTGGCACAAATCGAACAAGCAAGCCACCCCAGTCCCTTATCATCAGTTGCTGGCCGTCTATGCCGACAAGGCCACCAGTATCGAGCGCGGAGAATATCATCCTTGCACCATCATTTCCGGCAACGAGGCAGAGCAATCCATCACCCTGGCGCAACCACTCGCGGAAGGACAATGGCTGAGCTGGGCCGTGCGTGATAAGGATAGCGCGCAGCTCGATATCGTGAGGACAGCCAGCCAGCTCAAGCTACAGTTAGGGAAGATGCCTGATTTTGCGCTGTTCTTCTCCTGTATGGGACGCGGCCCCTATTTCTACGATGGGCTGGATCAGGATTTGGCCTTGCTCAAGACCCTGTTCCCCAAATTGCCTATCATTGGCTTCTATGGCAATGGTGAAATCGCCCCCATACATGGGCGCAACATCTTGCTGGATTATTCTGCCGTACTCGGATTATTTACCTGCGATGAGTCTGTTCAAACCTAGCCGCGACGAAGTACGCAGCTTCTTCTTTGAAGCCTGGCGCAAATTCCTTACTCAGCAGGCGCTTACCGACCTGGAAAAAATGGCGGTTCAGGTCATGCAACTCCATCCAGAATACCATGCAGTACTCAATCAACCGGAGCTGTACATGCAGCAGGCCTATTTCCCCGAACTGGGTGAAACCAATCCTTTCCTGCATATGAGCCTGCACTTGTCAATACTGGAGCAGATCAGCATCAACCAGCCCATCGGCATTGCGTCGATATACCAGCGCCTGTGCACGCTGCATCAGAACGAACACGAAGCGCAACATGATATCCTGGATTGCCTTGCCGAAACGATCTGGCATGCGCAACGCCACCAAACAACGCTAGACAATAACATGTACCTACAGCTGCTGGCTAAAAAAGCCGGCTTGCAGCCACCTGGCGGACATGGTTGAATACGGCATGGAAAATATCCACCATTGGCTAAGCGAACACGGCGATTACTTATACCGCTTCGCGCTGGCCCGTCTGCGCGACCCGCATCTGGCCGAAGATGCCGTACAGGAGACATTTCTTGCTGCCATCAAGAATCCCAGCTTTGCAGAACAATCCAGCCCGCGTACCTGGCTCACGGGCATCCTCAAACATAAGGTCATCGATATCCTGCGCAAGAGCGTTCGCGAAATCGCCGCCAGCGAACTGGTGGAAGAAGATGCCAATATGGATGAATTCTTTGATGCGCAAGGTCACTGGACAGATATGCCACAAAACTGGGGTATCCCTGATAACGCGCTCGAACAGCAGCAGTTCCTGGCAGTACTGCAAGATTGTCTCGATAGGCTGCCCGCCAAACAGCAAGCCTTGTTCATGCTGCGCGATGTGGAAGAAAATCCAAATGAAGAAATCTGTAAGGAACTGAACATTACTGCGACCAATGCTTGGGTGATGTTGTATCGAGCCCGGATGGGAATGAGAAAATGTCTGGAAATGAATTGGTTATAGGTGATTAGGATGTTAAGTTGCCAGCAAGCCAGCCAACTTGTTTCACAGTCTCTGGATAGACCGCTGTCCGCAAAGGAACGTTTGCCTTGCGCCTGCATCTATGGATATGCAAATACTGCAGGCGTTTCGCACGACAAATGCACGATCTGCGCATGGCACTCAAAAAGCTGAGCGCTAAAGTCGAAAGCGACCAGAGCATTCATCTGCCATCCGCTGTCAGAGCACGCATCGCTGAACTGATTGAATCAACTAAAAATTAACGACTGAAAAGGAAATCGACATGAAAAAATCCAACAAAACCCTGGCCGCGGCCGTTGGCGGCGCAATCGCTATCGCAGCAGGCGCAGCCGCCTATGCCAATGGCGAGAACCCGTTTGCTCTGCAATCGCTATCCAGCGGTTACCAGGTGGCAGAGCAGGACGCCAAAATGAAGGATGGCAAATGCGGCACAGGTAAATGTGGTGCCAGCAAGAAAAAAGCAGCCGAAGGCAAATGTGGTGGCGAAAAGGCCAAAGAAGGCTCGTGCTCGGCTGAAAAAATGAAAGAAGGTTCCTGCTCAGCTGAGAAAATGAAGGAGGGCAGCTGTAGTGCGGAAAAGATGAAAGAAGGCAGCTGCAGCGCCGAGAAAATGAAAGAAGGCAAGTGCGGTCACTAAGCTGAGCATTGCTCCATTAACGATATGGCTAGCATAGCCGATATCAAAGGCGCTGGATTGGGGTTGAAGCGCGAGCTGATACCCCAAATCCAAAGCCGCTATCAGACACCCGAGATTTCCAACATCCAATTTCTGGAGATCGCTCCGGAAAACTGGATTGGTGCCGGTGGTAAATCCGCGCACGATCTTGCCTGGTTTGTCGAGCGTTACCCGATCGTGTGTCATGGACTATGCTTGTCCCTTGGCGGCCCCAAACCCTTGAATACAGATTTCCTCAAGCAGGTCAAAGTCTTCATGACCGAGCATAAGATTCCACTCTATACCGAACACCTAAGTTACTGCGGCGACACACATGGCCTGCTGTATGACTTGCTGCCTATCCCGTTCACCGAAGAAGCTGTGAAATACGTTGCCGCGCGCATCCGGCAGGCGCAGGATGTATTGGGGCAACGCATCGGCATCGAGAATGCATCGTTCTACGCAGCCGCGCCCATCTCGGATATGGACGAGATCACCTTCCTGAAAGCGGTACTGGACGAAGCCGATTGCCTGCTGCATCTCGACATCAACAACATCTATGTCAACAGCGTTAATTTCAACTTTGATGCGTATGCGTTTTTGCGGCAAATTCCCAAAGACAAAATCGTCTATGCGCATATCGCCGGGCACCTTCAGGTGCAGCCAGATTTACTGGTGGACACGCATGGCGAGGATATCATCGACCCTGTATGGGCATTGCTGGACGAAGCTTATAGCCTGTTTGGCAACTTCCCCACGCTGCTGGAGCGCGACACCAATATCCCCCCGCTGGCTGAGCTACTACCTGAAATCATCAAAATAGCGGAGTATCAGGCAAGGTATCGCGCTACGCAAAAAGCAGCATAAATATGCTTTTCCAGGAATATCAGGCTCAATTCACCGCCCACATCCGCAACCCGCAGGCAAACAGAAAACCTGCCCGCGTGGCGGATAGCCGCATGGCGGTGTACCGCGAAATCGTCTTCAACAACATCTTTGCCTCCGTTTCCGCCTGCTTTCCGGTATGCAGGCAGATATTCGGTGCCCGCGCCTGGCGCAAACTGGTGCGCGGCTTCTTTGCAGGACACGGCTCAGAGACGCCATTTTTCCGCGAGATTCCGGCACAGTTTCTGAAATATCTGAGTACGCAAACCATCCCAGAACACCTGAAACAGCTGGCACATTATGAATGGGCGGAACTGCACGTAAGCACCATGCACGTGGAAACACCGCCCTTAAGCGCACAAGCCAATCTGCTGAGCGAGCACCCTATCCTCAACCCTGCACATCTGTTGCTGGCATACGACTATCCGGTGCACATGCTCTCCAAAAGGCACAAAACTGCTGAGCCAGCACCCACGCATATCCTGATGTATCGCGACGATGAATTTGAAATCAAATTCATCGTGCTCAACGCCATCACCTACCAATTGCTCAAACACATCCAGCAACAAGCCATCAGCGGCAAGCAAGCACTACTGGAAATCGCCAAAACCCTGCAACATCCACTGCCGGAAACCATCATAGAATTCGGTCAGCAGATTCTGCAAGATTTGCTGCAGCAAGGCGCGATTATTGGTAGCCAAAAATTAAAAATCATAAAATCACCATGAAAGAATTCCTTATCACCGTCTTAGTTGGTTGCATCGTCATCGTTACAGTATTTACGGTGCTGGCGTTCTTAGCTATCACTTTTGTTAAATATTTCATAGTACCTTCTCCCCAATATCCACTTCTTCCATATGAGCTCGCTCTCGGTCTTGCTTGGTTTCTTTGCCTGCTGGCTTGCATCAGCGTCATCTCATCAACGCCACTTAGCGCACTTAGATGGGGTCATGCTGGAGAGGCGCTATTTATTCCATTTGTGCCGATTAGTCTATTTCTTTATCTAAACGCGCTTTCCTGGGTAAAGAAACGGGTTGTACAATAGCCGAACAAAACTGACAATTGTATTTACTTTCTAGATTCCCGCCTGCACGTAAGTTGCGTATTATTTCTCATATGCGCGCATTCATTATTAAAACACCTGCCCTGCAAGCCAATCTGGATGGGGATTCCAGAGGCATCGTTTTTGTAATGAAAATAAAGTAGAAACAAAAAAGCCAGCTTACGCTGGCTTTTGCTATTGCTGAACCCGCTTGTCAATCAAACACGGCGGCTTCACGCTCCGCCGCAGTTTTAACCACGGCTGCTTTGGCGGTGTTATCCATATCCCACCATTGCTGAATCTCTTCCAGCGTGCGGTAGCATCCCTGACAGAAGCCTGTCATATCGTCGATACTGCATACGCCGATGCAAGGGGATTGGATTTCCTGCTCGATAGTCATTAGCTCAACGCTCCGTGACATTGTTTGTATTTCTTGCCAGAGCCACATGGACATGGGTCGTTGCGGCCCACTTTAGCGCCTTCGCGCACCACTGGCTGGCCACTGGCCAACTGCGCTTCTTCCTCACCTGTCGGGTTGGCCAGCGCTTCTTCGTAATCGGCATGCTGATACTGCACGTTGGAGACTTCTTCGTGCTGCATCTCCTGCGCTGCAAGTTCTTCCTGAGTGCGCACCTGCACCAGCATGGTGATTTTGGTGACTTCTGATTTAACCGTATTCAGCAGGCCTTCAAACAGCTGGAATGCCTCGCGTTTGTATTCCTGTTTTGGGTTCTTTTGCGCGTAGGAACGTAAATGGATGCCTTGGCGCAGGTGATCCAGCGCGGCAAGATGCTCACGCCAGTGGTGATCCAGGCTTTGCAGCATGACGGTGCGCTCGAAATTGCGCATGGTCTCTGCACCGGCTAGTTGTTCCTTGGCAGCGTAGCTGTTATCTGCAATCTCGAAAATGCGCTCGCGCAGCGTTTCTTCATGTAAGTCAGGATTCTCTTCCAGCCACTTCGCCACCGGCATTTCCAGGCCTGTTTCCGTTTTGATGGCTTCTTCCAGCGCGGGGATATCCCACTGCTCTTCCACACTGCTGGGCGGAATCGCATTGCTGAAGATGTCCTGTAACACGTCATGACGCATGGCGGTGATGGTGTCACCGATATCGGTGGCTTCCAGCAGCTCGTTGCGCTGCTCGTAAATGACTTTGCGCTGGTCATTGGAAACATCATCGAATTCCAGCAATTGCTTGCGGATATCGAAGTTGCGGCCTTCTACCTTGCGCTGCGCGTTCTCGATAGCGCGGGTGACCATAGCATGCTCGATAGCCTCGCCTTCCGGCATCTTCAGGCGCTCCATGATGGCGGCGACGCGATCACCAGAGAAGATGCGCAGCAACTGGTCTTCCAGAGAGAGGTAGAAGCGGCTGGAGCCCGGGTCGCCCTGGCGGCCGGAACGACCGCGCAGCTGGTTATCCACGCGACGGGACTCATGACGCTCCGTACCGATGATGTGCAAACCGCCTGCCGCTTTGACCAGCTCATGACGCTGCTGCCATTCGGCCTTGATTTGGGCGATCTTTTCCTGTTTCTGCTCGGCAGACAATGATTCATCTGCCTCTACAGCTTGAATCTCCGGTTCCGGGTTGCCGCCTAGTACGATGTCTGTACCGCGGCCTGCCATATTGGTGGCGATGGTGATAACCCCTGGACGGCCAGCCTGCGCGACGATATGCGCCTCGCGCTCATGCTGCTTGGCGTTCAGTAGCTGGTGTTCCAGCTTCTCTTTATTCAGCAAAGCTGAGATCAATTCGGAGTTTTCAATGGAAGTGGTACCTACCAGCACTGGCTGCTGGCGTGCCTGGCAGTCTTTGATGTCTTCTATCACCGCTTTGTATTTCTCTGTTGCGGTACGATACACCTTGTCCATGGCGTCCTTGCGGATCCTTGGGCGGTGAGTTGGAATCACCACGGTTTCCAGACCGTAGATCTGATTGAACTCGTATGCCTCGGTATCTGCAGTACCTGTCATGCCAGACAGTTTTTTATACATACGGAAATAATTCTGGAAGGTGATGGAAGCCAGCGTCTGGTTCTCTTTCTGAATATCCACGCCCTCTTTAGCCTCCACGGCTTGATGCAGGCCATCAGACCAGCGTCGGCCCGGCATCTTGCGGCCAGAGAATTCGTCCACGATCACGATCTCGCCGTTCTGCACCACATAATGCTGATCGCGATGGAAAAGGTTCTGCGCACGCAAGGATGCATACAGGTGATGCACCAAGGTAATGTTGGCAGCTTCGTAGAGACTGGAGCCCGCAGGCAGCAGACCGGAGCTTTCCAGAATCTGCTCGGCGCGCTCATGGCCAGCTTCGCTCATGGAGACATTCTGTCCCTTCTCATCTACCCAGTAGTCGCCCTCGCCATCTTCTGTCTTTTGGCGAATCAATTGTTTGGCCACAGCGTCAATAGCTTTGTATAGATCCACCGAGCTTTCGGCTTGCCCGGAAATGATCAATGGCGTACGCGCCTCGTCAATCAGGATTGAGTCCACCTCGTCCACCAGCGCATAATGCAGGCCGCGTTGTACACGCTCTTCCTGGCTGAACACCATGTTGTCACGCAGATAGTCGAAACCGAATTCATTGTTGGTGCCATAGGTAATGTCTGCCGCATAGGCCTGCTGTTTGGCGGCATGCGGCATCTGGGAAAGGTTGATGCCAACGGTCAGACCGAGGAAGTTATAAATCTTGCCCATCCACTCGGCATCGCGTTTAGCCAGATAATCGTTCACGGTCACCACATGTACGCCTTTGCCGGTCAAGGCATTCAGGTAGGTCGGTAGTGTTGCCACCAGCGTCTTGCCCTCACCCGTGCCCATCTCCGCGATCTTGCCAGCATTCAGCACCATGCCGCCAATTAGCTGTACGTCAAAATGGCGCATGCCCAATACACGTTTACCAGCCTCGCGAACCACTGCAAAAGCTTCGGGCAATAAGGCCTCCAGAGTTTCGCCTGACTGATGACGTTGCTTGAACTCATCCGTTTTTGCACGCAAAGCTTCATCGCTAAGTACCTGGATGGTTGGTTCCAACGCATTGATTTTTTTAACGATTAGACCGTATTCTTTGACAAGCCTTTCGTTGCGGCTACCAAAAAGTTTTTTAAATAAAGCAGATAACATGGAAGAACACCGATTTTCCGAAACCCGGAAACCTCTTGATTTTAGTTTAGTTAGAAAATTTCAAAATGGGGCTTATTATGACTGAATTCAGCAGCTAGTTGATATGCTTAACTGATATTTCGCTGTAAATATTTACGTGGGTCTAGCGGGTTTCCGTTCAAGCGGATCTCATAGTGCAGATGCGGCCCAGTGGAGCGCCCAGTGCTGCCGACTTCGGCAATCTTCTGGCCTTTCACCACGCGCTCTCCGACTTTTACAAGCAGTCTTGATGCGTGCGCATAACGTGTCTCAAGACCGGAGCCATGATCCACCTTCACCAGATTGCCATAATCGGGCGTGCGCTCCGCGGCAGCTACAATACCATCCGCAGCCGCATAAATGGATGTTCCCTGGCTGGCGGTAAAATCCAGGCCTTCATGAAAGGCTTTGTTGCCATTGAACGGATCGATGCGCCAGCCGTAGCTGGAGGAGTTGTAGGCAGCACGTATCGGGCTTGCGTTAGGCAGCATGTCCTTCAGCACGCTCTGCTGCAGCACTCTTGCCTCCAGCGCGCTTAGATATTCATCGCGCTCATCAATCGCTTTTGTCAGGTCTGCAATCGCATCCTGCAAGTCAGGCTCCGTCATCGGTTTCGCGTAAACCAGAGGACCACCGCGTCCTGGAGCATCCTGGGAATTGGCTGAGTTAGCTTTTATATCGTTTTTGTCGGTCTTTGTTTTATCACCCGCAAGTTTGGACAAACGCTCATTTTGCGCATCAAGCCGCATCATACGGGCCTGCAGCTCGCCAAGCTCCTTGGCGTAGGCATCCAGATGGACTTGTGAAGAAATGATGGAATTTTTAAGTTGGGGGGGTAGTATCGCCTTGACCCCTTGTTGCTTGATGTTGCTCTTTGGAGTGATGAACAGCAACGTCAACAACACTGGCAAAAGCACCAACCCTGCCACCAACGCAGTCGTTTGCGCAGTAGACAAGCTTTTAGCTTTTGCAAGCTTGTTAGAAACTAAGATAATATTCATTATGACCCAATTAAAACTCTGCCCTCACCAAAATCGTGGATAAGTTCAGCAGTCTATTAAAAAACTCAAGTTCAGGCGCTTTTTCAAACCTGCCCTTGAAGGCACTTGCGCAACAGGCGCAGGCGCATCAAAAGCTGCAAACGTTATGGCAACATGTCGTACCCAGTGAGTTGGCACAGCTATGCACAGCCCAAACGTTGTCCGCAGAAAAACTCACTGTCGTGGCATACAGCGCGAGCGCCGCCACCAAAATCAAATTATTGAGCGCTAGGTTACTGACGCAATTACAAAATTTGCAAAAAACCGACCCAAAATTCAAAGAGTGTAAAGTTACTGCAATTACGGTAAAAGTGCAAGTAAAATATACCCTCCCTGTCACCCCGAAACCACGGCGCAGAGTACCTTTGAAGGCTGCAGCAGGCCTTAAGACCCTTGCAAACAGCCTGGGAGACTCGGAACTTGCCAGACAACTGCAGCACCTGGCTGAAAATACCTAAAAATAGACTTCTCCCACAAGCCAGTCTCTCGAAGAAAAAATGCCTGTCCCATACATTATTCTTTCCGGTTGTCGCATGGCGCAATTAGTGCCATAATCCGCTGGCTGTTACAAAAAAATTACATTTTTTGCTAACTCACAAGTATTTTCAGATTCATCGTTTCAAGCATAATCATTAGGGAGAAGTCATGTCAGTAGCAATCACTATCGCCATCGCTGCAGCAGTTCTCGCAGTGCTTTACGGCGTATTCATGAGCAAATGGATTACAGGGCTGGATGCGGGTAATGCACGCATGCAGGAAATTGCTGGTGCAATTCAGCAGGGTGCCGCTGCCTATCTGGCACGCCAATACAAAACCATCGCCGTTGTAGGCGTAGTGCTGGCAATCCTGATCGGGTACTTTTTAGGCGTTAATACAGCCATTGGCTTCGTACTTGGCGCGCTCCTATCCGGTGCATGCGGGTTCATCGGCATGAACGTATCGGTTAAATCCAACGTACGCACCGCACAGGCCGCCACGAAAGGTATCGGCGCAGCGCTGGATGTCGCCTTCAAAGGCGGCGCCATCACCGGCATGCTGGTGGTGGGCTTGGGCCTGTTAGGCGTCGCTGGTTTTTACGCCTTCCTCGGCGCTGAAAACGCAGCCGACCTCAACCCTCTGATTGGCCTGGCTTTCGGCTCATCCCTGATCTCCATCTTCGCGCGTTTGGGCGGCGGCATTTTCACCAAAGGTGCTGATGTAGGCGCTGACCTTGTGGGTAAAGTGGAAGCAGGAATCCCGGAAGATGACCCACGTAATCCTGCGGTAATTGCCGACAACGTAGGTGACAACGTTGGTGACTGCGCTGGTATGGCGGCTGACTTGTTCGAAACTTATGCAGTAACTTTAATTGCCACGATGGTGCTTGGTCATCTGATGGTAGCGGACGCTGGTCCGAACGGTGTGTTGCTGCCATTGATGCTGGGTGCGGTTTCGATCGTAGCCTCTATCATCGGCTGTTTCTTCGTAAAAGCCTCCCCAGGCATGAAGAACGTGATGCCTGCCTTGTACAAAGGGCTGGCAGTTGCGGGTGTACTGTCTCTCGCAGCTTTCTATTTCGTGGTGCAATATCTGTTCCCGAACGGATATACACACGGTGACCTGACAGTATCTGCTAACGCGTTGTTTGGCACTTGCGCGATTGGCTTGGTGCTGACTGCCGCCTTGGTATGGATTACCGAATACTATACCGGGACTGACTATGCCCCAGTAAAACATGTTGCACAAGCTTCCACGACTGGTCATGCCACCAACATCATCGCGGGTATCGGCGTATCGATGAAATCGACAGCAATGCCTGTAATCGCAGTATGTCTGGCCATCTTCGGTTCTTACCATCTAGCCGGCTTGTACGGCGTGGCAATCGCTGCTACTTCCATGCTCAGCATGGCTGGCATCATCGTAGCACTTGACGCTTATGGCCCGATCACTGACAACGCTGGCGGCATCGCCGAAATGGCCGAGCTGCCAAGCAGCGTACGTGACGTGACCGATCCATTGGACGCGGTGGGCAACACCACCAAAGCGGTGACCAAAGGTTATGCCATTGGCTCTGCAGGCTTAGCTGCATTGGTACTGTTTGCCGACTACACTCACAAACTGGAAGGCGCAGGTATCACCGCGAGCTTTGACCTGAGCGACCCGATGGTGATTATCGGCCTGTTCATCGGTGGCTTGATCCCATTCCTGTTCGCCGCAATGGCAATGGAAGCAGTGGGTCGCGCGGCTGGTAGTGTGGTAGAAGAAGTGCGCCGCCAGTTCCGCGAAATCAAAGGTATCATGGATGGCTCAGCCAAACCAGAGTACGGCAAGGCCGTGGACATGCTGACCACAGCTGCTATCAAGGAAATGATGGTGCCATCCCTGTTGCCGGTAGCCGTACCAATTCTGGTTGGCTTGCTGCTTGGCCCGGTCGCTTTGGGTGGCATGCTGATGGGTACCATTGTCACCGGTCTGTTCGTAGCCATCTCCATGTGTACCGGTGGCGGGGCATGGGATAATGCCAAGAAGTACATCGAGGATGGTCATCACGGTGGAAAAGGCTCAGACGCACATAAAGCTGCTGTGACTGGTGACACGGTAGGTGACCCATATAAAGACACAGCTGGCCCAGCAGTGAACCCTCTCATCAAGATCATCAACATCGTCGCACTTTTGATTGTGCCGTTGCTGTAGATGTCAGAAAAATAAAAAAAGCGGCGTTAAGCCGCTTTTTTATTGCCATTCATTTCCCATTCTCAAACAATCTTTCCAGCACTGCCCTGAAAGCCGCATCTGCATACGCCTTCCAGGGGCAGAATTTTTCACTCGGTGACGGCCTATGGCCGACTGCCTTATTGCGATGATTCCTGCCTGGGCAACAGCAGATCCTCCAGAAAGAATGCCGACAGTTCGGAGCGTCCTGCCATGCCCGATTTTCGATAGATCGCCCTTGCCTGGTCGCGAATGGTACGCTCGCTGGAATTGCGTACGTCAGCAATTTCCTGATGACTAAGTCCTTTTAACATCAGCATGCCCACTTCCGCTTCCGCACGAGTAAGCTGCCAGGCGTCGAACTGTTTCTGTATCTGTGCCGCCAGCCCTGCAATCAGTTCATGATTAGCCTGCCGCCATTCTTGAGCCTGCTGATTGGCTAGCGCCAGATCCTGTTTAAGCGTATGAATTCTGGATAACGCCGACAGGTAGTATAGCCTGCCAAAGTAAACAATGCCCGCCAGTGAGAACAGCAAAATCAGCACCTCAATCAGCAAATGCGCCCAAGCAATGCCATCCCGGTAATCACCCAGCACATCCACGGAGATCAGCACAAACACCACCACGCTAAACAAAATAGCCCACTGGCTAAGGCGTTTGTTATTGTTAGGGTTATCTTCATCAAAAATAGCCATAAATTCCCATTTCTACGTCGTATGACGGATGTAAGAGTCGCAAGTTTAGCGCAATATGCACGCTATGGAATCTATCCGACAACCTTAAAGGAGAATTGTCATGGCAAATGATAAAAAGATCGTAAACGTTTGGGACCCATTAGTACGTATCGGGCATTGGACATTGGTAATTGCGTTCTTCACCGCCTACTTTACCGAAGACGACTTGATGGAAGTGCATGAATGGGCGGGATACACCGTAGCTGCAATTGTGCTGATTCGCATCGTTTGGGGGTTTGTCGGTACCAAGCATGCCCGTTTCAGCGATTTTATCTATACGCCGGCCAAGGTATTGGCATACCTTAAAAACCTGCTGGCGCGCAAGCCGCAGCATTATATCGGCCATAACCCGGCGGGCGGCGCAATGGTGATTGCCTTGCTGCTTAGCCTAGGTGCCACCACGTTTACCGGCATGAAATTATATGCAGTGGAAGAAAACGAAGGCCCGTTTGCAATCACCGCACAGCAAGCGCAAATTCACATGGATAAAGCCAGCATCATCAGCACCGCCAAAGCCGGGGATAAGGAAGATAACGATGAAGATGAGGCCTTATCTAAAGGTGCAAAAAGCGGCTATGTTGTAGATAAGCAGGCAGAAGAATACTGGGAAGAGTTGCACGAAACCTTTGTGAATCTGACTTTGCTATTGGTGATTCTGCATATTGGCGGCGTTATCTTCTCCAGCATCGTGGATAAGGAAAAACTCGTCAAAGCCATGATTACAGGTAAAAAAGAAGTGGATGATAGCTACCAGTAATCACGCGTATAATGCAAAAAAACCGACAGGAGCCAGCCTTGAGACATTCCGAATTCCACCGTACGCATCACATTGGCTGGCTGCGCGCGGCAGTGCTGGGCGCCAATGATGGCATCGTTTCTACTGCAAGTCTGCTGATTGGTGTAGCGGCGGCCGATGCCAGTCAACAGGCATTGCTGATTACCGGCCTGGCGGGACTGGTTTCTGGTGCCATGTCCATGGCAGCGGGCGAGTATGTCTCCGTCAGCTCGCAAGCCGATACAGAAGCAGCCGACATGGCGCGCGAACGGCATGAGCTGGCTACCGAACCGGAACACGAGCTGGATGAACTGACCGGCATTTACGTACAACGCGGGCTCACGCCAGAGCTGGCAAGGCAAGTCGCCATGCAGATGACCGCGCATGACGCCTTTGCCGCCCACGCGCGGGATGAATTAGGCATCAGTGAAGTTCTAAACGCACAGCCGGTTCAAGCCGCACTCACATCCGCAACAACATTCGCCATCGGTGCCGCCTTGCCCTTAGTGGTCGCATGGCTCGCCCCATATTCCCTGGCAAGCATCTATATTGCCGTTACATCGCTGTTTTTCCTGGCCTTGCTGGGCGGGCTGGCTGCCAAAACAGGTGGAGCGTCGTTATGGAAGGGCGCCTGGCGTGTGACCTTCTGGGGCGCTTTGGCCATGATAGCCACCGCCGTAGTCGGGCACTTGTTTGGCGTAGCCATCGGTTAGCTCGCGCGCATCCACTGCCACCATCACAACCCTGCAAGGCAAGCAGGATGTAGCTTCCTGGTCTTTCAGTGGCCACCCTTCTTTACTAACTCAGTACGCCAACCAAAAAGCGGGATATACTTTTATCATTCATGAAAAATAATCTCTAAAAAAGGTTGTTATGCAAAAGAACCGTACCCTCAAATGGTGGCTCATCAGCATTCGTCGCCGCTTTAGTCTGATTGAGGACAAAGCCAGTGACCAAGTGATTGATACCGGCATCCGTTCTGGTGTCGAACTACGCGGCACCAATCTTTGGGTGCTGATGTTCGCGATTTTCATTGCCTCCATCGGTCTGAATGTCAACTCAACAGCCGTGATTATAGGCGCCATGCTCATCTCACCGCTCATGGGTCCCATCATGGGGGTTGGCTACGGCATTGGCATTTACGATGCGGAATTGATTCGCAAGTCCTTGCGTAATCTAGGCATTGCCACATCCATTAGCTTGCTGGTATCTACACTGTATTTTCTTTTGACGCCTTTATCTGACGCCCAATCGGAATTACTGGCACGCACCTCCCCCACCATCTGGGATGTACTGATCGCTTTTTTTGGCGGTATGGCCGGCATTATTGGAGCGACGCGTGCGGAAAAAACCAACATCATCCCTGGGGTGGCCATCGCCACGGCATTGATGCCGCCGTTGTGCACCGCAGGCTATGGCCTGGCCAATCTGAACTGGCAGTTTTTCTTTGGCGCGTTCTATCTGTTTTCCATCAACTGCGTGTTTATTGCGTTCTCCGCAGTACTGATTATCTGGATTCTGAATCCGGAGCATAAAAAGTTTGTGGACCGGTATACCGAAACCAAAATCCGGCGCACGTTATCGTTAATCGTGCTGGTGACCATGTTACCTAGCATTTATCTCGCCTTGCATCTCGTCAAAAACGAAGTGTTTACGCATAAGAGCAAAGCATTTATTGCGCAAGAGTTCAGCTTTGCCAACACCAGAATCGCCTCAAGCAATATCGACCCGGTCAAGAAACGGATTGAGCTCACCTTGATTGGAGAATTGATTAAACAGCAGAAACTGCAGGAAATCGAAAGCAAGCTTGCCGAACACGGCCTGAAAAACGCCAACTTGCTGGTTTACCAGGCACAGGATCAAGCTTTGGATGTGACGGCGCTCAAGGAAAACATCGTCAGCGACTTGTATAAAACCAACTTGCTGGCTTTGGAGCAGAAAAACAAAGCGCTGGAAGACATGAAAACCCGTCTGGGCGCAATCGATGCTGAAAAAGCCTCGTGGCAGGCTATGTCGGCCGAACTCGGCGCCCAATATCCCCAAATAAGCGAAATCTACCTTTCCACCGCCAGTAAGTGGCAGAAGGGAGATTCCAGCTCAGGCAAGACACTAATCGTGCTTAACATCAGGACTGCCAGCAAACTAAATAAACAGGATGTTTACAGGATTACCGAATGGCTCAAAGTGCGAGCAAAAACGGATCAAGTGAAAGTGGTGATTGAATAAAAAGTGGCTTGCCAATCATGATGAACTGTTGGGCGAAAATCAACTAAAAACATGAGCGCATATCACGAAAACGGCGTCATTTACGCGCCGAGGGAAAAGACTTTCAGCAAGGTGCTCAGCCCTTTCGGAGAGTTCATCCACAGGCAAACCACCAGCGGCTTACTTGTGATGGTAAGCGCGTGCATTGCCCTCTTTCTAGCCAGCAGCCCATTTTGAGAAAACTATCTGCATATTCTCCATAAACCCCTCAGCCTAAAGATCGCTGATTGGGAACTGAGCATGACACTGCGCCATTTTGTCAATGACGGGCTGATGGCGATTTTTTTCTTCGTGATAGGTCTGGAGCTGAAGCGGGGAATGCTAGTGGGAGAGCTGTCCAATATCATGCTGGCTGCCTGGCCCTTAGTGGTCGCATGGCTCGCCCCCGTATTCCCAGGCAAGCATCTATATTGCCGTTAGATCGCTGGTTTTCCTGGCCTCGCTGGGCAGACTGGCGGCCAAAACAAGTGGAGCGTCGTTATGGAAGGGCGTCTGGCGTGTGACCTTCTGGGGAGCATTGGCGATGATCGCCACCGCCGTAGTCGGGCACTTGTTTGGCGTAGCCGTGGGTTAGAATTTGGGCCTACGTGCGCACGTTCATTACTAAAAGAGTCGGCCTGCAAGGCAAGCAGAATGCGAATTCTCTTTCTGGATTAAGAGGAAAACAAGCAGCATAAAATAAAAAAACCTTGGTAAACCAAGGCTTTTTTATAAGCTAAATTGTATCAGAACGCAGGTTTCACATCCGCGTCATTGTAGCGTTTCACGCCATCCATGATTTCGCCGTGCGCTTCATCAATGCCTACCCAGCCTTCGATCTTCACCCATTTGCCTTTGTCCAGATCTTTGTAGTGCTCAAAGAAGTGGGCGATCATGTCTAGACGCCAAGGGGAAACATCTTTGTAAGTTTTCTGGAATGCATATAACGCACACACTTTCTCAACCGGCACGGCCAGCACTTTGGCATCGCCACCGGCTTCGTCTGTCATCTTCAGCATGCCCAATGCGCGGCAGCGTACCACCACGCCTGGCAGCAAGGGCACCGGCGTAATTACCAGCACGTCCACCGGGTCTCCGTCATCGGCCAGTGTGTGCGGGATATAGCCGTAGTTACACGGATATTGCATGGAGGTACCCATGAAGCGATCCACAAAAATCGCGCCGGATTCTTTATCCACTTCGTATTTCACCGGATCGCCATTGGCGGGGATTTCGATGATGACGTTAAAATCGTTGGGCAAATCCTTGCCGCTTGGTACTTGATTAAGAGACATACTTTACTTTCAATTTAAAAAAACCGGAATTTAAGGCGCGCATTATAGCAACGCCTTGTAACAAAAGTGTGTCAGCCGCCCTGGCTAACCTGTTTACGGCATGCTTCGATCACTTCTTTGGGAGCCAGGTTAAGCGCGATATACAACAAAACGGGAATCAAAACCAAATCGTCCAGTTGTCCGATGATTGGGATGAAATCGGGAATCAGGTCGAAAGGCATTAGCACATAGCCGACCGCCAGACCCAAAAAGAACTTGGCCAAAAAAGGCGTTTCCGGGTGCTTCAGCACCAGTTGGTAAACGGCCAGTTCGCGCTTGAGCTGCCTGGCATAGGCCTTTAAACGTTCACGCATCAGCTTGTTAAAAGCTTGCGGCCTGTCAGCTTCTCAAATGCTTCCATATACTTGGCGGACGTGCGCGCTGCGACATCTGCAGGCAGTGCAGGCGCAGGTGGCTTTTTATTCCAGCCGCAGCTTTCCAGCCAGTCACGCACATATTGTTTGTCGTAACTCGGCGGATTGCCGCCAATCTGGTAACTTTCTGCCGGCCAGAAGCGCGATGAGTCCGGCGTCAGCACTTCGTCCATCACATGCAGCACACCTTTGTCATCCAAGCCAAACTCGAACTTGGTATCGGCGATGATGATGCCCTTGGTCAAGGCGTATTTGGCGGCTTCCGAATACAGCGCAATCGCCGCCTTGGCCACCTGTGCCGTCATATCCTTACCAATCAGCGCTTCCACCTGTGCGACGCTGATGTTCTCGTCATGCTCTCCTACTGCAGCTTTTGAAGATGGCGTGAACAAAGGGTCAGGCAATTGCTGCGCCAGCTGCAATCCCTTAGGCAACGCAATGTCACATAAAGTACCTTTAGCCTGATATTCCTTCCAGCCACTCCCTACCAGATAACCTCGCACAATGGCTTCCAATGGTAGGGCTTTGAGCTTTTTCACCACTACGGCACGGCCTTTCACCTGCTCTACTTCATCTGCCGCAACAACACTTTCCGGCGCAATGCCTGTGAGGTGATTCGGCACGATATGACCAAGCTTCTCAAACCAGAAGTTAGCCATTTGCGTCAACATCGCACCCTTGTTCTCAATACCGGTTGGCAAAATCACATCAAATGCCGACAATCTGTCTGTACTGATCAGCAGCATGGTATTGGCGTCGATATCGTAAATATCACGCACCTTACCCTGATGGATCAATGGCAGGCTTTTAATCGTGGTTTTGAGTAATGGCTGTGACATACGCTCTAACTGCTTGATGGATAAAACAGCATTTTAACCGATAATGCGCCGCCCGCAGCGAACGACTTACTTCGGCGTTGAATCTACGCCATCCTCATATGGAAAGCGCACATGCCCAAAGCGAACGACCAACACCGCCAGCGCCATGATTAGCACAGATGCGGCAATCGCCATCAGACGGTATGCGTCCAGCTCTTTGATCTCCAGCACCATGTAGCGTGCCAAAGCAACGATACCAATATATAACGGATATCGTACGGGCAATTTGCCAGAACCGATGTAGTGCTTCACCATTGATAGCACCTCAAGATACAGGAATAGCAGCAGCAAATCTGCAACAGTAACGACACCATTACGCCACATGATATAAATCTCGTGGCATGTCGCGTATACCGTTGCGATTGCGATAAAGACTAGTAATAGCTCTTCGACATGCTCCACGCCCTTCTGACCTAGGGCGCTAAATTTAGTGACTGGTTTCATATACCCCCCTTTGGAGGGCATTATAACCACGCTTGCGGATTATGTCTCTCGATGCTCACCTATCTTGATGATTTTGAGGGTGTTAGTTCCACCTGGGGAGCCGATTGGCTCACCAAAGGTGAAAATCACTATATCATCTTTCTCCACTACGCCATTTTGCAGCAGCACCCCTTCCATTTCACGCAGAATCTCATCGCGAGACTTGCCTGCCTGTTCAATCGGGTATGGGTAAACGCCTCGGTAGAGCGTCAATTTGCGGCGTGCGACCTTATCTGGCGAAAGCGCATAGATCGGCACTTCGTTATCCGCACGCGACAGCCATTGGGCTGTATTGCCCGATTGCGTCAGCGTAGCAATCGCCTTCACATTCAAATGCTGCGCGGTATAAATCGCAGCCATCGCAACCGACTCGTCCGTATGCAAGAACACATTGTCGGGCGCGCTGAACTCTGCCTGACTAAAGTAATCCTTTTCAGCCTCAACGCAGATACGATGCATCGCCTGAACGGTTTCCAGCGGGTAATGCCCGGAAGCTGTCTCAGCAGACAACATCACAGCATCTGTTCCATCCAGCACGGCATTAGCGACATCCGAGACTTCTGCACGTGTTGGTATCGGACTGGTAATCATGGACTCCATCATTTGTGTTGCAGTAATCACAAGCTTATTTTGCGCACGCGCCATGCGAATCATGCGTTTTTGCAAGCCTGGGACAGCCGCATCGCCCACCTCGACACCCAAGTCCCCGCGCGCCACCATGATGGCATCGCTGGCATCTATCATGGCTTCCAGATGTTCAATCGCTTCTGCACGCTCAATTTTTGCAACCAGACTGGCGGTTCCACCGGCCTTATGTATCAGTGATTTCGCATATTCGATATCTGCGGCATCTTTCGGGAACGAAATCGCGATATAGTCAGCTTCCAAAGCCACAGCCGTCTTGATATCCTCGCGGTCTTTCTGCGTCAATGCGTCGGCTGCCAATCCGCCACCTTGTAAATTGATACCCTTATTGTTAGAAAGTACGCCACCGGTTATCACAACACAATGTATCTTGTTGCCTTGGACGCGATTGATTTCCATCACAATCCTGCCATCATCCAAAAGCAATCGCTGCCCAGCAACTACTTCTTGCGGTAATTGCTTGTAATCCAGCCCGACTTTGTCTTGTTTACCTAATGGACAATCTGCATCCAGAATGAATATATCACCCATCTTCAGCGTGATGCTACCTTGCTCGAACTTGCCGATGCGAATCTTTGGACCTTGTAAATCACACAACACACCAATCGGACGATTGAGCTGTGCGGCGATTTTACGCACGATCTCTGCGCGCTGGATATGGTCCTGCGCCGAGCCATGCGAGAAGTTCAGGCGCACCACATTGACGCCTGCAACAATCAGGCGTGCAATCATTTCTTCACTGGAGGATGAAGGGCCCAAGGTTGCAACTATTTTGGTTCTGCGTAATGTCAAAACTTTTCCTGTTCTTAAAATTCAAAACAAACATGGGGGCAAGCGCCCCCATGACACCAACATACATCAGACGCTATTATTTGGCGCGTTGTTCCAGTATCTCCACTGCCGGCAAGGTCTTGCCTTCCAGAAACTCCAGGAAAGCCCCGCCCGCAGTTGAAATATAAGACACCTTGTCGTAGATATCATATTTCTGGATCGCTGCGATCGTGTCACCACCACCTGCCAAAGTAAAGGCTTTGGTATTTGCAATCGCATTGGCAATCGTCTTTGTACCTTCACCAAACTGGTCAAACTCGAACACGCCCACTGGGCCATTCCAGACAACGGTACCAGCCTTGTTGATGATATCTACCAATGCATTAGCAGATTTCGCGCCAATATCGAAAATCATATCGTCGGGCTGCACAGAACCCACGTCCTTCTTGACTGCCGGCTCATTCGCATCGAATTTCTTGCCGCACACCACATCCACTGCGATAGGCACTTCTGCACCACGTTGGCGCATTTTATCCATCAATGCTTTGGCTGTGGGCACCAAGTCATCCTCACAAAGTGATTTTCCAATCTCATGGCCAGCCGCTTTCAGGAAGGTATTGGCGATACCGCCGCCAACCACTAACTGGTCAACCTTATCGGACAGGCTTTCCAACACCGTCAGTTTAGTTGAGACTTTTGAACCTGCGACAATCGCCACCAGCGGGCGGGCCGGGGCCAATAATGCTTTACCAAGCGCATCCAACTCTTCTGTCAGCAAGATGCCGGCGCATGCGACTGGCGCGAATTTGGCGATGCCATGTGTCGAAGCTTCAGCGCGATGGGCAGTCCCAAACGCATCCATTACAAAAACGTCACATAAAGCGGCGTATTTTTGTGCAGTTTCATCAACGTTTTTCTTCTCACCTTTGTTAAAGCGGCAGTTTTCCAGCAGCACCAGTTCACCCGCCGCCACCTCAAAACCGCCATTCACCCAGTCCTTGATCAGGCGCACAGGCTTGCCCAATTTGGCTGATATCACATCCGCTACAGGTTTGAGCGAATTCTCTTCCGAATACACGCCTTCTTCAGGGCGCCCCAGGTGAGACGTCACCATAACTTTGGCACCTTGCTTGAGCGCATATTCAATCGTTGGCATAGACGCGGTGATACGTGCATCCGAAGTCACTTTGCCGTCGGCTACTGGAACGTTCAGATCAGCGCGAATAAACACGCGCTTCCCAGCCAAGTCCAACTCTGTCATTTTGAGAAATTTCATGGTGACTCCCTATTTAGCGACATGCTGAATCAAGCGCATCAGGTTACAAGTGTATCCATACTCATTGTCATACCAGCCAACGACTTTGACGAAGGTGGAATCCAGCATGATACCTGCGTCCGCATCGAACACTCCGGCTTCTGCACTGCCGCGGAAGTCGGTGGAAACCACTTTCTCATCGGTGTAACCCAGCACTCCTTTCAGTTCACCTTCAGAAGCCTTTTTCATCGCATCACAAATCGCTTCATAAGTTGTTTCTTTATTGAGTTCCACGGTCAAATCCACCACGGAGACATCCGCAGACGGTACTCGCATCGCCATACCGGTCAATTTCTTGTTGAGAGATGGAATCACTTTACCTACTGCCTTGGCTGCGCCCGTGCTGGAAGGGATGATATTCTCGAACACGCTGCGGCCGCCGCGCCAATCTTTCTTGGAAGGACCGTCCACTGTCAATTGTGATGCCGTCGCGGCATGAATCGTCGTCATCAGACCGCGCTTGATGCCAAAGCTGTCATGCAATACTTTGACCATCGGCGCCAAACCGTTCGTAGTACAGGATGCCGCGGAGATGATAGGCTGGTCTTTATAGTCGTTGTGGTTCACCCCATAGACAAACATCGGCGTATCGTCTTTGCCTGGAGCGGATTGTATGACCTTTTTCGCACCGTTATTGATATGGGGCTGGCAAGTATCCAGTGTCAAGAATGCCCCGGTAGACTCCACGACGATATCTGCACCGCCTACCTTCCAATCAATGTTGTTCGGATCACGTTCGGCAGTTAGATGAATCTTTTTGCCGTTCACTACCAAGCCACCGTTGACTGCCTCCATCTTTGCATCGAAACGCCCATGCACGGAATCGTATTTCAGCAGATAAATGATGTAATCAATATCGTATGAGCTGTTGACAGCAACGACTTCGATATCGCTGAATTCCTTTTCCTGTACCGCTGCACGCAACACCATGCGGCCGATACGCCCAAAACCGTTGATCCCTACACGAATAGCCATTTTGAACCCCTTATGCAACTACAAAAAAATTCAGGTTTCGACATCTACCGCATTACGGCGGTGACGGCGAAACCTGAGAGTAAAAGCAATGCGCCACGCGAGTGGCGACTTAAAAGATTACAGCACGGATTTCACCGTGTTCACCACATTTTCAACAGTAAAGCCGAAGTGTTTGAACAACGCACCACCAGGAGCGGACTCACCGAAGGTGTCGATACCAACCACTGCGCCTTCCAGACCTACATACTTACGCCAGAAGTCTGGGTGAGCGGCCTCGATAGCAACGCGTTTTACACCTGGGGTCAACACGCTGTCTTTGTAAGCTTGGTCTTGACGGTCAAAGACGTTGGTAGATGGCATGGAGACCACGCGCACTTTCTTGCCTGCAGCAGTCAATTCAGCAGCCGCTTTGTTTGCCAGATCCAACTCGGAGCCATTAGAAATCAGGATAACGTCCGCTTTACCTGCGCAGTCAGAGAACACGTAACCACCTTTGCGAATCAGGTCAAAATCTTTAGCATCATGTTTGATGCCTGGCAGGTTTTGACGTGAAAGCACTAAGCTGGTTGGACCTTCTGTACGCTCAACAGCAGCCACCCATGCAACAGCCGTTTCAGTCGCGTCAGCTGGACGCCATACATCCATGCGTGGGATGTAACGCAAACCAGAAGTGTTTTCCACTGGTTGGTGCGTTGGGCCGTCTTCGCCTTGACCGATAGAGTCATGGGTCAGCACGTAAACTACGCGCTGATGCATCAATGCAGACATACGCATACCGTTCTTCATATAGTCAGAGAACATATGGAATGTACCACCGAATGGCAGCAAGCCACCGTGCAATGCCATACCATTCATGATGGCAGACATACCGAACTCACGCACACCGTAAGAGATATAGTTGCCTGGTTTTTTGCCATCTACATGGGTGAAGCTACCACAAGAAGTCAGGTTGGAACCTGTCAAGTCGGCAGAACCACCCAAGAACTCTGGCAATACCGGTGCCAATGCAGCGATTGCGTTTTGAGAAGCCTTGCGTGAAGCCACGCCTTCGGCTTTTTCGTTAGTTGCTGCGATGAAAGCGTCAGTCGCTTGTTTCCAGTTAGCTGGCAAATCGCCTGCCATACGGCGTTTGAATTCTGCAGCTTCGGCTGGGAATGCCTTGGCGTAAGCGTCAAATTTTGCGTTCCAGTCTGCTTCGCGTTTTGCGCCTTTCTCTTTTTGGTTCCAGCCATCGTACACGTCTTGTGGGATGACGAATGGCTCATGCGGCCAGCCGATTGCAGCGCGTGTTGCCGCCACTTCAGCCTCGCCCAGTGCTGCGCCGTGGCAGTCGTGTGAACCAGATTTGTTTGGGGAACCTTTACCGATGATGGTTTTACAGCAAATCAAAGAAGGTTTGTCAGTGACTTTTTTCGCTTCGTCAATTGCTTTTTGAATCGCAGCCTGGTCATGACCATCCACTGACTGCACGTGCCAGCCGTAAGCTTTGAAGCGGCCTGCGGTGTCGTCCGTGTACCAGCCTTCGATATGACCATCGATGGAGATGCCGTTGTCATCCCAGAAAGCAACCAATTTGCCCAAGCCCCATGTGCCGGCCAATGCGCAAGCCTCGTGGGAAACACCTTCCATCATACAGCCGTCACCCAAGAACACATAAGTGTAGTGGTCAACGATTTCGTGACCTGGTTTGTTGAACTGGCTAGCCAGCAACTTTTCAGCCATTGCCATGCCAACACCGTTGGCGATACCTTGACCCAATGGACCAGTCGTGGTTTCAACGCCTGGCGCATAGCCATATTCCGGGTGGCCTGCGCAACGTGAGTGCAATTGACGGAAAGACTTGATGTCATCCATATTCAGGTCATAGCCAGTTAGGTGCAGCAAGGAGTAGATCAGCATGGAGCCGTGACCGTTAGACAACACGAAACGGTCGCGGTTAGCCCATTTTGGATTGTTCGGGTTGTGGCTCAGATTGTGATTCCACAATACTTCTGCGATTTCCGCCATACCCATCGGTGCGCCTGGGTGGCCAGAGTTAGCTTTTTGCACGGCGTCCATGCTTAGCGCACGGATGGCATTGCACAAATCATTACGAGTTGCCATTGTTGTCTCCCTGAAAGATTAGAGGCCTTACGCAGCACTGCGCAAAACCTGTAGTGAATTCGTCGAATTTTAATTGGCCAAGCAGGCTATTACCTTTGCTTTTCCATCAAAGATAGATTATTGCCGAAATAGGCTTTTTCGGCAAGCGCCCAAGCCCAATTTGGTAAGCTGAAAGCGATGCTGGTCATACAAAACATCGCTAGAAAACATGTATCTATTAAGCAATATGCAAAACTCAACGCAACCTTGCAGATTTTTGTTTTAACATGGCGCGACGAAACTTATGCACCGCTTATGCGCAATCAACTCGCCAGCTATAGTTCGTAGCGGATTAAGCTTAAATCTTCAAACTTTTATCCAACCTCTATCAGAGCTCCTGCATAAGCCGCGTCCAGACTGGCCTGCAGGACTACACAATTCGCTCGCGCATCCCCAAAGGTTAAAAATGGTGCCTTGTCATTCAGCACACAATCGCTGAAATGTTCGATCTCCAGATTGAAGTGATTGGCTTTGGGCAGCACCAAAGTTTCTGATTTTCCGCCCGCTTCCCAGCTAATTATCGGGTCATCGGTCGGGTACGCCCACATGTTATGGCATTTGATGGCGCCTTTGTCGCCGATAATTTCGTATTCGGCTTTGCGGCTTCTTTCAAAGCTGATGTCAAAATGCCCATAGCGGGCGCGGCCTTGCGCATCCTGCCCGAAATCCAGCACGCCGCTCATCACAGTGTCTGCCCCATGTTCGTTGAGTTTGGCTTGGGCAATCACGGATTTTGGCTCCATAGGCGCTTTGTGACTGCCAAAACACCAGCGCAAAGCGTGAATCGCATAAGGCCCAATATCCCACAACGCGCCGCCGCCATTGGCCATACTTCGGTTGATGCGGTACATCCGCGCAGGCGGCATGAGGAAAGAAAAACTCGCGCGACAGGAAAGCACATCGCCAATCAAACCGCTTTCAATCAGCTCGCGCACCTTGGCATGCTGCGGATGAAAGCGGTACATAAAGCCTTCCATCACTTTGACATTGGCTTTTTTCGCTGCCGCTTCAATCGCGTCTATATCCTGCACGCGAATCGCCATCGGCTTTTCTATCAAAATATGCTTGCCCGCAGCGATGCATTTAAGCGCCCATTCGGCGTGCTCCTCGTTCGCCATCGGGCAATAAATCGCCTCCACATTTTTATCGCTGATGAACGCATCCAAATCGTCATAACAAATCACGCCTTGGGCATTTGGCGCATATTTATCCAAAGTCGCCTTAGCAGCGCCCGTACGGCGGCTGGCAATCGCCACAAGTTGCGAATTCGACGCTTCAACAATCGCTGGCAGCAAACGCTCGTTCACCCGCGCCGCGCCGAGAATGCCCCATTTCAATTTTGCAATCATTCTGCTTTCCACTTCATCGAACAACCAATGCTAGGAATTTGCTCTTTCGGCCCTTGTCCGGCTTCTGCAACAAGTTTCATCGCTTTGAACAAATCACGCGTGCTGTTGGGCGCGGTTTCTTTGCGGCTTTCGTCAAAGCGGCCGCGGTATTGCAGCTCGAATTTATTGTTAAAACCAAAAAAATCAGGCGTGCAAACGGCATCATACTTTTTGGCGATTTCCTGTGTCTCATCCAACAGGTAAGGGAACGGAAAAGCCATTTCCTGCGCCACTTTTTTCATGTTCTCCGGTGCATCTTCAGGATATTCGGCGGGGTCGTTGGACATAATGGCGACGGTATTTACGCCCAGCGTTTGCAACTCGCGCACATCCGCAATCAGGCGCGGTAGAATGGCTTTGACATAAGGGCAGTGGTTGCAGATGAACATCACCAGCAGGCCGTTGGCGCCCATACTGCCTTGCAGATTGACCATACGGCCATCGACATTGGGTAAGTTAAAATCCGGCGCTAGCCAGCCAAAATTGCAAACAGGAGGACTTATACTCGCCACACTTTACCTTTCAAAAATTTGCCAAATGTTCAAAATAATACATTATGCAATTTCGGCGTAGGCTAACATCGGCGAAGCCGATGTTAAGCAAAGCGGCCGTAGCCAAAATCGCACACCGGTGGGCTAATACTTGCCATACAAAAACTCCAAACATTCTCCAAAATACTTATAATCAATCTTAACACTTTAAGCGATTCGCATCATGTCCAACTTGCGTTTTTACAGCCCGCCGCCATTACAAATTGGCGCTACTGTCACCCTGAGCGAGAACGCCGCCACGCACGCGACCAAGGTGATGAGATTAAGCGTAGGCGATAGCCTAGTTTTATTCTGTGGCGATGGCGCCGATTACACTTGTGAACTGACTACTGTGCAGAAAAGCGCGGTGATGGCGAAGGTGAAATCCAGGCAGATATTGGAAAACGAGTCGCCACTCGATATTACTTTGCTTTTAGGCATATCGGCGGGTGACCGCATGGATATTGCCATCCAGAAGGCCGTCGAACTGGGTGTAAATCGCATCATTCCTATCAAGACCGAGCGCAGCGTGGTAAAACTGGATGAAGACAAAGCCAAAAAACGCGTTGCGCATTGGCAGAACATCGCGATTGCTGCCTGCGAACAATCCGGCCGTGCGGTCGTGCCGCAAGTTGATACGCCTGCAACGTTACCAGCCTTACTGGCAAAGCCTTGCGCAGCGGATACCTTGCGCATCACGCTGGATCCTCTGGCGGATAAAAAACTGGCTGATTTGACCAAGCCGGAAGGCGAGATTCAACTGCTGATTGGCGCAGAAGGCGGCCTGAGCGCTAACGAAATCACCCTGGCCAGCCAGCATGACTTTATCGGCGTGCAGCTGGGCAGGCGAATCCTGCGCACCGAGACTGCGCCGCTGGCCGCCATTGCGGTAATGAATACGCTCTGGGGCGATTTCTAGCAAACATCAAAATAAATTTGCATTAAATGCATTTTTAATATAATTTATTGTATTATTTGCAAATAAATATCTATGTCTATTGGTCAATCGATTCGTAAACGGCGCAAACTGCTCGGTCTGACGCTGCAGCAACTGGCCGCATCAACGGGGGCCGACAGCGGCAACTTATCCCGCATCGAGCGCGGCGGGCAAGGCGTGAACGAGAACCTGCTGCACAAAATCTGCGCTGCCCTGGACTGCACACCCGCATATCTATACGCGCATGCCGAGCAGAATGGCGGCTCCTCTACAAACAACAAGTTGGCTTTGCAAAAAACGCAAGAATATGCCCCGCAGCATTTCGTCAACTGGTTCCGCTCCGTAGCACCATACATTCACGCGTTTGGCGGGCGCACATTCGTCATCGCCTTTGGTGGGGAAGTGGTAGACGATAAACAGTTCATTGCTTTATCTCACGACTTGAACCTGCTGGCCAGTTTGGAAGTCAGGCTGGTATTGGTGCATGGCGCGCGGCCGCAAATCGAGCAGCGCCTGAAGCGCGCCAAACTGGAAACCAAGCTGGTGAATGGCTTGCGCGTCACTGACGACGACGCGATGGAAGCCGTGAAAGAAGCCAATGGCGCGATTCGCGTAGAGATCGAGGCACAGTTATCGATGGGGCTCATCAACTCGCCGATGGCCGGCTCGGACATTCGTGTCGCCAGTGGCAATTTCGTCACCGCCAAACCCTTGGGTGTGCGCAGTGGCGTCGATTTGCAACATACGGGCGAAGTGCGCAAAGTGGATGCGGTTGGCATCCAGAAGCGACTGGACGATGGTGAAATGGTGCTATTGTCCCCGCTTGGCTACTCCCCTACCGGCGAGGCATTCAACCTGACACTGGAAGACGTGGCCGTGAGCGCCGCTATCGCGCTGGATGCAGACAAGTTGATCTTCCTGATGGACTCGGAGGGTGTACACAACCTGCGTGGCGAGCTATTGCGCGAAATGACGGCACAAAAAGCCAAGAACCTGCTGTTGCATGTGACCAACAACGAGGACGCCATCAACACCTCGGAAGATATCGTGTATTACCTGCCCGCAGCCGTGCGCGCCTGTGAACACGGCGTTGCTCGCACCCACCTCATCTCGCGGCATATCGACGGAGCCATCATCCAGGAGTTGTTCACTCATACCGGTGTCGGCACCATGGTGACCGAACTTGGACTGGAAACCATGCGTCAGGCGACGATTGATGACGTAGGCGCGATTCTGCAACTGATTGAGCCGCTGGAAAATGAGGGCGTGCTGGTGAAGCGTGGCCGTGAGCGTATCGAGATGGAGATTCCCTACTTCTATGTCATGGAGCACGATAGCCGCGTGATTGGCTGCGCAGCTCTGTATCCATTTGCTAACGCCAAAATGGCCGAATTCGCCTGCTTGGCGATCGATCCGGCATATCGCGGGGGCGGACGCGGAGACAAGCTATTTCACTTCTGCGAGGACAAAGCACGTGAAAAAGGCTTCGCCTCACTATTCTGCCTGACCACGCATACCGAGCACTGGTTTCTCGAGCGCGGATTCGAGCAGACCGAAGTGGAGAAACTGCCAATGGAAAAACAAAAGCTCTACAACCTTCAGCGCCGCTCCAAAGTCTTTAGAAAAATTTTATAAAAGGCTCTTGATTTCTGTCAAAACAACGCAATATTAGTAATGTAAAGTTAAACTTAACCAGTTGTTTTGATAGGAGAAATCATATGGCTAACATTACACGCATCGATCCATTCAACTTAAGCGGTAAAAACCCTTTTGATGATGTATTTGAAGGTTTTTTCCGCCCGGTGATTGCGAACAAAGAAGCAACCCCGCAAATCAAAGTTGACGTACAGGAAGATAAAGAAAACTACAAAGTGCACGCAGAAATCCCAGGCGTGAAGAAAGAAGACATCCACGTAAATGTAGATGGAAATCAGGTCAGCATCTCTGCCGAAACCCGCCAGGAAAAAGAAGTAAAAGAAGGCACCAAAGTGCTGCGCAGCGAGCGCTATTACGGCAAAGTCTCGCGAAGCTTCTATCTGGAAAACGAGATTGACGAATCCAAAGCAGATGCCGAATACAAGGACGGCGTGCTGGAACTGACATTGCCTAAAAAAGCCGTCACCAGCTCCAAGCGAGTGTCTGTACGATAACACCGGCAACCTGCAAAAAGCGGCCATCTGGCCGCTTTTTTATTTCCAGCTTGCAACTTGGCGAATCACCCTTATTCTCATGTAAAATGCGGCTATTGTTTTTAATACACCTGTTATCGCCATGCTTAGCCAAACCACCGCCGCACAAAAAGCCCAGACACTGTCTGAAGCGCTACCATATATCAAACGCTTTTTCGATAAGACGATCGTCATCAAGTACGGCGGCAATGCCATGACCGACGACCGTTTGAAAGAATGCTTTGCACAGGATGTCGTATTACTGAAACTGGTCGGCATGAACCCAGTGGTGGTGCATGGTGGCGGCCCGCAAATCAATGAGATGCTGGATAAACTGGGCAAAAAGGGCGAGTTCATCCAGGGTATGCGCGTCACCGATGAAGAGACCATGGATGTGGTGGAAATGGTGCTGGGCGGGCAGGTGAACAAGGAGATCGTTAACCTCATCAACCGCCATGGCGGCAAGGCCGTTGGCCTGACCGGACAGGATGGCAACTTTATCCACGCACACAAATTGCTGATGGAAGACCTGAAAGACCCGAGCAAGATGATCGACGTGGGCCAAGTGGGCGAAATCAGTGCGATAGACCCCAGTATCATCAATTTTCTGGACAGTGGTGACTTCATCCCCGTCGTTGCGCCGATTGGCGTGGGCAAAGATGGCGAAACCTACAACATCAATGCGGACGTGGTGGCGGGCAAGCTGGCGGAGATTTTGAACGCCGAAAAACTGATTCTGCTCACCAACACCCCAGGCGTGCTGGATAAGGAAGGCAAGCTCATCACCGGGCTGACACCCAAGCAGATTGACGACATGGTAGCCGATGGCACCCTGAGCGGTGGCATGCTGCCCAAGATCGGCTCTGCACTGGACGCAGCGCGCAGTGGCGTAAAGAGTGTGCATATCATCGACGGCCGTGTGGAGCATGCGCTGCTTCTTGAAGTATTGACGGATGAAGGTGTTGGTACGCTGATTAAGGCTAAATAAATTCCAGCTCTCATTTCATCGCCAATACTGTGTTGACTGCCTCAAAACTTCATCGCCGTATAAACCATACAGCCTTCCTCAGTTTTTCGTTGTCGCCTTGTCTTGGCTTCGAACTGAGGCTGGAATAAATGGCTAGAAGAGTCTGGGTGTTCGATCTGGATGACACCCTGCACAATGCAAGCGCCCATATCTTCCCTGTCATGAATAGCGCCATGACGCGCTATATTCAGGACACGCTACAGTTGGAAGAACACGAAGCCTGTGCGCTGCGCCAGCATTATTGGCGCATCTATGGCGCCACCCTTAAAGGCCTGGTGCGCCATCACGGGGTGGACCCTTATCATTTCCTGCATGAGACACACCGGTTCCTGCAGCCGGAGATGGTGCTGGTCACCAAGCGCTTACGGCATTTCTTGCGCTCACTCAAAGGCCGCAAAGTAATCTTCACTAATGCCCCACGCCAATACGCTATTCGCGTGCTGGACACACTAGGCATCGCAGATATGTTTGAACTGGTGTTTAGTGTGGAGAACACCAAATTCCATGCCAAACCTAATGTGCGCGGCTTCCGCATGCTGCTACGCAGCATAGGTGCCAAACCAATCGACTGTGTGATGCTGGAAGATAATCCGACGGCGCTGATGACCGCCAAACGACTGGGCATGCGCACCATATGGGTCAGCAGGCAGCTGAAAAAGCCGAACTATGTCGATTATCGCGTCAACTCGGTGCTAGCGCTCACTCACATACAGATTTAGCTCATTTTTTTCCATAACTCAGCTAAAATATTAAAAACGAGGGAAATCATGGCTACTGACCGCAAACAGCAAATTCTGGAAACGCTCGCCAAAATGTTGGAGAACCCAAAAGGCGAGAAGATCACCACCGCCTCTCTGGCCGCCAAACTGGATGTAAGTGAGGCCGCACTTTATCGTCACTTCGCCAACAAGGCACAGATGTTCGAAGGCTTGATCGAGTTCATCGAGGCCAGCATCTTTGGTGTCATCAACAAGATCACTACCGAAGAGACCGACGGCAAGAAACAAGCGCAGCTCATTGTCAGCATGCTATTGCGATTCGCGGAGAAGAACCCAGGTATGGCCCGCGTGCTGATTGGCGACGCACTGGTGAATGAAGACCCAGCCTTGCAAACCCGCATCAATCAACTGACTGACCGCATCGAGACCAGCCTGAAACAGTGCCTGAAAATCGCCGTCGCGCAGAATGGCAAAAAGATATTGCCTGAATCTGATGCCAACTTGATGACATGTTACGTACTCGGCCGCTGGCAGCAATTCGTGCGCAGCGGATTCAAGCGTAAACCTACTGAGTTGGTTCAGACCCAATTGGCAGTGTTTGGTCATTGATTAATAACTAGGGCGCAATCCTTTACGCGCGTTCATTATCAAAAAAACCGCTCTGTAAGCCTGTATAGATGCGGCTTCCAGGCAGATTAAATTTTCAATGAAAATACTTGGTGTTTGATCGCATTCAATCGCGCGCCAAACACCGCCTGCTTGATCTTCTCAGGTTCAGTAAATTGGCAAGCCACGGCACCAGCCTCCACAGTCAGCACAGCTTTTAATGCCGCACGTGTCAACTCGGCATCTGGCTGTGGGCAATTCTCCAGGCCTGTTCGGCCACGGCTGTCGGCCTCACAAGCCTTAAGGAAATCCTCGAAGCGCTCTGGCTGGCGGATCGCATCCAGATCTATCAAAAATTCCAGCAAGGTGTCCGCACGCATCTTGCCAACCTGATGCAGTTTGCCATGAAACTTTGCGACGATATGTGCCAGCTCCCGGCATTCGTTGGGAACACGCAGGCGTTTGCAGACAACTTTAAGTAAGTCCACACTTCGCGCCTCATGGCCGATATGCCTGGGTAGTATGTCTTTTGGCGTAGCACCTTTACCTAAATCGTGTGTCAGTGCGGCAAAACGCACCGGCAGGCTGAAATTCTGGCTTGCAGCGTAGTCGATCACCATCATGACATGTACACCTGTATCAATCTCGGGGTGATGTTGCGGCGGCTGCGGCACGCCCCACAGCGCGTTCAGTTCAGGAAAGATTCTCTGCAGTGCGCCGCATGCACGTAAAGTCTCGAACATCCGTGAAGGCTTTGCCTCCATCAGACCGCGGGAGAGTTCTTGCCACACACGTTCCGGCACCAACGCGTCCACCTCACCATCTGCCACCATCTGCCGCATCAGGTCTAGCGTCTCTGGCGCGAGCTTGAAATCGTTAAATCTGGCCAAAAAGCGGGCAGCCCGCAGGATGCGCACAGGGTCTTCGACAAATGCCTCGCTAACATGGCGCAGCATTTTGGCACGGATGTCCGCTTGCCCGCCATAAGGGTCTATCAGGCTGCCATCTTGGGCTTTGGCGATGGCATTCATGGTGAAGTCGCGCCGGCTCAGATCCTGCTCCAGCGTCACATCAGACGCGGCATGCACGACAAAACCCTTGTAACCTTTGGCAGTTTTACGCTCGGTACGCGCCAAGGCATATTCTTCATGGGTATCCGGATGCAAGAATACAGGAAAGTCCTTGCCCACTGGCTTGAACCCGGCTTTCAGCATCTGTTCCGGCGTGGATCCTACCACGACAAAATCACGATCTTTCACAGGCAACCCTAGCAACTCATCGCGCACGGCGCCACCCACACAAAAGGTTTGTGCGGAAAGATGTGATTTATCTGCGGGCATTGATGGCACGACC
The DNA here is from genome assembly GCA_035423825.1 of Methylophilus sp. Classification (GTDB taxonomy): domain Bacteria; phylum Pseudomonadota; class Gammaproteobacteria; order Burkholderiales; family Methylophilaceae; genus Methylophilus. The sequence goes on along the minus strand of DAOMMM010000001.1, from coordinate 16,525 downwards.
AGCAGCACTGCGGAACCGATCATATGCAGTGCGCGGGGTTTTCAGGGCAATGTATTCCGGAATGACTGCATCTAAAAGCGTTGGGTGCAGATTCAATTCTGCAGCCATAGGCGCTGAAAGCACATTATCGACCGTGGTGGAAAGAATATTGTCACGTGACATCAGCTTGATTGGCAGCAATTCCATCATGAATGCTTGCGCATAAGAAAGGGTATCATTCAGGCCGATGACGAAGCGCTGCTTTCCAAGTATATCCATTACTTTTTGCAGCAGTTCGCGGAGGGTATATACCTGTGGACCGCCCAATTCATAAGTCTTGCCATATGTCGCTGTATTTTCCAGCGCATTGACAAAAGCCTGGGCAACGTCTTCCACCCAGATAGGCTGAAATTTGGCTGCTGGACGAATCAGTGCCACGACCGGCAGATATTTGACCAAACTGGCAAACAGGTTCAGGAAGCCGTCTCCGCGACCGAAAATGACGGACGGTCTAAAAATGGTAATATCCAGCTTTTTGCTGTATTCGTTAATTGCCTCTTCGCCTGCAGCCTTGCTGCGCAGATACTGGCTGGGAGCATGCTTGCCAGCCTGCAGTGCGCTCATATGCAGCAGGCGACTGATGCCAAGTTCCTCGCATAAATGTGCTAGTTTGCGTGGCAATTGGTGATGAATCGTCTCGAAAGTCTGCTTGCCCTGCTGATGCAGGATGCCCACCAGATTGATAACAGCATCTGACCCAGTCAACGCCAGCTTAAGTGCATGCGTGTCTTGCACATCACACTGCACCACCTGCACATTCGGTAATAAGATTAGGTGCTTAGCGCCCTCACGGCGACGCGTAATGACTTTGACCCGATAACCCGCAGCATCAAGTTTAGTCACCAAGCTACTGCCCACAAATCCGGAACCACCTAGTACCGCTACTGTTTTTACTGCCATGCTATATCTTTCTCTTTTCTGTGAATCATCATTCTACCGCTTCGGGCTGCGCCTCATTCTGCTGCTGCACGATATCACGCGTATCAGCATCCACGATATTGGCCTTGCCAGGCACCACACCCAAGCGCTGTTTGAGTGAAATAACTTTCAGCCCCAACTGCTGGGCATACAAATGCGCGTTAGCCATGACCTTTTGTACATATAACCGTGTTTCGGCGAACGGGATAGTCTCTGCATAGATAGCGCCTTCCAGCGGCGCATCAGCCGCCCATTTCTTGGCTCGACTCGGGCCTGCATTATACGCTGCTGTGGCCATGGTTTCCTGCCCCTTCATCAGGTCTTTAGTATAGCCCATGTAGAAAGTCCCCAGTGTAATGTTGGTATCCAACTCATGGATCATGCCGTTATGGTAACCATCCAGGCCAATACGTTTAGCAGCCCATTTGGCGGTAGCTGGCATCACCTGCATTAAACCCGCCGCCCCTACCCCGGATTTAGCAAAGTGCATAAATCGGCTTTCCTGTCGTGTGATACCGTATACCCAAGCTTCATCTAGGTCGTATTCACTTGCAGTAGGCTTGATCAAATCCCGATATGGTGCAGGATAACGTAAAGCGAAATTGTGCAGGCTGGTTGTTTTGTCTGCCGTATTGATGGCTAGATCGTACCACTTCATCTGTTGCGCATACTCTGCCGCTGCCAGCAGCTGCTGATCGCCGAAATCCTTGATGGCGAACGCCCACTCCATCTTGGCCTCCCAGCGCATTCCCAGACGCTGCAAAGCTTCTACACGTTCCATCGCTGGCAAATCCACAATTTCATTCACCTCATCTTGTGTCGGGTTATGTGTTTGCAGCGGAGAAGACATGATGGTCTCCAATTCCTCCTGCGCAAGCCACCCGTAGTAATGCCGCTCTGTCGATAGCTTTGCAAACAAGACATTCGCTTCCGATGTGCGTTTCTGCGCTCTCAGCGCACGCGCTTTCCAGTAACGCCAAGCACCTTCTTCACTTTGTGGCGGCTCCATTTTGCCAGTCGCAGCAAGTACTTGTTCCCAATCTGCCGCTCTAAGCGCTGCTCTTGTGTACCAGGCAAGCTGATCCTTATCCAATCGCGCGTTACCGGCCTGTTTGAACCACTCCAAAGCTTGCGGCTCATGACGCTGCGCAGCGATGTGAGCCAAACGGCCGTAAAAATAGGCTTTGTCCTCTTTGCCGAATGCTGATTCGATCTTACGAAACGCCAGCAAAGCCTGTAGGGAATTGGTTTTAGCCAGCCGCTGCAGTGCAAACAGATTCAGTTCACGGCCGATACGGCTCGACATTGACACAGTGCGCTTGCTCAATACTGCACTCGGCCCGGCATAGGCTTTTTCTATCAATTTCAGATGCACAGGATCGAAATGTTTACTGCGCTGCATGATGCTTTTTGCCAAAGCTATCCGCTCCGCAGCCAGTGACAGCCTGAGCCTGCCAATAATATCATCCTCGGCCATAAGCCCCTTGGTCTGCATGCGGTCATACAAACTGGTGCAAGTACCAGCCTGCTCTTTCGGTTGCATCCAGAGTTGTCTAGCCTGATCTAATACATCATCTATCCCTTGTACCAGACGCGCTTCGGCAGCATAACAAGCGACCGCATTGTCATCTCCCTGGTAACTTGGCCATTCTGCCAGAAAATCGCTCCATTGCTGGGCTTTGGCAAGCTTCTTCAGATACTCGGCCCGCACACGATCTGCAAAAGGATATTCGTAATACCGCCCCAGGAACTCCTGCACTTGTTCGTTACTTGCATCAGGCATGGACAATAACATCAGCCAGTAATCTGCATAGGCAGCTAAAGGGTAATTCTGGCTCTGCAACTGGGCCACATCTTCAGCCAGCGCAAGTACATTCCGTTTTTCGTAATCCGAACGCGCACGCAGAAAGTCACTGTCTCCTGAAGCCGCAAGCGCATCTCCTGTCCACAACAATCCAGTCAGGAATAGTGACAAGAAACATCGAAAAAATTCACTGCGGCACTTCATCTGTCGCCCTATAGATGCAAAACCCGCGTAATCAGATATAGCAAGACAAGTACAACAAAGAAACCTAGGATAATTTTAATTAGCTGCTGTAGCAGCCTGATATATCGCTTATCTCGGGTAAGCAGATAAGCCGCACCTAACACAACTGCCGCTAGTAATGTCAACACTAGGATAAGGCGAACGACTGGCAATGTGCGTCCTCAGCTGAAATGCGGCATCAGATTCGGTGTGAAATAAGCAGTCTGTGCTTGAAAGCCTTCTGGCGCTTCTTCCAACTTGTCAAAGGTCACGTACTCCCAGGCGCCTGCATCCGCCAAGAGAGCACGTATAAGTTGGTTGTTCAGCCCATGCCCGGATTTGTAGGCCGTAAAAGTACCCAGAATCGGATGGCCAAGCATGTACAGGTCACCAATCGCATCTAGGACCTTATGCTTCACGAACTCGTCGTCATACCGCAATCCATCCTGATTCAGGATGCGGTATTCGTCCAGCACGACCGCGTTATCCAGACTGCCACCCCGGGCTAAGCCATTAGCGCGCAGATACTCGACCTCATGCATGAAGCCAAAAGTACGTGCACGGCTGATTTCCTTGATGTAACTGTTGTCCTTGAAGTCGATTTTGACGTTCTTGCCCGATTGTTCGAATACCGGATGCGCAAAGTCAATCGTGAAATCCATTCTAAAGCCATGGTAAGGCTCGAATCTGACCCATTTGTCACCGTCATGCACTTCCACGACCTTTTTGATACGAATGAATTTTTTTGGCGCGTTCTGTTCAACAATCCCTGCCGATTGCAGCAGGAAGATGAACGGCCCAGAGCTCCCATCCATGATGGGAACTTCCGAGGCCGTCAGTTCAATGATGATATTATCAACGCCCAAACCAGCCAACGCAGACATCAAGTGCTCCACAGTAGCGACGCGTGCACTATTTTGCTCTAGGGCAGAGCACATGCGCGTATCGCGAACTGCGTCAGGAGTTGCTTGTATTGTCGGCGCACCGGGCAAATCGGTACGCTTGAATACAATGCCAGTGTCAATGCCTGCTGGACGGAGGGTCAATGTGACTTTCTCGCCATTATGCAGACCAACCCCGGTGGCGCTCACCACTTTATTAAGGGTTCTTTGTTTTAGCACTTAATCGTCTTTCAATATTGCAATATTGCCTTTCATCGGCTCATATTAACACCGTTATAGCTGGCTGACGAGGCGCGGATTAATCAGCCTGCTTGCGCAAGAATGCCGGGATGTCATATTCATCGACGCCGGACATTTTCATTGCCTCCACCTGGGCACGGCGACTGTTCTGGCTGAATACTGCCGGCGCTTCGTCTTGTTGCTCTTCGCCTACGAACAATGGCTGGTTGGTAGTGCCATCACGCACCGTCGTCATCATACGCAGCTCAGGCTTCTGCTGACGGCGTACAGCACCATTCAAGCCTGTCGCCACCATCGTTACACGTAGCTTGTCTCCCATGGATTCATCCATCACATTACCAACAATCACGGTCGCATCATCTGCAGTGAACTCTTTGATGGTGTTCATCACGTCATAATATTCTTTCATTTTGAACGAGCTGCTAGCAGTAATGTTAACCAGCACACCACGGGCATTGGCCAAGTTCACATCCTCCAGCAATGGGCTTGCAACTGCCTGTTCAGCAGCAATCGCGGCACGATTGACGCCGCTAGCTTCAGCCGAGCCCATCATTGCCATGCCCATTTCGCTCATCACGGTACGGACGTCTGCAAAGTCGACGTTCACCAAGCCCGGGCAGTTGATGATTTCCGCAATTCCGGAAACTGCGTTATGCAACACATCGTTCGCCGCACGGAATGCCTCCAGGAAAGGTACATCTTCACCCAATACTTCCATCAGTTTCTCATTAGGGATCACAATTAACGAATCCACATGCTGTGACAACTCTTCCAAGCCTTCGGTTGCAACTTTGGTACGTTTACCTTCAAAGGCGAACGGTTTGGTGACTACCGCTACGGTCAAGATGCCCATTTCCTTGGCAACTTCGGCAATAATTGGCGCCGCACCTGTGCCTGTACCACCACCCATACCTGCGGTGATAAACAGCATATCGGCACCATCTATGGTTTCCGCGATACGGTCACGATCTTCCAGAGCAGCTTCGCGACCAATCTCAGGTTTGGCTCCCGCCCCTAAACCCTTGGTAATATCTGCACCAATCTGCAATGTGGTCGCAGCATTGCTTTTTTTCAATGCCTGCACATCGGTATTGGCACATATAAAATCCACACCATTCACACTCTTTTCGATCATGTGTTCGACGGCGTTGCCGCCGCAGCCGCCCACACCAATCACCTTAATCACTGCTTCTTGTGAATCTTTTGCCATAATTTCAAACATAACTTACTCCTTCTTTTGCCCTAAATTTGAGCCCTTGCGAGCTCTGCCCTATTTACAACCAAAACAACCACTAAACCTCTAAAAATTCCCCTGGAACCAAGCTTTCATGCGCTCCAGTATCCTAGCGAATGAATTCATCTCCATCTGCCCCGTGATATGGCGTTCCAACTGCTGTTTACCCATCAGTACTAGACCAACCGCCGTTGCGTAACGGGGATTGCTCACCACCTCGGAAAGTCCGGCCACATAACGCGGCATCCCCAGACGCACTGGCATATGGAAAATCTCCTCACCCAACTCGATCATGCCGCGCATCATGGCACTGCCACCGGTAATCACGATGCCGGAGGCAATCATTTCTTCCATACCGCTGCGACGCAATTCTTGCAGCACCATTTCATAAAGCTCTACCACTCGCGGCTCCACCACCTCAGCTAATGTCTGCACGGATAATTGGCGTGGTTCACGGCCATCCACACCCGGCACTTCAACAATCTCGCGCGGATCTGCCAGCTGGCGTAACGCGCAGGCATGCTTGACCTTGATATCTTCAGCAGATTGTGTCGGCGTGCGAAAAGCCACTGCAATGTCGTTGGTAATCTGATCTCCTGCGATCGGAATCACCGCTGTATGACGAATAGAACCATTTTTGAATACAGCGATGTCAGTGGTGCCGCCGCCGATATCCACCAGACATACACCCAGTTCTTTCTCATCCTCGGTCAGCACCGCGACGCTAGAAGCCAGTGGCTGCAGAATCAGATCGCTCACTTCCAAGCCACAGCGCTTGATACATTTGACGATGTTTTGCGCTGCCGCAACCGCGCCAGTGACAATATGTACCTTTACCTCAAGTTTCATCCCACTCATTCCCAACGGCTCACGTACATCTTCCTGCCCGTCAATGATGAATTCTTGTGTCAGGATATGCAGGATCTGCTGGTCAGCAGGCAAAGCCACCGCGCGTGCGGTTTCCACGACGCGGTCCACATCCATCTGGGAAACTTCCGCATCCTTGATCTTGACCATGCCATGTGAATTCAAGCTTCTGATATGGCTACCTGCGATACCGGTGTACACCGTGTTGATTTTGCAGTCCGCCATCAGCTCAGCCTCTTCCAGAGAGCGCTGAATCGCCTGCATGGTGGAATCGATATTCACTACCACACCTTTTTTCAGACCTCTGGAGATATGTTGTCCCAGACCAATCACCTTCAGTGACCCATCTGGTAGCAGTTCCGCCACGATAGTAACGATTTTGGATGTGCCGATATCCAACCCGACGATCAGGTTCTTATCTTCACGCACTTTACTCATGTTTTACTCCCTGTTTCATGCCTTCTTCACCATCTCTGCTGGTGAGCTTGGTACTGGTTTTTGCAACGTCTGTGCAGGTTTGCGCACTGCGAAGCCATTCGGGTAGCGCAAATCTGCATAAGTAATCTTTACGTTCAGCTGGCTTAATGTACTTTGGTAAGCCGCTGCAAATTTGTTCAAACGCGCTTCCATATCCTCACGCCCCAGCGCAATTAGCATGCCGTCATCTGTCGTCAACTCCCAGGATCTGCGAGGCGACAATGTGATTTGGGCCACATGCAGCTGGGCTTGTCCCAATATCTGGTTGAATTTCCCATAATGCTGAGTCACTTCCAGTACACCGTTGCCAGGCCCGTAAAACAAGGGCAACTCTGCATCCGAGGCGGCATGGAAAAGTTCGCCTTGCGTATTCACCAAAGCGATATTGCCCCAGCGTGCCAATGCCTGATGTTCCTCAATCATCACATCCAGCTTATCTGGCCAGCGACGACGTACACTTACGCTACGCGCCCATGGCAACTTCTGGAACGCATCGCGCGCCTTGATTAGGTCCAAAGTGAAAAAATTACCCTTCAGATGCCTGTCCACAATCAAGCGGATTTGCTCGCGAGTAACATGGTTGAGCTTGCCTTCCACATTGACTTGGCGCAACGGGAAAATAGGCAGATGCACGACCACGAATATCGCTGCGTACATCATCAGCACCACGCTTAGGGCGTAGAGCAGGTTGGCAGTCCAATTCAACAATGCGGGCCTATTCCACACTTATTTTTGCTCCAACGTCATATTTAATATTTCCAACACCAAGGCATCAAAACTCAATCCTGCCGCCTTTGCTGCCATCGGCACCAAGCTGTGGTCCGTCATTCCGGGTGAAGTATTTACCTCCAGAAAATAATGCCGTCCATCTTCGTCCATCAGAAAATCCACACGCCCCCAGCCGCGACCACCTATTACACGAAACGCCCGTAGTGCTTCAGCCTGAATTTGCGCTTCCTTCTCAGCACTCAGCCCACATGGGCATAAATATTCAGTATCATCACGCAGATATTTTGCTTCGTAATCGTAGAACTCGTTCTTAGGCACGATGCGCACGATAGGCAGCGCACGGTTGCCCAAAATGCCCACGGTGTATTCACCACCACCCACGAAGCGCTCTGCGATAACCAGCGGGTCTGCCATGGAAGCCAATAGATATGCTGCTTCCAGGCCACCTTTTTCCTTGACTTTACTGATGCCGATGCTTGAACCTTCATTAGCCGGTTTCACGAACAACGGCAAACCCAACTCTTTTTCTATCTCAACAAAATCACTTTCCTTATTTACCAGCCTGAAATCTGGTGTCGCAACGTTCGTTGCGCGCCACAGCAGCTTAGTGCGCCATTTATCCATACCAACGCTGCTCGCCATAACGCCACTGCCGGTGTACGGGATTCCCATCAGCTCCAGAGCACCCTGTATCGTGCCATCCTCACCGCCCCGGCCGTGCAAGCTGATGACCACCCTATCGAATGACTTCAACTCACTCAAATCCTGATTGGCAGGGTCGAATGCCTGCGCATCTACGCCCTGCCGCAACAAAGCAGCCAGCACCGCTGAGCCGCTTTTGATAGAAACCTCGCGCTCACCCGATGCGCCACCGAATAGCACGCCGACCTTGCCGAATTTTTCCTGATTACTCTGCATATTCACCTACTATTTTCACTTCCTGCTGCAAGGCGATGCCCTGCTTTTCCTGCACCACTTCCTTGATATGACGTATCAGAAGTTCGATATCCAAGGCGGTGGCATCACCAAGATTGACAATGAAATTGGCGTGCTTGGTCGAAACCTGTGCCCCGCCAACCTGGTAGCCCTTCAGGCCGCTGGCTTCGATCAACCTTGCGGCAAAATCGCCCTGCGGATTGCGGAATGTACTACCCGCACTCGGCATGTTAAGCGGCTGACTGGCCAATCGAGTTGCAAGCAGATCCTTGATCTTGCGCAACGACTCCTCAGCGATACCCCGCTCCAATGCGAACCAAGCACCCAAAAACCATTCATCCGAAGCAGGCATTTCCACATGGCGATAACTTGGGATGAATTCCGAGGCATTACGGACGTGTGTGTCGCCAGCACGGTTAATCATCAGCACCTGATGTACGATGTTCCATGTCGTTCCGCCATAGCAGCCTGCATTCATGGACAAAGCACCACCTACCGTTCCCGGGATACCGGCCATGAACTCGGCGCCCTGAAAGCCATGCGAAGCGCTGAATCGCGCGAGTTTTGCGCTGGTCACGCCAGCTTCGGCATAGATGTATTTGCCATCCAAGCGAAGATCACTTAGCGCCTGATGCATCACCACCACCGTGCCGCGAATACCACCATCACGCACTAGTAAATTGCTGCCCAACCCAATGAAATAGAGTGGCTCATCAGGGTCTAGCATGCGCAGAAACACCTGAAGTTCAGACAGATTCTCTGCGATGAATACCTGGTCCGCCTTGCCGCCGACACGCCAGCTGGTATAGCGGGCCATCGGCTCGTTTTTCAGCAGTTGCGATTTTGCCGTAGCGTTTGTCATTACTTCGTCAATCCTCTTGATTCGCCATATCTCTTGTTCGTGCCGCCACTTGGCCAATGCTGCCGGCGCCCATCACAATCACCACATCTTCTGCCTTGGCAATATTTAGAATCGCCTCAGGCAGCGCATCGGTGGTACCCGCAAAAACCGGCTCTACCTTGCCTAATACACGGATAGCACGTATCAGGCTCCGAGTGTCCGCTGCCACGATTGGCGTCTCACCTGCGGAGTACACTTCCGTCAGCAAAACCACATCCGACGTAGAGAGAACTTGCACGAAATCCTCGAAACAATCGCGTGTACGGGTATAGCGATGCGGCTGGAAGGCAAGTACAAGACGGCGACCGGGGAATGCATCTCGTGCCGCAGCAATCACCGCCTTCATCTCCACCGGATGATGGCCATAGTCATCAATCAATGTAAAATGCCCACCCTGCTTAGCTGGTACCTCACCATAGCGTTCAAAACGACGGCCCACCCCCCTGAACTCTTTCAGGGCCTTCGCAATTGCAGCATCCGGCACATTCAACTCACTGGCGACTGCAATCGCAGCCAGCGCATTCAACACATAGTGATGCCCTGGCAGATTGAGAGTCACATCAAAGCTGGTCGTCGTACCGTTGACGCGGGTCGCAGTGAAATGCATCCTCCCAGCATCCGCGCGGATATTACTGGCACGCACAGCTGCATCCTCGCTCACACCATAGGTCATAATAGGTTTGGTAATACGTGGCAGAATCGCACGCACATTCGGGTCATCTATACACAAAACTGCCATGCCATAAAAAGGCAAACATTGCAGAAATTCGACGAATGCAGCTTTTAGCTTTTCGAAATCATGGTCATATGTGTCCATATGGTCCTGATCGATATTGGTTACCACCGCAATAATTGGGCTCAGATGCAGGAAAGAGGCATCCGACTCATCCGCTTCTGCCACAATGAATTCGCCACTACCAAGCCTGGCATTGGCACTCGCCGCTTCCAGCTTACCGCCAATCACAAAGGTCGGGTCCATGCCGGCTTCAGCCAATATGCTGGCAATCAGACTAGTTGTCGTCGTTTTGCCATGTGTCCCTGCTACCGCAATGCCCTGACGGAAGCGCATCAACTCAGCCAGCATCAATGCACGTGGCACCACCGGTATTTTCTTGACACGTGCCACAGCCACTTCCGGATTCTGTTCATTGACCGCACTAGAGATCACGACCACATCAGCATCCGTGAGATTTTCGGCCGCATGACCTTGATACACAGTCGCTCCAAACTCTTGGAGACGTTTGGTTACCCCGCTACTAGCCAAATCTGAGCCACTGACTGCGAAGCCTAGATTCAATAGCACCTCAGCGATGCCGCTCATACCAGCGCCACCTATCCCGACGAAATGTATATGTTTGACTTTATGTTTCATATGCTATGCACCTAGTAATGCGGCCTCAATGCAAATATTAGCCACAATCTCTGTCGCTTCCGGCTTGGCCAAGGCACGGGCTTTCTTTGCCATAGCCAAACAGCTCTCCCGATTCAGTTCGCGCAGTATCTCCGCTGCTTTTGCCACTGTGAATTCCGTTTGCTGAACTAGCATCGCTGCACCAGCGTTTGCCAAAAATTTGGCATTTGTTGTCTGATGATCGTCCACCGCATGGGGGAAAGGCACCAATACGCTTGCCACACCCACGCAAGCAAGTTCTGCCACTGTAAGTGCGCCAGCCCGGCATATCACCAGATCTGCCCACTGATAGACTTCGGCCATATCATGGATAAAAGCCTTGGTTTCAGCCTCGACGCCCGCAGCGCGATAGTTATCCAACAATGTCTCGATATGTTTCTCACCTGCCTGATGGATCACTTGTGGACGAGACTCTTTCGGCAATAGTGCCAACGCCTTCGGCAGCACATCGTTCAATGCGGCGGCACCCAAACTGCCTCCCACTATCAGCAACTTCAAGGCACCTTCGTGTTTGCTGTAACGATCTTGTGGTGAAGCCAAGTTGTGAAACACTCCACGCACTGGATTGCCTACCAACCTGCCTTTAGGCTCTAGCACATTCGGGAAAGCCACCAAAACGCGGTCCGCGAGCACGCTCAGCACCTTGTTCGTCAAGCCCGCAATAGAATTCTGTTCATGTATCACCAAGGGCTTGCCTACCAACTTGCCCATAAAACCTCCTGGGAAAGCTGCAAAACCACCCATTCCCAGCAACACATCAGGTTTGTGGGTACGAATCGCCCTGTAACTTTGCCAGAATGCGGTTGCCAGCTTGGCAGGTAACGACAACCAGCCGAGCAACCCTTTTCCGCGCACGCCGCGCATAGCTATCATGGCTTTCTGATACCCTTTACCTTCTATCAGGCGATTTTCCATCCCACCTTCTGTTGCCAGCCAGACAATATTCCAGCCCTTGGCTTTCAACGCATCAGCCACTGCAACTGCAGGATAGACATGACCACCCGTGCCGCCTGCCATCACCATCAAGGTATACTTGCCATACTGGGTCACAGGACTGGATAGCATCATGCTGGCAGCCCTTTCTGCAAACGCCGGTTCTCAAAATCGATGCGCAACAATACTGCCATCGCAATACAATTAGCCAGGATTCCGCTGCCGCCGAATGAGAGCAGTGGCAAGGTCAAGCCTTTGGTAGGCAACACACCCATGTTTACACCAATATTGATGATGGCCTGCACACCGACCCAGACACCTATACCTTGTGCCAGCAAGGCAGCGAAATAGCGTTCGTTGGCTACCGCTTCCTTGCCAATACCGAAAGCGCGGATTACGATCCACACAAACAAGCCAAGTACTGTCAGCACGCCGACAAAACCAAGCTCTTCGGCAATCACAGCCAGCAAAAAGTCTGTGTGCGCTTCTGGTAGATAAAGTAGTTTCTCCACACTTGCGCCCAAGCCGACACCAAACCATTCGCCGCGGCCGAAAGCAATCAGCGCATGTGAAAGCTGATAGCCTTTGCCATAAGGATCTGCCCAAGGGTCCATAAACCCAATCACACGCTGCATGCGGTACGGCGAACTCATGATCAATCCGACCACAGCAATAGGCAGCAATAACAACAGGCCCATAAATATCCTGACGTTGATGCCGCCAAGCCAGAGAATGGAGATGGAAATAGAAGCAATCACAGCAAATGCGCCGAAATCCGGCTCTCGCAGCAACAAGAATCCTACCAGCACCATCACCGCGACCATCGGTAAGAAGCCTTTGATGATGCTATCCATCTGCGCCGATTTGCGTACGGCATAATCAGCTACATACATAGCTGCAAATAATTTTACGAACTCGGAGGGCTGCAGGTTGATGACAAACAAAGACAGCCAGCGCTGGCTACCGTTGACATTACGCCCTACACCAGGTATTAGCACCAGAACCAGCAACACCAAACCAGACAGAAAGAGGTATGGAGCCATTTTTTGCCACCAGACCACGGGGACTTGGAATGCCACGAGCGCAGCCATCAATCCCATCGTGATATAAATGGATTGTCGAATCAGAAAATAAGTGGACTGATGCCCAGTGGCTTTGTCTGCCTCGGCAATCGCAATACTTGCTGAATACACCATTACCAGTCCGATGCCGAGCAGAATCAACGTTACCCACAGCAGCGATTGATCATAGCTTGGCGCATTCATGTTTTCACGGCTGGTCATCACTGGCGCTAGCATCAGACAACCCCCTGCGCTTTGACGGCTTCTACAAACACATGCGCACGATGCTTATAGTTCTTGAACATATCGAAACTCGCACAGGCCGGGGAAAGCAACACTGCATCGTTCGGCTGGGCTACACGTCGGGCAATGGCCACCGCTTCGGACATGTCGCTTGCGCGATAGAGCGGCACATCCGTCTTCAATAATGCCGCCTCTATCAAGTCGGCATCACGCCCATACAGCACGACAGCACGGGCATTATCCTTGACAGGTGATGACAAGGGCGAAAAATCCTGACCTTTGCCATCTCCACCCGCCAGCAGAACCACTTTTTGCGGCAATCCGGCAATGGCTGCACAGGTTGCACCCACATTGGTGCCCTTGGAATCATCGTAATAATCCACTTCTCCAATGCGAGCCACCCATTCCACGCGATGCGGCAAGCCTTTGAAGTTATACAATGCAGCCAGCAGAGGTGCGAACTCCAATCCAATCGCACGGCATAACGCCAACGAAGCCAGCGCATTCATCGCATTGTGCGTACCCTTGATTTTCAAGTCAGCCACATTCATCAGCTTTTGCCCGTCTGCAGCCAGCCAGATTTCTGTTCCCTCCTGCACCAGCCCAAATTCCTCACTACTCTGACCAAAGGTGCTACAAGGCACTTTAGGACGCGCCATGATTAGGCTCCATGCATCATCACGATTAAGCACCTGATGCTTGGCATGATAGAAAATGTGTGCTTTTGCGGCTGCATAAGTCGCCATATCGCCATGCCGGTCGAGATGATCCTCGCTCAGATTCAGCATAGCTGCGGCGTCGACCACCAGGCTATTGGTCGTTTCAAGCTGAAAACTGGAAAGCTCCAACACATAAACGTCTGGTGTGGGCATTGCCAATGCATCCAGTACCGGCAACCCGATATTGCCCGCCACGATAGTCTGCAGGCCTGCAGCTTTGCACATCTCGCCAACCAAGGTGGTGACAGTAGTCTTGCCATTAGCGCCGGTAATTGCAATCACCTTGACTTTCGGGTCGCGATATTGCGCGAATAGTTCCACGTCACCAAGCACTGGGATACCGGCCTGAATCGCCGCTTGAATATTAGCCTCTCGAGCATCAACCCCAGGACTGATGACGATTAAATCCTGATTGGCGAAGGTGCTCGCATCAAACGCACCTGTGTTAATTACCACGTCTGGCATTTCCGCCTTCAAAGTATCCAGATTTGGTGGCACATCACGAGAATCCGCAACAGACAGAAACGCGCCTTGCCTTGAAAGCCAGCGTAATGCCGAGAAGCCGGTTTCACCCAGCCCTAGCACCAACACCTGTTTATCTTTTAATGCAATCGCCATTTTTAATATCTGCTATCTCAGTTTCAAGGTGGACAAACCCACCAGCACCAGCATCATCGTGATGATCCAGAACCGCACCACCACTTGTGTCTCTTTCCAGCCTTTTTGCTCGTAGTGATGGTGTAGCGGCGCCATCAGGAAGATACGCTGCCCTATGCCTGTCTTGGCTTTGGTGTATTTGAAATAAAGCACCTGAATCGCCACGGACAGCGTTTCCACTACGAACACACCCCCCATGATGAACAATACGATCTCCTGTCGAACGATGACAGCCACGGCACCCAGCGCGCCGCCTAAAGCCAAGGCACCTACATCCCCCATGAACACCTCTGCAGGGTAGGCGTTGAACCATAGGAACCCAAGGCCAGCACCCGCCATCGCGGCACAGAACACCATCAGTTCGCCACTGCCGGCCACATAAGGGATACCCAGATATTTTGAAAAGTACAGGTGGCCGGCCACATAGGCAAACAACCCAAGTGCGCTACCCACCATCACGGTTGGCAATATTGCCAAGCCGTCCAAGCCATCTGTCAGGTTCACTGCATTGCTGCTACCCACAATCACCAGATAGGTCAGTACCACAAAACCCACCATGCCTAACGGTAATACGGCATGTTTGAAGAATGGAACAATCAAGGTTGTCTCGATTGGGGTTTGCGCCGTTTTGTACAAGAAAATGGCAGCGCTCAGACCAATCAGGCTTTGCCAGAAATATTTAGCCTTTGCCGACAGTCCTTTGGGGTTCTTATAGACCACCTTGCGATAATCATCCACCCAACCGATAGCGCCAAACCCCAGCGTAATTACCAACACCACCCAGATGAAGCGATTGCTCAAATCTGCCCACAACAAGGTTGAAATGGCTATCGCCACCAGAATTAGCGCACCGCCCATCGTTGGCGTGCCAGCCTTTACCAGATGGGTTTTTGGGCCGTCATCGCGCACTGCTTGCCCCACTTTATATTCTGTGAGCTTTCTGATCATGCTCGGGCCTACGATAAAGGAAATGGCGAGCGCCGTGAGTGTGGCAAGCACTGCTCGCAATGTGATGTAATTGAATACATGGAATCCACGGATATCGTGCGCCAACCACCTAGCCAGTTCTAGTAACATTTAATGTGCACTCCCCAATTCTTCTGCCACAATCGCCTTGATCACACGCTCCATCTGCATGAAACGCGAACCTTTCACCAACACCATCACATTCCTTTTCATCAAGCCAGAAACCGCTTCCAACAAAGCTTCCAGCGATGCAAAATATTGTGCGCCTGTACCAAAGGCGTCGACGGCATACCGCGTGTCATCACCGAGCCCCAACAGAGTATCAATCCCTTTTTCCCTGGCATACACACCGATCTCTGCATGCATATTTGGCGCGTCTGCGCCCAATTCACCCATGGCGCCCATCACGAAAATCTTTTGACCGGAATGACTGGAAAGCACATCCAGTGCGGCTTTCATCGAGTCTGGATTGGCGTTGTAACTATCGTCGACTACCATCGCACCATGCAGCCCGGCAAATCTTGCTAGGCGCCCGGGCACACCGCCAAAGCTGCCTAAGCCTTGCTGAATCGCAATTAGCGGTGCGCCCAGCGCCAAGGCTGCGGTAGCCGCCGCTAGCGCATTACGCACGTTATGCTCGCCAGGCATCTGCAGATTCACATTAATTTCACCTTGCGGCGTACTCAAAACTACCTGTCTGGAAGGCGCGTCCTGATTGGCTTCCAGGGCAATGCTTTTGATACTGATATCTGATGGATTGTTTAAACCAAACGTCAGGACTTTTCGGCCTGCATTGAGACTGCGCCAGTAATCGGCAAAATCATCATCTGCGTTGATGATGGCGATCCCATCTTTATCCAAACCTTCGTAGATTTCGCCTTTAGCCCGGGCAATCGCCTCGCGAGAACCCAACTCGCCAATATGCGCAGTCCCCGCATTGTTGACCAATACCACATCGGGACTGGCAACATGCGTCAGATAACGAATCTCGCCTTCATGATTCATCCCCATCTCAATGACAGCGAATCGGTGGTTCTCATTCAGCTTTAACAAAGTGAGCGGCATACCGATGTCATTGTTCAGGTTGCCTTCGGTCGCCAACACATCACCACAATCTGCAGCCCTGAGAATAGCCGCGATCATTTCTTTGACCGTGGTTTTACCGGCACTACCTGTGACCGCCACCATTTTAAGTACCTGTTTCGCGCGCCAGTGATGTGCTAACTCACCCAACGCCAGGCGCGTGTTCTTGACCAGCACGTTTGG